>NZ_RKMA01000002.1:0-1535683 GCF_003797085.1 Rhodococcus sp. WS3
AACCCGGAAGCTAAGCCCTTCAGCGCCGATGGTACTGCACTCGACAGGGTGTGGGAGAGTAGGACACCGCCGAACACCCGTTAACCGAAAGGGGACCCAACATACTGGGTCCCCTTTCGTGCGTTGTATGAAAGGAAAGACTGTGTCGGAGAATGGCGACGAGCGTCGGTCCTTCCGTGGGGGAGGAGCGCCTCGTTCAGGTGGCCCCCGTCGTGACAACGACGGGCGTGGTCCCCGAAGCAGCGGTGGCGGCGACCGCCGCAGCGGCGGAGGAGACAGAAGCGGCGGATCGCGTCGTGGCGGCGAGGGTGGATTTACCCCTCGTGGACGCGACGGTGACCGCAATCAGCGTCAGGCAGCACGCCCTGACGAACCCGATCTACCAGACAACGTAGAACCGACCGAACTTGATCCGGCTGTTCGTCGTGATCTGCTGAGCTTGGACAAGGACAACGCCAACACAGTTGCGCGTCACCTCGTCATGGCCGGCAAGTTGGTCGACGAAGATCCGGAACTTGCCCTGCTCCATGCCCGTGCTGCCCGTCAGCGCGCCGGCCGAATCGCGGTTGTTCGTGAAGCTGCCGGAATCACTGCGTATCACGCCGGTGAATGGGCTGAAGCATTGTCCGAGCTGCGTGCAGCTCGTCGTATGGCCGGCGGTCCTGGACTTATTGCAGTGATGGCTGACTGCGAACGCGGATTGGGTCGCCCCGAGCGGGCGATCGAACTCGGTCGTAGTGACGAAGCCAAACTGCTGTCGGGTGATGAAGCGTCGGAGCTTCGGATGGTCGTAGCAGGCGCCCGGATGGATCTCGGCCAGTTCGATCAGGCCGTTGTCACCTTGCAGACTGCCGATCTTGATGCAAAGCGCACCGGTGCGTCTGCGGCCAGGCTGTTCTACGCCTACGCCGACGCACTTGTTGCGGCCGGCCGCGTCGAAGACGGTCTGAAGTGGTTCCTCAATGCTGCAGCAGCGGATCTCGAGGGCGATACGGATGCAGAAGAGCGGGTGGCGGAGCTGTCCGGAGAAGATCTGTGACGGTTCTTCGCAGCCAGTACGACGTACTTCTGCTCGATCTCGACGGGACGCTTTACGCGGGCGCTCACGCGATTCCTGGTACCCAGAGTGCTCTGGGCCAGGGATCGCAAGCGCTCTACTACGTGACGAACAATGCAAGCCGGTCACCGTCGGATGTGTCTGCGCATCTGACCGAACTCGGCTTCGATTCTGTCGACGACCGGGTTGTGACAAGTTCACAGACGGCTGCCCGTTTGCTTGCCGAGCGGGTCGCTCCCGGGTCTGCGGTCCTTGTTGTCGGCACCGAAGCGCTTGCCGACGAGGTGACGCGGGTCGGACTGCGTCCGGTTCGTGAGTTCGCCGAATCTCCAGTTGCCGTCGTACAGGGGCATTCGACCGCAACCGATTGGTCGATCCTCGCCGAGGCCTGCCTCGCAATTCGCGCAGGCGCACTGTGGGTGGCGGCCAATCTCGACACCACGCTGCCTTCCGAGCGTGGTTTGGTGCTCGGAAACGGTTCGATGGTCGCGGCTCTGCGCGCAGCGACCAAGGTAGAACCATTGGTGGCCGGCAAGCCCGCGGCCCCGCTCATGAACGATGCATTGCTCCGCAGCGGTTGCACCAAACCGTTGGTCGTCGGCGATCGCCTCGATACGGATATTGAAGGCGCGCATGCTGTTTCGATTGATTCACTGCTTGTTCTGACCGGTGTCAGCACGCCCGCTGATGTTCTGCGCGCTCCGCTCGAACAGCACCCCACCTACATTGCTGCAACCCTGGACGCACTGAACCAGCCTGCCGCATTGTCGAAGGTCGGCACCGACTCGAAGTGGACCATCTCCGCGTCCGGGACGGCACTGGTCGTGGACGGACCCATGGTGGGGGACGAGACGTCGCTGCTGCGCGCACTCGCTCCCGTGGCATGGGAACATCCGGCATTCGAAAACGTCGAGGCATCGAACGCCGATGTGCAACGCGTCGTAGATTCGTGGTTGGCGTAAATTCTCGCAAGAGTGTTCGACTCGCGGGGTGGGGATGTGTGCGCAACCAATGGTCATGCACTAGCGTTGTGCGCGATGAGCACCCCGATATCGAACAACAAAAACACGAGCCCCGGCACCGGTGTGCCTGGGCCGTCGCGAGGTGTTGACCCGGAGCGTATTCGGTCCGACGTCGACGCTTTGCTCGTGAGTCTCGGGCAACTCGATCAGGATCCGAACGATCAGCACGGAGCAGGCGTGATTCCACACAAGGCGCAATTACTGGAACAAGCACACGAGGTGCTGGTCCAAGCACTGGCGTCTGTGGACAGGGTCTGACATGGCACGTAGAGCACGCGTCGACGCTGAACTCGTTCGTCGTGGATTGGCACGTTCACGCGATCACGCACAAGAGTTGATCTCGGCCGGCCGGGTCCTCATCTCGGGCGCCGTTGCCACCAAACCAGCAACGGCCATCGAAGCCGGAACACCGCTGCGCGTGGTCGAGGTCGAGCAGGAAGTCTCTTGGGCCTCCCGCGGAGCACACAAACTGATTGGCGCTCTTGACACTTTCGGCGAATCAGGGCTGAGCGTCGAGGGGCGTCGCTGCCTGGACGCCGGTGCCTCGACCGGTGGATTTACCGACGTTCTGTTGACCCGCGGTGCCAAAGAAGTGGTTGCTGTCGACGTCGGATACGGCCAATTGGTGTGGCGACTGCAGTCGGACGAGCGGGTTCACGTCATCGACCGCACCAATGTCCGCGCCATCGACGCCGAAACCATCGGTGGGGCCGTCGACATGGTTGTTGCCGACCTCTCGTTCATCTCTCTCAAGCTTGTGCTCCCGGCATTTGTCGCGTGCACCGCAGACGGCGCCGATCTTGTTCCGATGGTGAAGCCGCAGTTCGAGGTCGGCAAGGATCGAGTCGGGGCAGGTGGGGTTGTTCGTGACCCTGAGCTTCGGATTTCCGCTGTCCTCGAAGTGTCCGAAGCTGCCGCCAAGGTGGGCCTGCGTACCGCCGGTGTTGTTGCGAGTCCGCTGCCCGGCCCGTCCGGAAACGTCGAGTACTTCCTGTGGCTCAAGAAGGAAACCGAGCCGCAGGAGCAGGCTGACGATGCGCCGTCGGTCGAGGATCTTATCCGCAGAGCTGTAGAGGAAGGTCCGCAGTGAATGCAACTGCCGGGGGTGAGTCACGCGAGATTCTCCTGGTGGCACACCCGGGTCGCCGTGATATCGCCGAAACTGCCAGACGCGTCGGAAAGATCTTCGAGAGCGCGGGCATTGGCCTGCGGGTGCTGGTCGACGAAGCTGACAGCTCGCGTATCGAGGCAATGACTGCGCCTGAGGGATTCTCGGCGCCGGATCTTGATGTGACAGTTGTTCACCCAGGTCCCGAAGCGGCAGTCGGCTGCGAGATGGTTCTGGTTCTCGGCGGCGACGGCACCTTTCTCCGTGCCGCTGAGTTAGCTCAGGAAGCGTCGATTCCGGTTCTCGGAATCAACCTCGGACGCATCGGGTTCCTGGCGGAGACCGAGGCCGAGCATCTCGAAGAGGCTCTCGCGCAGGTAGTCCGCAAGGAATACCGCGTGGAACACCGGATGACGTTGGACGTTGTGATTCGCGTCGATGACGAGATAATCGATCGCGGGTGGGCTCTCAACGAGGCGAGTATCGAAAACCGCTCGCGTCTGGGTGTTCTCGAAGTGGTTCTCGAAGTTGACGGGCGGCCGGTGTCGGCATTCGGCTGCGACGGTGTGCTGGTGTCCACGCCGACGGGGTCGACGGCCTATGCGTTTTCTGCCGGTGGTCCGGTGGTGTGGCCGGAACTCGAAGCGCTACTTGTGGTTCCGAGCAACGCTCACGCACTGTTCGCGCGTCCACTCGTCACCAGTCCGGAGTCTCTGATTGCGGTGGAGACCGTTGCCGGCAGTCACGACGGGTTGGTGTTCTGCGACGGTCGCCGCACGCTGGAACTGCCTGCGGGTGGACGCGTCGAGATTGTTCGGGGTGCGACTCCGGTCAAGTGGGTACGACTGGATTCGGCGCCGTTTGCCGATCGGATGGTGCGAAAGTTTGAATTGCCGGTGACCGGGTGGCGGGGAAGGAAGCCTTAAAACGTGCTCGCAGAGATCCGAATCGACAGCCTGGGTGTGATCTCCGAGGCGTCAGCGCAATTCCACGAGGGATTGACCGTCCTGACCGGTGAGACCGGTGCGGGTAAGACGATGGTTGTCACCAGCCTGCACTTGCTCAGTGGTGCGCGAGCCGATGCCGGGCGGGTGCGCTTGGGCGCCTCCCGCGCAGTTGTCGAGGGCAGGTTCGTCACGGACTTGTCGCCGGCGTCGGAACGAGAGATCGCGCGGATTCTCGAGTCCTCCGGTGCCGAGCGTGACGAGGACGGCAGCATCATCGCGGTCCGTACCGTCGGTAGCGACGGACGATCGCGAGCTCATCTCGGTGGTCGCAGCGTTCCGGCCGGTGTGCTCTCGGAGTTCACCGACCCGTTGTTGACCGTGCACGGCCAGAACGATCAGCTCCGCCTGCTTCGTCCCGACCAGCAGCGTAATGCTCTGGATCGCTTCGGCGACAAGACAATCGGAACGCTCCTGACGCGCTACCGGAAGCATCGCCGTGAATGGCTTGACGCTCGTTCGGAACTGATCGAACGCACGTCGAAGGCCCGCGAACTGGCGCAGGAAGCGGATCAGCTGACCTTCGCACTCAACGAAATCGACGGTGTTGCACCGGAACCGGGCGAGGACGCCACCATCGTGGCAGAGGTTCGGCGCCTCAGTGATCTGGATTCGTTGCGCTCGGCAGCCGAGGAAGCACATGCAGCGCTCGCCGGTAGTGACGACATGGCCAGTGCTGATGTCGGAGTCTCGCCCGCACTGGATCTGATGTCGGAGGCCAGGGCGCGGATCGAGTCCGTCGTCGATTCCGATTTGGACGGATTGGGTGCGCGGCTGGCCGATGCCATCGCGGTTGTCACCGATGTAGCCGGCGATCTCAATACCTACCTCGCTGGATTACCGTCTGATCCGGGTGCTCTGAACACACTGCTGTCACGTCAATCCGAACTGAAGACGCTGACGCGCAAGTATGCCGCTGACGTCGACGGAGTTCTGGAATGGGCCGACACTGCTCGTACTCGACTGTCCAAACTCGACGTATCGTCGGATGCTCTCGGATTGTTGAGCAAGCAGGTCGAGGAATCCGCCGCACTGACGGCAGATGCGGCCACCAAACTCAGCGCGGCGCGAGTGAAGGCGGCAGCAAAACTGTCGAAAGCCGTCAGCGCGGAATTGGCCGGACTGGCGATGGGCCGGGCCGGTTTGGAAGTCAGTGTTCGGCAGCAGGTTGCCGGTCCTCAGGATTCGGCTCCGCTGAACGTCGGGGGAGCGGAACTGCATGCCGGCTCCGGTGGCGTAGACGAGGTGGAGTTCCGGTTGTCGGCGCACAGCGGCGCTCCGTCGTTGCCGATCAGTAAAAGCGCGTCGGGCGGTGAACTCTCACGCGTGATGCTCGCCTTGGAAGTTGTTCTTGCCGGTAGCGACACGGGCGCGACGATGGTGTTCGACGAAGTGGACGCCGGAGTCGGTGGTCGTGCGGCCGTCGAGATCGGTCGCCGATTGGCCAAACTTGCTCGGACACATCAGGTGATTGTGGTGACGCACCTTCCGCAAGTGGCGGCATTCGCTGATACCCATCTCGTAGTCGACAAAGTCGACGACAAGGGCGGCGTCGTCAGCAGTGGTGTTCGGACACTCTCGGACAGCGATCGAGTCGTGGAACTGGCCCGGATGTTGGCCGGTTTGGACGATACTGAAACGGGTCGTGCGCACGCCGAGGAACTGTTGGAAATAGCCAATGCGGCACGCGTCACAGATTGAACAATACGTGGTGCAGTTGTGGTTGATGTGGTAGTTGGTTCGGCGCGCCTCCACCGATAGCGGCAGGTTCGGGTTCATCATCGAAGCCATGAAGATGCCCGCATTGCTCTCCCGTAACACCACGTCGTTGCCAGGGATCAGCGGCATCGCCAGGGTCGATCGGAATACGGCCAAGCTTTTACGCCGTGTCGGTCCCGGGGATATCGTCGTCCTGGACGAGCTCGACATCGACAGGCGAACAGCCGACGCTCTGGTGAAAGCCGGAGTGCTCGCGGTTGTCAACGCATCGCCGTCCATCTCCGGTAGATACCCGAACCTCGGCCCGGAGGTGATCGTCGCCAACGGCATCGTCCTGATCGACGCGCCGGACGGCGAGGTATTCAAGTCGATCAAGGACGGCAGCAAGATTCGCCTGCACGAAGGCGAGGTCTTCAACGGAACAAAGAGCCTCCTCAAGGGTGAGGAACAGTCCGAGGCCGAGATCTCCGACCGGATGATCGAGGCAAAAACCGGGCTCGTCGACCACCTCGAAGCGTTCTCCGGCAACACAATCGAGTTCATCCGAACCGAGAGTCCGCTCCTCATCGACGGTATCGGCGTGCCAGACGTCGACATCAATCTCAAGGACCGCCATGTCGTGGTGGTGTCCGACGGGCCCGATCACGAGGCGGATCTCAAGAACCTCAAGCCGTTCATCAAGGAGTACTCGCCGATCATGATCGGCGTCGGTGCGGGCGCCGATGTACTGAGCAAAGCCGGCTACCGCCCCGATCTCATCGTGGGCGACCCGGAAGAAATCACCAGCGCCACTCTGAAGTCCGGCGCCGAGGTAGTTCTGCCTGCAGACCAGGACGGTCATGCTGCCGGCCTTTCGCGTATCCAGGATCTCGGCATCGGAGCGATGACGTTCCCGGCAACGGGGTCACCGACGGATCTGGCTTTGTTGCTTGCGGACCATCATGGCGCGTCGCTGATCGTGACGGTCGGTAACGTCGTCTCGCTCGACGAATTCTTCGATCGTGCTCGCCGCGAAAGCAATCCGTCGGCGTTCATGACCAGACTCAAGGTCGGTCCGAAACTTGTCGACGCCAAAGCCGTCGCAACGCTGTATCGCAGTCGGGTATCCGGGGGAGCTATTGCTCTTCTGGTGCTCGCCGCACTGGTCGCGGTGATCGTCGCGCTGGTCGTATCCAATGCCGGTAGTGAAGTTCTCGACTGGGCAATCGCAACATGGAACAGCTTTGCGCTGTGGGTTCAGGGGCTCTTCAAGTGATTTCTATGCGTCAACACGCAATTTCGATTGCGGCTATTTTCTTGGCACTCGCCATCGGCGTTGTTCTGGGATCCGGAATGTTGTCGAGTGGGCTGCTCTCCGGCCTGCGCGACGACAAGGCTGATCTGCAGAACGAGATCGAAAATCTTAACGAACAGAACAATCATCTCGAAGAGCAACTCAACTCCGCCGACGGTTTCGACTCGGCAGTGGGCGGACGCGTCGTACGTGATTCCCTCGCCGGTCGGACCGTTGTGCTGGTGACCGCACCCGACGCTGATCCGAGCGATCTGGACGGTGTCACGCGATTGATCGCGGCATCGGGCGGCGCCGTGACGGGTCGCGTGTCGTTGACGGATTCGTTTGCCGACGCCAGCGGCGGTGACCGTCTGCGGACGGTCGTGAACAACGTGATCCCCGCGGGCATCACTCTCAAGACGGGAGCGGTCGACCAGGGAAGCCTCGCCGGTGACCTGCTCGGATCAGTCCTCTTGCTCAACGGATCGACCAGTGAGCCGCAGAGCACGCCGGACGAGCTGAATCTGGCTCTCGACACGTTGCGCAGCGCAGGTTTCGTCACGTACGACGGCGTCGTCAAGCCGGCTCAGCTCGCGGTGGTCCTCACGGGCGACAACGCATCGGACGACGGGGCCTCCGGTAATCGCGGCGCCGTGATCGCCCGCTTTGCCGGTGCGCTGGACGGACGCGGCGCAGGAACGGTCCTGGCGGGTCGACCGGGCTCGGCCGATGGCAATGGTCCGATTGCGGTTGTACGGGCCGATGCGGCGCTCTCAGCGGGTCTGACGACTATCGACAACGTTGATCGTGAAGCCGGGAAGATCACTACCTCGCTGGCTTTGCAAGAGCAGTTGAACGGCGGAGCAGGGCGGTACGGAACCGGCCCGGGAGCCGCGGCGATCACCGTCGGTGCACCCGCGAGTTGATACCCCGGTCACATCGTGGGGCGAAACTCGGCGCGTAGTAGGCGTCGGGGCCCCATAGGTGTTACCGTGAAATCCCGTGGGTCGGCAGGCCCCAGCATTGCTTCAACAGACCAAGCCCTGCACAGTCGTCACGGGAGCCCCTTTTGCCACAGTCACGCAACACCACGCGTACCGCCACCAAGCACATCTTCGTCAGCGGAGGTGTTGCTTCTTCGCTCGGTAAAGGTTTGACCGCCTCCAGTTTGGGACAGTTGCTCACCGCGCGGGGCATGCGCGTGACCATGCAGAAACTCGATCCCTATCTCAATGTGGATCCGGGCACCATGAATCCGTTCCAGCACGGTGAAGTGTTTGTCACCGAAGACGGCGCGGAGACCGACCTCGACGTCGGACACTACGAACGCTTCCTCGATCGCGATCTCTCGGGTCAGGCCAATGTCACCACCGGCCAGGTGTATTCGACGGTTATCGCCAAGGAGCGACGCGGCGAGTACCTGGGCGACACCGTTCAGGTCATCCCGCACATCACCGACGAAATCAAGCGACGCATCCTCGAGATGAGCGGCCCGGATCTGCAGGGCGTGCGCCCCGACGTCGTCATCACCGAAATCGGTGGAACTGTCGGCGACATCGAATCGCAGCCGTTCCTCGAAGCCGCCCGTCAGGTCCGCCACGACGTCGGCCGCGACAACGTGTTCTTCCTGCACGTCTCCCTTGTGCCGTTCCTCGGCCCGTCCGGAGAACTCAAGACCAAGCCGACGCAGCACTCGGTTGCGTCGTTGCGCAGCATCGGCATTCAGCCCGACGCGCTCATCCTTCGTTGCGACCGTGACGTCCCGCAGGGACTCAAGAACAAGATCGCCCTGATGTGCGACGTCGACGTCGACGCCTGCATCTCCACTCCCGACGCTCCGTCGATTTACGACATCCCGAAGGTTCTGCACCGCGAGGGCCTCGACGCGTACGTCGTGCGTCAGTTGGGTCTGCCCTTCCGTGACGTCGATTGGACCGTATGGGGCGATCTGCTCGATCGGGTTCACCAGCCGCGTGAGACCGTCCGAGTTGCGTTGGTCGGCAAGTATGTCGACCTGCCGGACGCGTACCTGTCGGTGACAGAGGCTCTGCGTGCGGGCGGCTTCGCCAATCGTTCCAAGGTCGAGATCTCGTGGGTTGCTTCCGACGAGTGCGAGACCGAAGCAGGTGCTCAGGCCGCACTCGGCGACGTCGACGCCATTCTGATCCCCGGCGGCTTCGGCATCCGCGGTATCGAAGGCAAACTCGGCGCGATCCGGTACTCCCGCGCACGCAAGCTCCCGCTGCTCGGTATCTGCCTCGGTCTGCAGTGTGTTGTCATCGAAGCCGCACGCAGCGTCGGTTTGACGGACGCCAACTCGGCTGAATTCGAACCGGACACCAAGTACCCCGTCATCTCCACGATGGCCGATCAGGAAGACGTGATCGCCGGCGAGGCCGACCTCGGTGGCACGATGCGTCTGGGTGCGTACCCGGCAGTGCTGACCAAGGGTTCGGTTGCGGCGCAGGCTTACGGAACCGAAAATGTGTCCGAGCGTCACCGTCACCGCTTCGAGGTCAACAACACCTACCGTGAGCGGATTGCCAAGTCCGGCTTGAAGTTCAGCGGTACGTCGCCCGACGGCCATCTCGTCGAGTTCGTCGAGTACCCGCGCGAGCAGCACCCGTTCTTCGTTGCAACGCAGGCACACCCGGAACTCAAGAGCCGCCCGACGCGTCCGCACCCGCTGTTCTCGGCGTTCATCGATGCGGCGTTGAAGTACAAGCTCGAAGAGCGTCTGCCCGTTGACGTTCACGCCGAGAAGACCATCGACACCGCAGCAACCGAGACCGAACTCGATGCCGTCACCGAATCTTCGGAAAAGGTCTAGCAATCACATGAGCGACCCCGGTCGGCACGAATTCGACACCCTCGACTCCACCACGATCTACACCGGCGCGATCATCGCGCTGCGTAAGGACTCCGTGGTGATGCCAGGAGGTCAGCGCGCCGACCGGGAGGTCGTCGAACACCACGGCGCTGTTGCGGTGGTGGCGATCGACGCCGACGACAATCTTGTTCTGATTCATCAGTACCGGCATCCGCTCGGTCATCGGTTGTGGGAGATCCCGGCCGGTCTTCTCGACGCACCTGGCGAGAGTCCGTTGGACGCGGCCGCGCGTGAGTTGGGCGAAGAAACCGGACTCGGCGCTGATCGTTGGTCCGTGCTTGTCGACGTTGCGCTCTCGCCGGGGTTCACCGACGAAGCTGTGCGAGTTTTCCTCGCCGAGGGGTTGCACGACGTCGACCGGGAAGATCCCGAACACGAAGAGGCGGACCTGCAGATTGCGCGGGTGCCGTTGGCGAAGGCCGTCGACATGGCCTTGCGCGGCGATCTGGTGAACGCCACCGCGGTGTCCGGCATCATGGCGCTGGCGGCAGCACGCGCTGTCGGCACAGAGTTGCGACCAGCCGACGCTCCGTGGCCGGACCGTCCGACCGCCTTCGGAGAACGCAAGTCCAGGGCCTGAAATGCTTGCCAGACAGGTGGATTCATTTCTGGACCACCTAGCGGTCGAGCGGGGATCCGCTCGCAATACTCTTCTCTCGTACCGCCGGGATCTGTATCGATACGTCGAATTCCTCAATGCCAGGGGCATCGACAATGTCTCGCGAGTTGCTGAAAACGACATCACGGAATTCGTGACGAATTTGCGGCTGGGGGACAAGGACGCCGGAATTGTCGCGTTGGCACCGAGTTCTGCCGCGCGGACCCTGATCGCTGTACGCGGTTTCCACAAGTTCTCGACCGCTGAAGGACTCACAACGGTCGACGTGGCCCGGGCAGTCAAACCGCCGACCCCCGGACGCAAACTCCCCAAAGCGCTTCCGCTCGACCAGATCATCGCGCTATTGGAAGCGTCCGGTGGTGGCGCAGCCGGAGACGGTCCCCGAGATCTGAGGGATCGCGCACTCCTGGAACTGCTTTACTCCACCGGAGCTCGTATCTCGGAAGCCATCGACCTCGATGTCGACGACATCGACACCCACTCTCGATCCGTTGTGCTCCACGGCAAGGGCGGAAAGCAACGCGTGGTGCCCATCGGTCGGCCCGCGATCGAGGCCGTCGACGCTTATCTTGTGCGTGGCCGGCCCGCACTGGCTACCAGGGGCTTGCCTGCCCTGTTCCTCAACGCGCGAGGTGGACGGTTGTCCCGGCAGAGTGCCTGGCAGATCCTTCAGGACTCGGCGGCTGCCGCAGGAATCACGGCTGACGTTTCGCCCCACACGCTGCGACATTCCTTTGCCACACACCTACTGGACGGCGGTGCCGACGTTCGTGTTGTGCAGGAACTTCTGGGCCACGCGTCGGTCACCACAACCCAGATCTACACCTTGGTCACCGTCACAGCGCTACGTGAAGTGTGGGCGCAAGCACACCCCCGGGCGCGCTAGCCGTCTGCGTGTAATGCGTGTTGCGTGAGAAATCGGAGAAATAAGCGGTAGCGTTCAAGGCGCGCGAGCGACTCTTGTGAGTATTCGGCCTGTCGGAATTCGGTATTGCCGGGTATTCCACGGGTTGCCGGCGCCGAGAGCAACCGTCGAAAGAACAGGGGAGCATCGGACCGTGTCGACATCGCAGCGAGCAGCGGCGGAGTCAGCGCCGCCGTATGTCACAACCCAGTACCTCGACCCCTCTACCGAACCTGCCCCTGCCGCCGATTCCGAGGCGATATTCGACCTACCGACCTCGTCGGACACTGCGTCAGTCGAAGAACTCGGACCGACCGGTAGGCCGGTACGAGAAGTCCCGATGCCGACCCCGTTGCCGCACCACGGTCCCGCGATGATCATCGCGATGTGTAACCAGAAGGGTGGCGTCGGCAAGACGACGTCCACGATCAATCTGGGGGCGGCGTTGGCGGAGTACGGCCGCCGCGTGCTGTTGGTCGATCTGGACCCGCAGGGCGCACTGTCCGCAGGGTTGGGTGTGCAGCACCACGATCTGGAACTGACGGTTCACAACCTGCTCGTCGAACCGCGTGTGTCCATCGACGACGTACTGATGCGCACCCGGATCGACGGACTGGATCTGCTCCCGAGCAATATCGATCTGTCGGCGGCCGAGATTCAGCTGGTTACCGAAGTGGGACGTGAACAGACGCTGGGTCGCGTATTGCATCCGGTTCTGGATCGATACGACTACGTCCTGATCGACTGCCAGCCGTCGCTCGGTCTGCTGACGGTCAATGCCTTGGCCTGCGCTGATTCGGTGATCATTCCGATGGAATGCGAGTACTTCAGCCTGCGCGGTCTGGCGCTGCTCAACGACACCGTCGAAAAGGTTCACGACCGGCTCAATTCCAAACTCGAGTTGGCCGGTATCGTCGTCACGATGTTCGACTCGCGCACACTCCACGCCCGTGAGGTGATGGCGCGCGTCGTCGAGGTGTTCGGCGACGTTGTCTACGACACCGTGATCAACCGCACCGTGCGTTTCCCCGAAACCAGCGTGGCCGGCGAGCCGATCACCACCTGGGCACCCAAATCTGCCGGAGCCGAGGCGTATCGGGCGCTGGCCCGCGAAGTAATCCACCGGTCTGGTCGTTAGTGAAACTGATTCCACCGCAAGAAGATTCATCCCCAGCAGTTGCAGAGTTCCGCGTAACGCTTCGAAACTTCGAAGGGCCGTTCGATCTGCTGCTTTCCCTGATCAACCAACGCCAACTCGACGTCACCGAGATAGCGCTGCACACCGTCACCGACGATTTCATCGCGTACACCCGGCAACTCGGCAGTGCGATGGGGCTCGATCAGACGACGGAGTTTCTTGTTGTCGCCGCGACACTTCTCGATCTGAAAGCCGCCAGGCTCCTGCCGGCAGGCGAAGTCGAGGACGCCGAGGATCTTGCTCTGCTCGAAGCCCGCGACCTTCTTTTTGCCAGGCTCCTTCAGTACCGCGCCTACAAGCAAGTTGCGACGCTGTTCGGTGAACTCGAGGAAGCAGCATTGCGGCGATACCCCCGCTCCGTTGCCGTCGAGGACCAGTTCGCCGATCTCCTTCCCGAAGTGCTGCTCGGAGTGGATTCGCACAAGTTCGCCGAGATCGCCGCAGCCGTTTTCGCACCCCGGCCGGTTCCCACAGTCAGCCTCGATCACCTGCATGTGTCCAATATCTCGATCCCCGAACAAGCGGAGTTCATCCTCGAACTTCTGCGTGCCCGCGGCACAGGGGAGTGGGTACCGTTTCCGGACCTGATCGAGGACTGCGACGACGCCGCCCCGATTGTCGCCCGCTTCCTGGCGCTGCTCGAGCTGTACCGTCGGCGCACCATTGTCTTTGACCAACCCGAGCCGCTCGGGCCACTGCTCATTACCTGGACCGGCGAGGAATCAACCCCCGTCACCGAGGAGGACTACCGATGAGTCTCGATCCCGCCGCGACGGAATCTGTGCAGGTAGAAGACTCTGGTGAGGGTGATTCGGCTCTCGCTTTCGAGCTGGACGACACTCAACTCGACGCTGTGCTCGAGTCGCTGCTGCTCGTAGTCGATTCACCGGCGGAGGTGGCGCAACTTGCCTCCGTGACCGGTACCGATCCGGCTCGCGTCGAGCAGCGACTGCAACTGATGTCGGCTGCACTTACCGCCCGTGGCAGCGGCATAGACCTGCGATACGCAGGCGACGGATGGCGTTTCTACACGCGGCAAGAATTCGCCCCCTACGTCGAACGGCTGTTGCTGGACGGCGCACGTACCAAACTGACCCGCGCAGCATTGGAAACTTTGGCGATAGTCGCATACCGTGGACCGTTGACTCGTGCGCGGATCAGTGCAGTACGAGGCGTCAACGTGGACGGGGTGGTACGCACACTCCTCGCCCGCGGACTGATCGCGGAAGCCGGGCCAGACCCGGACACCAACGCGACACGGTACTCCACAACCGAACTGTTCCTCGAACGGCTCGGATTGAGCTCGCTGAGCGATCTCCCGGAGTTGGCACCGCTTTTGCCTGATGTCGACCTGATCGACGACATCAGCGAAAGCCTCGAATCCGATCCGCGATTTGCGAGAATGAACAAGGCCGACGTGCCCACCGACGTGGTGGACACCGAAGTCGACGACGACTGACGGGGAAAACCCGCCGTCGTCAGCAGAAAGAAAAGACCCGACCACAGTCGGGAAACAGCTGAAAACTGACAGGAAAAAAGTGAACAATCCCGCTCGCCGAGATGGCACACCGGACCGTAACAACTCCCGCGACACCCGCGGCGCACGCAGCGATGCCCCCCGCGGTGGTCGTAGCGACAGCCCCCGTGGTGGACGCAGTGACGCCCCCCGTGGCGCACGCAGCGAAGCCCCCCGTGGTGGACGCAGCAACACTTCCCGCAGTACTTCCGGATACGACCGCAATGCCGGATCCGACCGCCCCCGCACGGATGACCGTCGCAGTGGATTCAATGATGATCGGCGCCCCCCGCGCAGTGATGATCGTCGTCCCCCGCGCAGTGATGATCGTCGTCCCGCACGCAGTGATGATCGTCGTCCCGCACGTAGTGATGATCGTCGTCCCGCACGGACCGACGACCGTCGTGGTGGTTACAACGACGACCGTCGTCCGGCACGCACCGACGACCGTCGTGGTGGCTACAACGATGACCGCCGAGGCCCGCGCAATGACGATCGTCGCGGCCCCCGCAGCGATGACCGTCGTACCCCTCACGTTGATGCCCGTCGCGCACCGCGCGGTGGTGCTGACCGTCGCAGCGACGATCAGCGCGGCGCACGCCCCGAGGCCCCTCGCGGCACTGCCTGGGCAAACGCTCCTCGTGGATCCAAGTTCGACGGACCTCCGCGCAAGCGGCCGGCAGCCCCGACACCGGCGGCAACCAACAAGCGTGGCAAGCCGAAGACGGAGAAGCCGCAGCGCGTCGTCTCCCAGAACCCGTTGGTGTCCAACGCCAAGCCTGCGCGTCATCAGCACGCCGAGGTCACCAAGCACGACGGCCCGCCGAAGGGCGACGGCGTCCGCTTGCAGAAGGTCCTGGCTCAGGCCGGCGTCGCATCACGTCGTGCAGCAGAAGAACTGATCGACCAGGGTCGCGTCGAGGTCGACGGCCGCATCGTGGTGGAGCAGGGTCTGCGTGTTGATCCCGAGAACGCAGTAGTCCGCGTCGACGGCGTTCGTGTTGTCGTGCAGAAGGACCTCGTCTACTTGGCAATGAACAAGCCGCGTGGATGGCAGTGCACCATGTCTGACGACCTCGGTCGCCCGTGTGTCGGTGACATCGTCTCCGAGCGCGTTCAGTCCGGTCAGCGACTGTTCCACGTCGGCCGTCTCGACGCCGACACCGAGGGCTTGCTCCTCTTCACCAACGACGGCGATCTCGCTCACCGCCTGATGCACCCGTCGTTCGAGGTTCCGAAGACGTACCTCGCCACCGTTCACGGCGTTGTCGAGCGCAGCACCGGTAAGCAGTTGCGTGACGGTGTCACCCTCGACGACGGTCCGGCCAAGGTGGACGCATTCACTGTGCTCGAGATCAACGAGGGCAAGACGCTCGTCAAGCTCGTTCTGCACGAAGGTCGCAAGCACATCGTGCGTCGCCTCCTCGATGCCGTCGGTCACCCTGTTGTCCGCCTGGTTCGCACCAACGTCGGAGTTGTCGCTCTCGGCGATCAGCGTCCGGGAACGCAGCGCGTACTCGGTCGTAGCGAGGTCGGTGGACTGTACGAGGCGGTCGGCCTGTGACCGATTCGTCCATGCCGCTAGTGGTCGCGATGGACGGACCGTCCGGAACCGGCAAGTCCAGCGTCTCCCGTGCGTTGGCGCAGCGTTTGGGCGCCCGCTACCTCGACACCGGAGCTATCTACCGGATCGCGACCCTGCACGTGCTGCGTCAGGGAATCGATCTGACTGACGCTGCGGCGATCACCGCTGCGGTTGCGGCGTTGCCCTGGTCCATCGGTACCGATCCGAGCAACGAGCAGGTGCATCTCGACGGCGCGGACGTCAGCGAGGAGATCCGCGGCGACGCGGTGACCAAGGCTGTCTCCGCGGTGTCGGCCGTGCCCGAGGTTCGCGACTTGCTGGTTGCCACTCAGCGTGAGTTGGCGGCGGGCGCAGACCGGATCGTCGTCGAAGGACGCGACATCGGAACCGTCGTACTCCCTGATGCGGACGTCAAGATCTTCTTGACCGCATCGGCGGAAACCCGTGCGGCACGCCGCAATACGCAGAACGTCGGCCAAGGCCGCGAAGACAATTACGAAGCGGTGCTGGCTGATGTGCAGCGCCGTGACCATCTCGATTCGACTCGGGCAGTGTCGCCGTTGCGCCCTGCCGAGGATTCCATCCTGGTGGATACGAGCGAATTGGGCATTGAAGATGTGATCGCCAAGCTGCTGTTGGTGGTCAGCGACAGAACTGGAGCAGTGCAGTGAGCGACGATCTGGTAACCGAATTTGCCGGCGACGGAACCTGGTCCGAGGAATCGGAGTGGGACTACGCCGATCTCGAAGCGGACGGCGAAGGCGAAGCGCACATTGCCGTCCCGACCTTGGCTGTTGTCGGTCGACCGAACGTCGGCAAGTCGACGCTCGTGAACCGCATCATCGGCCGCCGTGAAGCGGTAGTCGAGGACATCCCCGGCGTTACCCGTGACCGTGTCTCGTACGAGGCGAACTGGGCCGGCCGACGCTTCCTCGTCCAGGACACCGGCGGATGGGAGCCCGACGCAAAGGGCCTTCAGCAGGCCGTTGCTCGGCAGGCCGAGTTGGCCATGGGAACGGCTGACGCCATTCTCCTGGTCGTCGACGCTGTTGTCGGCGCCACCGCGACGGATGAAGCTGTGGCTCGGGTGCTGCGTCGTTCCAAGACCCCGGTCATTCTCGTTGCCAACAAGGTGGACGACGGACGCACCGAGTCCGAGGTCGCCGCACTGTGGTCCTTGGGTCTCGGTCAGCCGTACTCCGTGAGTGCGACGCACGGCCGCGGTACCGGCGACCTGCTCGACGAGGTTCTGGAGAAGCTTCCGGAAACCCCGCGTGAAGGCATCCCTGGCGGCGGCCCGCGTCGTGTTGCTCTGGTCGGAAAGCCGAACGTCGGAAAGTCCAGCTTGCTCAACAAGCTGTCCGGCGACGAGCGGTCCGTCGTACACAACGTTGCCGGCACCACCGTCGACCCGGTCGACTCGATCGTCGAACTCGGCGGGCGCCCTTGGCGTTTCGTCGACACGGCTGGTCTGCGCAAGCGCGTCAGCCATGCCAGCGGCGCCGAGTTCTATGCGTCGCTGCGCACGAAGAGCGCGATCGAGGCCGCTGAGGTCGCGATCCTGCTCATCGACGCACACGAGCCGATCACCGAGCAGGACCTCCGTGTTCTGAGCATGGTGGCCGACACGGGTCGCGCATTGGTGATCGCATTCAACAAGTGGGACCTCGTGGACGAGGACCGTCGACTCATGCTGGACAAGGAAGTGGACCGCGATCTGGTCCGCGTTCCGTGGGCTCAGCGAGTCAACATCTCCGCCCACACCGGTCGCGCCGTGGCGAAGCTCGTGCCGGCCCTCGACACGGCTCTCGAGTCCTGGGACAAGCGCATCCCCACGGGTCGCCTGAACACCTGGCTCAAGGAAGTTGTGGCAGCAACACCGCCGCCGATGCGTGGTGGCCGACTGCCTCGCATCATGTTCGCGACGCAGGCAAGCACGCGCCCGCCGACATTCGTTCTCTTCACCACGGGCTTCCTCGAGGCCGGCTACCGTCGCTTCATCGAGCGACGTCTGCGTGAAGAGTTCAACTTCGACGGCAGCCCGATCCGCGTATCCGTCCGAGTGCGCGAGAAGCGCGACCGTAAGAGCCGCTAGTTTCTGCGTCCAAACAGTACTAAAAAGGCTCTGACCAGCCGATTGGTACTTCAGCCCGTCTCTGATGTAATCTTTCCAAGCGCCCGAAACAAGGGCGCGGACGGGCTGTGGCGCAGCTTGGTAGCGCACTTGACTGGGGGTCAAGTGGTCGCAGGTTCAAATCCTGTCAGCCCGACCGAAGAGCAAAAATGCGGTTCCGGAGAAATCCGGAGCCGCATTTTTTGTTTGTCTGAGTGGATGTCGATGTCGAACCGGCACTCACGTAGGGATTGGCTCGAACTCCCGCATTTCGTCCCGTCCCGCTTGAACGACACCCGCAGCCGATTCCGGCACCTCGTTCCACGCTCCCGGAAGGTCGCGCAGTGGTTCGGAAACGACGATTCGTGCTTCCTCACCAAGGTGGTGCAATGCTTCCACTTCGGGATGGAGTTTCCGCAGCGTGGAGATCTCGGTGGAGAAGAAGAGCGACCTTGATTGTCTTTCAGTCGAATAGCGGAAGATCCAGGTTGATGTTCCGTCCGTCGTAGCGACCGTCATCTGTACTGGATTGTCGATTCCGTGGGCGCGGGCTGTCTGCTCGACAAACCCGACCGCTCTGGCAACGCCGTCGAACGGATCATCGGTCAAGCCGAAGGTGAGCGCGAGAAAGAACAGAGTTTCCGAGTCCGTGGAGCCCTCCAAGTCGGGGAAGAGCGATGGATCGATGGCGGTCACCAATTCGCGTTTGATCTCATGGAACCCGCGCAGGGAACCGTTGTGCATCCACATCCAATTGCCATGTCGAAATGGGTGACAGTTGCTGCGCTGCACCGGAGTACCGGTTGATGCACGGATGTGAGCGAAGAGCACCGCCGTCCGCAATTGGCTGGTGACCTCGCGGAGGTTCGAGTCGTTCCACGCGGGTTCAATGCTCTTGAACAGGGCAGGCTCGCTGCCCTCTCCGTACCAACCGATTCCGAAGCCGTCGCCGTTGGTTGTTGTCGCGCCGAGACGAGAATGCAGGCTCTGGTCGATTAGCGAGTGTTTTGGCCGGAACAAGAGGTCATGCGCAAGGATCGGTTCACCTGAATATGCCAGCCACCTGCACATCTTTCCATTGAATCAGATTGCGGCAGTGATGACGATCCTCTACGACTGGTGAGGGATAGGGTTGAAGGGCGCTGGTCGTGCCGTCGGGACCAGTGGCCAGGAGTTAGGTGCCGACGGAGTGAGTAGGCCGTCCGATGGGTGAAGGTGATTCGCTCGGCACTCAGCGTTACCCGCCGCCGTCGGCCGTGGAACTGGGAAGTGCCGGCTTCGACGATGTCCAGGAGATCGGCCGCGGCGGATTCGGCGTCGTCTACCGCTGCATGCAGGCAGATTTGGATCGCCCGGTTGCGGTGAAGGTGCTCACGGTTGATCTCGACGAGGAGAACAGGTCTCGCTTCTTCCGGGAACAGCAAGCGATGGGCCGGTTGACCGGACACCCGAACATCGTCAACATTTTGCAGGTCGGCGCCACCGACAGTGGCTGTCCGTTCATCGTGATGCCGTATCACCCGCGGGATTCCCTCGATGCTCGGATTCGACGCGACGGTCCGCTGCCGTTGGATCAGGCGTTCCGCCTGGGGGTGAAGATGGCGGGCGCGGTGGAGTCGGCGCACAGGCTCGGCATCCTGCACCGCGACATCAAACCCGCCAACATCCTGCTCACCGAGTACGGCGAACCGGAGTTGGCCGACTTCGGTATCGCGCATATCACCGGTGGTTTCGAGACTGCCACCGGGGTCGTCACCGGGTCGCCGGCATATACGGCGCCGGAGGTGCTGGGGGGAGATCCGTCGAGTCCAGCGGCCGATATTTACGGTCTTGGCGCTGTCCTGTTCAGCGCTCTCACCGGTCACGCCCCGTTCGAGCGTCGTAGCGGTGAGCAAGTTGTCGCGCAGTTTCTGCGGATCACCAAGCAAGCGGTACCCGACTTGCGTGACCATGGGATCCCCGACGACGTGGCCGAAGTAATCTCTCGCGCGATGTCGCGGACGCCCGGCGCGCGCCCAGTCACTGCCGCGGAGTTCGGCGAGCAACTGCGGCAACTGCAACGGCACTACGATTTCCCGGTCGACGAGATGTCCCTACGTGCCGAACCCGGCGAACCCGGCGAACCGGGCGGCGGCTGGCGACCTGGCCCTGAAGGTCGACTGCGACGTTCAGGTGCCTTTACTCCGAGCACGACGGGGGAGCTTCCGCTGGAACTGACCAGCTTTGTGGGCCGCCGACGCGAGCTGACCGAAGCGAAGAACCTGCTCGCCGCTGGCCCGTTGGTGACGTTGACCGGGATCGGCGGGGTCGGAAAGACGCGGCTGGCGATGCGGCTCGCGGCGGGGATGCACAGCGAATTTGACGATGGCGTCCGGGTCGTCGAGTTGGGCGAGCTGCGTGACGAGTCGTTGCTGATCGAAACAGTGGCTGGTGTGCTGGGACTGCGGGGCCAGTCGGCGAGACCGGTACCGGAGATGCTGATCGAGTTTCTCGAACCGCGGGAATTGCTGCTGGTTCTGGATAACTGTGAACAGCTGGTCGATGCCGTCGCTGAATTGGCCGCGACCCTGGTGCGCGTCTGTCCGTCGCTACGGATTCTGGCTACCAGCCGCGAACCCCTCGACATCGGTGGGGAGGCGGTGCTGCGGGTTCCGCCGCTTGGCGTCCCTGAGCCCGAGCGGAAGCCGTCGCTCCGGGGATTGTCTAAATACGATGCAGTGTCGTTGTTCGGCGAGCGCGCCGCGTCGGCAGTTCCGGGATTTGTGCTCACCGAGGAG
This sequence comes from Rhodococcus sp. WS3, assembly GCF_003797085.1. Lineage (NCBI taxonomy): Bacteria > Bacillati > Actinomycetota > Actinomycetes > Mycobacteriales > Nocardiaceae > Rhodococcus > Rhodococcus sp. WS3. Next base: position 20,786 of record NZ_RKMA01000002.1, read on the forward strand.
AACGCGGAGACGGTGGCCGGGATCTGCCGCAGGCTCGACGGGCTGCCGTTGCCGATCGAGCTGGCGGCGGCGCGATTGCGGGCGATGTCGCTCGAGCAGATTCTCGAGCGATTGACTGATCGATACGCGCTGCTGACTCGAGGTATCCGGGGCGCCCCGTCGCGGCAGCAGACGTTGCGGCTCTGTATCGACTGGAGCTTCGAGTTATGTACTGCCAGTGAGCAACTGGTGTGGGGTCGGTTGGCGGTATTCGCGGGTAGTTTCGAACTCGATGCTGCGGAGCAGGTGTGCAGCGCGGACCAGTATCCGGGCGCGCTTCTCGACACGTTGACGTCATTGGTCGATAAGTCGATTCTGATTCGCGAGGAACATGGGTCGGTGGTGCGGTTCCGGATGCTCGAGACGTTGCGCGAGTACGGCTACGAGAAGCTCGAGCAGTCCGGCGATCTAACGGAACTGCGCCGCCGGCACCGGGACTGGTACGAACGGTTGGCGCTCGACGCGGAGGCCGAGTGGGTCAGCGACCGCCAACTCGACTGGATCGCGCGTCTGAAGCGCGAGCAACCGAACCTGCGGGAAGCCCTCGAATTCAGCGTCGTCGACGATCCCGTCGCCGGCCTGCGAACCGCTGTCGCGTTGTCCTTCTTCTGGAGCTCCCAAGGCCTGTACAACGAGTGCCGGCACTGGATCGACCACTTGCTTGCCCGTCAGAGCGGCCAATTCACCCTCGACTGGGCCAAGGGTCTTTACTTCGCCACGCTGATGGCGAGTATTCAAGGTGACCTCAGGGCCGGGGCGGGCCGCGTCGAGGAGGCACGGAGTCTCACCGCTCACACGCGTGACCCGATGATGCGCCCACTCGTTGACTTCGCCGACGGAATGCATGCTCTTTACAGTGGTGACCCCAGGCGCGCTTCCTCGCTTCTCGAAGCCGCCGCCGCCGGATTCAGCCGTCACGGCGATCGGACGCTCGAGGTAGGTGCGTTGTATTCGTTGGGGTTGGCCTATGGATTGAGCGGCCAGATGGACAGGGCAATCGAATGTCTCGAGCGTGTCCTCTCGATCACGGACCACTATGGCGAGAAGATGTATCGGTCGCTCTCGTTGTGGGCCCTCGGCATCGCCGTGTGGCGAAAAGGCGATACCGATCGTGCGATGCGGCTACTCGAGCAATCGCTGAAGTTGGCCCGCCTGGTACACCACCCACGCGTCGCAGCAGCTTGCCTCGAGACGATGGCCTGGATCGAGTGCGGGCGGCGCGACGCCACCAGAGCCGCAGTGTTGATGGGAGCGGCGGATGGGTTGGCGCACGCAATGGGCAGCACCGCGATTATTCATTCCAACTTACTTGTCTATCACCAGGAATGCGATCAGAAGGCGCGTCAGAAGCTCGGAGACAAAGCATTCGCGGCGGCTTTCCGAAAGGGGCAAGGCTTCGGACTCGAAGCTGCAATTTCCTACGCCCTCCACGAACGGCTCTCCGACGCAGCCGGATCCGGCATGGACGCCTCGACGCGACTGACCAAGCGGGAACGCCAAGTCGCCGATCTCATCGCCCAAGGTCTGACCAACCAGGCCATCGCCGATCGGCTGGTGATCTCACCGCGCACCGCCCAGGGGCATGTGGAGCACATACTGACAAAACTGGGGTTCACCTCGCGGGCGCAGGTTGCAGCCTGGATTGTGGAGAGGGACCGTGATCGGACATCTTGACACGATCTCGCGAGATCCGTTGCCGATCAATAGATTTAGTGTTCTCCTGCTGTAGGGGCATGCTGTTGCTCCGAGGGTGAACTGCTCCGGGAACGGCACGGATATGCTGAGTCCGTGGAAGCAACTGAGTACCGCGCCGCACTGAGAGCCGTCCTCGACACCGCGTCGCTGGTCGTGGCCGCTCGGCTCGAAACGATACGCAACACAGCGTCTGCCCGAATTGATGGCGTGATCATCGAGGTATTCGTCGACCAGGACGCGCACGGCACGTTCGATGTCTGGGCGCGATTCGACGGCCCTGATGCGTTCACGTTGGATAGGCAGCTCGGTGATGAGCGGGAACTGTTCGGGGTCATCTGGGGTGAGGACGGCTGGGAGCCTGCGGTTCCGGTCCGGCCGCGGATTTGGTCACGAGTGGAACTCGAGGACGTCATCGTCGAGGTCGTTGCCGAGTGGGTCGACCCACTCATCTTGGTCGGGCCATCCAACCTGTACTGGGAGGTCGCCACGCCGGACGGTGCTGTCGACCCGCGCCCCGTCGGAGCGAACCGTGAGTGAGCCTTCGATCGGTGTGGCCGGATGACGCATCGGCTCAGGTTCAGATCGGTGTTCGGCGGCCCGTCGATACCGCTGACCTACTTCGAAGAGTTGAGTCGGATCAAGTGGCAGCTGCGGAACGTGGAGTTCCAGTACGACTTCGACCTGTTTGTCATCGTCGGTGGCGACATCACGACGGTGACTGATCCGACTGGTGTCCGGTCCCCGCGTGTTTTTCTGGCGCGGCGCACGATCACTGCGCAGATCCAGATGAACAGTGCCGACGTCCTGGGAGATTCCGACCCACGCGGATTCTTGCGACAGACGATCCACGCTGCGGTGACGGAGCTGATCGCGCGCATCGCCGCCCGCGACGCCGACTTCGACGTGGATGTGGAACGGCAGAAGGTCGCGTTCTTGGTGGGGGAAGCGCTCGGCTGACATCCACATTGCTGGAATGCGGCAAAGCGCGTGGTTCGGAGCAACGGCGATAGCGACACAGTTTCGATCTGGTTCGTATTCGATCGAGTGAGACTTATTCCTGCACAGCAGATCCATCAGTCGTGCAACGCAGCCGAGGGGCCGGGGTGATCTGTGAGTGCACCGATATCACGTGTGTTGGCGGCTTCAGGAGGCTGACGTCTCCGAAGTCCGCGTCCGCGAAGATCTTCTTTCCGTCGGCTTCGAGGCGCCTGAGAACGGAATCGAATGCGTCGATAAGCCATTCATCGGTGGCGTCGGCGAGTAGTTCGTCTGGGAGGCCGCCGATTTGAGATTGGAACATACGAACCAACCACGAGCCGGCGGGATAGGTTTCGTCCGACAGACCCTCGGCAGTGTTGGTGGCCAGTACGTAGCGGCTGTACTCGAGATCGACACGGATGGCGTAATCGCCGGCGAGGTTGACAACATTGGCCGGACGCTGGGTTGCAGCGGCCAGCGCGATCAATGCGTCGTTATATGTTTCCGAGTGCTTCGACGTAAGGGGAATGATTGACCTACCTGTTCGAGGTGGCCGTTGCAGGGCAGCACGGCATGGGAATTAAACGTCCGTTGCCGATGCTTGACGAAGAACTGAAACAGATCCTATCCCAGCGGGCCAGACATGATGCTGCCGGCTGCAAGGCAACCGTCTCGCGCCAACTTTCTCAGGAGACAGCGAGCCGGTCAGTCGAGAGTAGATCGATGCCGGACGATGACGTCGCGAGCGAGGTCTGCGACCTTGACATTCATGTTCTGCGAAGTCTTCTGCAGAATCTCGAATGCTGCGTCGCTCGATACCCCGTGTAATCCCATCAGCAAACCGACGGCCTGGCCGATCTCACGGCTACCGGTCAGACCTCGCCGCAGCGATTCGGCATCCTCTCCTCGCGACAACGCAGTGACTGCCACAGACGCGAAGGAGACGAGAACAATAGCCACGTCGGCTATGTCCTCCGTGAACGCTCCCGGTGTATCGGAGAAGAGGTTGAGAGCACCGATTTTGCGTCGGTCGACGAGTAGGCGGAACCCCATGCTTCCACGGATCGGAGTCTTCGAGAGAGCTTGCCGCGCAAATTCAGGCCACTGGTTCGGAGTGCGCAGATCCGACTCGAGCTGTGGTGTTTCGGTTTCGAGAGCGTCAAGGCACGGACCTTCTCCGGTGGCGCGCTCCAAATCATCTGCAAAAGCGGCCATCTCATCACTCGCAGCGACGGTGACGGTGGTGTTCCCACGGCGCAGCATCAAACTGGCATGATCACAACCGGGAATCAATTCGACCGCGGCGGAACAGATCGCGTTGTACACGTCGGCATCGTCTGTCGCGGAGTAAAGAATCTGGGCCAACGCCGCAAAAACAGCTGCGGGTTCTGTCAGGGCATTGTCTGGCCAAGACATCGTTTGTGCACCTCGGGGTCTGCTGTTAAGTCCTACCTGCATCGAACGGTACTAGATCCTACTTTCCCGTCGTCAGAAGCTTTTTGCGGCTCGACGCTTCCCGGATCTCGACGGTTGAAATGCTGTGAATCATCTTCCGTCGGTGTCGTCCTGCTTCGTGAAACCTTGCTCTCCGGAATCCTGCTCTGCGGGGGAACCGAGGCGTACTTGTCGTTTGTATCGTGCAGCGGTCGCGAGGAGGTAGCGCTCAGCGGCGGTGTAGTCGATGGTGGTGCCGTCACGCTCGTTGCCTGGTGTTATCAGTTCAAGATATCGGCGCCGGATGCTTGCTGCGTCAGGTTGCGTGCGGAGGAATTCCACCGCTGCGATGATCTCCGGGGCGGGCGGTATTTTACTGCGGTCCGTCGTTCCTGCAGGGGGAGTGGAGCCGTGCCTTTCCTCACCGGTGTGCGCGTTCATCGTGAAGTCGCTTTCGTGTTGACGAGGGTGAGATCACCGTCGTAGTAGGCGAGAACACGGCGATCCATGAGCCACCTCCACAACGGGGGTATCCAAGCGCAGACGATCATTACCGCGTATCCCGCCGGCAGTTGCGGTGCCGTCGGGCTACTTCGCAATGATTGGTATCTCAGGCGTGGGTTGGCGTGATGATCGCTGTGACGTTGAAGTTGATAGAGGAACACATTGCTGACGATGTGATCACTGTTCCAACTGTCCTCCGGTCGGACTTTCGTAAAACTGCCGTCGGATCTGCGCTTGCGTAGCAGTCCGTAGTGTTCGATGTAATTTGCCGCCTCCAAAAATGAAATCCCGGCGATCGCTTGGAGTGCCAGCCAAGGGGCGATCTGCCAGCCGAACACTGCGATCAGTCCACCGAATAAGACGATGCTCATCACCCATGTCTGAACGATGCTGTTCTGCGCACCCCAGCTGAGTTTTCCGCGTCGGCGCGTACGCGCTGTTTCGATCGCCCAACTCGATTTCAATCCGCCGATTACACTGCGTGACAAAAACATCCAGAATGATTCGCCGAACCGAGCGCTGGCTGGATCGTCCGGTGTTGCCACTCGGACATGGTGCCCGTGATTGTGTTCGACGAAGAAATGCCCGTAGAACGATTGTGCGAGAACAATTTTTGCCAACCATCGCTCGACGGCTTCGCTTTTGTGTCCGAGCTCGTGTGCGGCATTGATTCCTACGCCGGCTACGATTCCGACTGTCATGGAGAGGGCGATCTTCTCACCCATCGCCATGGGGGCGTTCACCCAGCACCAGCACGCAAACGTCAACCCGGCATACTGTAGTGGCACGAAAAGGTAGGTGCACCAACGATAATAGCGATCCTCTTGCAGCGGTAGAATTGCATGATCCGGCGGGCTCTGGCCGTCTCTACCTGAAATCAAGTCGACGATCGGAATGATCAGTACCAGAATCCATGCCCCGGTCGCCCAGAACAATCCCAAGCTCAGACGATCGACGAGCAACCAGGACAGGAATGGGCTCAGTGGGATCAACAAGGCCACGGGCCACCAATACCGTTTTCGATCCCGCCACCTGGGTAGATCAACTGCCTCGGTAGCGATATCTTTGTCGGTCGTCATGGTGTCTCCAACATGTGCTGCACAGTCGTGGGTGTTCCGGTCGTCTGCTGAGCATGCAACCTATGTATCCCTTTCCATCGCAATAAGTTACAAGGATATTCGTGCGACTGATGGGTGGTCCCCGAGCATTCTCGGCGCTGTGTCTATCGACAGAGTCTCGTGTTGCGGCGTCTTGTGTCACGCCGTTTCGGACGTGTCCGTATACGAATGTTCACAGAGGTAAATGGTGCCGCGAGGAAATGTGCGGTCACCGCGCCGAGCATGCAGGAAATCAAGCAGAAACTTCAGGATCTGGACGACACTTCTCTGGGCTGGACAGCAACATATCTAGTGCTGTTCAGTTTGCTTGTAGCACTGCGCTTATCGCACCGCCCATCTTCGGACCACGTTACAGTGTCAGGCAGGTCGGTTTGGAATTGGTGTCCGTGTTTCGAAACCCGATCAACGTAGGCACTCTCGATACTGTCGGATAGGCCTTGGTCCGGCTTCCCTCGTGATTGGTCATTGGGCCTCCTGGAGTCGCGTGGTCAACACTGCCTGAGGCGTCGTTCTGCAGATGTGACACTAGATCTGCCTGTTCATTCAGATCTGTCTGTTCTTTCGACGGTTGCGCCCATCGCCTTCCCTCAAAATCTATACCAGCAGCTGCAGATAATTGGCAACAGCTGAGGTGGAAAATTGACGGGACAAATGCGCGCTCGCATTGCACACTGCTGGACTCATGAAATCTGTGCTGGCGACGTTAGATTGAAATGCAGAGAATGTTAAGGTTGCACGGTCAATGAAGACGCCTAGGAGGTATACCGTGACGTCAGAGACCCAGGCGCGCGCGCTTCGAGGCGTTTACGGAATCTCGGTGATGGCCGAACTTTCCGGAGTCGGGCCGCAAACGTTGAGATTGTATGAGCGACGAGGGTTGTTGACACCGACCCGCACCGGAGGCGGAACCCGCCGATACAGCGAATCGGACCTGGAGACGCTGGCCCGTATCACTGCGCTGATCGACGACGGTGTCAACTTGGTCGGCATCCGGTTAATACTGTCGCTCGAGGCCGAGAATTCAATTCTGGCGGCGAGGGTTGCACAGTTGAGCGAACAAACTGGAGTTCGAGTCTGACCGGCGAGTTGGTTCCGGTTTCCTCTGCAGGCCCACCGCGAATCATGATGGCTCGCTACAACTCTCGAACCTCACATCCTCTGGTGGACTAGGCCGCGCCGAGGGCTCACATGGCTTCGCCACATCACGTCCACATTCAGCGCTGGTCACGAGGGATGGACTTCCTTTTCTTGTGTGTGCCGTCGCAGAACGGAGAGATACTCGTGCCACCGCATCGGCACAGCGCTACCGTTGCCCGTTTTCGTTCGATCGGATTGCCCGCGCCATCGATCAGGGTTGCAGGACCACGAACAAGTATCGGTCCGTCCGGGCACACGGTGACGGTGACCGTGCTCATGTCGCGTTCGGTATCGGACATGGGATTCACATGACCTCCTTGTCGAGACTTGATTTCGCGGCCCGAAGGACGACGATCTCTTCGGTGCGCTGGCCCGGAGCGATGAGGCCGCGGGCCTCGAACAGTGCCGCCCGCGCGGAGAGTACGCGCCCGAAAGGGATCTCCGCGCGAGCCACGACTTCCACAGATAACCCCTGTTCTTCCAGCATGGACTGAGTTTTCTCAGTCCCGCTGAGCACAGACTGCGCTATCAAGAGAACACCTGACTCGGCAAGCACTCGGGGTGCGTGTGTGCATATCCGATCCAGAAGCACTCGCCCGTCTACGCCCGCGTCCCACGCCCGCTCCACGCCGCGAGTGGGTAGGACGTCGTCGTGCGCAGGAACGTACGGGGGGTTGGAAATGACTACGTCGAAACGTTGGTCTTGAACGGGTGTAGTCAGATCGCCTTGAATCACTCGAATCGAATGTCGATGCAGGATGGCATTCAACTGGGTGGTGACGACTGCGCGACGAGATATGTCGACGGCGGTGACATGTCTGGCTCCGATTGCAGCGGCGCGCAAGCTCAGCGCCCCCGTCCCGGTGCAGAGATCCAGTACCCGTGAGTCCCGTCCTAGTCTCTCTGCAGCCAGTGCGTCGGCCAGCAGCCACGTATCTTCCTGTGGAGGGTAAACACCTGGCAGACGCAAGAGCATCGGTGACTCCTCGAGGTTGTGCGTTGTGGTGACGCGGCCGTTTAACTGAAGCAATCCTATACTCCAAACGGTCAATTATCTGCATCCACTGATGTAGATAAGCTACATTTAGACTGGATAACAAGAGTCGATTTGAAATCAGGACAAGGCGAGTATGGCGGGAGGTATGACTGGTTACAGATCAATCATCACGACGGCGCGGTCGATTGGCCCACGAATGCCTCTGGGCGCCGAGCGTGAGCGAAACGCTACTGCGATACTGAATGGGTCGGCGTGAAATACAGCGGAGGGTTTCCTCGATGACTGAACAACCCGGTCTTGCCGCAGGGGCCGAGCGGGAAATCGGCAGGAGGACAATCACTTACGCAGTCTCGATCGTCCTGGTTGTGATTGTGATGATAGTGGCACTTGTGGTGTTGGGTTCTCGGCGGGGCGAGTGTTTCGACACCGACGTGCTGGTCTGCTCGCGTAAGGATCGACGCCTTTTGGTGTTCTTGCCGAGCGTGACGCTCTTGGTGGGCGCCGTAGGGGCATTCTTACGAGCGTCGCCGCGATGGCATCGCACTCGCAGACTGTCCATCAGATCGTATGTCGGATGGATTCTCGTAGGGTTGGCCGTAGCGTACGGTGCGGCGTCGTTTTCCTTCTTGTTCTGACCGATCCGAAGGGCGAATGGACGACAGTGCGCTGACAACTATTTTGCATACTTGACGAGTGCGCGCTCGAGTACTTGGCGATCGTCGAACACTATCTCCGTACCGTCGTAGTTCATCACGTGGTCGTTCCCACGCCCCGCAACGACAACGATATCGCCTGCTTCTGCCAAGCATACGGCGGTCCGTATAGCATCACCCCGATCCGGAATGATAAGCACCTCTGCATGATTCGCGTGTCGCGCCCCCGCGGCCACGTCATTTCTGAGGGCTGTTGCGTCATCGCGGTACGGACCTTCGTCGGTGACGACAACAACGTCGGCATGACTGCCGGCAGTACGACCCAAAGGCTCGCGTTTGCCGGGGTCCCGGCCCCCAGTGGCGCCGATGACGACAATGATCTTTCCCTTCGACAACGAGCGCAGGTACGGAAACAAGCGGAGTTGCGCACCTGCGTTGTGTACGTAGTCGACGAATGCCAGGAAATTCTGTCCTATTTCCACATTTTCCAATCTCCCGGGGACGGTGTCGAGATTTTCGATACCGTCGAGCGCCGCCGCGATATCGACTCCTCCGATGCGAAGAGCGGCAATTGCCGCCAATGCGTTGTCAACTTGGTGACACCCCAGCAGGCGCAGCCGGATTTTCCTCTCCCAACTCCCATGGCGTGCGACAAAAGATGTTCCCGTTTGATCGGCCTCGATGTCAGTGGCGGTGACATCGGCGCTGGCACCATGCGATGAGAAGGTCAAACGAGGAACAGTGACGCGTTCAGCGAGGGCTTTGCCGTACAGATCGTCGACACTGATCGCCGCGCAGGCGCAACGTTCGGGTAAGAAAAGCTGCGCCTTCGAGTCGAAGTACGACGCCATAGTTTTGTGGAAATCCAGATGGTCACGCGAAAGGTTCGTGAAGGCAGCGACGCGAAAGAACGTCCCATTGACTCGGTGTAGTGCAAGGCCATGACTCGACGCTTCCATAGCGACGGCGTCGACGCGGTTGTCGACGAAAGCGGACAACGTACGTTGCAACGTGCACGCTTCAGGTGTTGTTCGCTCCGCTTCCGATACGCCGTCTGGTCCCCGAACGCAGATTCCGCTGATGATGCCGGTGCGCAGTCCGGCCGCGGCTAGACCGGCTTCGAGCATGAATGTAGTGCTGGTCTTGCCGTTGGTGCCGGTAACGCCGTATACGTCGAGCGATGTGGAGGGATCGCCGTATATCCAAGCGGCCAAAGGGCCGAGGATCTTTCGGGGGTTCTTCACCACAAACGCCGGCAATATTTCAGTGGGTCGATCGCTGACCACAGCGACGGCACCCCTCTGCGCGGCTTCGGCGACGAACTCGCCACCATGGTGTTCGGTGCCTGGCAGCGCCGCGTAAATATCGCCAGGGCGAACCTGACGGGAGTCCTGACAGACGCCGGCAACAACCAGGGTTCCTTGCTCGTGCAGTAACTCGCTGTCCGCGCCGAGATATTCAGCCACCGCCTCGAGCGACCATTTCGGTTGTCTGCTGGGTCTATTCGACACGGTGCGCATGTCGGATCACGGCGTTTGTGCTCGAGGTGGCATGTCTCAGGTTTGACATTTGCGAGTTGCGCCAAACACGTCACGCGGCACTGCACACCGCAATCATTCCGCTGCCGCTCGCCGATTATGCACACGCGCGGATGATCAGGCCTGCGTGAGCACAATTGCCGCGCGGCGGTTACTCGGGTGAACTGTAACTTTTGAATCGCGCCGAAACGATGTACCCAATGTCGGGATCGGCTGCGGAATAATTGCCCGATGGCACCACAAGAATATTTTGTCAGTCCGATCGTGCCGATATATGCGATTGTACTGGTATTTTGACTGAATTGACCAGATTGTCAGACCGTAGGTGAGGGTAGCGGGAATGAGAACTTTTGGTACCGCAGGTGCGTGCGCAGCGATCTTTGCCACCGCAGCCCTGATCACTACGGCGCTGCCGGGAGTAGCCGGCGCCGCGCCCGTTTTGACGCAGACGTGCGTTCCCGAGATCAATGACAACTCCATGTCGCTCGATCCGGCCGTCGTCGACGGCTGGTACGACGTCTCGACCGGCACACCCGGCACGAAGATCAATTCCATCGAGTCCTGGCGCGCTGTCCCAGGCGACACTCTCGAGTTTCGAGCCTCGGTAACCATCCGCGCGCATGGCAGCCCGGTCAGCGGCACCTTGCGGATCGACGGCGCGGGACTCGCCGGCGACCCAGAACTCCGCTCACGTATGACACTGACCCAGGATCTGGGGATGTCCGGAACGAAAGTCACGCATGCGGACAACGGACGAGTGATTCCGGTCCGAGCAACCCTCGCCTTTGATGCGTCGACTCCGAACCTCGTGGCGCAGAATCAATCCGTCGACCTCTCCGCGGTCAAGATCGTGCTGACGGGCGATACAACCGATCCGGGGGCCGACTGCCCAGACGGCGGCGGGAATGGCGGCAACCAGGGTGGCGGAAACGGCGGCGGTGGTGGCGAAAATGGCGGAAACAACGGTGGCAACCAGAACGGTGAACTGCCCGGACGCGATGTAGGCAATCGAGTTCCGATTTCCCAGGTTCCGTCCGGGCCGATCTCGCGGTGACGCAATCGTCTCGCCAGACGCTTCGGCGCCTGTGCGGCGCAGCGGCGCTGACGGTGTTGTTGTGTGTCAGTGGGTGTTCGGACGACAGTGACCAACCGGTTCGGGTTCTCGCGACCGGGCAGGAGGATTTGCCACCTGCGTTGGAGGCGGCAGTCGACAATCCGGCAACACCGACGCAGTTGCGCATCGGCAGCGAGGCCGCCGTGGTTCTTGCGATCAAGACAACGTCGGGTGGTTCGCTGATTCCTCCGGAGGATGTGAGCAAGGTCGGCTGGTGGGCGGACTCCGCATTTCCGGGTTCGGGTACGGGAACTGTTGTGATCACCGGCCACATCAATGACGTGTACGCCGGTGACGGTTTCGGAAAGAAATTCTCGTCGTTGACTCCGGGGTCGGTTGTGACGTTGACCGGGGAGGATGGCCACGAGTGGACCTATCGGATCGATGCGGTTGACGAGTACCGCAAGGACGGGGAACTACCAGTCGAGCGCCTGAACCGGATGGACGGACCGGAGACGCTTGCGTTGATCACGTGCGGGGGAGAGTTTGTGGGTCCGCCGCTGGGTTACGAGGACAACGACATAGCCTGGGCGACACGGATTCCCGATTTGTCGTAGTTCTACGCATTGTCGCGATTATCGATATCGTTGGCCGCACTAGCGTCTTCGCCGCACTGGTAACAGTGCCCGATTGAAGGACACGAGTGTGAGTGCACTGACAGAGACCGCGGCCGCTGCGTATTTCTATTACTACCCGCTGGTGGAGAACCTCCGACAGGTGGAGCGTTATGTCACGACCGGAGTCGGCTCCAATCCTGCAACACCGTTCAACAGTTTCTCGCATGCCCGCAAACTTGCAGGGCCAGAGGACACGTTTGTCACGATCAACAACGACACCGTCTATTCGATGGCGCAGCTTGACCTTTCGGGTGGACCACTGCGATTGGACGTGCCCGCAACCGGGGATCGCTATTACGTACTCCAATTTGTCGACGCCTGGACGAACAACATCGCGTATGTCGGCACGCGGGCTACGGGCAATGAAGCCGGCAGTTTTCTGATCGTCCCACCGGGCTGGACCGGAGAATCGGAGCATCCGGTGGTCCAGGCCTCAACCGACATTGTGTCGATAGTCGGCCGATTTGCCTGCACCGGCCCTGGCGACATTCCCGCCGTGACGAAGCTGCAGGATTTGCTGATACTCGAGTTACTCGACCCGGCCGCGACAGTGAACGGTCTACCCGCGGTGGACGCGAACCTTACCGATGAACTGCTCTTCTGGCAGCAGGCACACCGCTGGTCACAGGCATTCCCCGCTCCGACCGCGGAATCTGCCCTGATCGAGCAGTTTTCCGGTTTGTGGTCTCCGGATGTCGACAGCGATGACCTGCGCGCCTGGTATGCGGACGGCGTCGCGGAGCTCGAGGACGCCACCAAACACGGCCAGGCACCGGTCTTCAACGGATGGACGGTGGGCCTGCATCTCTTCGACTACAACCTCTACAACCTCGGCCTCGGAACGATCGACGACGACCGGTGGAAGATCCTGGACGAGAAGGTGCGCATTGTCGAAAGGGCGATTGCGTGCCGCCTGGGGCTGTGGGGAAATCACGCCTACGAAGCGGTGTATGCACAAGCCTTCACCGACGTGACCGGAGCGCCTCTGATCGGCGAGAACACCTATCTCATCAACTTCCCGGAGAAACCGCCCGTCGGCGCATTCTGGTCGATCACGCTCTACGACATTCCGCGCTACTACCTGGTTGACAACCCGATAGACCGGTACTCGATCGGCGACCGCACCGCCGGAATCCGCTACGAAACAGATGGGTCTCTCCGGATCACCATCTCGAAGGACGCGCCGACCGACGCCACCGCGCGAGCAAACTGGCTGCCGTCGCCCGATGCAGCATTCAGGCTGGTGCTTCGGCTCTATATGCCAGGGGAGGCGATCCTCGACGAAACCTATTCGTACCCTCCGGTGGAGCGGGTGAGTAGCCAGGACACGTAGTCGCGGAGAAGCGCCGGGGTCAACGTTGATAAACTTCGACCTCCGGCGTTCGCGGGTATCCGTGAATGGTGTCGAAGCCTCAAAAGGAGTTTGTACCGTGGTTGACCTCGCCTATGTCATCGCTGGATCCGAATCCACCGGTGGTGCCGGCTTACAGGTCGACCTCAAGACCTTCCAGGCCCGCGGTGTCTACGGAATCGCCACCACGACGTGCATCGTGTCCTTCGACCCGAAGAACAACTGGGGCCACCGCTTTGTCCCCATCGCACCCGAGGTGATCGCAGACCAGATCGAGGCAGCAACGTCGGCGCACGATCTCGACGTCGTGAAGATCGGCATGCTGGGAACTCCCGCGACCATCGAGGTTGTTGCGGAGGGGCTGCGTCGCCAGTCGTGGCGGCACGTGGTTCTCGATCCGGTTCTGATCTGCAAGGGTCAGGAGCCCGGAGCGGCACTTGATACCGATACGGCACTTCGTGATTCGATCCTGCCCCTCGCAACTGTTGTCACCCCGAATCTCTTCGAGGCGCGCACCTTGGCCGGAATGGACGCGATCTCGAGCGTCGACGAACTGATCGAAGCAGCGCGTCGTATCCACGATCTCGGACCGAAGTACGTTCTGGCCAAGGGCGGCGTGGAACTGGCCGGCGACGACGCCGTCGACGTGCTGTTCGACGGAACCGACGTGACGGTACTTTCTGCTCCCAAGGTTGGCCAGGAGCGCGTCTCCGGTGCCGGTTGCACCCTTGCCGCTGCGGTGACCGCAGAACTCGCAAAGGGCGCTGACGTGGGAGAAGCTGTGGCACTGGCAAAGAAGTTTGTCACTGCGGGTATCGAGGCCCGGGTCTCGGCGCACACACCGTTCGACACTGTGTGGCAGGGAGCTTTCACCGGATAGGGGACCTGATGTTCGCCCGGCCTGGCAGGATCAGACGGGTGAGCACAGCAAACCTGAACCGAACTGAAGTCACTCTCCGATCGTCCGCGGTATCGGTCACCGATTATCGGGTGGAGTTGGACCTCCGCTCGGCGGTCGACCCTGCTGTGGCGACGTTCAAGACCGTCACCACGATCGAGATGACGTCGACCGTGGATTCGACGTGGCTCGATTTCATCGGTAGGGCGGTCGAATCGGTGGAGGTGAACGGCCGTCGTATCGCTGTCGAGTACGACGGTGCGCGGATCGCGCTGAACGGGCTGTCGGATGTGACCGTCGTGCAGGTTGCTGCGCTCGCGGAGTACAGCCGCTCCGGAGAGGGTCTGCACAGATTTGTCGACGACGCCGACGGGCAGGCGTACCTCTACACACAATACGAACCAGCGGATGCGCGTCGGGTGTTTGCGTGCTTCGAGCAGCCGGACATGAAGGCGCCATTCACTTTTGTGGTCACGGCACCGCAGTCCTGGGAAGTGCTGTCGAATCAGGTTCCCGTGCAGACAGATTCGAATTCCACCGGCAGTAAGACCGTCACTTTTGCTCCGACACTGCCTATTTCGACGTACATCACGGCAGTGGCGGCCGGTCCGTACCATCGAGTGAGTTCGGGGTGGAGTCGCGGCGACCTCACCGTCGAACTGGGTGTTCTGTGCCGAGCGTCGCTGGCCCAGTACCTCGATGCCGACGACGTGTTCGAGGTGACTCGGCAAGGTCTCGACTTTTATGCCGATGCCTTCGACTACCCGTATCCGTTCGGCAAGTACGACCAGATATTCGTTCCCGAATACAACCTCGGCGCAATGGAGAATCCGGGCCTCGTCACCTTCACAGAGTCCTACGTGTTTCGCGGCAAAGCCACTGCCGAGCAGTACCAGCGCCGCGCGAACACGATCCTGCACGAGATGGCACACATGTGGTTCGGCGACCTCGTGACCATGGTGTGGTGGGACGATCTGTGGCTCAAGGAATCGTTCGCCGATTTCATGGGATCGCTTGTCAGCGTCGAGGCAACGCGGTTCACCGACGCCTGGGTGGCGTTTGCGATCAAGCGAAAAGCCTGGGCGTACGTGCAGGACCAGTTGCCGACCACGCATCCGATCGTCGCCGACATCGTCGATCTGGAAGCTGCGAAGCTGAACTTCGACGGCATTACCTACGCCAAAGGTGCGAGTGTCCTCAAACAACTGGTGGCCTTTGTCGGGCGTGACGCGTTTTTCGAGGCGTCACGGAAGTACTTCCGGGCGAACGCTTTCGGTAACACTCGGCTAGTCGATTTCCTCGACGCGCTGAGCGCGACGTCCGGGCGAGACATGCGCGATTGGTCACGTGCCTGGCTCGAGACAACGGGAGTGTCGACGTTGACGTTCGAGGGCGGGGAATTGGTGCAAACTGATCCACGACCGCATCGTCTGGCAGTCGGGGTCTACAACTACGGCGATACCGGCGACCTGGTTCGCACGGCACGCGTCGAGGTCGACATTTCGGCGGAGCGCACACCGATCGACGTTCCCGCGGGACCACTGATCGTGCTCAACGACGACGACCTGACATACGCAAAGATTCGGCTCGACGCCGCGTCGCTGGCCACCGTCGAATCGTCGCTCGAGCGTGTTGTCGATCCACTCGCGCGTGGATTGATTCTGTCCTCGCTGTGGAACTCCGTACGTGACGGTGAGCTGTCGGTATTCCGGTACCTCGCGGTGGCCGAACAAAGTGGCCCTTCCGAACCGGACCTGGCGATTCTCAGTTCGATCACTGCTGACGCGCAGTTCGCAATCGCGCACTACGTTCCGCGCGAGCTGCGCTCCAGCGCGGCGGCTGGGTGGTTGGCGACGGCATGGAAGGCGATGTTCGAGAGCGAACCGGAATCGGGCCGTCAGTTGGCGTGGGCCCGAGCCTGTGCCGCCGCGGCGGCGCTCGACGATTCGCGGGCTGACGCGTTGCGTGCCATCCTGCTCGGCGAGAGCCCCGGCCCGATCGGGCTCGCTCTCGACCCCGATCTTCGGTGGTCGATGTGGATTGCCCTGGCTGCCACAGGCTTTGCCGAACCGAGTGACCTCGACCACGAGTTGCGCAGCGACGGGACATCGGCCGGCCGGATCGCCCACGCTCGCGCACTCGCGTCGTTGCCCACCGCAGCGACCAAGCAACGCGTCTGGCAGGCCGCAACCACAGACTTCACATTGTCGAACGATCATCTCGATGCCATGATCGGCGGCTTCAAAGCCGGCGTCGACGCGTCCCTGATCGAGGGCTACGCGGCGGACTATTTTGCCTCGTTGCGCACGTGGTGGTCAGGGCGCAGCATCGAGATTGCGCGGCGCCTGGTGAATGGCTTGTTCCCGGCGTCCGGGGATCTGATTGCGGTCGATCGGTGGCTCGACGCCAATGCCGATGCGCCGGCGTCGTTGCGGCGGTTGGTGCTCGAGAAGCGCGACAACCTGTCTCGGGATCTGAAGGTTCAGGCGTTCAACTCGGCGCTCTGAATTACTTCGCTCCTGGTTGTCCGACAATCAGAGGATGGACACGGCCGCTTGCACCTGCCTCGGATCCGAGGCCCTGGGGATCGGTGACACCGGCCAGGCGTATGTCCAGTTCGCCGGTCCACTCGCGGGTCAGTTCGGCGTCCATGGCGTCGAGGCGTTCGAGGAGCGGAGCGTGCTGATCCACCGGGCACGCTGCCAGCAAGGTCGTGAACACGGCGCGCAAGCGGCGCTGCACCTGGGCGGAATTGGTACTGAAGTGCCGAATTTCGTCGGTCGCGATGGACACGTAGTCCGTCCAGGTTCTCTGCTGCCCGCGGATTCGGGTCAACGTGGACGTCGCGGAGTCGGCATGCACCCGCGGTGCCAGCAGAACGAGCAGATCCTCGATGTGGTCGAGAGCTTGGACCGCGCGGCCAGGATCGTTGATAGCCGGAGACAATGCTTTGAGCGCAATATCGACAATGGATTGGATTGCCGCGGCCGGACCGACTACGGGACCGTGAGTGTCACCGAAAACCAGGCACGACATCAGCGAATCCGGACGGATCGCCATCGAGGTGCCACGGACTTCGAACAGCGGCGCGTTCTGGGCGACGAATTCTCCGATGCCGGGCACGACTGCGATGCTGACCCCCCACTTCGATGCCAACCGCTCCAGTCGCGGCAGGTTGATCGCCAGCAGTATGCGCCCGTTGGGGGAGAGGTGTCGCAGTCGGACGATCAAGAGGTCTGCGGACTCGTCGTCGGCCAGTGCGGGATTGGCGACTACGGGTGCAGCAGTTGCGTCCAACGTCGACTCGTCGTAATGCGGGTAGGAGCGAACGATTGCGCTTCGTCCTTCGGCTGCGATCCATCGCAGGAGGCGACTGGAATTGAGAATTGAGCCGACCCGAGATACCAGTGCAATAAACAGAATGGCGCTGATGATCGCAAGAAACAGCGCCGTGTACGTGGATATCTGGGGAGCTGAATGTTGGGTGTTGAGAGCAAGATCGAGGGCAACGATGATCGAGTAGACAAATGTCGCGAGAAACATCCCGATGGACCATCGCATGACTCGCTGCTGAGCCAGCATCGGCACCACTCGCACCGATATCTGCGAAGCGCCGAATTGCATGGCCAGTGTGATCGCAGTGAACACCAGACCGGTGAGGGTGATCATTCCACCGGCAATCACGCTCAGCAGAGTTGCTGTAGCTCCCGGATCCACGGCGTATTCGAGCGAATCAGAACCGAAGCCGTCGAACACCGAACTGTCGAGATCGATAAGCGTGTCGGCCAAGAAGAATGCCGCGACGACAAGCAGAACGGGTAACCGCCACACGGGGACGGTGCGAAGCCGTCTGCGGGTACGACGCCACCGCAGTGCGTCGGATAGCCGCCACTTCGGAGTCGTAGCCGGGGGCTCTGGTGTCGACACCGTGGTCGGTTCAGTTGCTGCTGAAGGGATGGCTTCCGGTACCCCGAAACTCCCCGAGACGCTTTCCTGAAATCGAATTTTGGCTTTGATCAGTGGTTCCCTGACGCGTTGCTCGCGGGCGACCGCGCGAGACATCTTCGCCGGCTTGTCGCGGTACCGGGATCTGGCCCACGGCGCACCCGGGCGGCTCAGCCGGATTGCGCCGACGATGAGGAGCGGCGGGAAAAACAATCCGATCAAACCGGTCCACAACTTGCCTTTGAGAAGTGTGATCATCGCGAGTGCCAATTGGAGTATCAGCGCGACAACAATTGCAATGAGGGTTGCGATACTGCGATCTTCCTCGTATGGGTCGAACTCGCCGGCAAACCCGATCGGATGGACGCCGAACAAGAAAAGAAAGGAAATGGCGATCGCCACGAAGACCGCATCTATCGACGACCGACCTTCTTCGGCCCAATAGACATCCCGCAAATGCAGAACCAGCGCATATTCGTCGAGAACCAAGGCGCTACCGATTCCGAACACCGACGCGAGCACACAATTGGCGACCGGGGTGTGGAAATCCGCCAATGCGATAAAGGCAAACCCGGAGACGAGCATCATCATCAGCCCGAACACCATGTGATGGATATGCATACCGCCCGGCGTGACATTGCCCGGCCACCACGACACTTCGGCGCGGATCATGCGCACACTGAATCTGATGAACAGAAAGGTAAGTAAAAACGCGACCAGCAGGAAGAACAACGGCAGCCGTCCGGTATCGACGACCGTGTGCTCGAACCATGCCTTCACTACGTCAGCATGACAGGGTTTTCCGCAGGTATTCTCGCAAAACGCTCAATTGGAAACTGGCCTGTGTCTGAATCTTGCCGGGGCCGCGCTACTGTCGAGAAATGGTGAACGCGGATTTACTGGATCGGGCCCATGTCGAATCAGCCTTTTCGACCTTCGAACCACGGTCTGTCGACCTCGATGGGCGCAGGTTGGCATCTGTGGTCTTTGCCCTGATGCGAGATGCCGACGGCACATCGGTGTTCCCGCTGACCAAGCGGCCGAGCAAAATGCGCGCGCACCCCGGTCAATTCGCCCTGCCAGGCGGGAGCGTCGACGCCGGTGAAACACCCGAAGAAGGCGCACTGCGCGAACTCTCCGAAGAACTGGGGCTGACCGCCGCGACGTCCGACATCATCGGCCGCCTCGACGATTACGTCACACGCTCAGGCTTCGTGATCCGTCCGTTTGTCGTGTGGTCGGGCGCCGAGATCGAAAAATTGGTACCCAACCCGGACGAGGTGGCGTCGTTGTACGCGGTCACATCAGCCGAACTCGATGTGGACCCGCGTTTCGTGTCGATCGAGGAGTCTCCGAATCCTGTGGTGCAGTGGCCGTTTCGAACCAGCCTCGTGCATGCTCCGACCGGTGCCGTCGTCTACCAACTCCGGGAAGTTCTCAGTGGGCGGCACACCCGGATCGACAACCTCGAACAACCCGTCTTCGCCTGGCGGTAACAACACCCACACGGGCGCGAGCGGCTCCCTGAGCGGCCATGAGCAAAATGTCGCAAGTGCTGTGGAAAGCTGGCACCACGGCGCCGCAACGGCGGGCAGTTCGATGCGGAGTGCGGAACAATACGAGGTGTGTGCAGTGACATCAGGTGAACAGGAACTTGTCGTGACAGATCGAGTTCTGACGGTTCCCAACATTCTCAGCATGGCTCGCCTGCTGCTGCTCCCGGTGTTCGCGTACCTGCTCTTGGTGACACATTCGGACGGGTGGGCGCTGGCGCTACTGATGCTCACCGGATTCACGGACTGGCTCGACGGCAAACTGGCGCGGATTCTCGATCAGAGCTCGAAATTGGGCGCTGTTCTCGATCCACTGGTCGACCGCTTGTACGTCGTGACGACGCTCGTGACGTTTGTGGCCCGCGACTTCATCCCCTGGTGGGTCGCAGCGATCCTGATCGGCCGGGACTTGATCCTTGCTCTCACTCTTCCGATCTACCGCAGACGCGGCCTCCCGCCGCCCGAGGTCATCTATCTCGGTAAAGCCGCGACATTCCTGCTGATGTTTGCGTTGCCGCTGATACTGGCCGGCCACGGAGATTGGCCGATCGCCGGATTCACTCACGCTTTCGGTTTTGCCTTCCTGATCTGGGGAACAGTCCTGTACGTGTGGACCGCCGTGATCTATGTGCTCAAAGCTGCCCGGATTGCGCGGACCTACGAGGTTGTACCCCGATGAAAAGAACGGGGGAGGACGTGCGCCGCAACCCGGTGCCGTCACTGCTCCGGTCGCTGATGACCGAACACCTCGATCCCGGATACGAGGCTGCAGCGCTCGAACGAGAACATGAACACAGCAAGAACTCCATGCCCCGAACCGGGCCGTGGCTGGCTCTGGGCGGACTCCTGCTCGGTTTTGTTCTGACAGTCTCAGCGGTCTCGGCAGCTGGGCAGGTGTCCGGCACCGAAGATCTCCGTTCCGATCTCGTTGCGAAGGTACGTGCGACCGAAGATCAGATCGACGATCTGGACGCGACTCGGCACTCCCTCACCGAGCAGGTCGACGCCGCCCGAGCCACCGCATTGGCCGGAGACACCGAAGGCAACAAAATTCTCGGGGAACTGCGCGGCGTCGAAGCCGAAGCGGGCGCCGAAGCCGTACACGGCGAAGGCATCACCGTCACCCTCACCGACCCGGCTGGACGCCCCAATCTTTCCGACGCATCGCAACGCAGCGTCGGGGGAAAGAGCGTCGTACTCGATCGAGATATACAGAGTGTGGTCAACGCACTGTGGGCCGGCGGCGCCGAGGCCGTTGCCGTGGGCGGCGTGCGCATCGGCCCGACGGTAACGATCCGTCAGGCCGGCGGCGCGATGCTGGTCGACAATCAGCCCGTCTTCTCGCCGTACGTCGTCGAGGCAATCGGTGACTCTCGTGCTTTGCAGCGAGAATTTGTCGTGAGCGATGCCTACCTGCGGATGTCCAGCATCGCGCAGCTGTACGGCGTCGGTTTTGCTGTGGCCGAGGATAATTCGATGAGCCTTCCGCCCGCCGCAACGCGCCCGGTGCGCGTTGCGACTGAACCGATAGGACCTAGATAGATGGAGCGAGTTCGATGAAGGCCGGTTCCGCCCTGTACGGACTCGCCGCGTTGGTGATCGGCATCGTCCTGGGTGTTGTCTTCAGCCCACAGGTGCCCGACGCATTCGCGCCGTATCTTCCGATTGCCGTTGTAGCCGCACTCGATGCGGTATTCGGTGGCTTGCGGGCGTACTTGGACGAGATCTTCGACGCCAAGGTATTTGTCGTCTCGTTTGTCTTCAACGTTCTTGTTGCCTCGCTGATCGTCTGGCTGGGTGATCAGCTCGGAGTCGGCACGCAACTCTCGACGGCCATCGTAGTGGTCCTGGGGATTCGAATCTTCGGCAATGCAGCGGCACTGCGTCGCCGGCTGTTCGGAGCGTGAGACATGGCTGACGCGGTCAGGAAGCACGACGAGGGACGACACGAGTTGCGACCGGTGAACAAGCACCGAAGCAACGTGGTGTTCGCAATTCTTGCGACAGTTCTGCTCGGTGTTCTGGGAGTGGCAATCGCAACTCAGGTGCGCAGCACGGTTGCGGGGGACTCGCTCGATTCTGCGCGCCCCGCCGATCTCCTTGTGGTTCTCGACAACCTGAATCGGCGCGAAGCCGCGCTGCGACAGGAAGTCTCGGAGCTCGAGGATTCTCTGGCGACATTGCGGCGCAGCGGAAGCACCGACGCGGCTCTCGGTGAAGCGCAGGCCCGTTTGAATGCCCTCTCCATCCAGGTGGGGACAGCGCCGGCGAGCGGTCCTGGCGTCACCATGACGTTGACCGATCCGACGGGCGGTGTCGGGCCCGAGGTGATTCTCGATCTGATCCAGGAACTACGTGCCGCCGGAGCCGAGGCTATTCAGATTGCCGGAGCCACAGGCGAACCGATCCGGATCGGCGTGAACTCGTGGGTCGGTGGCCGCGGCGGTGACATCGAAGTGGACGGAACCAAGATCGCAGCGCCGTACACTGTGAGCGCGATCGGCGATCCGCCGACTTTGGCAGCGGCATTGAACATTCCGGGCGGAGTGTTCGACAACGTGTCACGGGGCGGCGGAAGTTCCACCGTCGAGCAATCACAGCAGGTCACGATCTCCGCCTTGCGACAATTGAATCCGCGCCAATACGCTCAACCCGGAAATTGAATTTTTGCGTCCGGAACTTTCGGACGGCATGTGAAAGGAAGCCACTGTGAGTGAGCTCGATACACCTACCGATCTGCGTTACACCGCGGAGCACGAGTGGGTGAAGCGAACCGGCCCGACATCTGTTCGAGTGGGCATTACCGACTTCGCTCAGTCACAGCTCGGAGATGTGGTGTTCGTTCAGCTCCCCGCCGCGGGAGAAGACGTCACCGCTGGCGAATCGCTCGGTGAGGTCGAATCGACCAAGAGCGTATCCGACATCTTTGCGCCGTTCACCGCGAAAGTTATTGCGGCTAACAGCGAATTGGACGGTGCTCCCGAACTCGTGAACACCGATCCGTACAACAACGGTTGGCTCGTCGATCTCGAGGTTGCCGACGAAGCCACTTTGGACAGTGCGATTTCGGAGACCTTGGATGCTGCGGGATACACCGCACTGACGTCCAGCTAGGGCTTGACTGCCGACCCGTTGTGTCGCGGCCAGTCTCGCTGCACACAAGGGTGCGCGCAGGGTACGGTCGTGGGGTACGCATGTGCCAAGTCGGGGTGCAGGTCGTATCTGTAAGTGACTGTGAAAGATGCTCGAGAAAAAAGTGCACTGCGTAGTCCAGTGATTTCTGATCTGGACGATTGATCGAGGAGGAGAAACAGTGAGCGAGAACGGTAACGACGCGGGCTACGGGGAGACGCCGGCGGAGACCACATCGGTATTCCGTGCAGATTTCCTCAACGAGCTCGACAACTCCTCAGCAGCACCGGCCGCCGAGCAGCCGGTTTCAGGTGTCGAAGGTCTACCTGCCGGCGCGGCTCTGCTCGTCGTCAAACGAGGACCGAACGCGGGATCGCGTTTCTTGCTGGATCAGCCGACCACGTCGGCAGGTCGCCACCCGGACAGTGACATCTTCCTCGACGATGTGACGGTCAGCCGCCGCCACGCCGAGTTCCGTCAGGAAGAAGCCGAATTCCACGTCGTCGACGTCGGAAGCCTCAACGGCACGTACGTCAACCGTGAGCCTGTCGATTCGGCAGTGCTGGCCAACGGCGACGAGGTGCAGATCGGTAAGTTCCGTCTGGTTTTCCTCACCGGCCCGCGTTCCGGCGGTTCGCAGGTGGGCGAGGCGTCAGCAGGTGCTGGTAGCTAATGACGGCATTGCGGCAGCAGAGCCAGCCGGGGATGTCTATCGGCTCCGTGCTGGATCGGTTGCGTCCAGATTTTCCCGACGTGACGATTTCGAAGATTCGTTTCCTCGAGTCCGAAGGCTTGATCAGCCCACAACGGACGCCGTCGGGATACCGCAGGTTCTCCATCGAGGACTGCGAGCGTCTTCGCTACGTACTG
The DNA here is from genome assembly GCF_003797085.1 of Rhodococcus sp. WS3. Taxonomy (NCBI): domain Bacteria; kingdom Bacillati; phylum Actinomycetota; class Actinomycetes; order Mycobacteriales; family Nocardiaceae; genus Rhodococcus; species Rhodococcus sp. WS3. The sequence continues at coordinate 44,359 of NZ_RKMA01000002.1, forward strand.
ACCGCTCAACGTGATCAGTACCTGCCGCTGAAAGTCATCAAGGAACAACTCGAGGCGATCGACAGTGGTGCCGCGACGGTCAGCGCAGACAACTCTGCGCCGCGACGTCCGCGCGTCCTGTCGATCGCTCCGGGAGAAGTATCGCCCGAGGTATTCCGGGTGGATCGAGAAGTCCGAGTGGGTCGGGCGGATCTTCTCGCTCGCGCGGACATCGACGATCGATTCCTGACCGACCTCATTCGCACCGGCCTGATCGTGCCAGGCGCTGCCGGATTCTTCGACGAAGACGCAGTGACGTTGGCCCGGACAGCCAAGGCGATGGCGGAATACGGTTTGGAAGTACGACATCTACGTGCGTTCAAGTTGGCTGCGGATCGTGAAGCCGGGTTGGTTACCCAGATCGCCGGACCGGTAGCCAAGGGACGTGATGCGGGTGCCCGTGATCGAGCCGAGGAAATGGTTCGAGAACTGGCAGCATTGTCGTTGACATTGCATACATGCCTGGTCAAATCAGCAGTCCGCGGAAGTCTTGATCGCTGAGTTCTCGATCATCTCGTTCCACGCGAATAGAATCTCAGTACGGTCGTGAATTCGGCCACCAGGGTCATTTCAGGTTGGAGGCAAGCTCGATGGGCGAAATGCGTGTGATCGGAGTTCGTGTCGAGCAGCCCCAGAATCAGCCGGTTTTATTGCTCCGCGAGTCAGATGGTGATCGGTACCTTCCGATCTGGATCGGGCAGACGGAAGCCACGGCGATCGTTCTGGAGCAACAGGGAGTCGAGCCGGCGAGGCCGCTCACACACGACCTGATCAAAATACTGATCGAATCCTTCGGCCGCAGTCTGCAGGAAGTCCGCATCGTGGATCTGCAAGAAGGCACGTTCTATGCCGACCTGGTTTTCGACGAGCAAACTACGGTCTCCGCTCGTCCGTCGGATTCCATCGCGTTGGCACTTCGGATCGGGGTCCCGATCTTTGCCTCGGAATCAGTCCTTGCCGAGGCGGGATTGGTCATTCCTGACGAGCGTGAAGACGAGGTGGAGAAATTCAAGGAATTCCTGGACACGATCTCGCCGGATGATTTCAAGGCAACTGACGGTTAGCCGAAAGTTTCCGAGACTGGCTTGAGGCTTCAACTCTCAAGTAGAGGTTTAGTCTCGTTCGGCGTGTTGCGTTGACCAAAATCGCGCCGGGGTCTTACCGTTGCGAGCGGTGAAGATCGTTGAGCCTTGAAATAGAGTCTGGTCTTGGTGCTCTGTCGGGGCGTACTCTAGGTAAGTCCACTCGTGGAATTACGTGCCTCGGATTCACTGCTTCGAAATGTTCGGTGGTTCGAGATCGGCTGACGCGGGTATCCGTTTCTGTTCGGGTATCAGACTCTGCCGCATAGCACAGCGTGATGACACGATGGCGTATCGAGAAGGAGACGGCAGTGGAAGAACAGTCGAACGTAGGCAAGGCGGAGAATTCCGGCGTCGCTGAACTGACTGCAGATCCGGCTGCCCAACCCATGTCGGAAGAGTTGCAGCCGGGATTGTTCCCGGACGACTCCATTCCTGACGATCTTGTCGGCTACCGCGTTCCCATCGCATGCCAGATCGCCGGCATTACCTACCGTCAGCTCGATTACTGGGCACGGACCGCACTGGTCGTCCCGTCCATCCGCGGCGCGGCCGGATCCGGCAGCCAGCGTTTGTACTCGTTCAAGGACATTCTGGTTCTCAAGATCGTCAAGCGTTTGCTCGACACCGGAATCTCTTTGCAGAACATCCGGGTGGCCGTCGATCACCTGCGTCACCGCGGCGTTCGCGATCTCGCCAACATCACTCTGTTCTCCGACGGGACCACCGTCTACGAGTGCACGTCCCCGGAAGAGGTCGTAGACCTGCTCCAAGGTGGGCAGGGAGTATTCGGCATCGCCGTCAGCGGCGCGATGCGTGAACTCACCGGAACCATCGCCGACTTCCCGGCCGAGCGTGCGGACGGCGGCGAAAGTGATCCGAATCCCGAAGACGAATTGGCGTCGCGCCGCAAGAATCGTGTGAGCCGCAAGACCGGATAGTGTTCCGGGCGTCACACCCGCTCGGTCGATGTGGTGGCGACGGAAGGTCGGCCGGTCAACTAGACTGGTCCACGCGTCGCCGGCGTACGGGAGAGCCTCGGGTAGTGCTTCACACACCAGTCTTCGATTTGCGGACTTGTCGTGAGCGTTATCAGGGCGCCGAAGGAGCAATACCTCCCCGTCAATCTCTCAGGCACCAAGGACCGTACGGGCTCCGACGCCTCTGGAAAGCGGTGGGATAACCCACCCGCCGACGGGGAAAGGCTGTGGTTCCGCCGGCATGGTGGATCACTACCGAATCTCTCAGGCGCTCGTTGTCGAGCAGGCGACAGAGGGGGAGGAACACACCGCAGTCGGTGTGTGTCCTGATCCTCCGATCTGCCTGGGAGTTGTCGTGATCGACGCTGCAAGCCGTAATTTTGCCGACCGCCATGTCGGTCCGAACGCCGCGGAACTCGCGCGCATCCTCGAACTCATCGGGGTCGACTCCCTCGACGATCTCGCAACCAAGGCCGTTCCGTCGGTCATTCTCGACGCCGCACCCGGCGGAATCGCTGCCGGACTCGACGCATTGCCGTTGCCGGTCGGAGAGCACGAAGCGCTCGCGGAACTGTCCGCCCTCGCTGCCCAGAACACGGTTGCCACGTCGATGATCGGCCTCGGCTACTTCGACACGCTCACTCCGCCGGTGTTGTTGCGCAACATCATCGAGAACCCGGCCTGGTACACCGCGTACACCCCGTATCAGCCGGAGATCAGCCAGGGCCGCCTCGAAGCCCTCCTCAACTTCCAGACCATGGTCGCCGATCTTTCCGGCATGGAACTGGCCAACTCGTCGATGCTCGACGAGGCCACCGCCGCTGCCGAAGCCATGACGCTCCTGCGCCGCGCGAACCGCAGCAAGTCCCCACGCTGTGTCGTCGACGCGGACCTGTACCCGCAGACCCTTGCTGTCATCGAGACGCGCGCCGAGCCGCTCGGCATCGAGATCGTCTCCGCTGACCTCACTGCCGGACTGCCCGAGGGCGATTTCTTCGGTGTCATCGCCCAGATCCCGGGCGCTTCGGGACGCGTTGTCGACTACACCTCGATCATTGCGGAAGCTCATGAGCGCGGCGCACTGGTTGCCGTCGGTGCCGACCTACTTGCGATGACGCTCATCACCTCGCCCGGTGAGCTCGGTGCGGACGCGTGCTTCGGCACCACCCAGCGCTTCGGTGTTCCCATGGGTTACGGCGGACCGCACGCCGGTTACCTGGCGGTGCACTCCAAGCTCGCGCGTCAGCTGCCCGGCCGTTTGGTCGGCGTGTCCATCGACGCGGACGGAGACAAGGCGTATCGCCTGGCGCTGCAGACGCGTGAGCAGCACATTCGCCGTGAGAAGGCGACGTCCAACATCTGCACCGCTCAGGTGCTCCTCGCCATCCTGGCCGCGATGTATGCGAGCTACCACGGCGCCGAGGGACTCAAGGCGATTGCCTTGCGCGTCGCTGCCCGGGCGCACGCGTTGGCAAACGGTTTGCGTGAGGGCGGCGTGACCGTTGTCCACGATTCGTTCTTCGACACCGTGCTGGCTCAGGTTCCGGGCAAGGCGGCCGACGTTGTCGCTGCCGCAAAGGAATCCGGAATCAACCTGCGTCTGGTCGACGCCGATCATGTCGGCATCTCCTGCGACGAGGCCACCACCGCCGACCACGTTCTTGCCGTGCTCGACGCTTTCGGGATCGACGACGCTGTTGTTGCCATCGAAGCAGAGGGCAACTCGGTTCCGGCTGATCAGGAGCGTACCTCCGACTACCTGCAGCACGAAGCCTTCACCCGTTACCGTACGGAAACAGCGATGCTTCGCTACCTGCGCGCGCTGTCCGACAAGGACATTGCGCTCGATCGCAGCATGATCCCGCTGGGTTCGTGCACCATGAAGCTCAACGCGACCGCCGAGATGGAATCCATCACGTGGCCCGCGTTCAACGCAATCCACCCGTTTGCGCCGACGTCCGACGCACCCGGTCTGCTGAAGATCATCAAGGACCTCGAGGACTGGCTGGTCGCGGTCACCGGCTACGACAACGTCAGCCTCCAGCCCAACGCCGGAAGCCAGGGGGAGTACGCGGGCCTACTCGCGATCCGTAACTACCACCTCAGCCGCGGCGACGATCACCGCGACACCTGCCTCATCCCGTCGAGTGCTCACGGCACCAACGCGGCTTCGGCAGTCATGGCCGGAATGCGCGTCGAGGTTGTTGCGTGCCGCCCCAACGGTGACGTCGACGTCGACGATCTGCGCGCGAAGATCGCCGATCACGCCGAGCGTCTCGCCGCGATCATGATCACCTACCCGTCCACCCACGGTGTGTACGAGCACGAGATCTCCGACATCTGCGCAGCAGTACACGACGCCGGCGGCCAGGTGTACGTCGACGGCGCCAACCTCAACGCGCTTGTCGGCCTTGCTCGTCCGGGCCGATTCGGCGGCGACGTCAGCCACCTGAACCTGCACAAGACCTTCTGCATCCCGCACGGCGGCGGGGGACCCGGCGTCGGACCGATCGGCGTGCGCTCGCACCTGACGCCGTTCCTGCCCGGACACCCGATGGCCCCCGAACTCGGTGGTAGAGGCACGATCTCGGCAGCGCCGTACGGCAGTGCGTCCATCCTGCCCATCACCTGGACCTACATCCGGATGATGGGTGCTCAGGGCCTGCGCCGCGCCAGCCTGACCGCCATCGCGTCGGCAAACTACATCGCGCGTCGACTCGACGAGTACTTCCCGGTTCTCTACACCGGCGAGAACGGCATGGTCGCGCACGAGTGCATCCTCGACCTGCGCGGTCTGACCAAGGACACCGGCGTGACCGTCGACGACGTCGCAAAGCGTCTCGCCGACTACGGTTTCCACGCTCCGACCATGAGCTTCCCCGTGGTCGGCACCTTGATGGTCGAGCCGACCGAGAGTGAAAACCTCGAGGAAATCGACGAGTTCTGCGACGCGATGATCGCCATTCGCGGCGAGATCGATCGCGTGGGAGCCGGTGAGTGGACTGTGGAGGACAACCCGCTTCGCGGCGCTCCCCACACTGCCGGAAGCATCGCGGCGCAGTGGGATCACCCGTACTCGCGTGAGATCGCAGTGTTCCCGCGCGGTAAGGCTCGTCCCAAGGTGTGGCCGTCCGTGCGTCGTATCGACGGTGCACACGGCGACCGCAACCTGATCTGCTCGTGCCCGCCGATCGAAGCGTTCGCAGGCAACTAAGGCGTGTGCCCGCCGGAGACCGTCAGTTCTCGCGAACGAGTTCGAGGACGGTGATCTCCGGCGGCGCGCCGACGCGCACCGGCGGACCCCACGCTCCGGCGCCGCGCGTTGTGTACAGAACGGTATTGCCGATCGTGTCCAGGCCCTGCACCGAAGGTTGTTGCAGCGGCACGAGATAGCGCAGCGGCCACATCTGTCCGCCGTGCGTGTGCCCGGACAGTTGCAGATCGATGCCCATCTCCGACGCTTCGAGCGCTTGGCGGGGTTCGTGGGCGAGCAGCAACGCAAATGTATTCGGATCGTGCCCGTTCAGTGCTGCTGTCAGATCCGGCTCGTACGGGGCCGGTGACGTGTAGTCGTGGATGCCCACGATGTCGATGGTGTCGCCGCCACGCTCGATCGGCGCTCGGCTGTTACGAAGCGTGGTGATCCCCAAGGTTTCCCACACGTCGAGCCACTTGCCGCCGTCGTCGGCGTAGAACTCGTGATTGCCACTGACCCCGAAGATCCCGTCCGGCGCATGAAGATCGGCGAGCGGCCCAAGATCGCGAGCAACCTTCGCGACTGTGCCGTCCACGAGGTCACCGCCGATCGCAATCAGATCGACATTCTGCGAGTTCACGATCTCGACCACCTTGCGGGTGAAGTCGACTCCGCGGGCCGGGCCCACATGCAAGTCGGTGATCAAGGCAATCCGGTAGCCGTTGAAGCCTTCGGGCAGGCGGGCCAACGGCACCCGAATCCGGGAGACCTTCGGGTTCGACGCCTCGTACACCCCGTATACGGCAGTGCCCAACGCCGCAACCGTGACCGCGGCGGTTGCCAACTGCAAAGTACGACGCTTCGCCGGATCCACCTCAGGTTCCTCACGTCGTCTACGCACCAGACGATTGACCCCGGCGCACACTCCGATGATCAGCAGCCCCGGAATCAGATACAACCACGAAGCCAACCAGACCCACCCGAGAAACCCGACCGGGCGGGCCCACGACGTGGCGAAGACCTCGCCGCTGCCCATGCCGATGAGCGTCAGAACGGCCAACAGCACCAATGCGGTGTCGGTAATGCGGGCCCACCACGTCGGCATGCCGGTTGCTCGGACCAGCCTGCGGTGCAGAAACCAGGTGAGAAGTGCGAGAACAACGGCAAATACTGCGATCCGCGCCATCAGGACAGCAGTTCCGCGACTGCAGCCGACATCGCGGCAGAGTCATCCGGGTTCACGCGAATCAATGTTCCACCAGTTCTGTCGGAGACATCTTGCAGCGTGGCGGCATCGCCACTGGAACCGATAACCAGAACGTCGACCCGCACCGGGCGAGCTGGATCAGTTGCCGACGCGATGGCGCTGAGGAGTTCGGCGCGTGTCATCGTCGACTCGTCGGTGGCAGCAGAGGTGACCAACAGAACGGAGTTGGTTCGATTGGCGTCGTATCCGGTTGCCGCGTCTTTGTACGCTGCGGCCAGCGCGGGGTATTTCGATGTTTTTCCTTCAGCGCTGAGACTGCTCATAGCGGCGGTGAGTTTGGTTCGTTGATCAGCGTTGAGGGGTGCGCCGGGAACGATTACACGCTCCGATGCCGTGGCGCTCGAGCCAGGGAACGCGTGCACCGCGACATCGGAGGCGTCCGGGCTGCGGACCAACTGAGACTCGATCGCCGCACCGGCTGCGGACAAGTTGGCGCTCATCGACGTCGAGGTATCCAGCAGGATGGTTGCGCTGCGAACGGAAACAGGGTTGGCGACAACAGCGTTCAGAGCAGTGGCAGTTTCCGCCGATGCGGGCGTCAGGGTTGAGGTGATCTGCGCGGGTTCGAGTGCACCCAGATCTGGGACACTCTTACCCTCGACGCGGAATCCGGCGTCGACGAAGATCTGGGACTGCTCCGTATCGCGCATGAACTCGGAGAACTGTGCGGCGGCGCGTGCGGCGGTTTCGTCGATTCCGCCGCCCGCGACGATCACCGCCGGATAGTCCGCGAGCGGAGTTGCGCCGCTCGGGGAAAATGCCGTCATGTCAGCGTTGGCCGACTGGGCGATCGACTGTTCGATGGCCGGGACGGCGGTGACAGTGGCAGGGGCGCCGCTGGTGAGGGCGGCTAGTGCATCGGCGGTGGTGGCGGGCGGCGTCGGGAGGGATTGAAACTGTGACGCGAGAGCGCTCAATGCCGATGTGACTTGGCTGGACTGAGCCTGTTCGAGGGTGACCGGTCCGGAACCCGCGCCGGCCACGGCCGCGGCAATTGCCTGCGTTGCCATGACGGTCTGCGGGCTGCCAACCGGAAGTGCGAGTGTTGTGTCACCGAGGGACTGCCATCCCGCGTTCGCGGACTCCAGCGAAGTTGCTGTCTCCGGCGCAACCGCCAGCACAACCGGCGAGTTCGCGATGGAACGTGGCTCTCCGTTGATCACGGCTTTACCGGACAGTGGGGCGAGTTCGAAAGAACTGGTCGGAATCCACAGATTTGGGCGCGGTCCGAGCGCGGCGGAATCCCATTCGGCGCCTGCTGCCAGGGCGTTTGCGATTAATGGCGATGGCACCGCATTGATTGCAGTGGTGATGCAATGATCTCGGATCACCGGTGAAGTGTCGGTAAATCGCTTGGCCAACTGCTCGACCTGCGGGGCAATCGACGGATCAACCGTGATGTCGAGCGTCCGGTTGCCCTCGACGCACGTCCCCGCTGCTTGCTGACCTTGATCGTCGATGCGATTACCGAGGGCCTTCCACCCGAAGAATCCGGCCACGATCAGGACGACCGCCACGACAACCAGGATCGGCCCCTTACTGATACCTCTGGCGCCTGACCCGCCGCGATGTTCGCCCACGTACGCTGCCCTACCTTGCTCACTCGACGATCTCTGCCGAGAGCCAGTCTAGTGACGAATCTTCGGGGCCAACGCGAACAGCCTCGACACCGGGAGCGGCGTCGAGGCTGTTCGAGTTGAGCGAGGTGAAATCAGGCGTTGGCGGCCTTGTACTCGCGGCGGCGGCGATGCAGGATCGGCTCCGTGTATCCGCTGGGCTGCTTCGCACCTTCGAGGATCAGTTCCTTCGCGGCCTGGAAGGCGATGTTGGAATCGAAATCAGGTGCCATGTTCCGGTATTCCGCGTCGCCCTCGTTCTGGCGGTCGACAACCGGTGCCATGCGCTCGAGTGCGCTCACGACATCGGTCTCGCTGACGATGCCGTGACGCAGCCAGTTGGCGAGCAGCTGGCTCGAGATGCGTAGCGTTGCGCGGTCCTCCATGAGGGCGACATCGTGGATGTCGGGAACCTTGGAGCAGCCGACACCCGCGTCGATCCACCGGACGACGTAGCCGAGGATGGACTGGCAGTTGTTGTCGAGTTCTTCCTTCTTCTCCGCGTCCGTCCAGTCGGTGCTGGGGGCGAGCGGAATGGTCAGGATGTCGTCGACGCTCGCGCGCGGCTTACCCTTCAGGCCGTCCTGAACCGCGAACACGTCGACGCGGTGGTAGTGCGTCGCGTGCAGGGTGGCGCCGGTGGGCGAAGGCACCCAGGCGGTGTTGGCGCCGGCCTTGGGGTGGCCGATCTTCTGCTCGAGCATGTCCGCCATCAGTTCGGTCATGGCCCACATGCCCTTGCCGATCTGAGCCTTGCCCTGCAGACCGCAGGCCAGGCCGGTGTCGACGTTCCAGTCCTCGTACGCGCCGATCCACTTCTGCTTCTTCATCTCGGCCTTGCGCACCATCGCGCCGGCTTCCATGGAGGTGTGGATCTCGTCGCCGGTGCGGTCGAGGAAGCCGGTGTTGATGAAGACAACGCGGTCGACGGCTTCCTTGATGCAGGCTGCAAGGTTGACCGTCGTACGACGCTCTTCGTCCATGATGCCGACCTTGAGCGTGTTCTCCGGCAGGCCGAGGACCTGCTCGACACGGCCGAACAGTTCGGTGGTGAAGGCAACTTCCTCGGGACCGTGCTGCTTGGGCTTGACGATGTAGATCGAACCGGTGCGGCTGTTGTCCAGTGGGCCGTTGGCTTCGCTGATCGACAAGCCGTGGACAGCACAGGCGCTGGTGATCAACGCGTCGAGAATGCCCTCGGGAACCTCGTTGCCGTCGGCGTCGAGGATCGCCGGGTTGGTCATGAGGTGACCGACGTTGCGGACGAACAGGAGTGAACGACCGTGCAGGCTGAGTTCGCTGCCGTCGACCCCCGTGTACTTACGGTCGCCGTTGAGCGTGCGGGTGAAGGACTTGGCGCCCTTCTTGATCTCCTCGGACAGGTCGCCGCGGTTCAGGCCCAACCAGTTGCGGTAACCGACGACCTTGTCGTCGGCATCGACAGCGGCGACCGAATCCTCGAAGTCCATGATCGTGGTGACCGCGGATTCGAGAACGACGTCCTTGACGCCGGCCGCGTCGGTGCTGCCGATCGGGGAGGACGCGTCGATCTGGATCTCGGCGTGCAGTCCGTTGTTGCGCAGCAGAATGCTGGTGGGCGCGTCCTTCTCACCGAGGTAGCCGACAAACTTCTCCGGCTGGGCGAGCGTCGTGACAGTGCCATCCGCCAGGGTGACCTTCAGCTCACTGCCGTCGATCGAGTACTTGGTCGAATCGGCGTGCGATCCCGACGCGAGAGGTGCTGCCGCGTCGAGGAATTCACGAGCCCAGGCGATGACCTTGTCGCCGCGGACCTTGTTGTAGCCCGAACCCTTCTCGGCGCCGTTCTCCTCGGAGATGGCGTTGGTGCCGTAGAGCGCGTCGTACAACGAACCCCAGCGAGCATTGGAGGCGTTGAGCGCGAAGCGGGCATTGAGGATCGGGACGACCAACTGCGGGCCCGCGGTTGAGGTGATCTCGGTGTCGACGTTGGTGGTCGTCACGGAGAACTCGGCGGGTGTGGGCAGGAGATATCCGATTTCCTGCAGGAACGCCTTGTATGCGGCGGCGTCGATGGGAGCGCCGGCCTGGTTGCGATGCCACTGATCGATCTGCGCCTGCAGATCGTCGCGCTTGGCAAGCAGGGCGCGGTTCTTCGGCGCGAGCTCGGTGATGACCTTGTCAGCGCCGGCCCAGAAGGTCTCGGCATCTACACCGGTGCCTGGCAGAGCCTCCTCGACCACGAAGTCGTAGAGAACCTTGGCAACCTGCAGACTGCCGACCTGAACGCGCTCAGTCATGAATAGCCTCACTTTTCCGAAATCGGAGCACCACGACGGGTGCCATGAACCACAATCAATGTTACTCGTGAGTATCTCGCAGGTGGACAGAGCCTCGATGGATACATCACAACCGGCCTGCGGAGATCTCGAAACCGCTACGACGCAGACGTTCGACCAGGACATCCCCCAAGGCTGTGGCCGGGGTGAGGACGCCTGCAGCGTTGGGTAATGCTGCGTTATCGGGCAATTCTGCGTTACTGACAGCAAGACTCAGCGCTGATTCGCCGAGCATCACTGCGGTAGCACTATATCCCGGGTCGCCTTTGGCCCGGACACGCGAGGTGTAGCGCGCGCCCGTTGTGGTCACCGTGAATACGTCGAGGGTGAAGTGGCCTTTGCTCTGAGTGTCCTCGCTTGGTCCCTCGCCCGGGGACGGCAGAACCTTGTCGAGGAGGAAACGCGTCGGCGGCAGTGCGAGGCCTGCGATCAAGGCGCCGAGTCCCACGGCAACGCCGCCGGCGATCACCGGTGAGACCACAGACGAACCGACGTTCATCACCTCGGTGTACTTGAACTTTCGGCCGTAGGCCCACTCGCGAAGGGCATTGCTGCGTCGCACGACTCGGGTGTTGTAGGACGCCATGAAGAAGGGCGCCTTCCAGCCGTGCAGCGACGGATCGATCTTTCGGCCGTCGACCACCGTGGCGTCACTCTGCTTTCCCAGATCGGGTTCGCTGGCGCGATCGGGGCTCAGCGAGTAAGGCGAGGCCGCGAGTTTCCGCAACCGTGCATCGTGTTTCGACACGTCGATCTGCGTGCGGAGTGAATCGATGGTCCCGCCGCTGACGCCGCCGCGCAGTGACGTGACCACCAGCGTGGTGTCCGTCAACTCCCCGGCGCCGTCCGCTTCGATCAGCTTGTGAAGAACATGGACCCCAAGATCGGAAGGGACGGAATCGAAGCCGCACGAATGGACGATGCGGGCACCTGTCGACACGGCAAGTTCGTGATTGGCGTCGATGCTCTCGCGGTGGAAGAGAACCTCACCGGTGAGGTCGACGTAATGGGTTCCCGCGGCGGCGCATTCGTGAACCAACTGATGGCCGTACTTGGCATACGGACCGACCGTCGTAGCTACGACGTGCGTTCGTTCGGCAAGCGCCTTCAAGGCGGTCGAATCATCGGCGTCGGCGACAACGAGGGGGAGTTCGGCTGCCGCAGCACCCAATCCGGCCCGCACGGCGGTCAGCTTCTCGAGGGAACGCCCGCCGAGGCCGATCTTCGTTCCGGCGGGTGCATGCTGAACGAGGTATTCGGCAAGGAGTTTGCCGACGAAGCCGGTAGCTCCGTAGACGATGATGTCGAGTTCGCGCTCGGGTCGACTGTCGATATTGCGGTCACTCACGGGTCCGGTCATGTAGTCAGCCTACAAATGCGGGACCCGAATGCGTGTGAGTGAGCTCACTCCGCAGGTAGAGGTTCCTTCACGACGAGGATCGGGACCTCGACTTCGAGCAGTAGCCGCTGCAGCGGGCGCTCGAGTAGGAACTTGCCGATCGGGGACATACGACGCGTTCCCACGATCAACAGATCGGCTTCGACGGCATCGACCAACTCGACCAGCGCGGTCACTGGATCGCCGTCGTGTTCGGTGGTGCGGAGCTCCCACGGTGTTTGAGCGAATCCGCCGGCGTCCAGCGCAGACTGGATCTCGCCGCGTAAAGCCGCGCTGTCTTCGTCGGTGTCCGGGACATTGACGTCGTCGAGTACGTGCAGGACAACAAGTTGCTCGCGCCGATTCACGGATTCTCGTGCTCCGTGGACAATTGCCGCGCGGCCCTCCGGGCTGTCCTTGTGTACGACGGCAATCGTCATGGTTCCTCCGAGGCAGTGGGCAGTGTCGGGGTCCATTATCGCGCGGTATTGCCGAGCGCTACCTCAAATGCGGTACTCGACACGGCGTATATGGGGTGTCGAGATCGCCACATCGAGACGGTGAGGTGTGTGCGGTCACCTCTCTCACCAGGGTGAGGGCTTGTAGTCCTTGAGGAAGCAGCCATGGATGTCGACGCCCAGTTCGCCCTGAACGATGGGGTCGTACACGCGGGCGGCGCCGTCGACAAGGTCGAGCGGAGCGTGGAAACCCTCGTCGGCGAGGCGCATCTTGGTGAAGTGGGGGCGCTCGTCGGTGATCCACCCGGTGTCGACGGCAGTCATGAGGATGCCGTCCTCGAGCATTTCCTTGGAGCTGGTGCGAGTGAGCATGTTCAGTGCTGCTTTCGCCATGTTGGTGTGCGGGTGACCAGGACCCTTGTACGCGCGGCTGAACTGGCCTTCCATCGCGGAGACGTTCACGACGTACTTACGACGCGCTGCTGCTGCCGCCATCGACGGGCGCAGGCGCGAGACCAGAATGAACGGAGCAACCGAATTGCAGAGTTGCACTTCGAGAAGCTCGATCGGATCAACTTCCTCGACGGTCTGAACCCAGCTGTTGGTGTGTGCGAGGTCGGGGAGGAGTCCGCCGGCATCGATGGCGATGCCCTGCTCGATGCGATCGGGTGACGCGGATTTCGCGACCAGCGCGAGCGAGCTGACTGCGTCGGCGGAGAGATTTCCGGACGTGATGGCTGCGACGTCGGACAGTGAGCCTGCGAGCGCTGCGGGATGCGCGTCGCTGGTTTTGCCGAAGGTCACCACATCGGGGAGCTCGCCCGCCGGCAATGCGCCGGATTCGGCGTCGACCAGAGCGCCGTACGCGCCGGGGGAGCGGCGCACGGTCTGGGCGGCGTTGTTGATCAGGATGTCGAGAGGGCCTTGTGCTGCAACGGAATCGGCAAGGGCGACTACCTGCGCAGGGTCGCGGAGGTCGATGCCGACGATGCGAAGGCGGTGAATCCAGTCGGCGCTGTCTTCCATCGCTTTGAAGCGCCGGATCGCGTCGTTGGGGAATCGCGTGGTGATCGTCAGGTGGGCGCCGTCGCGCAGGAGGCGTAGCGCGATGTACATGCCGATCTTGGCGCGGCCACCGGTCAGGAGTGCGCGGCGTCCGGTCAGGTCTGTGCTGGCGTCACGCTTGGCGCGGGACGTTGCGGCGCAGTCCGGGCACAACTGGTGATAGAACGCGTCGACCTGGGTGTAGCGCTGCTTGCAGATGTAGCAGGGACGCGCCTTGATAAGGGTGCCCGCGATTGCCCCGGCAGTGTTGGACGTGATGGGGATGCCGGCGGTTTCGTCGTCGATTCGATCCGGTGATCCCGTCGCCGTTGCGGCGACGACACTGCGGTCGGCGTCGTTGACCGCCGCACGCGAGGCGAGGCGACGCTTCTTCTTGAGTCGTTTGAACAGATGGCCGACGGCACGCTGCATGATGATCGAGTCGGGATGCTCGTCGTCGAGTTCGGCTGCTTCGCGCAGAACCTTCAAGCAGATTTCGAGTTCTGCGGGGTCGAGTCCGGCCAGTTCTGCTCCCGCAGATTCTGTATCCGTTACGTCGAACTGCCGTGTGTCTGTATCCACGTGAACTTCTGTTCCATCTCGATCGCCGCTCGCGCGGTCTGTTCCCGGTGTGGGAACTTGGCCTTTTACGAGAAAAGCTCCGGTTCAATGAACCGGAGCTTTTCCTGTCTGTCTCAACACAGAGTGTCCGAGGGGGGACTTGAACCCCCACGTCCGTTAATAGGACACTAGCACCTCAAGCTAGCGCGTCTGCCATTCCGCCACTCGGACTCGGCCCCGATTTCTCGGTGCTGGGAAAGAGTATCCGATGCTGTCCCGCTCTCCCAAATCGCGTCGGCGGTGTGGACGTTTGTCCTGTTCAGGCGTGTCAGCTGCCGCTGCCGAATGGTCCCGGATTCGGAGCGACGGGGTAGGCCGCGACGTCCATGATCACCGAACCGTCGCAGGGCCCGCCGTAGATGTCGGTGCGCCACGAACCGACCAGGGTGCCGTCTGGCTGTGGCGTGTAATAGGCCAAGGAATGAGCCGGCGCCATCACTTTGGGTACACCCTCACCCTGATAGCAGTCCCATTCCCAGTCGTACGGATGAACCCAACTGGTGCCGTCCCACGTGTATTGCGCAGGCTGAGGCAAAGTCGGATTAGCCGGCGCCGGCCCGGCGATCACGGTGGCGACACAGGGTTCGGCGGAGCAATCGGTGTCGAAAGTGTAGATATCGGAGAAGTCCGGTTCCCACTGACTCGCCGCGAGACTGGTGCCGGTTTTCGAGGCTGCGAACCGCTTGACCGAGTAGTCACCGTCCCAGGTCTGCGTAGCGGCTCCCGCCGGCATTGCCATGACAATCACGGACGTACCGAGCAACGCTGCGACCAGCAGTGATTTGCGCATAAACGAGTCAAGCACACGGAATGTCCGGATTTCCGGCATTCGGTACATAGTGAACAAAAAATGACCCCAGCTTGATCAGCTGGAGTCATTGGTTGTTTATTCGAGTGTCCGAGGGGGGACTTGAACCCCCACGTCCGTTAATAGGACACTAGCACCTCAAGCTAGCGCGTCTGCCATTCCGCCACTCGGACTCGGCCCCGATTTCTCGGTGCTGGGAAAGAGTATCCGATTCGGTGAGGTTGCCCAAATCGCCAGGTCGGACCACGTCCATGCCGCCGCGGCGGGTGTTTCGGTGGTAGGAAAGTGACATGTCCTTATCGCCGAATAACTCAGGTCCTTCTCGCGCCGAAAGCGAAGTTGTCGAACTTGTCAGCTCACTGATCCGGTTCGACACATCCAATACGGGAGAACTCGAAACAACCAAGGGTGAACGGGCGTGCGCGGAATGGGTCGCCGCCCAACTTCAGGAAGTGGGATACGAGACCGAGTACGTCGAATCCGGCGCGCCCGGACGCGGCAATGTGTTTGCCCGGTTGAAAGGCGCCGAGTCCGGCCGTGGGGCTCTCATGCTGCACGGGCACTTGGACGTCGTCCCGGCCGAGCCCGCCGACTGGAGTGTTCACCCCTTCTCCGGCACCGTGCAGGACGGTTACATCTGGGGACGTGGCGCCGTCGACATGAAGGACATGGTCGGGATGATCCTGGCCCTGGCGCGGCAGTTCAAGGCAGAGGGAACAGTGCCGCCGCGTGATCTTGTGTTTGCCTTTGTCGCCGATGAAGAGGCGGGCGGCAAGTACGGCTGCCAGTGGCTTGTGGAGCACCGTCCGGATCTGTTCGAAGGCGTCACCGAAGCGGTCGGTGAAGTGGGCGGATTCTCGCTGACCGTTCCGCGTCCGGACGGAACCGACCGTCGGCTGTATGTCGTGGAGACCGCGGAAAAGGGACTTGGCTGGATGCGGCTCACCGCAAAAGGCCGAGCCGGACACGGTTCCTTCCTGCACGACGACAACGCCGTGGCAACGTTGGCCGGTGCGGTGGCCCGCCTGAGCGCGCATGAATTCCCGATCGTGATCTCCGACTCGGTCGCGGAGTTCCTGACTGCGGTCGGCGAAGAAACCGGGCTCGACTTCGACCCGACGTCACCGGACATCGACGGAACGCTCGCGAAGCTGGGCAGTATTTCCAACATCATCGGTGCAACCTTCCGCGACACCGCCAATCCGACCATGCTCAAAGCCGGTTACAAGGCGAATGTCATTCCTCAGACAGCCGAGGCTGTCTTCGACTGCCGTGTGCTTCCCGGCCGTCAAGCCGAGTTCGAGCGCACCGTCGACGCCCTGATCGGACCCGACGTCACCCGAGAGTGGATCACGAAACTCGACTCGTACGAGACAACGTTCGACGGTCATCTTGTCGACGCGATGAACGACGCAATCCTGGCCCATGACCCAGGCGCGCGCACTGTGCCGTACATGCTCTCCGCGGGCACCGACGCAAAGGCCTTCGCGAAGCTCGGGATTCGGTGCTTCGGGTTTGCGCCGCTGCAGTTGCCGCCGGAACTCGATTTCACCGCGCTGTTCCACGGCGTCGACGAGCGGGTGCCGGTGGACGCACTACTGTTCGGAACACGCGTGCTGGAACATTTTCTCCGCAATTCCTGAACGCGTGGACAGTCACCGAGTACAAGAAACAGAGAGGATTCGCATGGCTTACGATCCGTACGAACCATTGCCGAAGCTCCCGAGCTTCGAGCTGACCAGTGAAGACATCACGGCCGGTGAGCCGCTGAAACTTGCGCAGGCGAGTGGCGCTTTCGGCGTCCCCGGTGGGCAGGACATCTCGCCGCAGCTCTCCTGGTCGGGTTTCCCCGCTGAGACGAAGAGCTTTGTGGTCACCGTGTTCGATCCGGATGCTCCGACGGCGTCGGGATTCTGGCATTGGGCCGTAGCGAACATTCCCGCTTCGGTCACCGAACTGCCTGCCGGTATCGGCAGTGCGGACAGCACTGACCTTCCCGCGGGAACGGTGACTCTGCGCCACGACGGCGGCGGATTCGGTTTCATCGGTGCAGGCCCGCCTCCCGGGCACGGCCCGCATCGCTACATCGTCGCGGTACACGCGCTCGACGTGGACAAGCTCGACGGAGTCACGGCTGATTCCTCGCCGGCATTCCTCGGGTTCAACGTGTTCCAGCACGCAATTGCGCGTGCAACGCTGACCGGGACGTTCGAGGTCGCATAACACACTGTGCGCCTTTGTTAACCGCCCGCGGTTAACAAAGGCGCACAACGTTCAGCGGGGGTTTTCCGCCCCGACGGCCTGGCTGATCGACGAGAAACCAGCCGCGCGAACACGCTTCGCGATTCCCTTGTGAATGCTGCGCGCCCAGAACGGGCCGCCGTAGATGAAGCCGGTGTAGCCCTGCACCAGGGTTGCACCCGCAAGAATCCGCTCCCACGCCTGGTCAGCTGTTTCGATACCGCCGACAGAGATGATGGTGAGCTTGTCGCCAACCCGCGCGTAAAGCCGGCGAAGTACCTCGAGTGAACGGTCCGCGACGGGAGCGCCCGAGAGTCCACCGGCGCCGATCGCGGCCACCTCCGCGTCCGGGGTTTTCAAACCGTCACGGCGAATTGTGGTGTTCGTGGCCACGATGCCGGCCAACCCGAGTTCGATAGCCAGGTCTGCGACGGCGTCGACGTCCTCGTCGGACAGATCAGGCGCAATCTTCACCAGCACCGGGATATGGACCGTATCGAGCACGGCCTGCAGGAGCGGGCGCAGCGACTCGACGGCTTGCAGGTCACGCAACCCGGGGGTGTTCGGGGAGCTGACATTGACGACCATGAAATCGGCGAGCGGCCCGAGCAATTGGGCGCTGGCGGTGTAATCGGCGGGCGCGTCCGCGGCGTCGACGATCTTGGTCTTGCCGATGTTCGCGCCGATCGGCACAGTGACTCGGCGCTGACGGAGGAAGTTCGCGGCATGTCCGGCACCGTGATTGTTGAATCCCATCCGGTTGATCAGTGCACGGTCGGCAGGCAGGCGGAACAGTCGTGGCTGCGGATTGCCGGGCTGAGCCTGCGCGGTGACGGTGCCGATTTCAGCGAATCCGAAACCGAGCGGACCCCAGGCGTCGACGCCGGTTGCATCCTTGTCGAAGCCCGCGGCCAAACCGAGTGGGGCGGGAAATGTCAGTCCGAATGCCTGACTACGTAGTACCGGATCGTCGAGAACAAGAACCTTCGCCACGAGCCACCGGATCGGTGCAAACCGAGTCACCAGTTTCATCGCGGTGAAGGCCAGGTGGTGGATGCGCTCCGGGGGTAGCCGAAACATCAGGCTCAAGAGCAGTTGGTACACGATTCTCCTGCTTGTCTGGTGAGATCTTCGATGAAACGGGCGGCTCAGTGAGCAATGCCGTCCGGGTTGTCCACGTGCAACGGTGTCTTCTTGCGCCGCAGGAGTACCCGGCGACTGCCGTCGGGGTAGAGCCGCACCTGCGAGAGTTCCCAACCGCCGAACTCCGCGGAAATTGCCAGGCGCATCGACGCCGTCACTCGTGAGACGTGGGGCGGAAGTTGCAGCGGCAGATAGTCGAACACATCGTCGGACATGTCCCACTGTGGTGACGGAGTGCGTCGCAGATGTGGCGATCCACCGTTGTGCCGCTGCATCGTCAGCCGTTCCGAGTGGGGATGACCTGCACGCCGTCCCCGGTTGCGGAACCGACGACGAGAGTTCCGGTGCTCGAATCGACCGCGAGAGAGTTGGGCTGACGAACGGTGTTGAATCGGTTCGTTTCGACCGGGATGCCCGACGAGAGGTCGAGTCCGACAACTTCGTTGGTCCCGGTCAAGCTCACCCACACACGATCGGCGGTCTCGTCGTATGCCACTGCGTACGGCGAATCGCCGACCGGGAATCGCTGGCGCAGAATGAGAGAATCGGCGGTGAAGACCAGCAGTTCGTCGCCGGTGGTGTCGGTGACGAGAATGCGACCGAAATGGTCGGTCACGAGGTGCGTCGCACCTTCTCCGGCGCGCAGGGCTGCGCCGAGTCGGTCTTCGTCGAGGTTGATGTCCGTCAGTGAGGTCTGACGATGATCGAGGGCGCTCAGGTTGTCGCCGGTGACGGCAAGTTCGTCGACCGATGCAAGGCCTGAAATAGTTTGTGACTTATCAGAACTCGGATCGACAACGTGAACTGTGCCTCGCTCGGTTCCGATCGCGATGCGGCCGTCGGGCAACTCGACAGCGGAGTTGGCCGGGTCGGGGGAGGCGAAGGACGTTTGTTCGCCGGACGTCAGATTCAGCTTCACAACCTGGTTGTCCATGGACAGCAGTGCGTTTCCGTCGGACGCGATCGACACGTCCCGGATGTTGCCGTCGATGCTGATGTCGCGACCGGCCGCAGCCGGGCCAGCGGACTCGACCTCGTCGGCCGCGACGATCCGAACGGCGGGCGGATCCTGCGATACGAGAAGTACGTTGCGCGTAACCGGATCAAATGTGATGGAATCGATCCGACCCGAATACGGATGAACGACGCCGTCCAGAGAACTTGTCGTGGCAGGCGATACGACGGCGGTGGCCGGATCAATTGTCTGGAGCTTGGTGCCGTCGCTTTCGGAAGAACATCCTGTCACCAGCATCAACGCCGCCCCCATCGCTGCTGTGGTGGTGCGGAGCCCAATGCGAGTCATGGTGTTGAATCCTCGTTTTCTACTCGAGACGGTGTTTCAGCGGAACGCGCCTGTACTCGATCATCCCTGATCGCTGCGAATCGGTTTTCATTGCATCGAAGTGCAACGGTCATTCCGTCTGCTGTTCGCACGCGATACCGTACAAATACGGATTTCCGCCCACGCGGTAATCCTCGAGGAGATCACTGTGATTCCTGTCGAACCCACCGAATCCGCTGCGGAACGACCTGGCGGATCTTTCGGCGATTTCGAGATCGAAGATATTTCGGTAGGACCATATGCCCACGGTTTCGGCAGGTCGGAGGGGCGAACTTTCGCGTTTCGTGTCCGCAAGAGTGTGCTGTACGTCGAGGTGTATCGCGATTATTGCGAGCGCACCGTGCCGAGTTCTGACGACGTGATTGCCACGGCCAATCGTTCGGTGACCGATATCGACCTGACCGATGAACGCAGCATTTCTGCTGTGGTGCGAGACGCAGTACATTCCGCTGAGTCGGATTCGTCACATTCTCCGGCTCGTGGTTCCGGTGTGACCACGTTGCGCGGAGTGCTCGATCGGCTCGGTTCGATCATCGATTCCGTTCGTTGACGCCGGCTTGCTGATGCTGCGTGCTGCGGGAATCGCGCCGCGGGATCACCAGCGTCGCGCCGCTCCGTGGGTGGGCGAACACTTCGACGGGATAGCCGTAGACGCGGGTGAGCAGATCTTCACGTAGAACCGACGCAGGTGGACCGTCGGCGGCAATGCGGCCGTTCTCGAGGACGACTATCCGGTCCGCGTAGGCGGCGGCCAACGCCAGATCGTGGAGAACGACAACGACGGCGTCACCGTCGGCCGCGCGGCTGCGTGCAACGGACATGACGGCTTCCTGATGCCCGAGATCAAGTGCGGCCGTGGGCTCGTCGAGCAGAACCGTCGACGTTTCCTGCGCCAGAACGCGGGCTAGCGCCACCCGAGCCTGTTCGCCGCCGGACAACGCGGCAAACGGCCGATGGGCAAACGCTTCGACGTCACAGGTTTTCATTGCCGCCGCGATGGCGTCGCCGTCGCGTTCCTCGCGGGCGGTGCCGGCCCACGGCGCCCTGCCCATCGTGACAACCTGCGCAGCGGTGAACGAGAAGCCGATGGTGTGTTTCTGGGGGAGTACGGCACGTCGCCTGGCCATGTCCAAGGGTGTCCAGTGATTCAGGTCGGTTCCATCGACGTCGACGCGGCCGGCGACGACGGGCTGATCGCCCGACAGTGCCGCGAGGAGCGTCGACTTGCCTGCGCCGTTCGGGCCCACGAGAACAACTACCTCGCCGGCGCGAACGTCGACGCTGACGCCTTCGAGGATGTTCCTGCCACCGCGCTCGACGGTGATGTCCCGCGCTTGCAGCGTGATGTCACCGATCTGCGGACTCGACGGTTCGGGTGACGTTCGTCCGAACAGTTCGCGCCAGTTCCGGGCGATGCTGCTCATGCCCACCCACCTTGTTGTGAACGGGTGCGTCGGAGGAGCCAGAAGAAGAAGGGTCCGCCGACCAGTGCCGTGAGCATGCCGAGCGGAAGGTCGGCGTTGTCGATCAGGGACCGGGATCCGAGGTCGGCAAGTAGGAGAACCAACGCGCCGGTCAGTGCGCTTGCCGGGATGAGCGCGCGGTGACCTGGACCGACGACGATGCGCATGAGGTGGGGGACAACCAGTCCGACAAACAGGATGATGCCGGTGAAGGCAACGCTCGCCGACACCAGAAGGGCGACGATCAAGACCGCCAGCTGTCGCAGCCGTTCGACGTTGACGCCCAGGTGCCTGGCGGCATGTTCGCCGAGGGCGAGGAGATCGAGACGCGATGCGATCGCCATAGTCGCGGCGATTCCGACAACGGTCATCGGTGCGACCACCAAGACCGAATTCCACGTGGCGCCGTTGAGGCTGCCGAGTTGCCAGAACACGATCTGATCGCGTGCCGACGGGCTGGCGATGAAGGTGAAGAAGGCGATGAGTCCGCCGGCAAACGCGTTGACCGCCACACCGGTCAGGACCAGGGTGACCACTTCGGTCCGGCCTTCGTGGCGCGCGAACAGGTAGACGATTGCCGTGGTCAGGAGTCCGCAGACAAACGCTGCGGCTGCAATGGCCCAGCCTGCGACGAAATTGCCGCCGACCACGATGACCGCGCTGGCGCCTACCGCTGCGCCAGAGGACACGCCGATCACACCCGGTTCGGCCAGTGGATTGGCAAAGACGCCTTGAAGCAGGGCGCCGGAACATCCGAGAGCTGCGCCGACGCAAATAGCCAGAACGACGCGAGGGAAGCGCACTTCCCAGAGCGTGACTTCACCGCTGGGGTGGGCGGGCATCGGGCCGATGTCCAGACCGATGCGGTGCATGATGCTGCCGAGTACCTCGAGCGGCGAGGTCGGCACCTGACCGATACACGCGGAGAGCACGGCGACGA
This sequence comes from Rhodococcus sp. WS3, assembly GCF_003797085.1. Lineage (NCBI taxonomy): Bacteria > Bacillati > Actinomycetota > Actinomycetes > Mycobacteriales > Nocardiaceae > Rhodococcus > Rhodococcus sp. WS3. The sequence continues at coordinate 66,295 of NZ_RKMA01000002.1, forward strand.
TAACCAAAGCGACTGTGAGCCCGATCAACACCCCGCTCACCCGTGAGCGCGATGTCGGTCGTGGTGCCGATTTCTCGACTGCTTTATCTGTTTCTGTACTCACGAATCAGCGGGTCCGTAGATTGCTTCGGCGAGCGATTGCATCACTCGCCCGGTGTTGGGGCCGAAGCTGAGCAGCACGCCGTCTTCCATGTCGACGACCCGCTGGTTCTTTCCGGCCGGGGTCTGGGCGATGCCCGGGATCTTCTCGAGACCGTCGATCCCGCCGATGGACGCGAGACCGTCGGTCATCATCAAGAACGCGTCGGGCGCTGCCGCGATGAGTGCTTCGCTGGTGATGGGAGCAAATTTCTGCGTGATGCCCGACGCTGTTCCGGCGTCGACGGCGCCGAGTGCTTCGATGAGTGAATCGGCTCCGGATCCGTCACCGCCGATCATGGTGATCGCCGATCCGCGGAGGTAGAGGAACGCGATCTTCAGGGGATCTCTGTCATCGGGGACCAGGTCGCGCGCAGCGGCGATTTCGCCTTCGGTCCGGTTGACCAAGGCCTTGCCCTGTTCCGGTACACCGAGGGCGTCGGCGACTGCCTGGATTTGTGCCGGGACACCTTCGAGGGTGCGGGTGGGATCGAAGAAGACGACCGGAATCCCGGCTGCCCGCAGTTGGTCCTGCACACTCTGTGGGCCGATGCTGGTATCGGTGAGAACGACGGTCGGGTTGAGATCGAGGATCGCTTCGGCGCTGAGCGACGAACCACCTACGGTCACTACCGGTACGTCTTCGACAGCCGGGAACTTGGCGGACGTGTCACGCCCGACCAGGTTGTCCCCGAGTCCGAGTGCGACCGTGGTTGCGGCAAAGGTTCCGTACCTGTCGGCAGCGATGATTCGACTGTTGTCCGTGATCGTGACGGGGACGCCGTCGAAGCCGGTGACTGTGGTGGGCAACGCGGCGACCGGATTTTCTCTTACCGGTGTGGGGCTGGAATCCTCGAGTACCGCCGTGCGGGCCTGCGTCGAGCCGTCCCCGTCGTTTTCCGCCGACCCACATGCGACCAATCCGAAACCGGCAACCGCAACCAGTGCGGCAGCGGCCCACCGCTTGCTCATTTGACGAGGTAGCTCTCGATGTTGCCCTCGAGGTCGGCAAACAGATCACCGTTGAGGCGGTAGGCCAGGTTGACCTCGTCGATGAACTTCTGCTGGTCTTCGGGAGAAATCGAGAGCGCGTCGAGATTTGCGCGGTACGTGTCCTTGAACGGCTTGGGCTTGGGGATGCCGTCGAAGATGTAGAAACGCAGGCCGTCGGTCTCGAAACCGTACGCACGCTCGAGCATGCGGCGGATGATCTGGCCGCCGGACAGGTCGCCCATGTACCGGAGGTAGTGGTGCGCGACGAAGTCGGCCGGCGAGTCGAAGGCAACTTCCTGCAAACGCGCCACGTAACGCTGCGTTGCCGGCAGGGCCTCCAGGCTCTCACGCCAGTTCGGTCCGCTCAGGAACTCGAGATCGGCTTCGAGCGCCGCGACGCGGAGAAGATCGTCGGAGAGGAACGGGTTGACCAGCGCGTTGTCCGCGTGTGCACGGCCGGCTTCTTCGAGGCTTGTGTAGACCAGGTACGTCTGTCCCAGTAGCGCCGCGTATCCGGCGGTGGTCAGTTCGCCGCCGAGGAGAGCGCCGACAAACCGTGACTGCTCGGTTTCGCGGTGCGCTGCATCGGTCTCCGCCTTGATGCGTTCGGAGAAGGCCGACGCGTCGGCGGGACTGTGGTCTACGTCAAGCGTGGTCATAGGTTCTCCTCTAGCTAAGGAACGTGTTATCTACTAGGTTAGCCTGCCCTCGCTAAATGGGTAATTCGGGTATTTCGTCGAGTGAGACCGCAAGTTACGCGCTCACGTCGTCGAGTGCAGCAGCGATCGCCGCAGGCAACTCCAACTCCTCGGCTACCAGTACACCCGTCAATTGCGCGAGATCCCGAGTACCGACGACGGCGCTGGCAACTCCGGGGCGATCGCGAGCCCAGGCGAGAGCAACAGCCAACGGTGAGGTACCCAGACCGTCGGCGGCTGTAACGACGGCGTCGACAACCCGGACCGACGAATCCGTGAGGTAGCTCTGCACGTGGTGGGAATGAGCGTCGTCGGCGCCGCGGGAATCGACGGGAATCCCGCCGCGGTATTTACCGGTGAGGACACCGCCGGCGAGGGGGACAGCGGCAAAGACTCCGACGCCGTGGTGTGATGCGGCAGCAAACAATTCCTCTTCGACGCCTCGCGCCAAAAGGGAGTACTCCGCCTGAGTGGCGGTGAGAGATGTTGTGCCACAGGCGCCGACGGCCGTAGCCAACTGCCACCCGAGGTAGCCGCGCACGCCGACATAGCGCACTTTGCCGCTCGAGACCGCGTAGTCGAGAGTTGCAGCGACCTCGTCGACCGGGGTCAGCGGATCCCAAGTCGCGACTTGCCACATGTCGAGGTAGTCGGTGCCGAGTTCGCGCAGTGTGGCGTCCAATTGGCGGAGCAGGCCTCGCCGCGAGCAGTCGACGCGATCCGTGCCGATCGGGTTGGGATGGATCCCCGCGCTCGAGCTGACGATCAGTTCGTCGCGGGGGACGACGTCGTCGAGAAGTTCGGAGAGGAGTCGTTGAGCCGCGCCGTCACCGTACGCGGGGGAGCTGTCCACCAGGGTTCCGCCGGCTTCCGCAAATGCCAGAAGTTGTGCGGCGGCCTCGTCCCCGTCGGTGTCGCGTCCCCAGGTGAGCGTGCCGAGTCCAAGTCGCGACACCCGAAGTCCGCTCGTTCCGACTGATCTGTGTTTCATCAATGCCGTCCATCTCACGCCCGACCCGGGAGCGTACGTCGCACCCGGGAGTTCTCACCACGTGCAGACTAGTGGTCACCCGACCGAACTCGGGGGATTCGGGCATCAGCGTGCCGGGCGCGGCACGTCTGGCGGTGCACCGGTAGCGTGACGCCAGTGAAAAGTGAACTCGCCCCACGAAACTGTTGTGTAGTAATCCCATTCGAATCAGTGCAGTTCGCATCAGTCCGGGCGGTTCTCTGATGGGTGAGGCGATGACATGGCTACAGGCCATGGTCCTGGGGCTCGTGCAGGGATTGACCGAATTTCTTCCCGTCTCGTCGTCGGGGCATCTGCGCATCGTCTCGGAGATCTTCTTCGGAAGTGATGCCGGTGCGTCCTTCACCGCGGTGACTCAGCTCGGCACCGAACTCGCGGTCCTGATCTATTTTGCGCGCGATATCGTGAGGATCATCACCGCGTGGTTCCGAGGGTTGTTCCACGCCGAGCATCGCGGCGACCTCGACTACCGGATGGGCTGGTACGTCATCATCGGCACGCTGCCCGTCGGTATTCTCGGGTTCCTGTTCAAGGACCAAATCCGTACCGGCGCACGAAATCTGTGGCTGATCGCCACAATGCTGATCGTGTTTGCGCTCGTGATCGCCGCCGCCGAGTACTACGGACGTAAGTCCCGACCCATCGAGTCCCTCACAGCGCGTGACGGCATCATCATGGGTTCGGCGCAGGCGCTCGCCCTCATCCCCGGAGTGTCGCGTTCGGGTGGAACCATCAGCGCCGGTCTGTTTCTCGGACTGACACGTGAGGCCGCCGCACGCTATTCGTTCCTGCTGGCGATCCCGGCGGTGCTGGCGTCGGGACTGTTCAGCCTTCCCGATGCCTTCGAACCTGCGGGTGAGGGACTGAACGCCAGTGGCCCCCAGCTGTTCGTCGCGACGGTGATCGCGTTTGCGGTCGGCTATGCGGCCATCGCGTGGTTGCTCAAGTTTGTGGTCAATCACTCGATGTACTGGTTTGTCGGCTACAGAATCGCTCTCGGCGTAGTCGTCCTTGCGTTGCTGGCCACAGGGGTTGTGTCCGCGACATAACGCCGGTTTCGACGTCGACCGCCCGCCGCGCTCTGCGCCGCCCCATTAGGGTTATGGCATGACAGTTGTCCTTCTGCGGCACGGGCGGTCGACGTCCAACACGGCCCACACACTTGCCGGTCGCACGCCGGGCGTCGAACTCGACGATCACGGCCGGAAACAGGCAGCGGCCGTCGTAGACAGGTTGGTGGGTCTCGACATTGCCGAGATCGTGCGGTCTCCGCTGCTGCGATGTGAGCAGACGGTGGGTCCCATCGCTGCGGACCGTGGATTGACTCCCGTTGTCGAGGAACGCCTCGTCGAGGTGGACTACGGGCAGTGGACGGGCCGCCCCCTCAAGGATTTGCTCGAGGAACCGCTGTGGAAAGTTGTGCAGCGGCACGCGTCGGGTGCCGTCTTCCCCGATGGTGAAGGGCTGGCGCAAGTGCAAGCGCGGGCCGTTGCCGCGATTCGTGAACACGACAGAAGGCTTGCCGAGGAGCACGGCAAAGACGTCGTGTGGATTGCCTGTACACACGGCGACGTCATCAAATCCGTACTGGCGGACGCGTACGCGATGCATCTCGATTCGTTCCAGCGCATCGTTGCCGAACCGGCGTCGATGAGTGTGATCCGATATTCCGCGACCTCGCCCTTCGTGCTGCGGGTCAACGACACCGGAGATGCGCTGGCGGCGATCGGTCAGGCCAAGGCGTCGACCAATGGCTCCGCTCCCGAACAGGAATCCGTGCCTGGCGGCGAGGTCGGAGTGTGATCGTGACGGATAATGGGTACCCAGGGAAGTTCCGCTCGAATTCGAGGAGGTGCAATGTCGCGCGCGATTCACGTATTTCGCACCCCTGACCGATTTGTCGCAGGGACCGTGGGAGAACCCGGTGACAGGTCTTTTTATCTCCAAGCCGTGCACGAGGCGCGAGTAGTGAGCGTGCTGCTCGAAAAGCAGCAGGTTCAGGTACTGGCAGACCGGATGGGTCTACTCCTCGAAGAGGTACATCGCCGTTTCGGCACCGAGGTTCCGCCGGAAGCCGGTGATATCACCGACCTCAGTCCGCTTGTTACTCCGTTGGATGCCGAATTCCGGGTCGGGACGATGGGTTTGGGCTGGGATGCAGATGCCGGCGCCGTTGTGGTGGAACTTCTTGCAGTGAGCGAAACCGAGTTCGACGAGTCGGTCGTGCTCGACGATTCGGACGACGGACCCGACGCGGTCCGCGTGTTCTTGACTCCGGAGCAGGCGCGCGAATTCTCACTGCGATCCGAGCGAGTGATTGCCGCCGGCCGTGCGCCATGTCCGCTGTGCGGCGAACCCCTCGCTCCGGACGGACATATCTGTGTCCGGACCAACGGATATCGCCGCGGTGATTCGTTCGGGTTCGCGATCGACGACGCCGACACCGACGAGGACTGAGCGGTGTCGAGCTCGCCTGGCCCTGATGTCCAGCTCGAAGGTGAGCTGACGGTGATCGGTCAGATCACCACTGCCAGCAACGCAACTTTGGTCTGCGACGCTGTTCTCGGCGACGAGTCGATGCGGGTCGTCTACAAGCCGGTGCGCGGCGAGCGCCCGTTGTGGGACTTCCCGGACGGCACCTTGGCGGGGCGCGAAGTGGCGTCGTATCGGGTGTCGGAGGCGCTGGGGTGGGGTGTCATCCCGCGAACAGTGTTGCGCGACGGACCTTTTGGGCCAGGAATGGTGCAGAAATGGATCGACACCGTCGACCGCCACGCTGACGTGCTCGGTACGCCGGACATCGTCGATCTCTGCAGCCCGGACAATGTCCCGTCAGGATGGTTCGAGGTTCTTCAGGCGTTCGATTCTGCGGGGGAACCGGTTTCGCTCATTCACGCCGATGATCCGCGGCTTCAGCGGATGGCAGTGCTCGATGTCCTCATCAACAACGCGGATCGCAAGGGTGGTCATGCACTCGAAGGGATCGACGGCTCCGTCTACGGCGTGGATCACGGAATCTGCATGCACACGGACAACAAACTACGCACTGTCCTGTGGGGATGGGCAGGCCAACAAGTTCCCGGGCCCTTGATCGCGGATGTCGCGGAATTTGCGGCAACTGTCGACGGCAGTTTCGGTGATGAACTGTCGGAACTGGTTACCGACGACGAAATTGCGGCGCTGGCGCAGCGGGCGCGTGAGCTGACGTTGTCAGCAGTCATGCCTGTGCCGAACGGGCATCGAACGATCCCGTGGCCGGCTTTCTAGTTTTCGTTGTACTAGTTTTCGTTGTACTTGGGATTGAGTTCCGGTGACCGAACCAGCCGTAGTAGCTGTTCGCGCAATGCCGACACATCTCCGGCGCCGAAGGCCAGAGCGGCTTCGTCCTTTTCGAGTTCGAGTAGGCGTTCATAGGTCGCTTGCCCGGACGCCGTGATGGCTATGAGGCGTCGTCGTTCGTCGCGCGGATCGGTATCCCGGGTGACGTAGCCGGCACGCTCGAGGCGATCGACGGTCCGACTCATGGTCTGGTCGGTTACCCGAGCCTTCTTGGCGATGTCTCGCTGCGACGCGGGGGACATGGCGATGGAATGTAAGACGATAAGTCCGGCGTGCGTCATGTCCTGGCTGCGTAGGACCTGCTCCCACGAGTGTTCGACGAGGCGCGCCGCAGTCGACAGCAAGCGGCCTGTCGGCCAGTTTTCGAGCCCATCCTCGGTCACGCTCCTGCCTTCCGTTTGCAATTGTTCAGCTTGCTGAACAAAATAGGGGACCATCACGCATCAGCCAAACCGAACTCTGGAGAAACCGTGAGCACACCCACGAGTACGCGTCGTCGCCTGAGATGGATTGTGCCAGCTCTGCTGGTAATCGGCTGGTTGGCTATCGGCGGCTTCGGTGGACCGTTTGCCGGAAAACTGAGCACAGTGCAGCAGAACGACAACACGTCCTTCCTGCCCGCATCGGCGGAAGCGACCGAGGTCGGCAAGCTCCAGGAAGGTTTCACCGACACACGATTTGTTCCGGCGATCATCGTCGCAGAACGTTCGGGTGGGCTGCAGGGCGGCGACAGTGCCTTCCTGACGGACACGGTCGCAGAGTTTGTCGGAACCGAAGGATTCGGTGACGCGAGCTCGCCCGCGATTCCGTCGGCGGACGGTCAGGCGTTGCAGCTGTTCCTCCCGATCGACAGCACAGTCGAGGTCAAGACCTCGGTGAAGGAACTGCGTGCCGCGCTCGAATCCGCGCCGGAGGGAATGACCGTCCTGGTGACCGGTCCGGCCGGTCAGGTCGCCGACTTGTCCGCCGCTTTTGCGGGCATCGACGGTCTCTTGTTGCTGGTGGCCGGATCAGTGGTGATTCTGATCTTGATCGTGGTGTATCGCAGTCCCATCCTGCCGTTCGTGGTTATTTTCTCGGCGGTCTTTGCGCTCGGCTTGTCGAGTCTGTTGGTGTACGCGCTGGCCGACGCCGACGTCATCGCGTTGAACGGTCAGAGCCAGGGCATTTTGTTCATCCTGGTGTTCGGCGCCGCGACAGACTATGCGCTGCTTCTGGTCTCACGCTATCGCGAGGAACTGCGCATCGAGCAGGACAAATACTCGGCGATGCGGGTGGCGTGGCGTGCCACGCTGGAACCCGTCGCAGCGTCAGCCGGTACCGTGATCGCGGGCGTTCTGTGCCTGCTGTTGTCGGATCTGAACTCGAACCGCGGATTGGGACCCGTCGCGGCCATCGGTATCGCCGCATCGTTCCTCGCATCGATGACGTTCCTGCCTGCCATTCTCGTATTGTTCGGCCGTACCGCGTACTGGCCGACCAAGCCGAAATTCGACGCCGACGTCGCCCACCACGACGAGGCAGACGATCACCGTTTCTGGGCCGGACTTGCCGCTCGCATCGGGCGGCATCCGCGTCGTTTCTGGGTGGCGTCGACGCTGGTGCTGGTGATCTTCGCGCTGATGATGCCGCAGTTCAAGGCCAGCGGAGTGGCGTCGTCTGACGTCTTTCTGCTCGAGGTCGACTCGGTTGCGGGTCAGGAGATTCTCGGCGAGCATTTCGACGCCGGATCAGGTTCCCCGGCGATTGTGATCGCTGATGCAGACCAGATGGATGCCGTTGTCGCGGCAAGCCGAGTCGACGGCGTCAGTGACGTCACTGTTGTTCAGAACGGGGGAGTGCCGCTTGTCGTCGACGGCCGTGTCTCGCTCGAGGCGACGCTGACCGATGCCGCTGATTCGATCGAGGCCGAAAACACGATTGTGCGACTACGTGATTCAGTCCACTCCGTCGAGGGGGCCAACGCCTTGGTCGGTGGTGTCACCGCTACGGATCTCGACACCAAGACCACGTCGACGCGCGACCGCACGCTGATCATCCCGGTGGTAGTGCTCGTGGTCTTCGCGATCCTCGCGCTGTTGCTTCGATCACTCCTTGCGCCGCTGCTGCTCATGGGCACCGTAGTGCTCTCTTTTGCTGCGACACTGGGTATTTCGTCGCTCGTATTCGAGCATGTCTTCGGATTCCCCGGCGCAGATCCGGTGGTGCCGTTGTTCGCGTTCGTGTTCCTCGTCGCACTCGGGATCGATTACAACATCTTCCTGATGACCCGGGTTCGGGAGGAGGCACAGAAGATCGGTACACGGGCAGGCGCGCTCCGGGGACTGACCGTCACCGGCGGCGTCATCACCTCAGCCGGAGTTGTTCTGGCAGCAACCTTCTCGGCGTTGGCTGTGATTCCGCTGTTGTTCCTCGCGCAGATTGCCTTCATCGTTGCGTTCGGTGTGCTGCTCGACGCGTTGATTGTCCGATCACTGCTGGTCCCGGCGTTGACGTACGACATCGGGCAGAAGATCTGGTGGCCGAGCAAGCTGGCGTCCACGCCGGAACCGACACCGGATCAGCCAGCACCTTCCGAGCCCTCGACCAGTCTCCACTAGGCTCGCCAGTATGCAGTCTTGGTCCGATACCGCACTCCCGTCCGTACCCGGTCAGGGGCCGCCGTTGCGGCTGTACGACACGGCCGACCGTCAGGTTCGTCCAGTCACCCCCGGGAAGACCGCCACGATGTACGTCTGTGGCATCACACCGTACGACGCGACCCACCTCGGGCACGCCGCCACGTACCTCACCTTCGACCTCGTGAACCGTATCTGGCGCGACGCCGGACACGACGTTCACTACGTCCAGAACGTGACCGACGTGGACGACCCGCTCTTCGAACGCGCCAACCGCGACGGTGAAGACTGGGTTGTTCTCGGAATGCGCGAGACGGCGCTCTTCCGTGAAGACATGGAGGCGCTGCGCGTGCTTCCTCCCAAGGACTACATCGGCGCTGTCGAATCGATCAACGAAGTTGTCGAACTCGTCGAGAAGTTCGTCGCATCCGGCGCGGCCTACATCGTCGAGGACGCCGAGTTCCCCGACGTCTACTTCCGGGCCGACGCCACCGAACAGTTCGGTTACGAGTCCGGCTACGACCGCGAGACCATGGAGAAGTTCTTCGCCGAGCGCGGCGGCGATCCGGATCGCGCCGGCAAGCGCAATCCGCTCGACGCACTGGTGTGGCGGGCTGTGCGCCCGGGTGAGCCGTCCTGGCCGTCACCGTTCGGACCGGGCCGCCCCGGGTGGCACATCGAGTGCGCGGCTATCGCACTCAACCGCATCGGCTCGGGTTTCGACCTCCAGGGCGGCGGCAGCGACCTCATCTTCCCGCACCACGAGTTCTCGGCAGCGCACGCCGAATGTGCCACGGGTGACCGTCGTTTCGCGCGTCACTACGTTCACACCGGCATGATCGGTCTGGACGGCGAGAAGATGTCGAAGAGTCGCGGCAACCTCGTGTTCGTCTCGAAGCTTCGTGGCGAAGGGGTCGACCCCGCAGCGATCCGTCTCGGACTGCTGTCCGGCCATTACCGTCAGGACCGGGCGTGGACCGAACAGGTCCTCGAGGATGCGCAGGATCGTCTCAAGGTGTGGCGTGCTGCCGCGGCCCTGAGTTCCGCTGCGTCCGTCACCGACACAGTTGCACGGTTGCGTCAGCATCTCGCCGACGACCTCGACACCCCGAAGGCTCTTGACGCCCTCGACGGTTGGGCGCGTCGTGCACTCGAAGGTGGCGGATCCGACGCACAGGCACCGGGCGAGTTCGCCGATGCCGTCGACGCCCTGTTGGGGATTTCGCTGCGCTGATGTACTAGCTGTGCGCCTTTGTCAACCGCGGGCGGTTGACAAAGGCGCACAGTGCTTTCACGGGCACGCCGGCGTCACCATGTCGTAGATCTCGTCGACCTGGGCTTGGGTCGGGACTACGCCGTTGTGTTCGGCCTGATCGCGGATTTCGTCGCTGACTTGTTGTTCCGAGGCACCTTCGGCGATGTCGTCGCACGTGTCGAGGACGATCTCTTTGATGTCGGCATCGTCTCGATCCTGTGAAAGATCCGGGTAGCGGGTGCGAAATGCCACAACAAATGCAGTGAGTTTTCCCTGATCGACAGCGCTCATCTCGCCCGTCGACGTTCCGGCGGGCATTCGCATGGTTTCTTGACCGGTGGCGTGACCGCTGCCCTGGTTCTGGTCACCGTCGTCGTTTCCGCAGGCGCACATCATCGACGCTGCGCCCGCGATCATGATTGTCGCGATGGCTTTCTTCATGTCGTCTCCGCTCGCAAGGTTCGGCCCATGGATGAAAAGCGCGGGTGGTGCGGTGGTACCCAACCCGGGCGCTTCCCATTCCATCGACCTCGAGGCGCACAGTGCTAGGCGTAGTCGAGCGCACCTTCGGCCGGGGTGGGCACCCTACGGCGCAGCGGAGATCCGAGCGCTCTGGCCAAGTCCGTTCCGTCGTGTTCGGCGAGCAGTTCACCGTTCGACCACACCAGTAGCGCGGCGCTGACGGCTTGCTCGGCCGTCGAGTGAGCCAGGTCGTAGTGTGCGCACCCGGGGACGTCGGCGTACGTGATCCAGAGGTCGTATCCCGTCATGAAGAGGTCGAGGTCGAACTGGACGCTCAATCCCAACAACTCGCTTCGACCGTTGTCGTCGACGCCGGCAAATGCCTCGTCGAGTGCAAGTAGCCGCGGCGCATGCGGATCGGCCGAATCGAGCATGACGTGCGCTGCCGCGAAGAGTGGCAGATGCAGCGACACCGACTGCTCGCCGCCGGACAGCGCGCTGTGCCGAGCGACGGTGAGTCGATCTTCCTTGCCTTCGCCGCTGATGAGGGTGAAGGAGAAGAACCGCCACTGCCGGTAGTCGAGTGCCGACGACAGGATTTCCGGGTACGACCGCTCGGGATGTGCCGCCCGGGCAGTGCGAATCTGCGTCGCAAAATGTGCGCGCAGTGTCGCCAACTCGTCCACGCCCAGCGCCGACGCGTCTCGATCGAGCAGTTTGGAGATGGCGCGGGAGCTGTCGTCGAGGTTGTCGGCCAGAACCCAGTGGACGCCGATGGTGTTGCCCGACGACATGTGCCGCTCGCGCATCTCGGTGCCCATCTGCGCGATGAGTTCGCGGGCGTCGACCGTACGCTCGTGGATCTGTTGGGCCAGACCGGTGAGCAGTGCGTCTTCGAGAATGCGACGCTCGGATTCGGTGAGCAGCTGCTCCTGATCTCCGCGCGCTTCGTGGATGCGGGTTGCGAACTCGCCGATCGAGGAGTGTCCCTGCTCGTCCTGCACGCGGACGACGGTGAGCCCGTCCGGTGCGTCCCACTGCAGGCGGTAATCCTGGCCGGCGGCAGCAAGTTGGGCGTCGAATTCCTGCAGCGCGGACGTCAGGGCCGTGCGGGTTGCCTTGCGCGCACCGTCGGTGACGCGAACCGTCGAGGTCGCCGCGTCGAGTGCCCGGTACAGCTTGTCCACGTCTTCGGGCAGTACCGGCGGGTGCGGGGCGTCGTCGGTGCGGTCCTCGTTCTGGATCCGGTAGACGAGTTGATCGGGGCTCATCCACGCCGCGGAACTCGCGGGCCAACTCAGCGGTTCGGTGATGCCGAGCAGCTCGAGCAGATCGGGTCGCGCGTACGGCGCGAGTTGCTCTGCGTCGCTGCGCGTTTCGGTGAGGGTGTGTCGCAAGGTCTCGACGGCGGTGTTGTAAGCGCCCTCCGCGGTGCCGATGTGGAGTACGGCCGCGTCGTAGGCCTTACGGGCGGCGCGTTGGTCGACTTTGCATTCCTCGATCTTGGCGCGCGCCTTGGCGAGGTCGAGATCGATTTGCTCGGCACTCGCGCCGAGGGTGTCGCGCAGGGTTTCCAGGCGTTGGACTTGCTGGAGCAGGCTCTCCTCCGCGATGGCCGCTTCTTCGGCAAATTCCTCGGCGTTGGTGCGTGATTCGTCGAGCCGGTCGATCGATTCGCGTTCGAGTTCCACCTCTTTGGCGTACTCGCGCCGGCATCGCAGGGCGACGTCGCCTTGCTTCTCGAAGTGACGGATCGCCGCCGCCAACGAGTCGAGTTCCCGGCCGGCGTGCGGGGTGCGATGCGTCGACGCCGTCGAGCGCAACTGCTTTTCCTTGGCCGCGAGATCCGCTATCGCCGCGTCGAGTTCACGCTGCGCGCTGTCTGTTGCTTCGGACCGTGTGCGCAGAGCGCCCGCCGATTCGGCGACGGCTTTGAGCGCGCGCAGAATCGAGCCGGTCTTGGGGAGTTCCTTTGCGGCCGCGGCAAGTTGAGCCAACTGCTCGTTTGTGTGCGCCACGAGTGCTGTGCCGGTGTCGATTGCCGTGGCAAGTTCGTCGAGGGCAACGTCGATTTCGGCGATCCGGGCAGCGCGACGACGCGCGCGGGCCGTCGTACCGATGTACTCGGCGTCGGTCTTGACGTGCCGTCCGTGGACAACACCCTGCCAGAATCGGCCGTCGACGCCGATAGCAACTGCGGCGGTGGTGGTGGTGTCCGCGTTCTCGACCAGGCTGATCGAGGCGAGAATTCCCCTGACCTGTGCGTCGGGGACGTCGGAGTTGCCCTCGACCTCGAGAACATCGGCGAGGGTGCGTCCCTTGGGCCGCTGCTTTGTCGGGAGTGCTGTGAGGAATTGCTCGCTGACGAAGTCAGGCAGCTGCTCGCCTGGCACTACCCAGCCGTCCAACATATTTGCCGCTTGTAGTGCGGATTCGATTCCCGTGGCCACGTCGGGTTCGACAGACTCGGCGAACCGAACAAGGCTCCAGAAGGGCGCACCTGGCAGGTCCTTGCGGCTGTCGGTGCGGGCGTGGAATGCGGGCGGAGCATCGTCGTGCTCGGCCGAGACGGCCTTGCGTTCGGCTTTCAGTGCGGTGACTGAGGCGCGGGCGGCTGAGATTTCCGCTTCCGCACTGCGTCGACGCTCCCGCAAGGCTTCGATTCCGGCCTCGGTGTGCTCGGCGAGTACGGCAGCCAGCGTTGGAGCGTCTTCGTCACCGACTGCCGACAGAGCACCGTCCAGTGCCTCGAACAGTGAGGTATCGGCGCCGGCAGCGGCGTAGCGCTCCGAATGCCCGGTCCACCACGAGCGAAGGCCGGTCGCACATTCACTGCGAGCCAATTCGACGGCGGCTTCGCCCTCGAGGACCGCAGCCTTGGCTGATTCCAGCAGCTCTTGGCCACGACGCGACGAATTCTCGGCGCGGGTCCGCTCGGTGGTGGCTTTCTCCACGGTGGCGAGGGCGGCGCGCACAACACGAACGTCTCCGTCGCGCTCTTCGGCGTGGCCACGCACGGCAGCGGTGATCTGATCGCTGCGGGAACCGTCCGGCAGCGGTGTCCAGCCGATACCGGCGTCTTCGGCGGCGACGCGCAGTTCGTCCTCGGCCCGCGAGAGCGCTTCGGCACCGCGGCGTACCGACGCGGTGGCCTTTTCGGCTTCGTCGCCGCGCTGCGCCAATGTTGCCTGCGCCTTGCGGGACTTGTCGGCCTGCTGCTCGGTGGACAGTTTCAGAGTTGCGACGGCCTGCGCGAGGTCGTCGAGCTGCTGCTTGCCTTCGTACGCGCTCGAGCGTTGCAGCGCTTCGACATTGGCGCGGGCGTGATCGAGTGCCTGTTCGGCGGCATTGAACCGTTCTTCGGCTGCTGTGCGCGCTTCTCGGCTCCGCAGCTGGGCAACAGCCGATTCGTCCATGGCGGCAACACCTTTGGTGACCGCGGCCAGGCGGGCCCCGACCTGTTCGATCTCGCCCCGCGACTGCTGGCGCAGATACTTGGTGTAGACGCCGATGAAAGTCTGGGCCGCGCCGTCGGCAGCGGCCAGCCCCTCGAGCGCGCGGCCCACTTCTTCCATGTCGCTGAACGAGCGGGCAGCTTCGAGCACCAGTTGATCGTCGAGGGGGCGCAGTCCGTCGGTGAGTGCCTGCGAAAGACCCTTGGGGTCAAGGTTCTTCGCGAGCTGCGGCCGGCGCAGCGTCAGGATCAGGTTGATCAGCTGGTCGTAACGCTGCACGCCGAGGCCGAACATGCGCGCGTCGATGGCGGTGCGGTAGTCGAGGGGACGGTCCGTGATCGCGTCACTGCCCAGTTGCTCGGCCAACTGCTTCTTTGTCAGCGGGCGATCGTCGGCGCCGATCAGCGAGAAGTCGACACCAACTCGGCCGTCGGCGACGAAGTACCAGCGTGTGACCTTGTCGTTGGTTCGGCTCGCACGCATGCCGATGCCGACGGTGACGGCTTCGGGGTCGTCGAGTGAGCCGCGGCAGAACTCCATCCACACATAGGAGTGTGCGGTGTCCTGCCCGCGATAGAGCAGGTTCGACTTCATGGTGCGTTCTTCGCCGGCAAACGGATTGAGGCGACGCGGTTCGATGCGGCCGTCGAAGACAAACGGGAACAGCACCTCGAGTGCCTTGGTCTTGCCGGATCCGTTGGGTCCGCGCAGGACCAGGCGGCCGTCGGCGAAGGAGAATTCCTGGTCGCGGTAATCCCAGAGGTTGATGATGCCGGCCCGGGTAGGTCGGAAACGGGCGCTGTTCATGCGTTTTCTACCTCTGGTTCTTCTGTGCTGCCGGAAAATTCGGAACTGGGCTCGGGTGCGGAGTTGTCGACCGCAAAGTCGATGAGGGGATCGCGTTCGCGGACATTGACCACAACGTCGCGGTAGCGCGCGAGTACGGGCAGAACGAGCACTCCGCCGGGTACCGCGTGTGTCAGGCGCAGTCGCTGCAGCAGGCCGAGTGACTGTTTACGCAGTCCGTTGTGGTCCGCCTGCCACTGCGCCGCAAACGTTCGGCCGAACTGATCCACCAATTCGGTGATCTTGTCAGCCAGCCACGTGTCGTCGATCAGGGGATATGTCGCCGGTTCCTCGGGATCGGCAGGCTCTGCAGCAGGTTCGACAGGCTCGGCATCCTCGTCGGCAAGATCCTCGAAGATTCCGGCCTCGGGGATCGCCGCATCGAGTTGCTCGATGAGGTGGTCGTCGGACTCGGGAGGAAGCGGGAGTTTCGGCAGTTCCGGCGCGTCGACGTCGAGTATCCGATCGGCGATTTCGCCGGCCAGCAGCAGTGCGACCTGGGCGATCGTGCCGGTGCTGGGAAAACGCACGTCAGACAGGCGCCCGGTGGGGTCGATCATCGCGATTCCCTCGGCCCGGCGCTCGGCAACGAGTCCGGTCAACATTTCGACGTCGGATGCGGTCTTGGGTTGGGCCAACGCGATCAGTTCATGCTGATCGAGTTCACCGGCCAACACCACTGGGCGTTCGACGAGAGCCCGACGCACTCGCCGCCCGATTGCCTTGGCGTCCACGGGAACCCCGTCTTCCTCAGCCGCCTGGGATGTTTCGGCAGCGAGGAGTCCGCGAATGGAATGCAGGTGCTGCAGCGCGCGCGGTGGGCGGAACAGTGCCACGACGACGGATCGGTCGATGTCGTAGAGCGCTTCTCCCGCTTCGGGATTGGATGCCCAGCCGTTGGCGTCACCGTCGGCGAGTGCGATGGCGCCGCGCACACCGAGCCAGCCGACGGCGTCGACAAACGCGTCGCGATCGGCGCCGCGATCGGTGGACAGTTCGACGCCGTCCACCTGTGCGGCGTCGGCGGCCACGTGATCTGCCAACTCCGACAACGTGATCTGGTTGCCGGCGCGGCCCAAGGCGGCGAGGCACAGGGCCAGGTACGAATAGCGGGTGCGGTCGAACGTGCGCTCGGTTGCCGTCTGGGCGGGTGCCGACGGGTTGAGGCGATCGGAGACCGTGAACAACCGAGCCGTTGTCTCGGTGACCTCGAGGCGGTAACCGAAGAGGTCGAGGAGGTCATCTCGCAGTTCGGTGGCCCACCGGCGTAGCAGTGGCAACGCCGCCCGATCCGGATACGACGTGGTGACCAGGTGATTCGACAGGATGACCCTTGCCGCGCGTTGATACGAATCGAGCGCAAGGGGAGTGATCTCGCGAGCTCTCATCGAACGCTGACCTCGATGCCGTCGAGGTGCATCCGGCCACGTGCGGTGGTGATGGTGGTGGAACCGTCCGACGGGCTCAGCGTCAATTTCACCCCGTTCTCGCTACCGGTGGAACTCTTGACGCGGCCGACGACCGGCACGCGGGCCGTGAGTGCGGCATTGAGCAAACTCAGCAAAACTTCGGTCTCCTGCTCGTTGAGCTCACGTTGATACACACCGTTGGTGGCCAGGGATTGTGCTGCGGCACTGCGGGTTCGCTGCGCCGCGAGCTGTTCTTCGCGCAGCCGTCGGATACTTCCGTCGTTGCGGGCGACCTTGCTGGGCAAGCCGGGCGACGGTGGGCGCCCTGTTTCCGCCAGGGTGCGGGCGATCTCGACGGGCGGTGCCTCCCACCAGGATCGGTGGTGCGAGATGATGTCGGCGTCCGGGTGGACCATCGACAGGTGGCGCGGGCGACCGAGGTCGAACACGGCCTGGAACAGTGCATGAGCCGCGTCTTCGGACGGTGTGGCGGCAAACCACCCCGCGAGATGGCGCAGCTGACTTTCGCGGCTGACCCCGCCTCGACGGGTTTCCGTGACGCGGCGCAACAGAGCAAGCACTGCGGCAATCGCGCTCATCGTTCCTTCGCGCAGTCGCTCGGACTCACTGATTCCGGTCTCGGCGGAGACGAACCACGCGGTCAAGCCGCGCCAGCGGGCCATCCAGTCGTCTTCGCGTTCGCCGATCGGAACGAACACTCGCTCGTCGCTTGCGGCGGCGAGCCGGATCATCCGGTCGACACCCGTCGATTCGACGTGCTCGATGGCTTCCTTGAGTTTCGGGGCGTACCGCGCGAGGTCGGAGCTGAATTCGCGCATGTGTGTCAGCAGGGCGTCCTTGTGGTTCAGGAATGCCTGCGGCGTGACTTCCGTCGTCCGAACCAGATCGCCGAGCGTGAGATAGAAGTGCGCGGCTCGATCGGCCATGTCGGACAGTGTCGAGTCGAGGCGTTTGAGTTTGCGGAAGATGAGGTCGCCGTCTGCCGTTCGATTGGCTTCGGCCAGTTCCGACATGTCGGCCAGAAGGTCCGCCAGCGCCAGTCGTGAGAGGGACGAATTGTCGAGCCTGGCGGCAAGAACGTCCTCGACGGACCGGTACACCTGATACCCGGCCTGGCCGAACTGGTACACAAAATGGCGGTTCCGATACTCGGCCAACGACGCGGCGCGTGTGCCGTCGTAGCTGCGTTCGAGAATCTCCCACACGTGCAACTGGTCCAGCAGAGGCGCAATCTCGGTCGACGACAGCTGAGCGGCGGGATCCGAGCCACCGATCTTCTCGAGGATCTGAGCGACCGTCCCCGCATGGAGCAGGACTGTGTAATTGGCGCGGGCGTGGTCGAATGCGCGAAGTACCCACAGGTACTCGGCGCGCTTCTCGGCGACCGTGAACGAAAACAATTTCAGTCGATGGGTATCCGCGTACGCCGTCGCTACGCCCGCGATATGCGTTTCATTCACCATGACAGCGTAGGCGAGAGTGTCGTCCGAATTTCCCTACGGTCGATCCTTGGCTGGGGAGGCGGCGCGTCGCCACTGCGATTCGTTCTCGATCATCCAGCCCATCAGGTGATCGGCCGCTGCTTCGTCGGCATCCGGACCGACGAGAAGATCGGCGTAGGCCTGACTCGGAGACACGATCCGGATGCCGTCGCGGGTGAGAATTCGGTCGAACACCGACGGCGACAGGGGAGCGGTGACCCACACATCGGCACCGGTCTCGACGCGCCGTAGGCCCAACGCGTCGGCAAATTGGTCGACGTTGTCGGCGTGGAAATGAGCCCGCTGAGTGGGCGCATACCGGGCGAACGGCGCGGCAGCGACGGATGCCGTTGCCGCATAGATGTGTCCGCTGAGTTGGCGGAGCTGATCGAAGAGCGCTTCAAGTCCGTCTGGAGCGTGAAAGCCGTGCGGTGTGGGTGCTTTGGCGATGGATTCCTGTGCCCACTCCCGGAGCATTTTCTGCCAGTTGGCGTCGGCGATGCCGCCGCGGGGGAGTCTGGTCACCAATTCCCGATCCGCGAGGGTTTGCACTACTCGATACGTTGCGCCCGTTGATGCCCCGGCCAAACGGACCAGAGCGGTGATCGCCAGGGGTGGAGCAAAATCTGCGAGCGCCCGCACGACCCGCGCCGACGGATCGCCGGCCAGTTGGCCCGACGGCCGGCCGGGGCCGCGCCACGGATCGGCGTCGGCGCCCCTGCCTCGCACCCAGACGGCAGGGCGATCGGCGGTGAGTGAGACGTTGCCCGTCGCATCGGCGTAGGAGAGTGCATGGGCGTCGAGTTGGCGGCGCACCGGTTCGGATAGATATTTGGCGCAGACGAACCCGGTTTGCCCGGTGGGGAAGCGGTCGGCGATACCGGGAACGTCGCTGCTGAGAACTCCATGTGCGGCGTAGACGCCGAACTTCGCGACCGACCCGTCAGGGGAGCGCAGGTCGAGGCGAATGGGTGCTTCGGACAGATCGGGGGAGCGTTGCGTCGACAGTGACCAGGTGGCGGGCAGATTTTCTTCGATGATCGCGACGGATCGCCGAAAAATGTCGATGGGGCGCTCGGGTTCCGACTCGGATTCGCTCATTGTTCCATTGTATCAATATCTGTCGCTGACGGAAACACCAAATTTTCCGAATATTTGTCGTCAGTTCTATCCGAACCAACGACCTCAATTCACCAAGTCGCCGCACTTCAGCAACCCAAAGGATCAGAAAATCATCGACGGAGGGGGCTAAGCCTCCGCGGTATTCGACGGTTTCTGCCGAGGCATGATCAGCGGAGCCACAACAGCAAGTAGAGCGGCGGGTATCAGGAAACTTGCGATGGACGAGGCGTCGTAGATCGGGGTGAGAGCGAGGGGAGCGAGTGCCGCGCCGCCGAAGCGCATTGCCTGGACGACGGATACCGCGCCGCCGCGATTCGGACCCTGCGAGCCGAGCACCGCCGCGTTGACGCCGACGAGTACGAACTGGCTGGACACACCGGCAATAAACCAGGCGATCGCAATCGCCGGGATAGCGGACGCGAGTCCTACGACTGCAACGAGTACAGCGCCGCTGATTGCGCCGATGGTCACTGCCTTCCGGGCGCCGATGCGGTCGATCAGGATTCCCGCTCGTCGGGCGGCGATAATGCCGGCCAAACCGAACAGCGTCAGCATCAGACCGCGGGCTGTGGGCGAGAGACCGAACTCGTCCTCGAACCGGAATGCCAGGAGGAAGCTCAGACCGCCGAGTGCGCCCCAACCAAGGAGGGCGGCAACGCCGATCCGCAGCACTTCCGGACGCAGTGCGTCACGGAGTCTGGCGGGCGCGGCAGACGGAGGCGCCGTGGTTTTGGGTAACCCGACGGCGCCCAGAACTCCAGCTACAACCGCGATGACGAGAAATGCGAGGCGCCAATCGAATTCGGCTGCGAGGCCGCCGATCAGGGGAGCGGACGACTGGCCGGCGGCCTGAAACGCACCGAAGGCGCCCAGCGCGCGGCCGAGTCGGGCCTGTGGCGTCGCTGCTGCCAATGATGCAAGCAAGAGGGGAGTTGTGAAGGCATTGGCGCTACCTTGCAGGACCCGGGCTGCAAGGAAGATGTCCAGCGTCGGAGCCAGGAAACATGCCAACGACGCGGCCACATACACGCCATACGCGATGCGGACGGTCCGCACTTTGCCCCACCGGGAGCCGAGAGTTCCCGACACCAACATCAATGCCGCAAAAGGCAGAAGGTACGCAGTGAGCGACGACGCGGCCGCGGACGCCCCGACCCCCAGGTCGTCGCCGATCTCGGGGAGAACGGACGCCACCACGCCGCCGCCGAACGGGCCGAGAAACCCGCCGGCGTACAGCGCGATCAACTGGAGGCGAAGGCGAAGCGGTCTGGGGTTGTGCGTGTTTTCGTCGGGAGAAGTGTTGCTCACAGCCCGAAGCTACCGGGGCCTCGCCGCCGCAGGTAACGCTCGAATTCGGCAGCGATCGCATCGCCGTCGATCTTGGCGATTGCTTCTGTGATGTCTGTCTCAGCGTCGCCGCGCTCTTCCAAAGTCCGTACGTATTCGCCGATCTCCTCGTCGTCTGCAGTCATTTCGTTGACCGCTTCTTCCCAGTCCTCGGATTGAGAGGGGAGTTCGCCCAGGGGAACCTCGATGTCGAGAACGTCTTCGACGCGCTGCAGCAGTGCCACCGTGGCTTTGGGGTTGGGCGGCTGAGACACGTAGTGCGGCACCGCTGCCCAGAACGAGATGGCTGGTACGCCGGCCCGGACGCACTCGTCCTGAAGAACTCCGGTGATACCGGTGGGGCCTTCGTAGCGAGTCTGCTCGAGGTTGAATCGAGCTGCGGATTCGCTGCTGTATGCGGTTCCGGTCACCGGTACCGGACGGGTGTGCGGGGTGTCTGCGAGAAGTGCTCCGAGGATGACCACCGTCTTGACGTTCAGTTGGTCGATCAGCTCGAGGAGATCCTCGCAGAAGCTGCGCCAACGCATGTTCGGCTCGATACCGTGAAGCAGAACGATGTCGCTCTCGCTGCCAGGCGGTGAGCAGACGGACAAACGTGTGGCAGGCCACACGATTTCTCGGGTGACGCCGTCGACCTGCCGTACGGTCGGGCGGTTGACCTGATAGTCGTAGTAGTCCTCCGAATCGAGTTCCGCGAGCGGTTGGGCATCCCAGATCAGTTCGAGGTGCTCGACGGCGCCGCTGGCGGCGTCACCTGCGTCGTTCCAGCCTTCGAAGGCTGCCACGAGAATGGGATCGCGGAGCACGGGGATATCGCCTTGGGGGCGATCAGGGCTCTCGAAGGCCGCGGAATCATCGAAATCGACCGGGCCGTCGGGAGTGACGGGGAACTCACTTGGACTCACCCACCCAGCCTACGGCCAGAGCATCGGAGAGCGCCCACTACTCTGGACGGCATGTCTGCCCCATTTAACTCTGCCCTGCTTGATGCGTTGAATCAGCGCGTTGTCATCGGCGACGGAGCGATGGGCACCATGTTGCAGGCCGCGGACCTCACACTAGATGATTTCCTCGGACTCGAGGGGTGCAATGAGATCCTCAACGACACCCGCCCCGACGTGCTCAAAGACATCCACCGCGCGTACTTTGCCGCCGGTGCCGATGCTGTCGAGACCAACACTTTCGGGTGCAACCTGCCCAACCTCGCCGACTACGACATCTCGCATCGAATCCGTGAGCTTTCCGAGAAGGGCACTGCCCTCGCTCGTGAGGTAGCTGACGAGATGGGGCCGGGCCGCGACGGTATGGCCCGCTTTGTTCTCGGCTCGATGGGCCCGGGAACCAAGCTGCCCAGCCTGGGCCACGCCCCGTTTGCCATCCTGCGTGACGCGTACACCGAATCCGCCCTCGGCATGATCGAAGGCGGCGCCGACGCCATCCTCGTCGAGACCTGCCAGGACCTCCTTCAGGTCAAGGCTGCGATTCTCGGCAGTCAGCGGGCGATGGAACAGTTGGGCTTGCGGATTCCGATCATCACGCACGTGACGGTCGAGACCACCGGAACCATGCTCCTCGGCAGCGAGATCGGTGCCGCGTTGACGGCACTCGAGCCGCTCGGCATCGACATGATCGGACTCAACTGCGCAACCGGTCCGGCAGAGATGAGCGAGCACCTTCGCCATCTGTCCAAGTACTCGACGCTGCCGGTCTCCGTCATGCCGAACGCCGGCTTGCCGCAGCTCGGCCCCAATGGTGCCGAGTACCCGCTGACCGCAGACGAATTGGCCGAAGCCCTCAGCGGATTCGTCTCCGAATTCGGTCTCGGCATGGTGGGTGGCTGCTGCGGAACCACCCCAGACCACATCAGGGCAGTTGCCGACGCGGTTCGCCTCGTGGAGAAGGCGCAGCGCACCCCGATTCACGAGGCCAGCACGTCGTCGTTGTACTCGGCTGTCCCGTTCGAACAGGACGCCAGCATCCTGATGATCGGTGAGCGCACGAACTCCAACGGCTCCAAGGCTTTCCGTGAAGCAATGCTGTCCGAGGATTACCAGAAGTGCCTGGACATCGCGAAGGATCAGACTCGCGACGGCGCGCACATGCTCGACCTCAACGTCGACTACGTGGGCCGCGACGGCGCTGCCGACATGTCCGCACTCGCCAGCCGGTTGGCAACGGCGTCGACGCTGCCGATCATGCTCGACTCCACCGAACCTGCAGTTCTGCAGGCCGGACTCGAGCACCTCGGTGGACGTTGTGCCGTCAACTCCGTCAACTACGAGGACGGCGCCGGTCCCGAGTCTCGTTTCCACAAGATCATGACGCTGGTCAAGGAGCACGGCGCTGCCGTTGTCGCGTTGACCATCGACGAGGAGGGCCAGGCGCGCACGGCCGAGACCAAGGTCGCGATCGCCAAGCGCCTGATCGAGGACATCACAGGCAACTGGGGTCTCGCAGAGTCCGACATCATCGTCGACGCTCTCACCTTCCCGATCTCCACCGGTCAGGAAGAAGTGCGCCGCGACGGCATCGAGACCATCGAAGCGATCCGTCAGCTCAAGGCCGCGTACCCGGAACTGCACTTCACACTGGGTATTTCCAATATTTCCTTCGGCTTGAACCCCGCCGCTCGGCAGGTGCTCAACTCGGTGTTCCTGCACGAATGCACCGAGGCCGGCCTCGACACCGCGATCGTGCACGCCTCCAAGATCCTGCCGATGGCACGGATCCCGGAAGAACAGCGTGTGACCGCACTCGACCTGGTTTACGACCGTCGCAGCGAAGGGTACGACCCCCTGCAGAAGTTGATGGAACTGTTCGAGGGTGTCTCGGCAGCGTCGGCCCGTGAGTCACGCGCTCAGGAACTTGCCGGTCTGCCATTGTTCGATCGCCTCGAGCGTCGCATCGTCGACGGCGAGCGCAACGGCCTCGACGACGATCTCACCGAAGCGATGACGGTCAAGTCCCCGATCGAAATCATCAACGAGACACTGCTTTCGGGTATGAAAACCGTCGGTGAACTGTTCGGTTCCGGACAGATGCAGTTGCCGTTCGTTCTGCAGTCCGCTGAAGTCATGAAGGCGGCAGTTGCGTTCCTCGAGCCCCACATGGAAGCGACGGACGACGACGGCAAGGGCCGCCTCGTCATTGCGACGGTCAAGGGCGACGTCCACGATATCGGCAAGAACCTTGTCGACATCATCTTGAGTAACAACGGTTACGACGTCGTGAACCTCGGCATCAAGCAGCCCATCGCGACCATTCTCGATGCTGCGATCGAGCACAAGGCCGATGTCATCGGCATGTCCGGACTGCTCGTGAAGTCGACAGTGGTCATGAAGGACAACCTCAAGGAACTGAACTCTCGCGGTGTCTCGGAACAGTTCCCGGTGTTGCTGGGCGGTGCGGCGCTGACGCGTTCGTACGTCGAGAACGACCTTCAAGAGGTGTACGACGGAACCGTGAGTTACGCACGCGACGCTTTCGAGGGTCTGAATCTGATGGATCAGATCATGACCGAAAAGCGTGGCGGCGGACCCGCGCCGGACAGCCCTGAGGCGATCGCCGCGCGCGAGAAGGTTGCCGAGCGGAAGGCTCGTCATGAGCGTTCCAAGCGGATCGCCGAAAAGCGTAAGGCCGAAGCAGCTCCCGTCGTTCTGCCGGAACGGTCCGATGTTGCAGTCGACATCCCTGTCCCGGCCCCGCCGTTCTGGGGCAGCCGCATCGTCAAGGGCGTGGCACTGTCCGAGTACGCCGGTCTGCTCGACGAGCGCGCACTGTTCCTGGGGCAGTGGGGACTTCGTGGTCAGCGTAAGGGCGACGGTCCGACGTACGAAGAGTTGGTCGAAACCGAAGGCAAGCCGCGATTGCGGTACTGGCTGGACCGGTTGACGGCCGAGGGCATTCTCGCGCACGCCGCCGTGGTCTACGGCTACTTCCCGGCCGTGTCCGAGGGTGACGACGTCATCGTGCTCACCGAGCCGAAACCGGATGCGCCGGAACGATTCCGGTTCACCTACCCGCGTCAGCACCGGGACCGTTTCCTGTGCATCGCGGACTTCGTGCGCTCGCGTAAGGAAGCAGAAGCGACCGGTCAGGTGGACGTTCTCCCGTTCCAGTTGGTCACCATGGGGCAGCCGATCGCGGACTTCGCCAACGAGCTGTTCGCGTCGAATTCGTACCGTGACTACCTCGAAGTTCACGGCATCGGTGTTCAGCTGACGGAATCACTTGCCGAGTACTGGCATCGCCGGGTCCGTGAAGAACTGGTTCTGCCTGGCGGTCATTCGGTTGCCGAGCAGGATCCCACCGACGTGTCCGGCTACTTCGACCTCGAATACCGCGGCGCGCGTTACTCCTTCGGATACGGGGCCTGCCCGGATCTCGAGGACCGCGCCAAGTTGGTCGCGTTGCTCGAGCCGGAGCGCATCGGCGTTCACCTCTCGGAGGAACTGCAGTTGCATCCGGAACAGTCCACCGACGCATTTGTCCTGCACCACCCGGAAGCCAAGTACTTCAATGTCTGAGTTGTTGACCGAGGTATCCGAGACGACGCTTGGTGGTGTCCTGTGGGACATGGACGGCACCTTGCTCGATTCGGAGAAGTTGTGGGACGTTGCGCTGCGTGAGCTGTCGCTGCGCCTGGGCGGGCCGATGACGGAGGCGACGCGCGTTGCCGTCATCGGCGCGTCGAGCCCGTTTGCCCTGGCAACGGTGTTCGATTCGCTGGGGCTCGAGCAGCACCCGGAGGCAGTCGCCGAGGCCAAGGACTGGATGTACGCCCGCGTCGGCGATCTGTTCGAGGACGGTGTGACCTGGCGTCCCGGCGCGCAGGATGCACTGGCGATTGTTCGCGACGGGGGACTTCTCTCGGCTCTGGTCACCAATACCGAGCGGGTACTGGTCGATCGCGCACTCGGGATGCTCGGACGAGAGTTCTTCGACCACAGCGTCTGCGGCGACGAGGTAGCCAACGGCAAGCCTGCCGCGGATCCGTATCTGAGGGGTGCTGCGCTTCTCGGTTTGGAACCGTCACAGTGTCTGGCGATCGAGGATTCGCCGACAGGCACGGCTGCGGCCACCGCTGCGGGCTGCGGCGTGCTTGTTGTTCCCTGTGAAGTCGATGTTCCGGCGGGGCCGGGACGTATCTTCCGGGAGTCGTTGACGGACTTGTCGATTCATGATCTCCACGACGTTCATGCGCGTGCGGCACGTTAGGCTGGTGTAGCAAAAGTGTCCATTCCGAAAATTGTTCTGTTCTACCAGTTCACGCCGTTGGCCGATCCCGAAGCGATCAGGTTGTGGCAGCACAGCCTCGCCGAGTCGAACAATCTGACCGGCCGAATCCTGATCTCGCAGCACGGAATCAACGCGACGGTGGGCGGCGATATCGAGGACGTCAAGCGATACGTCCGCGGCACCCGCGGGTACGAACCGTTCCGCATGGCCGACATCAAGTGGTCGGACGGACTCGGCAACGATTTCCCGCGCCTGTCCGTCAAGGTGCGCAGCGAAATCGTGACTTTCGGTGCGCCTGACGAACTCGAGGTCGATGCCAAAGGTGTGGTGGGCGGCGGCGTCCACCTGGCGCCGAAGGAACTGCACGAACTGGTCGACAACCGCGGTGACGACGTTGTCTTCTTCGACGGCCGTAATGCCTTCGAGGCCGAAATCGGACGCTTCCGCGACGCCGTTGTTCCGGACGTGACGACAACACGGGACTTTGTCAGCGAACTCGACAGCGGCAAGTACGACCACCTCAAGGACAAGGCAGTGGTCACCTATTGCACTGGGGGAGTGCGCTGCGAAGTGTTGTCGTCGTTGATGCGCTCACGCGGTTTCGGTGAGGTGTACCAACTCGACGGCGGGATCGTGCGTTACGGCGAGACGTTCGGCGACAAGGGCCTGTGGGACGGATCGTTGTACGTCTTCGACAAGCGGATGAACATCGAATTCTCGCCCGAGGCAAAGGTTCTCGGTGTGTGTGTCGACTGTGGAACGCCGACGCCACGTTTCCGCAACAGAATCGACGGCGACGGACGCACCCTCGAATTGCTGTGCGAGAGTTGCTCACCCGATCTCGAACAGGTCTAGAGGCGTGCCAAAGGCTCCGCTGCCGATCCGAGACGGGCTCGGGCCGGATCGGTTGCGGATGCCCCGGACGTCCGACGCGCGTACCGTCCTCGAGTTTCTGGTCGGTGAGTTTCCCGGCGAGCACGAGCTGTGGAACGCCCTCGTCGCTGCTGGTGACGTCGTCGACGAGCACGGGCGGATCATTTCGAGCGAGACTCCGTATCAGCCCACCCGCTTCGTCTACTTCTACCGCGAACCACCACCCGAAATCCCGGTCCCGCACGAGATCGAGATCCTGTACCGCGACGAGCAGATCCTGGTCATCGACAAACCGCACTTCCTCGCGACCATCCCGCGCGGCGCGCACATCGTCGAAAGCGCGGTCGTCCGTCTACGTCGTGACCTTCATCTCCCTGATCTGGCGCCGGTACATCGACTGGACCGCATGACCGCCGGTGTCATCGTGTTTACCGTGACTCCGGACCTGCGACGGCCTTATCAGGAACTCTTCGCGGAGCAGAAGATCGTCAAGGAGTACGAAGCTATAGCGGGATTCGATCCGGAATTGACGTTTCCACGCATCGTCCGTAGCCGGATCAACAAGGTGCACGGGGAGATGACCGCCACCGAAGTCGAGGGCGAACCGAACAGTGAAACCCGAGTCGAGTTGGTCGAGCTACTCACTGATTCTGCTGGTAGCACGCTCGGTCGATACCGGCTGTTCCCGAAAACCGGGCGCACCCACCAACTACGACTGCATCTGAACTCGATGGGCATTCCCATCCTCGGTGACAACTACTACCCGCACTACCGTCCGGCGGTACCTGGTGACTTCTCCACACCGTTGCGACTCCTCGCCCGGGCACTGGAATACCCGGACCCGATCACCGGCCACACTCGCCGGTTCGTCAGCACACGCGCTCTCGATCAGGGCTTGTGACGGGCCAGCCTGTAGGCCTGTGAAAATCCGTTCCGCACTCGTGAAAGAATAGCTACCTGTGAAGACCTTCGAATCCTTGTTCGCCGAGTTGACCGAGCGTGCTGCTACCCGTCCCGAGGGGTCCGGCACCGTCGCCGCCCTCGATGCCGGTGTTCACGCACAGGGCAAAAAGGTCATCGAGGAAGCCGGTGAAGTGTGGATCGCTGCGGAGTACCAGAGCGATGAGCAGCTAGCCGAAGAAATTTCTCAGCTCTTGTACTGGACTCAGGTGTTGATGGTCGGCCGCGGGCTGACCCTCGAAGACGTGTACCGACATCTGTGAAGAGGATCTGACCCGACAATTCCGGTTCCCTTTTCCCACGTCTGACCACACCTTCCGAAAGGACGTTCACTGATGTTGCGCGTCGCAGTTCCCAACAAGGGTTCGCTGTCCGAGTCCGCCGCCGAAATCCTCAGCGAAGCGGGCTACCGTCGTCGCACGGATTCCCGCGACCTCACGGTTCTGGACCCCTCCAACCAGGTCGAGTTCTTCTTCCTGCGCCCCAAGGACATTGCCATCTACGTCGGATCGGGTGAACTCGATCTGGGCATCACCGGTCGTGACCTCGCCGGAGATTCCGGCGCACCGGTTTCGGAGCGTTTGGCGCTCGGTTTCGGTCGCTCGTCCTTCCGTTACGCCGCACCTGCCGGCAAGGACTGGACCGTCGAAGATCTTGCCGGCCTCCGTATTGCGACGTCGTACCCGAACCTGGTTCGCAGTGACCTCGCCGCTCGCGGCATCGACGCTTCCGTCATCCGCCTCGACGGCGCCGTGGAGATCTCGATCCAGCTCGGTGTCGCCGACGCCATCGCCGACGTGGTCGGTTCCGGCCGCACTCTGCGTCAGCACAACCTTGTTGCCTTCGGCGATTCTCTGTGCGACTCGGAAGGTGTCCTGATCGAGCGCACCGGCGCCCCGCAGGACGACGCGGCCCGTAACCAGTTGATCGAGCGGGTTCGCGGAATCGTGTTCGCTCAGCAGAACCTGATGATCGACTACGACTGCCCGCGCGGCATTCTCGACGAAGCAATCAAGATGACGCCGGGCATGGAATCTCCGACTCTGTCTCCGCTGGCCGATCCGGAATGGGTCGCCGTGCGCGCCATGGTTCCCATCAAGGGACACAACCAGGTAATGGATGCTCTCGCTGAACTTGGCGCCCGGGCCATTCTTGCGTCCAACATTCGTTCGGTACGCGCGTTCTGATCAGTTAGTTCTCGTGTATTCGCGCCCGTTCCGGAACATCGGGAACGGGCGCGAATCTGTATCGCCTGGACGCATACCGCCCTCGTCTGTAGTGCCTGTGTGTGTCAGGTCATTCAACGCAGCAAACTGAGAGCGTCCATCTTGTCTACGAGAATGGTCTTACAACAAGCATGCAGTGCGTTGTCGCGTCGCGCGGCCGGGCGACGGGTCTTGTCGCCATTGGACGTATCCAACTCGACCCGCAATCCTAGGCTTGCGATGTGGAGCAGGCGGTAACGCCACTCGAATCCGGAGGTCGCCGAGAGTCTGCATCGCCCACTGTTCGAGACTTGACGTGTTGCCGGGTCGATCGGTGGCTGTCTAACGGCCATCCGGTCTGTAGTCACGGCCACCCAGTGCCGGATGTGACCAATCGGACCAATGATCGGCATCGAATCGCTCTGGGGCTGAACGCAATTCAAGATCTTGATGGAAGGGTTGAGAAGCAAGGATCGAATTGGCCAATGTCATGTTCGAGCGCCCGATAGATGTGGTGGGCGTGTGGACGCAGTCTCTATCGTGGTCATCCCCAATTCTCTTCCGTCGTTTGAATTAGCCGCACCATCATGGCGGCGGTCGTTATCACAAATGGTCGTTGCTCTTCGTTTCAGTTGAGCAGAATCGGGCGTGAGTAATAGCCTTCGGACGATTCGATATACCTGCAGAAATTGGAATTCGATAGCCACAACAGAATGTGGTGCCAATCACACTGAAGCATTCGAGCATTGAGTCCACGAGTAGCGGGCGAATTCGCCGCAATTTGTCCGCGTGGGCTCGAAGTCGTTACGAAGCGGCATCGGTATTGCTCGTTTCTTCGAAAATCGTTTATCGAATCAGTACATCGTGATTGTCCTGCACGCTGCGCCTCGTCTGGTAGTGGTACTGCTGCCACCTGAAATCTCTGTGAGAGAGTGCATCAATTGAAAGTGTCAACAACAATCCTAAGGATCTGGCATGTCGGATGAAATGCACCACTTCTCGATGGGAATCTGGCTGCTCGCACTCGCCTTCGTTGTTTCCGTCGCCGGATCGGTTATCGGCTTGGCGTGCACGCGTCATTCCATGAATGCCACGACCCGCGAATCGCGGATGCGCTGGTTGTTCATGGCTGCACTGTCGATCGGTGGTGTCGCCATATGGTTGATGCACTTCATCGCGATGCTCGGGTTCTCCGTGCCGGGAAGCCCCATTCGATACAGCCTGATGTGGACAGTGGTCTCGGCACTGATTTCCGTGACCGCGGTTTTCGTCGGATTGGTGATCATCGGCACCGAGTTCCGGTTGAGTCGACTCCTCGCCGGTGGCCTCGTCATGGGCGTCGCGGTCAATGTCATGCACTACACAGGTATGCGCGCCTTGCGCTTTCAGGGCGAGATCCACTACGACGTGTACTTTGTCGCACTCTCGCTCCTGATTGCCGTCGTTGCCGGCACCGTTGCGTTGTGGTTCACGATGATTGTGGAATCCACGGTGCTGCGTTTATTCGCCGGCGTGATCATGGGCGTTGCAGTAGTCAGCATGCATTACACGGGAATGGCCGCTGTAGAAGTTGTTCACGATCCGTCGGCAACTACTCCCGAGGGTCTCGAGGTGTTCTCGTTCCTGTTTCCCGTCTTCGTGCTCGGTCTCTTGGCACTGGCTATTCCGATTGTGGCAGTCTTGACCGCTCCGGATCCTGTGACCGCACATATGGATTCCGCGGCCGATGAATTGGCATCGGAAGCGCGGGAATTTGCAGTGAGAGACTGAACCGAAGGATTCAGGTCAGGGCCTCGCCGAACAGATTTTCGGATGTGACTTTTCGGGCCTCATCCATCTTTAGTCGGGCGGTGCTGACATGAGGTTGATTTCAATCTCAATGTCGGCGTCGCCCGCTGATCCCTATCGTCGTGCCTTGAAAATGGACATAAAACCTACATAGCAGACAAAAAATCTGGACAATAGGGACTATCGGCGCAATGCGATAAAGATCATTCTGTTACCGTTCAATCGCTTTCCTTCGATTGCACGTAGTCGAAGGAGCTCGGGCGATTCCCTGATCGGGGGGTTGACAGACTTTAATAGCAGACGCGAAGAGGCATTGGTCCGCATGAAACACGATGCACACACAACCTCGTGGTGGTCGATCGGCGAATGGCGCCTAGGTTGGAAGGTTGTCGCCGTCTTTGCAGTTCCGATGCTCGTTGCCATCCTGCTCGGCGCACTTCGGATCCAGGGCGAGCTTTCCACTGCTGCAAAACTGACGTCGTCCTCGGAACGCGTGCTTGCTTCCCCCGCGGCTCTCCGGCTCGAAGAGGCGCTCGACGACCTTGCAGTCGCGTCCTCCTCCGGCACCGAACTCGAGACCGCCACGGCAGCAACGACAGCGGCCATGGCAGAGTTCGCCGCGGCCGGTCGAATGTTCCACACTGACGGGGCAATCGGTGACCAGGTCACCCGCGCTCTGGAGAACAGCCAGTCGATCATCGACGAAGTTTCCGCCGGCGCAGTCGCACCCGCTCGACTGGTCACCCGCGTCAACGAAGCATCCATCGACATCTGGACCATATTCGCCGACATCATGCGCGATTCCCCGCAGCCGGTCATGCGTCAGAGTGGAGGCGAGTTCTCTGCCTTGTGGTCAGCTCGTCGAGCATTCGCCGACCAGCGCATTCTGTTCGGTTCCGGGCGCCTCGATCAGCAAGCTCGAACCGCTTTGGTTGGCGTTGCGGGCGCAGAACTCGCGGCCCTGCGCGGTGTAGTGCTCCCGCGCGATGAATCGGAGAGCTCTCTGAATACCGTCGCCGCTGTGAGCGCACTTCGCGCGTCCGCACAGGGGCGCGTCGACGAAATCGGTGCCACAGCATCGACGTCCCCGCTGAGCAGCCAGATCGACGTCGGGCTGCAGACAAGTCGTGATCATTACGACACGTTGGCCAACGCGGCATCAAGCAAGTTCGCCGCGACAGTGGGCACCGAAGCCAACTCAGCCCGATCCGCCGCCCTTCGAGACACCGCGCTCGTTCTCGGCGCTGTCCTCGCAGCCCTTGTTCTCGCGCTCATCATCAGCCGCTCGCTGGTCGAACCCATCCGACGCCTGCGATTCGCCGCTCTCCACGCAGCGCGACGGGGACTACCCGAGGCGATCGAAAGAATCCGCGCCGGCGAGAAGGTAAGCGACCTCGAAGTACCTCGAGTACCTGTTGACACCCACGAGGAAATCGGCCAACTCGCACGCGCTGTAGACGACATGCACGGGCAGGCCATCACTTTGGCCGGCGAGCAGGCAACACTCCGTCGCCAGGTCAACGACATGTTCGAAACGCTCTCCCGCCGCAACAAGTCCCTCGTC
Organism: Rhodococcus sp. WS3; assembly: GCF_003797085.1. Taxonomy (NCBI): domain Bacteria; kingdom Bacillati; phylum Actinomycetota; class Actinomycetes; order Mycobacteriales; family Nocardiaceae; genus Rhodococcus; species Rhodococcus sp. WS3. The sequence goes on from NZ_RKMA01000002.1 coordinate 98,137, forward strand.
GAACAGCAACTCGGTCTCATCGAGCAACTTGAACAAGACGAAGACGACCCGAATCGCCTCGAGAATCTCTTTCGTCTCGACCACATTGCCGCCCGAATGCGACGCAACAGCGACAATCTCCTGATCCTGTCCGGCACCGAAGGGCGACGCGTACGAACCGCACCGATCGCTCTTGCCGACGCTCTACGCGCTTCGGTTTCCGGAGTCGAAGACTATCTGCGTGTCGAACTCGGACAGATTCTGTCTGCTGTTGTCAGTGGCCAGGCCAGTGCAGATGTCGTGCACCTCATCACCGAACTCCTCGATAATGCTCTGCGCTACTCGCCGCCCGAAACAACGGTGACGATCGACGCCGCACGCACGAACGACGGTTCCGTGCTGGTGGAGATTGCCGATCTCGGTATCGGAATGTCGTCGGCCGAACTACTCGATGCCAATAGGCGCCTGTCTTCGGGAGGCGAGATGAGCCCAGATACCGCCCGCCACATGGGACTTTTTGTCATCAGTCGTATCAGCCGTCGATACAATATTTCAGTGCGTCTACGCCCGTCGGGCAGCACATCCGAACACAGTGGCATTACCGCCATGGTTCACTTGCCGGTGGCACTGCTCGACGCACCACGCGACAATGTGGTTCGAACGCCGATGGCGCCGCGTGTTGCTCCGGTCCGCGCAGCTTCGCCGGTGCCTGTCGATCGCCCCGAAAGTCCGGCGGCCGATGTACCGGCAGTATCAGCGAGCGGGCTGCCGCAGCGCCAACCTCGAAACAGTCAACCTCGAAACAGTCAACCTCGAAACATCGGTGCGGTCACCTTGCCGCCACCTGTTTCAGGCGCTCCCGCTGCAGTCGTTTCACAGCCGCACGCCAGTGCGCTTCCCGCGGGGAATACGCTTCCTCGCCGCACTCCAGGGAACAGTGGGGTACCCGGCATTGGTAGCACCCTCGCCACCGAACCGGCAGCTACAACGCCAGCCGACCCGGAAACTACTGCCACTCAACCGGATACCAGCGTGTCCGCCGCCCGAGAACCTGCGCCGAGGCACCTGTTCGGCGCCCCCAATCCGACCAACACGGCGGCGTTCTTCTCCTCCCGCCCGCGCGATTCGACACCGTCGCGTGTGGGTGTATTCGGCGCGGATGCTCCCGACGCTACCTCCGAGACTCCACCGATTGCATCCCCGATCTTTGCCCGGATGGTGTCCGAGTGGCTGGTCGATCCCACAGACGACAACTCCAGTGCCGCAAGCGGAATCATCTGGACAACCGAAGCAGACGAGGGTTGGGTTGCTGCCCGCGCGTCAACGGACATGCCCGTCACCAGGATCTCCGATTCGGGTCTCCCGATGAGGGACCGCGGTGCGCGGTTGGTTCCCGGAACGGTTGGAACCACTACTGCCACTTTCCGTTCCGGATCCCACCGTAAGAGCACCGAGCCGGAGAACATCAGACGGGGATGGAGCGACTACCAATCCGGCGTCAGCCGCGGACGGCGGCACGCTAACAGTGAGAACACCACATCCCTGCACTCGACCACGCATGTGCAGGAAGACGAAGGAGAACAGTGAGTACTGTCGGAGCCCCAGAAACTCCTCGCGCACTCGACTGGTTGGTGTCGGGTTTCGCCCGAGACGTGCCGGGAGTGAGCCACGCGATCATCGTCTCGGCCGACGGATTGTTGAGTGCAGCGAGCACCCACCTTCCGCTCGATCGAGCTGATCAATTGGCCGCTGTGACTTCGGGACTCGCCAGCCTCTCCGCCGGTGCATCACGGTTGTTCGACGGCGGTGCCGTTCTGCAATCGGTGGTCGAGATGGAGAACGGGTACCTCCTCCTCATGGGCGTCGGTAGCGGCGCCTACCTCGCTGCACTTGCCGTTGCGGGATGCGACATCGGTCAGATCGGTTACGAAATGGCAACCCTGGTCGATCGCGTCGGAACAACCATGGACATCGCTCCCAGATCAGGTCGGGATATGTGAACTCGATGCCACATCATCACTCCGAGCACGTTGATCCTGAACCGAGTCTCGTTCGACCGTACGCACTCACCGAAGGCAGGACGAAGCCGTCCATCGACCTTCCGCTCGAAGCGATCGTCGCAACGGTAGAGGATGCCATCGCAAAAAGCCTTGCACCCGAGGATATTCGCGCGTCGATTGTCGCTCTCTGCGGGCAGCGAATCTCGATCGCGGAAATCGGGGCATACCTCGGGGTTCCGATCGGGGTGGCTCGGGTCCTGGTCGCAGATCTTGTTGTTGCCGGGGCATTGGAAGTGCAAGCCACTCTGCGAAGCGATGCGACTGCGGTCGAACGCCTCGACCTGATCGAAAGGACCCTCCGTGGACTTCGGGCACTCTGACGCGCCATCTCGCGTCACATCGACAAAAATAGTAGTTGCCGGAGGATTCGGCGTCGGAAAGACCACGCTTGTCGGGACGGTCTCCGAAATCGTCCCCCTGCGCACGGAAGCGATGGTGACCGACGCCAGTGACGGCATCGACCACCTCGGCGCGACACCGAACAAGGACACCACAACAGTCGCAATGGATTTCGGCCGCATTACGCTGGCCGACGACCTGGTTCTCTATCTGTTCGGCACACCGGGCCAGCGGCGATTCTGGTTCATGTGGGACGACCTGATCACCGGCGCTATCGGAGCAGTCATCCTCATCGACACGCGCCGTCTCGAAGACAGCTTTGCTGCTGTCGACTTCTTCGAAGCCCGCGGCTTGCCGTTCATCGTGGCAGTCAACCGTTTCGACGGAGCCCCGATTCACTCGGCACACGATCTTCGTCAGGCGCTGGCGTTATCCGACCAAATCCCCATGATCGAGATTGACGCCCGCGACCGCGCGTCCGCGGTGCAGGCATTGATCACCGTCACTGAATACTCGCTCGCACGTCTTGCTGCCACTGCGCCCGCTTAACTTTGCGCTATCGCTCCCGAACGGAGTGACCGGCGTCAGAGGTTACTGACCAGTTGGTTACCACATCGCAATGTTTACATGTATGATCGATGTGTAAGTGTCGATGTTGCAGTTGGCGTTTTGCCGGCGTCGTCGGTCCCCTAATTTGTGTGGCCGTCGAAGTCGACCGGCGTTGATAGTCGACGCGCTGCTGTCTCGCTTGCGGCAATCAGGAGCGGGCTCGAATCTGCAAGGTCTGGGCGATGCGCCCGACTGCACCCTGCTCGTCGTAGAGCACTCCGGCGCACATTCCGACGCCATCGGGTCCGGTGGTGGTTTCCGCGGAAACCCCGACCCATTCGCCCTCGGGAACCCGGAAGATGTGCACCGTCAGATCGGTGTTCAGGAACGTCCAGTGCGCGGGGTCGAGTTTCGCTCCGACGCCGTTGGAGATGTCGGCAATCGCAAACAGCCTCTCCAGGGCTGTCATCTCTTCACCCTCGACCAATACGGGCTTCGGCCGTGCCCACACCTTTCCTGTTCCCTCGCAACCAATTTCGGCAATCCACGACCAATCGAGCGTCTCGAGATAGCCGATGTTCCACATGCCACCCAGAACACCCGGCGTGCCGGTTTCGCGCGGTTCCAGCGGTGGATCGACCACGTGGAGAACGTCGGTGGTGTCTGTGGTTTCCATGCGCCACGCCGTACCACGTGCCACGGCCCGTGACGATCCGTCGGGCGCGGTTGCCCACAATTCGGCGACGATCAATTCGATTCTGCGACCGGGTCGTTCGATCCACGAGCGAACCTCGATGTCCGCGATCGGGATCGGCCCGAGAATCTCCACGACCACCCGAGTCAGGCGAGTTCCCTCGCGGGCGCCACAACGCTCGAGTGCACGCACCAACAGTGCCGACGGGGGAGCGCCGTGTTGGAGCGTCGGACCCCAGATACTGACCGTTGCCTGCGTAGTCGCGAAGCGTTCGTGGCCTTCCGCGGTAGTGCCCAAGAACTGGTAGTACGAAGTGTCTGCCATTACGTATTCTCCTTTGCCGCAACAACTTCTGCGTCCCGCAAGTCCGGCCACCCAGGGTACGGCGGCGGTGTGCCGCCGAACGAGGGGCACAAGGCCTTGTGATCGCACCAGTCGCACAGTTTGCCAGGTTTGGGTCGGAAGTCTCCCGTGGCACCTGCCGCCAGGATTGCCTTCCAGATAGCGGACAATGTCCGCTCGAAACGCACCAGTTCGTCGTGATCCGGGGTGTACGTGAGGATCGATCCCGACGCCAGATAGATCAGCTTGAGTTGAGCGGGCACGATATTACGGGTGTGCAGTAGGACCAGTGCGTAGAACTTCATCTGGAACAGCGCTTTGGACTCCGTGAATTCTCGCGGGGCCTTGCCGGTCTTGTAATCGACGACGCGCACTTCGCCGGTGGGGGCGACGTCGATGCGATCGACAAATCCGCGAAGTCGAACGCCGTTCTCGAGTTCGGTCTCGACGTACACCTCGCAGGCTTGTGCGTCGAACCGCGTCGGATCCTCGAGGCTGTAATACGTCTGAACCAGCTTGCCCACTTCGGAGAGAAAACCGTCGAGGTCCTCGTCGGGAATCAACTCGGCCGCGTCGGGGGAGTCGGTGCTCACCCGCTCCCAAGCGGGGCGAACCAACTCCGCAGCTCGATCCGGAACCCGTTGACCGGTGGGTAGCGCAAACAACGCTTCCAGGGCAGCATGGACAACAGTGCCTCTGACCTGTGCTCTTGTCGGTGTTTCCGGGATTCGATCGATGGCTCTGAACCGATAGAGCAGCGGACACTGTTTGTAGTCACCCGCACGAGAAGGCGACAGCGCCGGCCGACTACGCGGACGATCGTGTGATGTTCCACCCGCTAAGGAGGGGGCTGGCAGTTCTACAGAGCTCACACCTGGCAGGCTAGACGCTTGGCCCGACAACTCCGTCGGGGCCGGTGGCGAGGACGCCGGAGCAAAACGAACAGGGATTACTCACGCATGGTGAACGATACGCAACCCGAAGAAATCACGACCGAGTTGGATGAGGTTGCGCAGTCTGCTGTCACCGAACCGGAACTCGACGCTGTAGTTGCTGTAGCAGATGACCAGGCAGTAGCCGAGGTCGTTGCAGAGGCCGAGGAAACAGCACCCGGTAAGCGCCCCTCCGGGCCGTTCCGTGTCGGCGACCGCGTCCAGCTGACCGACGGCAAGGGACGGCACTACACGATCGTGCTCGAGGCCAACCGCGAGTACCACACCCACAAGGGTGGGATCGTGCACAACGACCTCATCGGCGCGGACGAGGGCAGCGTCGTCAAGTCCGTCAACGGGACGCCGTACCTCGCCTTGCGTCCACTGCTCGTCGACTACGTGCTGTCGATGCCACGAGGCGCGCAGGTTATCTACCCCAAGGACGCGGCGCAGATCGTCCACGAGGGCGACGTGTTTCCGGGTGCCCGGGTACTCGAGGCAGGCGCCGGTTCCGGCGCGTTGACGTGTTCACTGCTTCGTGCGGTCGGACCCGAAGGCAAGGTCATCTCGTACGAGGTGCGCGACGATCATGCCGAACACGCGGTTCGCAACGTCGAGACGTTCTTCGGTGAGCGTCCGCCGAACTGGGAACTGACGATCGCGGATCTCGCGGAGTTCGATCCGGAAGCGCACGGCGGCAAGGTCGACCGGGTGGTTCTCGACATGCTCGCGCCGTGGGATGTTCTGCCCGCCGTGTCGAGGGCATTGGTTCCCGGCGGCGTTCTGATCGTGTACGTCGCGACGGTGACGCAGCTGTCCAAGGTGGTCGAGGCGATGCGTGAGCAGGAATGCTGGACCGAGCCGCGCTCGTGGGAATCCATCGTCCGCGGCTGGCACGTCGTCGGATTGGCCGTTCGTCCCGAGCACCGCATGCAGGGGCACACCGCGTTCCTGATCAGTGCGCGTCGTCTGGCCGAGGGCACTGTGACCCCGAAGCCTCAGCGCCGCGCCGGCAAGGGCTCGAACACTGCCGCCAAGTAGCCACTGCCTCCAAACAAAACGAGCGGCGATCCGAAAAAATCGGATCGCCGCTCGTTTTGTTTGCGGAGAAATTATCCAGCGCAGGAAGCGCGGCCCATTTCCAGGAGCACGCATGCGGAGGTGTCGGACAGCTTCCAGGTGCCGTCTTCGAGTTCCCACGTCCACGGAGCGGCAGGCATCGCGCCGTGCGGGCTCACCACTGCAACGTCGGCGGTGGCCGTCTCGCCGTCGACCTTGACGTTCTCGACGGTGAAGGTGATCTTGTACGCCGGGTTGCCACCCAGAGCGGTACCCATGGTCTCGATGTTGGCCTGACGGTTCGTTCCGTCGACCACAAGGGCGGTCTTCTCGGCGATCGGCTTGGCCGGATCGATAAGCGCAACCAGCTGTGCATTCAGCTCGTCTGCCGTCGGAGCTGCTGCGGCCGCGGCTGCGGACGTCGTTGCACTCGAGGCGGCAGAAGCGCTCGACGTTGCAGCAACAGAGGTGGACGTGGCCGACGAGTCGGAGCTGTCGTCCGAGCTGCAGGCTCCGAGAGCGAGGACAGCGGCGACGGCACAGGCGCTGACGAGTGTCTTGCGGATGATCACAGCGTGACCTTTCGTTGGGGGAGACAGGCACTGTCTCGGCATTGTAGGCAAGGCTAACATGGCTTACTTTTGGTTCAGGAGCGGTCTCGGTGTGGCAGTCGCGGCTGTGAAATCGAACTCGCGCACCGTGTCTGGCGACACTTGGGCCGCGATGCCGGTAGCGTTGATCTATCGCACTGGGAGGAGACGCATATGAGCTCGACAGAGAACCCGGATTCGGTTGCGGCAGCAGAAGAGCTTCACGCGTTACGAGTGGAATTGCAGGTTCTGCGGCGTCAACTCGCACAGTCGCCGGAGCAGGTGCGGGAGTTGGAGTCGAAACTTGACTCGCTCGCAATCCGAAACGGCAAGTTGATGGACACTCTCAAGGAGGCCCGTCAACAACTGATCGCTTTACGCGAAGAGGTCGACAGACTCGGTCAGCCGCCGAGTGGCTACGGCGTGCTGCTCGCAGTTCACGAAGACAAAACGGTGGACGTTTTCACGTCCGGCCGCAAAATGCGTCTGACGTGTTCACCGAATATCGACACCGACACGCTCACTCAGGGTCAGACCGTGCGGCTCAACGAGGCCCTCACCATCGTGGAAGCCGGTGGTTACGAGCAGGTCGGCGAAATCAGCACTCTGCGTGAGGTACTCGACGACGGCTTGCGGGCGCTGGTAGTCGGGCACGCCGACGAAGAGCGAATCGTGTGGCTTGCTGCGCCCTTGGCAGCGGTGTTCGCCGATCCCCAGGCCGACATCATCGCCTATGACGCCGATTCCCCGACCAGGAAGCTGCGCCCGGGCGACTCCCTGCTGGTCGACGCCAAAGCCGGTTATGCGTTCGAGCGTATTCCCAAGGCCGAGGTCGAAGATCTGGTCCTCGAAGAGGTGCCGGACGTGCATTACGACGACATCGGTGGCCTCGGTCGGCAGATCGAACAGATCCGGGACGCCGTCGAACTGCCCTTCCTGCACAAGGACCTGTTCCACGAGTACTCACTGCGTCCACCGAAGGGTGTACTGCTTTACGGTCCGCCCGGTTGCGGTAAGACCCTGATCGCGAAGGCAGTCGCCAATTCGTTGGCGAAGAAGATCGCCGAAGCCCGCGGGCAGGACAGCAAGGACGCAAAGTCCTACTTCCTCAACATCAAGGGCCCCGAGCTTCTGAACAAGTTCGTCGGCGAAACCGAACGCCACATTCGGATGATTTTCCAGCGGGCCCGCGAAAAGGCGTCCGAAGGCACCCCGGTCATCGTGTTCTTCGACGAGATGGACTCCATTTTCCGTACCCGCGGTTCAGGAGTCTCCTCGGATGTGGAAACGACAGTGGTTCCGCAGTTGCTCAGTGAGATCGACGGTGTGGAAGGCCTCGAGAACGTCATCGTGATTGGTGCGTCCAACCGCGAGGACATGATCGACCCTGCCATTCTGCGGCCGGGTCGTCTGGACGTGAAGATCAAGATCGAGCGTCCCGACGCCGAATCCGCGCAGGACATCTTCTCGAAGTACCTGGTCGACGGTCTGCCGATCAATGCCGACGACCTCGCCGAGTTCGGTGGCGATCGCGCAGCATGCCTCAAGGCGATGATCGTTCGCGTTGTGGATCGCATGTACGCGGAGAGCGAGGAGAACCGTTTCCTCGAAGTCACCTACGCAAACGGTGACAAGGAAGTCCTGTTCTTCAAGGACTTCAACTCCGGTGCCATGATCCAGAACATCGTCGACCGGGCGAAGAAGTACGCCATCAAATCGGTACTCGATACCGGTGCACCGGGATTGCGGGTTCAGCATCTCTTCGATTCGATCGTCGACGAGTTCGCCGAGAACGAAGACCTGCCGAACACCACCAATCCTGATGACTGGGCCCGTATTTCGGGTAAGAAGGGTGAGCGGATCGTCTACATTCGCACCCTTGTCACCGGCAAGAACGCCAGTGCCAGCCGCGCTATCGACACCGAGTCCAACACGGGCCAGTACCTGTAGGACGCCGCAGCAGAATCGGGCCGGCACTCGCAAGAGTGCCGGCCCGATCTGTATTCGAGCGCATGCCAGCTCGATCCTGACTGCACACAACCGCGTCGAAAATGGCCAGATGTGACATCTCAGCGCTGGTCGTGTGCCGATACGCACGCCCAACCCGAACCTGTCCCGATCATTCGCTGCTGAGTTGGCTCCATCGGTAGTCGGCCAACAACACCCGGGTATCGGGCACGAAGGGCCACGACGGGTCCTTCAGATGCGCGTCGAGCTCAGCCAGGGTCCACCACCCTCCGTCGGAAATTTCGCTCGGTTGATGGATGACGGGACCGTCGTAGCGGAGCTCGAAGGCAAACAAATGACATCGCAATGCGTGACCGCCCCATTCTCCGTCCCAGGAGATTCTGGCGATTTCCGTCAGCGCAAGTGGAGTGTCCTCGGTGCCGAAGATTCCGAGTTCTTCACCGACTTCACGCACAGCCGTGTCGAGTGGTGATTCACCGGGGTCGACGACGCCGCCGGCGATGCAGTCGTGATGGCCACCGAAGACCGCTTTGCTTGTAGTTCGGCGATGAACGTACACGCGCTCGCCGTCCGTGGAGCGCACGAGAACTCCTGAACTGGCGTGCCAGAGTCCGTCTCGATAGACAAGGCTGCGAGGCGCCTGGCCGATCGGTTTACCGAACTGGTCGTACACCGCAACAACCTCATCTGATCGTTTTGTGTCGGTGTCAGGTGGATGCTGCATTCCTCCTACTGTGCCACCACTGCAAGTACTGACGCTCGATCGCATAGTCTCGAACGTATGCAGCGGATTATCGGTGTCGAGGTCGAGTACGGAATATCTTCACCCAGTGAGCCTTCGGCGAATCCGATACTCACATCCACCCAGGCGGTACTGGCGTACGCCGCCGCCGCGGGTGTACCCCGAGCGAGGCGTACACGCTGGGACTATGAGGTGGAATCGCCCCTGCGTGACGCCCGTGGATTCGACCTGGGGCGACTCAGCGGGCCGGCTCCGGTGATCGACGCCGACGAAATCGGTGCGGCAAATATGATTCTCACCAACGGTGCCCGCTTGTACGTCGATCACGCACATCCCGAGTATTCGGCACCTGAAGTGGCCGATCCACTCGACGCGGTGATCTGGGACAAGGCCGGTGAGCGGGTCATGGAAGCAGCTGCTCGCCACGCCTCGAGTGTTCCCGGCGCGCCGCGCCTGCAGTTGTACAAGAACAACGTCGACGGCAAGGGTGCCTCGTACGGCACCCACGAGAACTACCTGTGCTCCCGGGCGACCCCGTTCACGGACATCGTTGCCGGTTTGACGCCCTTCTTCGCGTCACGCCAGGTCATTTGCGGTTCCGGTCGCGTGGGCATCGGCCAGTCCGGGGACGAGGCAGGTTTCCAGCTGTCGCAGCGAGCCGATTACATCGAGGTCGAGGTCGGGCTGGAGACGACTCTCAAACGCGGAATCATCAACACCCGCGACGAACCGCACGCCGACGCGGACAAGTACCGCCGTCTGCACGTCATTATCGGTGACGCGAACCTTGCGGAGATGTCCACGTACCTCAAGGTGGGGACCACGGCGCTGGTTCTCGATCTGATCGAAGCGGGCGTCGATCTGACGGATCTGCAGTTGGCGCGCCCCGTCACCGCGGTTCACCACATCAGCCATGATCCGACCCTGCGCAAGACCGTCGCCTTGTCCGACGGGCGCGAGTTGACTGGGCTTGCGCTGCAACGTATTTACCTCGAACGCGTCGCGAAGTTCCTCGATCGGGAAACTGATCGGGATGCGCGCGCCGACGACATCGTGTCCAAGTGGGCCATGGTTCTCGATCTTCTCGAACGCGATCCGATGGACTGCGCACACATCCTGGACTGGCCGGCAAAGCTGCGCCTGCTCGAAGGTTTCCGCAACCGTGAAGGTCTCGCGTGGTCTGCGCCGCGCCTGCATTTGGTGGATCTGCAGTATTCCGATGTCCGCTTGGACAAGGGTTTGTACAACCGATTGGTTGCCCGCGGATCGATGGAACGACTGGTTACCGAGCAGCAGGTGCTCGACGCGGTGTCCAATCCGCCGACCGATACGCGTGCGTATTTCCGTGGTGAATGCCTACGGCGATTCGGTGGCGATATTGCTGCTGCCAGCTGGGATTCGGTGATATTCGACCTCGGTGGTGAATCGCTGATCCGGATACCGACCCTGGAACCACTGCGCGGCAGTAAGGCTCATGTGGGTGCTCTGCTCGACTCCGTCGACAGCGCTGCGGAGTTGGTGGATCAGCTGACACATTGATTTTGGTGCCTAATCGCGGCCGAGTCTCCCGGCGCGTGACGGTGTCGCTCGGTAGGGTAAAGGTCCGAGCGGATCAGTAACCGAGACTGCTGGGCAGAACAGGATGCTCGTGAGAGCTCCCTTCACACAAGGAGGTCGACGGCGATGGCTCAAGAACAGACGCAGCGTGCCGGTGGCGGCGAAGACGACGACACCACTGGCGGCGACGGTAGTGCCGGCCAGGAACGTCGCGAGAAGCTCGCTGCAGAAACCGACGACCTACTCGACGAAATCGACGACGTGTTGGAAGAGAACGCCGAGGACTTCGTCCGCGCTTACGTGCAGAAGGGCGGCCAGTGACGGTGGATCGCGCGCCCCGGATAACCGACGGGGACACACGGTTGAGCTTCGGCTCCAATCTGTCGTCATTCTCGGAATATCTTCGAGTGCACGCACCGGAGCATCTTCCGCAGAACCGATTCGCTGACAGGGGAGGTGTAACCATGGGCGGGGGTGATGTTGCTCCGCACGGGACCACCATCGTCGCGATCAGTTACGCCGGTGGCGTGTTGCTTGCCGGCGATCGCCGGGCGACCATGGGCAACCTCATCGCCAGCCGTGACGTGCAGAAGGTGTACATCACGGACGACTACTCGGCTGCGGGGATTGCCGGGACCGCCGGCATCGCGATCGAACTGGTGCGCCTGTTCGCGGTTGAACTCGAGCATTACGAGAAGATCGAAGGCGTATCACTGACGTTCGACGGCAAGGCAAATCGTCTGTCGTCGATGGTGCGTGGCAACCTCGGCGCCGCAATGCAGGGACTCGCAGTTGTACCGCTGCTGGTCGGCTACGACGTGGACGCCGTCGACCCTACGACGGCGGGTCGCATCGTCTCGTACGACGTCGTTGGTGGGCGGTACGAGGAACGTGCCGGCTATCACGCTGTCGGATCGGGATCATTGTTCGCGAAGTCGGCGCTCAAGAAGTTGTATTCACCGGGCATCGACGAGGCCACTGCGCTTCGCTTGGCGGTAGAGGCTCTGTACGACGCCGCCGACGATGATTCGGCGACGGGTGGACCAGACGTCACGCGCGGAATTTATCCGACCGCAGTCACGATCACCGCAGCAGGAGCCGTGGAACTGTCCACGGAGCGGGCGGCCGAAATCGCCAGGGACATTGTTGCGGCGCGTACGGCGCTCGGTAATCCGGAAGGGGGTTCTGCGCTATGACGATGCCGTATTACGCATCAGCCGAACAGATCATGCGTGATCGTTCGGAATTGGCGCGCAAAGGAATTGCCCGTGGACGAAGCGTCGTCGTACTGACGTATCGCGACGGTGTGGTGTTTGTCGCGGAGAATCCGTCGACGGCTTTGCACAAGGTCAGTGAGTTGTACGACCGTCTCGGTTTTGCGGCCGTCGGCAAGTACAACGAATTCGAAAATCTCCGTCGTGCGGGCATTGTGCACGCGGACATGCGTGGGTACTCGTACGACCGTCGTGACGTCACAGGCCGTTCGCTCGCCAATGCGTACGCCCAGACTCTGGGCACAATTTTCACCGAGCAACCCAAACCGTACGAGGTCGAGATCTGCGTTGCGGAAATCGGCCGCTTCGGTAGCAACACGCCGGCTCAGCTGTATCGGATCACGTACGACGGTTCGATTGCCGACGAGCAGGAATTTGTGGTCATGGGCGGCACCACAGAGCCAATCGTTACCGCGATGCGCGAGTCGTATCAGCGAGACCTCGATCTGGAGTCCGCTATACGTATCGCAGTTGGAGCATTGCAGAAGGGTGGGCCGGCGCCCGTCGGAACAACCGAGGCCGAGCCCAGGGTGCTGACTGTCGAGGCACTGGAAGTTGCAGTTCTCGACAACAACCGTCCGCGCCGTGCGTTCAAGCGAATCTCGGGAGCAGCACTCGAAGCCATGCTGCCATCGGCAGCAGAGCCCCAGAGTAAGGCTGAGAAGACTGAGGATGCGCCGCCGTCAAACGGCGACGCACCCCAATAGCAACTGTTTTTCAGTCCTTCGAGATTCTGTAGACGGCAACCGCGGCCGGTTCGGTACTGAAATCGAACCGGCGCGCGTCTGCCACAACTTCACCGTCGGTGGCAATCGCTACAGACTCGGCATTCACCTGAACCGAGAGCGTCGGCGCCAGGGCGTGGATGTAGACCGGTGAGCTGCCCAATGTTCCTGTGGCAGCGGCAAACAGCAACCGGGCGCGGGAGAATTTCCGGTCGGCTCGCAAGTATCGGACGTCGAGCAGCCCACGGTTGAGTTCGGGCCGCGACATCGGGACCTGGTCGCCGGGGGAGTACCGGCCGTTTCCGACGAAGAGCATCCAGATACTGGCCTTGGTGCCGTCGATGGTGACACTCATCGGCTCTGCGGCGGCTAGCACGCGGATCATCGCCGCGGCGGCCGCCGGCCACTTGCCGAATCGCGGTTCCCACTTTTCACGTAGCCGTACCGCATCCGGATAGCCGCCCAGACTGGCTGTGTTGAGAAAACGAGCGGTAACCCCGGTATCGGTTGTCACCACGGCATGATCGACAAACGCTGCTTGTCCGGACTCGACCGCCGTCACCGTTTCAGCAACGTCCGCGACACCGACGTCGCGGGCAAAGTGGTTGAGGGTTCCACCTGGGAAAACTGCGAGCGGAAGATTGTGTCGTGTTGCCGCGTCCGCGACCGTGACGACGGTGCCGTCGCCGCCGCACACACCTACCGCTCGCGGTTTCGACTCACGAAGCTTCGCTTCGATCTGCTTGTCGAAATCTATGTCCGGGTTGAATTCGATAATGACTGCTGCGGGCAGGGCTTCCCGGATCGCATCCACGATGCCGTCGTCTTCGCTGCCGGATCCGGGATTGGTGAAGACAACCAGTCCGTCGCCTCCAGGCAGCGCAGGTACCACACACTCGGGACCAAGATCCGCGGGTTCTTCGTCGCGTACTGCCCACCACCTGCGCGTTCCCGCTGCCACGGCACCTCCGACGGCTATTCCGGCGAACACGTCCGAAGGCCAGTGGACCCCGTTGTGCACGCGTGAATAGGCGACGGCCGCGGCCAATGGAGCGAGTACTGCGCCGGTTGTCGGAGATTCCATTGCTACCGCGGTAGTGAATGCGGCTGCGGAGGCGCTATGACCCGACGGGAACGACGAGGACGTCGGGAACTCGACTCCGCGCTTCGGGTTGATCCACGCGCGAACGGGTGGGCGCCGACGGGGGAAAAGCGGTTTCAACACACCGTTTGCCAGTGCGCTCGATCCGGCCAATGCGAGCATTCCGCGGGCAGCCGCGCGGCGCGGTTGTCCGCCGATCAGCGCGAGGACACCGGCGATAGCCATCCACAGGAACCCGTGGTTGGCTGCTCGCGAGAGCCGCCGCATCACGGAATCGAGCGTGGAAGGCTTCAGTGCGCCAGTGCTTTCCATCCATTTGACGTCGGTTCGGACAAGTTTTCGGTGCAGGTAGCTCACCCCGCCACACTATGCCGACTCGAGATGTTGTCGAGTCGTGACGCCACGGGAGTTCGTCAACACGGGTGAAGCGGGCATTCTGGTTGTACTGTCGAAGTGTGCAGAGACGAATCATGGGTATCGAGACGGAATTCGGCGTTACCTGCACCTTTCACGGGCACAGGCGACTGAGCCCCGACGAGGTTGCTCGTTACCTCTTCCGTCGTGTCGTGTCGTGGGGTCGTAGTTCCAACGTCTTCCTCCGCAACGGAGCGCGCCTGTACTTGGATGTTGGTTCTCATCCGGAGTATGCAACCGCCGAGTGCGACAGCCTCATCCAACTGGTCAACCACGACCGGGCCGGTGAGCGAGTTCTCGAGGAACTGCTCATCGATGCGGAAGAGCGGTTGGCAGAAGAGGGAATCGGTGGCGACATCTACCTCTTCAAGAACAACACCGACTCCGCCGGAAACTCGTACGGTTGCCACGAGAACTTCCTGGTCGCGCGAGCTGGCGAGTTCTCCCGCATCTCCGACGTGCTGTTGCCGTTCCTCGTGACGCGTCAATTGATCTGCGGAGCCGGGAAGGTTCTGCAGACGCCGAAGGCAGCCACGTTCTGCCTTTCCCAGCGTGCCGAGCACATCTGGGAAGGCGTTTCGTCGGCCACCACACGTTCGCGTCCGATCATCAACACCCGCGACGAACCTCATGCCGACGCCGAGAAGTACCGTCGCCTGCACGTCATCGTGGGCGACTCCAACATGGCCGAGACCAGCACGATGCTGAAGGTCGGCTCTGCCGCCTTGGTGCTCGAGATGATCGAGGCTGGAGTCTCCTTCCGCGACTTCGCCCTCGACAATCCGATTCGTGCCATCCGAGAGGTCAGCCACGACGTCACCGGAAAGCGTCCGGTCCGGTTGGCCGGCGGCCGCCAGGCCAGTGCACTCGACATCCAGCGTGAGTATCACTCGAAGGCTGTGGAGCACCTGCGCAATCGCGAACCGGATCCGCAGGTAGAGCAAGTTGTCGATTTGTGGGGCCGCATGCTCGACGCCGTCGAAGCCCAGGATTTTGCGAAGGTCGACACCGAGATCGACTGGGTGATCAAGCGTAAGTTGTTCCAGCGCTACCAGGATCGTCACGGATTTGATCTGTCGGACCCGAAGATCGCGCAGCTCGATCTTGCGTATCACGACATCAAGCGTGGGCGCGGAGTGTTCGACGTGTTGCAGAAGAAGGGCTTGGTCAAGCGCGTCACGGAGGACGAAACGATCGACGACGCCGTCGACAACCCACCCCAGACGACACGCGCGAAACTTCGCGGCGATTTCATCACTGCAGCGCAGGCCGCGGGGCGTGACTTCACCGTCGACTGGGTCCATCTCAAGCTCAACGATCAAGCTCAGCGAACAGTCCTGTGCAAGGACCCGTTCCGTTCGGTCGACGAGAGAGTTGAGCGACTCATCGCGTCGATGTAGTGCGCTGACGTGTCGGCAACCGCAGAGCCACTAGGATTTCGGCGTGGCGACATCGAAAATCGAGCGGTTGATGAACTTGGTGATTGCATTGCTCTCCACCAGGCAGTTCCTCACTGCGGAGAAAATCCGTGATTCAGTAGCCGGTTACAGCGATTCCGCCAACTACGAAGCGTTCTCCCGGATGTTCGAGCGGGACAAGAACGAGCTTCGTGACCTCGGAGTTCCGTTGGAGACGGGACCGGCTGGGCGGTTTTCGACGGTCGAGGGATATCGGATCAATCGCAATGCGTATGAGCTTCCTGATGTCGATTTGACCAGCGAAGAGTCGGCGGCCGTTGCCGTTGCCGTGCAGCTGTGGGAATCGCCCGAGCTGATTTCCGCCGCACAGAGTGCCTTGCTCAAACTGCGTGCTGCCGGTGTACAGGTCGACGGGGATGTTTCCGCCGCGCCGATTACCGCGATTCCGGCTCGCTCACGTGGTTCCGAACCGGCTCTCGGGAAGCTGCTCGCCGCAGTCGACGCGGGCCGGGCCGTTCATTTCCAGCATCGCGCTGCGCTCAACGAACCGTTCATCGAGCGGACAGTGGAGCCGTGGGGCGTGGTCACGCATAACGGCAAGTGGTATCTGGTCGGTCATGATGTCGATCGGGACGCTGTCCGCACGTTCCGCCTGTCCCGCATCGGTGACGATGTTCGCGAATTCGGCCCAGCCGGCGCGGTGCACAAACCGGAGGGTCTTGATCTTCGCGAGGTTGTGGACCGAGTAACCGGATCCGGTGTCGTGACCGGTACCGCGACTGTCTGGGTGGCGGCGAACCGCGCACACGAGCTGCGCAGGTTGGCGTCGTCGATGACGGATCGGACGCTGACCGAACGCGAGGGAAGCGTTCTGTCGATCCCGGTTCGATCGTGGGAGTGGACTGCCAGATTGATCGCCGGACACGGGGCAGATGCGTTGGTGCTTGATCCGCCGGACCTGCGGGCTGACGTGATCACCAAACTTCAAGGTGCTGCGGCACGCTCGGAGATTGCCGAGCAGAAGGAAACTCACTGATGAACAATCGCCTGTCGTCGAGGCTTGCTCGATTGCTGAATCTTGTTCCGTTTTTCATCGCGAACCCTGGAATGAGCGCCGCGGAGGCTGCTGCCGAACTCGGTGTCAGCACAACGCAGTTGATGAACGATCTCAATCAGTTGTGGGTGTGCGGGCTGCCCGGGTACGGCCCGGGCGATCTGATCGACCTGTCATTTTCCGAGGAGAGCATCGACGTCACTTTCTCGGCTGGTATCGACCGCCCCCTTCGGTTGACGTCGACCGAAGCGACCGCGTTGCTCATCGCGTTGCGCTCGCTGGTGGAGATGCCGGGCATGGTCGATCCGTCCGCGGCGCAACGAGCAATTGCCAAGATCGAAGCGGCGGCAGGCTCTGCGGCAGCGCGCGCCACGGGTAACGGGCATGAGGCCGAACCGGAAGTGGATGTCGCCGAAGATCCGGTAACGGCGACGGTCCGGTCGGCGCTGGCTGATCGGCGCGCACTGAAGCTGACCTACTACTCGGCTTCGCGGGACGCGGTGTCCGAGCGGGTGGTCGATCCGGTGCGAATCGTGTTGGTCGACAATTTCAGCTATCTACAGGGCTGGTGCCGCCAGGCCGAGGGTGTGCGGTTGTTCCGATTCGATCGGATCGATGCGGCAATCGAACTCGACGAGCCGTCCACTCCGCCACCGCACGCGCTCGACGAGGATTCCAGTCTGGAATTGTTCAGTGGCGACGGATCACTGCCCGAAGCACGATTGTTCGTAGCTCAGAACTGTGTCTGGATGCTCGACTACTACCCGATGGACGTCCAGAAGGTGAACGACGACGGTTCCGTCGAGGCAACAATGAGTTTCGGGACACTCGAGTGGATGGCACGGTTGGTTCTCGGGTTCGGTGAGGGTGTTCGGGTGCTTGCACCGCCGGAACTGGTTGCCGAAGTGCATAATCGGGCGGTGACGGCGTTGGACGCCTACGACACGATCGGATCGTGAGCGGGCTTCACAGTAATCGCGCATGAAACAAACAGGTAAACGGTAGCTGAAGTAAGGACTTGGAAGCCTCCTTACGCCGGTTGTGTCCGGTAGCATCGAGGAATCTGATCATGGGAGGTCATTATGGGTGCAATGCAGCCGATGCATTGGCTGATTGTTGCTGTTGTCGTTGTCATTCTGTTCGGGTCGAAGAAACTGCCCGACGCAGCTCGAGGACTCGGCCGTTCACTGCGCATCTTCAAGAGTGAAGTCAAGGAAATGCAGAATGACGACGCGGCTCCTGCTGCGCCCGTCGTTGCTCAGGCCCCGGCTCAGCTGCCGACCGCACAGGTGACCGCTACCGGCGCTGCTGCTCCGATCGCGCAGCCGACCGAAGTCAAGCCGCTCTAGCTACATGCCGCTGTCCAACCGGGGTGAAATCTGTATTCACCCCGGTTGTGTGCTGACCAAAACCAGTTTGCCAAGAGCAGGATGTACCAGTGCGAATTCCGTTAGACCCGCGTAACCGCCAGCGGAAGGTCAACCCCGACGGCACCATGTCGTTGATCGACCACCTGTACGAATTACGAACTCGACTGCTGTTCGCGTTCCTCGGTGTCATCATCACCACCGCCTTCGGATTCTTCTGGTATTCCGCGTCGATTTTCGGGATCGAAAGCCTCGGCGACCTCTTGCGCGGACCGTACTGTGAGCTTCCGGTCGAAAGCCGCGCAAACCTCAGCGTCGACGATGCGTGTCGTTTGCTGGCAACCGGGCCGTTCGAGCAGTTCATGCTGCGATTCAAGGTGGCCCTCACCGCGGGGATCGTGCTTGCCAGTCCGATCTGGTTGTACCAGTTGTGGGCATTCATCACTCCGGGCCTGTATTCGAAGGAACGCCGCTACGCCGTGGCGTTTGTCACCGCGGGTGCCGGCCTCTTCATCCTCGGTGCCGTTCTTGCGTACCTGGTCGTGTCGAAGGCTTTGCACTTCCTTCTCACCATCGGTGACAACGTTCAGATCACCGCGCTCAGTGGTTCCGAGTACTTCGGATTCATCATCAACCTGCTGCTGATTTTCGGCGTCAGTTTCGAGATTCCGCTACTGGTCGTCGTACTGAACTTTGCGGGAATCCTTACCTACGAGCGGCTCAAGGCGTGGCGTCGCGGCTTGATCTTCGGCTTGTTCGTGTTCGCGGCCATCGCGACTCCGGGTTCGGACCCGTTCTCGATGCTCGCGCTTGCTCTCTCGCTCACTCTGCTGTTCGAGTTCGCGGTACAGATTGCGCGCATCAACGACAAGCGCAAGGCCAGGAAGTCCGGCGAAGACTGGGGCGCACTGTCGGACGAGGAAGCGTCGTCGATCTCGGCGCCGACCGACTTGAACGAAGCTTTGGACGAACCCGCGAAGCCGAAGGCGGAGTCACGCGGATTGTTCGGCCGGAAGTCGAAGGCGAAGGCAACTGCCGCGACCGAAGCCGGTTCCGGTGCTGCCGGCAACACGTCGGGCCAGGACTTTACCGACACCCTGTGAGGCGTTCCCCGGTACCTTGTGAGGCGTGTCTCCAGGGTGCTGGGGTTCCCGTGTCGCCGGCGTGTGACACGCTGACGAGGTGGTTATGAGTAGTAGTGAAACGAGTTCTGATGTTGAGCTCAGCAAATTTGCTTCGGGGCTGAAGTTCGACCTCGATCCGTTCCAGATCAACGCCTGCCGCGCCCTCGAAGAGGGTCACGGTGTGCTGGTGTGCGCGCCGACAGGTGCGGGAAAGACTGTGGTCGGCGAATTCGCCGTCCACCTGGCGTTGGCTGCTGGGCGAAAGTGCTTCTACACCACGCCCATCAAAGCATTGAGCAATCAGAAGTACGCCGAACTGAGCGAGCGATACGGCCCCAGTGAAGTCGGTTTGCTCACCGGAGACACCAGCATCAACTCCGACGCTCCTGTTGTTGTCATGACCACCGAAGTGCTTCGCAACATGCTGTACGCCAATTCGGAGGCGTTGCGCGGTCTGTCACACGTTGTCATGGACGAGGTTCACTACCTGGCCGACCGGTTCCGCGGCGCAGTGTGGGAAGAAGTGATCCTGCACCTGTCCGAGGACGTGCGGTTGGTGAGTTTGTCCGCCACCGTGAGCAATGCCGAGGAATTCGGCGCCTGGATGGAGACTGTCCGCGGTGACACCACCGTTGTGGTCGACGAGACGCGGCCGATTCCGTTGTGGCAGCACATCATGGTGGGGCGCCGGATCTTCGATCTCTTCGACAGCCGTAGCAATCCTTCGGCCGGACCCTCGAAGTTTGTTGTCAACCAGGATCTGGTTCGGCATGTCAAACAACGTCAGGCCCTCGACCGGGTGGAAAGCTGGCAGCCGCGCGGCCGCGGCCGCAGTCGCTACCAGAGTGCCAACGATTTCCGGCCACTTCCCAGGCCGGACGTGATCGCACAACTGGACAAGGAAGGTTTGCTACCGGCAATCACCTTCATCTTCTCGCGCGCCGGGTGCGATGCCGCGCTGACTCAATGCGTTCGCTCGAGGCTGGATCTGACGACTCCCGAGCAGGTGCGCGAGATCGACACGATCATCGACAAACACATCGGCGGCCTCCCCAAAGAGGACTTGGAGGTGCTCGGTTACTGGGAATGGCGTAAGGCGTTGCAGCGCGGTCTGGCAGCCCATCACGCCGGGATGCTGCCCGCTTTCCGGCAGACGGTCGAGGAGTTGTTCGTCAAGGGCCTCGTCCGCGCTGTATTCGCCACTGAAACTCTGGCACTGGGCATCAACATGCCGGCCCGCACCGTGGTTCTCGAACGGCTGGTCAAGTACAACGGCGAAACTCACGCCGAGCTGACGCCGGGTGAGTACACACAGCTCACCGGAAGAGCAGGCCGACGCGGCATCGATATCGAGGGGCATGCAGTCGTCCTGTGGCAGCCAGGTGTCGAACCGACCGACGTCGCCGGCTTGGCGTCCACCCGAACATTCCCGCTGCGCAGCTCTTTTCGGCCGTCATACAACATGTCGATCAATCTGGTGGATCGCATGGGCGTCAAGGAATCCCGCACGCTGCTCGAGCGTTCGTTCGCCCAATTCCAGGCGGACCGCTCCGTAGTAGGCGTGGTGCGGAGCATCGAACGCAACGAGACCGCGCTGAAAGCGTTGCAGGACAAGCTCGGTGGTCCAGACGGTGAGTACTACGAGTACGCGTCGTTGCGTGATCGACTGAGCGATCGGGAACGCAAACTCGAACGAGAAAGTCGTGAGGATCGCCGCGATCAGGCCGTCGCGTCGCTGCGGACGCTGCGACGCGGTGACGTCATCGCGATTCCGATCGGACGGCATTCGGGTACCGCCGTTGTGCTTGTGCCGGACAACGATCCGAAGGATCCACGGCCGTTGGTTCTCGCCGAAGATCAGTGGGCCGGCAAACTGTCCGCCGCGGATTTCCCCGAAGCTACCGAAACGCTCGGTGTGATGCGGTTGCCGAAGTTCGTCGATCACCACACCGGACGGTCGCGGCGCGATCTGGCGTCGGCGTTGCGCAGCACCGGATTCACCGCGCCGCGTCGGAAGAAGCGGCACAAGGGCGGCGCGTCCGAGGACGCCGAGGTGGCGTCGTTGCGTCGCGCGATTCGGTCGCACCCGTGCCACAGTTGGCCCGATCGTGACCATCTCGGTCGTATCGGGGAGAAGTACAACCGACTGGCTCGGGAAACACAGGCACTGCGACAAAAAGCGGCAGCCACCACCAATTCCTTGGCGCGTACGTTCGACCGCATCGTGACGTTGCTCAAGGAGCGCGGTTACATGAGCGCCGAGTCCGTGCCCCAAGTGACAGAAGCCGGGCAACGTCTGAGCCGGATCTACAGCGAGAGCGACTTGCTGGTGGCCGAGTGCCTACGTACCGGTGCGTGGCAGGGTCTGACTCCGCCCGAGCTTGCGGCGGTCGTGTCCTCGGTTGTGTACGAATCGCGTAGGGACGGCGACACGACGAGTCGAGTGCCGACGCAGGCAATCCGTCATGCGCTCACGGACACTCAGCGCCTGTGGAGCGAATTGCGAGCGGACGAAATTCGCCACAAATTGCCGCCGACGCGTGAGCCTGATCTGGGTTTTGTCACGGCGGTCTATCACTGGGCGAGCGACAATTCGCTGGTCGAAGCGTTGTTGGCTGCCGGTGTGCAGGGGCGCGCATTGTCGGCGGGCGATTTTGTCCGCTGGTGCCGACAGGTAATCGATCTCCTCGATCAGGTGCGGCTGACGGCTACGGATCCCGTCGTCGCGAAGGTCGCGGCGAAGGCTGTGGGGTCGATTCGTCGCGGAGTGGTCGCTCTCGACGCAGCTTGAGCGCGGACTGTGTGGTTGGATTCCCAGGAGTTGCGTGTGCACGCGGCATCTGGCATGCGTGACGTACGCGGTAACTGAAGACTGGTGTTTCGAGTGGAGGCGAAGATGAGCGGGCCTTACGGACCGAATGATCCGAATGGGCAGTGGGGCCAGGGTGAACAACCACCGCAGCAGCCGTGGGGACAGCCTGGATACGGGCAGCCGGGTCAGCCCCAGGGTCAGCCGGGTTACGGTCAGCCACAGGGCCAGCCCGCGTACGGGCAACCCGGATACGGCCAGCCCCAAGGCCAGCCCGCGTACGGGCAACCCGGATACGGCCAGCCAGGCCAGCCACAAGGCCAGCCCGGTCAGCCCGGATACGGTCAGCAGCCGTGGGGTCAGCCTCAACAGCCCGGTCAGCCGGGTCAGCCGGGTCAGCAGCAGTGGGGTCAACAGCCAGGCGGCGACCAGACTCAGGTCTGGGGGCAGCCAACGGCCCAGCAGCCGCAACAGGCGTGGGGCGCGCAGCCCGGCGCGCCGGTTCAGTGGAATCAGGGACCGCCGCAGGGTGCAAAGTCCAAGAAGCCGCTGATCTTCGGTGCGATCGGTGTACTGGTCGTTCTGGCAGCCGTCGTCATCGGCCTCTTCGTATTCACGTCGAAGGACACGCTGGACGCAAATGCTGCGGCCAAGGGTGTCGAGAAAATCGTCACCGAGTCGTACGGCGCCAAGAACGTCAGCGACGTTTCCTGCCCGTCGGGTCAGGAAATCAAGTCCGGTGCAAAGTTCACGTGCACCCTCTCCGTCTCGGGTGAGAAGAAGTCGGTGACGCTGACGTTTGTCGACGACACCGGAACCTACGAAGTCTCGCGCCCCAGCTGAGTTGTCAGTTGTCAGCCGGTCGGCTTGCCGCAGCTTTGAGTGCCGCGGCAAGCCGACCGGCCGATCGCTCGATTCTCAAGGTTTCAGCCAGTTCGTCGAAGCGGGCTTGATCGATCGGTGCGTCGGGAAGCACGTCGGACCTCGAGAACTGCACATCTGCGTCACGCACGACACGCACAACGGGTAATGCGGCGTCGAGGTATGCCTTCGCCTCGGGTGACGTCAGTTTCGCTCGCAGACCTTTCGCCATATCGGATTCCGGATCTTCGGCAGCCGTGCGGATTCCGTCGAGCGATCCATACCTGAGCATGAGCGTCGACGCGGTCTTTTCGCCGACCCCCTTGATGCCAGGAAGTCCGTCGGATGAATCTCCGCGCAACGCAGCCAGTTCCGCGTAGGCGTCGCCGGCGCGGTCGGCGGGCACACCGTATTTCTCGGCTACCTCGGCCGGCCCGAAAAGTTCGGCTTTAGCCAAGCCGCGGCCGACGTACAGGACGCGAACGGGAACGTAGTCGTCGGTGACAACCTGCAACAGGTCGCGATCTCCGCTTACGACGACGGTGAGATCGTCACGCTCGGTGGCGGCAAGCGTGCCCAGGACGTCGTCGGCTTCGAGACCGACCGCGCCGGCGGTGGCGATTCCCGCTGCCGCAAGAACATCCATGATCATGTCGACCTGCGGGGTGAGGGTGTCCGGCACTTCCTCGGACGAGCCGTCGGATCCCTCGGCAACGCGGTGAGCTTTGTAGGTGGGGATGGCGTCGACGCGGAACTGCGGCCGCCAATCCAGATCCAGGCAGACGGCGAGGCGACTCGGTTGGTGCTTGGTGATCAGCGACGCGACCATGTCGGTGAATCCGCGGACAGCGTTGACGGGTCTGCCGTCATCGCCGACAAAGGACTCGGGTAGTGCGTGGAACGCACGAAACCACAGGCTGGCACCGTCAAGGAGAAGCAAAGGCCCACTCATGGTCACCATCCTGCCAGTCGGCACTAATCTGGAAGCCATGACCTCTCCCGCCGAATATGGTTCACGTTTCCCCTCAGCCGTCTACGAATCTCGTATTGCCCGCGCCGCAGAGTTGGCGAGCGCGGCTGGTCTGGACGGTCTTGTGGTCACGCCGGGGCCGGATTTGCGCTATCTGACGGGCTCCCGAGCGGATTCGTTCGAACGGTTGACGGCCCTGGTGATCGCTGCCGACGGAGCAAGGGCGTCGGTGGTGCTTCCTCGGCTGGAACTGGCGTCGTTGAAGGAATCGGCGGTCGGGGATCTTGGTCTCGACGTGCTGGACTGGGTGGACGGTGTTGATCCGTATGCCATTGTCGCTGGTCAATTGCCGACGGGCGCGAAGGTCGCGGTCACGGATGCGATGCCTGCGCTGCATTTGATTCCGTTGGCGGATGCTGTGGGTTCGTTGCCGATTCTGGCTACGGGCGTGCTGCGTGAGCTGCGGATGGTCAAGGACGCCGCGGAGGTCGACGCGCTCCGTCGCGCCGGTCAGGCCATCGACCGTGTGCATGCACGGATGGCCGAGTTTCTCGTTGTGGGACGGACGGAAGCCGAAGTCGGCGAGGCGATTTCAGCAGCGATTCTCGAGGAAGGTCACACCGAGGCGGCATTTGTCATCGTGGGGTCGGGTCCGCACGGCGCCGATCCGCATCACGAGGTGTCCGATCGGGTGATCGAGAGCGGCGACATTGTGGTGATCGACATCGGCGGGCCGGTGGAGCCCGGATACAACTCCGATTCCACTCGCACGTACAGCATGGGGAAGCCGTCAATCGAGGTTGCTGCCCAGTTTGCCGTGCTCGAAGCGGCTCAGCAGGCGGCTGTGGACTCTGTTCGCCCCGGCGTGTCGGCGGAATTCGTAGATGCCGCTGCGCGCGACGTGCTCGCTGCACAAGGGTTGGCCGACGTGTTCGTTCACCGCACAGGCCACGGGATCGGCTTGTCGGTCCACGAGGAGCCGTACATCGTGGAGGGCAACAGCATCGAACTGGCCGAGGGTATGGCCTTCAGCATCGAACCGGGAATCTATTTCCGGGGCAACTGGGGTGCCCGGATCGAGGACATCGTTGTTGTCACCGCGGACGGTTGCGAGTCGTTCAACAACCGTCCGCACGGTTTGACGATCCTTTAGCTGGTCAGCTCTTCGGCCGCGGGTTTGAATGCGGCCGTTCCCAGAATGCGGGTGACGTCGATTTCGATGACCACCCGCGCCGGATTGATCCGTGGCTGGCGGTACCGCTCGGCGTAGCGCTGCACGGCGTCGGCCACGGATTCAGGGTCGTCGAGCACGCGCGCCGGACCTTCGAGGGTGAGCCAGCGTCCACCGTCGACAGAACTGATGGCGCCGTAACCACCCCGGGCGGCGTTGACGGCTTTCTGTGATCCGCCGCTGGTGATGACACGTACTTTTCCTGCTTCCTGATCCCACGTGAATCCCACGGCCACGACGTGCGGTGTGCCGTTCGGGCGCAGAGTTGTCAGGGTGGCGAGATGGTATTCGCGCACGAACGCCAGACCGTCGTCGGAGAGCGCGGCGGGTGCGGAGGGGGTGATGGTCATGCCACGACGGTAATCGAGGACACTGGTGCAGTGACTGCGGGTGCGAACACTGAAGATGCCGAGACGGTCCTCCTGCTGGGAGGGCGAAGCGAAATCGGTCTGGAGATTGCCGTCCGGTTGGCCCCCGGCAGAAGAATCGTGCTGGCGGCGCGGCGCAGCAGCGACCTCGAACAGCAACGCACGATGCTGACGGACGCGGGCGCCCTAGCCGTGACAGCCGTCGAATTCGATGCCGATGCAACCGACACTCATGCAGACTTCCTCGCACAGGTTGCCCGAGCGCACGGCCGGATCGACGTCGCGGTGCTGGCGTTCGGAATCCTGGGTGATCAGGCCCGCGCGGAAACCGACGCCGCTCATGCCGTTGCAATTGTTCACACCGATTACGTGGCGCAGGTCAGCATCCTGACTCTTCTCGCGGACTTGATGAAACGACAAGGCCGCGGCAAGATCGCTGTCTTCTCGTCCGTGGCCGGTGTCCGGGTGCGCCGCGCAAATTACGTCTACGGTTCTGCAAAGGCCGGCCTGGACGGCTTTGCCAGCGGCCTCGGAGATGCGTTGCACGGCAGCGGAATTCAACTACTGCTTGTCCGGCCTGGTTTTGTGATCGGCTCGATGACCGAGGGCATGAAGCCGGCGCCGATGTCGAGCACACCGGCGCAGGTCGCCGACGCGGTAGTTCGGGGAATGCAGTCCGGCGCAACGCGGGTGTGGGTTCCGCGAATCCTCCAACCAGTTTTCTTCATGATGCGACTTCTCCCACAATCGATCTGGCGGCGGATGCCGCGATGACCGCCGACGAACCCGTTGTTGTCGTCGGTCTCGGCGCTGACGGTTGGGAGGGCTTGTCGGACTCGGCGAAGAGCGCTGTGCTCGGCGCTCAGGTGTTGATGGGTTCCTCGCGTCAACTGGACCTGATCCCATTGGTAGACGGCTCCTCGGCCGATCGGATCGCCTGGCCCACACCGATGCTCCCCGCGCTCCCCGGACTGTTCGACGCTCACGCGGGCTCTCGGATATGTGTGCTGGCCAGCGGCGATCCGATGTTCCACGGGATCGGCGCCACACTCGTGCGTGTGCTGGGTGCTGACAAACTTCGGGTGATCTCGCACCCGTCGTCGATTGCTCTGGCGAGTGCTCGCATGGGATGGGCGTCGGCCGATGCGGAGTTGGTGAGCCTGGTCAACCGCGATGCCACCACCGTCTTGCCGTCCGTCACCAACGGTGCGCGGTTGTTGGTGCTGAGTAACGGCAGGGCCACACCCGGTGAGGTGGCAGAAATACTGACCTCCACCGGTTTCGGTCGGTCCATGATCACTGTCCTCGGACAGTTGGGTGGAGCGCACGAATCACGCACCGTTGCCAGGGCTGACCAGTGGGATGTCGACGCCGCAGATGTCGACCCGTTGAATGTTCTTGCCGTGGAATGTGTTGTGTCGGGCGCACCGCACCGTCTGACGCGCGTTCCCGGATTGCCCGACGCGGCATACAGTGGTGACGGTCAGATGACGAAGCAGGAGATCCGCGCGCTGACGATCTGCGCGCTGGCCCCGGCTCCCGGTGAATACTTGTGGGATGTCGGCGGCGGGTCTGGCACCGTCGCGATCGAATGGATGCGCACCCACCCACGTTGCACCGCAACATCATTCGAGCAGACGGCATCGCGGATCTCCCAAATCGTGGGTAACGCGCGGGCCTTGGGTGTGCCGAGCCTCGATGTCCTCGGGCGCGCGCCCGAATCGTTTGCCGAGGTGACCCGCACACCCGATGCCATCTTTGTCGGCGGAGGTGTGACGCAACCCGGAATGCTCGACGCCTGCTGGGACCACCTCGAGGCCGGCGGCAGACTGGTAGCCAACGCCGTTACCGCAGAATCGGAAGCGTTGCTCCTGGAGTGGTTCACCCGATTCGGCGGCACGCTGCGTCGGTTGCAGATCCAGCGGGCCGAGCCTTTGGGAACATTCAACGTGTGGCGACCCCAACTGCCCGTCGTGCAGTGGTCGGTCACAAAAACAGAGGCAACTGCCGGTGCAGATGCCGATCACACAGAGGGAAACGCTCAATGACCGTTCATTTCATCGGTGCTGGTCCCGGTGCTGCCGACTTGATCACAGTGCGCGCGCAGCGCATCATCTCAGCAAGTTCGGTGTGCTTGTACGCGGGCAGCCTCGTCCCCGCGGAACTACTCGAATACTGCCCGGCCGGCGCGCAGGTGGTCGATACCGCTCGATTGAGCCTCGACGAAATCACCGCGCTGCTCGTCGCAGCGGATTCGGCGGGACACGACGTAGCACGGTTGCATTCCGGTGACCCGTCGATCTTCAGTGCCGTGGCCGAGCAGGCGCGACGGCTGGACGCTGCCGGAGTCCGATACGACATGGTGCCGGGTGTTCCGGCATTTACCGCGGCAGCGGCCGCACTGGGCCGTGAATTGACGGTTCCGGGCGTATCGCAGACCATCGTGCTGACCCGAGTGTCGACGCTGTCGACAGCGATGCCCGAAGGTGAGGATCTCCGGTCACTCGGACGCAGTGGTTCGACCATGGTGATTCATCTCGGCGCGCACCGCATCGAGCAGATCGCCGACGAGCTTGCCGAGAACTACGGGGTCGACTGCCCGGTCGCGGTGGTCGCATTTGCGTCGCGCCCCGACGAGATCGTGGTGCGTGGAACGTTGAGTTCGATAGTGCGTCAGGTTCACGAGGCCGGCATCACAAAGACTGCCGTAGTCATCGTCGGACGCGTGCTCACAGCCGAGGGGTTCCCGGATAGTTACCTGTACTCGGCCGCACGTGAGCGGGTCACACACTGACCGTGCACAACGCCCGCCCCCGCGTTCTTGTGCTCGGAGGAACCGGCGAGGGACGCGAGATTGCCGCCCGCCTCGCGGATTCGGTGGACCTCGAGGTGGTCACGTCGCTCGCCGGCCGAGTCCGCGACCCGCGCTGGCCTGAGGGCGAGGTTCGCGTCGGGGGCTTCGGTGGCGCCGAGGGCCTCGCGGGGTGGTTAGCGGAAAACGATATTCGTGCCGTGCTCGACGCGACGCACCCATTTGCGTCCCGCATCACGGCTAATGCTCATCTGGCGGCTCGCACCTGCGAGATTCCGTTTGCTGTCTGCCAGCGGCCGTCGTGGGCGCAGCACCCACAGGACCGATGGTTTCCGGCTCGCGATCTCAGCCATGCTGCGGAATTGGTCCCTGTGTTGGGCACTAGAGCGTTCTTGACCATTGGTAGGCAGGGAGTTTCTGCGTTTGCCGAGGTCAGCGGCGTGAGTTTTCTCGTGCGGTCCATTGATCCACCGACGGGCGCCATGCCTGCGCCCCACGAACTGATCCTGGCGCGCGGGCCGTTCGACGTCGAATCGGAGCGCGAACTCATGCGCCGCCGCGGTATCGACGTTGTAGTGACCAAGAGCAGCGGGGGTGACCAGACGTACGCCAAGATTGTTGCCGCTCGGCAACTGGGCTTGCCGGTGATCGTGGTGGAGCGCCCACCGGCTCCGGAGGGCGTGGAAAGCTTCAACTCGCCTTCTGCCGCCGCAGCGTGGCTCGAATCGACAGCAACGTGAAAGTTCGGGGGCACGCGGTTCAGGTTCGTCTAAGGTTCGCGGAACATACTGGACCTATGTCAGGAACGCGTCCAACACGCCGAGGGTGCCTATGAGGGTGTCCGTCCCCGCACTCGGGCGTCGGAAGCGTTCGACAATTCGTGTCCGGACTCTCCACGCCCGCGTGAAAGTACTCACTGCGGGCTTGGTGGCGATTGCTGTGATCGCGTCTGCCGCTTCGGTGTATTTCGTATTCAACGCCTACCTTCAAGGCAACGTCGATCGTCAATTGGAGCGAACAGCCGACGCAATTGCCGATACCGTCAACTTCGGTGGTGTCACACCGGTTTTGGGACTGACAGCCGGCGCCGATACCGCAGTGATCCAGGCTGTGGGATTGGTGACGACCGATGGAGCATTGGTGACGGCAACACCGGGATTGCCACCATTCAGTACCAGCGGTGAGGCAATCAAATCCCTGGCCCACAAAGCTTCCGGGTCCACCATTGCGACCTTGGATTCGTATCGGGTGTTGGTTACGCCGTCGGTCGCGGGTCAGACTTTGATCGTCGCGCAATCGCTCGGGCCGACAAATTCCGTCTTGAAGCGACTTGCGGTAGTGCTGGCTGCGCTCGGTGCCGCGGGTATCGCGTTGGCCTATGCCGCAGGAGATGCTGTGGCGCGCACAGGATTACGGCCGATCGCACGATTGACCGCGGCGACACAACGTGTTGCCGCAACGGACGATCTCACACCGATACCGGTCACGGGTGACGACGAGTTGGCCTCGCTGACTGTCAGTTTCAACCGAATGCTGGGCACCCTGTCGGAATCACGGGCGCGTCAGCGTAGATTGATCACTGATGCCGGACAGGATTTGCTGGCACCCCTGACGGCATTGCGAACGAATATCGAACTGTTGATGTCGATCGACACCGCCTCCGGAACTGTGTCGGAAGCCGAGACAGCACTACTGCGAGACGAGATTACACATCAGATGATGGAATTGACTGCCATGGTCGGCGAGCTTGTCGACCGTGCCCGGGTTGACGAAAGCGCCTCCGGACGAATCGAATCTCACCTGTGATTCATCCCTCACCTGGAGTTATGTATTTGCGAAATATTTTCTGACAATTCACTGCTGGTTAGTTGGGGGAGTTGAGATCATTCTGGGTATAGCCCGATTGGGGTGCAAACCGGAAGAGGGTTTGCGGGGGACCCTCGAGTGAGAGAGGAGTTCTCGTGGTCAAGCAAGCACGCGCCGAGCTGACGCGGCAGCAGATCGTCGCCGGCGCGGCAGCACAATTCGAAAAGACCGGGTACGGCAGCACAAGCATGAGTGACATCGTGGAGGGCGCCGGCACCACGAAGGGCGCCCTGTACTTCCACTTTGCATCGAAAGACGAACTGGCACAGTTTGTCATCGCAGAACAGCACCGCATGTCCATCGAGTCGGTCGAGGCGATATCCGCAACGTCGGCGACGCCACTCGAAAAAACGGTCATGCTCACCCATGAGATGGCACGGCAGATCGTCGAAGAGCCCATCGTCCGAGCCGGAATTCGATTGACCTTGGAACTGAGCACATTCGAAGGTCCCGTCGAGCCGTACGCAGACTGGATCAATGCATGCACCGAACTCGTGCAGCAAGCGAAGGACAGCGGCCAGATCAAGCCGTCGGTGGACGTCGCCGCTTTGGGGCGATTCATTCCGGCTGCGTTCACCGGAGTTCAACTGGTGTCCAACGTGATCACCCGGCGCACTGATCTCACCGAACGTGTCGACGAGATGTGGCAGTTGCTCCTACCGGGAATCGTGTCCGGGCCGGCCGTTGGTGACATCGACCGACTCGTGAAGGCGCGATGGGAACCCGCTGCCGCCTAGCTGTGCCACACTGCTGACGTGGACCAGGAACCGCTGACCTACTCCGAAATCGGAGCAACAGGTGGCCTACTGCCCGTTGGCTATCACCACGTGCGCGAGCGTGCGGTGGTCGGTACTACCCGCGCCGATTTCGAGGCAGCGGCCAACGCTGTCATGACGTGGGGGATGCATCGCGGCGCTGGATTGACGGTAAAAGCTGCCGGTGACACCGCCAGGACCGGCGAAGACGCAACTTTCGGTTTCGGACCGATATTGGTGCCCGTCCGCGTTGTTTACGTGGTCGACGAGCCGAACCGGGCCGGATTTGCGTACGGCACGCGCCGTGGTCATCCCGAGTGCGGTGAAGAGTCGTTCATTGTCCATTTCGACGAACTCGGCAATCAGGTTCGCCTCGAGATAACGGCATTCTCCAAGCCCGGTACCTGGTGGGTGCGGTTGGGTGCGCCGATCGGGCGTCTGGTGCAGGCGTGGGTGACCCGGCGCTACATCCGCGCAGTGGTTGTGAGGGATTTTGCTCGCTGAGCGAACAAAATCCTTCACAATCAGGTTAGGGGTAGCGACGCGGCGTGAACACCTGTCGGCCGGAACCGGTATCCACAACCTTTGTCATGGACGATCCGACAATCAGCAACGTGCGCATATCGATTTCGGACGGTTCGAGATCGCCGAGCGTGACGATGCGCACCGATTCCTCCGCACCGGCAACATCTCGGCCGATGATGACCGGAGTTTCGGGGGAGCGGTGCTCGAGTACCAAATCCTTCATGGCCTGGACCTGCCACGTTCGGGATTTTGACGCCGGGTTGTAGACGGCAAAAGCCATATCTGCCGCGGCGACCGCTGAGATGCGACGCGACACCACTTCCCAGGGCTTGAGCCGATCCGACAGGGACAGCACAGCGTAATCGTGACCGAGCGGGGCTCCGACGCGACTGGCCACGGCATTTGCCGCTGTCATGCCGGGCAGGATTCGGACGGGAACGCCGCTCCACTGATCTTCGGCTGCCACCTCGAGTACCGCTGCAGCCATGGCAAATACACCGGGATCGCCGGACGAGACGACGGCCACGCGGGCGCCGTTCTTGGCGAGGTCGAGGGCCATCGCTGCCCGCTCCGATTCGACGCGATTGTCGCTGGAATGGCGGCGCTGTCCGGGGCGGGTTGGCACGCGGTCGACGTACGGGCCGTATCCCACAAGGTCTGTGGCCAGTGAAAGTTCATGCGCCACTTCAGGTGTGGTCCATGCCGTGTCGCCGGGTCCGAGGCCGACGACAACCACTTCACCTGCGGTGTTTTCGCGCGTCGCTGCATTGTTCGACGGGCTGGGAACTATGGCGATGGAGAAGTACGGCACGCCCGCTGGATCGACGTCGGCGGCAGCGTCGACGCGCTGGCGAGGTGTGCTGGCTCGCTCGACATAGTGCGCTTCGCCGAGTCGGCCGGCGTCCTCGAGTGAGCGCAGAACCGGTGGGAAGGTGCGGCCCAACTTGAGGATCGCTGCGGCGTCTGTTTCCTTCAAGCGTCGCGTGAGCTCCGCTTGCGGCAAGGTCCCGGGCAGGATGGTGAGGATTTCGTCACCTTCGACCAGGGGTTTTCCGAGTGCGGCCGACGCGGCACTGACGGAGGTGACACCGGGGATGACCTCGGCCTCGAAACGATCCGCCAGGCGTTTGTGCATGTGCATGTACGAGCTGTAGAACAGCGGGTCGCCCGCGGCGAGTAGTGCCACAGTGCGTCCGGCGGTCAAGTGGACGGCCAACCTTTCGGCTGCGGCTTCGTAGAATTCGTCCATCGCACCCTGGTACCCACCCGGATGGTCGATGGTTTCGGTCGTGACGGGATACACGAGGTGTTCCTCGATCTGGCCCTCGCGCATGTACGGAGCAGCAACCCCGCGGGAAATGCTCTTACCGTGCCGCGCGGAATGGAATGCGATGACGTCGGCCTCGCCGATCACTCGGGCAGCTTTGACGGTCACCAACTCCGGATCGCCGGGTCCGATGCCGACTCCCCACAACTTGCCTTCGCTCATTCTTGTTCGCTCGCAATCGCATTGACGACAGCCGCGGTGACGGCACTGCCGCCGCGTCGGCCTCTCAGTATCAAATGGTCTATGCCGCTGGGGTGTCCGATCAGCGCTTCTTTGGATTCTGCGGATCCGATGAATCCCACGGGTCCGCCGACGATAGCAGCAGGCCGCGGTCCGCCCGCCTCGATCAGGTTGAGGAGATGGAACAGCGCGGTCGGCGCATTGCCGATCGCGACCACGGCGCCTTCGAGTTTCGGGCCCCACAGTTCGATAGCCGCCGCAGAGCGTGTGTTGTCGATTGTGTTCGCCAGCAAGGGAACCTGCGGATCGCGCAGTGTGCAGATCACGTCGTTGTCGGCGGGCAGACGCTTACGGGTAATGCCGGCGGCGACCATGTTCGCATCACAGAAGATCGGCGCACCCGCTCGCAGGGCAGCCCTCGCGACGGTGACGACGTTGGGTGTGAACGCGATGTCGTCGACCAGGTCGACCTGACCACTCGCATGGATCATCCGCACAACAGCTTGCGAGACATCCGCCGGAAAACGGCTCAGGTCGGCTTCGGCCCGAATTGTGGCAAAGGACTGGCGATAAATTTCTGCGCCGTCACGGATGTACTCGATCATGGGGCACAGGATAGAGGTATCACTGATCGGTCTGATTCACCCGGTAACCGTCGGTCGTCGCAATCACGTCGGCTACTTTCGCGCGGGGGCGCCCGCAGGAACGGTCACAGCCCGCCCAGTGCTGCCGGCCTTCGATCGGTAGTGAGCCCTGCTCGACGGCTTCGATGGCGTCCGCCCGGACATCGGCGAGCGACTTCTCGCATCCAGGGCTTCCGGTGCAGGCTGTGACGTCGAGCCACGGCGAATTCTCGTCGAAGATCAAGCCCATCGGAGCGAGAACTCGCACCACCTGCTCGGCTGCGCCTTCGTCGAGATCGAAGATCATGATCGAGCGCCACGGCGTCACGACCACGGGTTTTTCGATGGCGGCGAGGAATTCGGCGAGTCGTGCATCCAGGAGTCCGAAGCGGAGTCCGCCGCCTAATGCGACGGTTCCGTCGCGTTGTTCGAGCCATCCGATCGACGGCCCCGCATCCGGGGCGAGGTCGACGGCACCGGCAAATTCCGCTGAAAGGCCCAGATGATCGATCGTTCGAGCGATTCCGTCTGGCACTTCGGCCAGTCGCCAGTGCTTGTCCCGAAGATTCAGGAACGCGTGCGCGGCCTCGAGGAGCAACGGCACAGCGTCGTCGACATGGACAAGGTGGTTCGTGCGATGCCCCGCGAGGACGAGTGAGTGCTCGGATTCGCTGTGGGCGTGCAGTCCGAAATCGCCGTGCAGACCGCTGATGTCGCCGCGGCCGTCGTCGAGTGTGAACAGTGTTCGTCCTGGTAGCTGCGCCAACGCGGGGTCCGACTGCACCGCCGCGTCAAGAGTGCGAACCAGCTCACGCACATCGGCGACACCCCCGATTCGGCCGGACAGCGGCGACGCCAGAATGTTGCGAACCCGCTCATGCGTTGCCGAGGGGAGCAAACCAGCGGACGCGATCCGGTCGGCGAATACGCGGGGGTCCTTGACGGCTCGGAGCTGAATATTCCCACGTGAGGTGAGTTCCATCTGACCGTTGCCCACGTCGCGGGCAGCCTCGGCCAGCGTTTGCAATTGGTGTGGAGCCAAAGCGCCGCCGGGTAGGCGCACGCGCGCCAACGGGCCGTCTGCGGCCTGGTGGACCTGCAGCGCTCCAGGGCACGCGTCTGGCTGAGAACGGTCTGTGGACATGGTTCAAGGGTACGACCGTGCAGAGCACGGACCCGCGACCGGTAGCATCACGGTCAACCAGTGACAGCAGGTGAGGAAACCGGTGAGATTCCGGTGCGGTCGCGCCACTGTGAGTGTGTACAAGCGGAAGTGTTTCCGTTCGTAAACACGAGTCAGACCCTCAACTGCTGTCCATGAAAGATCTTTTTCACGGGGCGCGAAACCCCAGGAAGGTTTCACCTGTGATTCTTCTGCTCTCGACGTCCGACACCGATCTGCTGAGCGCTCGCGCAAGCCAGGACAACGGAGACGGCGTTTCGTATCGCTGGGCAAACCCCTCCAGGCTGCTGGTTTCCGAGGATCTACCCGGCTTGCTCGACGGCGTCGATCTTGTGATCGTGCGCATCCTCGGCAGCCGTCGGAGCTGGGAAGACGGTCTGGACATGGTCCTGGCCAGTGGCCTGCCCGTCGTGGTGCTCGGCGGCGAACACGCGCCTGATGCCGACCTCATGGAGTGCTCGACTGTCTCGCCGGGCGTTGCGGCTGAAGCGCACAATTACCTGGCCGAGGGCGGCGCAGACAACCTGGCGCAGCTGCACCACTTCCTGTCCGACACAGTGCTGCTCACCGGTCACGGCTTCGAGGCCCCGACGCGGCTGCCGTCGTGGGGAATCGCTGAATTTGCCCCCGACATCAGCGACAACAGTGGTCCCGTCATCGCGGTTCTCTACTACCGCGCCCAGCACCTCGCCGGGAATACCCGCTACGTCCAGGCGCTCTGCGACGCGATTGCCGATGCCGGCGGCACCGCGCTCCCGATCTACTGCGCCTCGCTGCGCAGCGCCGAAGCCGAATTGCTGACCACACTTCGCCGGGCCGACGCCATGGTCGTGACGGTTCTCGCGGCCGGCGGAACCAAGCCGGCCACCGCATCCGCGGGCGGCGACGACGAAGCGTGGGACGTGGCAGCACTCGCCGCATTGGACGTTCCGATCTTGCAGGGACTGTGCCTGACCAGCAGCCGCGCCACCTGGGATGCCAACGACGACGGATTGTCGCCGCTCGATGTCGCGACGCAGGTTGCGGTCCCCGAATTCGACGGACGCATCATCACGGTGCCGTTCTCGTTCAAGGAAATCGATTCCGACGGACTGTCCACGTACATGCCTGATCCGGAGCGCGCAGCCCGCGTGGCCGGCATCGCGGTGCGTCACGGCAAGTTGCGTCATATTCCGACGCCGGAGCGCCGTGTTGCCTTGATGCTGTCGGCCTACCCCACCAAGCACGCTCGCATCGGCAATGCCGTTGGCCTCGATACACCTGCCAGCGCAATCGACCTGCTCACCGAAATGCGTAGCGCTGGTTACGATCTCGGACCCACCGACGGACCGGACTCGGTTCCCGGATTGGCCGCCAAGGATGGCGACGCGCTGATTCACGCGTTGATCGCCGCAGGCGGGCAGGATCCCGACTGGCTCACGGCCGAGCAGCTCGAGGGCAACCCGATCCGCATTTCGGCGGCGCGATACCGCGAGTGGTTCGCCACCCTGCCCGAAGATCTGCGCAGCGGCGTCGAAGAACACTGGGGCGAAGCGCCCGGCGAGCTGTACGTCGATCGGTCGCAGGACCCGGACGGCGAAATCGTCATCGCGGCACTGCGATTCAACAACATCGTGCTCATGGTCCAGCCGCCACGGGGATTCGGTGAAAAGCCCGTCGCGATCTACCACGATCCCGATCTGCCACCGAGCCACCACTACCTCGCCGCGTACCGCTGGATCGCTGCAACCCCGGACAACGGCGGATTTGGTGCCGACGCGGTTGTTCACCTGGGCAAGCACGGAAACCTCGAATGGCTGCCAGGCAAGACGCTCGGCATGTCCAGCAACTGCGGCACCGACGCCGCTCTCGGTGACCTGCCCCTCATCTACCCCTTCCTGGTCAACGACCCGGGTGAAGGAACACAGGCAAAGCGTCGTGCCCACGCGACGCTCGTCGATCACCTGATCCCACCGATGGCCCGCGCCGAAAGCTACGGCGACATTTCCCGCCTCGAACAACTACTCGACGAGCACTCCAACATCTCCGCGCTGGACCCGTCCAAGCTGCCGGCCATCCGCCAGCAGATCTGGACCCTGATGCGGGCCGCCAAGATGGACCACGACCTCGGACTTGCCGAGCGTCCGGAAGAAGACGTGTTCGACGACATGCTCCTGCACGTCGACGGCTGGCTGTGCGAGATCAAGGACGTCCAGATCCGCGACGGTCTGCACATTCTCGGCCGCGCACCCGAGGGCGACGCCGAGATCGAACTGGTCCTCGCAATGCTGAGGGCACGACAGATGTGGGGCGGCGAGCAGAGCGTCCCAGGTCTGCGCGAGGCTCTCGGACTCAGCGAAGACGGCGACGAATCACGTAATCGCGTCGACGACATCGAAGAAAAGGCGCACGCTCTGGTCCGCGCGATGTCGGACGCCGAGTGGAATCCAGCTGCCGCAGAAGGACTCAGCGACGACCCCACCGTCGTGAAGATCCTTCAGTTCGCCGCCACAGAAGTGGTTCCGCGGCTGCGACAGACGAACAACGAGATCAAGCAGGTCCTGCACGCGCTCGACGGCGGTTTCATCGCGGCCGGTCCGAGTGGCTCACCGCTGCGCGGATTGATCAACGTGCTCCCCACTGGTCGCAACTTCTACTCGGTCGATCCCAAAGCAGTTCCCTCGCGACTGGCGTGGGAGACCGGCCAGGCAATGGCGGAGTCTCTCGCCGCGCGCTACCTGGCCGATCACGGCGAGTACCCGCGCTCGGTGGGGCTGTCCGTGTGGGGTACCGCCGCCATGCGTACCTCAGGCGACGACATCGCAGAAGTGTTTGCACTCCTCGGTGTTCGCCCCGTCTGGGACGAGGCCAGCCGACGCGTCGTCAACCTCGAGGTCATCGACCTCGAAGAACTCGGCCGCCCGCGCATCGATGTCACAGTCCGCATCTCCGGCTTCTTCCGCGACGCGTTCCCGCACGTCCTGGCGCTCCTCGACGACGCTGTCCAGTTGGTCGCAGCGCTGGACGAAACGGATGAACAGAACTACATCCGCGCCCACGCCCAGGCAGACCTCGCCGAACACGGAGACGCGCGACGTGCAACCACGCGTATTTTCGGCTCCAAGCCCGGAACCTACGGCGCTGGTCTGCTGCAACTGATCGACTCCAAGACGTGGCGCGGCGACGACGACCTGGCCGATGTGTACACCACGTGGGGCGGCTTTGCGTACGGCCGCGGCCTCGACGGGATCCCCGCCGCCGACGACATGCGCAGCGCGTACCGTCGAATCAACGTGGCGGCCAAGAACACTGACACGCGTGAGCATGACATCGCGGATTCCGACGACTATTTCCAGTACCACGGCGGCATGGTCGCAACCGTGCGTGCGCTGACCGGAAAGTCGCCCGAGGCATACATCGGCGACAGCACCCGCCCGGAATCGGTTCGCACACGGACACTTTCGGAGGAAACGGCGCGCGTGTTCCGCGCTCGCGTTGTCAATCCGCGGTGGCTCGACGCGATGCGCCGTCACGGTTACAAGGGTGCGTTCGAAATGGCAGCCACCGTCGACTACCTCTTCGGATACGACGCCACCACCAATGTTGTTGCGGACTGGATGTACGAGAAGCTGGCCGAAACCTACGTCCTGGACGAGCAGAACCAGAAGTTCATGACGCAGTCCAACCCGTGGGCATTGCACGGTATCGCCGAACGACTTCTCGAAGCTGCTGAGCGCAAGATGTGGGAGCACCCGGAGCAGAAGACGCTCGACGGGTTGCGTCAGGTGTATCTCGAAACTGAAGGTGAGCTCGAAGGGGAGTAGTTACCCGAGTTTGTCGGTCCTTCGACCCATAATGGCGGAATGTCAGTTTGCACACGTTTCCGACGGGACGGCGTCCGCTGCACCAACCAGACCGAGTACGTCGACGGTTGGTGCCGCGCGGACGAGTGTGACGGATTTCTGCGGGCCGAGCAGTCTGGCGCGCCTGAATCGGTCGGTGTTCCACACGGCACGGCCAAACACATCCGCATGTCTCGAGACTTGCCGGTCGGCGACATCTCGGTCGAGGATGTCCACGACGTGCGGGTTACGGTGCGCGCCACGGACAGCTTTCGCTACCACCACGGCGGAGACGAGCGGGCAGCGGAGTTTCAACTGCGCAACATGCTTGAGGATTTCCTGCTGAAGTCTGCCCGCAGACCGTCGAGTGGCGGTTACCTGCGGCTCTCGCGCAACGGTTTCGACGTCGTGCTCTCGCCCGATCGAGGCACGATTACGGGATATTCGACGATCCACCGTGAGCGGACGTGGGAGCAGGTCAAGAGCGGGGTCAAGTCGCGTTTCTCGGGTCGTAGTCATGGCGGTCCGGGAGTGCCACGCCCGGAAATCGGTCCGCCGGTGTTGGCGGAGGACTTTGCCAACACCTTCGACCCGGCTTCCGTGCATCTGACGGTGCGGGTCCGTCAGGCGTTTGCGCGTATCCATGCGCTGACTTCCGACGTCGACACCACAATTCGGCAGTCCCTCGCGCAATGGGACCCACGGACGCTGGTCAGCATCGATGAAGGGCTGTTCGAAATCCAGGCTGACAACAATTTCTGGCTGGTCTCACCTGATTGCCGTGTGCTGATCGGGGTCCGGGACCATCCGTTCAGCAGGTAGATCGCCTCAGCGCTTCGAGTTGATGATCTCCGCGATGTTTCGCTCGGCCAGAGCTGTGATGGTCAACGACGGATTGACCGTGCCTGTGCTTCCGGGGATCGCCGCTCCGTCCATGACGTACAGACCGTCGTACCCCTTGACCCGGCCGTAACCGTCGGTGGCTTTGCCCAAGACTGCGCCGCCGAGTGGATGCGCGGTGAACGAGCAGTTGACGTCCTGCGCAAACGGCAATGCCGACGGCAGCGTCGAACCTGCAAAGGCCATTTTGTTCTGCACAGCTCGCAAGGCCTCGATCGTGGCCGCGCTGCCATTTTGCGGCCAGTTGAGAACAACACGGTCTGCGCGCGTGTCGAAGCTGAAATCGGCGCGCTGCGGATCGAGGGTCATACCCAGGCTGGCAAGCATGCCGATGTTCACCGGAACTCCTGC
This sequence comes from Rhodococcus sp. WS3, assembly GCF_003797085.1. NCBI lineage: Bacteria > Bacillati > Actinomycetota > Actinomycetes > Mycobacteriales > Nocardiaceae > Rhodococcus > Rhodococcus sp. WS3. The sequence goes on from NZ_RKMA01000002.1 coordinate 138,008, forward strand.
CGCATGCCAGTTCTCGAGAGACAGAGGCAGTCCCGTTTCGTCGACGATGCGCGATGCGGAAGGTGCTGCCTGCGCTGAGCCGTCGCTGAACCCTAAGGATCGCACCATCGCGCCGTCGCCGTTGGTGCCCCACCCTTTACCGATGTGTTCGTTGAGCTTCGGCAGGGCGCCGGTCGCCTGAGCGCGGACAAGCAGTTCGGACGTTCCGATCGACCCAGCGCCGAGAAAAAGACGATCGCACGTAATGGTGCGCCTGGTCAGCACGGCGCCGGTGGGATCACTCGATTCGACGTCGACAACGTAACGTCCGTCCTTTTCGCGGCCGATGCTCAACACCTGATGCCCGAAGCACACCGTGGTCTTGCCCGTGGCTTCAGCGGCAGGAATGTAGTTCTGAGTGAGATCGAATTTTGCGCCGTTGGAATTGCCCATGTTGGTGTCGCCGACGGTTGCGGACGGGCGGGAGCCGCCGCTCAGTTCGGAGCGAACGACGTCCCAGTTCCAGATGCCGTCGATGCGATGCGGATCGAAGCCGGCACGGCGGGCATCCTGATCCCACCGACGCGAATGCCCGAAGTTCGCCGTTCGGTAGAGATCCTCGGGCAGCGGGCTCAGGCGCAACATCTGGCGGACCTTGGGGTACCAGGTAGCGGACATCTCGTCGTAGTTCAACGAGTTGCCGAACACGGCGTCGAAGAATCTACGTTCGGGTGCGATCATCACGCCGGTAAAGATGACGGACCCGCCGCCGACTGCGGCTCCGCGCCATACCGACATGTTTTCGTAATCGGTGGCGTCGAGAACTCCACTGAAGTAATCGCACGCAACGGGAATCCCGGTGAGGTTGGTGAACGACGTCCGGCGAAACACGCCTCGGCCGTCAGCGAGCAGGTCCGAGGTATGGATTTCGCGATACGGATCATGAGGCCATCGAAGTCCCCGTTCCAATACCGTGACTTGAGTCCCGCTCTGCGCGAGTCGAAGCGCGGTGGCACTGGCACCGAATCCGGAGCCGATGACAATGGCTTCCGAATGCTGCTGGGGGACTGGTGAGGGGTCAAATAGTTCGGGAACGAGGTTGCGGTAGTGGTCCATGCCCATCGGGAGGGTGTGCCGCGGCGTCGCGTGGCTCACGGCAGTGGACGTCACCGTTGTCGTGGCGGCAACCGCTGCGCCAACACCGGCCGCCTTCAAGAAACTTCGACGCTGCATGATGAAAAGCTCAACTCCCGATACCTCGAAGACATAGGTAACGACAGAATAGCTCGAGTGAGAATTCGGTTGGGGATCATGCATAGCTTGGAGCCCCTAAAGTGCGGCAATCCGGACATATTGATTGATCGCGGAACGGTGTCTGAAATGCCGGCCGCGTGATAACCACGATTCGCACCTATCCTCGACAGGTGACCCCAGACTTCAAGCGAGTGACAGAATCCAAGTACGTCCTGCTCACCACATTCCGTAAAGACGGCACACCCGTCGCAACGCCGCTATGGGCTGCCCTCGACGGTGAGCGGTTGCTGGTGTGGACGGTGACCGATTCCTACAAGGTGAAGCGGATCAGGCGGAACCCGTCCGTGACCGTTGCAGTGTGCGATGCTCGCGGAAACCCCAAGGGTGACCCGGTCGCCGCGAAGGCAGAAATCCTCGACGGGCCTGGAACCGATCATGCCCGCGATGCGATTGCTCGTCGCTACGGAATCATCGGCTGGCTCACCATGAAGGGCAGTCTCCTCCGTCGCGGCAAGACCGGAACTGTCGGAATCGCGATTTCCGAAACATAGTCGGGTGTCTATTCGATGAATAGTGTTTGTGGACAACATGATTGGATGAACTGATCAATCGAGCTGACGGCTAACGTGCCGCAGTGTAGCGAATGTGGAGATCCATTCCTAGCCATCGAATGGTGTGGCTCGGGTCGATACGCTGGACATGTCGGTGTGTGCGACGCACCAGCACAGACGCACCATCACAATGGGTGCTCTCCCTCATCGGCATGTCCAGATCTTCGATCTGACGGAGTTTCCCATGACACTCACCAATCAATCACATTCCAAGGGTTCGTCCGCAGAATCTGATGTCGCGCCTGTCGTGGCTCAGCTTCGGGAAGTGTATGCAGGTGGCCGGACCCGTAAAGCAGACTGGCGCAAAGGCCAGATCGAGGGAATCGAACGATTTCTCGACGAACGCGAGCAGGAGATAGCGGCGGCTCTTGCGGCAGATCTCGGACGCAGTGAGATGGAGGCGTGGCTCGCTGACGTCGCACTCGTCAAGGCAGAGGCGACCTACGCGCGAAAACGTCTGCGCTGGTGGATGCGTCGGCGACCACAACCGCTCCCGCTGAACCAACTGCCGGCAGTCGGCTGGGTCCAGTACGAGCCGCGCGGTGTCGTGCTGGTGATCGGAGCCTGGAACTATCCCGTCTATCTCACTCTCGTCCCCCTTGTTGCAGCACTTGCTGCGGGCAACGTAGTCGTCGTCAAACCGTCGGAAGGGGCTCCTGCGACGTCCGCACTGCTGGCTCATTGGCTGCCGCGGTACGTCGATCCAGAGGCCGTTGTGGTTGTCGAAGGCGATGCACAGGTGACGCAGGAACTATTGTCCAAAGGCCCTGACAAGGTGTTGTTCACGGGCGGTACCGAGATCGGGCGCAAGATCCTGGCAAGAGTGGCGCCGGACTTGACGCCGGTACTGCTCGAACTTGGTGGCAAGAGCCCGGTCGTCGTCGCTGCCGACGCCGAAATGGATGTCGTAGCCAGACGCGTTGCGTGGGCGAAGTTGTTCAACTCGGGACAGACATGCCTTGCGCCCGACTACGTGCTCGCGGAACGGTCGATCCACGAACAATTGGTGCGTCGCATCATCGACACTCTCACGCAGTTTCGCGCCGATCAGCAGGGCCAGGGATTGCAGATCGTCAACGAGCGGCAGTTCGACAGGCTCGCCGCAAGCCTGGCCGACACTTCCGGGCGGATCGTGTTCGGGGGTGGATCGAATCGTGATGCCCTCACGATAGAACCGACGGTGATCACCGACCCCGATCCTGACGACGCAGTGATGCAGGAGGAGATCTTCGGGCCGATTCTTCCTGTGCTCGCCGTGGATTCGATCGACGAGGCGATCACGTTCGTCAACGCGCGACCCAAACCACTTGCTGCGTATTACTTCACGAGTTCGCGAACCGTGGCGACAAAGCTGGTCAATGCGATCAGTTCTGGTGGGGCAGTGGTGAATCATGTGACCGTGCACGCGATGGTGCCGCAATTGCCGTTCGGTGGTGTCGGTGACAGCGGGATGGGCGCCTACCACGGAAAGTGGGGCTTTGACGCGTTCAGTCATCGTAAGTCTGTGCTGGTCAAGCCATTCAAGCCTGATCTGAAGTTCGTCTACCCTCCGTATTCCGCGCGTTCCGTGAAGATCATGCGCAGACTGTTCTGAATCCTCGACTTCGGCAATCGATTTCGATGTCCGCAGGAGAAGTGATGATCGATGGCACCGATGACATAGTTCTTGTCCATCCGTCGGGAAACGAAGTGCGTACCGCAGTAGAGGCGTTCCAGCACACCGCGCGGATGCACCCCGACAAAGTCGCGTTGCGGACTCCTGGCGGACATCAGGAGGTGACCTGGCGTGAATACGCGCGGCGTGTCGAGGCCATCGCCGGTGGACTGGCCGAACTAGGCGTTCGGCGCGGCGACACCGTCGGGCTCATGCTCACCAACCGGCCGGAATTCAATCTCGTTGATACTGCAATCACGCATCTAGGAGCTATTCCGTTTTCGGTGTACAACACCAGCGCGCCAGAACAACTCCAATTTCTGTTTACCGATGCGGGCAACAAGGTGGTCGTCACCGAGCAGGTGTTCCTGTCGCCGATCGCAGCATCTCGCGTGACATTCGAGCACATCGTCACCGTGGACGGCCCGGCGGATGGAGCGCTCGAGTTGGCGGAGATTGAATCGAATCCGGCCGCGAACTTCGATTTCGAGGCGTCGTGGCGAGCGGTGAGACCGGACGATTTGGTGACCCTTGTCTACACCTCGGGCACCACCGGTCCCCCTAAAGGTGTGGAGGTCACGCAGCGCAACGCAATCGCTGCCGCCAGGGCGATAGCCGGCTTCGACCTCGGGTTCGAGGACCGGGCTATCTCGTACCTGCCGTCGGCCCACATTGCGGATCGGATTTCCACGCACGGCGCCAACCAGATCTTTGGTGTGCAAATCACGGCGGTCGGAGATCTGCGCGACTTGATGTCCGCGCTGTCCGATGTCCGGCCGACCATGTTCGTCGGTGTCCCACGGGTCTGGATGAAGATCAAGGCCGGAATTGAGGCAAAGCTGGCAGCGGAAACAAACCCGATCACGTCCAAGTTGGCGGCGTGGTCTTTCGCTGTGGGTGCGCGAGCGGCGAGAGCGACTCTGAACGGGACACCACGGGGGCGGGCGTTGCAACTGCAATACCGGGTCGCCGACACCTTGGTGTTTTCGAAGGTGCGGACCGCGTTGGGGTTCGATCAGCTCAGGTTGGCTTTCACAGGCGCAGCGGCTATTCCTGTCGAGATCCTCGAGTACTTCACCGGCTTGGGTATCCCGTTGCTCGAGATCTGGGGGATGTCGGAAACTATCGGCCTCGGTGCGATGACCACGGCCGACAATCTGAAGATCGGGACAGTGGGTAAACCCGTCACGGGCGTAGAAATCAGACTCGCAGCGGACGGTGAAGTTCTGGTACGAGGACCGATCGTGATGCGCGGATACCGCAATCAGCCCGAGAAGACCGCTGAAACAATCGATTCGGACGGCTGGATGGCGACTGGCGATATCGGAAAGTGCGATGACAACGGCAACCTGACCATCGTCGACCGCAAGAAAGAACTCATCGTCAATTCGTCGGGAAAGAACTTGGCGCCCAACAATATCGAGAATGCTGTCAAGGCATCCTCGTCGTTGATCGCCCAAGTTGTCGCGATCGGTAACAACCAGAGCTACGTCACCGCGCTGGTGACGCTGGATCCGGACGTCACTGATCTGCGAGCAGAGGCCCTAGGGGTGTCCGGAGCGCAACTCGCGGATTTGGCAGCACACCCGAAGATCGTGGAAGAGGCAACACTGGCAGTCAGGGCTGGAAACGCAAAACTATCCAGAGTTGAACAGGTGAAACGCTTTTCGATTATTCCATCGGCGTGGGTTCCAGGCGGTGATGAACTGACGCCGACGATGAAGTTGCGGCGCACACCGATCGCGAGTAAGTATGCCGACACGATCAAAGCGCTCTACGCAGAACGCAGGAATGACGGTGTCATCAACGTGGGTTGATCACATCTTGGCCGATCGGGCCATAGCGAAGGAGTAGAGACCGTAGGTGATGATGCCAAGTCCCGCGGCCACCAGGAGTGCGACTCCGTAAGGTTGGGCGCCGAGGGTTTTCAGGGCACCGTCGAGGCCGGAGGACTTATCGGGGGCCGATTGGATCACCGCAACGATCACAAGCACACCCACTGCCGCAATGGCCAATCCCTTGGCGATATACCCAACCGTGCCGAGGCGTCGAACCAGATCACTGGTGGGCCCATCGAGGTCGTCGAGGAAGTTCTGGCTGGCTCCCTTGTACACGTGGTAACCGCCGATCGCGACAATGACGAGAGCGCCGACAACGAGTGCGACCGAGCCGACACCGGATTGCATCAGACGCGCGGTGATCCCGGTGCTCTGGCTGCTGCTGGATTTGCCGATTCCGCGTGCAAAACCCCACGAGGTGAACGCAAATGCAAAGTAGACCGCGGCCAGGGAGAACGCCTTGATTCGATCGAATATTCGCGACAATTTCTTATTGGCATCGGGCCTGGACGAACTGCCGAGTACACCTTCAACCACCCGCCACAGGCCCATAGCTGCAAATACGACGACGCCGATCCAGAGCGCCAAGCCGCCACCCGGCTTGTTCGCCAGTTCTGTCATCGCCCCGGACTGGTCTGCGGTTCCGCCGCCGCCCCCGAGAGCGAGGCGGATGGCGATGTAGCCGATGATCAGGTGAACGATGCCGCTCCCGACGAAGCCTGCTCGGGCAATACGCTCGAAGATGCTGTTCTGGGCGACTTGGCCGGCGGTAGAGGACGAGTTGTTGTATCCCGTCGACGCGGAATTTGGATCGTCCGGGTTGGTGTGAGGCATGTTGGATCTCCAGTTACTGGGCGGAAACGGTTACGGACGATCCTGGTAATACTATGTGACTGCTGCCGTCGATCGAAAGTTCGATCGGTGCAGCATCTTTCGTCTCCGACGATACGGTCACTGAAGAATGTGTGCACTGGATCTGCAATCGATGGCCACGGTAGTAGATCGTGAAGGCAAGTTCGCTCAGTTCGATCGGCAATTGCGGATGCAACCACACAACATCGTCGCGGAAGTCGAGGCCGGTGTAACAGCGTTCGAGAATATCGATCGCGCCCGCCATCGCAGCGAGGTGAATGCCCTCTCGCGTACGGCCATGCTGGGAGTCCGAGAGATCCGACGCGAGCGCGCTGCGAAGCATGTCCCATGATTGCGAACGATTACCGCGGACGAGCACCCAGGTGTGCGCGATTCGGCTGAGAGTCGATCCGTGCGTGGTGCGGGACAGATAGTAATCGATCATGGACGGAATCGACGACGGATCGAAGTGGTAACCCAACCGTGCGATCAGATCTGTCAGTTCCTCCGCGGAAAATACATACAGCAGCATGAGTAAGTCTGCTTGCTTGGATGCCTTGTAGTGGACGGTCGAGTCGCCTTCAGCTTCGAGAATGAGATCGAGCCGACCGATATCGAGGTACCGGGATCGGTAGTCTGCCCAATCCAGTTCTTTGAGGGTATCGAAACCCTCGAATTGCGCGAGCAGGCCATTCGGAAGGAAGGTGAGGCGCAGACGACGACTCATTTTGTCCCAGGCCGCCAACTCGTATTCTGTGACCTCGAGGTCTTCGGTGATGGATCGGCTTGTGCGGCCGAGAATCTCGACGGCGTCGAGCGCTCGCATCAGTGACCACTCCGTCATGATGTTGACGTACGTATTGTTGTCGATGCCTTCGCCAGGGCGACCTGGATAGCCGTCATGAAATTCGTCCGGGCCCATGACGCCACGGATGTCGTAGCGGTCATCGGTGGCGTCGTAGTCAGCCCGGCTGATCCAAAAGCGCGCATTTTCGACTAGAAGTTCGACCGCGTGATTCCTGAGAAATTCGAGGTCGGTGGTTGTTTGCCAGTAGTGCCACACGTTGTATGCGACGGCGAGGTTCACGTGATGCTGACGTCGGGAATTGTCGGGCATCCAGCGCTTGGATCGCGGATTGAACAGTGCAGTCGGCGTTTCCTCGCGCCCATCGCTACCGCTCTGCCAGGGGAACAGCGCGCCGACGTGTCCTATCTTTCCGGCATTGCTCTTTGCCTGTCGAAGTCGGCGACTTCGATACAGCAGCAATGATCGTGTCAATTCGGGTAGGCGCAGAGTCAGGATTGGCGTGACAAACAATTCGTCCCAGAACACGTGCCCGCGATAGGCCTCGCCGTGTAGTCCTCGCGCCGGAACGCCCACGTCGAGATCGATGGTGTGCGCGGACAGGGTCTGCAGTGCGTGAACGAGCTGGACGTTGGCGGCCAAAGATGTTGTGACATCGGAGCCCAGAGTGATGGCAAATTTGTGCCACAGAAGCTCCCACGCGATGCAATGCCGGCGGAACAATTCGCGGTGATCGGCCGCATCGATTGCGTGTTCCCGTGCAGCATGTTCGGGTTCCGCTATTGCATGGTCACGAGATGTGAAGAGCGACATGGTTTTTTCGAAAACTACGGGCTGACCCGATGTTGCCGTGTATGAGACCAACTGTGCGACGGAATTTTCGCTGACGTCCACGCGCCGTGTGTGTTGCGGCGTCGACCCGTCATCGAACCGGACTCTCAACCGTTCACATTGCGACACACGGATATGTGAGGTCGACGTTTCGACTGTCGTCGAAACACGTTCGTGATCAACCGCTTCTGCGGAAATGACGGTGAGGTGGTGATTCGCCAGTAAGGAATAGTCCGGGACGTTGTTGTTGGACACGGCTGCATTGATTCCTGAGCGCACATGGACAGTGCCGTCCCAGTTCTCGGGGATGATCGTCGTGCAGATTGCTGCGAGGTGAGGATCGTCCATCGATACGAATCGTTGTTGACGAATTCTGGTCACTCGGCCGGTGATGTCGCGGAAAGTCGTCTCACGCCGAACCGTCCCGCAGCGTAGATCGAATTCTTCATGGTGATGATCGATCAGATGGGACCCGCTCCCAAGCCACTGGCCGTCGGGTCCGGCCACGGTGAATACCGTCCAATCCGGAATATTGACGGCACTTTCGTCGTCGCGAGACCTACCCGCTGCCTCCGAAGTCAATCTGTTGTAGCACCCGGCGATGTATGTGCCGGGGTAGTGCACGCCGTCGTCATGTGATTCCGGGAGCGCTCCGCGGGTGGCGAAATAGCCGTTCCCCTGTGTCAACAGTGTTTCCCGCAGCCCAGCGGTGTCGGGGCTGAGGCCGCGGTATTCGAGGGACCAGGACGGGTCGGCGCCGTCGGTACACAGTTCGCACGCAGCATCGTCGTTGTCGCCCTCTGCCGAGGCAGAGGTGACGAAGTGGTAATCGATTTCGCTGACGTCGGACACCACGAAGTCGGCTCCGCTGCCGATCAGGTCTGCAACGTTCTCCGCCGGGCCCAGTCCGATACTGAGGCCGAAGCCGCCGGAATTGGCAGCGCGGATTCCGGCGGTCGCGTCCTCGATGACAACACACTCAGATGGCGGGACTGACAGGCGCGCTGCAGCTTCCAGATAGGTGTCGGGGTTCGGTTTCCCTGCAAGGCCGCGCTTTGCGGCGTCGATGCCATCACAGCGGATATCGAAGAGGTTTGCCAAGTGGGCGCTGTCGAGTACGAACTTCGCGTTTCTGCTTGCCGAGACAATCGCTGTGTGGACGCCGGCCGAGCGCAACTGCTGAATCCACCGGACCGTGGGAACAATCACTTCGACACGGTGTCGACCAAGCTCTTCGAGGAAGTACGTATTCTTGCGCCCGAGAAGGTCGGTGATGGTAACCGCATTCGGGGAGCCCTCCGAATTTCCCAGCGGGAGAACCACATCGCGCGACGTGAGGTACGACTGCAGGCCTTGAGCTCGTGCTTTGCCGTCGATATATCGCCGGTAGTCGTTGTCGCTGAGTTCCACATCGCCGACCTCGCCTCGCTCGGTCAGGTAGTGGAAAAGTCGCCGCCAGGCCGCGAGATGAACTTTCGCGGTGTCGGTGACCACACCGTCCATGTCGAACAAGACGGCTCGCAAGACCTTGCCGTCGATGACGATCGACGCCCGAAGAGTTTCATCTGCCCGCCAGATCGTCATGGCAGTAGCGCTGGCGATCTGGGCGAATGGATCGAGGTAGGGAGGGCTTCGCTCGCGTCGAACGCAGAAGTGCCTGCGTGGATTACCAATCTCGCTCCCTTCGGCAATGCGGTTCCCTTCACGGTATCGGATATTCCGGAGAGAGTGGCGATGCGCAGCTTGCCCATCGCGTGTTGGTCTGCAAAGTATTTCGCCACGCGGGTTCCGATAACTTTTCCGAAGATTAGCTTGAATTTTTTCACCAGCATTTCAGGTGGGATTAATATGCGCATTACAGTCGGTTGAGCAGGCTGTATACGCGAAATTAACCCATGTCTTGCTGATTGTCGTATTTTCGACTCTTCGGTGGAGATGCTGTGCGCGATGACAAAACATGATCTACATTCGGTGTTGTAAGGATTGATTCAACCTCACCACGGAAGGGAAGATTGAAATGGGTAGTTTGGAAGATTTCGATATCTCGGCAGTGCTGCAAAAGTTGATCGCATTCGTGGATTCATTCTCATCGGACTCGCCGGAGACCGTGGAATAATGTAAGTGACGAAAGGTGCTGCGTACGCCCTATTAGGGTGCGTACGCAGCACCAACTGTCGTTTGCGGAGCGTGCAGCGCCGACCATGTATTCGACTCTGATTGAATACGAAATCTATTTATTCATCAAATTATCTGCATCCCGGAATACAGTCCCGTTCTATTCCTTGTCCGCATAGTGTTAAAGCGGGGCGAGCTCCTGATGGGTTGAGATGGCGAGCCGATTCCAAGTGTTGATCGCTGAGATTGCCATCAACAGGCGAATGATCTGATTCTCGGAGTACGACGCCTTCACTCGCGCCCAGACTTCATCCGAGACGCCACCTTTCCCGATGAGCGTCACTTCTTCCGTCAATTCCAACACGGCCTGCTCGGCCTCGCTGAACCACGACGACGCTTCTCTCCAGGCCGCTAATACGTCCAGCCGGCGTTGATCCTCGCCGTCTTTTCGGGATTCGGTTGTGTGCATGTCCAGACAGTAGGCGCAGCCGTTGATCTGCGAGGCACGGATTTTCAGGAGATGGAGTGTTTTCGATTCGAGGTCGCCGGCGTGGACATATTTCTCGATGGCCAGCATGCCTTTGTACGCCTCGGGGTCTATGTCGGTGACAGACAGTCGTTGGGTGGCGTGGGGTCGACTTTCGATGGTGCTCACGTGGTCCTCCTTTTGCGTCTGCTGGGGGAGCGAGCCGTGATCGCTCCGAGTTCCACGTTAGTGACGAGGAATTGCTTTTTACACCGCTGGCGCTCGAGTGGTGTGTCCTGTTTCGGCACCGTGCGCATCGTCGTATGCCAGAGTCGCCAGATGAGCGAAGCGGTGGGCCCTGAGGCTTGGTGGACTGTGCTCGTCGGGATCACAGCGCTGCTCGTTGCCGGCGCTTGTGGTGTTGCCCTGTGGAGTGCTGTGCCACTCGCTTCGTATGTGTACTTCGCGCTCGCCATGGCCGTGCTCGCTGCCCTGGGTGCAGTGTGGTTGATACTCAGCCTGATTGGGTGGTTCAAATTTCGAGCCTGGCGCTGGAGTTTGATTGCACCGGCGCTCGTTCTCCTCACATGTGCACTTGTAGCGCTGTCGGTGCCGTCGCGAATTGCGTTCATGGCGTCGAAGGACTCACTGGCTGCCGAGGCCCAGGAATGCTCGACGTCGGCGACTGACCGTCGAATAGGTGTGTATCAGGTCAGGCGGATCGAGTCAGTTGAGCACGGGTGTCTGTTCTTCATCGAAGGCGGGCTGATCAATTCGATCGGTCTGGCGTACCTGCCGGGCGGGGCGCCGTATCTCGGCGTTCCCAGACATGACGGCGACATCGGCTACCAGGAATTCGACGGTGATTGGTACACGTTCGTGCAAGTGTTCTAGGTGCCTGTCAGGCGATCAGTGCCGTGGCAAGATCCCGATATTCTGCCGCTGGGAAGGAAGTCGGGTCTGCAGTGAGCACTTGGATTGCTACTTCGTCGGCGCCCGCTTCGTAGTGCGCTTCGATGCCGGCACAGACACGTTCGAGGTCACCCCACGGAATCAGCGTGTCCATCAGAGCGTCGCTACCTCCGTCCAACAAATCCTTGTCGGTGTACCCCAGACGGCGGAGGTTGTCCGAGTAGTTCGGCAACGACAGGTAGCCGCGCATGTATTCGCGGGCGATCCCACGGGCAATGGTTTCGTCCTCTTCGAGGACCACGGCAACTTCAGGTGCGAGCAGTGGCTCGGCTCCGAGAATCTCGCGGGCCAGCGCTGTGTGTTCTGGCGGGACAAAGTAGGGGTGTGCTCCGGCCGATCTGGCAGCCGACAGCTTGAGCATGCGAGGGCCGAGGGCTGCAAGGACTCGGCGACTGGCGGGGACCGGTTCCGGTGCGGCGTCCAAAGCGTCCAGGTACTGGACCATGTGCGTGTAAGGCTTGGTGTAGGTGTGCTGCGCCTTCGCATCGACGATCGGTGCGTGGCTGGTTCCTACTCCCAGGAGAAAGCGGCCAGGGTAGTCGCGCTCGAGGTTGCTGACGGCTTGGGCGGTTTCGGTGGGGTCAGCATGCCAGATGCTGGCAATGCCGCTGGCGACACCGATTCGCGTTGTCGCAGATAGCACTTCGCCGTACACGGCAGGCAGGCCTTCTCCGAAACCGCCTGACGTCCACAACCGCGTGTAACCCAACTCGTCGAGTTCGCGAGCTGCGTCGAGTGCTGCCTCGCGATGTTGCGGACTCAGCCAGAGCGCGCCACCCCATGCACTTACTTGTCGTGTCATAACGTGAGCCTAGCTATTGATCCACCTGAGGGTGATGAATCACCACGTTCAGTGTTGGGTCGGAGACGAGAGTTCCGTGGTGATAGAGGACCGTCCAATCACGTTCGCGCCGTTGCCAAATAGTTGCCCTGCGTGTGAGCTTGGTGTCTTGCTGGAGTGGATAGGTCAGTAGATAGGTAGCCGGGGCGATCTCGCGTAGGTGGAACTCTCTGGTGGCGGACACTGTCCTTGCAGCCTTGGTATCCCCAATTCGCCTTGCAGCAGTTTCGCAACACAGTGAACCGGCGTGTGATATCGAGAAGCTCGTTGACCTCGTTGTCGGCCCTCAGTCCAGACGATAGCGATGCCCATCCGCGTATTCCCCACGCCGTCTATCCGGTCGACTACGGGATATCTTGTCGGCACCGACACCGGCGCAGCGCCGGGTCCGAGTCCAGCATCCAGGCCGTCACCGTTGGATACAGCTTTCCGGCGCGATTCGAAAGTACAGATCACCCGGTCGACCGCCGCGTGGCAATTGTGCACGCGCAGGCGGGATCATCCGCGCGTGTGCATAATCGGCGAGCGAACTCGGCGACGTCACAACCCACTATGGGGGGTATACGCCTCACTCAGAGCAGAGAGAAGAAGCAGCTCGATTCCGAACTGTCGCCGGTAGGGCGAGCGGTCTGGGTGCTGCGTTTGAGGTCCGACGTGTACAGCGACGGAACAACATAGAGCGGTCTCAGTTCGCGCAAGCCGAACCGCGATCGAATCTGCATGCGCTCATTCTTTCCAGACGCCATCGGTGGCTTTGATCTCGCGGATCATCGAAGGTCCGCCTGTGGGCCAGGTCTGGATGAGGTAGTCCTCGGTGGGGGTGTCGACGTCGAGGTCCCAGTGCGATGCTCGTCCACGGGTGGCGATGCGGAAGTGCCGAGCACCTCGGTGGGAGGTGAGCTTCCCGAATTCTTCGACGATCTCGTTTGCCAAGGTGATGAAAAGCATGGGTTCGCGGCACACGACGGTGACTTCTTCGATGTTGTCCCATGCGTCGAGATCGATATAAGGTCCACCGTTTTCGAAAATGTGGTCTTCACCGGACAACAGTTCAAGTGTGACATTGACGGGACCGTAGGCGATTCCGGTGTGAACGGAGATGAGGTGGTTGCCGGCGTCGAAAACCTGGCCGGTGGTGTAGGTGTCGGTGGGATCGGCGTCGGCCGCCGAGATGAGAAACGTGTGGTGCTCGACCTCTATCAATCCCGTGATCGTCATTGGTTGATTAGAGCAGTTGGCCCTGCGCGCGTCGTGACTGCGGCAAGAAATCGTCGGGTTGTCATTGCGGTCTGGGACTTGACGGCCCGTCGGCCCTGGCACACTCGCAGTAATAGTTGGCCAGGTTCCTGGTCCTCACGGTTAGGGAGCTGAGGTCGATGATGAGAGTTCGCAGAAATTACGGTTGGCTTCGATCGAGCAAATCAAGAGTCCTCGTTGTTGCGGCTCTTACCATGTTCTTCGTCGCGGCTTGTAGCAGCCCTGAACCCGAACATGACGTGGCGACAGAAATCATTGCCTTTGCAGATGGCGACGGTTCGATTTACACGATGAAGCCGGACGGGAGCGGCCTTCGCCAGCTCACCACCACCATCACTGACGACAACTACTCTGAATACGCGTCCGACCCTGCTGTCGCTCCGGATGGAAGCAAGATTGCTTACACCCGCGGATCTGGGATCGCGGTGATGAACGTCGACGGAACCGAGCAGACGACCGTGACCGACCGCGGCGGTTCCCCCAATTTCTCGCCGGATGGTTCGAAAATCGTATTCGGCTGCGTCGGCGGGATTTGCCTGATCAATGCTGACGGTTCCGATCGGCAACAACTCTCACCGGAGGTGAATGACGATCGCAGCATCCCGAGTAGGTCTTTTCCTTCGTTCTCCCCGGACGGAACGAAGATCATCTTCAACGAAAATGGCTACATTGCAGGGTTTTCGGCTGACGGCACCGGATGGTTCCAGGTGCTGCGTGACCAGTACTGGAACTCCGATCCCGCCTATTCGCCGGATGGGTCGACGATCGTCTTCTCGAGCAACCGTGGCGGGAAGAATCAATCCGAGACATATGTGATGACAGCCGACGGTAAGGACATTCGCGCACTTACGACGGAACATGATGTCGGAGCCGTGTATTCGCCAGACGGCTCGAAAATCGTCTACACGCACGGGGTAGCTGAACCTCGCACCCTGGTGGGTATCTGGGTCATGAACCCAGACGGCAGCGAACCACGGCCGTTGACCTCGAAATCGCTGATCGCTCAAGCCCCCAGTTGGGGCGGATATGCGTAACGTCACCCTTTTGGGGTAATTGTCGCAATTTTTCGGGAATAGGCCTGGCCGCAAACAAATGTGTGGTCGACTCGAACCGCACATAGCGCGGGTCTCTGTCTGTCGTCCGCGAAAAACACTCCCACGGGGAATGGAGATGCGATGCAGAAGGTGCCGAGCGGGACGAGGGGCCGACTGGTTCTGACAGCTCTGACCGCGGTACTGATTGCAGCAGGCGGTGGCAACGCATCCGCTCAGCCCACATCCTGGGGTCCACTCGCCGCTCCCAACCCGTTCCTCGGACCCGCGGGTACCTCGACGATGCACGGTGACGCCGGTTCCTCCGATGCGACACCGCTCAGCGGTCCGGGCACCGGAAAATTAGCCGTTGATCCGCTTCCCTTGGCTGCAGCATGCCCGACACTGCTCGAGGGATCCGATGGATTGGTTCTTGCGCTGTGTACCAGCATCCTCGGCCAGACTCCGACGGTGCACCTGATCGACACGTCGGCGCTCGGCACCGGATCGGCGGGTTCGTCAGTCGGATCATCGTCAGTCGGATCATTCTCACCTGCTGCTTCCGTTGCGCAACTTGAACTTGCGAAAGGCAGCTTGCTCGGCGGTGTCTATGCGTACCTGGACAACGACAACCGGCTTGTTGCGGTGGATGGTAACCGCACGCTGGTGCGGGTGCAGCACGAACAGAAGCCAAACGGCGGTTGGCGACTCTTCGTCGACCAATCAGTTGATCTGACCTCGTCAATTCCCGACGGCGACAATGTCACCGGCCTCGCACCGGACTGGCAAGGCAACGTGTGGTTTGCGACTGGTGCCGGTCGCGTCGGTAGCGTCGACGGGGGAGGAGTCGCCCGCACACTGCAATTGCCGGCCGGCGAGGAAGTGCAGAACAGCATCTCCACCTCGGCGTTCGGCACCGCCGTCGCGACTACTCACGCGCTGTACCAGCTCAGCGCCGCGCAGGACGGCACCCCGACAATAGATTGGCGTGCACCGTACGACCGTGGCAGTGCCCGCAAGCCAGGTCAACTCAGCTGGGGAACCGGTTCCACGCCAACCTATTTCGGCCCAAACGGAGACGACTACGTGACGATCGTCGACAATGCCGACACTCAGGTGCATCTCTTGGTCTACCGAGCTGCGACCGGTGAAATGGTCTGCAGTCAAAAGGTTCTCAGTACCGCAGGGCCAGGCAGCGAGAACTCGCCGATTGGTATCGGCAACTCGGTGTTCGTGGCCGGCACTTACGGCTACCCCTACCCGACGGTGCCCGAAGGCGCCGGGCCCGCGGTACCCGCGAGTGCACCGTTTGTCGGCGGCATGACGCGAGTCGATGTCGATAATGCTGGAACCGGATGCCACACAGTGTGGGACAACGACGCTCGTAGTTCTGCCGTGCCGCATCTGTCGACTGCCGACGGAAATTTGTACACCGTCGTTCGTCAAGGGCTTCCGCTTTCATCCGACAGCACCACCCCACTCGACGGCTTTGCGTTCACGGTGATCGATCCGAACACCGGGGAGGTGCTTGCGTCGCGCGATCTGCCCGGGACCATCGTCAACGACACCTTGCAGATGTCCGCGCTGATCAATTCGAGTGCTGACTACCTTCAAGGGACGATCACTGGAGTAATCCGAGTCGGCGGCTAAACACAGCCCGCCGACCTCGACGCACTCTGCACCGCTATCGGCAAGCGCACAGCCGTGCATCTGTAACCGGCGTCTCGGCACCCAGTATCAGGCAATCTCACGCGTGCTGCGCGGAATTCGATGACCTTCGATGATTCTCTGCCTGAGGGGAGGAATCGCAATGCAGCATGGTCGGTATCAGTTTTCCGGTGTTGTCGATCCTCGATACCGAAACACTGTCGCTGCAACCGTGATTCAACTTCACTGCGTGGGCAATAGCGTCCCGGTCGGATTCGAATTCCCCAACTGTCGAGGTGCCTTCCGGGAGGGTGATCTTGTACTTCTCCATTGCAAAACTTCTTCGTGTAGTCCTATCGAGGGCCTACCCAGAGTGGGTGGGAGGGAAACGTTTCTATTGCGCCGCGCTGACCGACGACATGTGGAAGTCGGGAATGCGCAACGGTGGCATGGCGGTGCGGGTGAACCAGTCTTTCCATTCGCGGGGGAGCGTGATCTCGGTGCGTCCGGCTTCGGTGACACGGCGCAGGAGATCCAGCGGGCTCTCGTTGAAGCGGAAATTGTTGACCGCGCCGACGATCGTGCCGTTCTCGATGAGGTACACACCGTCGCGGGTCAACCCGGTGAGCAGCAGCGTTGTCGGATCTACCTCGCGGATGTACCAAAGTGTGGTGAGGAGGAGACCGCGTTCGGTTTTCGCGATCATGTCCTCGATGCCGGTGTCATTGCCGCCGGTGAGGATCAGGTTGTCACCTGGCACGGCAACGGGTCGGTCGAATTCGCGGGCAGCATGACGCGGATACGCGAGGGCTGAGATCGTGCCGTCTTTGATCCAGTCGACACGATCGATGTCCATACCGTTGTCGAAGAGCGAGATGGATTCACTCGACGACGTGGTGACCACAAACGGCGCGGATTTCAAGCCGTCGGCGTCCGGGTTCGAGGTCAGTGTCAATCCCAGTGTTCCGAGGGTTTCGCCGATTCGCGTGCCACCTGTCCTCGACAGTGCGGTGTGGCCCTCCTCGGCTCCGCGGCCTTCCATGGTCCACATCAGGTAGATCATGAGGTCTGCAACCGCGGACGGCGGAAGAATTGTTTCGTACCGTCCAGCCGGCAACGCGACCGAGTTTTTTGCCCAATCGAGACGAGTAGTCAACTGGGACAAGAGATCGGGTATGGAGATGTCGCTGAAGTCGACCGTCCCGGATCCGACCCAGGCGCTGGCGTCGCCGCGTTTGCCGTTGATCTCGACTGAGCCGGTGGGCTGAACGGTGCGGCGGCGAAGGCCGGTAGAGGTTCCGAGCCACGTGGTGTGCAGTTGATGATGCGCAAAGCCGAACAGTTGATCTTGTCCGTCGAAACCGGCGGAGAGGTCGGCAGCAAGGCGGCTGAAGACAGCGATGTCGGTCAGCGCAGGGCCGGATTCCCATTCGGAATCTGCTGGACCTGCCGGTACAAGGTCGGAGGCGTCGTCGGCGGGTGTTGCACTTCGGGCGGCGTCCTCGCTTGCTTTCACGACGGTCTCGATCTGCGCGGGATCGACGCTGCTGGAACTCACCGTCCCGACACGGGCGACGTCACCGTCCCGAACGATCGAGATGACGGTCCAGGTCCGTGACAGTGAGACACCGTTCGTGGTCATGGAGTTGTTGGCCCACCGCAACGACGCTTCGCTGGCGTCGGTGACGATGACGATCGACTCGTCGACAGTGCGCGCAGCCAACGCGCGTTCCACTACCTGCTGCGCCGTGATCACTGCTGGGCCTCCGAACGGGTGTTGAGGATATTGATACCGCGGAACAAAGCGGACGGGCATCCGTGACTGACGGCGGCGACCTGTCCAGGTTGGGCTTTACCGCAATTGAATGCGCCGCCGAGTTTCCACGTCGACGCTCCGCCGACAGCTTCCATCGAGCCCCAGAAGTCGGTGGTGGTGGCCTGGTAAGCGACGTCGCGGACCTGGCCGTCGAGTTTGCCGTCCCGGATTTTGAAGAACCGCTGACCCGTGAACTGGAAGTTGTAGCGCTGCATGTCGATTGACCACGACTTGTCTCCGACGATGTAGATGCCGTCCTCGACTCTCGAGATCAAGTCGGCCGTCGACGTGTCGGTCTCCGGATCGGCGGAGAGGGAAACGTTGGCCATGCGCTGGATGGGAACGTGGTGCGGCGAATCGGCGTACGAGCACCCGTTGGAGCGCTCAAGGCCCAGACGCGGGGCAAACGCGCGGTCGAGTTGATATCCGACCAGCGTGCCGTCTGCGACCAGGTCCCAGCGCTGGGCGGCGACGCCGTCGTCGTCATAACCGACGCTGGCCAGTCCGTGTGCGACGTTGCGGTCAGCCGTGACGTGCATGATGTCGGTGCCGTACTTCAGTGTGCCGAGCTTGTCGGGGGTCGCGAAGGAGGTGCCGGCATAGGCGGCTTCGTATCCGATTGCCCGATCGTATTCGGTTGCATGCCCGATGGATTCGTGAATGGTGAGCCACAGGTTGGTCGGGTCGATCACCAGGTCTGTCGGGCCAGGTGTGACCGACGGCGCCTTGACCTTCTCGGTGAGCCACTGCGGGATCTGCGCCAGCTCCTCAGCCCAGTCCCACGTGCTACCGGTGCCGAGATACTCCCAACCCCGCGCGACCGGCGGCGCCAAAGTACGCATCGACTCGAAGCTGCCCGCTGATTTGTCGACGGCTGTTGCCTCGATTTCGGGATGCAGTCGCACCCGTTGCTGGGTAATCGACGAGCCCGCCATATCGGCGTAGAACGTCTGCTCCTTGACCTGGAGAACCCCAGCGGTGACGTGGTCGACGCCGTCGGACGCCTGAAGTCGGCCCGAGTAGTCCAGGAGAAGATCGACCTTGTCGGACGTCGGAGTGGTGAACGGATCTATCTCGTACGGAGACACCCACGTGGCGTCGGCGTAGATCGGTTCGTCGGCAAGAGTCACCGGATCGCGATTGAGTGATCGCAACGCCCTCGCCACCTCGACGGCTTGTCGTGCCAACGACGACGCAACAGCGGGTGACACCTCGGCGTGGGAGGCAAACCCCCAGGTTCCGTCCACGATCACGCGGACAGCCACTCCCACTTCGTCGCTGTCCGAAACCGATTGAACTTTGCCGTCGCGCAACCGGATCGACTGAGTGAGCAACCGGTGCACACGTACATCCGCGTGCTCGGCTCCGGCGGCGCGCGCTGCGGACAGCGCGGCGTCCGCTACTGCCTTCAGAGGGAGGGCGAGGAAATCTGCATCGACATCTCGGGTGACGGTCACCGTCATGACGCTAGCCGAACTGCTGCCACCCCAGGCGAATCACCATGGCAATCACAACAACCAGCAGTGTGATCCGGACAAAACCGGAGCCTTTACTCAGTGCCATACGCGAACCGACGACCGCGCCGAGAACATTGCACACGGCCATCGCCAATCCCAAGCTCCACCACACATGGCCGGTGACGGCAAAGTACGTCAACGCGCCGAAATTGGAACCGAGATTGATGACCTTGGCCATCGCCGCGCTGCGGACGAACTCCGTTCCGAGGAACGTCGCGAAGCTGATGATCAGGAACGTGCCCGTGCCTGGGCCGAGTAAACCGTCGTAAAGCCCGATGAGTCCCGCTGACAGCAAGATCACCAGAGCCGATTTGCGTTGAGTCGGGCGGTGCGTGGCGAGCGTCGTACCCAGGCTCGGACGCATCGTGACGAACACGGCGACGGCCACCAGGACAACCATCACGATCGGAATGAAGTACTTTTTGTCGATCAACGACACTGCCGCCGCGCCACACGCTGCAGTAATCGCGGCCAGGATCGCCGCCGGGATTAACTGTCGCCATTGCATCGGAATTCGGCGTGAGAACGTCCACACCGCAGCGCTGGTCCCGGTGAACGCGGTGAGCTTGTTGGTAGCCAATGCGGCCTGCGGCGTCAACTGGGGTGCAACCAGGAACAGTGCCGGCAGCAGAATCAGCCCGCCGCCGCCGACAACGGCATCAACCCATCCGGCCGCCGTCGCCGCCGTCATGAGCAGGCCCCAGTCCGCAATATCCACGGCGGTGACTCTCTCACAGAGTGAGCGGTGATGCGGTGACGGTGTGGGAGTCTTGATCGCATGAGGAGGTTCAGCCTGTGGCTGCGAGGCAAGCCGATGATCGCCGACGGCGCGTTGGCGTTGCTGTTCTTTGCCCTGGAGATCGTCTCGTACATAGGCTCTGAGCGCGAGGAACATTGGCAACAGCTGGCGCTCGGATTCCTGATCTGCCTTCCCGTCCTCTGGCGTCGTAAGTACCCGCGAGTGTCTGCGGTGGCGATCCTCCTGATGTCGTTCACCAGTACTTTTCTCATGTGGATGAGCGGGAATGCATCAGTCGAACATCCCGGGTTGCTGGCGTTAGGCGTAGCTCTCTACACGCTGGTCGTGTACGTGGACCGGCGCACCGCCGCGATTTACCTCGGCTTTCTCCTCATCGACTCGACTCTGGCGATACTTGTGGTGCGAACAGACATCGTCCTGGATCTCATCGTTACCGCAATGCTGTTCGCCCTGGCTTGGATCAGCGCCGAATTTGTCAGTGCCAGACGCGCGTATGACGAAGAAGTGGCGGCACGTCTGGAGGTGGCCGAATACGACCGCGACCGCCGGGCCGAGGAAGCCGTTGCCGCGGAGCGGACCCGCATCGCGCGCGAATTGCACGACGTCGTTGCCCACGCGGTGAGCGTGATGATCGTCCAAGCCGACGGGGCGAGCTATGCCGTCGACACGAATCCGGCGCTAGCGAAGAAAGCGCTTGGCAACATCTCGAGCACAGGGCGAGACGCGCTGGCAGAACTACGACGCACGGTCTCGCTGTTGCGCACCGAAGTCAACAACGAGGCGATGCCGCAACACGGTTCTGCGGGCATCGCGAAGGTTGTGGAGATGATGCGTGCGACGGGTTTGAACGTACGACTGGAGTTGACGGGCGAACTCGACGACATCACGCCGTCCGTGAGTTTGGGTATTCACCGGATCGTTCAGGAGTCACTGACCAACGTGCTGCGTCACGGTGGTGACAGTCCGAAAGCGCGAGTTACCGTGCGCCGCACCGACACCGCAGTCCTGGTGGAAGTCATCGACAAGGGGATGGCGACGTCTGCTTTCACAGGTGGTTCCGGCAACGGCTTGGTCGGAATGCGTGAGCGCGTCGCAGTTCTGCAGGGAACTCTCGAGACCGGTCGACGCCCTGACGGCAGCTGGCGTGTGTACGCCGAGCTTCCCCTCGCGATCCAGGATTGACCGACCGGGCCAGGCGCGGTTTCCGACTTCCGACACGGCTGAAGTTGTCCAGGCTCACCTGCACAACGTGACGCGACGGGTTTCGCATTCAACCGGCCTGGCCGGTGCATTTGTGCTGCTTGAGCACCACAATACCTCTGGTGAACAGACCATAATTCTTCTCTGCGGAGATTCGAGTCCGCGAAGCTGAACGAACCGTGCGGTGAATCGACGGTTGACATCGCTCCTTCCTGAAAGCAGAATAACTTTCTGTACATCAGAAAAAACTATCGAAATGAGGCTTCTCATGCGTGACGCGGATGGCGTTATAGCGAACGTCCGACGAGGCATGCTCCCTGCGCACATCTACAACGACGCAGAGGTTTTCGAGGCTGAGAAGGAGCGGCTGTTCAGCCGTGCATGGATGTTTGTTGCGCACGAGTCGGAATTGCCGCAGGTTGGCGACTACGTTGTGCGCCGCGTCATGGAGAATTCGTTCATCGTCAGCCGTGACCAGTCCGGCGAGATCCACGCGATGTTCAACATGTGCCTGCACCGCGGTATGCAGGTATGCCGCGCCGAGCAGGGCAATGCCTCGCACTTCCGTTGCCCCTACCACGGCTGGTCGTACAAGAACGACGGCCGCATCGTCGGTATGCCGTTCCACAAAGAGGCATACGGCGGCGAGGAGGGCTTCGCGCGTAAGGGACAGCGACTGCTGCCGGCGCCCAGTCTGGGCATCTACAACGGGCTGATCTTCGTGTCGATGGACCCGGACGCCGAGCCGCTGGAGGACTTCCTCGGCGACTTCAAGTTCTACCTCGACTACTACACCAAGCAGAGCGCGAGCGGCGTCGAGGTTCGCGGACCCCAGCGCTGGCGAGTCAAGGCCAACTGGAAGATCGGTGCCGAGAACTTCGCCGGCGACATGTACCACACGCCGCAGACCCACACGAGCGTCGTCGAGATCGGCCTGTTTCGCGAGCCGAAGGCGGAAAAGCGTAAGGACGGCAACACATACTGGGCGGGCAAAGGCGGCGGCACCACGTACAAGCTGCCCCCGGGAACCTTCGAAGAGAAGATGAACTACGTGGGCTACCCCGACGAAATGGTCGAGCGCATGAAGGAGCAGTGGTCCCAGGAGCAGGTCGACGTCATCGGACGCGACGGTTTCATGATCTCGGCCGCTTCGGTCTTCCCGAACATCAGCCTGGTTCACAACTGGCCGAAGGTCGCTGAAGGCGACGACGTCCTGCCCTTCATCTCCATCCGGCAGTGGCAGCCGATCAGCGCCGACGAGACCGAGGTCCTGTCCTGGTTCGTCGTAGACAAGGAAGCCCCGGCGGAGTTCAAGAAGCTCTCCTACAAGGCCTACCTGATGTGCTTCGGCTCCAGCGGCATGTTCGAGCAGGATGACGTCGAGAACTGGGTTTCTCTGACCAACACTGCCGGTGGGTCGATGGCTCGCCGCCTGCTGCTCAACGGCCGCATGGGCATGCTGCACGACGACAGCCCGGTAGTGCAGCCATTGACGGAGGACGAGTTCTGCGGTCCCGGCGTGGCGCACGTCGGCTACGGCGAATACAACCAGCGGCACCTTCTCAACGAGTGGGCCGACTATCTGGAGAAGCCGGCGCCGGTGACGGAGAACATTCACGTCGGTGCTCCCAATGTCGATGGTGAGTGCAGCAGTGACACGGCAGCGCAGTGCAGCAGCGAGAAGGCGGAGGTATAACTCATGAGCACCTACATCCCCATCGACTCCGCCAGCTCCCCGCTGGGTCAGGCCGCGTCGAAGACCACCGCCGTTGGCTCCTCACTGGCATTCGACGATCCGCGGCACCTGACCGCGAATCGCTGGCTCGTGGAGGAGACCTACATTCTCGATCGACAGGACTACGACGCCTGGCTCGATATCCTCGCCGAGGACATCCATTACTTCATGCCGATCCGCGTCACCACGGCGCTGGGAACCGGCTATGACACGGCCAAGGACATGGCGCACTTCGACGAGGACAAGTACTCGTTGAGCCGTCGCGTCGCGCGTTTCGACACGGGCCACGCGTGGGCAGAGGATCCGCCCTCACGACTGCGTCACCACCTGTCCAACGTCCGCACCTTCGCGACGGAGAACGAGAACGAACTCGTCGTCGAGTCGGCAGTCCTGTTGTTCCGCAGCCGCGGTGACGTGCTGGAGCCCTCGCTGCTCTCGGTTGGTCGCGTCGACCTGCTGCGTCTCGAGGAGGACGTCTGGCGCCTGGCCCGTCGGCACATCGCCGCCGACGAGTCGGTTTTGCGCATGCAGAACTTGGCGGTCTTCCTGTGAAGCTCGCCTGGGAGGGTGAAGCCGAGGACGCCGCAGCGGCAGCCCGGGCGAGTTCCCGGCTCGGTGTGCTGCAGGACCAGCGCGACGGTGAGACCATCGTCGTCGCAAATGAGTTCGCCGACATGCGAATTTCGAAGGTCCACACCCGCAACGGCGTTCGGCTGCTCATCGAATCGCCGAAGTCCGGCCAGTGGATCACTCTCGACGCTCTCGAGCTCGAAGCGCTGACGTGGCAGAACGAAACCACGCTGTCTGCGATGGTCGGGAAACCGTTCCAGTCGCTCCTCGGCACCGAGGACGCCTCGTGACCGGCTGGCTCGACGGTAAGCGTGCGCTTGTCGTCGGGGCGGGCTCCGGCATCGGGCGCGGTGTGGTCGACGCCTTCCTCTCCGAGGGCGCCAAGGTCGGCGTCCTCGAACTCGACACTGCCAAGTGTGAGGCACTTGCGGCCGAGCACCCCGAGGTCGAAGTTGTGCAGGGCGACGCCACCAAGGCTGCCGCGAACCAGACTGCGGTCGCTGCCGTCGTGGATCGCTTTGGCGGCCTGGATATTCTGGTGAACTGCGTCGGCGTCTTCGACTTCTACCGCAAGCTCGAGAGCATCGACGCCGACATGCTGGATCAGGCGTTCGACGAGATGTTCGCGATCAACGTCAAGTCGCACCTGCACAGCGTCAAGGCCGCGACGCCGGCGCTGCGTGAGTCGGGTGGGTCGATCGTGCTCACAGAGTCGACGTCGGCCTACTACCCAGGCCGCGGCGGAACCCTGTATGTCGCTTCCAAATTCGCCGTACGAGGATTGGTCACCACCCTCGCGTACGAGTTGGCACCGGACATCCGGGTCAACGGCGTGGCCCCTGGCGGCACCCTGGGGACCGATCTGAGCGGGCTTACGACGCTGGGACTGACCGAGAACCGACTCGACGGTCCGGACCGCGCGAAGGAACTCGCCGGCCGTAACCCGTTGGGAGTCGCACTCTCCGGCATCGACCACGCGTGGAGCTACGTCTTCCTCGCCTCCGACCGATCACGCGGCATTTCCGGCCGCGTCGTCCACTCGGATGGCGGCATGGGCATCAAAGTTTAAGAGTCGCACCGCGCGACCTACCGAAAGAAGAACTTGGAAATGGCAATCCTCAAAGCGAACCTCGAACTGTGCCAGGGCTATGCAAACTGCGTGGTCGCGGCGGACGACGTCTACGACATGGACGACGACGGCCTCGTGGTGCTGCTCAAAACCCGGGTGGACGAGTCCGACCGCCAGCGCGTCGAGACCGCAGCGAAGAGCTGCCCCGCCAACGCCCTCTGGCTGGAGGAAGAGTGAGCGGCGGGGTTCTTGTCGTCGGCGGCTCGGTCGGCGGTATCCGTACGGCCCGGGCGTTGCGCAATGAGGGCTACGCCGGGGCGGTAACAGTCGTCGAGGCCGAGCCGCACTTGCCGTACGACAAGCCGCCGCTGTCGAAGGTTCCGCTCGACGGCGACGCGCACGTGCCACTGCTCACCGCAGAGGAGGCACGAGAGCTCGACATCGAACTCAGGTTAGGCGCTGTCGCAATCGAAGTGCGGGCGCAGGCCAACCAGCTGGCACTCGCCGACGGCACAGTTCTCGACTACGACGAGCTGGTGATCGCTACCGGTGCCGCGGCTCGGCCTTCGCCGTGGAGCGGCCCTGGTATCCATGTACTTCGCACTCTTGCGGACGCTCGCGCGCTGCGCGAGAGTCTGCACGGCGCGAACCGTCTCCTCATCGTCGGTGCCGGGTTCATCGGTGCGGAAGTCGCGTCACTCGCGCGCAAGCAGGGCATCGACGTCACGATTGTCGATCCCGCGCCTGTCCCGATGGCCCGTATTGTCGGCACTGAACTGGGAGAACGCCTGTCGGACCTGCATCGGGTGCATGGTGTGGAGGCCAAATTCGGCACCACCGTCAGCGCACTCGACTGCGTAGACGACAGTCTGCGCGCGACGCTTTCCGACGGCTCAGAATTTCCCGTCGACGCTGTCGTGGTGGGAATTGGTGCGGTTCTGGAACTCGGGTGGTTGGAGTCGTCAGGCCTGACGCTCGACGACGGTGTCGTGTGTGACGAATACGGCCGCACTCCCGACTTTGCGAACATCCACGCTGTCGGTGACATTTCGAAGTGGTACCAACCGCGGCTCGGCACGTCGGCGCGGGTCGAACACTGGACCAACGCTGTCGAGCAAGCAAACACGGTGGCCCACAACATTGTTCACTCTGATGATCTGCTCGCGCACGACCCGGTGGCCTATGTGTGGAGCGATCAGTATGACTGGAAGATTCAGTTGTTCGGAACCCGTGACGTTGCGGCAGACCCGCTAGTGGTGGAACAGTCCGACCCGCTGCGTTTGGCAGCGATCTGGCAGGACTCCGAGGGCCGGGCAAGCGGCGGTTTTACCGTCAACTGGCCCAAGGCGTCGGTCCAGCTGCGGCGGACTATCGCTGCCGGCGGACCCGCCGATGCGGTGCACGCGCAGCTTTCGACTCCGGCGGTGAAGCGATGATGTCCGGGGAATTGGATGAACTACGGCATCTGGTGGCGGAGGGCTGCCGAGTTTTGGCGGCTCGTCAACTGGCGCCCGGCATTCTCGGGCACATCAGCTACCGGATCGACGAGACCAGGCTGCTGGTTCGGTGCCGCGGCGCCCAAGAGCGCGGGCTGGCGCACACGACGCCACAAGATATTCGGTTGGTCGAATTGACCGGTGAGCCAGGCGCTCCCGGCGAACTCGACGGCTATACCGTGCCGTACGAGCTGCCTCTTCACAGCCGGGTTCTCATGCGTCGCCCCGATGTCATGTCGGTGGTGCACGCGCACCCCGCCAACGTAGTGGCGGCCGATCTCGCCGGGCTGACAATCCTGCCCATTGTCGGCGCCTATGACATCCCGGGGGCCGTGCTGGCACATGGGGGAGTGCCTGTATTCCCCAGGGCCGCTTTGATTCACAACTCTGCGCTTGGCGACGATGTCGCTGATTCCCTGGGCGAGCGGCCAGTGGTCCTCATGCGCGGACACGGACTCACGTCCACCGGCACCTCGGTGCAGGAGGCGGTTCTTCGCGCAATCTCCGTCGACACGATCGCGTCACTGTCGTTGTCCATCGTCTCGGCGGGCGGCACGTTGAAACCGATCAGCGCGCAGGACCTGGCCGACCTGCCGAACCTGGGCTCCAGTCTCAATCTGGGTGCCTCGTGGCGCCACGAGGTGTCCCGACTCGAATAGAATCGCCAAGATCCCTCGCCGGTGTTCACACCGGTGGGGGCTTCTTTGGATGGGCTGAATGCTCACGAAAGCCCCTATTGCCCCGACATCGACGTAGGGCCGTCACGCTCAGAGTCGTCGTGGTTCGGCAACAGACCAGTCGCGCCGCCCTGGCTTCGAGCTTGGGTTGTGTTCGTCGAATTGTCGACTGAATTCTCGAGGGGTACGCGATATCGAAATATGTTGCAGTGAAGTCTATTTCTAATCTCGATATCAAAGTCACAAGAGGCTGGACAGTCAATAGCCGTAGATCCGGCAGATCAGTTCAACTCCGGAAGTTGATAGTCCCGATTCGGCGCTCCGATCCGTGGCCCTGAATGGGAAGGAGGTCGCCTGCCTCGCTCGTTGGCGGGTGGCGGCATCGATCATGCTCGATGACAACCGGTTTCGGAGGGAGTGATCGGAGGCTTCCGACTTCACCTGATCGCGGGCGAGCGTGAGCGGAACACTCTCCGGGAGGTGCGCGTTTCGAATTCGGGCAGCAGTTGACTGTGTATCGACCGACTGGCCAGAGGGGCGTCGATGTAGGGGCAGCCTCGATCAAGGCTGTTACTCGCATTGAGGCAGCGACAGTTTTTGTATGCAGAAGGGCGCCATATTGCGCGGTATATCGAACAATAGGGAAAGATTGTGTACAATTCCGCCAGGGCTGGATCTTGGCGCACCCTGTTTTGATCCTGGTCGGCAAATGGCCTGTGTCACGGACTGGGTAGCTGGAACCGGCTCGGCTTCGGCGTTGATCCAGCCGCGTGGATTCTGAGTGCCTCATCTGCTTGTTCGGCAGAAGTAGTCTCTGCACAGAGAAATTAAACTCTATTTCTGCTGCTTAAAAGATTTACGTTCTAAGCTTAGCGATCGATAGATTGCCCTTGACTTGGCGCCATGTATGCCTGTTCAATGCTCAGGACCACAGTTTCAATGTGGGTCAGGTCACAACCCCGAAGGGACGTACTGAAGATGTTGAGGAAAGCTGCTCCAGCCCTCGCAATTGCCACGATGCTCGCGTTGACTGCTTGCGGCGGGTCGGCCAGTGGAGACTCCGCAAGTGCGGATGGGGTCAAGACCGGAAAGGGCGTCAGCGACAGCGAGATCAATCTTGCGATCCTCACCGACTACTCCGGGCCACTTGCCCAGCCCGCAACCTCGGGTTCGATCGGCTTGGAAATCAAGCTGGACCAGGTCAACGCCGCGGGCGGGATCTGCGGGCGTCAACTCGTCCTGCACAAGATGGACACCAAATACGACCCTCAGGTCACCACTCAGCAGTATCGCGCCATCGCGAACAAGGTTGTGATGATCCCGCAGCTGATCGGTACGTCCTCGCTGATGGCGGTCAAGGACAGCATCGCGAAAGATGACCTGCCGACCTTCTCGGCATCGCTCAACACAGCAGCGCTCAAGCTCGAGGATGTCGCGATCTACACCCCGCCCTTCGAGGTCGAGCTGATCAACGGCCTGGTCTGGGCCGCGCAGAAGGCGGGTGCAAGCGCTACCAACCCGCTCAAGGTCGCCGTCGTCGCACCGGCGGACGAGTACGGCACGGGATACGCAGACTCCGTCAAGTTTGCCGCGGAACAGATCCCCGGCGTCGAGGTCGTCGCCAGCCCGACGTACAGCCCCGCTGACAACGACTTCACCGCTCAGGCCACCGAGTTGAAGAACTCCGGCGCCACGGTCGTGATCCTGGCCAACACCATGGCCCAGACCGCGGGGCTGGTGGGACAGTCCGCCCAGCTCGGTTATTCGCCGCAGTGGATCGGTTACTCGGGCGCCTGGAACGCCGCGCTGGCAAAGCCGCTGGCCGGCTTGACCGACAACTTCTACGTTTCGGCGAGCTACGGAGCGCTGAACGATGACGTTCAGGGCATCAAGGACATGAATGCCGCTCTGGCGCAGTACGCGCCGAACGAGAAGCCGAGCAACTTCCAGGTTGCCGGTTGGTTGAGCGGCACTGCCACCGCGGCTGTGCTGGAAAAGGCCTGCGCGAACAAGGATCTCACCCGTGAAGGTGTTCTGGCCGCGATGCAGGATCTCGACATCGACTTCGGTGGCATCCTGCCGACAGTCAACCTCGGTACCGGCGACTCGATCGTCAGCTACCAGAGCCGGATGAACACCGTAAATGCCGATGGTCTGCTGATCCCCACCACTGACTGGGCCGAGACCGATCAGGCTCGCGCCTGGGGCGAGGCAAACGGTTTCTGATCGACGCACTTCGGCGCCCGTTACAGGGCGGCGGCGGGCGCCTTGGCGGCGCATCAGGACAATTATTGTTCGACTAAAGGAGTAGAAGGGGCTATGGCGCTCTTCTTGCAGCTCGGCTTCCAGGGGATAGCCCTAGGAATGGTCTACGGACTGATCGCCCTCGGGTTCGTGATCATGTACAAGGGCTCACACACATTCAACTTTGCCCACGGAGAGATCGTGGCGCTAGGCGCCTACACGGTGCTGGCCTTGATGGCCTTCATGCCCTGGGGGCTGGCGTTCCTCTTCGCGGTCGTCATCATGGTGGTTCTCGCGGTCCTGATCGAGGCGGTCTTCTTGCGCCGCATGGTCGGAAAATCTGTTACCACCGTGGTTCTCGCGACGCTGGGTATCTCGATCATGCTTCACCAGGCGATCTTGATGATCTGGGGCGTCGGCACACATGGCTCGGCCGGTCCTGTCGGTTCAGGCACGGTGACTGTCGGCTCGGTAGTGCTGCCGTGGAGTGGCATTGCGACAATCGGCACCTCCGTGGTGGTTCTCGCGGGGCTGGCCTATTTTTTCCAGAAGACACCGTACGGTCTGGCGCTTCGTGCGACCGCCAGTCACCAGGAAGCGGCACTGGCGCAGGGAATCGATGTGCGACGGATGTTCGCACTCTCGTGGGGACTTGCGGCGTTCCTTGCCGTGGTGGCCGGTGTCTTCTTGGCGTCGTTCCCTCGGGTTGTGTCTCCGGCATTGGGTATCGTTGCGCTGCTTGCTATTCCCGCGATCGTGATCGGCGGCATGGACTCGCTGGTAGGTGCGATTGTCGGCGGCCTGATCGTCGGACTGATTCAGGTGATGGGTTCTTACTACCTGTCGGACATCGGGGGCGGCCGACTCCATGAGGTCTTGCCCTACATCGTCATGTTTGCCGTGCTGGTGGTCCGGCCCTACGGACTCTTCGGCAGTAAAAGCATTGAAAGGGTCTGACCGATGACAACAACTCTCGAACCCGCACCCATCGACGACGACACCGCAGGTGTTCCCGCCGAAGTCGTGCGGACCAAGAAGCGAAGCACGCGGGTGTGGGTTGCCGTGTGGGTCGTGGCGATGCTCGTTGTGCCGTGGGTGGTGCAGTCCGATCTCTGGATGGGCGTGGGAATCTTTGCGCTGATCGCGGCGGTCGGCGCACTCGGCATGCAGGTCATCACCGGATTTGCCGGTCAGATCTCGATGGGCCACGCGGTATTCATGGCGATCGGCGCTTACACCTCGGCCTGGCTCGGAGTCGACGAGGGACTCCCAGTCTGGGTGTGGTTGCCCGCAGCCGCTGTAGTTGCCGGACTCGCCGGTGGGGTGGTCGCTCCGGCGGCAGTCCGAATCCGCGGGCTCTACCTGGCGGTTGCGACGTTGGCCCTGATTTTCATCGGCACCTATGTCTGGGAAACCTGGACCAGCCTGAGCGGCGGAGTCAATGGTCGGACGGCCCCTGCGGTGGAGATCAACGGGCAGGACCTGCTGGACGGCTACTGGTCGTCGGGAGGCGAGGAGATCCTGACCTCGTTCCAGGCGTGGTGGTATTTCGCCCTGGCAGTGCTGCTCATCGTCACTGTGCTGACGTGGAACCTCAAGCGTTCGCGCCTAGGTCGCGCCTTCATGGCGGTCCGTGACCGGGACATCGCGGCGGGCGTTGCCGGCATACCTGTGACCAGAACCAAGGTCGTGGCCTTTGTCATCTCTTCGGCGTTCGCCGGTGTCTCCGGTGCGCTGCTCGTGTCCTACATGGGCTACTTCACGCCGAGTCAGTGGACGATGATGGTCTCCGTCGACTTCATCGCGATGGTTGTCATCGGTGGTATGGGCACGGTCGCGGGCGCGATCCTCGGCGCATTCTTCATCAAGGCGATGCCTGAGATGGTGAATGTGCTGTCGCCGTACCTTCCGTTTGTCTCGAAGGACGCGAGCGCCGACGGCGGCGTTACCGCGCCTCTGCTCTCACAGTTCTTGTACGGCCTTGTGATCGTGCTGGTCCTCATCTTCGAGCCCAAAGGATTGCTCGCGCTCTTCAAGCGGCCCATCGACTGGATCCGAGCCCGAATCTCCGGAGGTAGCAAATGAACTCGCTGGTCATCGACAGCCTCAGTGTCCGCTACGGCGCAGCCTCGCTGGCCCTCGAGGATGTGAGCCTGACGGTTCCCCAAGGCCAGATCGTCAGCCTCCTCGGGCCGAACGGTGCGGGCAAGTCGACGCTGATGCGGGCGGTGTCGGGTCTGCTCGGCGTGCACGGCGGCACCGTTGCCTCGGGCAGGGTCGAACTGCTGGGCAACGACGTCACCAACGAGCGCTCGTCGAAGCGCGTGAAACTCGGCCTCGCGCAGGCCCTCGAGGGTCGACAGGTGTTCCCTGGACTCACCGTTGCCGAGAATCTCGCGAGCGGCGCTTTCGTCCGTCGCTATCGCAAGGCCCAGGAACTCGAAGCGCGTGAGCGGGTGCTGCACCACTTCCCGCGTCTGGGTGACCTGATGCAGCGCAAAGCCGGTTACCTCTCGGGCGGAGAGCAGCAGATGCTCGCGATCGGTCGGGCGATGATGTCCCAGCCGAAGGTGCTTCTGCTCGACGAGCCGAGCCTCGGCCTGGCACCGAAAATCGTTGCTGATGTCCGAGACGTGATCGTCGACATCAACAAGGAAGGGACCTCCATCCTGTTGGTGGAACAGAACGCGGCAATGGCGATGGCAATTGCGCAGTACGGATATGTCCTCGAAGGTGGCCGCGTCGTCAAGGAGGGCAAGGCGGAGGACCTGCGCGGCGACGCAGAAATCGCAGAGCTGTACCTGGGTGCTTCGGCAGTGGGCGCAGCTGAGCCGCCGGCACAGGCCACGGGAATCGATACCGAAGGGGTGATCCAGCATGTCTGATCCGCGTGCCGATCTGTTGGAGATCAACGATCTGTCCCTGAGCTTCGCCGGGGTAAAAGCCATTGACGGCGTAAGCTTTTCGATCGCCGAGGGCGAGCTGTTCTCCGTCATCGGCCCGAACGGTGCGGGCAAGTCCTCGCTGTTCAACTGCATCTCCGGTGTCTACGCACCACAGTCCGGTTCCGTGCGCTTCGCGGGAGCCGAAATCCTGGGCTTGCAGGCTCACAAGATCGCGAAAAAGGGCATCGCCCGGACCTTCCAGAACGTGGAGGTCTTTCCCGCGATGACGGTGCTGGACAACCTCTTGCTTTCGCGGCACAACGCGATGCGCGCGGGAGCCTTGGAGAACATGCTGTGGCTGGGCCGCGCAGCGCGGGAGGAGAAGGCCGCGGTGGAAAAGGTTCGTGAGGTCGCTGCGCTGATGAACATCGAGCACCTGGCAGACACCCCTGTCGGATCACTACCGCACGGCACGCAGAAGCGCATCGAGTTGGCGCGGGCACTTGCGATGGAACCGCGGCTGATCATGCTCGACGAGCCCGTCGCCGGCATGAATCACGACGAGTCCGCCGAGATGACGGAAACCATTGTGCAGGTGAACCGAGATCTCGGCGTTGCCATTTTGCTCGTCGAGCACGACATGAAGATGGTCATGGGCATCTCGAACCGCGTCTGTGTTCTCAACTTCGGTCAACGAATCGCCCTCGGCAAGCCCGCCGACGTTATCCGCGACGACGCTGTCGTCGCGGCCTATCTGGGAGCTGCATGATGAAAGACGGAAAATTTGTAATCTGCGCGATTGCAGGCAGTCTCCGCGCAGACTCGTGGAATCGCAAACTTCTCGAGGCGACGGCGGCAATGGCGCCGGACGACGTCGAGGTGCGGATCACGAAGCTGCTGGGCGAGATCCCGATGCTCAACGAAGACGATTTCGGTAACGAAGCGAACAGCGTCCATGCGCTGCGCGCCGAGGTCGAAGCCGCTGATGCCCTGCTCATCGCGACACCCGAATACAACGGCGGCATCCCTGGTGTTCTGAAGAACGCACTCGACTGGCTCTCACTTCCACTCGGACGCTCGGTGCTCGAGCGTAAGCCGGTGGCGCTGATGGGCGCGACGCCTGGCCGCCTCGGCACAGCGCGCAGCCAATTCGAACTGCGTCACACCTTCGTCTTCTCCCGGTCCCCAGTGTTGCCCGGGCCGGAGATTCTCCTCAGCTTTGCCCCCAATCACTTTGACGAGCAAGGCAGATTGACGGATCCCATCGTCCTCGAGCGGGTCGAGTTGATGTTCACGCACCTGAAGAAATACGCAAGTCTCAACGAATACGAGGTTGTCTAACCATGACCGGCACCACCAGCCCGACCGTCCACAAGGAATTTGTCAGCAGCGAGTCACCAGGCGCTAAGCGCGCGGGTGCCGGCGGCTACCCGTGTCAGGGCATTTATTACACGCCGGCCGGTAAGAAGCCGCGCATCGCAATGATCGCTACGCATTACCAGATCGATTTCTCGGAGCACTACATCGCCGAGTTCATGGCTGCGCGAGGTATTGGATTCCTGGGTTGGAATACTCGCTACCGCGGTTACGAGGAACTGTTCAATCTCGACCAGGCTTTGGTCGACATCGGGGTGGGCGTGCGCTGGCTCGAGGAGCACGCAGGTGTGGATCAGGTTATCCTGCTCGGCAATTCCGGAGGCGGCTCGCTGATGGCGGCCTACCAGGCGCAAGCGACCTCGCCGTGCATCCGTCCCGCCCGCGACATGGAACCCGCAGTGGGAATCAACGACCTCATCCCCGGAGCTGCCTACATCTCCCTCGCCGCGCACGGCGGTCGGCCCGACGTGCTGACCGCGTGGCTGGACGCAGCAGTCGTCGACGAAAACGACCCGACTCTGACCGACCCCGAACTTGATCTGTTCAACCCCGAGAACGGTCCGCCGTACTCCGCGGAGTTCATCGAGCGGTACCGCGCCGCGCAGGTTGCCCGCAACCACCGGATCACCGCATGGGCGCAGGAAGAGCTGGCCCGGATTACCGCCGCGGGTTACAACGACCGGCACTTCGGAGTCCCGCGTACGTGGGCTGACCCCCGGATGGTGGACGCGACGCTCGAGCCCAGCAGTCGGCCGGCAGGCGAGTGCTACCGCGGCCCGACTTCGGTGGCCAACCGCGAGGACCGCGGCATCGGTGCCGGGAGCACGCTGCGGAATTGGCTACACATGTGGAGTCTCGAAGAATCGCAGTGCCGTGCGGAAATGCACATGGAGAAAATCACGGTGCCTTCGCTTGTCATCAACCCTGACGGGGACTCGGGTGTGTTCCCGAGCGACGCGGACGCGCTGTTCAATGCCCTCGCGAGCGAGGACAAGTCGCGCAAGGACCTGCCCGGTGATCACTATTTCCAGGAGCCCGGGGCCCGCGCCGCCGTTGCCGATGTGATGTGCGAGTGGATTGCGGACCGTTTCCCCAAGGCGCAGTGGTGAATACGAGCGTGGACATGGACGACCTGACGCGTGCCCGCCAGCAGCACTGGGTCAGTCAGGTTGCGCGGCATGCATTTGAGCGCGGTGAACAGACGGCCGTCGTCTTCGGCGACCGCCGGATTACCTGGGCAGATCTTCAGCAGCGAGTGGATTCCGTCTCCGCCGCCCTCGCCGAGCGCGGCGTGGCGCACGGGGACCGCGTTGCTTTGCTGATGGGCAACCAGGCCGAGTACATCGAGATCATGATCGCCGCCAACCGGATCGGCGCTATCGCCGTGCCGATCAACTTCCGGCTGAGTGTCGGCGAGGTGGCGTTCACGCTCGACAACAGCGGGGCCGTCGTTCTTTTCGTGGACGAGCAGGCGAGCGCCACCGGGATCGCTGCGGCCGCGCAGGCCGCGGGTCCGGTTCAGGTCTTCCAGGTCGGCAGCGAGGGCTCTGACGGCGCATCGGCGTACGACGTTCTCCTCGCACATTCCGGTTCGGGCGGACTGGTCGCGGCGATCGACGAGTGCGAACCAGCGCTGCTCATGTACACGTCGGGAACCACCGGACGGCCCAAGGGCGCCGTGCTGACGCATCGCAACTTGGCTGCGCAGTCGGCCACGAACGTGATGGCGTTCCGGTTCGAGATGTACGACGAGGTAAGCCTGTGCGCCGCACCGCTGTTCCACATCGGGACTCTTGGCCTGGTGGCGCCGGCGATTCTGATGGGCGCCACCATGGTTGTCCTTCCGAGTGTCTCGTTCAACGCGGGGGCACTCCTCGACGTCGCGGAATGCGAGCAGGTCACTTCGACATTCCTCGTACCGACTCAGTGGCAGGCGGTCTGCGACGAGCAGGAGCGGGCGCCGCGCGATCTGTCTCGGCTTCGCGTCAGTTCCTGGGGCGCAGCGCCTGCCACCGATTCGCTGCTTCGCAAGATGAGCGAGGTGCTTCCCGGTGCGTCGAGCATTGCGCTGTTCGGGCAGACCGAGATGTCCCCAGTGACATGTGTGCTCGAGGCCAAGGATTCTCGCCGTAAGTTGGGTTCCGTCGGACGCCCGGTACCCGGTGTCTGGGCACGCATAGTCGACGAAAACATGGTGGATGTGCAACCCGGTGAGGTCGGCGAGATCGTCTACCGTGGGCCGGGACTGATGACCGAGTATTGGAACAACCCGGAGGCAACGGCGCAGGCCTTCGCCGGAGGCTGGTTTCACTCCGGTGACCTGGTACGCAAGGACGCCGAGGGCTTCATCTACGTCGTAGATCGTGCGAAGGACATGATCATCTCCGGCGGCGAGAACATATATTGCGCCGAGGTAGAGAATGCGCTTGCCGGTCACCCGGGCATCGCCGAGGTTGCAGTGATCGGCCAGGTTCACGAAACATGGGGCGAGACCCCGGTCGCGGTGGTCGCACTGAAACCGGGTGCGGCGGAGTTGACCATCGAGTCGCTGCGCGCCTGGGCAGGGGAGAGGTTGGCGCGCTACAAGCTTCCGACCAGCCTCGTGCTGGTCGATATGCTGCCGCGAAACGCGTCCGGCAAGGTCACCAAGAATGTTCTGCGCGCTCCTGCCGTTACGCTACCTGCGTGACCGCAAAGGAAGATACAACTGCGAACCGACCGCAGTACCCGATCGAGTCTGTCGACAACGCCCTGCGAATCCTGCTGCTGCTGGGCGAGCGTCGCAGTATCCGGCTGACCGAGGTGAGCGAGTACCTTTCGGTTGCCTCGTCGACCGCGCACCGACTGCTGGCGATGCTTCAGTACCGCGGATTCGTCCGTCAGGTCGAGGGTTCACGGGCTTACGAACCGGGCCCCGCCCTGACGACG
This sequence comes from Rhodococcus sp. WS3, assembly GCF_003797085.1. NCBI lineage: Bacteria > Bacillati > Actinomycetota > Actinomycetes > Mycobacteriales > Nocardiaceae > Rhodococcus > Rhodococcus sp. WS3. The sequence continues at coordinate 174,435 of NZ_RKMA01000002.1, forward strand.
ATCGCGTTCGCGGTCCTGCGCCAAACAGACGTCAGGGCCCGTGTACATCCAGTGCTCGAACGGCTTTCGGCCAGCCTGGGTGAGACGGTCCATCTGGCCCGCCTCGACGGGAACACGGTGACCTTTGTGGACTCGGTCGAGAGTGCGCGAGCGGTGCGCGTGGGGTCCCGCATGGGGATGACCATGCCGGCGCACTGCACATCGTCCGGCAAAGCGCTGCTCGCTACGCTCGATGACCGTGCGGTGCGCGAGCTGTACCCCGATGAGAAGCTGAAGGGCCTTACGTCACACTCGATTACCAAGCGGTCGGCGCTTCTGCGCCAGCTCGCGGAGGTCCGCCGGGTCGGGTTTGCCACTAGCAACGAAGAGTCCGAGGATGAAGTTACGTCGGTGTCGGTCTCGCTCGGCGAGTACGGCGGGGCGCGCTACACGTTGAACGTGTCCACGCCCAAGAGCCGGATGTCCGACGTGACCCGTGAAGAGATCGCCGCCGCCCTGGCCCAAGCAGTAGACGAGGTTGCAGCATTCTTCCTGTGATCTCTGCACGGAGTGAATCTTCCTGCGCAGCAGGGTAGACCAAGGAGTGCAGCCCCGCCGATCCAATCGATCGGCGGGGCTATTTTTTGTGATCATGACCAACCCGGCCCTGCCACTTTGCTTTTCGGCAAAGGTGACAGGGCCCGCGAAAGGTTACGGCCTAGTCCGAGATCCAGACCTTGTCGAAGAGCGTCAATCCATCCATGCCCGACTTTGCGTCGTGGACGTTAGGTGCCCAGGTAATGAAGTTTGCGCCCGAACCCAAAGGCAGGATCGGCACATCCTCGTTGAGGATCGTCTGCATCTTCTCGAATCCAGCCCGGCGCTCGTCTTCTGTGCCGGCAGTTTGAATCTGAAAGATCACTTCATCCATAGTGGGATTGCTGTAGCCACTGACGTTTTGACTGGATCCAGTCGTGAGCAGGCCTTGAAGGCGCAGGAGCGGGGCGGAGTCGGGCACCGCTGTGCCGGCGACGCTCACGTCGAAGTCATGGGTGACATAAAAAACTTTGGCGATGTCGTTCTTTGTTGCATTGGGCTGGATTTCGACTTCGAAGCCGACATTTTGGAGCAGCGACTGCATCGCCAACGCCAGGTCGGTCGATGCTGGATCTGACAGCGCGGCGAACGTCAGTTTTCCATCGTATCCGTCTGCTTTTGCCTCATCGACGAGCTTGCGAGCGGCCTCGATGTCCGGAGTAGGGCCCGGGATCGACCCATGCATAGTGGACCACTCCTGGAACATTTCGAGTCCCGGCGAGTTCAGGCCCTTCCTGGACCGTTCATTGATCACGGTGGGGTCGATCGCTTTCGCAATTGCCTGTCGGACCCGGATATCGTGCGCCGCACGACCTTCCCTGATATTGAGAAGTCCGTTGTCGACCATGCTTACCGGCTCGTAGTAACCGGGGAAATCGGCCCGCATCGTGTCGATGGCCTCGCCTCCCCTCAGATACGCCATCTGCACCTCGCCAGCCTTGAGCGCGTCGACCATCGGCTGCTCGCCTTGAAGGTCTACAAACTTGAGTTCGCCAATTCGCGGCTTCCCGCCCCAATAGTCTTCGCGTGGCGCAAGAACGAGTTCAAATCCGGGATTGACGGACTCAACAGTGAATGGGCCAGCTCCGATCGGTTCGACAAATTTCCCGTCTCTGAACGAGTCGGAGTGGGTAATCATGCCAAAACCTGAGGTCAGGAGGGTCGGGAAGTCACTCCACGGATTCTTCAGGTTATACGTCACGGTACTCGGGTCGGTCGCCTCGACAGACCGCACGTTCGCCCGGAACTGATCGCTGTTCGTGGCATTGCCCTCGGTCATACGATTGGTGCTGGCAATAACGGCCGACGCGTCCAGAGTGTCGCCATTGCTGAACGTGACCCCGTCACGAAGTCTGACGGTCCAGGAGAGTCGATCGGGAGCCTCTGTGATCGACTCGGCTAGCTGAGGCACAATTTCTGCGGATTCTGGATCCCATCGCACCAGGACGTCGTAAATGGCAGCCATTTCCGTACCTCCGAGCCAGGCAGACGTCCTGCCCTTGATCGGGTCAAGGGTATTGGTCAGCGAATGCGATGCATAAGTCAAAGTCGCACTTTCCATAGCGCGTCCCTCATCCGACTGCTCGCCAATCACCCCAGCCCTCACGAGCTTTGGCGCGCCAGTGCCATCCGATGAGCCGGCGGAGGACGCGCATCCGGCGGCTAGGAGCCCGCAAGTCGAAATGAGGGCCAAGGCGGTAAGCGTCCGCCGATAAGTTATTCGCTTCATTGCCATCCTTCGGAGGGTGTGTCTACAGACCTGACTGCGCGTTCACGCTGAGGCTGGGAATTGGATGCCGTCGGCCCCGACGAACCCCAAGGGAGACTCACATCACGTCGAACTTAGCAGAAGTAAGTTCTTTCTGAGAGAAAAATGGGAAGCTGGAGGGGTCGCAGCGGCCTTTTGTGATCTCGGTACCGAATGAATCTTCCTGCGCAGCAAGGCAGGACACGAAACAGCCCCGCCGAGGGGATTGGATCGGCGGGGCTGTTTCGTGTGATCACGTTCTTTTCAGGCAAAGACCTTGCGGAGTTGGCCTGCGTCCAAATACTCCTCGATACGGCGAACCTTTCCGCCGTCGACAAATACCCGGAAGATCGTGGGGACGTTGACGGTCTTGTCCCCGATAGTCGCCCGGATGACGTGTTGACGCAGGAAGCCGTCCTCGAGGACAGTGCAGCGCGGGTTGTCATAGTGGAACTCGTCGTAGCGCGTGGGAATGCCGGAGAGGATGCGCAGATTGTCCTCACGGGACTGCTCGGCGTCGTCCCAGTTGTGCCAGATTTTCACGTCCGAGTGATAGATCTTGTCGAGGACGGCGACATTGCCGAGAACCAGGGCTCCGAACATCTTGTCGGCGAGATCGAGCATCTCGCTCATTTGGCGGCGCCAACCGGGGTGCCGAGGCCGCCGTCGGCGGTCCGGGGCGCGTGCTTGACGTCGTCCTCGCGCAATTCGCGAGTCCAGGCCGCGAACTCGAGCAAGATCCCGTCCGGGTCGAAGAAATAGATCGACCGCACGAAGGTCGAGTCGCTCTCTCCGAAACTGATCCCACGCTCAGACATGTCGTGGTTGAGCATCGGTCCGGTCTGGACGCCCTTGGCTTCGAGCTTGGCCTTGTACTCGTCGAACTTGTCGAGCGGGATCTTGAACGAGACGTGATTCATCGAGCCGTGCGCCGACGCGATTTCCTTGCCGATGCCGGGAATGGCCGCGGGCGCCGCGATGCCGGGAGCGTGGGGGGCGGCGTCGGCGAACCAGAAGAACGCGATGAACTGGCCGCCGCCCATGTCGAAGAAGAAATGCTGGCCACCACCAGGCAGGGAGAGCGTCATGGACAGCTTCATGCCCAGGACGTTGGTGTAAAAGTCGACGGTGCGCTCCATGTCCTGGCACACCAGCGCCAAGTGACATACGCCGCCGAGTTCAAATTCTGTATTTGTCATTTCACACTCTCTTTGCTTTGTGACGCGCATCGCGCCGCTGCCTCGATTCGACAGTATTCCCAAGTGTTCGGTTCGTCAAGATCTATCGATCGCTAGATGACGAACAGATGGCCGATCGTGATCAATGGTTGCGTGATATTCCTTCGAAGGCCTTGTCGCGGTTCGCATCAGCTGAAGACGACGTCAAGCTGGCCACGGTCGAAGTACTCCTCGATGCGGTGGATCTGCCCGCCATCGACGTACACGCGTAGGACCGCGGGGACATTGACGGTCTTCTTGCCGACAGTCGCTTTGATGACGTGTTGGCGGAGAAATCCGTCTTCGACGGCGGTGTGGCGGACGTCCACATAGGCAAAAGCGTCGTAGCGGCCGGAGATTCCGGCGAGGGTTGCGAGGTTGTCGTCCCGGGATTGGTCGAGGTTGTCGAAGTTGTGCCAGACGGTCACGTCGTCGCGATAGAAGCCGGCCACCGCGTCGATGTCACCACCCTCGACGGCGTTGAAGAACCGGTCTGCGAACTCGAGGATGTCGCTCATTGCGGTGCTCCTGACTGGACGCCACGGAAGGCGTCGAACTTACGAACAGGGGAAGGGGGACTGTGACGTACATCGCTTATGCGTCCCAGGAGGACCGTATTACCAGCTGTTCGGTTCGTCAAGATCTACCGATCGCTAAATTTCGAACGTCAGCTGACGGATGCGTGCGACAGTGGTTCTATCTCCATGTCATGACAGATCGTCGTCCGCCATAACGGCCGTCCAACCAGGTGGTCGAGTGTCGGCGGGATAGCGTGGTACTCATGGTGCAGGCGGGACGAATCGTTGGAGACGGGCTCGGAGCCAGGATGCGCGCGGCGAGAATCGAGCGCAAGGTCGGGCTCCGTCAGCTAGCTCAACAAATAGGCATGAGTGCGTCCTCGCTGAGCGAGTTCGAGAACGGGAAGAGCCTGCCGGGTGCGGAGCGTCTGGAGGCACTCGCGAAGGCGCTCGGGGTAGAGCTTGATCTGCGTCCACCTGAGCCCACCGGACAGCGGTTCGAGGACTGGCGAGACTTTGAACGGTTGGACCTCACCCCGGTCTTTCGGGCGGCGCTGGATGTCTTTGTGGAAGTGGGCTACCACGCTGCGACAGTCAGGATGATTGCCGACCGGTGTGGCTTGTCGATGGCTGGCGTCTACTACCACGTGGAAAGCAAGGATGCTCTGCTCACCGAACTGCTGCAGAGCGCGATGGCAGAGCTCATAAGTCGATGCGTGGCTGCAGATGCCGAAGCAGAATCGCCTGATCAGCGTGTGGCCAATCTTGTCGAGTGCGTAATCCTGTTCCACACCCACCGACAGGCCTCGGCCGTGCTCGCGTCCACAGAACTCCGTTCGCTCGACGAGCCTGGCAGGTTGATGCATCTGCAGTTACGACGGCAAGTTCGGGAGATCGTCCAGTCGGCCGTGGAGGCGTGCCGTGATGCGGGGCGAGCCGGAACCGTCCCGGCGACGTCAACCGCCACAGCGATCGTCACGATGTGCGTTGCCGTTGCGGATTGGTACCAACCGGGGATCAGCCCGTCGCCGGTCGAAATCGCGAGGGAGTACGCCGATCTTGCACTGGCCATGGTTGATGCAAGATCTACCGGTGCTCGATGACGCATTCGCTCGCCACCTGACGAGATGGTTGAGAGTGTCGTAGCTGCTTCAGGTTTCGGGCTCATTCCTTGACTAACGCACTTGGCCTATGCGATTCTAGGTGCAGAGAGAGCTTCTGCATTGCAGAATAATGCAACTGATGGGCGTTAAGCCTCACCAAATATCAAGTCCAGGCGGCACGTTCAGGGCTCACGACAACCCGGGATGCGGTTCGCGCATGGAGTCAGCATCCGGACCCTCCTAGGTCGCCCGCACTAGCACTGGACCCGAGGAGTGAATAATGACCACAATTGTCAAGGGACACCCGTCGACGAATGACGACTCGTATCAGCTCAACACGACTACGCTGATCCGCCACTCGGCACGTAACTATCCTGAGCGGGAGATCGTCTACCGCACCGGCGACGGCGGATGGGATCGCTACACGTACGCCGACGCCTATGCGCGTATCAAGCGGATTGCGAACGCCCTGACCAATCTGGGTGTAGCACCCGGCGATGTGGTGGGGATCCTGGACTGGAACACCAAGCGGCACTTCGAGCTTTACTGGGCCATTCCTGGCACCGGAGCGGTGATGCTGCAGATGAACCTGCGCCTGGCTCCCGAAGATGTGGGTTACGTCGCGACGCACGGCGGCGCGTCCGTCGTCCTGGTTGACGAGAGTCTGCTGAGCGTCGCGGAGTCGGTGGCACCGTTCGCGCCGGAGATTACCTGGGTGGTGATGTCCGACAAGCCTCTCGCAGAGGTTGTCACCACGTTGCCGAATGTGCGCCATTTCGAAGACCTGGTAGCGACTGCGTCGCCGGAGATCGACTGGCCGATGATCGACGAGAGCTCCGCCTACAGCGCCTGCTACACGACCGGGACCACCGGTCGGCCAAAGGGCGTCTACTACTCGCATCGAGCGATCTACCTACACACTCTGACGCAGGCCTCGTCCTACGGGATGAGCGCCGCTGACGCGGTCATGCTGATCACGCCGATGTTCCACAGCCAGTCCTGGGGTCTGCCGCAGTCCGCCGTCTACGTCGCAGCCAAAATTGTTCTCCCCGGACGCTATTCGGCAGGGGACACTGACATGCTGGCGGACGTGATGATCGCCGAAGGTGTGACCGTCGCGAACGGTGCGCCGGCGATCTTCCAGCCGATGCTCGACTACATCAAGACGCTTGACGTCAAACCGGACTTCAGCCGGACCCGTCTGCTGTCCGGCGCTACCGAGCCGGCGCTCACCCTCATGCGCGGGTTCTACGACTTGACCGGTGCCGACTTCATTCATGCGTACGGGGCTACCGAGACTGCCCCGATGGCTTTCGTGAACTACGGCCGTAAGGTTACCTTGCAGGGCAAGGTCACGGAAGACGAATGGTGGAACATCAAGCGCTATCAGGGTCTTCCCGCGGGTGGTGTCGATGTGCGAATCGTCGACCCCGAAGACAACGACTTGCCGCACGACGGCAACAGTCAGGGCGAGGTCCTGCTGCGGGGACCGTGGATCACCGCGCGATACCACAAGCTTGATGACGACGCCGACCGATTCCTGGACGGTTATTGGCGAAGCGGCGACATCGGGACTATCGATGAAAACGGCTACCTCAAGCTAGCTGACCGGCTCAAAGATGTCATCAAGAGTGGCGGCGAATGGATTTCGTCGATCGATATGGAAAACGCAATCATTGCCCACCCCCGGGTCGCCGAGGCCGCAGTGATCGGTGTCGAGCATCCGAAATGGCAGGAACGTCCAGTCGTCATCATGGTGACCACCGACGGTGAGGACGTCGCGCTGGGCGAGGTCCACGCGCTGCTCGAAGGCGCATTCGCCAAGTGGCAACTTCCCGACACGATCCTGTACGTCGACCACCTCCCACGGACCAGTGTCGGCAAGCTGGACAAGAAGGTCATGCGCGTTCAGCACGGTGACCTCTATCGGAGCGTCTAGACGCTGTTGAAACCCGGGCAGTGCGATTTTCGCACTGCCCGGGCTTTGTTGTATCTGTCTGTTACGCAATCTTTTTCGCTGTTCTGGAATATCGGAGTCTATTCTTCACAGTAGAAATGCTTTCTGATAGCCTCGTCACACGAGTCGCCGGTAGTGCCTCACATCACCCATGAATCAAGGAGCGTCAGTTGACCAAGCGGATTGCCTACGTGGAGTTGAAAACCAGTCAGCAGACGAGTCCGGTCCCCGAGCATCTGATCGCGCCCGGCTACGCCGTCGACTTGGTGCAGACGGAAATCCGGGTAACCCCCGTTGACGCAGCAGACCTACTGCTCTCCGATGTCGCCTACGGGGAGGCCGCGATGCGGGCCGCTCGCAACGGGTACGACGGCGTGCTGATCGGCGGCGTACCGGACTACGGTCTGGCTGCAGTACGCGCGACCACCGATATTCCGGTGGTCGGCAGCGGCGAGGCCAGTCTCCTGGCAGCAGCGGCGCTCGGCGAAAAGTTCAGCATCGTCACGATCTGGCCGGAAACGATGGACTTCGTTTACGATCGCCTCCTTCGTGATAATCCCATTGGGCGGCAGTGCATCTCGGTACGTTACGTCTCGACGCACGCCGAGCAGAGCACTCTGGCCGAGGACGACAACTTCCTTACCCAGATGAAGGCCGGGCGCGAGCACATGATCGAGCGCATCCTTGCCGAAATCGAGCTTGCGGTGAAGGACGGCGCCAAGTCGGTCATCCTGGGCTGCAACTGCATGAGCCCGGTCGCCGAAATCCTCGCTGCCCGCTCGAGTGTCCCCATCGTGGACCCGACCACGGCCGGCTACCGGCAACTCGAGACGATGATCGCGCTCGGCTTGCGCCCGGCACGGGACCCACGGGTGTCACTGTCGGAGCGAGCGGATCTCTTCGCCGAGATGGTGCAGGCGGCGGATCTCTCACTCGGAGCCGATCAGGAAGACTGCCCGGTGTGCGTGCTCAACGACGACGGCACCGCTTCGTGCAATCTGCCGGCAAGTGAGCCCGCCGAAGTATAGGACGGACAGAGGTCCATGTGTACTGCGTACACACTCGAATCAGTAGTGGCCCGAGCCGAAATCGAAGATGTCATCCACCGGTACTGCCATGCGACGGATCGTCGGCGCTGGTGGTTGATGGATTCGGTTTTCCCTGAGGACGCGACTTGTCGGTTGTCCTCGATCGGCGGAAGCTGGCGCGAATTCGTTGCGCAAGGCTCCGCGCTTCTCGAACCGGTCGACGCGACGCACCACCAAGTCGGCAACATCATGATTGCTTTCGAGGGGAGCGTCGCACACGTCGAAACGTATGTGACGGCATTCCACGCCGTGCCGCATGATGCGCCTGCCGGTGGGTCGTTCGGTGGCACGGGTGAGGCATACGAAGTCATGCTCGGTGCTCGCTATATCGACCGGTTCGAGCTCCGTGACGGCAACTGGCGCATTGCGGACCGACGCCTGCTCGCGGAGTGGCGCAATCACCGTCCGTCGCGAGAAGGCGGCCTGGCTGCTGTCACTGCGCAGGCACGGGGACAGCGAGAGGACGGTATCTCGGGATCTGTCGTAGAGTCATGGCGCACAGACGGTCTCGGACAAGTGGACGCCAGTCGGCTTGTTGACCGCGCCGAAATCGCAGATGTTGTCAATCGCTTCTGCCACGCCGTCGATCGGAACCGCTGGGAACTGATGACGAGCGTATTTCACGAGGACGGGAAAACTGTCTTCATCGGAAACGAGCTGCCCTGGCAGAAGATGGTGGAGAACGCACGCGTGTCGATGGGTTCCCTCGAACGGACTCACCACCAGACGGGCAACATGCTGTTTTCCTTTGACGGTGACGTCGCTGAAGTTGAAACCTACGTCACCGCCTATCACCGTGTTCCGCCCACAGCTCCCACAAATACGTTCTGGGACGGCCGAAGTGAGGACTACGAGGGTGTTGCGGGTGGTCGATACATCGACCGGTTCGAGCGTCGCGACGGTCGCTGGCTCATGGCCCTGCACCGCACCTTTGTCGAGTGGCGTCATGACCACGACGTCGCGGAAGGCTCGCTGGCTCACACCCCGTCGAGCATGCGGGGGCAAGTTTCTGAAATCGGCTGATCTGGGATAATTTTGTCGACGACACCACCGCATGATCCCAGACCAGCAGATTTCAACAACTTGAGAGTGCCGTCAACTGGCTCTGGTGGAAAACCAACGGCGCCACCGCCCCGCCCTCATCAAGGGAATGGACGTCTAGGAGCGCGATCAGGTGATCGCCGGCGACGATCTCAGATTGAACTGATACCTCCATCCGCAGTGACGAGTCGGTGATATGGACTGCGCCAGACTCGGAGGTCGAGTAGTCCAGGCCCCCGAATCGATCTCCGTCCTTGGCGGCTAGTGACATCGCCGCGGCATGATTGCCCTCGCTGAGCACGCTGAGACCGAGGCGTCCGGTGTCTCGAAGCGTCGGCCATGTCTGTGATGTCAGCTGAATACAGATGGACACGATCGGGGGATCCAAGGACACCGGCACCATCGTGCTCACGACCATTCCGACAGGTCCGGAACTGCTATGCGAGCAGACGGCGGTGACTGAGCTCGGGGACCTCCCGAATCCTCGCCGGAGGGTCTGGGCGTCTAGCCCTTCCGGTTCACCGGTGTCGATGTGGCCGATGACAAATTGCCCATTCTCGGCCATCCACCCTTTGGTGTCGGCGTAGTCGAGCATCGACTGGAATCGAGCGGCCCATCCCTGATCCTCGCGAACTGGGGCCTGCGATCGGATCCAGTCGGTGGCGACGCAGGCTTCCGTGCCATTGTGAGGCAGGCCGATGCCCAACGCTGAGAGGGCAGGGCCCACCTCGCTCGGAGTCATTCCCACTGAGACCACCCGGAATGATCCGCAGTCGTCAAACTCCCTGAGGCGTGCGGTTGGGATCCCCGCGTCCATGCTTACGGCGATATACATCTCGTACTCCTGTTTCCCCGCCGGCGAAGCTTGTGGAGGCGTTCACCTGCGGACGTGGTCGTGGGTGCAAGGGAGAGGTTTGCCTGGGATAGACGGCATCGGCCCGCGTCCGACGGTGAAAAGGAGCGGAGGCACTACTGCTGATTCCCGGGCGCCCAGATCGAGCGGTGCCACAGAGTGGCTATCGAGCTGATTGCTTCGGCGGGGTCGGTGGGGCGGCCGAGCGAGGACGCTTGGATCCCGGCCCACAGGTAGCAGGAGTGCTCGAGCATCGCGGACAAATTGGATGCGGTCACAATGGGGTCTTGGTCCTGGGGGAAGTGCCCGTTCGCTTGTGCGGTTTTCACGAAGTGGGCGATTCTTTGCACCCCGATATCGCGGAGTCGCAGCCAGGTGTCGAGGAACTCTGTGTCCACGGCGGAGGCGTGAATCGCGCCGACCCATTCCACGCGATATTCCATATAGGCGTTCCAGAAGGACTCGACTGCCCGGTATAGGTCCTCATACCGAGAAAGGTCGGGGGTGCCCAAGAGCTTGGTGCTAGTTGTGAAATCCTCGAGGAAATCGTAGAGGAGGACCTCGAGCACATCACGCTTGTTGTCGAAATACTTGTAGAAGGCGGCTGGAGACTTGGATGCCTGCTGTGCGATATCTGGCACCGTCGCGTTCAGGTAGCCGATGCGGGCGAAGACAGTCCGGGCGGCGTTCTTGAGCTCTGTCCTGGTCTTTTCCCCTCTAGCGCCTAAACGTCTTGGGGTGTCAGCAGCTGTGGTGTCCACGATGTGATGTGCTCCTCGCGCCTTCGTCTCCAGTGGAACGTGCCGGGGGCCCTGGACCGGGCCCCCGAGACGACACCTTAGGTTATGCGGAGACTGAGGCAGGTTAGGCGGAGACGGAGGTCTTCACGCCCGTGAGTTGCGGCATCACGTCGCTGGAGAACAGCTCCATGGTCTGAATGAGCTTGCTGTGCGGCAGGGCGCCGATATCGAAAACGGACAGGTGCAGATCGGGATTCAGGGCCTCCTTCATCGAGAGCATCCGCTCGGTGACTTCGGCGGGGCTGCCGCAGTAGGCCGGCCCGTCGATAAGCCGGTTGAAGTCGATCTTGGTGGTCACACCACGCATATGGTTGGCCCAGTTGGCATACGACTCGACGTACGGCTGCCACGTGGTGCGGGCCTCCTGGCTGGTCTCCGCCACATGCACGTAGCTGCACGCGCCGACGAAAGCGTTCTCGGAATTCCCCGACTCCGCCATGAGTTCGCGGTACAAGGCCACCAAACCCTTCCACTCCTCGGCGGAGCGGAAAATGCTGGGCAGCATCAGCGGAAGTCCCAGGCCGGCGGCCCAGCGCACGGACTCCTCGCTCATACCGGTGCCCATCCAGATGCGGGGCGTGCCGTGGACAGTCTGCGGTTGCATCGTGATATTCGTGAGGTCGGGCCGGAAGTCGCCGGTCCAGTTCACCGGCTGCTCGCTGCTGGTGAGCTTGCGTAGCAGTTCGAGCTTGTCCGTGAGGATCTCTCGGGAACTGCTCGCATCCACCCCGAACTCCACATACCCGTCCGATGAGATTCCCCGGCCCAGCGCCAGCTCGGCACGCCCGCCGGACAACTGGTCCAGAGTGGCGAAGTCCTCCGCCAAACGCACCGGGTCATGCATCGGCAGGATCGTCACCCCGGTGGTGAGGCGGATGCGCTCGGTGCGCGCCGCGATCGCCGCCAGCATCATCAGCGGCGAGGACACGATGTAATCGTTGAAGTGGTGCTCGCCGATGGCAATGGTGTTGAAACCGAGCTCATCCGCGCGCACTCCAGCGTCCACGATCGACCGCAGACGCTCTCCCTGGCTGATGCGCTTTCCGGTTGTGGGATCGGGGAGGTGATCGCCCAAGCTCAGCAGTCCGAGTTCCATTGAAATCTCCAATCGTGGGGTAACCCTTGAAGCAAGGTGATGGTGACGTTACTGTCACCTTTTTGATTTTGTCAACCCCGAGGTGTAACCCTGGCCGGGTCCCCTGTTGGCGGAAATTAAGGGTTGAGCTGGGGCGACACGTTCACTGTTCTGCGGTTTCGGCGTTGCCTGTGAGCCTGGGTCGGCGAGGGGGAAGCGTGGCGCGGCCGGGGTTCTGCTGAAAACTTTGATCGTGAGTCAGCTCTTGAAATGCCGTGATGGTGACGTTACTCTCACCTCTGTGGCCTGGGTGGTCCCGCCAACATCACGCAGGACGTATGGCGACGCTCTCCTGGCCGGTGGAAGTCAGGGCGGTGCCGGTCCGGCATGCGCGCAAGCTCGTAGATTCCGAAGGTCAACCAACTGCTTGGAGGCAGTGTGAACAAAACATTTGACACGACCGTGCGGGAGCATGCTCGGACCAACCCCGATGGGGTGGCGGTGGTGGACCCGCACATGTCCATCACGTGGCGAGAGTTGAATGAATCGGCCAGCCGAGTGGCCGAATTGCTGCGGCAGAAGGGCATCGGCCCTGGTTCCAGGGTGGGAGTGCTCACGCAGAACTGCGCCGGGTATCCCGCGATTATCCTTGGCGTCGCGCGGCGGAGAGCGTCTGTCGCCAACATGAACTGGCGGTTGCCGGCCAGCAATGTGCGCGAGTCCGGCGTCGAGATCGGTCTTGAGTACATCTTCGTCGGCGCCGAGTTGGCAGCCAGCGCCGCGGAGATGACGCCGCCGGGGGCGGACTACACGGTGCTGGACCGGACAAGTCTGCCCGGTGCGGACGTGGACTTCGCCACCGCGGAGGCTGCGGTCCTGGAATCGGAGATCGATGACGAGACGACGATCTACTTCACCTCAGGAACCACCGGAGCGCCGAAGGCGGTCCCACTGAACCTGGATGCGGTCACCGCCGCATATACCTATGGCACAGTGCATGAACTGGAGGCCACCTCCACGATGTTCATTGTTCCGCCGACCTTCCACGCTGCCGGCGCCATCTGCATGGGCTACACCCTGATTGCAGGTGGGACCGTGGTGTTCGCGGATGACCTCTCGCCGGGCGGGATCGTCGAGACCCTGCGCAATCACGAGGTGACCCACGTGGTCATGGTGCCGACGCTCATCCACAGCGTCGTCCATTGGCTGCGAGATAGTCCGACCCCGTTGCCCGCTCTGAAGCATGTGGCCTACGGCGCCTCTCCCATCGCGCTGCCGCTGTTGCAGGAGGCTGTGAGGGTCCTCGATTGCGACTTCTGCCAGGTCTACGGCATGTCTGAGACTGGCGGCGCGGTCACCTTTCTCGCGTCTTCCGATCATGACCTCAGTGCGGGCGGCGGCAGCAAGCTCACATCAGCCGGCAGGCCTGGAAAGGATGTGGAGGTACAGGCGCGGGACATCGTGACAGGTGAGGACCTGCCGATTGGAGAGTCGGGCGAACTGTGGTTCCGAGCGCCCTCCATGACCAAGGGGTACATCGGTCGACCCGACGAGACCGCCAGGGTTTTGGTCGATGGCTGGCTCAATACTCGTGACTTCGGCTATATGGACGAGGACGGCTACATGTTCGTCGAGGGCCGGTCGGACGACATGATCGTGACCGGCGCAGAGAATGTGCACCCGGGCGAGGTCGAGGCCGCCATCGTCCTCATGCCGGGTGTCGCCGAGTGCGCTGTGTTCGGAGTTCCCGACGATAAGTGGGGCCAGATCATCGCCTCCGCGGTAGTGGTCGATTCGGACGAGATCACCGAGGACGACATCATGGCGCACTGCCGTCAGAACCTGGCCGGGTATAAGTGCCCCAAGGATCTGCGGTTGGTCCCGCAGCTGCCGCGGACCGCGACGGGGAAGGTCATGCGAGGGAAGCTCGCGGAGCATGTCTTGAACAGCCGTTTGCGTGAGGTGGCCGCAGGCCAGTTGTAGTTCTCGGGGACGTTGTGAACGTCTAGGCGCTCGATAGGCGTCTTGCCGCCGATCCCGGAGTGGGGTCGATGATGATTGTCATGATGTAACCACCCCGCATAGGTCGCCGCGCGAGCATCGTCGGAGAGATAGGTGTTGGCGTACGCCCACTCGGCGGCCAGGGTCCGGTTGAACCTTTCGGCCTACCCGTTCGTTTGCGGACGATAGGGCCGGGTGAACCGATGTCTCACGTTTTCACCGAGGGTTGGGTTGAAAACCTTTGAGCAGTAACAGGATCCGTTGTCCGTCAACGCTGCGGAGATCAGGATCCCGTGGGCTGCGAAGAACGTCCGTGCCCTTAGATAGAACGCGGACGGGGTGAGGTAGGCGTTAGCGTGTGTCATGAGGGTCTCTTGGTGATCAGTGTTTGTGTGGTAACTCACGCCGATACCGGAGGCCCTCGCCTATGTCGTCATGCCACGCCGTTCACAACCTCCCTGAGAACTGCAGCTAGTCGCCGCCGGCGGCACGCGCCTCCCAATGCCCTCGATCGGATCGACACTGAGGTTATCTCGCCAGGCGAGGGCCTGAAGGTGCGATAGCACCAGTGCTGGCTGCGGTGATCGGACCGATTCGCCACGGACACAGCGTGACACGGCGCAACGCTTTCCATAGGGCCTTGAGCAGTGCGTTCGCACGTTCAGCTGGTGCCAGCATCGCGGAGAGCAGCGTGTTGCGGCAGCGGCGCAGGTTACGGCCCTTGGTCGGCACCATAATGCCGATACCAGAGCCGACGCACCCCCTGTCCACCAAGGAGGGCACCCCTTTGTCCGCTGCGACGTAGAGGGCTCCGAGGATGCCCTGGCTACGGGCGGCGGTGATGGCATGGACGGAGCCCGGCTCCACGGCCGAGCCCCACACGGGGAAACCCTGCGGGGTCGGCCAGGACCTGAATGTTGCCGCCATGGCGGTAATGCTTTCCGGAATACCACAGGTCGTGGCCGGCGTCGGAACACTTGCCCGTACGGGTCGACTCGATCAGAGTGCCGTCCAGGCACAGGAATTCCCAGCCCACCGCGATGCCATGTTCGAGGACCTCATGTAGATAGCGGTATCCGGTGGCCTGCGAGATGCCCGCGTCGCGGGCAAGGGCGGCGATGTTGGTGCCCGCGCGGAACCAGCGCAACACCATTACTGCCTGCTCATATGGTGTCGCTGCCCGTTGCCAGGGGCGGGTGTCGACTTGCGTGCGGTGGGCGTCGAGTGCGTGTGACAGGAACTCGAGGGTTTCCTTGGGCACGTCGAGCGTGGCACGATGGCTAATCACGTGGGGTCCTACTTGGCGTGTCGGGTTCTTCGTCGAAACCGATGATTACCAGGTAGGACCCCACATTCATGTCATGACACGCCGTCGGTGCGATGCCTCACCCGTCACACACGCAACCCTGGCGAGAAAACCTCACTGTTTGTCGGTCTTACTTTGTCTCCTCACGTCTTCGATGTCCCCCGGACACAGGCGGAGGCCCGGATCCGCGGCCGGGATCAGTTGTGGGCGGGGTCGAGCAGCGTGGCGCTGTCCGGCGCCCCAGCGCCGCGGAAGGTTGCAAAGGTCGGGGGGACCAGGATCCCCGGCGCCGCCTTGACCACCTCGGGGATCGCTCGGACGACGGGGCCCGCCGTCGCGTACTGCACGGCCTTGGACCGCTCCGGCAGGCCGATCGGGTCGAGCCACTGCAGGTCCATGTGCACCCGGGGCGCGCCCTCGATGCGGATCTGCCAGCCGTCGTTCCAGCCCTCCTCAGGCTCGCCGGCGAACCACACCATCCGGACCGTGATGACCTTCTCGGCGTCCTTCATCGCGTGCCACTGCCACACGACGCCCCGCACAGTCCCGGCCGGGATGGGGCCGGCCGCGGTCTGCACGTCCTCCTCAGCGATCACGGACCGGTGCTCCTCCTCGATGCGGTCCACCGGCAGCTGCAGTGTGTCGATGAGGTAGCCGAGCGTCTCGCCGAAGATGCTGCCGAAGAACTCGCGCCGGTTGCTCGCCGTGGCCCAGTACTCTTCCTCGCTCACGCCGAAGCCACACAGGTCGTAGATGAAGCCCGGGGAGGCGACCGGGGTGCAGTCGTAGGTCTCCTGCACGCTCAGTCCGTTGACCTGGGTGCACATGCCGGTGAGCAGCACCCCCAGCCGCTCGGCCATGAAGCCCGGGTTCATCCCGGTGCCCATCAGAGTGACGCCACCGGCCTGTGCTGCGGCCTCCAGTCGCGCGGCGCGGACCCGGTCCACCGCCCGCGGGTAGGTGAATCCCACCGTGGTGATGACGTTCTTGCCGGAGCGCAGCAGTTGCTCCAGGTCACCCACGTGCTGGTCGGGCGACTCGCCGTTGAGCGGGATGTGCAGGACGACGTCCGCGTCGAGGGCAAGGATCTCCTCCAGCTTGTCGGTGCCGAGTACTCCAGTGGCAGGGCGCCGCACAATATCGCCAGCATCGCGCCCCATCTTGGTGGGGCTGTGCACCTTGAGCCCTACCAGCTCCAGCTCCGGGGAATCGATCACGTGCCGCAGCGCGACCCTGCCGATCGAACCGGTGGCCCACTGGATGATGCGAATGGTCATTCTCTGCTCCTTGTGTAGGGGTCGAACGGGGATGGGACCGTAAGGCATTGGCCCAGCGGCGAATCCAGGGGTCAGAGGCCCGGGCGCTCCCGGCGCTCCAGCCCGCTGGAGGCGGCCAGCGCGGTCAGGGTGGCGCCCGCGGGGAATGGTCGGCTGCTGGCGTGAGATCCGCTCAGCGACGCTCGCCGCGCCCCGGGCGGTCCCCGAGAGTGGTGCGGTCGCTGGCGATCAAGGTGCTGCCGCCCAGCGACACCTCGAGGGCGCCGCCGAGTGCGTATCCGTTGATCGCCACGAGGATTGGCTTCGCCGCGCCGCGCATCCGCTCCATGAGGTCGTGGGTGGCTAGCAGGAACGACTCGGAACCGGGGTCGCTGGCCAGCGCTGGCGGCGTGGTCAGGTCTGCGCCGCCGCCAAAGGACCCCTCCTTGCCGGAGGCGATCACCATGCCGGCGACGCTCACGTCGGCCAGCACCTCCTCTACGGCGTCGCGCAACTCGGCGGCGTCGATCACGTTCATGGTGCGTCCGGGCACGTCGAGGGTCGCGACGGCGACGCTGTTCTCGTGGGTCACGGTGAAGTTCCGGGGCATGACAGGTCTCCTAGCTGCCTGGTCGGGCCGTTGTGGCGGTCGCCCGGCGGGTTCGCCGCCCGGGCGGCGGAGGCGCTCAAGTGATGGTTGGCCCGCCGCTCACTGCGCTCGCCCTCGAGGAGGCGGTCTTGGGGCGGGAGGCAGGTGACCAAGCCACCGGCCTCCGTCATGCCGAACACCCGGCACAGCTCGTGCCCGAACGCATCGACACGGTGATCGTGGGCCATGTGCTGGCCTCCTCCAAGGGACTGCTCCGCCAGTATTTCTAATACTAGATTCAGTTTTAGATTTTGCCATGACTCGATTGCGAAGTCGAGTGGAGGACAGGGAATCCGCAATAGGGACCGGCATTGCGGAGAGCGCGATCGGAGACGAATCAGCTCGGCATGGCCGTCTCAACACTGAGGGAAAGTAGGGTGTGGACCGCCAACAATCTCGGCAACTGGCCGCAGATAGGAGATAGTGTGCAACCAACAATGATGATGGACCTGCTGCGTGCCCACTACTGGTTCGAGGAGGCCCTCGCCGGAGGGCTGCGACGACACGGGTGGACCGATGTCGGCCGCGCCCAGTCTCTCATCCTGGCAAACCTGGCAAACCTGGCAAACCTGGCGTTCGGCGTGCGTCGACCCTCGACGCTGGCAGGCAATATCGGGCTGACCCAGCAGGCGGTCAGCAACCTGGCTAGCCGAGTTGGAGCGTAGAGGGATCGTGACGATCGCCCCGATCCCGGCGACCGTCGTGCCCAGATCGTGCGCTACAGCCCCGAGTCCCAGCAGTTGTTCGACGATGCCATGGAGATCCTGGCCGAGGTCCAGGCCGAATTGAATCTCCGGCTCGTCAAGCGCAGAGCGGCGCAACCCGCCGAGGCCCTGACGCAGACTGGGGTGCGCCGCCCCTTGTCGGGGACGACGACTGAGCCCATGGCTGCCGCCGGCACGACCTCCATCCACAACCCCAGCCCACACGGACGGCTCAACACCCTCATCCAGGAATGCCACTTGGCCTAGTTGTAGTTCTCGGGGACGTTGTGAACGTCTAGGCGCTCGATAGGCGTCTTGCCGGATGATGATTGTCATGATGTAACCACCCCGCATAGGTCGCCGCGCGAGCATCGTCGGAGAGATAGGTGTTGGCGTGTGTCATGAGGGTCTCTTGGTGATCAGTGTTTGTGCGGCAACTCACGCCGATGTCGGAGGCCCTCGCCTATGTCGTCATGCCACGCCGTTCACAACCTCCCTGAGAACTACAGCTAGTCGCCGCCGGCGTCACGCTGGCAGAGGGCACAGCGCCACGCCGCCCCCATCCCAGGGGCGGCGTAGCGCTGTGCCATGTCGATGGGCGTTCCAGAGCAGTTCGTGGTCGACGATCTGCGCGGGCATGGTGCCGGTGGCGAGGTAGACGACGCCGAGCAGGTGCTTGTGCAGGTCGTCATGTACATCGTCGTCGGATGGCGCTCGACCAGCGCGCGGGCCGTCACCATCTCGCACACGTAAAGCCCTGCGGTGGAGCCGGTCTTTTCCTCTTCGAGCTCGCGGCACAGCCGTCCGGAACGCCACGTCCGTCACGCCGGCCATCGGTGCGAGGACACCGGGCTGCTCAGTTCGTAGGGGCCGATGGTGACGGCCGCGCGGGTCTCGAGGAAGTCGCGACCTCCATTGTGCGGGCGGCTGCGGCAACGCCCCGGAAGGCGTCGACGAGAGGGCGGCGCAGCACTGCGAGGCGGGACGCCGGCGGATGGCTAGCTCGCGGGTTCCTTGTAGAACAGTGCCCGATGCCAGATGGTGGCGAGAGTGCGAATGCTGGTTTCGTCGTCGGGGCGCTGCACTACCGCGTCACCTTCGGTGGCCATCCAGACCCAGCAGTAGGATTCCAGCATCGAAACCAGGGCTGATGCCATGGCCTCTGCATCTACGTCGTTCGCGTAGTTGTCCCGCTGAGCTCGAGTGATGCCGTCGATGACGGACAAAATTCCGGCTGAGCGATTGTCCCGCCAGCGCTTCGCGTATGCCTTATCCGTCATCGACATCTGGAAGACGCCGATCATCTCGGGCAGGTACTTCTGGTACGCAGACCAGTACGCGCGCACGGCGTCGAGGACGTTTTCATACGGGTCTCCGCGGTGCCGCGTCCGTACCGACTCGGTGCGGACCTCATCTGCGAATTGGTCGAGCAGGGCATCGAGTAGCTGTTCTTTGCTCTCGTAATAGTTGTAGAACGAGCCCGGCGAGCGACCGGCGGCCTTGGCGATATCGGCGATCTTGGCGTTGAAATAGCCCTTCTCGCGGAAGACCTCGCGGGCCGCATCCATGAATGCGGCTTCGGTGCGACGGCCTTTGGTGGTGGCGGCCGTTGGCCCCTCCTGCTGAACTTGCTTGGTTGAGGTCACCGAAACGCCGACCCTCTCTGCTCGGATGCTCTTCGCGCGGCTGTTGGAGTCGTGCGCACCGACGCCGCCGATGGGCGTTGTCTTGAACCAGTGCATGTAACTTACCTCGTTTCGCCAAACGCTTGCCATTCTTAGATTCTAAATCTAAAGTCAGTTTCAGGTTTGTTGTACTCCTCAAAATCGTAAGGAAACCCAATGGCGATGAAGACGCAGGCTCAGTATCTGGACTCCCTCAATGACGGGCGGCAGCTCTACGCAGACGGGGCGAAGGTGGGGGACCTGACCACCCACCGGCAGTTCAAAGACACAGTCCGGCTGATCGCCGAGGGATATGAGGCGAACTACCAGCCGGGTGCGGACGCGTGCGGCCCGTACTTCGCTATCCCGAAGTCAGTCGAAGATCTCCGCGTGGTCCTGGAGAACATTCTCAAGTGGGACATGGTCACCGTGACGACCTCACAGGGACTACTGGCCTACCTGACGGCAGCGGCCCGGATGCGCGATGCGATGCCGGTCGAGGCCGCCCGCATCGAGGCCTACTTCGAATACTGCAAGGCCAACGACCTGCGCTGCGTGCAGGCCATCACCGACGGCAAGGGCAACCGCCGGCTATCTCCCGGTAAGCAGGACGATCCTGACGTGTACACGCGGATCGTCGAACGTCGACCAGACGGCATCGTCATTCGGGGTGCCAAACTGCACATCTCGTCGGCGGCGGTCTGCCACGAGCTGCTGGTGATGCCGACCAAGATGATGAAGGCCGGCGAGGAGGATTGGGCCGTCGCGTGCGCAGTCCCCGTTAACGCCCCCGGCGTACGCATTATCAACACGAACTACGCCCCCAGTGAGCGCCGCGAGGACTTCCCACGCAGCTCCCGGCACAACACGCCTGAGGGATTCGTGATCTTCGATGACGTCTTCGTGCCCAACGAGCGCGTTTTCCTCGCTGGCGAGACCGAGCACTCCGGCACCTTCGCCCACGCATTGGGGCTGTGGGAGCGCCTCGGTGGCACCGCGCACCTCGCGGAGCGCGGCGATATTCTCACCGGCCTCGCCCAGCTGATCGCGGAGGCGAATGGTACGGAAAAGATTGTGCATATTAAGGAGAAGATCGCCGAAATGGTGATCTATTCGAGCCTCGTGCGCGCGGGCCTGGAGGCGGCCATCGCCAATGCGAAACCGTCGCCCGAGGGCTGGTACTTCCCGAGCGAGCTCTACACCAATGCGGCCAAGCATTACGGCGCGGAGCAATTCAGCACCATGGTCCGCCACCTGCACGATATTGGGGGCGGCTCGATCGTTACCGCGCCGTCTGTCGCGGACCTCAATAACCCCGAGACGGGCGATGACATCCGCAAGTACATGCGCACGATGGACGGCGTCGAGGGTGAGTACCGAGCCCGCCTGTTCCACGCCATCCGCGATATGACTGCCGATGCGCTCGGCGGCTGGGAGCTGGTCACCATGATGCAGTCCGGCGGCGGGCTGTACGCGCAGCGACTGGTCACCCGCAAGCACTACGACATGGACCACGCGAAGGCGATTGCCCTCGAGACGGCCGGCCTGACTGCGTGGGCTTGAGATGACGACTGCTGAAGTAGACGTGCTCGCCGGTGCAGAAGCCGTATTGCGGAAGATCTGCGCGGAGTTCCCCATCGCGGGCGGAGACGGCTCGGAATCGGACCGTATTGCGGCGGTGGAGGAGTCCGGTGCAGACGAAGCTCAGGTGCTCGCGATCGCGCGGCAGGTGCAAAGCCGGCTGTTCGATGCGGGACTGGCCTGGCCGGACGGGCCCGCTGAGTACGGCGGGCGGGAGCTCGACGAGGACGACGCGAATCGGCTGGAATCCCTTATCGACTCCTTTGACCTGCCGACCCGGCACAACCTGTTCGTCGGCCTCCATATCGTGGCGCCAGCGATCCTCGAGTACGGCACACCGGAGCAGCGACAGCGGTACCTGCCCGCGCTGTTCCGTGGCGACCAGGTGGGCTGTCAGCTCTTCTCGGAGCCGGGAGCAGGTTCTGATCTCGCGGGCGTCTCGACCAAGGCCGTGCGAGAGGGTGACGATTGGGTGATCACCGGCCAGAAGGTGTGGACCTCCCACGGTCACGTTGCGGATCTCGGTGAGGCGCTGGTCCGCACGGATCCGACCGCGCCCAAGCACTCAGGCATGACGATGTTCATGGTGGACATGCACGCCCCGGGCGTGACGGTTCGCCCGCTACGCCAGATCACGGGTGGCGCCGCGTTCAACGAGGTCTTCCTCGACGAGGTCCGTGTCCCGGACAGCGCCCGCATCGGCGCCCCGGGAGAGGGCTGGCGCGTGGCCCTGACCAGCCTCAGCAGTGAGCGGGGCTCGATGGGTGGGGCGGGCGGCCCGCTGTCGCCGACGGTGCTCAATCGGCTGGCCGGGTTGATTGAACAGCAGGACGGCGGCGGAGATCCGTTCCTGCGCGTGCGGGTGGCCCAGACGGTCGGCGCGGTGTTGGCAATGCGCGCGGCAATGGACCGTGCTGATGATGAGTGGTTGGACGGAATTGCGGAGGTCTCCGGCTCCGTGCAGAAGATGCTGATGACGCGTGCCCTCGACGAGGTGAGCACGCTCGCCGCCGACCTGCTCGGTCATCGCGCCTTCGTGGATACCGGCGTGTTCAACACTCATGCCTGGTCGGAATTCATCCTCGGCGTGCCCGGCCTGCACCTGGCTGGCGGTACCGACGAGATTCAGCGCGGGTTGATCGCCAACCGGGGCCTGCGCCTGCCGCGTTGACCGGCCCGATTTGTACTCCCACTTTTTGGAGGATCACATGGAATCATTTGTTCACCTTCGTCGCGGCACCACGCCCAAGCGCGTGCACGCGGACCTGGACGGACTCAAGGACGACGAGCTGGGCCGTGCTGGTTTCACGGGTCGGGTGGCGCACTTCTACCGCCGCAACGACCCGACGGTGTTTCGCGCGGAAGGGCCGCTGCGTGCAATCGACGCGGATTGCAACGGTCTGTCGCCGACTGACCTGACGGATGAGCGGGGCGAGCCGCTGCTGCTGTTCAGCAACGTCGACTGCCGCATCCTGCTCAGCCGGCGCACGGCGGCGATGCCGTTCCACACCCGCTACATCGACGGCGATGTCCTCGCCTTCGTCCACAAGGGGACCGGCCGTTTCGAGACCGAGTTCGGGCCGTTGGATTACCGGCCGGGGGACTACGTCTACCTGCCCAAGGCCACAACTTTCCGTCAGGTGCCCGCCGACGGCGAGACGTTCCTGCTGATGATCGAGGCGACCGAGGAGTTCCGGGTGCCGCCGGCAGGAGTGCTGGGACGACATTTCCCCTTCGACCCCGCGCAGGTCGAGATTCCCGAGCCCGTGGAGATGCGGGACGACGGGCGGGAGGAGTACGAGACCCGTCTGATGCACGACGGCGGCCCCACCACGATTTTCGGGCCGCACCACCCACTCGACGTCGTCGGCTGGCGTGGAGACAACTTCCCGTTCACCTTCAACATCGAGGACTACAACCCCCTCCTCTCGGACAGTGTGCATCTGCCGCCGACCGTGCACCTGTTCATGCAGGCCACCGGCGTCTACGTGCTCAATTTCCTGCCGCGCCCGGCGGAGGGCGTGCCCGGGACCGAACGTCAGCCCTGGTATCACCGCAACGTCGACTACGACGAGATCGCCTTCTACCACGGCGGAAATGTGTTCGGCATCGATATGCCCGAGGGCCTGATCTCGCACGCACCCCAGGGCATGCACCACGGCGCCCCCGAGCGCGCGCGGGAGCGTTCGCGTCGTCGCCATGATGTCGATAGCAGCGTGGGCTGGGAAATTATCGCGATCGATACCCGGCGTCGTCTGACTCCGTCCGCAGCTGTCCTAGGCGTGGCGAGGACCGAGAACTAGAGCTAGGCCAGAGAAGCACTTTACCCACCGCACACCTGAGGAGATTAGCAATGAGTGCACCAGTCGCAACGCCTGAGACCACAACCCCCGAGGCTCCCCGTCACAAGTACGACCGCATCCCGTACCTGATTATTTTCAATGACACCTCGCCCTACCGCGACACCTACGGCGGCCCGGGCGGCCAGGTTGCACTGGAGAGCTACCTGCTCAAGCCGCGCGATGTCGAGTCGGACACCGCAATCGTGTTCATGCATCCGATCGGCGGTGGAGCTTATCTGCCGATGATGAATGCGCTGGCCCGCGCCGGACACCACGTCATCTACTGCAACAGTCGCTACCGGGGCGTCGACTCCGCGCTGATCATGGAGAAGGTCGTCCAGGACATGGGCGCGTGCCTGCGCGACACCAAGGAGCGCCTCGGCTACAAGAAGGTTGTGCTGGCGGGCTGGAGCGGCGGCGGTGCGTTGTCGCTGTACTACCAGCAGCAAGCGCAGCACGTCACGGTGTCTACCAGCGCGGACGGCGACGGGCCCGATCTGGCGACGTTGGACCTGCCGGCTGCGGACGGCATGATGCTGATGGCCGCGCACATCAGCCGGCACGGCTCGCTCACGGAATGGATGGACGCGTCGATCCTCGACGAGTCGGATCCCTCCAAGAGAGACCCGGAGCTAGACCTCTACAACCCGGACAACCCGAATCAGCCGCCGTACACCGCGGAATTTGTGGAGCGATATCGGGCGGCGCAGATCGCGCGCAACCGGCGGATCACGGCCTGGGTCAAGGCGAAGCTCGCGGAGATCAAGGCGTCGGGACGCCCCCATGATGAGTTTGGATTCGTGGTGCACGGAACGATGGCGGATCCGCGCTGGCTGGATGCGACCTTGGATCCGAATGACCGCGAGCCGGGTACGTGCTATCTGGGCGATCCGCAGGTCTCGAACATGATTCCCGTCGGACTGGCCCGGTTCTGCACACTGCGTAGCTGGCTTTCCCAGTGGAGCTACGACGATGCGCGTGCGGATGGGATCCGGTGCGGTAACGACATCGCCGTCCCCGCCTTGGTCATCGGCAATAGTGCTGACGACGCCTGCACTCCCAGCCACACCCAGCGGCTCTTCGACGCCATTGGTCACCCCGACAAGGAGTGCCACACGATTGCGGGCGCGACGCACTACTACGACGGACCGGCGCAGCGCGGCCCATTGAACCAGGCTGTCGGCGTGGTGGGGGACTGGTTAGCGCGGCACGATTTTTCGTAGCCGACGGGCGGTGGCCGTCAGTGGCAATTGGGTCGCACTTGACGGCCACCG
Organism: Rhodococcus sp. WS3; assembly: GCF_003797085.1. NCBI lineage: Bacteria > Bacillati > Actinomycetota > Actinomycetes > Mycobacteriales > Nocardiaceae > Rhodococcus > Rhodococcus sp. WS3. The sequence goes on from NZ_RKMA01000002.1 coordinate 199,187, forward strand.
CGCAGCCGGTAATTCTAAATTTAGTTTTAGAAAGTGACGTGTGACACCGCATTGTGGATGGGTGCCAATCATCAGTGCCCTCACGGAGTCGGCGGCATGCACCCGCCGGCGACGGGCTGGCATGAATCGGGAGTGTGAATGAACACAGCAGATCCATGGCTCGGTGTGGCCGAGACCATCGATGACAGCGTGCGACGATACCGTCGGGAACGGCCTGACGCGGTCGCGTTCGTTGGCCTGGGCCGAGAGCTGACCTGGGCACAGCTCGACGACGCCGCCGATCGCGCGGCCAGTGACCTTGCCCGCCGCGGCATCGGTGTCGGCAGCCGGGTTGGTTGGCTAGGCAGCAATGACATCGGATTCCCGATCCTGTTGCTAGCGGCCTGGCGCAGGCGCGCTGCGTTGGCCGGGCTCAACTGGCGGCTGACGGCGGACGAGCTGCGCCGTACTATCGAGAATGTCGAGTTGGATCTGGTCATTGCCGATGTCGCTCTGGGTGAGCTGGCTCGGTCTTTCCAGGCGGACGAGTCGCGGATCCTGGTGCTCGGCCCACGCACGGAAATCCCGTGGTCCTCCTCGTCGGTGGCCGACGACGCGACGCTAATCCCCGAACCCGACGACGTGGCGCTGTTTTGGTTCACATCCGGTTCGACGGGGCTGCCGAAGGCGGCCGCGATCGGCCGGGCGCGCAACGAGCTAGCGCAGTACGAGAGAACGTCGTGTGAGATGACGACGGAGACCACGGCGCTCGTCGTCCCCCCGGTGTTCCATGTCGCGGGCTCTTGCTGGGTGCAGTACGGGTTATCCCGCGGAGCGAAGGTGGTGTTCACCAGCGATTCGACTCCGCAGGGACTGCTGACCGCTCTCGAAGGCAACAACGTCACCCATGCGCTGATGGTGCCGACCCTCATCCAGATGGTCCTGCAATCGATGAACGATGAGACGGCCGCGAAGCTCTCGCTCGAGCACATCGGGTACGGCACGTCTCCGATTCCGGAGAAGATCCTGCGCGCGGCCCTCGAGGTCTTCAAGTGCAGATTCTCCCAGATCTATGGATTGACGGAGGCTGGCGGCGTGGTGGCGCAACTCGAGCCGGCCGATCATGAGCTGGAGGGGCCGCACCCCACCCGATACCTTGCGACCGGACGTCCGTTCGCGGGAAATCAGATTGAGATCTGGGATCTTTTCAGCGGTGTGCCGGTGCCCGCCGGGGTCGAGGGCCAGATCATGATCAAATCGCCGTCGGTGATGCTCGGCTACTGGCAGGGCGACGGCTTGACTGCGGATCCGATCAGCCCCGACCAATGGGTGGCCACCGGGGACATGGGCTATCTGAACGACGAGGGCTATCTCTACGTCGTCGGCCGCGCTGACGACATGATCATCACCGGCGGCGAGAACGTCCAGCCTGCAGAGGTCGAAGCGGTGCTCTTGGAAATGCCGGGCGTCGTCGAATGCGCGGTGTTCGGGCTGCCGGACGAGGTGTGGGGCCAGCGGGTCTCCGCGGCCGTCGTCGTCTCCGAGTCGATGGATCCGGAGGAGGTGCGGCTGTATTGCCGGGAGCGGCTCGCGCACTTCAAGTGCCCCAAGGATATTCGTATTTTGGACGAGCTGCCGCGCAACGCGACCGGGAAGATCCTGCGGGGTCGGCTGAAGCAGGTCTCCGTGTAGCCGGAGAAATCGAAGCTTGACTCGAATGCGTTTCTTGAGATTTAGGGACAAACATGGAACAGCCTGATATTCAACATAGTGAGATTCGCGCGGCACTTCGCAACTATTTTGCAGATGGGGAGGCATTGGCCGAGGTTCGGGCCATCGCGGAGGGCGGCGCCGACAGTTTCGATGCCGTGCGTTGGCAGTCTTTGGCGAGCGATCTCGGGGTCGCGGGCATTGGGGTCTCAGATGGCCTTGGTGGCATGGGTTTGACCGCGGACTACGCATGCACGGTTCTTGAGGAGGCAGGGACCGCGTTGACTCCAGCGCCGGTGCGCTCGACCCTGACCGCCGCGCATGTGTTGCAGGTCAGCCGTTCGGCCGCGCCCGAACGGGAAGAGTGGCTCCGCCAGATCGCGACCGAAGGCCTCGTGGCGACCGTTTCCGTGAACCCGGAAGGGCCATCCTCCGACGGGCAGGGCCGGGTGAATCGTGACGGCGAGCGCTTGACGATCACCGCGGATTTGCGGGCTGTGCCGGATGGCATGGCTGCGAACGTGGTGGTGGTGTGGGCCGGTGCGGATGGCGGTTCGCAGTTGGTGGCGGTGGACCTGCCCGCTCAGGGTTCGTCCATCACCCGGACGCCCCTCGCCGCGACGGACTTCTCTCAGGCGTTTGCGGATGTCGCACTGCGGTCGGTGCCGTGTGTGGCGCTCACCGAGGTTGGTGCGGAGGCTGACTGGGAGTGGATCCAGAACATCACCCTGCTGCATCTGGCCGCGGAGAGTGCAGGCGTGGCGGCCGGGTGCCTCTCCCGCGCGGCCGCGTACGCGGCCGAACGCACTCAGTTCGGGCGCATCATCAGCACCTACCAGGCGATCTCGCATCGGCTGGCGGAGACCGTCGTGGATGTCGAGGCGGCGCGCGGCTTGGTGGGGCTATGCGGCAAGGCCGCGGCCGCGGGGAACTCGGAGGACCTTGCCAGGCTCGCTCCGCTGGCTCGAGCGGTCGCATCGCGCGCGGCCCTCGCGGCGTCCGACACCTTGATCCAGGTCCACGGTGGCATCGGCTTCACCTGGGAGCACGACGCGCACCTGTACTTCCGTCGGGCGAGGTCCTCGGCAGCCTGGTTCGGCTCCGTCCGGGACATGGAGGACGCGGCGACCGCGCGCGGCTGCCAGGATTTGCTCACAGCCTGACGCCGCGGGGTCTCGGCGCCGAGGTGCGCGGGGGATCTCGGATATGGGGGGACGTAGCGTTACTCACAAGGAATGGGTGTCGATATGGGACGAAAGATCCTCTTCATCACAACGGACCAGCAACGTTATGACGCGCTCCGGTGCAACGGCGGGCTGATCGCGCGCACCCCGGCGGCAGATGCCCTCGCCGCCGCGGGGGTGCGGTTCGAGCGGGCGTACGCGCAGAACACCGTCTGCATGCCGGCCCGGTCGACGATATTGACGGGCCAGTACCCGAGGACGCACGGCGTGATCGCCAACGGGATCCCGCTGCCGGTTGACGCGCCCAGCGTTGCCGCGGTGCTGCGGGACGCGGGTTATCGGACGGCGCTGATCGGCAAGGCGCATTTCGAGCCGGTCCAGGACCCCGACGGAAAATGGGAGGAGAATCGGCTCTCCCGTGAGGGGCGGACCGGGCCTTATCGCGGGTTTGAGCATGTCGAGTTCGCGGGCCACGGGCCCTACGGCAGCTCGCACTACAACAACTGGCTCACTCTGGAGCATCCGGACAAACTCGACGGTTTCGTCCCCACCTTCGACGCTAGCCCGGGCGGGGAGACCGGGGCCCCAGAGATCAACTACAACCCCGTCCCGCGCGAGGCTTATCACACGGACTGGATCGCGGAACGCGTCGTCGCCTGGCTCGACACGCTGGATCCCGACGACGACTGGTTCTGCTGGGTGAGCTTTCCGGACCCCCACCACCCGTGGGATCCGCCGGCGTCGGAGCGGCATCGGGTCGACTGGCGGGACCTGGACCTGCCGGCCGGGCATCCGGGCTCCGCCGACCGTGTGCGCGAGGTGCTCGCGGACAAGCCCGCGCACTGGCTGGCCTGGTACGAGGGGCGGGTGCCGAATGTCGACGCGGCGCCGGGGAACTTCATCCCGGCGCAGCTGACCGGCAATCAACTGCGAGAGATCTCCGCGTTGATCCACATCGAGAACGAGATGCTCGACGAGGCCTGCGCGCGGATCATCGGGCATGTCGAGAGCCGGGACTGGGGCGCGGACACCGACATCGTGCTGTCCACGGACCACGGCGAGTTCCAGGGCGACTTCGGGCTGCTCTACAAGGGCCCGTACCACGTCGACTCGCTGATGCGGCTGCCCCTGATCTGGCGGCCCGCGCCCTCCGCGGGAGTCGTCCCGGCCGTGGTGTCCGAGCCCGTCGGCCAGGTGGACCTGGCCGCCACCTTCTGCCAGATTGCGGGGGTGGCGGTGCCGGAGTGGATGGAGGGCGAGCCGCTGCCTACCGCGCCGGGATCGGGCCGGGAGCGGGCGCTGTGCGAGTGGGATAGCCAGTTGGACAACGGCTATCGCATGCGGACGATCATCCGCGACGGGTGGATCTGCACCGTCTACGAAGCCTCGCTCCAGGGCTGGGGGTTGTCTTCGGTGCAGCGATATCACCGTTTCGGCGTGGCACCGCCCCAGGAGCGGATCGTGTACGACGGCACCGAGGGTGAGCTGTACAACCTTGTCGATGATCCGCACCAGTGGCGCAACCGCTGGAACGATCCGGCACTGGTCGGCCTGCGGTCGGACCTCGTGGCGGACCTGTACGACAGCTTGGTGCCCCCGCGGATACCCGGGCTGACGGTGCAGGCGATGGCGTAGCCACGCCTCATACCCCCTGTGCCAGACGCCGGCGGCAGCGCTCTTTGAGCTAGACGAGTGTTCAGTTTTGGCGAATTGGCCCAATCCCATTGACGAAACTGAAAATGAAGTTAGAATCAGAAATGTTGTGTGAGGGTCATCACATATGACGCGCGAGCCTCCAGCCGACCGGTTGCAGGCGCCGCTACCCGGCGGAATTGATCAGAGGATCAGGATGAAAAAACTTGTAACCACGGCAGCCTCGGCGGCGGTATTGGCATTGGCCGCGGGCTGCGGATCCACCGCGGACGGCGGCAGCGGGGGCGGTGAGGGGCAGGTCGTGCTCGGCATGTCGTACGCGGCCGAGACCTTGGACCCGGACCTGTTGGCGTTCCGGCATCAGTGGACGTACACGGACCCCATCTACGACAGCCTGACCCTTAAGGATGGCGACGGCTCAATCAACCCGCAGCTGGCCACCGAGTGGGTGGGTGGCAAGGATGACGCCGGCTTCTACATCGATTTCACTCTCCGCGAGGGGCTGTCGTTCCCGGACGGTGCGAAGTTCGGCGCCGACACCGTGCTGGCGAATGTCGACCGGTCGATAAACCTGCCCGGCAGCACCAACAAGACCGGCTTCGCTGGCGTGGCCGTTGAGAAGCTCGACGACAGTCACGTCAGGTTCCGCTCGGCCGCAGGCGTTGGCGCGCTGCCGGCCACCCTCGCCGGGCCCGAGGGCATGATGATCTCCCAGGACGCGATCGCTGGGAAGGTTGATCTCACGAAGTCTGCCGTCGGCATCTCCCCGTACTCGGTGGAGAGCGTGCAGCCCAGCCGCGTCGTCTACAAGGCCAACGACGGCTACTGGAATCCGGAGGCGATCGGGGCTAAGAGCCTCGTGATCGAGATGATGCCGGACGACGCGCGGCTCAACGCGGTGCTCGCCGGCAACATGGACATCACCACCCTGCCCACCCGCATGATGCAGACCGCCGAGAATGCGGGCAAAAATGCGGACGTCGGCAAGGGCAATCAGAACTTCGTCTTCCTGCTCAACTCGGATATCAAGCCGCTCGACGACCTTCGCGTACGTCAGGCAATGAGCATGGCGCTTGATCGCAAGTCCTTCTGCGATGGAGTGTGGGAGGGCCAGTGCGACGCGGTGGGCCAGTTCTTCGCACCCGGATCGGTGATGAGCGATCCCGCGCTGGGCCTGAGCCTGACGCCCTTCGACGTGGACAAGGCGAAGAAGCTCGTGGAGGAGGCCGGGGCTGTCGGCTCCAAGTTCGAGCTGATCCACAATGCGGGATTCGCGCAGATGTCCGACTTGGCCGGCTATGCGCAGAGCCAGTGGGCGAAGATCGGGCTGGATGTCACGCTGACGCCGCTGGCGCCGGCGCAGGCCGTGGGCCGATTCACCGGTGAGAAGAACGCGGCGATGATGCTGAGCGCGACCGGAAACGCGTTCGACCCCTCCCTGGACGTCGAGCGGATCCTCCTCCCGACGGGTCTGTACAACGTCGCGCAGCTGCCCGATCCCAAGGTCGAGGCCGCCGCCGCCGCGGGAAAAATTGAGACCGACCACGACGCCCGCGTCAAGACCTACCGCCAGATCTCGGGCGACGCCGTGGGCAATGGCCAGATGATCCCGCTGGTCTCACAGTTCAACGCCTTCGCTGTGGCGCCGTCGATCAAGGGCTGGTCGCAGCCCTGGGGCCTGAACTTCGTGTCCCTGCGCGGGGTCTTTAACGGGTGATCTCGCTGCGGACGCGTCGTTAGCGGCACACGCAGATTCGCTTAGGGGCCGGTCGGCTAGACCAGTTCGGAACCGCCGGCCAGCCCGAATTACGGAAGTGCGGAAATGAAATTACTCCTGTTGCGCAAAGTCGTTACTAGAAGCTTGATCGCGGTACCCATTCTCCTCGTCGTCACGCTATTCACCTACGTGATGATGTTCCAGGTCGGCGACCCCGCCAGCGCCATCGCGGGCGACACGGCGACGCCGGAGCAGATCGCTGCGATCCGTTCGGATCTGGGATTGGACCGACCGGTCCTCACGCAATACTTCTCCTGGCTGGGCAATGCGCTGCAGGGTGACCTGGGCGCCTCGCTACACCAGAAGGGGACCACGACCTCGCTGTTGGCCGACTACCTGCCGCCGACGGTGCTGCTGGTGGGCTCCGCGATGTCCATCTCTGTCCTTTGCTCGGTGATCATGGGCCTCGTGATCGGACTTCGGCCGGACGGCTGGCTGGACCGGGTGTTCCGGGCGATCGCGATGGTCGGCATGGCCATTCCGAATTTCCTCCTGGGCCTGATCTTGGTGCTGGTCTTCTCGGTGTGGCTGAAGATCTTCCCCGCCGCGGGCTACCGGATGCTGGGGGACGGAGTCGGCCAGGCAGTCAAGTACCTGGCGCTTCCCGTGCTCGCGCTGAGCCTGGCCCTGATCTGCCAGCAGGTCCGCACGTTCCGCGCGTCGCTGCTCAAGGAGTACGAGGCGGACTATGTGCGGACCGCGCGGATGAAGAATCTCTCCGAGCCAGCGATCTTCTTCAAGCACGTCGTGCGCAACGCGGCCGCGCCGCTGATCACCGTGATCGGCATCGAGATAGGCGCGCTGGTCACCGGCGCGATCTTGGTCGAGGCCGTATTCGCGATCCAGGGGGTCGGCACTTTGACGATCAGCTCGATCAACAGCCAGGACTTCGCGATCGTGCAGGCGCTGGTCGCGATCACCGCACTTGTGGTGATCGGGGCGAACCTGATCGCCGACGTGATCTCGACCTGGCTCAACCCAGTGGGAGAGGCACAAAATGCCTGAGACCAAGATATCCACAAGCGAGATCTCGTTGAACCCGGCCGCCGCCGGACAGAGCGCGGGGAGCGGTCCGCCCGACCGTACGGTGCGGCCCGCGCCGCGCGCCCGCAAATCGGCGTGGCTGCGACCGGGGGCCCCGATCGTGATCGGCTTCGTCGGGTTGGCATTGCTGTTCTCTATCCTCGCGCCGCTCCTCCCGCTGCAGGACCCGAACGCCCAGGACCTGACGAGCGTGCTCGCCGGCCCGTCCGGCGAGCACTGGCTCGGCGCGGACCAGCTCGGCCGGGACCAATTGAGCAGGCTCGTCTGGGGCACGCGAACCTCCCTGTTCGCCGCAATGACCGCGATCGCTGTCGCGGCGGTGGTCGGGATCCCGCTCGGCCTCATCGCCGGCTACCGCAAGGGCTGGATCGACTGGTTTCTCGGCCGGTTCGCCGACGTCGTGCTGACGGTGCCGGCCCTGGTCATGCTGATCACGGTCCAGTCCTCGCTCAAGACGGGGATCTACGGCCAGATGGTGGTGCTGGGCGTCCTGTTCGCGCCGCGGATCCTGCGGGTGGTGCGCTCCGCGACAGATTCGGTGGTGGCCGCGCCGTATATGGCGGCGGGCCGGCTCTCGGGCTGCTCCCACACGAGGATCCTGTGGCGCTACGTGATGCCGAACGTCCGTGAGCAGGTTCTGGTGCAGATCAGCTATCTGCTGGGGCTCGCACTGGTGGTCGAGACCGGCATCAGCTTCCTCGGAATCGGTGTGCAGCAGCCTAATTCGAGCCTGGGTACCCTGCTGACCGGCGGCACAGCGATGCTCGCCAGCAAGCCCATGGTAGTCCTCGTACCCGCAGCCGTGCTGATCCTGCTCATCCTCGCTCTGAACATGTTGGGCGACCTGGCTGTGAAAGGAAAGTCCGATGAGTGACATTCGCATGTGGGACGGGGGCATGGGCTCTGGGGCCGTGAGCTCCGGCCAGGGCAGCGCGGCCGAGATCCGCGGACTGAACCTCGTGGTCGACAGGCCCGGCGGGCCCGTCCCGGTGGTCAGTGATGTGTCCCTGTCGATCGGCCGGGGCGAGATCGTGGGCCTGGTCGGCGAGTCCGGATCGGGCAAGACCCTGACCGGGCTCGCGATGGCGGGCCTGCTGCCGACGAAGATCCGGCGCGTGTCCGGCGATATCGAGGTGGCTGGCAGGCTAGTCGAGGGTGCCGCCGCCAACATCGGGAGGGGCTCACGCCGCGACGGCATTGCGGTGGTGTTCCAGAACCCGATGACGAGTCTGAACCCGTCGATGCGGGTCGGCGCCCAGGTTGCCGAGGCGCTGCGCATCCACCAGCCGGGCCTGTCCCGTCGCGCCGCGGCTCTCGGGGCCGTCGAGCTGTTCGAGCGGGTGGAGATCCCCGACGCGTCCGCCCGGGCGAAGCAGTACCCCTACGAGTTCTCCGGCGGCATGCGCCAGCGCGTGATGATCGCCATCGCATTGGCCTGCAACCCGGCGGTGCTGATCGCGGACGAGCCGACGACGGCGCTGGACGTGACGGTCCAACGCGGCGTGATGGATTTGCTGCAGCGGCTGTGCACCGAGCTGGACCTGGGCGTCCTCCTGGTCTCGCACGACCTGGCTGTGGTGAGCGAGCGCTGCGATCGCCTGATGGTCATGTACTCGGGCGAGATAGTCGAGACTGGCGGGGTCGATGAGGTGCTGGCTGTGCCGCTGCACCCCTACGTTGGCAGGCTGCTCGGCTGCGCGCCGGACCGAGTCGCCAGCATCGACGAGCTGCGCGCGCTGCCCGGCCGAGTCCCGCAGCCCGGAGAGGTTGAGCACGGCTGCAAGTTCGCCGGCCGCTGCGACCTGCGCTTCGACAAGTGCGAGGCAGACGCACCGCAGTTGATCGAGGTGCTGACCGGACGCAGCGCGCGGTGCCACCTGGCGAACTCGCGCGCCGGGCTAGACCTGACCTTCCTCGAGTCCCCGATCTTGATTGGCGGAAACCGATGACCACGGACGCGCCCCTGCTCACCGTGGACTCGGTCCACATGACCTTCCGCCTCGGTGGCGGCAAGGTCACCAAGGCGGTCCAGGACATCTCGGTGTCTGTCGCAGCCGGCGAGTCGCTTGGGATTGTGGGCGAGTCGGGTTCGGGGAAGTCGACTCTGGCCAGCATCATCTGCGGTTTGCTGCGACCGGACTCCGGCTCGGTGACGATCGCCGGCCGGGAGGTTTACAAGCACTGGTCCGTCGACCGCCAGCTGTGGCGGGACGTCCAGATGATCTTCCAGGATCCGTACACGTCGCTGAACCCGGCGATGTCGATCGGCGAGATCATCGCCGAGCCGCTCCGCCTCTGGCACGGTGTCGCAAAGGCCGAGGCCAAGGCCCGGGTGCCGGAGCTACTCGAACGCGTCGGGATGGATCCGGCGGCGGGAGACTCGCGGACCTCGCAGCTCTCGGGCGGGCAGCGCCAGCGCATCTCCATCGCCCGCGCACTCGCGGTAGCCCCGAAGCTCATGGTTTTCGACGAGTCGGTCTCGGCGCTCGACGTGTCGGTGCAGGCGCAGATCCTCGAGCTCTTGCGGGACCTCAAGCAGGATATCGGCCTGTCCTACATCTTCATCAGCCATGACATCGGCGTGATCCGGCTGGTCAGCGACCGTGTGCTGGTGATGAACCGGGGACAGGCGATGGAAATTTGCCCGACGGACCAGCTCACCGTCGACAAGGTGCAGACCGAGTACACCCGTACTCTGCTCTCCGCCGTGCCGCGCATCGCCGTCCCACACGTCGGCGCCGTGCAGGTCTAGAGCCACGCCTCGACAGCAGCTTCCTGCACGCGGCCCGCCCCTGACATTTACGAATTTTTGAGAGGAAAACCTATGAACACGCAGGCCACGACAACTCTGGACGAGGGCGTCTCGGTGGACGGGCTGCGGGAGCAGCGCGTCGGCAACGTCGTCGTGCTGACCCTCGACCGCCCGCATGCACGCAATGCCATCAACATCGAGCTGGCTCAGTGCTTGAATGACGCCATCGACGCCATCGAGGCAGACCCCTCCGTGTGGGCGGTTGTTCTCGCGGCGACTGCGCCGGTGTTTTGCGCGGGGGCGGACCTGCGCGTGATCAACGAGGGCCGTATTTCCGAGCTCAACATCGGCGACGCCGGCCTGGCGGGGTTGGTCGGGCGTGACCGCCGCACCCCGGTGATCGCCGCGATCGACGGCCCGGCCTTTGCCGGCGGCTGCGAGCTGGTGCTCGCCTGCGACCTGGTGGTGGCTTCTACCTCGGCATCGTTTGCGTTGCCCGAGGTCAAGCGCGGGTTGGTCGCCGGCGCGGGCGGACTGTTCCGAATGGGGCAGAAGGTGCCGCCCAACATCGCGATGCAGGCGTTGCTCACCGGCGAGCCGATCTCCGCGGAGCGGGCGGCAGGCTTCGGACTTGTGAATGTGCTGTGCGAGCCCGGCACCGTACTGGAGCGATCGCTAGAGCTGGCGGAGCAGATTTGCGCCAATGCGCCGTTAGCGGTGCAGGAGTCTCGTGAGGTCGCGGTGCGCAGTGCGGGCTCGGAAAGCGCGGCGTGGGCACTATCTGACGCCGCGATGGAAAAGGTTCTGGCCAGCAACGATGTTGTCGAGGGCGTGCAGGCATTTCTGGACAAACGCCCCGCCCAGTGGACGGGTAGCTGAGTCGCCGGCGAGCACCCTCCCCAGGGGTTGACGGATCGACGCGTCAACGATAAAGTCACGGCTGTCCAATACTGAAACTGAATTCAGTTACATTTTGGAGCGAGGTGACATCCCGGGCGCGGCCCCGCGATTGCGGAGCATTTTCCGGCCCGCCCCTTTTCGTCACCTTGCTTTTCTATTCACCCCGCCGGAACGGGCTGCGGCCCCGGCTGATCGAGACATTGGAGAGAACTCATGGCGGAAGCAGTCATCGTTGACGCGGTACGGACCGCAGCCGGCAAGCGCAACGGCTCACTCTCGGGCTGGCACCCCGCCGAGCTTGTCGCACAGACCCTCGTCGCGCTGCAGGAACGCAGCGGGATCGATCCTGCGATCATCGACGACGTGATCATGGGCTGTGTTACGCAGAACGGCCCGCAGAGCACCAACATCGGCCGCACGGCCGTGCTGGCCGCCGGCTGGCCCGAGACGATCCCGGCGACTACCGTCGACCGCCAGTGCGGCTCCTCGCAGCAGGCGATCCACTTCGCGGCACAGGCGATCATGTCCGGCAGCTGCGACGTAGTCGTCGCGGCCGGCGTCGAGTGCATGTCCACCGTGCCGATGTTCTCCAACGCGCCGGGCGGCGACATCCGTGCGGTCTACGGCGACGCGGCCCAGGCCCGCTACGCAGACCGCACCGCTCACGGCCACACTGGCCTTGTGCCGCAAGGTATTTCGGCAGAAATGGTAGTCGACCGATGGGAGCTGGACCGCTCCGAGATCGACGCCTACTCGCTGGCCAGCCACAAAAATGCGGCGCGTGCGCGGGACGAGGGTCGGTTTGACCGCGAAATCGTGCCGGTGGCCCGCAAGGTCCGTGACCGTGAGACCGGCGAGGTGGCCGTGTCCGAGGAGACCCTCGCCGCCGATGAGTGCATCCGCGACACGTCAATTGAGGCGCTGGCCGGGCTCAAGCCGTCCTTCATCCCCGAGGGCCGCGTCACCGCCGGCAACTCCTCGCAGATTGTCGACGGCGCCGCCGCGGTCCTGATCATGTCGGCGGCCAAGGCCCGCGACCTCGGGCTGCGCCCGCGCGCCGTCATCCGGCACATGAGCGTCGTCGGCTCTGACCCCGTCGAGATGCTCACCGCGCCGATCCCCGCCACCCGCAAGGTGCTCGACCGCGCCGGCCTGACCATCGACGACATCGATCTATTTGAGGTCAACGAGGCGTTCGCGCCGGTGGTCCTGGCCTGGCAACGCGAGATGGGCGTCGATTCCAGCAAACTCAATGTCAATGGTGGCGGCATATCCCTCGGCCACCCGCTGGGTGCCTCGGGCGCGAAGCTGATGGTCACGTTGCTGCACGAGCTTGAGCGCTCGGGTGGGCGCTTCGGCCTGCAGACGATGTGCGAGGGCGGCGGCATGGCGAACGCGACCATCATCGAGGCTCTGTGATGAGCGCCAGTCATATCGTCGACCTGACCGGCAAGATTGCCGTCGTTACCGGTGCGTCGAGTGGGCTGGGGCGCAACTTCGCCGCTGTGCTCGCTGCCGCTGGCGCTACCGTGATCGCTGCAGCCCGGCGCACCGAACTGCTTGCGTCGCTTGCGGAGCAGCAGGCCGGGATTCTTGCGCACCGCTGCGACATCACCCAGACAGCAGACCTTGAGGCTCTGATAACGCGCGCCGACGAGCTCGGCGGGATCGACATCCTCGTCAACAATGCAGGCTGGGCCGACGCGGTTCCCGCCATGACGCAGCCGATGGCAGACTTCCGCAAGACGTTCGACATCGACGTCACCGCGCTGTTCGAACTCAGCGTACTGGCCGGTAAATCTATGGCGGAACGCGGCGGCGGCTCGATCGTCAACATCGCGTCCGTTCTGGGCATGGTGGCGTCGGCACCCGTCCCGCAGGCCGCCTATGGCACGGCTAAGGGCGCGGTGATCAGCATGACCCGGCATCTGGCCTGCGAATGGGCCAGGCAGGGCGTGCGCGTGAACTCGATCTCGCCCGGCTGGTTCCCCAGCGAGCTCACCGACAAGATGCTCGCCGACGAGTCCGCCAGCGGCTGGATCAGGCGCAATACGCCCCTGGGGCGACCGGGGGAAAATGGGGAGCTCGACGGCGCCTTGCTGTTGCTCGCCGGTCCGGCCGGATCCTTCATTACCGGCCAGAACATTGCGGTTGACGGCGGCTGGACGGCCCGATGACCGCAACTATGGCAATGCAGCGTGAGATTTTCGACCAAACTCATGACGACTTCCGCAGCAGCTTCCGGGCCTTCGTCGCCGCCGAGATCGTGCCGCATCACGAGCGGTGGGAGTCTCAGGGGCGCATCGACAAATCGATGTTCCGGGCGGCCGGCGACAACGGCTTCCTGGGCATGGCTGTGCCCCCCGAGTACGGGGGATTGGGCGAGCCGGATTTTCGCTACAACGCGATCATCTCCGAAGAGCTGCAGCGCGCCAACGTGATCAGCTCAGGCATGTGCATCACCCTGCACAACGACATCGTGCTGCCGTATCTGCTCAGCACCACGACGGATGAGCAGAGGGCGCGCTGGCTGCCGGGCATGGTGACCGGCGAGCTGATGGGCGCGATCTCGATGACCGAGCCCGGCACCGGCTCGGACCTCGCCTCGATCGCGACCACCGCGCTGCTTGACGGTGACGACTACGTGATCAACGGGTCCAAGACCTTCGTCACGAACGGCATCAACGCGGACCTCGTGATCGTCGCAGCCAAGACGGACCCGACGCAGCGGCATCGCGGCTTGAGCCTGATCGTGGTGGAGACCGGCACGCCTGGATTCGAGCGCGGCCGGGCGCTGCGCAAGATCGGGCTCAAGAGCCAAGACACCGCCGAGCTGTTCTTCGACAACGCCCGGGTGCCCACGGCGAACCTGCTCGGCGAGCCGGGAACCGGGTTCGCGACGCTGATGCGCAACCTCGCCCAGGAGCGGATTGCGCTGGCCGTCTCCGCGATCGCCGGATCGCGGGCCGTGCTGGGCTGGACCATCGACTACTGCCGCGAGCGCAAGGCCTTCGGCCAGCGCCTGACCTCGTTCCAGAACACAAAGTTCGTGCTCGCAGAGCTGACGACGGCCGCCGAGGTCGCGCAGGTATACGTCGACCACCTGATCCGCAAGCACGTCGCGGGCGAGCTCACCGCGGAGGACGCGTCCAAGGCGAAGCTGTGGACGACGGACCTGCAGCAGCGGGTGGTCAACAGTTGCCTGCAGCTGCACGGTGGGTACGGCTTCATGGAGGAATACCCGGTGGCCAAGGCCTTCCTCGACGCCCGGGTGCAGACGATCTACGCGGGCACCAACGAGATCATGAAGGAGATCATCGGCCGGTCGATCGATACTCCCGTCCCGGCGGGGAACTAATGAGCGTCGACTGTGAGCGCGATGAGGGCGTCGTCACAATCACGCTGAACCGGCCGGAGAAGCTCAACGCGATGACCGATGCGATGTGGAGCACGCTCGACGCTCTGCTGGCCGAGCTGGTCGTAGACCCCGACACCAGGGCCGTCGTCATCACCGGCGCCGGCGGGGTCTTCTGCGGCGGGTCCGACGTGGAGGGGCTGCTGGACGACCTCGACGGGCTGCCCGACCGGATCCGGGTGTCCAACCGGTGCGTCGAGCGCGTGCACTCGGCCCCGTTCCCGACCGTCGCAATGGTCGACGGCATCGCCGCCGGCTCCGGCGCCAACCTCGCCCTGGCCTGCGACTTCGTGGTGGTCAGCGAGCGCGCGAAGTTCCTACAGCTGTTCATCCGACGCGGGCTCTCCCTCGACAGCGGGGCCAGCTGGCTGCTGCCGCGGCTGGTCGGCGACCGGCGGGCCCGGCAGCTGGCGATCCTGGGCGACTCGCTCGACGCCGCAACGGCGCTGGAGTGGGGCATGGTCACCGCGGTGGCGCCCGTCGAGCGGCTCATGGAGGAGGTGGCGGCCTTGACTGACCGCTTCCGCAAACTCGCACCGCGGGCAGTCGCCGGTACCAAGGAGCTCCTGTGCAACGCCTGGGCGGTCGATCTGCCGACGGCGCTCGGGGACGAGATCGCCAACCAGGTCGCGGTGATCCTGTCCGCCGAGGCGCAGGACGCGATCCGTGGCTTCGGCAAATGACCAGGCCGGTAATTCAGCACAACTCACACCGATAGCGAACAAGGAGAATTGATCATGGAATTCGCAGGAAGCTCAGCAATCGTCACCGGCGGCGGCTCCGGCCTCGGCGAGGCGACCGCCCGACTGCTCGCGGAGAAGGGCCTCAAGGTCACGATCCTGGACCTCGACGCGGAGAACGGCAAGCGCGTCGCCGCGGACATCGACGGCCAGTTCATGGCGGCCAACGTCGCGGACGCCGACCAGGTCATCGCGGCGGTCGACGCGGCCGTGGCCACAGGCCCCCTGAAGGTGGTCGTGAACTGCGCCGGCATCCCCAGCCTCGCGCGCACAGTCGGCAGGGACGGCACGTACGGCTCCGCGCACAACCTCGACGCGTTCCGGAAGGTGGTCGAGGTCAACCTGATTGGCACCTTCAATGTGGTTCGTCTCGCGGCGACCGCCATGTCCCACAATGAGGCCGACTCGGACGGTGCCCGCGGCGCGATCATCAACACCACGTCGATCGCGGCGTTCGACGGCCAGGTCGGGCAGGTCGCGTACAGCGCCTCGAAGGGCGGCGTCGTCGGCCTGACGCTGCCGCTGGCCCGCGACCTCGCGGTTGTCGGCGTCCGCGTCAACACCATCGCGCCCGGCCTGATCGACACCCCGATCTACAACACGGTGCCGGACCCCGTCGAGTTCAAGAAGAATCTCGCCAAGGACGTGGTCTTCCCCCGTCGCCTGGGCCACGCGGAGGAGTTTGCGAGCCTGGCGTGGGAGCTTGTCTCGAACAACTACATGAACGGTGAGGTTGTCCGCATCGACGCGGGTGTACGCCTCCAGCCGAAGTAGGCAGCTAGCACCGCCGGGACCGTATTGTTGCCCGGGTCGTGTTCGGCATTGGCGACTAGCCGAATGCGGCCCGCTCGCGACGGCGCTGGCGCGGTGAAAGGATCGCGATCAGGATCCGCGCGGGCTCTGTCAACTTAGCTGAACGCAACTAAGAATCAACAGCATTCGGGTATGCTTGGGCGGATCCTGTTGGTGGGACACCGGTTCAGGCGGCGGCGGGTACGCCGGTCACATCGTTCCAGGTGGCGAATCGGTCGGTCATTTCGGAGCGGTAGTCGGCGGACGTCAGTCGGTGTCTGCCAGGCCGGAAATGCGGCGAAATCGCACTGAACACCGCCAGGCATCGTTGCGCAACACCCGGTGAGCCGAATTACTTCATGGCGCGTTCGCGCTGCCTGGTCGGTTGATTGGAGTTCGGCGCGATTGTTCAGATACTTCGAGCGGCGATGTTCAACCGATGGCATCAGGTCTTTTGCGCCACAACGTAACTGGCGAGCGTGTCGGTCACCAGCACCCTTGGCGTACGAGCCTACTTGCGCATCAGTTTGCCGAAGCAGCATTTCGCCGCCTTCGCGTTGCGGCGGGACTGGATCAGGACGAAAGAGGACGTTGCCGTCCCGATCGACCGCCGCCACAGGTAGTGCCAGATGCCGCCGATCTTGACGAACACCTCGCCGGGAAACCATTTATCGCCAGGTTCGGGAGCATGGCGGCGCAGGCCACGCGCGTATGCGGACCCGAACTTCGCGCACCATGTGCGGATCGTCTCGTGCGAGACGCCGATGCTGCGGGCGAGCATCAGTTCGGCGACGTCGCGCAAGCTCAAAGCGAACCTGTAGTACAGCCACACACAGTGCGCGATGGTCTCCCGGGAAAGCGGTGCCGTTTGTACATCGAACGCGGCGTCACCACGACTCATCCGACCATCATCCCTGACTCACAGCCCAATAAATCGACGATGCCTACGAAAGTATTACGGCCGTAAAGGTCTTGTCTCGCAGGGTATCCGCGGGACTCGATCGTCGTGGTGCAGGAGTCATCTGGCCGGATTCAAACGACCACGCTCGATCGAATTGGTCGAGCAACTTTCCCCGGAATGCCAGCGGAAAGATTCTCGAGCGAGAGCTGCGAGAACGTCACTGGTCGGGTCACACACGAGGAGTTTCTTGATGAGCACAGCGACCTCCACAGTCTCACCGTCCTTTGCCCGTCGGCTGGAGCGCGATCATTACCAGCGGTTGCGCTTGGAGTTCGCCGACGCGATTGCCACGGTGATCCTGAGCAATCCCGAGCATCGCAATGCTGTCGACGGCCATATGCACGAGGAAATCGCCGACGTCTTCACTGCAATCCACAGGGAGTCGGCGGTACGCGCTGTCGTGCTCACCGGCGATCCAGCTGGCGGTGCGTTCTGCGCTGGCGGCAACTTCGACTGGCTTTCTGAGCAGGCGCCGACGGGCGAGGGGTACGAGGTGATCCTGCGGGGCGGGATCGATTTGGTCCGGTCCATGCTCGCGGTGCGTCAGCCGGTGATTTCCAAGGTCAACGGCGCCGCGATCGGTCTCGGTGCCACGATCGCCCTACTGGCCGACATCGTGTATATCGACGAGAACGCTGTCTTCGCTGATCCACACGTTGGGATCGGGGTGGTCGCCGGCGACGGCGGAGCAGCGCTCTGGCCACTGTTGGTCGGTCCGCATCGGGCCAAGGAATTCCTGATGACGGGCGACCGTGTGAAGGGACGTCAGGCGGAGATGATGGGCCTGGTCAACCATGCACTTCCATCAGCAGAACTCGCTGATGCCGTCCACAACATGGCAACGCGACTGGCGTCCGGACCGCGACTGGCGGTCGAGATGACCAAGGCATCGGTCAACCTGTTGCTACGCCAGTCGGTCGAGCAGGTTCTCACAGCGTCGATCGCTATGGAGGGTTTGAGCTTCCATTCCGCCGATCACCGCGAAGCGCTGAGGGCTTTCGGTCAGAAGGAAACACCACGGTGGGGGCTGGGTGACTAAGTCGTGTCTCCTGATCCGCCAGGTGCTTAAGCCAGATGCACACAGCCGAAAACACACGCCGGCCCGATAAATAAGGGCCAGTTCGCCGTAACGAGTTGCAAGTGCCCGCTACTGCTCGAGAGTGCAGAATAACTATTCGACGACGTAGCGTGCACTGCCGGGGTGCGGTGCCAGCTGACCTTGGTGGTGCGTGCGTCGGCCCGTTGATATTTGATGGAGTTTTCAGTGCCTGTAACTCGTGAAGCAGATGTACGTCCAGCACGACTACGACATCGGAAACACCAGCTTCAACGTCCTCGGCGAGTCCCACTTCGTACGGATGTACGGCAACTTCTACAGCGAATCGACGTCGAACGTCCTCGGATACATGAACCCCGAGATGGACGCACAGTCCGACGATGAATCGACGTCAGGTCCTCGATGATATCCAGGCAGTTGTCAGCGAGACGGCTCCGACTAGCCGGATGTTGCCACCATTCCGTTTGTATCTCAATCGATTCCAGTCAAGGTGTCCCCAAATCGCTTGACACAGTTCCGTCTTGACAGATTGGAATACTATGAGCAATCTAGAATGTTGTCGCGCAGGCTGAACCGATCGAAATCGTGTCAGCGACTGATCAAGGGCGCGCTCCCTGGTGATCCGGGCTGTGTACGTGTTTGGGATTCCGCGGCGATTGCGAGAATCGACTCGCTTATCGATGTTGTTGGTCCCCGGGCGCGGGAATTGGGTGATGAACAGGCGCATGCAAACGAATTCACTCTCGGAAACCATCTGATTGCCAACATAGTTCAATCGATAGCCGATGCAACCATGTTGGCCGAAAGGCCAGAGGTTCTCTCTGATTGAGCACCGAACCTTTGTCGAGTGGCGTCATGACCATGCCGTCGAGTAAGGCTCGTTGGCCAAGCCTCCGTCGAGCACACGGGGTGAGCAACGAATGATCGCCGGTAAATCACCGGCGCTCATTCGTTGTGAAGGTCATTCGATCCCCAGCGCACGCGACCATAGGTAGGTGATGGTGTCGATCGCCTCGTCATCGGACTTAGGTCGGCCTATCCCTTGCGCGTTCATACCGAGCCAGAGATAACAACTGTGTTCGAGCATGGACGAGAGAGCTGACGCGGCAACGTACGGATCCACACTTGGATCCGTTATTCCTTCGCGCTGAAGTACTTTGATACGTCCGGCAATCTGTCGGACACCGACCCCGCGAATCTGCATCCACGCTTGCAGAAATTCGTCCTCGACTGCCGCCGCGTGTGTGATTCCGACCAGTTCAGGAATGAACTCGGTGTAGGTTCGCCAGAACACAGCGACGGCGGATCTCAGTGATTCCGAGGTGTACACGCCCTGCGGATCGGGGTTCCCATCCGCGAGGACTCGGTTGAGGAAGTCCTCCAACATTGCGTGGAGGATCTCCCGCTTGTTGTCGAAGTAGTTGTAGAGCGTTCCCGGAGATTTTCCGGCCTCGTCAGCGATATCGGTCATCCGGGCGTTGAGGTAACCGTCGCGTTTGAAGACGGTGCGCGCCGCGGCTTTGATGAGCTGCTCGGTCTGCTGCCCCTTCGTGCCCACATGCTCGGTACTCGCTGTATGCACCTTGATGGCCCCTTTTGGATCTTGTCGCTGCAGGCCTGGATTGTAGCGATATCGCTGACGGCGATGCCCTTACAGCTTGGGCATGACCTCGGAGGCGAACAGCGCCATCGTGTCGATGAGCATCTCGTGGGGGAGTGCACCGCAGTCGAAGGCGGCGAGGTGGATGTCGGGATCTATGACGTCCTTGAACGTGCCCATGCGATCAAGGACCTCTTCCGGGTTGCCGCACAGTGCGGTTCCCTCGATCAGGTCTTGGTAGTCGACGGGAGCCTTGCTGCCGAGCAGATTGCGCGCCCACGAGACGTAGCCGGTCAGGTAAGGGCGCCACTGCTCGCGCGCGGTCTGGCCGTCCTCCGCTACGTGAATGTAGCTGCAGGAGCCCACGATCGGCTGCTTACCCTGCTCCTCCATGAGCTCGCGGTAGATATTCACAAGCGGTCCCCAGGTATCGATGCGAGCGAAGATGCTCGGCAACATCAACGGCAATCCCTGTGTGGCAGTGCGGCGCACGGACTCCTCGGTGGTGCCGGTCCCCATCCACAGGCGGGGTGCGCCCGCGAGTGGCGAGGGCTTGAGTTGCACGTTGTCCAACGGGCCGCGGAACTCGCCGGACCAACTGAAGGGTTCCTTCGAGCTCCAGAGCTGATCGAGCAGTTGAATCTTCTCAGCCATGATGGCGTGACCTTGCTTGGGGTCCAGACCGCCAAATGCCGCATAGGTTTCCGGGTTGATGCCGCGGCCGACGACGATCTCGGCACGACCGTTGGACAGCAGGTCGAGGGTCGCGAAATCCTCGGCAACTTTGACGGGGTCCGCGGTGGCGAGCAGGGTCACCGCGGTAGCCAGACGCATTCGCTCCGTGCGCTCCGCGATCGCGGCGAGCATCAGTTCGGGCGAGGAAATGATGTAGTCGTTGAAGTGGTGCTCGCCCAGCGCGATCATGGAGAAGCCCATGCCCTCGCCTGCGACGGCGCTGTCGACGATGGAGCGCAGACGGTCCTGCTGCGAGTTCCGGACTCCCGTGTGGGGATTGGGTACGTGGTCGCCGAGGCTCAGAATGCCGATTTCCATGCGATGTTCCTTCCGGATTCAATAAAAACTAAAACTGACGTTAGTTTCAGTTTTTGTGTTCGTCAAGACCTAGGATGACGAAGTTCGCGAACGGACGTCGAGGCGAGTGAGTAATTAACACGTTGGGGCAGTGGATTTCTCGCATCCCGGCGAGTCGAAAATATTCTGAATGGAGGAATGCTCGTGCAGGTGACGGTAGATGAACACGGTGGTGTTCGATTGGCGAATCGGGATACTTTCAAGGCCTTCGCAGTGCATGCTCCCATCGGCTACGACGTCGAGAGGGTGGGAAAGGCTCTCGGAGCTGTTGCGGCGGGTGAGGTTGAGGATGGTCATGCGTGGATATCCGCGGCTGCGGTTACGCGGCTTGCGGGCGAGGCCGGCGCTGGGGACGACTGGCGGGTCGGCTTCGAAGCGATGGTGAAGTACGCGGGCGTGAAGTACGCGGGCGTGAAGGGTTGGCTTCGAGAGGACGGCGCGATTCGCGCGCACATCGAGTTCGGCTGACAGGTCATCTGTCGGGGGACTGTGCCAGAATCGGTGACATGACCCAACTCGGACGGACGTGCATGCTGCGGCAGGCACTGGACGCGGGTGACCAACCGTCGCCCCGGTCCGTCCTCATTCGGGGATAGCGGGTCGGGGCGCACGAGCCCGAAAGGCACTGCCTTGTCCCGTACTGATTCACACGCACCGCTGTGGGTTCGCCTGACTCTCCGTGAGTTGGGTATCGAAGCTGCCCATGATCATCGCGGTGGACTCTGCGATCTTCCGCCTATCCCTGTGTTCGATTGGTCGTCGTTCGATTGGTCGTCGCAGTCACAGGGAACCTGCTGCTGGACATTCACTTTCACGGGAACCCGGATCTGCTCCTGCTCGCTCTGCTACGACGGCAACGGTCGCCGGCGTGACCTTCGGCGGGAGCGGCGCCGCACGGTATCTCGGATCTCGGCCGATTTTCGGCGTTGGCGAATCGGAGACAACGCAGTATTCGATGACATCTCCACGCCGCATCGTCGCTGCGATTGGTGGTGACCGATGCAGTGACGGGCATTTAAGCCGCGTAGGTCTGGATAGACGTGATGGCGTGGCCGCGGCAGCTGTTATGCCAAGTCCACGCCATCACGTTTCCGATGGTGCGTCCGTCAAACCAGGGAACCCTGGTTGTTGAGAACGAGACCGGCTCGGGGCCAGTCGAATCGGAGCAGTTTGCCGGTGCTCGATGCGGTGACGTACGCCGTTCGCATGTCCTCTCCGCCCCAGCAGATGTTTGTGATGCCGGGGTCGCCGTCGGTGTCGATGCTGACGAACTCGACCAGTTCGCCGTCCGGACTGATCACGCAAATGCCAGGCGTAGCCAGTGATGCCACGCAGATATTGCCATTGGCTTCGACACCGAGCGAGTCGAAGTAGCGGAAGTCGGGCGAACCCCAGAGGAAGTTGCCACCGCCGGAGCCGGCGAGTGTCTGGCCACCGACGATTTCGCCGGGACCGGTAACGTCCCACCACCAGACACGCGCGGTGTAGGTCTCACTGACGTAGAGGCGCGTGCCGTCGGGGGAGAGTCCGATTCCGTTGGGGCCATTCATTTCTGAGGCGACCAGGCGGATGGATGAACCGTCGCTTGTGCCGTAGTAGAGGCGGCCGTGGTCGGTACCGCGTTCGTTGCTCTTGCCATGGTCCGTGAAGTAGAAGCCGCCATGCGCGTCGAAGACTATATCGTTGGGCCCGCGGAGTGGGACGCCATCGCACTCGGTGTAGAGCGTCTCGACCTCGCCGGTTTCGAGATCGACAGCCTGGATGCTGCCGCCGGTGTAATCCTCGGGGGTACCTCCAGCGAAGACGTAGCCATACACCTCGGTGGCGATCATCCCGCCGCAGTTAGCGATGTACGCGCGGCCGTCGGGGCCGATAGCGGTACCGTTGGGGCCACCGCCGACCTCTGCGACCACAGTGTTGGTGCCGTCCGGGGTTATGTGAGTGAGCGTCCCGCGGTGAATCTCGACGACCAATGCATCGCCGTTGGGCAGTGCTACCGGCCCCTCCGGAAACTTGAGTCCGGTAGTGACAACTGTGAATGACATCGGGTTCTCCTCGGTTCGTGTACTGCGGGAGTTCGTGTACTGCAGGAGTTCTGATAATGCAGGAGTTAGCGTCAGTTGGTCGTGAACTGATCGCGCAGGACGTTCTTCCGGATCTTGCCGCTGACGGTTTGGGGCATTTCGTCGATGAAGATGACCTTGCGGGGCTGCTTGAAGGCGGCGAGCTGCGACTTGCAACTGGTGACAACGTCGTCGGCGGTCAGTGCGGTGCCGGGCTTGCGGACCACGACGGCGGTGACGATCTCGCCCCACTTTTCATCGGGAGTTCCGATGACCGCAGCTCCGAGGACATCAGGGTTGGTGTAGATCGCGTTCTCGACCTCGCTCGAGTACACGTTCTCGCCGCCGGAGATGATCATGTCCTTGGCTCGATCGACGATGTAGAGGAAGCCCTCCTCGTCCTGACGTGCCAGGTCGCCGGTGTGGAACCAGCCGCCCTCGAAACTCTGGGCATTCGCCTCCGGATTGCCGAAGTAGCCGTTGGTCACCTGGTCGCCTCGAACGACGATCTCACCGATTTCTCCGGTGGGGCAGTCATTTTCGAGCGGGTCGACGACGCGTACATCGACGAGGGACATCGGCTTGCCGACGGCGTCGAGCAGGTGCTCCTCGCCGTTGGCTGCCCGGACATGTGCGGCCTTGTCGAGTGTGAGCATGTTGCCGCCGAGTTCTGTCATTCCCATGCCCGCATAGACAACAGGCCCGAACCGATCAATGGTCTGGCGCAACACATCTGCCGGGATCTTCGACGCCCCGTAGCCCATCCACTCGAGGCTGCTCAGGTCGTAGTCGTTGATCTTCGGATGTGCGAGAAGCATTTGCATCATGGTCGGCGCGAAGCCGCCGCTGGTTACGTGGTTGTCCTGCACCAACTGCATCCAGCGTTCGGGGTCCCAGCCAGACATCATCACCACTGATCCGCCGTGGAACTGGTGTAGCGGGGTCAGATAGCCCGCGATGTGGCACAAGGGCATTGCGTTGAGGAAGCAGGTATCCGGACGCGGGTCGTACTCGATTGCGGACTGGATCAGGGCGGTGTTGAGGTTGCGATGGCTCAACCGGGCGCCCTTGGGCTTGCCCGTCGTTCCGCTCGTGTACAGGATCCAGGCATCGTCATCATCGCTGATTTGAAGCTGTGAGGCAATCGTCGACGTGGACTGGAGGACGTTTTCGTAGGTCGTGAAACCCGTTGCGCCCTCGCCGATCACGACAATGTGCTCGACGCTCGTGAGTTCGGATCGATAATCGGCGATTACTTCGAGGTACTTCGATTCGACCATCAGCACCCGAGCCCCTGAATCGTTGAGGATCCAGACCCACTCTTTGGGGTGCAACCGGTAGTTGAGCAGGGTCAGGACCATTCCGGCAGCCGGGACACCGTAGTAGGCCTCGACGTACTCTAGATTGTTTTCGGACAGCAGGGCCACTCGGTCGCCGGGAGCTGCAAGACCGCTCAAACCGTTGGCCAGGCGTAGTGCGCGCTGGTGGAGTTGGGCATAGGTCCGGGTAGCGGATCCGTCATCCATTGCGAGTGCAGTCTTGTGGGGGAAGCGAGTGGCGTTCCGCCGTAGAAGATCGCTGTACAACATGTGGGGCTCCAGTCGAAACGAGATCAAGCGGCCGTGAATTGCACACAATCTAACTCAAGAGTGCCATGGATCACAAGCGCCGACTGGAGGCGGTTGAATGGTCTGGCTCGCTTGATTGCAGGTGCAATGGCGAAGGCGCATGGAAGACGGCTAGATTTTGCGGAATTGCCGTCTCGGCCAGGCAAAATTCTTTTGTATACAATAATCGTGATCGGTGTGTAGTTCGCCGAGCAGTCTTGCAAGGAAGGGGATATGCCATGGAGATCGTCGAGGTGAGCCCGCGTGACGGGCTGCAGAACGAGGCAGTGCACGTTTCGACTGCAAACAAGATTGCGCTGATCGAGCACGCCATCGCGTCCGGTCTGCGCCGAATCGAGGCCACCAGTTTCGTGCACCCGGCCGCGGTGCCGCAGATGGCCGATGCGGAGGCCGTCATGGCAGGAGTGCCGCGTCGTGACGATGTCTCGTACAGCGGTCTCGTACTCAATCGCCGCGGCTTCGATCGCGCGGTGGCAGCAGGCGTGAACGAGGTCAACGTCGTCGTCGTGGCGTCCGAAACCTTCAGTCAGCGCAACCAGCGCATGTCGGTCGCGGACTCGGTGAACATAGTGCGTGATCTCGTCGACGATGCCCGCTCCGCCGGCATCGGGGTGTCGGCCACTATCGCCACCGCATTCGGTTGCCCATTCGAGGGAGAGGTGTCCGAGTCTGCGGTCCTTGCCTTGGCTGGGCAGATGGCCGAGTTGGGGGTGGACGAGATCGCGCTGGCCGACACGATCGGGGTGGGAGTGCCCGCGCAGGTCGCCCGACTGGTCGCGGGGACCGCGGCGATCGCACCCGGAATTCGGTTGCGCGCCCACTTTCACAACACACGCAACACCGGCTACGCGAACGCTGTCGCGGCCATCGATTCCGGTGTGACGGTGCTGGATTCGTCGATCGGTGGAATTGGCGGATGCCCCTTCGCTCCGGATGCCACCGGCAACATCGCGACCGAGGATCTGGTCTATCTCCTCGACCGCAGTGGAATCGCCACGGGTGCTCTGCTTCCCGAGTTGATCAGGGCGTCAGACTGGCTCGGCGGGGTACTCGGGGCTCAGGTTCCCGGCCAGCTCGCCCGCGCCGGCGGTTTCCCACGCTGAGACGCCGAACAACTCGTCCACCTCGTCGCTGCTGGTTGCTGCGAGGTGGGCGAGAAGCACATCGCGGCCCTGAAGGACGTGCTCGTGCATCAGGGCAGATGCTCGGCGAGCGTCGCCGGCGACGATCGCGTCGCGGATCAGCTGATGGAACAGGTGTGACCGCTCGGTCTGGGCGCGGTCGTACTGACGGAATGCCTGGAAGACCAACGGAACGTCGGTGGTCCGTTCGAGCAGTCGACTCAGCCGCTCGTGCTTTGCGCCGGCCATGATGGCCCGGTGGATCTGGCTGTTTGCTGTGTCCACTGCTCGAACTTGCTCGACAGGGTCAACCGAAGTGAGTGTCAGGGCGAGCGCAAAAGCTTCGATCCCTGCGTCGAGAACCTTCTGAGTGGCGGGGTCGATGCGCGAGGCAGCCAGTTCAGCGGCATACGCCTCGAGGCGGGCCCGAAGTCCGTACAGGTCCGAGACATCCTCCACGGACAGGGTTCGGACGATAGATCCCCGGTTTGGCTCGCTGAGCACAAGACCTTCGGCCTCGAGTCTCCGAAGCGCCTCACGCACTGGTGTGCGGGACAGTGAGAACTGCTCGGCGATTCGTTGTTCGATCAGACGCTGTCCAGGCTTGTAGCGTCCTTCGACGATCGCCTGACGGATCTGGGAGTACGCGACCTGACCCGGTGCCTGCGGTGTGGTTGCCACGGTGCCTCTTCGTTTGATGTGGGTTTGATGCGAAACAAGCCTATCCCGACGAACTTTCTGTCTTTGTATGCAGGAGTGACTTGTTTCATGGATATTGCCGAGACTTGACGTAAGATTGTGTACAATTTTGCCATGATTACATCTTCCGGCCCGCTCAGCGGCCTGCGTGTCCTCGAACTGGGAAACTTCATCGCCGGTCCTTTCGCAGGGCAGTTATTGGGCGATTACGGGGCTGAGGTGTTCAAGATCGAGGCACCCGAATCCGGTGACTCGATGCGGCGGTGGGGCGTCACGGTTGACGGCGAAAGCCTGTGGTGGCCCTCGATTGCGCGGAACAAGAAGTCGGTTGCGATCGACCTGCGCCAGCCTGACGGGCGCGAGTTGGTGCGCAAGCTGGTCGCCGAAGCTGACATCGTCCTCGAAAACTTCAGGCCCGGCACGCTTGCGAAGTGGGGGATGGACTACTCGACCCTCTCGGAAATCAACACGCGCATCATCCTTGTTCACGTCTCGGGGTTCGGTCAGAACGGGCCGCGCTCGACGGATGCCGGTTTCGGTAGCGTCGGTGAGGCGATGGGCGGAATTCGTCATACGACGGGCAACCCCGGACTGCCTCCGACCCGTGTAGGCATCAGTCTCGGGGACTCCTTGGCAGCATTGTTCGCGGTGATAGGAACGCTTGCAGCGGTCCATGAGCGGTCGGTCAGTGGCCGCGGCCAGGAAGTGGACGTCGCGATTTACGAGGCAGTGGCGGCCCTGATGGAATCAACGATGGCCGACCATGAAATCGGCGGAATCACCCGCGGTCGTACGGGATCCGTGCTGCCCCGCGTGGCGCCATCGAATGTGTATCCCACGTCGGACGGAGCTGAGGTCATCATCGCCGCCAATGCCGATACCGTCTTCCGTCGTCTCTGCACTGCAATGGGTCGTCCCGAGTTGGCTGACGATCCGAAGTTTGCAACCCATGGCCCGCGCGGCGACAACATGGCCGAGATCGACGCCGTCATCGGTGAGTGGACATCGGCGATGAGCGGCGATGTGCTGTTGAAGACCATGGAGGACCACAGTGTTCCGGCCGGCCGAATCTACACGGCCCCGGACATGCTCGCCGATCCGCAGTATGCCGCGCGAGACATGGTGGTCCGTCTCGTCAATCAATTCGGTGTTGCAGTCCCCGCTGCCGGTGTCGTGCCCAAGTTCTCCAGGTCGCAGCCGGCGACTCCGGTGCCGGGGCCGGGTCTGGGTGAACATACCCGCGAAGTTCTCGCCGCACTGGCCGGAGTCGATGACAGCCAATGGGCCGACTTGAAGTCGGCCGGTACCGCCGTTCAAGCGACCAGCTGACATGACGACGAAGGCCTCGCGTCGTGACTTCGCGACAGGAGGCCTTCGTCTGAACAGGTTCGATCAGACCTGTGGGTCGATGGTTCCCGTCGTCAGCGAAGGTGCACCTGCGAGCAGCGGGCCGAGATCGGTGATAGCTCCCTCGCCGGCACGGAACTTGCGGTATTCGGCGTCGTGCTCGGCCGATTCCCAGGTTTCGATGAATCGCCACTTGGTGGGGCTTTTGCCGTCGACGACCGTCGTCACGGAAATACAACCGGGGAATGCTCGTGTTTCCTCGAGCACTCGCGTCATCACCGTACGTGCGGCGTCGAGGGAATCAGGCTTGAATGAAAGTTCCAGGATGGCAACAAGTTCCATGTTCAGTCCTTACATAGTGGGTGGTCTTGATGAAGACTAGCGGGTCATTCCCCGGAGAGGTCGGCGGACAGGTCAGCGACAACGACGCCGTCGGGAATTCGAACTTCCTCGATGAGTTCGGGGCGATCGTCGAATTCGAGTTTCAGAGCTCGGCAGATGGTGGCGTGCATGTCGTACATGCAGGTGATGTACGTCAGCTCCAAGATCTGCTTGTCGGACAGGTGCGTTTTCAGGACTGCGAATACCTCGTCGGGTACGCGGCCGCCGTCGTAGACGAGTCCGTCGGCGTACGCGAGAACGGCGCGTTCGATGTCGCTGAACAGGTCGCTGACCTGCCAGTGAGGGAGGGCCGCGATTTTCTCTTCGGTCATGCCCAGGGAGCGCATCTGCTTGCAATGCTGGGAGAAGACGAATTGGCTGCCTCGTGCGTACCCGGCGCGGGCCTGGCCGAGTTCACGCAGGAGGGGATCGAGGTCTGCGTTGCGGTACAGCGTGAATCCCGTGACGGCATGACGGAAAACGTCGGAGGACTGAGCGAAGACGGTCCACCAGTCGCCGGGGGTTGCATGGATGGTGCCGTGATCGACGGCGGGGTCCTTGTCGGTGCCGAACAGACGGTCGTAGAAGAAGAGGATCTTCTCGTCGGTTACCTCGGCGCGGGGGATTTCGCGAAGACGCGGCATGGAAGGTCCTTTCGGGCTTTCAGGAAGCTCGGGGTATCAGGAAGCGCTGGGAACGGTGCGGTCTGCAGCGGTCTTCGGCGTGTGTGCGACATCTGCTTCGGTGAATTTCTTGGTCCAGCAAGCAAATTCGAGAAGGACACCATCCGGGTCCTGGAAGTAGAAGGATCGGACGAAGGTGCCTTCATGGATCTCTCGCGACGCACCCTCCGGGCTGTCGTCGTGGTTGAGCGTGATGCTCAGTGGCACGCCGTCGGCCTTGAGCCGCTTGCGGTACTCGTCGAACTTCTCCGGTGGGACGGCAAACGCAACGTGATTCATCGACCCGACAGCGCTGACGAGCTCGTCCCGGTCAGGCAGTCCGGCGGGGGCGGAGATTCCGGGAACTGCGTCGGGTGCATCCGCCAGCCAGAAGAACGCCAGCGTGTCGCCGTTTCCACAATCGAAGAAGAAATGCTGTCCGAGGTTGCCGGGAAGATCGAGCGTCTTGACCAGCGGCATACCCAGGGTTCCCGAGTAGAAGTCGACGGTGCGCTGCATGTCCGAGCACACAAGCGCGAGATGGTTGATTCCGCGGAATTCGAACTTCGGATTGGTGACGGTCATTGCGGGCCTTTCTGGGGTGAATCGGTGAGAGCGGGACCATAAAGTGACTTGACAGTCATGTCATGTTCTTGGATAGTTTGTCCATGAGTAAGTCATCTGTCAACATCTCACTCCGGGCGGGCGAGGTGGGAGACCGTACGGATTTCTCCGTCCCGGTTATGGCTTGTGTGTTGTAACTGCCTCGAGGAGAATCATTTTCGCATGAAAGACTTCGCAGATCGGTTCTTCGCCGCAGTCTCCGGTGGCGATGAAGCGACACTCACCGAACTGTATGCGCCGGACGCGCGCATCTGGCACAACGACGACGGACAGGAGCAGACCGTCGAGGAGAACCTCCGCACGTTGCGGTGGCTCTCCCGCACTCTCGCAGACTTTCGCTACGAGGACGTCCGACGCTACGTACTGCCAGACGGATTCGCGCAACAGCACGTCGTACGCGGCACCCTCCCCGGACACGGCCCCCTCGAGGTGCCGGCCAGTCTGTTCGTCCGCGTCGAGAATGGGCGGATCTCTCGGATCGACGAGTACGTCGACTCGGCCGCCACCCGGCCCCTGCAACTCGCTGCTGCCACAAGGAGGCACCCATGACTGTGAACCAACCCGAAGGCGATATCGCCGAACTGCGCACTCGGTTGCGCGCATTCATCGACGACGAGGTGGTCCCCGCAGAACCCGTCCTCGCGAACGAGGACGAGGTTGCACACAAAACACTCGGGCAAATTCGCTCGCGCGCAAAAGAACTGGGCCTGTGGGCGCTCGGGCACCCGGCAGACGTCGGCGGTGGGGGAGTTCCCTTCCTCGACTTCGTGTTCCTCAACGAAGTCATCGGCAGATCCGAATTCGGCCAGCTGGCAGTCGGCTCGGTGTCGATGCAGGACACTCTGATGCTGCACAAGCATGGAACCGAAGAACAAAAGCAGCGATGGATCCCGCCGATCGTCGCGGGGGAGTTCCTGCCGTCGGTCGGTTTGACCGAACCAGACACTGCCGGCTCCGATCCCACGCTGATCGAGACCCACGCGGAACTCGACGGCGAGACGTGGGTAATCAACGGGCACAAGTGGTTCACCACCGGGGTGGCAGATGCGGGGTACTGCTCGGTATTCGCTCGAACCGAGCCGGAGTCGACGCCGCGGCATTCCCGGATCAGCGCGATCATCGTGCCGACCGACACGCCAGGATTCGAGATCGTCCGCTCGATACCGACCATGGGGCACGATCCCAGCGATCACTACGAGGTTCGTCTCACCGATGTCCGCGTTCCGTCGGCCAACCTCCTCGGTGAACGGGGTAAGGGGTTTGTCGTCGCTCAGGACCGACTGGGCCCCGGCCGGATCTTCCACTGCATGCGCTGGCTCGGCCAGGCGCAGCGCGCATTCGAATTGATGTGTGAGCGCGCGAACACCCGCTACGTACACGGGTCACTGCTCGCCGAGAAGGGCGAGATTCACCGGTACATCGCGGAATCCGCAGCGCAGATACACGCAGCCCGCCTGATGACCCTCGACGCGGCCCGTGTGATGGATGCCGGCGAGGATGCTCGCATCCAGATCGGCTTGGTGAAGTTCTGGGGTGCTCGGATGCTGCACGACGTCGTCGATCGCGCGATCCAGGTGCATGGCGCACTCGGACTGACCTCCGACACACCGCTCGAACGGATGTACCGACAAGCACGTTACGCGCGCGTCTACGACGGTCCGGACGAGGTGCACCGCATGTCGACCGCACGTCGACTGCTGCGCGATCCAGGCGCAGCGCCATGGCTGTGACTCATGCCGCCAGCAGCCTTGGTGACGGAATCCGCGTCGCACTGAGCGACTCCTTCGGCGACGAGATCACTGTCGGGGAACCCCGACAGTTGACCGGCGGTGCGAGCCGTCAGATCTGGGCGGTCGACGTTCGGGGCGTAGATGGTCAATCGCAGGACGTTGTGCTGCGCCGGGACCCACCCGGGCACGGCGACGCAGACCGGATGCGGGCAGAGGTGGCATGCCTGCGGGCGGCCTCCGCAGTCGGGGTTCCGGTTCCCACCGTCCTCGCATCAGGGGACACGGCACCGGGCATCGATGCTCCGTATCTGGTGATGGACATGATCGTCGGTGAGTCGATCCCGCGTAAATTGCAGCGGGATTCCGCGTTCGACGAGGTGCGGTCTCATCTCGCTGAGGACATGGGTTACGTGCTCGGACAGATTCACCGTGCGGACACCGGCACTCTCGGGATGCTCGACGCCGGCGACCCGCTGGACGCGATCGAGGCCGTGTACCGGGATTTGGAACAACCTCGCCCAGCCGTTGAGGTCGGACTGCGCTGGCTTCGGGAGAATAGGCCTGCCAGGCGCCCGAATGCTCTGGTACACGGTGACTTTCGACTCGGGAACGTGCTTGTCGACGGCGGGGGAATCCGCGGCGTGCTGGACTGGGAACTCGCCCATCTGGGTGATCCGATCGAAGACCTCGGCTGGCTCTGCGTGCGTGCGTGGCGGTTCGGCGCGGAGCCGCCGGTTGCGGGCATCGGTACGCGCGAACAGTTGCTCGACGGTTATGAACGCGCCGCGGGAATCCGGCCGTCTGAGGCTGAACTGCACTGGTGGGAGGCGTACGGCACGCTGCGGTGGTTGGTGCTGAGTCAGTTTCAGTCGCAGCGGCATCTGAGCGGCGCCGAGAACTCGATCGAACTGGCCGCGATCGGGCGGCGAGTGTGTGAGTCGGAGTACGACCTGCTCCTGATTCTCGGTCTGCTCGACAACATCGAGTCGCTACCGGACGACACGGCGCCGTCGGTGCACGACCGTCCGAGCATGTCGGAGATCCTCGAACTGGTCACCGGCACTCTTCGTGATGATATCGCCCCCGTGCTTGACGGGGCGCATGAACGGGAGCGGTACCTGCTCCGCATCTGCGTCAACCTGCTGGGGATAGCGGGACGGGAGCTCAGTGCCGGAGATCGCACAGGCGAGGTGACGGAATTGCTTGCAGCACTCGATTGCACATCGGAAGCAGATCTTGCCGATCGAATTCGTACCGGCGCCGTCTCGTACGCGGATACTGCCGTCCGCCAGTTGATCTCGACTGCCGTGCTCACTCGATTGCGGGTGGCGAACCCCCGCCACGTGCTCCGTCCGTCGCAGACCTGATCCCGGACCAGGCTCGACCCCTCCAGTGCTACGTGTCTACGCTGGCGGGGGGCGAGCGGGTGCGCCCACCGAGGGAACATGACTTGACAGTCATGTCAGTTTATTGGACACTCACGAGGGTGAGCAAGTCATCTGCCAGTACACCTTCCGTACCGCCACCCGCTGACACCCTGACCGCGCGGGGTCGAAAGACGCGCGACGGTTTGCTCGATGCAGCGCGCAAGGTCTTCGAGGAGGTCGGGTTTCTCGACACTCGAGTCGAGCAGATAGTCCAGGAAGCCTCCGTCTCCTACGGGACGTTCTACCGGTACTTCGAGTCGAAAGACGATGTGTTCCAGGAGCTGAGCATCCGGCTCTTCGAGGACGTACACCGCCGTGAACCTCTCGACTCCGACCTGTCGCCGGCCGCCAGGCTCATCGCAACCAACCGGTTGTACTACCAGGCATATCGCAGAAACGCGAAGTTGATGGCCATCGTCGAGCAGGTCGCGACCTTCAATGCCGAATTTCGCGCACTTCGGCACGAGCATCGTCGACAACTGATCGAGCGAACATCCCGTGCAATCGCTCGGTGGCAGGACCAAGGCCACGTTCGTGAGTCACTCGATCCGGTGATGGCCGCCCGCGCCATGTCCGCGATGGTCGACCACACGCTGTATTTGTGGCTCGTTCAGGGCGACGAAGCAGATGAGGAGATCTTGCTCGATACCCTCGATCAGATGTGCATCGGGGCGCTCGGCCTCGATGTTGCCTCCACATAGCCCTCCACATAGCCCTCGCGCATCGATCCTCACGGTGTGGATTCACCGTGAGGATCGATCCGTGGTCACGTGAGCGTCGTGCGCATCAGTCGATCTCGTTGCGGGACAAGGTGTCACCGAAACTCTGCGGCGATGTCCCGGCCGATGATTTCCTTCATGATCTCGGTAGTGCCGCCGTAGATGGTCTGGATCCTGGAGTCGACGTAGGCGCGGCCGATCGGGTACTCCATCATGTACCCGTACCCACCATGCAACTGCACGCAGCGGTCGACAACACGCTTCTGAAGTTCGGTCGCCCACCACTTGCTCATCGACGCATCCACTGCCGTGAGCTCACCGGCATTCAGTGCGAGAACGGCGCGGTCGATGTGCGATTCGGTGACCTCGATCTCCGTGCGCATCTCCGCAAGGGCAAACCGGGTGTTCTGCAGATCGCCGATCGGCCTTCCGAATGCCTTTCGCTCGAACACGTAGTTCTTGGTCCACTCGTAGGCAGCGCGGGCAGCCACGATTGCAGACACTGCAATGGAGATCCGCTCGAGCGGCAGGTTCTCCATCAGATGAAGGAATCCCTTTCCTTCGGTACCGAGCAGGTTGTCGGTGCGAACGCGCACGTTCTCGAAGACCAGTTCTGCAGTGTCCTGAGCAGCCAGTCCGACCTTGTGGAGCTTGCGCCCGCGGGTGAATCCGGGAGTGTCACGTTCAACGGCAATCAGAGAGAAGCCCCTCGACCCCGCCTCGGGGTCGGTCCGGCACACGACGATCACAAAATCGGAGTGGATCCCATTGGTAATGAACGTCTTCTGGCCGTTGATCACCCACTCGTCGCCGTCCCGTACCGCAGAAGTCCGAACTCCTTGCAGATCCGACCCAGCGCCGGGTTCGGTCATCGCGATTGCGCCGATCACCTCACCACTCGCCATCCGGGGCAGCCAGCGGGCCTTCTGCTCTTCCGTGCCCAGATGCAGGACGTACGGGATGACGATGTCGTCGTGCACGCTCAACCCGGAGCCGAACGATGTAGTGGCCGTGCGGGCGATTTCCTCGAAAACAACATTCCGGAAGCGATAGTCGGTGACGCCCGCACCGCCGTACTCTTCGGGAATACTGAGGCCGAGGATGCCGGACGCGCCGGCGGCGAGCCACGCACTGCGGTCGATGAGCCGATCCTCTTCCCACTTCGCGTAGTGAGGTTCGATCTCACGGGCCAGGAATTCGCGGACGGTTGCGCGGTAGTCCTCATGATCGGCTTCGTAGTGCTTGCGTTGCATCGGGTATCTGCCTCAGTCTCGGTGTTGACACGTAGGGTGTTGCTGAAACCCGGCCTGGGCCGGGTGATTGCGTTGTAGCGGAAGGTAACTCGAACAAGGTGGTACGGACGGCAAACCGAACCCCCGTTTAAAGTTCGAGCCGACTGATCGGCACATCCTTACCTGGGGTCGGCCATGAATCTCATCCAGTCACGGCCACCCTATCTAGCGCACGCTAAGTGATTCTAGCGTGCGTTGAATTACTCCGTCGACGCAGTCGGTGACCCGTCGGCAATCGGACAGTGTCGACGCGCCACGACGCTGAATATCACTTGCGACTCTCCCGAGACGAGATGTCGGTAGAACGAAACTGCCCGGTGACCGTCGAATTCGACGGTCACCGGGCAGCGACGCAATACGTAAGGGGTGGGGATCAGCGCAGGTACTGTCCGCACACCGGCCATGCGCCGGCACCCTGACCTGCGAGGACGTTTTCCGCGACACGTTCCTGTTCTGCCTGGCTGGCGGTGTGTGCACTGCCCGAACCGCCGTAGGCCTGCCACGTGCTCTCACTGAACTGGAGTCCGCCGTAGTAGCCATTGCCGGTGTTCGCGCCCCAGTTGCCCGACGATTCGCATTCTGCGACGCCCGACCAGTCGTGGCCGGCAGCAGATGCGGTGCCGGTGCTCAGGCCGAAGACTCCGGCAGTGAGTGCGCCGGCGGTAGCGACGGAAGCAAGGACGCGAGTAACAGTGTTGTTCTTCATGTAAATGAATTCCTTTCAATTTCCGCCAGCGGAGGACGGTGACCGTCTCAGCTCCCACCACAAAGGGATGTTGTCGAATCCGAATCACGGGGTGGGGCTGGCGGTGGCGATCCGGTAATGCCCGGTTGCTTGGGCTCACTCCAAGGTAGGGGACTGTCACGGATTGGTCACGGGTAGGCGTGTCGGTGCCTGTTTGTGCAACGTATGTGCATCAGAAGGTGTTATTGCAGGTCGATCGCCGTTATTCGGGCCCGCAGAGCGTTACAGAATTGACCTGAAATGTGATGTATGTCATAACGATGACGGTCTTCAATGGCCCGAAATATGCCCGTTGAGGGTGAAAAATGACGCGGAATCGACTGTTTCGAGGTTCAAATTTAGTCGACCGACCGACCAGATTTTCGTTGCAGGACAGAAGAATTGGCGTGGATCGATCACGTGCGTCCGCAGACGCTTTGGTGCGAAGTGTCGCGGCGGCGGAGATTCTCTAGCGGCGACAGGGTCGTGTCCTCGACAGCCGACACGGCTAGAGTTCGTCGCGATTGGTCGATCCGGTCTACCCGTCGACACATCTTTGTCGGACACTAAATCGCACAGATCTGCTGAAATATCCCCAAGGCATGTTGTCAGTTTTCAGAAGACGACTGCACGCTCGGCGAAAGCGTGATCACCGAGTCGTTCCCCTGTCTGACTGCTGAACCTGGAGTCCGGGAATTGATCGGTGTTCCTTTCGAAGCCACTGCGTCCATTAATCGTTTCTTCCTGAGGCACTTAGTGTTGAGACACTTCGTTGATGTTGTGCGGGGATGACCAAGGGGGATGAAGTGTCGAAGATCGTGCGGTTGCTCGACAGTGAGGTCGTTCAGCGATGGGCAGCTACGGTCGCCACAATCGGATTCTCCCTCTCTGTTCTTCCTTCCCGCGTGGGTCAGGCTGCCGAACACCCCTCGGTGTGGAACTGGGTTGTCGTCGTAGTCGTATTGGGAGGCATCGTCTCCTTCGCGGTTAATGCCGTCGCTATGTGGCGCAAGCGTTTGGCCCGAGGAACCAAGCCTGATCACACGTTTGTTGCACCCGAGGATGTTCCGTTCTTGGATGTGGAGTCGGCGATCGAATCGACAACGGACCGGATCTCGGCGATCAAGGCGTTGCGTGAACAACATCGGGGTCTCGGATTGAAAGCCGCTGCGGATCTCGTCGACGCAGCTCTCGATGAACGAAGCGAATGACCGGAGCAGCACTCGGTAGCCGCCCGCCGAGCTGACTCGTCCCAGATTCGTTCGGTTCTGGTGCAGTGATCAGTGAGACAGTCCCAGATTCGATCTTGGTCTCAACAGATCAACGCATCGATGGGGCCTTCCATCCTTGTCAGGTGTAAGGCCCCATCGTCAGTATGGAGGCGTAGACAGATTGGTCAGCTGCCGAATCCGAAGAGGTGGCGTTCACACTGCGAGCAACCCTGATAGGCCAGCCGGGACAGTTCAGTCAACCTGTGGGCAGCGCAGCGACTGCGGGGTTAGATTTGACTCCAATTGAGGTCAGTCATTGGCGCCGGACTGTCACCTGAAGGGTCCACTGGCGGTCCTCCCGACGGATGGGGGAGAGCATGGATGAAGCAAAGAAGATTCTTCGCGACGATGCGGTGAACCGGGGAACTGCATTCACGCAAGAGGAGCGTGCATCACTTGGCCTGGTAGGGCGGTTGCCATCAGCGGTCGAGACCCTTGATCAGCAGGCGAGACGCTCATACGCACAGTTGCAAAAGCAGTCAACGGATCTCGCGAAGTACATCTACCTTGATTCGCTCCACGAGCGCAACGAAGTCTTGTACTACCGCGTGATTGCGGATCACCTCTCGGAATTGTTACCCGTCGTGTACGACCCGACCATCGGGGACGCGATCGAACAGTGGTCACAAGACTACCGCCAGTCGCGTGCGGTGTACCTGTCGATCGATCACGTCGACGACATCGAAATCGCCTTCGCCACACTGGAATTGGGTCCGGAGGATGTGGACCTGATCGTCTGCTCCGACGCTGAGGAGATCCTCGGGATTGGGGACTGGGGCGTCAACGGTACCGACATCGCCGTGGGGAAACTGGCGATCTACACCGCCGCAGCCGGCATCAACCCCAATCGCGTCATCGCGGTGAATCTAGATGTGGGGACAAGCAACGAAGCGCTCCTCAACGACCCGTTCTACCTTGGGAACCGACACAGTCGCGTCCGGGGGGAGAAGTACGACAAGTTCATCGGAACCTACCTCGAGACAGTGGAGAAGCTCTTCCCGAAGGCACTGCTGCATTTTGAGGACTTCGGCCCCTCCAATGCCCGCCGTATCCTCGTAGACCACGCCGACAAGTACCGCATTTTCAACGACGATCTTCAGGGAACCGGCGCCATCGTCATGGCGGCGGTCATCTCGGGGCTGAAGGTCACCAAACAGACGTTCGCGGATCAACGACTTGTCATCTTTGGCGCTGGCACCGCCGGCACGGGCATGGCCGACCAGATCTCCGCCGCGATGAGCCGCGCCGGGCTCAGCGATGACGAGGCCCGCGCTCGAGTGTGGCTTATCGACCGCGACGGCTTGGTCACCGACGATATGCAGGACCTGCCCGACTACCAGCAAGCCTATGCCCGGCCAGCACACGAAGTCGCCGATTGGGGCGGGCGCCCTATCGACCTTCTGACGGTGGTCCAGCACGTCAAACCCACCATCCTGATCGGCACTTCGACCGCGCACGGAGCTTTCACGCAGGACGTCGTAGAAGCGCTCAGTGGCGGGGTCGAACGCCCCATCTTGCTGCCGCTCTCGAACCCGACCAGTCGTATAGAGGTCATGCCCCAGGACGCCATCTTGTGGTCCAAAGGGCAGGCGTTGATGGCGACCGGGATCCCGATCAAACCGGTCGAATACAGCGGCGTCACTTATCGGATCGGTCAATGCAATAACGCTCTGCTCTATCCAGGCCTAGGCCTTGGCACGATCGTGTCCGGTGCTCGTCACGTAACCGATGGCATGCTCCTTGCAGCTGCGGTCGCGGTCGCCGGTCAGGTGGATGTCTCGGAGCGGGGAGCGTCCCTCCTCCCCGACGTCGAAAACCTTCGTGCCTCGTCCGCGACGGTGGCTGTGGCGGTCGCGAAGGCAGCAGCCGATGACGGCGTCGCCACCGTGACCCACGACGACTTGGTGCAGGCCGTTCAGGATGCGATGTGGCTGCCTGTGTATCCGGCCACCCCTCAGAACAGCTGATCCTGGACAACTCAGATAGGCAGGTTGCCGATTTCTCCTAAAGGCGAACAACGCGTCGAGATGCTGCGTTAATCGGTTGGCTATGGGAGATGAAGTTGCATCCGGGGTGGCGGCCACACTGCCTCTCGGAGCGAGGCTCGGCGTGTTGACTACCTGGCACGTTGTCGCTGTGAGACATGGCCTGGTGCCTGTGCCGTTAGGCCGGGCGACGCAGGTATCCGTCGATCAGTATGTCGAGACCTTCGAGATAACCATCGGTCGTCGTCCCGGCCGGCCAGTCTTCGAGCACCTCGTTGAGTACGGGTAGTTCCGCGGGCCCGATTTCTCGGATCTTGATCGCAAGAGGTGACACGCTGCCTTCGGGTCGCGCGCTGTCGTCATAGATGTTGAGCAGTGCGCCGAGCGTGTAGTTCCACAGCGCTCGGTAGACCAACAGTGCGCGGCGTGGAGACATGCCCAGTTCGACACACGCGGCCATGGCTCGATCGACCAGGACGACGGCGCCGCTCCCGCCGCGCCCGCCGCGCTGAAGCAACTCGATGATCCAGCGCTCCGATGCCAGCGTTTCGAAGATCGCGGTGAAGATCAAGCGAATCCGCTCGACCTGATCCTGTGGCAGGACCAGCGAACCGAGGTCTTGTGAGTACGCATCGAGAACCGCGCTGATCAGCTGTTCCTTGTCGCCCACGTGCCGGTACAGCGCCATCGGAGTGGTGCCGAGCGACTTCGCCAACGCTCGCATGCTCAGTGCGTCGGCGCCGCCGGACTGAAGTTGCCGTTTCGCCTCTTCGACTATCTGCTCCGACGTGATCGTCGGGGGACGTCCGAGCCGCGGCGATCTCGGTTCCATCTTTTCGGCCATGCATCGATTGTGCGCGCCCCTGCTACGGCGCTCTCGCCCGGGGAACCCCTTGCATCCCGGTCGGCAGCAAGGTAAACCTAACTACTTATGAGAACATGTATACAAATGAGGTGCCAGCAATGACAACAACAACACGGGCGGTAGCCGCGCCTGCCCTGGTCCTCACAGCCGCCGCGGCAGCACAGTTCCTGGTCGCCTTCGACATGTCGGTCATCAACGTCGCACTACCCGACATCCAGGAATCATTGAACTTCTCCGACGCCGGGCTGTCCTGGGTCGTCAACGCGTACGCCCTCGCCTTCGGCGGATTGCTGCTTCTTGGCGGCCGATTGTGCGATGTGATGGGCACTCGCCGGGTTCTGGTTTCCGGGCTTCTGCTGTTCGCCCTCGTTAGCATCGTCGGCACCTTCTCGGTGTCCGCCGAGATGCTTGTCGGCGCTCGGGCACTTCAAGGCGTCGGCGCTGCGATGATCGCGCCGGCCGGGCTCGCCGCCCTCAGCCAGGCCTTTCCCACCGGACGCGCCCGGGCCAAGGCATTCGGCATCGGCGCAATGTCATCAGCACTGGGCGGTGCACTCGGTGTAGTACTGAGCGGCATTTTGACCGAAGGGCTCAGTTGGCGATGGGTGATGTTCGCTGGCGCACCGGTGGCCCTGATCGCCGCAGTTGCCGGTACCCGCGGCCTGCCTGCCGGCCAAGCCGCTAGAGGCGGCTCCCTCGATCTCCCCGGCGCCATCTTGGCGACGGCCGGAATCACCGCCCTTGTCGGCACCGTCATCGCCACTGAATCACATTCCTGGACTTCGGGTTACGTGCTGGGCGGATTCGCGCTCACGATCGTCCTGCTGACCGCCTTCGTCGCGGTCGAAAGCCGCTGCGCCACAACACTGGTACGACTGTCCACCCTCCTTCGACCCCGAATCGGACTGGCCAACGCCATCATGTGCCTGGTGTGCGGGGCACAGTTCAGCGCGTTCTTCTTCGTCTCGCTATTCCTGCAACGCGGACTGGGCTATTCGCCGACCACCACCGGTCTGGCGTTCCTGCCCTTCTGTTTCGGCCTGGTCATCGGCATCCTCGCATCCACCAAACTCCTTCCACGCTACGGAGTTCGGCCGCTACTCGTAGTCGGAACAGCGGTCGCAGCAATCGGGACCTTCATCTTCTCGACCATGAACCTCGACAGTCCCTTCTGGGCCGTCATCCTGGTGCCTTCGCTTCTGGCGAGCATCGGAATCGGCCTGTCGTTCATGCCGCTCAGCAACGTCGCCACCGCCGACGCTCCTCCCGAAGAAGTCGGCATGGCATCCGGGCTGCTGAGCACGTCGCGTCAGATCGGCGGTTCACTCGGACTAGCCGTTCTCGTGAGCGTCGCCGCATCCTCGACGGCACGCTCGGACAGCGCGCCGACCGAAGCACTGGTTTCCGGATACTCCCAAGCCCTCTTCGTCTGCTCCGGCCTACTGCTGGCCGGCACCCTCCTGTCCTTCTTCTTCCCACGAATGGATCGTTGATCTCAGATGGTCACCACCCGAACTGCATTCGGCATCGTCTCGGCGCTCCTCCTCACCGTTGCCAGTGCAAGCGCGTGCAGCAGCTACTGAGAACTTGATCGACGACGACCTGAGGCTCGAGAACTGACTTCACTTCCCGGCGAGTGATCGAACATGGCGTGGGAACCGATCAACAGTAAGTCCGAGGTATCCCAGCGCGGGGACGCAACTGAACGTTGTGTAGATGAGTTTATGAAGACTATGTCCTGCGGTGCGGTCAGGAAGTGGGTGGTGGTTGCTTTGACGATTGGTGGAGGAAGGGGCGCGGCCAGGCACCTAGAGCGAGCACGGCGAGGGTTGTCTGAATGATGCCGGTGGCGAAATAGATGTCGTGCAGCGGCGACCAGACGAGGATGATGGCGATTTCGACGAAGACCCAGATCATCATGATTAGGCCGGCTGCGGCATGTAGACCCCACGCCAGTGCGAACCTGCCGTACTGAGCAACGAGCGTGGTTGCCTGGCTTCCGCCGACGATCACGCCGAGGATGATGCCTGGCCAGAAGTAGGAAGTGAAGACGGTTCCTTCGATCCATTCCGGGGGGAGGCCGAACCCGCCACCAATGGTTAGTCCAGCCATTCCGAGAAGGGCGGAGAGCAGGTTGAACCATGCGACGACGGACAGGCTGATTCGGAGCGGGCGCGGAGGGAGCGGCGCTGGTTTCATGACTGTCACGATAGAATAATGCCGCTCATGCGACGCATCCGCTATTTAGTGGGTTGGTCAAGTTGCCGTGGCTGTAGCTCATGTTCCGATTATCCCAGGGTTTCTACTGCTGCTCAGGGCATTTCGGGTGTCCGGCAGGAGAAACTATCCAGTTTGTCGATGGTCAAAACGAACACCCAAACCCGTAGAAATGATCTGCGAGCGAACCGGTTAAACAGGCCAAAACGTGGCGTGCCGTGGCTGTGGCTTCACAATGTTCGGGGCAGATTGTGCGCTTGCTCGTCCGGCATCGTCAGATTCGTGATTGCCACGTAGGTGTCGGGAGCGTAGGTGTCGGGCAGCGGGTTTCCGCACGTCCCGTCAACGGGAAGAGCGGCCCTTGCTGAGTTTCCTGCGTCATCGACCAGCCACATAACGGGAGTGGGAATTGTGCCGTCGGTATGGCATTCGCCGAACCACGGTCATTTGGTCGAAGCGCGACTAAGTTAAGTTGCTCGACTACCGCGACGAAGTTGCCGAGCCCGCTGGTCTGGCGCATAAGTGCGCAGCCGCAATCGTCGGTGTACCCGCTGAATTCGCACACCACTGCCGACGTCGGGCTCAGCGAGGACAACACTGCGGATGCCAGGCATGGGGGCTGTCCGATCGCCACTCCAAGCGGTACTGGTGCCGGATTTCGTCGTTCGTCGAGCACTCCGAAAAACATTGCTCCAAGATCAAGGAGAGTTGCACAGGTCCCGGACGCTATCAACCACGTACGCAATCGCCGCGTAGCTCACACTATGGGCGACTACTGGCATTGAACTGATATCCCGAACGCCACACCAGGGGAGTGCTAATGGCTGGGACGGTAGGGGATTCGGCTATGTGCCGAATCCTATTTTCCAGCTGATGCAACGTCATCGTGAGCGAGGTCCTCATGTGTGGCCGCGGGGTAGTACACGGATGCTGCGCCGAAGGAAATGGCTGAGATTGTCAACGCAGGCCAGGCGATACTCCACCCATCGGCTCCTGCAACGGAGAGCGCAGCAGTGACGATCATCGCGACCACCACAGCCGTCGACGTTGCGAATGCGAGCCGCCACGTCGTCGGCGCCGCGGCGCGGACGTGTCGCTCGCCGACCGCGAGGACGCCCTTCCCCGTCAGGATTGCTGCCATTCCCAAAAGCGCGCCGGCAGGAAGCGAGCACAACGACCCGAGGCAGATCGCGGTGAGAACACTACTGACATCGCTGGAATCTGCGAAGAGAAGCGCGAAGTAACTTCCGAATACAGCTCCCACGATCAGCGGCCACGCCATCGCTCGGCTCTGCCAGGAAACATCGGAACGAGTCATACCGCGACGATACCGATCAGGTGGCAACATCCACCTCGAATCACCTGACGGTTAAGCCCCGTGCCAATAATTCGGTAAAAACGTGCCAAACAATTTCGGGAGTCACAGGTACATAAGGGTTTCCGGGACTGATCAGGTCCTCGATTTGCAGAGGGACGCTCTGGAGGCCATTCGATGCGATCGAGTGTGGGAAGAAGTGGCGAGTGGCGCCAAGGACGATCGCCCGGCCCTGCTCGATCTACTCAGTCACCTTCACGCCGGTGACACCCTCGTCGTCTGGCGACTGGACAGGCTAGGTCGATCACTCAAACATCTGATCGAAACAGTCGAGGACTTGCAGCGGCGCGCCACTCTCTACCGACATTGTCAGGTAGACGGTTGGCGCACAGCACTTCTGAACGCGGAATGTCAGAAGACGACTGCACGCTCGGCGAAAGCATGATCACTGACTGCTGAACCGGCCGCTGACGTGGAGATCTGGGACGAGTGCCTGGTATTGGTCCTTGAGGAACGCGAGGTCGGCGTTGCCGGGGTTGGCCAGGCTGGTGCTCACTCAGCTCACTTGGTGGTCCCGTCGCCTCCACGCTGTCGACCCCTATCAGGGTTGATGTGGAGTCGAACGCCCTTATAGGCGACTGTGTACGGCACATCGTCGTCGTTGTCCGGGTCGCCGGAGCCCGCAGGGTCAGGCAGTTCCGCGATCTGCTCGATGACGATCTGTGCTCGCGCCGCACCGGGATCGAACATCTCCTGAAACGGCCCGACGAACGACCCCCCAAGGCCGCGGCTCTTCGCCCGGACCGCCGCCCACCAGAGCAACGGCAATGGGCCGAACATGGCAAACAGCAGTAAAAACCCCAGTCCCATGCGCACGAGCGTACCGACCGACCGCTATCAAACGGGCTCACGTCAGTGCGACAATCCCGGTACGGTTCGGTGTCCGCATGGTGTCAGGAGGAATATTTCACGTTTCGAATACTGCACACCGCCAATCGACGTCTCAAGTCGTCACTGAACGGTTCGGCCTGGAAGTAATTACTGATGATCGCAGGTCGCTGGATCTGGTTCTTCCGTTGCCGTGGGAATGGCGAATAGCGTTGTCGAAAGTAATCCCTTGCGAACTCGTCGGCGTACAGCGCCATCGGGTTCTCTCTGACTGGTACACGACGAAGCCCGCCGACACCCGGAGATATCGAGTGGCTTCCAAAGAGTCGGTGGCCGTCTTGCGCCTCTCGGCACCCCGTCGAGGTGCCGCTATTCGATACAGATGCATCAATGTTGTATCTGACTGAACGGGAACCGAGTCAGGTTAGAGTGTGCGTATTCGATGATTTGCGAGCAGTCTTTCGACGCTCAAGCATCCTCCGCTTGCAGCTGGAGAGTGCTTGACGTGTTTGGGTAGAGCGGAGATGTCGAAGTCGTTGAACCCGTCGATTTCGACCGGGAAATCGACGCAGCAAGACGGCTTTTCCTTCCGGCCAGTCGACAGCGTCGGCGAGCCGCCATATCCCGGACTGTCGGGTTAACGGCACACTCGATAGAAGGTTTTGCGCGTCGATGTTGGTCAGATTGATTCTGCGCTGTTTGCTGACTCGACGAACCGCGACCAGTACGGGACGCTGATAGTTTGGGGGGGG
This sequence comes from Rhodococcus sp. WS3, assembly GCF_003797085.1. Taxonomy (NCBI): domain Bacteria; kingdom Bacillati; phylum Actinomycetota; class Actinomycetes; order Mycobacteriales; family Nocardiaceae; genus Rhodococcus; species Rhodococcus sp. WS3. The sequence continues at coordinate 243,553 of NZ_RKMA01000002.1, forward strand.
AGAGTGCCTTTCGGCCCTGTCCGGACAGCAACTCGTTGGTGAGGTATTCGAGTAGGTTGGCCCCGTAGTAGATGATGTCGGTCTGCCACACGGAGAACACCGGTGATTCTGACGGTGAGGGCGCGGCGGGGGTGAAGCGGTGCGCGTAGATCGGAATGAGGCGCGGCCACCCCCTGAGTTCTCGGCGCACCGTTGTGGCTATGTCCTCGGTTGAGGAGGGCAATGTGCCCCACGATGGCGGCCAGAACGGCGGACTCTGATGCAGTGCATCCCATATGAATCCTTCGGCAACACTATCTAGCCATGTCTCCAGCTCGAGGTCGTCGCCGTTTCGCCAGTCCGGCCAGCGGTCACCGAGCGGTAAGGCAGTGGCGAGCAGGCTACGGTGATCCGGATTGAAGTGAAATCCGAAGCGTTCGTGGACAGAGTCGAATTCAGATTCGGTTAATCCGGGGCCGAGTTCGATTCCGGCGTCGTTGAGCAATGCCGCTGCTTCGCGCCCGATGAGTGCCATCCGAGGAGTTTCGCAGATATCCACGAAGACCGGGAATACTGCACGTTTCGAATGTGGCACCTCCTCCAGTCACAGTGGAGGTAATCCGCTCTATAACCAGTCAGTCATCCTCGACAGACGGTTGATCTGCTTCCTCAGTGATGCGGGTACTCGCGGACAAGTTCTGGATGTTTGGCACGCAGATAGTGGCCGCTCAGTGTGACGCGTTCTGCTGCCAACCACGCCCATGCCGACCTGTCCCACTCGGCCAGTTCGGTAACAATGTCCGCGACAGTGACTGTGCCACTATCACTTTCGCGCAGAACGACAGTGGGATCGTCCCAGTCGATTTCTGCGGCCTCATTGTCCAGTGTCCCGTGCGCTGCGATGACGGCGAGGTCCATATCTTCCGAAAACGTTCCGAATTGGACTTGGCGCTGAAAGTCGTTGTCCGCGACCATATCGAAGTCCAGTGCCGCGACTAACCAGCGGCGAGGACAATCGCGTGCCACCAAGACGGCGGTCACCTGAATCGGTCGGGGTTCGGCTTCGGTCGGAACGCTTCCGACGACGATGGCAACCCGGTCATCGGCCACTGCAATTGGCACACCTTGAAGACCGGGATGGTCGGGACGATCACCGGTGACAAATTTGTCGTCGTAATGGCCGGCGAGCAGTTCCTCGAGCAGTGGGCCCGTGGCCGCGCGGGCAATCTGCCATCGATCATGTCGAGCGATGGCCTCGATGAGAAGGCTGACGCATGCGATCAGAGTTCCCAGGCGGCGGTCTTCTTTGAATCGGTTTTCCATTACGCCGCCGTCGTCGAGCGCGAGAAGCAGAAACCCGGCGTCGAACCACAAGCGGCGAGGGGAGAGGAGAACTCGCGGAACTGTCTGTGCATCTCATGCCCCGAGTTCTCGGTGAACCGCAACACGAAGGTCGCGGACTCGGGGTCACCCACATGCGACGGTACCGTACCTAGAGTCGTGGCTCGCACCGCAAGCTGGGGATTGGCGGCCGCATGCGTGTGGGTCGGGCTTTTCTCGGCAGAACGGACCGTCAGGTACGTTCTGAAGATGGCTCCGACTTGGGAACAGATTCGAGGCGCGAATTACGGCACGATGGGACGCACAGTCGGCGGACGCGTCCACCGACCCGACGGGTCATGGCAGCTGGTGTTGCACGCTCCGGAGGCGGCATGGCGTTACGAAAACGAGTTCGGTGAACCGATATTCCTGGAGGACACCACCGACAGATGGTCACTCGACGCGGACGGCACGATGGTCCACGCCGCCAAGTCTCCCAACACCATTTACGCGACCATGGGTATCGGCTCACCCTCACTGCTTCTGCGTGCGTACGACGTGTTTCCTCCCAAATCGAGTCACGGGTTCGACAACCATCGATTCGTCGACCCCAGTACACCCCGAGAAGCGATGGTTCGCGGCCGTGAAGGATGGGAAGTAACCGCTCTCGACCAGTACACCAACGAAACGGTCACCTACGTGTTCGATGCGCACCTCGGTGTCGCGTTGCGATGGCGGTACGGCGATGAGTGGATGGAACTCGAAAACCCTGCTCTGGACCAAGAATTCGAGCCCGATCTTTTCAGATGGACAGGTCCCTCTCGCCCCGCGCAAGACGAGATGGCGAAGTTCCAGCGCGAGCATCAGGAACGAGAACGCGCACTGGCCGAGATACCTCAGGCGGTTCCGACGTGGCTTCCGCTGACGATAGGTGCCACGTCGCAGTCAGGTGATCCCCGTACCGGTGAGCTGAGCTTGTCGATCAACGGGATTTCGCCCCAATTCACGTTGCGCCGTTGGGTGAGCGCGATCGGCGAGCCGTCACTCGAGTGGCCGAACGATCAGACGCCGGAACGTTATCGGCAGTCACTCGGTGACTGGACATACGAAATTCGTAGCTATCAGGACATCGACCCGGCCGACTGCGCTCGCGTCGTCGAGTCGATCGTTCCCGTTGACCCACCGCAATGGGAGGCGGCAGAGATCACCGCCGAACTCGCAGCGGAGGAACACGACCGCCGTGAAGCGCAGGTACTCGAAACTCTCGGAACCGGAAGAATACTCACCGACCACCTCGCAGACGAGTCGCTGCTGATCCGCACAGACTTCAGCGACGACGCCGCCTGGCGTGAGATCGCTGTCGCCGCAATGGCTCCGATTCTGCAGGGCAACGACATGGAATTCGCGGCCTACCTCACCTGCATCGACAATCGTGACTACGACGGGCTGAGCGTCGACGGGTTGCTCGAGGCAATTGGCGAACCGCCGCCCTACTACGCATTTCTCGTCGATGCCGAGACGGTGAGTAACCCCGAAAAACCCATCGTCGCGGTCTACACGGGTCCGGACGAACCGGAGCGGCCGCGCGGGAGAACCTTTCGCGTCATTCCCGCGGAGATGCCGAGCGTGGAGAACAACCTGTCGATCGCGAACATGGATTTCGAGTCTTTCGCGGACAGCGTCGACGAAGACGGAGTTTTCCGTGGTTTTCCCGAGCCAGTTCGACCTGTCGGGGAGGTAACCACACGTGAAATCGCACAGTGGATCGCAAACGATCTCGACACCGACGCCCTCAGAGACTTTTACGCCGAGATCGTCGGGTGGAAGTACCCCTATCCGGTGTCGCTGTTCGAGGTCGAATTGTTGGAGGTCCATGCGCAGACTCGCGACCACGATCATGGAGTCGCCGACCTCGTCGGATACGACGAGTTCCTAGCTGCGACAGCACATGGGGGCCCTGCGCTGAGCGGTACCGTACCGGCGCACAATGCGCGATGGTCGTTTGTGATCGACCGTGAATCGTATCGACCGATCGCGGTGTACCGCATCGGGTTCCGCGCCTACGCCCCACCGGCCTCCCCGGACGGGGCGCCGCAACCGATGAGGCTGGAGGTGCCGTTCGTGTGTAGGGAACCGGTGACGCTGTCGACACTGACGGACGACGATGACCTAGTCGACCGAGACGCGGTACAGCGAGCCGTTCTGGCCGAGGCTGCACGCCTCCACGGAGATGCCCACATCGCCGGCGGTGAACCTGTTCTCCAGCGGATTCCGCGACTCGAAGGTTTCACCATCGGGTGCCATGCGCAGGTCGACGGTCACCCAGTTTTTTACGTAGCCATCGTGACCGACGTCCGCGACGAATTCATCGTGCAGGAAGTACCGCCTGAGGGACTGCGCGTGGTCGGTCCAGGGCAGGCCTGAACGATGGCCAGTTCTAGCCAGGTCAGGCACGCCCAGGACTTATCGACATCGCGTGTCTATTAGCGACAGTGCACCAAGACCAACTCGAAATACAATCCATGACCTGACGGGCTTAGTACTGGATCTGAATGAGATTGACATATTTCCTGAGGCGCCACCTAGCGTTGAAACTATGTTGCATCCTGCCGTTCCAGCCAGTTCAAGATTGCTTGGTTAGTTTCCTTGGGCCTTTCTTGTTGGATCCAATGACCGCAGTCAAGATTGACTACTTCTACGTTGGGCACGAACTCTGTCAGTTTTTCAGACTTCGCGATGGCGTCGCGGTCGCCGTAGATCATGAGTGTGGGCTGTTGAATGATGGGGTTCACGTCCGCCAACACATGCCAGTTGCGGTCCAAGTTTCGGTACCAATTGATACTGGCCGTGAATCCTGTCGATTCGAAGGCGGAGACGAAAACGGCCAATTCGCTATCGCTCATCAGAGGCTCACCGAGCGGCGTCTCTGCTCTGGCGAGATCGATCAGCGCCATACCCGGCTGAGGCTCCCTGAGGGGTTCGTTCTTCCGGTACATGTTGCGGAGGAACCGGAAGGTGTTGTCTTCGAACACGGCGTCCGCGACGCCCGGCTGTCGATTGAAGTGGACGAAGTAGAAGTCGCCGCCAAGCACGGCTTCCATGAACTCAATCCAGGGCTGCTCTCCGCGATCCTGGTAGGGCAAGCTCAGGTTGATCACTTTGTTTACCCGGTCCGGGTGCAACAGGGTCAGGCCCCACACGACAAAGGCGCCCCAATCGTGACCGACAAAGGTGGCATCTTCGTAGCCGTAGTGATCGAGAAGTGCGATGAGATCACCCGCCAAGTGTTCAATGTCATAGTCCGTCACTTCGGTCGGACGTGATGAATTGCCGTAGCCGCGCTGGTTCGGGACGATGACGTGGTAGCCCGCCTCGACAAGGGCGGGCACCTGGTATCGCCAAGAATAGGCGTGCTCTGGCCATCCGTGACACAGCACGATGGGTTTCCCGGCATTGTGTCGCCCTGCTTCGAAGACTTCGAGTTCCACGCCGTTGACTGGGATAAGGACGGGCTTGGGGAAGTCGGATGGATTCACGGATTCTCCTTTGGGTTGATTACCGATCGTGTGTGTGGAATGACCGGTTGCCCCGACGATAGGGAACATTGCGGACACATCGTGTCCTCGATTGTTGGCACACTGAAGAAATGCGGAACGATCCAACAGGTAGAGCGCTGCAGCTGCTGTCGCTTTTGCAGACTCATCGTTTCTGGCGCAGCGCCGAGCTCTCCGCACGACTCGAGGTCACGGAGCGAACGGTGCGCCGCGACGTTGATCGCCTCCGCGACCTCGGCTATCCGGTCGATTCCACGTCGGGAAAATATGGGGGCTACCGACTTGCAACAGGAGCACACGTGCCGCCCCTGGTTCTCGACGATGACGAGGCCGTCGCGGTAGCCGTCGGGCTACGCTACGCCGCTGAGGCAGCCATCGACGGCATCGAAGAAACGTCGCTGCGCGCGCTGACGAAAATCGAAACACTCCTGCCTCATCGCCTGCGCCGACGTGTGTCGGCGCTACATTCGAGCGTCATTTCGATGCGGCGGGCGGACGACAACGACATCGTTGATCCCGAAGCACTCAGTGTGCTCGCCGCGGCATGTCGCGACCATGAGCATGTGCGTTTCGACTATCGGCGAGGTGATGGCGAGAGCAGCAGACGGTTGGTCGAGCCGCACCAACTTGTCACGGCAGGACGACGTTGGTACCTCCTGGCATGGGACCAACATCGTGGTGACTGGCGAACTTTTCGGCTGGACCGACTCTGGGAGCCCCAGCTGGCGGGCAGTCATTTCACACCACGCGAGATTCCGGGTGGTGATGCGGCGGGCTTCGTCGCGAGCTCACTCGGCTCGTCGCCCCGTCACCTCGATGCGAAACTCGTCATCGAAGCCACGTTCGCAGAACTCGAGGGTGTGCTCCGATGGATTGACCACACACCAATCGAGTTGGGGCCGAACTTCAGTGTGGTCGAGATCCGCGGTGAAGATCTCGGCCGGCTCGCCATGACGGTTGCTCGCATTGCGCTCACCGCTCCAGTGACAGTCATCGAACCAGCCGAGCTCGCCGACACCGTAAGGCAGCTCGCCATTCACCTCAGAATCTCGCCACCATGCCGGTCCCTCGTCTATCGAGATACGTGTCCGTTTCGCTCTGAACTAGGAGAGTAAATGACCACTTCGGAATCGCCGCCACCGGTCTCCGCCCACCCCCCAACGTGGAAATTCGACTACCCGATCATCCATGCCGAGACTCGGGAACAGTGGCGAACTTGGCTGACGCACAACCATAAATCGGCCCGAGGCGTGTGGTTGTGCTCCTGGCGCAACACCGCCGGCCGTCAACGCTGCCCGTACCCCGAGGCCGTCGAGGAAGCCATCTGCTTTGGTTGGATCGACTCCACCAACACCATCCTCGACGAAGAGCGCGGCTTGCAATTGTTCACGCCGCGCAGACCCAAGAGTTCTTGGACCCGGCTCAACCGCGAACGCGCAGCCGATATGGAGGCGCGCGGCCTCATGACCGACGCTGGGCGCCACGCCATTGCTGCCGCGAAAGGCAACGGCTGGTGGACGATTTCCGACCAAGTAGAAGACCTCGAGGAACCGTCTGACTTGACGGCGGCGCTGGATCGAGACCCGCGAGCTCGAAGCAACTGGGACGGTTTTCCGCCCAGCGCCCGTAAACAGATGCTGTGGTGGATCGTCACTGCCGCTCGAGACGCGACACGGGCAAGTCGAATCGCCCATATCGTCTCCGAAGCGGCCATCGGTCAACGTGCCCGCGGCTGATCCGCAATTCGCTCGCGCCCGGCGCGAAGCCGTAGCGAGCTTCGGATCACTCGGCGACGCAACAGGTAGCGCCGCACAAGTCCTGGTGCCCGGAGTCAGTCAACCTACGGGCCTGGCAACGCCGAGGGACAGCGCGCCCATGATTTTTGGTACACCCTTCTGATAGAAGGTGTCGAGGTCGTGGATCTCGAAGCCCGCGGTTTGCACGAGCGTCGGGATCTTGCGCGTGAGATGGCAGCCGCCTGCGACTGCTTTCTGGATCGGTTCGAAGCGGTGCTGCCAGCGTCGCACTTTCTCGTCCGGGGCAAGACCGTGTTCAACGAAATGCAGGGTTCCGCCGGGCTTGAGAACCCGTCGCACCTCGCGCAGCGCGGCGCCCGCGTCGGGGATAGTGCACATCGTCCACGTGGAGAGTGCGGCGTCGAAGGTGTTGTCGGGGAAGGGAAGTGACTGCCCGTCGAGTCCGGAGCGCTCGACGGGCACGGGTGACTCCGCGAGCCGTGTGCCCGCTAGTTTCCAGCCGAGGTCGGCGGGTTCGACGGCGCTGACCGAATCGATGGAGTCTGGGTAGAACGGGACGTTGAGACCGGATCCGAACCCGATCTCGACAACACGACCGTGCAGGTCGGCGCAGACTCGCTTGCGCGAGGGTTCGGTCAGCGACATCCCGCAGGTTGCGTTCACCAGTCGCGGAACGATGTGATCCTCGTAAAACCTCATGTCAGCCTCCCCGTTGTGTGGTTGCTGTACATCCAGCATTCCAGAATCCCGACGAATGTTGCACTGGCGACTTTGCAACGCGCTGGTGCCGATGTTGAAACGGGGTAACCGTCGAACGGGGACGGATTCGGAGAGGACAGATGATGACTGACAATCCACGATCAATTGCTGAACGCACCAGAGAGGTTCCCCCGGGTGACGGACAAGAACGATTCGCCGGCTACGGGGTGATGGGACAACCATTCGCTAGTGGCCACTACTTGGCGATGCGGCACTTTCCCGCCAGCTCGGTCGGTGCCGGGTACGACTCGGTGTGGCATCGAGACCCCGACGGACGTTGGATCATTTACAGCAGCAACTCGCCCGAGAACAGTTGCGCCCGATACTTCGGCTCGGATCTCGCCGACGCGCGAACAGCGGACATCAAGGTGACGTGGACGGGCCCGTCCGCCTTCACGGTCAGGGTGGACGAGACACTCGTGTGGGAACTCGACGTGGGCCGATCTGCGGCGACCGCCGCGATGACCGGCATGGGCAAGCTGATGCCTGGCGCAATGTGGCGCAGCAATGGCGTGATGTCCGCGATGGGACGCGCCGCCGGACCCGCGCTGGGTGTCGGCCGGGTGAAACTGACCGGGACCACCTCGAACGGTCAATGGTATCGAGCGAATCCTCGGATGTTGTGGACCGTCGACCGGAGTCGGGCGAGTATTGACGGGGTCGATATCGGACCGCCAGGTCCGCTACCTGTGCAGGCACGTCTCGGAGATTTCTGGCTGCCGCAGAAGGGGATGTTCGTCGTGGGCGAATCCTACTTCGAGCCCTACGACGCCACTCGACATCTGCCGGCCCATCCGAACGGCTGAGTCGCATCAGCCCGGTCGGCCCGATAGGTTTACGCGGTGCCTATCTCCGTGCTGATTGTCGATGACCAGGAACTCATGCGTATGGGGCTCAATATGGTCCTCGCGGCACACGAAGATATTTCAGTGGTCGGTGAAGCCGGGGACGGAGCGGCTGCGCTTGCCTCGGCGATCGCACTGAAGCCGGATGTCGTGCTGATGGACGTCCGAATGCCGATTGTCGACGGCGTCAGTGCAACCGAGCAGATTCTGGCGTCGGGGATCGAATCGCGTGTTCTTGTGATGACGACGTTCGATCTCGATGAACATGCACTCGGTGCGTTGCGGGCAGGTGCCAGTGGGTTCCTGCTCAAGGACACTCCACCCGAGGACCTCGTGTCCGCAATCCGCAGTGTTGCGGCCGGCGATGCTGTTGTGTCACCCAAGGTGACGCGAAGATTGTTGTCTCGCTTCATCGTCGACGGTCCGGCGCCACGGCGAGATCCGATCGTTCTGGACGTGTTGACCGAACGTGAACGGGAAGTGCTCAGCCATATCGCGGCGGGGCGATCCAATACGGAGATTGCCCAGGAACTGTATTTATCGGAGTCGACGATCAAGTCTCATGTGGGACGCATCCTCACGAAGCTGGATCTTCGCGACCGCGTGCAAGCTGTCGTGCTGGCCTACGAGACCGGGCTGGTGACTCCGGGCTCGTAGGCCGATACGAACTCAGGCGTCGAAGGAGCCGACCGTCGGAAGCACGATGCAGGACTTTCCGTCGGTGTAGTCGACCTTGCCGAATATCGCGGCCAGGACCTTGCCGTCACCGGTGTCGACGACCTTCGACAACAGGGGAGTGTCCACGACCGGGAGGGTCTCGTCCAGAGGAACAATTCCGCCCTTGAATGTGCTGGTGTTGATCCACGCGACACTCAACTCGGACGTTTTCGGAATCCCGATGTACGCGGGAAGTGCCTGGAATCGAAGTTGGTTGTCCTCCACCCACGGAGGTAACGGGAAGTTAGGCCCGGACTGCGCGGTAGCGAGAGTCACCGTCGCCATCTGTCCGTCGAGCCCACAACCAACCGTCGGTGCGGGATACATGAACGGCGCCGGTGTCGTGAAGCCGAGATCAACGCCCAATGCGTCAGCGATCTGGTCAGCTGCCGCCGTGCCGATCAATTGATTCAACGCAGCGGTGGCCTCGGGCGAGATTGCGCCGGCTTGATCGATCAGTGCCGCGAGGTCGGTGGGCACATTGATCTCGATCGGCACTGTGAACTCGGCAGGTGCCTGCGGATCTGCCGCCGCAGAACCGGCTCCGACCAGGGCAGACCCTGCAGTCAGGGCTACGACGGCGGCAGCGCCGGCCAGCGCAGCGGGTAGACGCCGGGAAAGTCTGTTGCCGGGGAGTCGGCTCATGTCGGGCTCCTTCACGTTCACTAGGTCCGCTGGAAAGCGGGTGAAACGACTTGACCACACCCAGAGTCTAAAGGTCAACTTTAGGGTTAGATCGTTAGCGGAGCGTTAGTTAACGTCGCGCACACCCGGCGCGGTGGGAAGTGACTCACTACACAGGCAATGTCGGGCGCTCGGGAGAAAAACCGAACCGTCGTGCGTTGTAGTGGTAGACCGTCTGAAAGGGGACGTCATGATCGCCGCCATGTTCCTGCTTTACGTGATCGTCGAGATCGCCGCACTTGTCATCGTGGGCAACGCCATCGGCATTGCCTGGACAATTCTGCTGTTCCTGGCCGGTTCACTGGTCGGGATGGTGCTCATGCGTTCGCAGTGGCGAAAAGTCATGGACGGATTCCGCAAGGCAACGCGCGGTGAAGGTTCACCGTCGCTCGCCGTGGCAGACGGCGCGCTCGTTGCTACTGGCTCCGCGTTGATGTTCGTTCCCGGTCTTGTCACATCGGTCCTGGGTCTGCTCCTACTGATTCCCCCGACCCGTTGGGCACTGCGTCCTCTTGCTGTCCTCCTGGCAGGCCGGCGGGCAGCGGCGTTCGCAGCGGGCGGTGACGCCTTTGCAGGCACCGTCGGATACGCAGCCCGGATGCGTGGAAACGGTGAGGTCATCGACGGCGAGATCATCGTCGAAACACCTACCGCGACCACCGAATATGTGGCCAGCAACGGCAAGGAACTTGTCCTCGAGGGTGAGATTCTCGACACGGATACACCCACCCGTTCGCGGGGGCCGCAGTACTAACAGGCAGACTTGGCGCTCGTGACTACTCGATTGCTGGTCAACGGCCGGATCTACAGTTCTTTTGCACCTGACGCGACTTCGCTCGCCATCACCGACGGCACCGTCGTCTGGGTAGGTGACGAACGCGCCGGACGCGCATTGCATCCCGGCGCCGAGATCGAAGATCTGGACGGTGCGTTTGTCACTCCCGGTTTTGTCGATACTCACGTCCACATCACTGCGCTCGGATTGTCCATAGTCGGACTTGATCTTGTCGGTGCACAGTCGCTCGACGAATGCCTTTTGCGTGTAACGGCATTCGCCGACGCCAATCCCGACGCCGTCATCTGGGGGCACGGTTGGGACGACACCGAGTGGGCCGATCAGACTGCGCCCTCGACGGCTGACCTTGATGCCGCAGCACCGGGGCGCAAGGTGTACCTCTCCAGGATCGACGTGCACTCGGCAGTGTGCTCGAGCACACTGCGGGACGGGATCGATGGACTGGCAAACGAGGCCGGTTACTCCGCCGACGGCCCGCTGACTTTCGAAGCCCACCATCTCGCCCGCGCCGCCGCACGTAACCTCCTCACGGCAGATCAGCGCGCCGCGGCCCGCACCGCCGCTCTCGATCTCTGCGCCTCACGCGGAATCATTGCCGTGCACGAGTGCGGTGGCCCGGATATCTCCGGCCTCACCGATTTCCAGGAACTCCTCGCTCACGATCACGGCGTCGAGGTCCGCGGATACTGGGGTGAGCACGTCAGTACAGCGGAGGACGCTCGAGCGCTCCTCGACAAGACCGGCGCGCACGGCCTCGGCGGTGACCTCTTCATCGACGGTTCGCTGGGATCGCACACTGCGTGGCTCACCGAACCCTATGCAGATCAACCGGATTCGACCGGAAACGCCTACTTGGGCGTCGACGCCATCGCGGCGCACGTACGGGCATGCACCCTCGCCGGAATTCAAGCCGGGTTCCATGCAATCGGTGATGCCGCCGTCTCGGCCGCTGCGACAGCATTTCAGCAGGTTGCCGACGAACTCGGCGGACCCAAGGTCGCCGCACTGGGTCACCGTCTCGAGCACGCCGAAATGATGTCTGTCGCTGACGCCGAAACCTTTGCCGCGCTCGGCGTCATTGCCAGCGTCCAGCCGGTCTTCGACGAATTGTGGGGCGGCACCGACGGCCTGTATGCCACGCGACTGGGCGGCGAACGCGCCGTTGCACTCAACCCGTTTGCCCCGGCCGCATCCAAGGGCGTTTCCCTCGCATTCAGTTCCGACGCACCGGTCACTCCGGTGGAACCGTGGGCGATGCTCCGTGCCGCAGTGCATCACCGCACCGACGGAAGCGGCATCTCACCGCGAGCGGCCTTCTCGGCCGCAACCCGCGGCGCCTGGCGCGCCGGCGGAGTCCGCGACGGCGCGGCCGGAACACTCAACCCGGGTGCGCCGGCGTCGTATGTCATCTGGGAAGCGGGAGACCTCGAGGTAAGCGCGCCGGCCGACTCGGTCCAGCGATGGTCGACCGATCCGCGCTCGCGTGTCCCGGCGCTACCGAGTCTCGACGCCGACGCGCAGGCACCGGTGTGTGTTCGATCGGTGCATCGTGGACGCGTCGTTTATGAGCGTTGAGTCACCCGCCGGGCAGCGGTCTCGGATAACCGAGATTCTGACCCGTTCGGTGTGGTTGCGGTCGCTGTACTCGGCAGCGGGTGGATATCTGATCTTTGTGGGGTTTCCGCCGCGGCCTCTGTGGTTTCTCGCACCGGTGGGCATTGCACTCCTCACGTGTGTGCTGACGAACTTCGGCCGCGGGGGACTGCGGCTGCGAGCTGGATTCGGATACGGCTACCTGGCAGGTCTCGGCTTCCTGATTCCACTACTCCCGTGGATCGGGGTATTTGTCGGCGCAATGCCGTGGATCGCCCTTGCCGCCGTGGAGTCACTGTTCATCGGATTGTTCGGGCTCCTGGCAGTTTTGGTGTCTCGGTTACCGTGGGCTCCGCTCTGGATTGCCGCAATCTGGTCATTGACCGAATGGCTGCGCTCCAGTGTTCCGTTTGGCGGATTCCCTTGGGGCAGGCTTGCTTTCGGCCAGTCCGAAGGTTTACTGCTTCCGCTGGCCAGCCTCGGCGGAGCGCCGCTGCTCAGTTTCGGGGTGGCCCTGACCGGCACCGGTTTGGCTGCCGTAGCTATTGCCGTTGCAGGCAAACGCTGGGACAGGGGATTTGTCGGAGCGGTTGCCGCATCCGTCGTACCTGTTCTGCTGGCTGTTGCCGTGGCGCCGTTCCTCGCAACCATGGACTCCGGCGAGAAGACGATCACCGTCGCGGCAATTCAGGGAAGCGTCCCGCGGTTGGGGTTGGACTTCAATTCCCAACGCAAGCAGGTGCTCGACAACCATGTTGCCGAAACTCTGAGGCTTGCGGACGAGGTCGACGCCGGACGCGTCAAACAACCCGACATTGTCATCTGGCCGGAAAACGCCTCCGACATCGATCCGCTGCGCAACGTGGACGCAGCAGCCGACATCACTCGCGCTTCCGTATCGATCGGTGCGCCGATCCTGGTCGGTACCGTGCTGGTCAACGCCGACCGGACAACCACGAACTCCGTGATCGTCTGGGACGGAAACAAGGGTCCGCAGGAACAGCACGACAAGAAGATCATCCAACCGTTCGGCGAGTACCTGCCGTATCGCGATTTCTTCCGGAAGTTCTCCGAGTACGCCGACCGCGCCGGCAACTTCGTACCCGGCGACGGCAATGGCGTTGTCCACGCCGCGGGTGTGCCCATCGGCATCGCCACCTGCTACGAAGTGGCATTCGACCGGGCATTCCAGGAATCAGTGCGCAACGGAGCGCAACTTCTTGCCGTACCGACCAACAACGCCACTTTCGGCGATACGGAGATGACGTACCAACAGTTGGCGATGTCGCGAGTTCGTGCCGTCGAACACGGCCGAGCAGTGGTCGTCGCAGCTACCAGCGGTGTCAGCGCCATCATCTCGCCGGACGGTTCCGTCACGTCGGAAACCGACTTGTTCGTACCCGAGTATCTGGTTGCGGATGTGCCGCTGTCGACCGACACCACCCTTGCAACGAAGCTTGGCCCCGCGCCCGAGGTCGTCCTGTGCCTCCTCGCTGCGGGCTCAATAGTGATAGCAGTAATTTCCCGACGACGTGAACCCTCCCTTCCCGAAACAGGAGAGAGCAATGACTGACGTAACCAAGGGCTCGAAAACCGATCTGGTGGACGCGAGCTACACCATCGCGCTCGACACCGGAAGCGTTCGTGGTGTGGTGGATATCGCGGCAGTTCTGCTCGGCGCCGACGGGAAAGTCCGAACCGACGACGACTTCGTTTTCTTCAACAACCCGAAAGCCCCCGGCGTTGCACTCGTTTCGGACGAGACGATCACCATCGACCTCGCCGCTCTGCCTGCTGACGTTCACCGCGTGTTGATGACCGGCAGCACTGAAGCGCAGGGAAAGAACTTCTCGGATGTCACTTCCATCCGCGTCGACGCCCGTGGATCGTCGCAGCAGTTGTCTTTTGTGCCAACAGGTTTGACTACCGAAACGGTGCTGCAGTTGGTCGCCTTGTATCGCCGCGGCGCGGGTTGGCGTCTCGACGCCGTCGGACAGGGATACAGCGCCGGACTGGCAGCCTTTGCCGCTGAACACGGTATCGACGTCGATGACGACGAGCCCGCTACTGTTGCGGCTCCTGAAGCACCCGTAGCCGCTCCCGCCCCCACCATCAGCTTCGAGAAAGTCTCCGTCAGCCTCACTAAGGATTCACAGGACAAGACAGCGCGCATCGACCTGCGTAAGAGCCAAGGCGATCCCAGTTGGGTGTTGACTGTCGGCCTGGAATGGGACGGGCGCGGGGCGACGTACGACAAGAACGGCAAGGTCAAGAAGTACGGCGAAGGAGACCTCGACGTCTACTTCTTCTGCCGCAACGAAGAGACCAACGACTACGTCGTCATCAGCGGTGAGCCGAACCATCGTGGTGGACTCGAAACCTGGCCGCACATCTACCACTACGGAGACAGCGCCGGACCGGGCAAGGGGAAGAAGCCGGCCGTCGAGCAGGTTCGTGTGCTGCCCCACGAGAACGGCGATCTGCTGGTCAACGTTTATCAGAGCGTGGACAACGGGGCCGGTGCAATCGATTCGTTCGGCAATCCTCGCGTCGCCATTCGGTACGGCAAAGCCGGTAAGGACGGACTCCCTGGTTCGGACGCCGACGAGATCCTCGTGTACGTCGGCAACGGCAAGAACTCGTTCTGGGCGACCGTCGCGCACATCGATGTGCAGGACGGTGTGCTGACCGTCGACGGGGAGACGCGCTACAGCCGAACTCTCAGTGAACGCATGCCCGGTCTGGACGCCGACGGTCAGTGGGTGCAGCGCCCCAAATCAGGCCCGACCGGACGCAGCAAGAAAGCGAACAAGGGCGTCGGACTGGACAAGTACTCCGGGCCGTGCGATTCGGGGCGTAAGAAGCGCCGTTAGGGGCAAAGCCCCTGTGCGCCTTTCTGGTAGCCCCCACTACCAAAAAGGCGCACAGGGGGCTTCGCCTCCTTCATTATCGGGTATTCGCCTTGACACCTAGTCGAGCAAAGGGCGTTTCCCATGATTGAAGATCAGAGTGTCAGCCGTAAGACGAGCGTTGTCGATGCTGTTCTACGGTCTCCACTTGCGGGATTGTCCCCGTGGATTCTGCTCTCGCTATTGTCCGGACCAGGACGATTCGAGGAATCCGCTGCAGCGGCGCTCGGACTATCTCTGCTGATACTGGCCGCAAATCATCGGCGGGGCGGCACTCTGAAACTGCTGGAACTGTTCGATGTCCTCTTCTTCGGCATACTCGCAGGAATTGGACTGTTCGCATCGGCAAATACGATCGAATGGTTCGAATTGTGGGGCGGTGAGCTCACCAATATCGCGCTTGTTGTCTTCGCTTTCGGATCGATACTGCTGCGCAATCCGTTCACCATGCAATATGCAAAGGAATCCACTCCGGAGGAGTACTGGACCACTTCGCTTTTCTTGCGGATCAATTACGTCATCACCGCGGTCTGGGCGCTGGCCTTCACCTGGTCTGCGATTGTCGGACTGATCGGTGACGCAGTGCTGGGCGACAGCGGCAATTTCTGGACCGGTTGGATTCTGCAGTTGGCGGGCACGTTCTTCGCTATCTCGTTCACCGAGTGGTACCCGAGCTACGCCCGGAGCAAGGCCGGCCAAGCACTCGGGTTTCCGGTCGAGCCGCCGGAATCGATTGCTCGACTGTTCGATTTCGTGCCAGTTTTCGTAGCAGTCACCGGCATGGCGGGACTGGTGACGGATTCGACGACGGTCGCTCTGGGCGTCGGGTTGATCGTGGTGGGGGCGGCGGGATACGTGGCGATGCGTCGCTGGACCGCGTAGGCGCAATCGGCGAAGGAGCTGGGCCCCTTTTCCTCGAGTGAGCATGGTTTTCTGGGCGCTGGAGCCTGTGCTCACTGAGCAGAAACTGTGCTCACTCGCATACCGGCCGTACTCCATCCGTGACGTTTGGCAGCCGAGCCGTCAGGGGATACAGCAAACACTGGTACAGATATCCGTGCCGATGGCTTTCCCTGCCGAACAGTGCGAGGAAGGCTACCGGCACGGCGCTTGTCTGATCGATGAAAACTGCTGAGCGGGAACGCTTTCGGATGACATCGGCGTCGAAGAAGGGTTCGTGGACAATGACTGCAACACAAGGACCACATCGGCATCGAATGCAACGAGAAAGACCGCCCGGCACCTGGCCGGACGGTCTTCGACGTGCACATTGTGGTGCTAGTGCATCACGCTCCGCGGCGCTTGGCCTTCAGGAGATCGAGACGCTCTTTCAGAAGTTCTTCGAGTTCTTCGACGGAACGACGCTCGAGCAGCATGTCCCAGTGGGTACGCGGCGGCTTGACCTTCTTGGCTTCGGGCGCAGTGCCCTCCATAAGGGAACCCTCGAGGCCGTTGCGGCACATCCACGTACCGGGGATCTCGGCGTCGTCGGCGAACGGGATGTCAAAGATCTCACCGTTGTCGCACTTGTACTTCGCCATACGACGGGGGGCGAGGTCATGGTCACGGTCGGTCTCGTAGCTCACAGCTCCGAGTCGGCTACCTCGAAGTACGCGATCTGCCATGGTGGTGTCCTCTCTTCGTTCGTCACCGCTGGTGGGCGCCCGGTGTTGGGGAGTAGACGCTCACACTCATCTACAACGCCACGAGCACCGGATTGGTTCCCGTGTGGCGAGAAGACGCAACCTCCCCATCTTACCGGGTCCCGCGCGCTCGCATCCGAGCGGACATCGAGGGCGTCTGAATCTCGAGTAAAGTGTCATCTCATGACCTCGAGCACGCGCCCCAGAAGCGCCGGTAGTCCTTGCGCGTGGTGCGGTCGTGGCGTAGCGGCAGTCGGCGTCGGCCGTCGCCGCCGGTACTGCTGCCAGTCGTGCCGCCAGCGTGCGTACGAGCAGCGTAATGCGGTGAAGGGCACCAGCGTTCCCGCGGACGCGGTCATCCTGACGGCCACCGAGGCCGTCGAGTTGGTGGACCGAATGTTCGAAGTTCGTTGCGCTGCTGAAGACGTTGCCACTGCTGTCGCTGAGGGCGCCGATACTACCGAGCTACTCGCCTTGTGTGAGCAGCTGACGGTGCTCGCACGCGAGGCCGAACGTTTTCGATGAACGCCTGATTTCTTTCGATCGACGAGGTGTTTCGATCCTCCCCGTCTGGGCAATCACTTTGTAGCTGTGTGCGCGCCGCCGTGAATATGCAGTGGGCGCACGAGGCGACACAACTTCAATCCTTCAGTTCGGACCTTCGGGGAGGTTCGAACTCCGAGCCGACCCATTAATCGCGATCGACGCGATGTGCGGTGGCTCGAACAGGGTCGTTCATGGTTTCCACTCTCGATATCGAGGCGGTGCGATGTACTTCTTCAATCCCCGAACCACACCTTTCGATCGCCACTCCCGGCGAAGCATGCGGGGGTGGTTGTGATGGGTACCGACAATCGGGATGAGCAGTCGCGAACTCTGCCTGCCGGGGCGTTTCCGTTGTCCGCGGTGCAGCGGAGCATGTGGTTTGCGCAGCAGTTACACCCGGCGGTTCCGTATTTCATCGCGCAGTACATCGAGATACACGGCGACCTGGACATCGACTTGTTGTCGCGGTCTGCGGTGGCGGCGGCGCACGAGTTCGAATCACCGTTCCTGCGGTTGATGTACCCGGATGGCGAGCCGTGCCAGATCGTCGACCCCACAATCGGCGCGGAGATCGACTACTTCGACTTTCGAGAATGTGACGATCCGCGCGAAGCTGCTGCGGAGTGGATGGACAACGATCACGCAACACCGCTCGATTTGACGCGAGACCGTCTGGTCGAAATGACGATCCTGCAAACGGGGGATCGAGATTACCTGTGGTACACGCGAATTCACCACGTAGCGCTCGACGGATACAGCGGCATGACCATCGTCAACCGCATAGCGGCGCTCTACACCTCGGAACTCGAGGGGCGTGAGCCCGCGCCCAACAAGGCGCTCGATGTGGTGAAGCTGTCGGAATTGGACCAGGCGTATCGGGCGTCGAGTCGATTCGATGCTGATCGGCAGTACTGGGCCGAGCGCATCGCGGGCGTGGATCACGGATCGACACTCGCGGGCCGGGAAGCACCACCTCGCGCGCATTCTCGGATTGTGACGGATGCGCTGTCGGAAACGTCCGTCGCAGCTCTGGACGAGTGGAGTGCACGTTCGGGTGCAACGCCGGCGGCTGTGCTGATTTCGGCGTTGGCCTGCTACCTATCGCGTCGTACCGGTTATCGGGACGTGTTGATCAACTTGCCGGTCTCGGCTCGCACCACAGCGCCGTTGCAGCGCTCGGGCGGCATGTTGGTCAACGTGGCTCCGCTGCATATCGAGGTGCTCCCGGGTGACACTGTCGATGATTTGGTGGGGCGAGTGCAGCTCGAGCTACTCGGCGCGCTTCGGCATCAGCGGTGCAGCCTCGAAGACATTCGCCGGGATGCCGGACTGTCGATGGAGGATCAGCGACTGTCCGGGCCGATGATGAACGTGATGCTCTTCCGTCAGGAAATCACCTTGGGCCCGATGGTCGGCGAGTACCACATCGTGACGTCGGGTCCGGTGGAAGACCTGCTGGTCAACATCTATCAGAGCGGTAGTCCCGTCAAGACGCTGATCGAGTTCCGCGCCAATCCGGATCGTTACGAGCGCACCGAACTCGAAGAGCACCACGCAGATTTTGCGGAGTTGATTCGTGAGTTGATCGCGGTTGGTCCCGGCACACCGCTGGATCACGTTCATCGCAGGACGGCTGAGATCGGTAGGGAGCGCGCGCGGGCTCGTGAGCTCGAGCAGTTCTGGGCCAGGGAGATGACGGACGCCCCCGAAGGCGCGTCGGTGGTGCTTGATCGTCCACGCACCTCGGATCACCGCGAGGAGATCGGAACTCTGCGCACCCCGATCGCACCCGAGTTGCACCAGCGCATGCGGGCAGCGGGCACAGACGTGTTCAGTCTGGTTCACGGCGCCCTGGCCATCGTGCTGTCTCGGCTGACAAACACCGACGACATCGTGATCGGTGCTCGATTTGCGCCGGGCGCACCCGTAGTGCCGCTCCGCAGCGCAGTCGATCAAGCGCATTCGTGCGCCGATGTATTGAATGATGTTGCAGACCATGATGTTACGGTCCGCGACTACAGTCAGGGCGTAGTGGACACCGCCGGACTGCATGTCGTCCTGACCGACGGTCCTACCAACCGCACAATCGAGGGCGCAGACCTTTCCATCGGTGTGGTCGACGACGCGGGAACGTTGACGTTGGACGCCGCCTACGACCAGGATGTGCTCGATGAGCGCTCCGCGCAGCAGGTGCTCACGCGAGTGCTGCGGGCATTGGGCCGGGCGCTGGAATCTCCCGGCATGGCAGTGGGTGATCTGCCGATACTCGACGAGGCCGAAGGGGAATCGCTCCGCGCAGTTCCCGGTCCCGCAGCGGCGTCCCCTCGCACTCTCGCGCACATTCTGTGCACCGCCGCACAAGTGAATCCGGACGCCGACGCGGTAGTCGTGGGCGATCAGGCACTGACGTACCGAGACCTCGACGCCCAGTCGAATGCGCTGGCGCGAGAGTTGATTGCGCGCGGAGTCGGCCCGGGGACGTATGTTGCGCTCGCACTGGCACGTTCACGAGAATCGGTGATCGCCACCTGGGCTGTGGCGAAGGCCGGTGGCGCATTCCTTCCCGTCGACCCGCACTATCCGTCCGACCGGATCACGCACATGCTGACCGACTCCGGGGCGACACTCGGGATCTGCACCAGTGATGTCCGGGGCGGATTGGGGGACACTGTCGACTGGCTGGTGCTCGGCGACCTGGAGCACCGTTCGAGCGCAGCTATCACCGACGCCGATCTGCTGAGGCCGCTGCGACTCGACGATCCGGCCTATCTGATCTACACCTCGGGTTCGACCGGCGTGCCCAAGGGCGTTGTGGTCACGCATCGCGGTGTGAGCAGTTTTGCCGAGGAACTACGAATCCGTTTCGGTACCAGCCCCGACGCACGGACCCTGCACTTTTCTTCCCCCAGTTTCGACGCGTCCGTTCTCGAACTCCTGCTTGCGTTCGGAGCCGCGGCGACGATGGTGATCGCACCGCCCACGGTCTACGGCGGTGAAGAACTGGCGGAGGTCCTGCGCGCGGGCAAAGTGACGCACGCATTCATCACCCCGGCTGCCCTCGCGACTGTTGATCCGGACCACTTGCCCCTGCTGCGTGTGATCGCCACGGGCGGTGACGCGTGCTCGTCGTCGCTTGTCGAGCAATGGTCCGGGCACCGGTTGATGTTCAACGCGTACGGACCGACCGAGACGACTGTTGTCGCCACCATGGCCGGTCCGCTGCGCAGCGACGTTCCGGTCACGATCGGTCAACCCGTGCGGGGAGCGTCGGCGATGGTGCTCGACGCACGGTTGCACCCCGTGCCGATCGGGGTAGCCGGTGAGCTGTACGTCAGTGGTGTCGGCCTGGCCCGCGGCTACCACGGACAGGGCGCCACGACGGCTCAGCGTTTTGTCGCTGCCCCGAACGGGGAAGCCGGCGAGCGGATGTACCGGACGGGTGATCTGGTTCGTTGGACTGCCGACGGTGAGTTGGAATACCTCGGCCGCAGTGACTTCCAGATCAAAGTCCGCGGATTCCGGATCGAACTCGGTGAGATCGACGAAGTGCTGCGTCAGCATTCGAGCCTCGACGACGTGGTGACTGTCGGGGTGAGCGGCAGCAGCGGACAGACGATGCTGGCGTCGTACGTCACGGCAGCGCCGGGGATGCGTATCGAGGTGCCGGAGGTGACGGCGCATGCTGCGGCATCGCTTGCACCGCACATGGTGCCCTCACGCATCGTGGTGCTGGACGCGATTCCCCTGACACCCGCCGGGAAGATCGACCGCAACGCCTTGCCGGGAATCGACGAGGCGTCGGGGATCGGCGAGTACCGCGCACCGGAAAGCTCTACCGAAAAGCGCGTCTCGGCTGTGTACTGCGATCTTCTCGGCATCGCCCGCGCCGGCACGAATGACAGCTTCTTCGACCTCGGCGGCGACTCGCTGATTGCCACGCGGGTGGTGGCGCGGGTGAACGGTGCGCTCGGCACGTCCCTGAGCGTGCTCGATCTGTTCGAGGCGCCGACCGTTTCCGGATTGGCTGCGCGCGCGGATTCCTCGGATTCACGTGAGACTCTCCTCCCGCCGTTGACGAGGATCGAACGTCCCGAACCGATTCCGGCATCACTGGCGCAGCAGCGCATGTGGCTGATCAACCAACTCGACCCGGCGTCGCCGGCGTACAACATTCCGATCGCCGTCCACTTGACGGGTCCTCTGAACGTGGCGGCATTGTCGACAGCCCTGCGGGATGTCCTGATCCGCCACGAGTCCCTACGCACGGTGTTCCCGGCCACTGCGTGGGGTCCGGTGCAGAAAGTGCTCGACGTCGCCGATGTGAATCCGGAACTGACCGTCGAGACGACTTCCGCCGGCGCGATGCGTGCCCGAGCCGAAGAGCTGGCGCGGCTGGGGTTCGACGTCACGTCGGCGCCCCCGGTGCGTGCAGTGTTGCTCGAAGCCTCCGAACACGACCACGTGCTGGTTCTGGTGGTGCACCACATCGCCGCCGACGGTCTGTCGATGACACCGTTGGCCCGCGACGTCATGGTGGCGTACTCGGCCCGGGAGTCCGGACGGGTTCCGGCGTGGTTGCCGCTCGAGGTGCAGTACGGCGATTTCAGCGAGTGGCAACGTCGCGTGGTCGGTGATGCGGCAACACCCGATTCGATACTCGGCTCGCAGTTGAATTTCTGGCGCGGGGAACTCGCTGCCCGCGACGACCTTCCGGAACTTCCGATGGATCATCCGCGCCCGGCGCGTGGATTCCTGCGCGCCCACGACGTGAACTTCACTGTCGATGCACCGACCTATCGCCGTGTTGCGGCCATCGCTGCCGAGCACGATGCCAGCGTGTTCATGGTGGTGCATGCAGCGTTGGCGGTCCTCCTCGCTCGGGAGTGCGGCGGGAACGACATCGTCATCGGCACACCCGTAGCCGGGCGAAGTGAGCGTGCGCTCGACGACGTCGTCGGCATGTTCGTCAACACGTTGGCCCTGCGCACCGTCATCGACGCGGCCGCGAGTTTCGAAACCGTCGTATCCCGCACGCGCGCCACCGATGTGGCAGCACTGCGGCACAGCGACGTTCCCTACGACGTGCTGGTGGACGCTCTGAGCGGTGACTCGCCGCTGTTCCAGGTCATGCTTGTCATGGAGGGTGCAACGCCCACCGAGGTTGCTCTGCCGTCCCTGACCGTCTCGGTGGACGAATTAGACACCGGCGCAGCAAAATTCGATCTCCAGGTCATTGTCACCGAGCGCGGTGATCACCTGGAGGGGAGATTGAACTACGCAAGTGATCTGTTCGACTCCGACACCATGTCCGGATTGGCAGATCGGTTTGTCTCTCTTCTCGACACAGCGACGCAGAAGCCGGATTCCGTCGTCGGAGACATCGACCTGTGCGCAGTAGGCGAGCGCACGTTGGTCCTCGAGCGGTGGAACGCGACGTCGCGACCGCTCGAGGCGCTGACCCTGGACGATCTGACACGCGCCCAGGCCGAGCGGAGTCCCCAAGCCGTCGCTCTGCGCTTCGGTGACGCCGCTCTGACCTACGAACAATTCGACAATCAGGTGAACACACTGGCTCGGACGTTGATCGCCCGCGGCGTCGGGCCTGATCAGCGCGTGGCGGTGGCGATCCCGCGCTCGCTGGAACTGTTGGTGGCGATCCATGCGGTCATCCGCAGCGGCGGCGCATACGTCCCGGTAGATCCGGACCATCCCGAGGAACGAATCCGGTACGTGTTGTCCGTGGCATCACCGGTGTGTGTCCTCGGAAGCAATGGACATCACGGGCACCTCCCGACGGATATCGACATCCTCGATGTCGACCTCGAGGCTTCGCCGACCCCTCCTGCCACCGACGCCGACCGGATTGCTCCGCTCCACCCGGACAACATCGCGTACGTCCTCTTCACGTCCGGCTCCACCGGTCGCCCGAAAGGTGTTGCGGTATCGCATCGTTCGATAGTCAACCGACTGAAGTGGATGCAAGGCACCTACCCACTGGAACCGTCGGATGTCGTGGTGCAGAAAACGCCGATCACTTTCGACGTCTCGGTCTGGGAACTGTTCTGGCCCCTGCAGACCGGTGCGGAGTTGGTGATCGCGGCGCCGGACGGTCACCGCGACCCGACCTATCTCTCGACGTTGATCGCCGAATCGCGGGTCACCGTGGCCCACTTCGTTCCGTCCATGCTCGCCGAGTTTGTTGCCGTCGCGTCGCGCGGCGACTGCGCAACTCTGCGCCACGTGTTCAGTAGCGGCGAAGCACTGCCTCCGGCCACGGCGATGGCCCTGACCCGCGTGAGTGACGGCGCCCTGCACAATCTGTACGGCCCCACAGAGGCAGCTGTGGACGTCACCGCGTCCGAATACCTGCCGGGCCCGGGAGCGTCGGTTCCGATCGGCGCACCGGTCTGGAATACCCAGGTCTACGTGCTCGACTCGCGCCTGCATCCGGTTCCGGTCGGCGTTCACGGCGAGTTGTACCTCGCCGGCGTCCAGTTGGCGCGCGGCTATTTCGGCAGAAGTGAGCTCACCGCCGACCGTTTTGTGGCCGATCCGTACAGCCGAACCGGGGCCGCCCGCATGTATCGCACGGGCGACATCGTGCGGTGGCGGGTGGACGGTCAACTCGACTACATCGGCCGGAAAGATTTCCAGGTCAAGATTCGTGGTTTGCGGATCGAGTTGCCGGAGATCGAATCGGCGATACTGCGCACCCCGGGGGTAGCGCAGGCAGCGGCCCGTGTTCATCACGACGACGCGCTCGGCGATTCTCTTGTCGGATACGCGATCGGCGACAAGGGGGCTGCTCTCGACCCGGATCGGATCCGGCAGGTGCTTCGGGACGAACTTCCGGCGTACATGGTGCCGTCGTCGATCATCACGATGGACGCTTTTCCGCTCGGTTCCACCGGAAAACTCGATCGAACGGCGTTGCCGGATCCCACCTTTACGAGCACGCGTGCATATGTCGCACCACGGACGCCGCTCGAACAGACCATCGCAGACATCCTCGCTGATCTTCTCGGTACCGACGAGATCAGCGTCGACGACAACTTCTTCGACATCGGCGGCAACAGCCTTATCGCGGCCCGCGCGATTGCCCGTATCAACGACGCGCTGGGGGTGAGCCTGTCGATTCGCAGTATCTTCGACGAGCCCACAGTCGAAGGCTTGGCAACAAACTGCGAGAGCGCGGCGCGCGCAGCGACAACGCTTCCACTGGAACCGCAGGCGCGTCCGGACCGAATCCCGTTGTCGCTGGCCCAGAAGCGGATGTGGTTCGTCAACCAGTTCGACATCAGCTCGTCGGCGTACAACGTGGCCATCGCGATCCGGATGCGCGGCGACCTCGATCACGGTGCCCTGCAGAATGCGCTCGGCGACGTACTCGATCGGCACGAATCGCTGCGCACGTCGTTCCCGATGGTGGACGGTGTTCCCGCTCAGATCGTCGTTCCGGCAGGCGATGCGTTGCCGTCGCTACCACTGCTCCGCTGCGCGCCAGCAGAGCTCCGCAGCCGGATCAACGACGTGGCCACGGCAGGATTCGACGTCACCGCCGCACCGCCGATCCGGGCGGAACTGATCCAGGTTTCGACCGACGAACATGTCCTCGTTGTGGTCGTGCATCACATCTGCGCGGACGGTTTCTCGATGGCGCCGCTGGCAATCGACGTGATGACCGCGTATTCCGCGCGCACTCGGGGATTCATGCCGAATTGGGCACCGCTGCCGATCCAGTACGCAGATGTTGCGTTGTGGCAGCAGAGCGTTCTCGGCGACGTCACCGAGAGTGGAAGCGAACTGTCCCGCCAGCTCGACTACTGGACACACCGACTCGAAGGGCTCCCCGAAGTACTGCAACTGCCGACGGATCGACCCCGTCCGCGCGTTCAGGATCTGTCCGGCGCCGTTGTACGGTTCGAGATCGACGCGGACGTGCATCGACGGTTGCTTGCCACCGCGCAGAATTCTCGCAGCAGCCTCTTCATGGCGATGCACGCGGCATATGCGTTGCTGCTGGGACGACTGTCCGGGATGGATGACATCGCGATCGGTTCACCGATTGCCGGCCGAGGTAACGCGCTGCTCGACCCGATGGTCGGCATGTTCGTGGGAACACTGGTCCTGCGCACCGGGTTCGACCCCGCTCGTTCCTTTGCCGACGCTCTCGAGCAGGTCCGCAGTGTCGACCTGGACGCCTTCGACAACGCGGACATTCCGTTCGAGCGCGTCGTGGATGCCCTGTCGCCGCAGCGGTCCACGTCGCACTCTCCACTGTTCCAGGCGATGCTCGAGTTCAAGAACACCGAGCGGCCGGCATTGACTCTCGACGGCCTGGACGTGGACATTCTCGACCTCGAAACAGTGGTGTCCAACTTCGATCTCCAGTTGACGCTCGCCGAGAAGTTCGACGAGCACGGCGAACCGGCGGGGATCGAGGGCGGATTCACCTACGCGAGCGCATTGTTCGACAGCGCCACCATCGAGCGCTTTTCCGAGTACCTGCTCCGAATCACCGACGCGGTCACCCGGGATCCACATGCGCCCGTTGGCGACATCGACTTGCTCGGCAGCGCCGAGGTGCGCGCCGCCGACACGCGAGCACTTCCCGAACCTGCGCTTCTGCCGGACTTGATATCGGCGAACTACCGTAGCGATTCGATCGCGCTGGCCTTCGAGGGAATCGAGATCGCCTACGAAGCTGCCGATCGGCACGCCAATCAACTTGCGCGAGTGCTGATCTCGCGCGGCGCGGGCCCGGAGACCGTCGTGGCGCTGGCCTTGCCGCGATCGGCGACGTCCGTGCTCGCGATCTGGGCTGTTGCTCGAACCGGTGCAGCGTTTGTTCCCGTCGACCCGTCGTATCCGGCAGACCGGATCAAGCACATGATCACCGATTCCGGCGCGTGTGTAGTCGTGACCACCACGGCCGACACACACACCATTCCGGCGGACGTGAGCACGGTTGTTCTCGACACGATGGAGGTCCGCGCGGAATGCGCTGCCGCATCGGACGCGCCGATCCGCGATTCCGAACTCCGCGCGCCCCGATCCCTCGACCACGTTGCCTACGTCATCTACACGTCCGGCTCGACCGGACTGCCCAAGGGCGTCATGGTCACCCACCGGGGCCTGGCAGCACTCGCCGAGCAGGAACGCATCACATTCGGGGTCGATGCACACTCGCGGACTCTGCATTTCAGCTCGCCCAGCTTCGACGCCTCGGTCCTCGAACTGCTGCTCGCGGTGTCCGCGGGCGCAACGATGGTGATCGCACCGCCCTCGATCCTGGGCGGCGACGAACTCACGGCTCTGCTGCGCGACGAGCACGTCACTCACGCGTTCATCACACCCGCCGCTCTGGCAACCGTCGACGGAAGTGTCCTGGGCGAACTCGAGGCTGTCGGGACCGGCGGCGACGTCTGCCCGCCCGAACTGGTAGCTGCCTGGGCACGCCAGGGGCGGATCATGATCAACGCCTACGGGCCGACCGAATCGACCGTCGTCGCGAGTATCACCGAACCGCTGACGCCGTCGCGGCGCGTCAGTATCGGACGGCCGTCGCTCGGGATCACCGCATCCGTCCTCGACGCGCGACTACACCCCGTGCCGATCGGTGTGGCCGGCGAACTGTACGTCAACGGCGACGGTGTGGCCCGCGGGTACCGGAACCGAACCGCCGTCACAGCCGAACGCTTTGTCGCCGATCCCGCCGGAGCTCCAGGCAGCCGGATGTACCGGACCGGTGACCTGGTCCGCTGGAACGGTGAGGGCGAACTCGAGTACCTCGGTCGCAGCGACTTCCAGGTCAAGATCCGCGGCTTCCGCATCGAACTCGGCGAGATCGAAACGGCACTCACAGGGTGCCCTGGTGTGGCTCAAGCTGTCGCGACCACGGTCGAGCGTGACGGCGGACCGGCACGGATCGTCGGATATGTCGTTGCCTCGGATACCGACGTCTCGCTTCTGAGTCCGGATGACGTGATCGCGGTGGTCAGCACCCAACTGGCCCCGCACATGGTGCCGTCGACGGTTGTCGTCCTGGACGAATTGCCGCGCACGTCCAACGGAAAGCTTGATCGCCGCGCACTCCCGGTCCCGGACTTCGCTGCCGCCCGCACGAATTCGCGAGCAGCGGAAACCGAACTCGAGACGGCTCTCGCCGCATTGTTCGCCGACGTTCTCGGGCTGGATTCGGTAGGCGTGGACGATTCGTTCTTCTCACTCGGCGGCGATTCGATCATGTCGATCCAACTGGTGGCTCGCGCTCGCACGAGCGGCATCGTGTTCTCGCCGCGTGAGGTGTTCGAAGCCAAGACCGTCGCCGCACTTGCGGCAGTGATCGAGCTCGCCGAAGACGGCGCACCGCTCGTGCTGGAGGAACTGCCGGGAGGGGGAGTGGGTTCGATGCCGCTCCTGCCGGTTGCGCACTGGTGGCTCGATCGATTTACCGAGAACACGGCAGGCCTGGACTCGTTCTCGCAATCCACTCTGCTCAACGCCCCCACTGCTCTGCATCGCATCGCACAGCTCACTGCCGCAGTACAAGTCGTTCTCGACCGCTACGGAACGCTGCGCGCTCGACTCGAACTGCAACCGCACCGGGCGCTGGTCGTCGGCGAGATCGGGAGCATCGACGCGGCCCACGTGTGCCGACGCGTTCAGGTGGACGCCGAACCGGGAACGTCGGAGTTCGACGAGGCGATCGTCACCGCCCTCGACGACGCCCGCGACGCGTTGGATCCACGAAACGCGTCGATGATCAAGGTCACCTGGTTGTCCGGCCCCACCGGCGCCGGACGCTTGCTCCTGGTCATTCACCATCTTGCAGTGGACGGTGTCTCCTGGCGGGTACTGGTACCCGAACTCGCGGCAGCCTTCCATCAACTCGACGCCGGACTCACCCCCGCCTCGACGTCGACCCCCGGTGAGACGTCCCTGCGGCGGTGGGCAACCGCCCTCGCGGAGATCGCCCCGACCCGTCGCAGCGAGATAGACCTGTGGCGTTCCATGCTGGCCGGAGCGGACCCGCAAATCGGTTCGCGGCCGCTGGACCCGCACCTCGATACCGGCCGGGCGTTGGCGCGCGTAGCCGTCGAGGTTCCGGTGGACGTGTCCGAGACCGTACTGACCGCCTTGCCCGCGCTGTATTCGGGCTCGGTCAACGATGGACTGCTCGCTGCGCTGGCGCTGGCGGTGACGCAGTGGCGATCGTCTCGCGGAGTTCGGGCCGACGACGTGCTGGTCTCGTTGGAGGGACACGGCCGCGAAGCGCACGTTGTCCCCGGTGCCGATGTTCTGCACACGCTCGGCTGGTTCACGACCGTGTTCCCGGTGCGGGTGGATCTATCGGCAGTCGATACCGCCGCACTGCTGTCCGGGCAGGAAAATGCCGGACCGCTTCTCAAATCGGTCAAGGAACTGCTTCACACAATTCCCGACAGCGGCATCGGATACGGACTGCTCCGCTATCTCGACGATGTCGGGCAGCAACAACTGTCGGGACCGGACTCGCCTCAGATTTCCTTCAACTACCTGGGCCGATTCGGCGGCTCCGAATCTTCTCACGACGGCGACTGGGCGTTGGCATCGGACGTCGATCTGGAAGCATCCGCGCGGGGATCCGACATGCCGCTCGCGGCCGTCCTGGACGTCAATGCCGTCGCCACCGACATCGACGGGCGACCACAGTTGTCGGCTACGTGGGCGTACCCGTCCGGCGTTCTGTCAGACGGCGATGTCCGGGAGATCGCGGACTTGTGGGTATCGGCGCTCACCGCACTGGCCGCCCACGCCGAGAATTCCGAACGCGGCGGGTTCACCCCGTCGGATCTCCCGCTGGTGGAACTCGATCAGAGCGCTATCGACCGCTTCGAGGAGCAGATCCCCGATCTGGCCGACATCTGGTCACTCTCACCCCTGCAAGCCGGGTTGCTCTTCCACGCGCGGTACGCCGAACACACCGTCGACGCGTACACCGTGCAGTTGACCCTCGACCTCGAGAGCGTCGAACCCGCGCGTCTCCATCGCTCCGCGCAGGCACTGCTCGATCGACACGACAACCTCCGCACCTCGTTTGTCACCGACGAGGCCGGCAACTCCGTGCAGATCGTCCACGCGAATGCGGTTGTGCCGTGGACCGAGATCGACATCTCCCCGCTGCCGCTCAGCGAGCAGGACACAGAATTCCGCGAACTGCTCCGAGCAGATCGCGTCCGCGGGTTCGACATGGCCACCGCGCCGTTGCTGCGTTTCCTGCTCCTACGTACGGGGGAGACAACCTACCGACTCATTCTGACCAACCATCACATCCTCCTCGACGGTTGGTCCATGCCGTTGCTGCTGCGGGATCTGCTGACGCTGTACGCGACGGACTCCGACCAAAGTGCCCTCTCACGCGTCCATCCGTACCGTGACTATCTCGAATGGCTCTCACATCGCGACACCGAGTCGGCTTTGACAGCCTGGTCGCACGCCCTGGCCGGGATGGACGAACCGACCTTGGTCACGCATGCCCACACGGCCGAAGAACTGACCACTACATCGCGTGACACCTTCCTCGAACTCGATGTCGCGCGAACCGAAGCCCTGCGCGGGTTCCTTCGATCCCGCGGACTGACCATGGCATCACTGATCCAGGTGGGCTGGGGACTCGTGTTGAGCGAGTTGCTCGGCCGCGACGACGTGATCTTCGGCGGCACGGTGTCCGGGCGTCCACACGAGGTGCACGGTATCGAATCGATGATGGGGTTGTTCATCAACACCGTTCCCATCCGGGTGCGACTCGACGCACGAGAGTCTTTGGCCGAGTTGTGCATTCGCGTGCAGAGTGAGCAAACTGCGCTGCTCGACCACCATCATGTCGGTCTACCGGACATCTCGGCCGCAGTGGGCAGCGCAGCCACGTTCGACACATTGACCGTCTTCGAGTCGTACCCGGTCGATCGCACCGGGTTGTCCGCCGGAATAGACATCGCCGGAATGCACGTACTGGACGTGCATGACGCGCAGGACGCCGCGCACTACCCGTTGGCCGTCATCGCGTCCACCGACGGCGGCATGTTCAAGCTCAAGTTCGAGTACTTCCCGGGTGCACTCGCCGATCGGGACGTCGACGCGGTAGCCGACCGGTTGATGCGGACCCTCGAACTCATTGCCGCGCATCCCGACTTGCCGCTGGCTCACCTGTCCCTGATGCCCGAGCAGGAAATGCGCGAACTGGTTCCGGCGTACGGGACGCCGGGCGGGTCGAATCGCACTCTTGCCGAACTGTTCACCGACGCCGTAGCCCGTTTCCCGGATCGGATCGCACTGACCGCCGGCACGCGCCAGGTCACCTACCGCGAACTGGACGACGCATCCGATCGCCTTGCCCGGATGCTCATCGCCGATGGTGTCGCGGCTGAGGATCGGATCGCGATCGGCGTCAGCAGGTCCGTCGAATCCGTCGTCGCGATGTGGGCGATCACGAAGGCCGGCGCCGCCTTTGTTCCGGTTGATCCGCGCTATCCACGTGAGCGAATCGAGTTCATGCTCGCCGACTCCGCCGCACACATCGGCATCACCACCACCGAGCACTCCGGTGACCTACCCGCCGCTATCGGATGGATCGAACTGGATTCACCCGAAACGCAAGCGCGTCTGGCCACCTTGGCATCGGGCCGCAGTGTTACCCCCACGCACTTGGGCAACGCGGCGTACGTCATCTACACCTCGGGATCGACCGGACAACCCAAAGGCGTACTTGTCACGCACTCCGGCCTCGAGAACTTCGCCGACGAGGAACGTGAGCGTTTCGGGATAGACGAGCAGTCCCGCACCTTGGCATTGTCCTCGCCCAGTTTCGACGCCTCCGTTCTCGAATACCTCCTCGCGTTCCCCAACGGTGCCACCATGGTGATCGCGCCGACCACCGTGTACGGCGGCGAGGAACTCGCCGCAGTCCTGCGCGATGAGGCGGTCACCCACGGATTCATCACCCCGGCCATGCTCACCTCAGTGGATCCGAGCGGCATCGACGCGTTGACGTGCGTGATCGTCGGCGGTGAAGCGTGCCCACCGGAACTGCTGCACACCTGGGCACCTGGGCGGTCCTTCCACAACCTGTACGGGCCCACCGAAACCACCATCGGCGCCAACATCAGCGACCCCATACCGGCCGACGGCACCGTCGTCCTGGGTGGACCGATCCGAGGCGTGCGCGAACTGGTCCTCGACCGACGCCTCCAGCCGGTGTCCGTTGGAGTGCCCGGTGAGTTGTACATCGCCGGCGCCGGACTGGCGCGCGGCTATCACCAGCGTGCCGGGCTGACCGGCGAGCGCTTTGTCGCCGACCCCTACGGGGAACCAGGGGAGCGGATGTACCGCACCGGCGACGTCGTACGCTGGCGCGCCGACCGTACCGTCGAATACCTCGGCCGCAGTGACTTCCAGGTCAAGATCCGCGGCTTCCGCATCGAACTCGGAGAGATCGACACCGCCCTCGCCGCATTGCCGGGAGTCGAATTTGCCGTCACCCTCGCCGTTCACGGACCGGCCGATCAACAGGCACTCGCGTCGTACGTCCTGATCGACAGCGATGCTGCGGTGACCGTCGCAGACGTCCTCGCACACGCACGTGAGCACCTGCCCGCGCATATGGTCCCCGCCAGTGTTGTCATCCTGCACGACATCCCACTGACCGGCACCGGAAAAGTCGACCGGGCGGCCCTACCGGAACCGCAGTTCGACACCGCGGGCGGAGAATTCACGGCCCCGACCACCGAGTTCGAAAGACTGGTCGCCGCAGCATTCGACGAAGTCCTCGAATCGGGACCGATCGGCCTCGACACACACTTCTTCGACGCCGGCGGAAACTCGCTCACCGCGACTCGCGTCGTCGCACGGGTGAACGCCGCGCTGGGCTGCGACATCGGCGTCCGGACCCTGTTCGACGCCCCGACGGTACGGGCACTGGCACACGCCGCCCAGAACGCCGGCCGCGACCTCACCGCACGAGTGCCACTCACCCCGATCGAACGCCCCGAACCCATCCCGGTATCCGTCGCGCAGAAGCGCATGTGGTTCCTCAACCAATTCGACATCAGCTCACCGGCATACAACATCCCACTTGCCGTCACCCTGACCGGAGAACTCGACCACGACGCGCTGACCCGCGCTTTCGACGACGTCCTTGACCGCCACGAAAGCTTGCGGACGATGTTCCCCGCCACCGCCGGAACACCGACGCAACGCATCGTCCCCGTCGATGACGTTCCACTGAATCTGGAACCGGAACCCGTCGCCGAGCAGGATCTGATCAACCGCATCCTCGAATTCGGATCAGCAGGCTTCGACGTCTCACGCGCTGTCCCGATTCGCAGCACACTGCTCGAGATCGCCCCGGATCGCCACGTTCTTGTGGTCGTGGCTCACCACATCATCGCCGACGGGTTCTCCATGAGCCCCCTCGCGCTCGATGTTGCCACCGCCTACGCCGCACGCAGCACCGGCAGCGCACCGACCTGGGCCGAACTACCCGTCCAGTACGCAGACTTCACGCTGTGGCAGCAGGCGAACCTCGGTTCGGAGGAGGACGCAGACTCGGAGATCTCCCGTCAACTCGACTACTGGACACACCAACTGGCGGATCTGCCCGACCCCATCAATCTGCCCACCTCGCATCCCCGTCCGGCAAAGCAGTCGATGCAAGGCGCCGTGGCGGCGTTCGAGATTCCGGCGAGCACCCACCGACTCCTCTCCGATGTAGCCCGCCAGCGCGGCGTCACCATGTTCATGGTCCTGCACAGCGCTTACGCGGCACTCGCTGCCCGACTATCCGGCCAGAGCGACATCGTGATCGGAAC
Source organism: Rhodococcus sp. WS3 (assembly GCF_003797085.1). Lineage (NCBI taxonomy): Bacteria > Bacillati > Actinomycetota > Actinomycetes > Mycobacteriales > Nocardiaceae > Rhodococcus > Rhodococcus sp. WS3. Next base: position 276,503 of record NZ_RKMA01000002.1, read on the forward strand.
ACCCATCGCCGGACGCGGTGAAGCCGAACTCGATCACCTCATCGGCATGTTCGTGAACACCCTGGTCCTGCGCACACCGCTCTCACTCGACTCCACCTTCGCCGACCTGCTCGATCAGGTGCGCGAGATCGACCTCGGCGCGTTCCAGCACGGTGACCTACCGTTCGAGCGACTGGTCGACACACTGGACCCTGAGCGCTCCACATCGCACACTCCGCTGTTCCAGATCCTCCTCGAATTCCGCAACAACGTGGTGCCGACACTCGAACTTCCCGGACTGAGTGTGTCCGGAGTGGACATCGAACTCCCTGTCGCCAAATTCGATCTGCAACTGTCGGTCACGGAACGGTACGGGGAACACGGCGCTCCCGACGGCATCGACGCCGAGTTCATCTATGCCACAGATCTTTTCGACGCCGATCTCATGGAAACCTATGCTCGCCGGCTTGTCGAACTGCTCACCGCCGCCGCACAGGAGCCGACAACAAGGCTCGGCGACCTCGACATCCTCGACGACATCGAGCGCCGCACAGCGCTGACCGAATGGAACACCGCAGGATATGCGTCGCTCACCGCAGACGACACCATCGCAGATCGCTTCTACGCGAGCGTCGCGGCGCATCCCAACGCCACTGCGGTCGGTGACGGCACCACGTCACTCACTTATGCCGAACTCGACGGCCGCGCGAATCGACTCGCCAGGCTGCTGATCGCCCAGGGGATAGGACCGGAATCCGTCGTCGGCGTCGCACTGCCCCGCACCACCGAGTTGGTGGTTGCGCTTCTTGCCGTGATCAAAGCGGGTGGCGCGTACCTGCCCATCGACGTCACCTACCCGGAAGAGCGCATCCGATTCCTCGTCGCCGATGCTCAACCCGGCGCCCTGATCACGTCCGACGAGTTCCGGCGGATGTTGCCCGACGGCCTCACGGACGGTTACAGCCTCCCGGTGATCGAACTCGGGACGCCGGAAACAGACCTGCGTCTCGAGCATCTTGCGCCGTCCCGGATCACCGACGCGGACCGCCTGGCTCCACTGCGCGGCGACTCGATCGCCTACATCATCTACACCTCCGGATCGACCGGACAGCCCAAGGGCGTGCTCGTCTCACACCGCAACGTCCTCACCCTCATGGACAACGCGTCCCCGACATTCGGCTTCGACCACACCGACGTGTGGACGATGTTCCACTCCTACGCCTTCGACTTCTCCGTCTGGGAACTGTGGGGCCCGCTCCTGCACGGTGGCCGCCTCGTTGTGGTCGACTACTACACAACCCGCTCACCCGACATGTTCGACGAATTGTTGCGCCGCGAAGGCGTCACAGTCCTCAACCAGACACCCACCGCGTTCTACCAACTCGCAGAAGCCGACCGCGGTCATCACCCAGCACCGGGCGAACCAGACCTCGCACTGCGCTACGTCATTTTCGGTGGAGAAGCACTCGACCTCGGTCAACTACGAAAGTGGTTCGACCGCAGACCCACAACACCTGCACTGATCAACATGTACGGCATCACCGAGACCACCGTCCATGTCAGTCGCATCGCCTTGACCCGCGACGACGCGCATCGCGGCTCCGCCAGCATCATCGGCCGCGGACTACCGGGAATGAACGTCTACGTCCTGGACCAGCGACTACGCCTGGTACCGCCCGGCGTCGTCGGAGAAATGTATGTATCCGGTGACCAGATCACCCGCGGGTATCTCGGCAAGCCCGCATTGACCTCTACGCGGTTCCTACCCGACCCTTTCGGTGGCTCGGGGGATCGAATGTATCGAAGTGGGGACCTTGCGAAGTGGAACGACGCGGGGCAGCTGGAGTATGTGGGACGCAGCGATTTCCAGGTGAAGGTGCGTGGTTTCCGCATCGAACTCGGTGAGATCGAAGCCGCCATGCTCCGCTGCCCCGGCGTCGCGCAATCCGTTGCCATCGTGCGCAGCGACAGTGGCAGCTCGAGAATCGTCGGATACGTTGTGCCCGAAGCTGGAGCGAGCATCGATTCCGAGGCAGTGACCGTCTCCGTGTCCGCCGAATTGGCGTCGTACATGGTGCCGACGGTGATAGTGGTCCTGGACGAGCTTCCGCTGACCGTCAACGGGAAACTTGATCGGGGACATCTCCCGGCTCCCGATTTCACCGTGCTCACTCTGGGGCCGACGTCTAATCGAAGCCCTTCCACCACAACAGAATCCATGCTCGCCGATCTGTTCGCCGACGTTCTCGGCCTACCATCGGTCGGCATCGACGATTCCTTCTTCGGCCTCGGCGGCGATTCGATCATGTCGATCCAATTGGTCTCGCGGGCCAAGGACGCCGGACTGGCCTTCACTCCGCGCGACGTGTTCGAGGCAAAAACCGTGGCCGGACTCGCGCAGGTGGTCCGCAGCGAACCCGTCGAAACCGCACCCGCACTGGAGGAACTACCCGGCGGCGCAGTCGGAACAATGCCGCTTACCCCGATCATGAAATGGCTCCTCGAGCGCAGTGGTGACGATCTCGAACTGATCCGCAGCTACAGCCAGAGCGCGCTGCTCTCTCTGCCTCGTCACACCATCGCCCGTGCACTCGATGACGCCCTGCAATCCCTGCTCGACCATCACGATGTGCTGCGAAGCCGACTCGACACCGGCACACACAGCCTGATCGTCGCCGAACCAGGAACTGTGCGCGCATCTGATGTACTGCACCGCCTGGAGATCAGTGCCGGTCAAGGGCCGCAGTTCCGCCGCACCGCCGAAGAAGCAATGGCATACGCGTCGAGTCGCCTTGATCCCGAGAACGGAAAGATGATCGCAGCAGTGTGGCTCGATCCTGTCGGAGCCAGCGCCCGTGGACGGCTACTCCTGGTGATTCACCACCTTGCCGTCGACGGTGTGTCGTGGCGTCTACTCGTCCCCGATCTTGCGACCGCGTACGCCGCTGCCGAAGCTCGCACTCCGGTCACGCTGCCCGCAGGTGGGACGTCGATGCGCCGGTGGGCAACCGGCCTCGCCGAACAGGCACCCGCGCGCCGCGCAGAACTCACGCGCTGGGAAGCCACCGCCGGCCGCGACGCACTGCTGGGAAACCGGGCACTCGACCCGGCCGTCGACCTCGGTTCGACCGTGGAAAAGATCACCGTCGACATCGACTCCGCGGTCACCGACAACATTCTCACCGCCGTTCCGCACCTGTTCGGCGGCTCGGTGAACGACGGCCTGCTCGCAGCACTGGCACTGGCCGTGACCGGGTGGCGTCACTCGCACGGCAAGCGCGGCACCGATGTCCTGATCAATCTCGAAGGCCACGGACGTGAGGAAGCCGCTGTACCGGGAGCCGACCTGTCCCGAACCGTCGGCTGGTTCACCACCATCTTCCCGGTACGACTCGACCTCGCCGGCATCTCCGTCATCGACGCTCTCTCCGGCGGCGACGCCATCGCGTCGGCAGTGAAATCGGTGAAGGAAACGCTGCTCGCCGTACCGGACAACGGCATCGGGTTCGGAATGGCCAAATACCTCGACGACGCCCGATCACTGCATGAACTCCCGGCGCCGCAGATCTCGTTCAACTACCTCGGACGACTCGGTGGTACTGAGACCGGCAGCGAGGAAGTTCCGTGGTTGCCAGTGCCGGGAGTAACCCTCGACGAACCACACAACGGACAACTCCCGGCCGCGTCGGTGCTCGACATCAACACCGTGGCCACGGACAGCAGCAACGGCCTGGTCCTGCGCAGCACCTGGGCGTTCCCGGGAGGAATCCTCACCGCTACCGACGCGTCGGAGCTAGCTGAACTGTGGACCCGCGCCCTGACCGCGCTCAGCAACTACGTCGAGCAGACGCACATCCGGCAACTCACCCCGTCGGACGTCGACCTCGTCACTCTCGATCAGCCTGCGATCGAACACCTGACCACACGATTCCCCGACCTGACGGACGTCTGGTCCCTCTCACCGCTGCAATCGGGGCTGCTTTTCCACGCACAGTTCGACGACACCGGCATCGATCCGTACATGGTGCAGTTGACTCTCGAACTCGGCGGCCGCATCGATCACGCGCGGATGCAACGCGCCGCAGCGGCATTGCTCGACCGTCATCCCAGCCTGCGAGCCGGATTCATCGCAGCGCCCGGCGGGCGCGCGTTGCAGATCATTCGATCCGACGTGACGGCGGACTGGACGGATGCGGACCTGTCACATCTCCGGCCTTCCGAGATCGAAGCGGAGTGGACACGCCTCCTCGAGGCCGACCGCTCGCAGCGTTTCGATATGGAAACAGCACCGCTGATCAGGTTCATGCTCGTACGCATCAGTGACGACTCGGCCCGACTTGTCATCACCAACCACCACATCCTGCTCGACGGATGGTCGACGCCCCTCGTGCTGCGCGACCTGCTCACGCTGTACGCCACCGACGGTGACCCCGAGATCCTGCCCCGCGCACCGCACTACCGCGACTATCTCGCCTGGCTGACCACCCGCAACAGCAACACATCGCTCGAAGCCTGGCGAGGCGCCCTGCAGGGGATCGACACACCAACGCTGTTGGGCGCGTCCACCGACGACCCCGAGCAGACAAGTGAGGTGTGCTCGGTCAGTCTCTCGCCCGAACGCACCGATGTTCTCCGCACCTTTGTCCGCTCGCACGGACTGACCATGGCAACGGTCGTTCAGGCCGCGTGGGGAATTGTGCTGGGGGAGTTGCTCGGCCGCGACGACATCGTATTCGGTGGAACCGTCTCCGGGCGCCCACCCGAAGTGTCGGGCGTCGAGTCCATGGTGGGCCTCTTCATCAACACGGTGCCCGTACGCGTTCAACTGAACGCACGAGAATCACTGTCCGAGTTGTGCGTTCGCATCCAGGGCGAGCAAGCTGACATGCTCGATCACCACTACGTCGGACTCACCGACATATCCGCAGCGGTGGGCCCTGCCGCCTCCTTCGATACCTTGACGGTCTTCGAGTCCTACCCGGTCGATCGCGCCGGACTGTCCGCCGGTACCGATATCGCCGGCATGCATGTCCTGGGAATCGACGGACGTGACTCCGCCCACTACCCCCTGGCAGTGGTCGCCTCCGAAGACCGAGCCCTCCACATCAAGATGGAATACCAGCCCAGCCAGTTCACCGAGCGTGACACCGAGATCATCGCCGAACGCATACTCATCGCGATCGAACGTATCGCGGCGACGCCGGACGAACCACTGTCCTCGATGCACATCCTCACCGAATTCGAGAGCCGCGACCTGGTCCCCGTCTTCGGCGCCCCCGGGCGATCCACTCGAACACTCCCCGAGATATTTGCCGACGCCGCCGCAACGTTCCCCGAACACATCGCACTCTCGGCCGGCGAACGCGCACTCACTTACCTGGAACTGGACCGCAAATCCAACCAGTTGGCCCGCGAACTCATCAAGCGCGGCGCCGGCCCCGAAACCGCCGTCGCGATCGGCATTGCCCGCTCGATCGAATCGGTGCTCGCAGTATGGGCCGTCACCAAAACCGGAGCAGTATTTGTTCCCGTCGACCCCAACTACCCAGCCGACCGCATCGAACACATGCTCACCGATTCGAACGTCCTGCTCGGCCTCACTGTCAGCGAGTCCGTCGACTCACTCCCACCCGCGGCGCCGTGGCTCGTCCTCGACGAAGAACCCTTCATCCGGGACGTCTCCCTCGCCTGCACACTCCCGATCAGCCAGGACGAACGACTGGGTGCAATCGACCTGAACAACGCCGCCTACATCGTCTACACCTCGGGTTCCACCGGGAAACCGAAAGGCGTCGTCGTCACCCATTCCGGCCTGGACAGCTTCGCGCTCGACCAACAACGACGCTTCCATGCCGACCACACTTCGCGCACATTGCATTTCGCGACGCCCAGCTTCGACGGCGCGATCTTCGAATACCTCCAGGCATTCGGCGTGGGAGCCACGATGGTGCTGGTGCCCACCGATATCTACGGCGGCAGCGAACTCGCCGAGCTCATCAAAACCGAACACGTCACACACGCCTTCATCACCACGGCCGCCCTTTCCACCGTCAACGCCGAAGGACTCGACGAATTCCGGCACGTTGTTGTCGGGGGAGAGGTCTGCCCACCGCACCTCGTCACACAATGGGCCCCTGGACGTGAGCTCGCCAACGCGTACGGACCTACCGAAACCACCGTCATGGCCGACATCAGCGAACCCATGACCGTCGGCGCACCCATCACCATCGGCGGCCCCATCCGAGGCGTCAGCGAAATCGTCCTCGACAGCCGTCTCCAACCCGTACCTGTCGGCGCGCACGGTGAGCTGTACATCGCCGGTGTCGGTCTCGCCCGCGGCTACCACCAGCGCACCGGGTTGACCAGCGAACGGTTTGTGGCAAACCCCTACGGCAAGCCAGGGGAACGGATGTACCGCACCGGCGACATCGTGCGCTGGCGCGCCGACCACACCATCGAATACGTCGGTCGCAGCGACTTCCAGATCAAAGTCCGCGGTTTCCGCATCGAACTCGGCGAAATCGACACCCAGATAACCTCTATCGACGGTGTCACCAACTCCGTCACCCTCGGCGTCGAAGGACCAGGGGGAGCGACCGTCCTCGCGTCGTACCTCACCGTTTCCGAAGGATCCGACCTCAGCCCCGCCGCCGTCGTCGCGCACCTGTCCGGACGTCTGCCCACCCACATGGTGCCGACCAGCATCACGATCGTCGATGAACTACCACGCAACGCCGTGGGAAAGATCGACCGCAGCGCACTACCCGCTCCGGACTTCACCGCGCCGGCCACGGAATTCCTGGCAGCCCGGACACCACTCGAACGGCAGATCGCAGCAGTGTTCGCCGACATCCTCGACCTGGACAAAGTTGGCGTCAACGACAACTTCTTCGACCTCGGCGGCAACTCGCTGATCGCCACCCGCGTGGTATCCAGGCTGAATACCGCCCTCGAACTCGACCTCGGCGTGCGGACGATCTTCGAATCACCCACCACCGCGCAGCTGGCAGTACTGATCTCCTCGCAGCGGGAAGAGGGACCGTCGACCAGCATCCACGTCCCACTCGTTCCGTTCGAACGGACCGGCAACATTCCGCTCTCGCTTGCCCAGAAGCGGATGTGGTTCCTCAATCAATTCGACACCAGCTCAGCCGCGTACAACATTCCGTTTGCCGTGCGATTGACCGGCGACCTCGATACCCACGCCATGAAAGCCGCAATCGTCGACGTCGTCGGACGCCACGAAAGCCTACGAACCGTCTTCCCGACCGCGAACGGCGAACCGTTCCAGAAGGTGCTCGACGTCGCCGACGCCCTACCCGCCGTCGCTACGGCAACGGTCGGACCCGACGATCTCTTCAGTCGCATCAGCGAGCTCGCTCAGGAAGGGTTCGACGTAGCCAACGAACTTCCGCTGCGCGTCACGCTGTTCACGGTCGACACCACAACCGACGAGGCCGAACACGTCCTGTTCGTTGTGGTCCACCACATCTGCGCGGACGGGGCATCCATGGCTCCACTCGCACGCGACGTCATGACCGCCTACCTGTCCCGAACAGCCGGCATCGCACCGGCCTGGGAGCCGCTACCGGTCCAGTACGTCGACTTCACACTGTGGCAGCAACACGTCCTCGGCTCCGAATCCGATCCCGAATCGATCATCAGCAGCCAAATCGCGTACTGGGACGCACAACTCGCCGGGCTCGACGACGTCATCGCGCTACCAGCCGACCACCCCCGGCCGCTCCAACAGACGTTCCACGGTGACCGCTTCGACTTCCAGATCAACGCGGACACACACCGCGCACTCACCGCGCTGACTCGCGAACAAGGCGTCACGATGTTCATGGCACTACACGGCGCGCTTGCCGTGCTCCTGGCAAAACTCTCCGGAGCTGACGAAGTCAGCATCGGCACACCCATCGCCGGACGAGGAAAAGACGAGCTCGAGAACCTCGTCGGAATGTTCGTCAACACACTCGTCCTTCGGACCCCCGTGAACCAAGATCAGACGTTCACCGAACTCCTGGACGGCATCCGCGACACCGATCTCGCCGCCTACCATCACTCGGATCTGCCATTCGAACGACTCGTCGACGTTGTCAATCCCACCCGGTCCACGTCGTACTCACCACTGTTCCAAGTCGCACTCGAACTGCAGAACAACGAGACGGTGGCGCTCGAACTACCCGGACTCACCGTCGAAGCACTCGGAACAGAATCCAAGACCGCAAAGGAAGACCTCGAACTGGTCGTCAACGAATCCTTCGACGCAGCCGGACAACCTGATGGAATGTCCGCGGCCTTCATCTTTGCCGTAGACCTCTTCGAACCCGACACCATTCACGCGTTGGCGCAGAGGCTCCAACTGATCCTCGACACCGTGGTCAGCAGCACCGACATCCACGTCGCCGACATCAACATCCTCGGCGCCGACGAGACCGAATCACTTGTCCCCGCATTGGGCGCCGACGCGACCCGACCGCGCACCTGGCCCGAGATCCTCGAGACCGCAGCCGCACTGAACCCCGACGCGCCGGCAGTCTCCAGCCAGGAACGCACCATGACCTACCGAGAACTCGACACCGAAGCCAATCGTCTGGCACGAGTGCTCCGCGCCCGGGGAATCGGTCCGGAAGATTACGTTGCACTCGCGCTGCCACGATCGGCCTCGGAAGTTGTCGCGATCTGGGCCGTCGCCAAGACCGGCGCCGCCTACCTGCCCGTCGACCCGAACTACCCGCACGAGCGCATTACCCACATGCTCGACGATTCTCAGGCGGTCCTCGGATTGACCGTCGCAGCACAGCACGCGAAGCTGCCCCCGAACATCGACTGGATAGTCGTAGACTCCGAACAGACCACCCGCGAACTCACATCTCGGAGTCCCGCCCGATTCACCGATGCCGAACGCACCATGCCTCTACGCCTCGGGCACCCCGCGTATCTCATCTACACCTCCGGATCGACCGGAAAACCGAAGGGCGTCATCGTCACACACCTCGGCCTGTCCAACCTCAACGCCGAAGAGCACCAACGCTTCAACGTGCAGACCACCTCGCGCATCGCGCACCTCGCATCCCCGAGCTTCGACGCGTCGGTCTTCGAACTGATGATGGCGTTCGGCAGCGCCGCGTGCCTCGTCATCATCCCGCCGGCCGTATTCGGCGGATCCGAACTTGCCGAGATCTTCTCGGGCGAACACGTCTCCCATGCCTTCATCACACCTACCGCGCTGAGCTCCATCGAAAGCTCGGCACTACCGGAGCTGCAAGTACTCGCAGTCGGCGGCGAAGCCTGCCCCACCGAACTCGTCGACACCTGGGGACGCGACCGGCGGATGTTCAACGGATACGGGCCCACCGAATCCACCATCCAAGCCGCCGTCAGCACGCCCATGCGGCCAGGGAAGAACATCAACATCGGACGCCCCGCCATCGGTTTTGCCGGACTGGTACTCGACGCCCACCTGCGGCCCGTCCCCGTCGGCGTCATCGGTGAGCTCTACGTCACCGGCCCAGGTCTCGCGCGTGGCTACCACTGCCGCCCCGGACTTACTTCCGACCGCTTTGTCGCGGACCCGTACGGCGAACCAGGCCAACGGATGTACCGCACCGGCGACCTGGTTCGCTGGAATGCCGATCACGCCCTCGAATACATGGGACGAAGCGACTTCCAAGTCAAGGTGCGCGGATTCCGCATAGAACTGGGGGAGATCGACTCCGTTCTCACGTCACACCCGTCCGTGTCCTTCGCCGCAACCCTCGGCCAGGAAACACCGTCCGGCGACACTATGCTCGCGGCGTACGTGCAGCCCGTCGACGGACATACCATCGCGGAAGCCGAACTGCGGCATCATCTCTCGTCCAGACTTCCCGCACACATGGTTCCCGCGGCAATCATCGTCGTCGACAAGATCCCGATGACGCCGGTCGGCAAACTCGATCGCCGCGCACTCCCGACACCCGATTTCGAGAACCGCAACGTGCCGTATGCACCGCCCACAACTCACACCGAGGAAGTTGTGACCGAGGTCTTTGCATCCGTCCTCGGCGTCGACCGCGTCGGTATCGACGACAACTTCTTCGACCTCGGCGGCAACTCCATCGTCGCAACGAGGATCACTGCCGAACTCGACGAACGAATCGGCCGACGCGTCCGCCTGCAAGCACTTTTCCTCGACCCCACACCCGCAGGCGTTGCCCGAGCCGCAGACCAGGCGAATCAACCCGCCGACACTTCCGCCTTCCTCGCTCCGGTTGTCACTCTGCGCGCAGGCGGCACCAAACCTCCGCTGTTCTTCATCCATCCCGGCATCGGGTTGGCCTGGGGATACGCAGGATTCGCTGCGCATGTGGACCCAGATCGCCCTCTCTACGGCCTCCAACTGCCGTCCCTGAGCGGAGGACCCAGCTTCAGCACCCTCACCGAACTCGCTCAGAACTATGCAGACCGCGTCCAATCACTTGCACCCAGCGGGCCCATCCATCTGGTCGGGTGGTCGCTTGGCGGCGTCATCGCCCACGCGGTGGCCCACGAACTCGAGAAGCGACACGCGGACGTCTCCACAGTTGCGATCCTCGACAGCTACCCATCCGCGGACAACGATCAACCTGTCGACCTCTCCGTCGCCGAATTGGTCGCAGGACTCGGATTGCCGCCTGGGGAGACAAACGTCGCGACGTTCGACGACGCAGTCGACCTCCTCGAGCGAACACTCGGGCCCGGCACCGGTATCGAGGCCGATCACCTCGCCCGGATCAGCGACGGCTATTCCCACTCGGTCGCACTGGTGAATGCTCACCGTCCGCCGTACTTCGGTGGCGACATCGCATTTTTCATAGCCGGACAATCTAGTGAAAACGGTCATAGTGTCGACGAGTGGCGCGCATACGTGGGCGGTGAGATCGCAGCCGACACCGTTGACTGCGCACACAACCAGATGATCGATGCAGTGCCGTCCGCATACATAGCGGCAGCGTTGCGAGAGCATCTCATCTAGGACGATGCATGAAACTGGTAGCCGCTGGGTACTACTACGCACTAAGGTGCAAAGTGGCACCTACGGGGGAGTTTGTGCCTGCTCGACAAACAGGTATAGGGGAAACAATTGAAATTCAGGACTCGACGGATGCTTGCTGGACCGATGCTGGCGACGGCGCTCACAGTGCTTGCGCTCTCCACGACACCAATAACAGCGTCCGCTGCGCCGGCCTCTCTGGATCCAGATCCGTTCTACTCACAAACCGAAGCCGCAACCGGTCCCGTCGGCACACCCATCTCCGTCCGACGAGCCCCTGACCTCTTAACCTTCCCAGGATCCGCAGTCTGGCAGGTGAACTTCAGATCGCTGAACTCGGCAAACAATCCGATCGTCGCGGTCACCACCGTCATAATCCCTCCCAACCACACACCAGACGGCCCGCTGTTGTCGTATCAACACATCGTCAACGCACTGGGCACTGAATGCGCACCGTCACGAGCGCTCTACAGCTCTGACCCCAGGAGCACCTACCGTGAAGCCATAGCACTGAACATCGCCCTTCAACGCGGCTGGGCAGTTGCGCTTCCTGACCATCTGGGTCCCACCAGCGCGTACGGCGCTGCGCGCCTCGGCGGACAGATCACTCTCGACGGAATCCGCGCTGTGCAGAAGTTGCCCGAACTCGGGCTCACATCCAGTCCCGTGGGAATCGCGGGATACTCGGGCGGCGGTATGGCAACAGCGTGGGCCGCAGCGCTTGCACCGACATATGCCCCTGAAATCAACATCGTCGGCGTTGCCGAAGGCGGTGTACCCATGAACATCACCAAGATGGCAAACGCACTAGGCCGCGATCCTCACCCGGCATTCGGTCTCGCATTTGCAGCCGCATTGGGTCTCGAACGCGAATACCCGACCGAACTGCCACTGACCAGCCAACTCAACGGTCTAGGACATGCTCTGGCTACAGACTTGACCAACGCCTGCACAACCCAACTCCTCATCACCGGAGCCGGGCGAAGCGCCCTCGACGTAGCGCTGTCGACATCGATGCTGGACAACCCCGACGCCATCAGCGTCATGAACGACAACAGCGTGGAACTCTATCCCGGAATTCCGACGGCACCGATATACGAATGGCACAGCGCCACAGACAATCTCATTCCGGTCGACTCCGTCGTGGCAACCATGGCCCGATACTGCGCAGCAGGCGCGACCATCCAAAGCGTGTTGGGCCCCAATCTGGATCACCTGACCGTGGGAGCCATCGGGCTGCCGGCCGCGGTCGACTATCTGCAAGACCGATTTGCCGGCCGACCGGCACCGAGTAACTGCTGACATGAGCGTTCCGTGGCCAAATCTCGCTCGCGGTGGCATCGTGAAGTCATGAATGATGCGGACGATACCGGCGCAGCAGCCGAAGGTAACTACAGCCTCGATCCAGACGACCAACTGCAACCAGAAGACACTCTGATCGACCGAGGCGTTGACGACATCCTCGACGAAGGGATTTCGCCGCCTGAGCGTCCCTATGCCCTCGGCGATTCGGAAACGGGGGAGACCCTCGACGAGCGTCTTGCCGAGGAAGAACCCGACCCTGCGGCCAAGCTGGGAGATCCGTTATTCGAGCAAGGTGACGCGGAAGACGCTGTCCGCGAAGCGGAATTCCCACCGGACCGTGAAGTGGGCACACGCCGTGCGGGACGCCTTGTTGCCGAGGACGAAGGGCGATACGAGGACGAGGAAAGCAACTTGGTAGCCGAGGACGTCGGTGTTGATGGAGCGGCCGCCTCTGCGGAGGAAGCTGCGATTCATATCATCGAGGACTAGGTTGCTCGAGGGTTGACGGCTACGGCGACGTCATCACGATTGTGTGGACGTGATTTCCGCCCAGTCGTTTGCTCTCGTACATCGCGGAATCGGCGAGACGATGAAGCGCGTCGATTCCGGCTTCCTCGGCGTCCGCATCCAGCCAACTGCCATTGTGGATCGCGATCCCGATACTTGTAGTCGATCGTGGTTCGACAATCGGTGTATTCATTGCGGGGTGGATTCGCGAGATCAGATCACCGACATCAGAGAGCGGCATGATCTGAACCACGATGAATTCGTCACCGCCGACTCTGGCAATTGCCGCATCTGCTCGCGCCCACGCGGTCAATCGATTTGCCGTTCGAATGATGACGCGATCACCGACATCATGTCCGAAAGTGTCGTTGAATTGCTTGAAATTGTCGATGTCGATGACAACCACCAATAGTGACTGGCCGATGCCGGACTTGGATCGAATCAGCTCCGCTGTACGACGAGCAAGACCGCGGCGATTGAGAAGATCTGTCAGGGGATCGAGCTCCGACCCTTGGGCGTCGTTACTCAGAAGGATCAATGCAATCTGCGTCAGGAACGGAACAACGCTGATGACGCTCACCGCAAAGAGAATTCGCCCAAAGGTATCGAAGAATGTCGTCGGTTCTTCGGTGAAAACACCGCAGCATGCTGCGACGACGATTGTGATCGAAAACAGCAGGTGAACCAGGTGAGCACGCATGTTGTGGAAGAAAGCGATATACGTGCCCATCAGCCCGAACACCAGTGATCCGAGAAGTCGCTGATCAAGATCCGCTTCGGTGAGCACGATAATGGCGATCGACACATCGCTCGCGATGACAAATTGAAGCGAACGGTTTCTGGTAGTCGTGAATACCGGGTATGCCAATCCGCCTATCAGCGCGAGTACACCGATCATCATGTCAAGCGGAATGCTGCTTACTTGATCGGATGCCGTTCCCAGTCGTTTTCCCACAACGGTGACTCCCATGGAAAAGACCATGAGGCCGATAAGTATTCGTGTGGCCTCGAGGAATCCGTTGCCACGAAGCAAACGGGTAAATCGATCAAACTGGTCAGGCATAGCAAGCCAGCGTTCGACCACTTCACGTATGGGGTTCACTGAGGACGTAGGCCTCGCGAACTCGTGAGCGGAAATTCGGGCATGCTGACAAGTTTAGTCGGTTATCGAATTTCTTAGAGCTTTCTGATCACCCACCAGAAAAGCTCAATATGTCACAGTGACGTATTGAGCTGGGGGACGCGGACCCTGGCAGCTGCCGACCACTAGCCGGAATCCCGCCCAGGCCCGTCAGTATGCCTAGGTCTGGGCCAGACGGCGTTGGTTGCCATGGGCCCGTGGGTACGGGGCGTGGCGGCGCCGGCAGATCCGGGTCGGCGACCGATTCCACAGGGCCGCGGCCAGCGGGCGCGCGGACGCCGACGGGATGAATGCGTGTACGTATAGGCACAGACGGACATTACGAGAGATTGGATTTATTCAGGCCATCCGACACATATCCACAGGTCGGTAATTTGCCGATAATCTACATTATGTCAAGTAGTAGGGATCTGAGTACCTGAAGGACCTTCCCCGTAGATCAGACGTAGATCGAGCACGACGGTTCTGACACGCTCGTTTCCACATCTCGACCTGGAGTCGACGCAGCAACGACGGATGTTGCAGCGGACGGTCCAGGATCTTGCCGCGCGCATCGCGGCGTATTCGGATGAAGGAACTGCAATCCCACAACGCGAGCGCATCACCGTCGCCATACGCCGTTCGGTAATGAATCCCGCTGACGGAATCGCCGGCCGGTTGATCTTCGAATATCGCGCGAGCCCATTCCTTGAGTTGATGCTCTGGGTTCTGCGCCCTGAGCGCGCCCATCCGGATCCAGCGCCCCGCGGTGGTGGACACGACACCACTGCCACGGCTCCCCTGGTCCTGATCGAACCCATTGCCACAGAACGCCACCTGGAGACATCGGCCGCTGCGGCGACTCGAGGGATTTCACCATGCAGCGGCAGTCATTCAGCCTCGGCAAGATCTGCGACCAGATGCAGGCGTGCGCGCCGCGCTTTTGGGGTGGAACCACCGGCACTGTGCTTCCGTGTGGCAACCATCAGACCCTCCCTGCACAAGTTATGAAAGTTAACCGTGTTGTGAACTACGCCGCGCCGGACCTTCAGTGCACGACTACGCGGCTACAGGCGACTAGCTTTGGTACATGGATACGGTCTCGATGATGCTGGGCTCGCCTCGTGGTCGGTTCTTCTGCGCAAATATCGGAAATGCCTGCAGCACGCACGAGTTGGCGTCGCGTTACGGTCTGCACTCCACACTCGGCGACGTTGTTGATGTCCTCGCTAACGTGGACTTCGGAGCCGTTGCCGCACTGTCCGAAATCGAAATTCTCGACCGGTTCGCCTATGCCGTGGATTTTGCACGCTACTGGCAGCCGCCGGACGAAGAGGACATCGTGTTGGTTGTCCCCCAGGTTGTCGAGCTTCTCCGACCCATCGCGCATGCAGTCCTGGCGTCACCGCATACCCAGTGGTGGGCCGAGCCCGTCGACCTCGTCAACCAACGAATGGTTCAGAAATACGAACGTACCGATGACCCAGACGTGACGCCCCTGTGCATCCGGCAGTTCGAGGACGGGCTGGAGCAGTGGCGAGCGCACACGCTGGACTATGAAGCGACGTTCGTCGAGTATCTGAAAGCGGATCCTGACAGGCAGATCGGCGGTGAATGGTGGTCGATCCCAGCCGCGAACGGGGCTTACGACACCACTCGCGCCCGGGACGTCCTCGGAGCTATCGAGTTGATGCTCGTTGAGGACAGCCCAGGATGGAGTTTCGCTCACGTGTGGCCGGTGAGCATCGACAGAACACCTCGGGTGTACGAGATCTCGAGTCCTGCGGACTGGGCTCACCTCGTCGACACCTATCCCCTCGCTGTACCGGCATCGCGTCGTTCCGTTTGGTACGACACCACGGGCGAGTATCACGACTGGTTCATTCCGGATTGGAGCAAGGTAGTCAACGACTACGACGCAGTTCACCTGAGCATGATCGGGTATCTCACCACTCCGGGTATCACGATTCCTCTGTCCGCCCGCTCAGGTGCCACCGTACTTGCGGGCTGGAATCCCGATACCACATTCTGGCTGAACACCAGTTTTATCACCGTCGACGGCAACATGACCGCCTGGCGCCCGAACTCCGAAAATCTCTGGGAGCCAGTCTAATCGGCTGGTGCCTGCGATCCTCGGGTGACCTCGACCGCGGCACTCATTTTCGTCAAGAACTCGCCTATCGTCGTCAATTGCGTCGGCGAAAAGGATTCCAAGACGTCGGTGGCCTGGCCGATCAGCGGTCCGAAAAACGACCACCCCAGATTCTTGGCGCTATCGGTGACATCGATGATCACGCGTCGACGGTCACTCATGTCTCGTTCTCGAACCACCAGGCCGCGTTGTTCCATACGGTCGATCAATGCTGTTACCGACGCGGAGTTCAAACCCAGTTGCTGACCCAGCCATCCCGGCGTGGCTGGTTGTCCCGCGCGTTCAGCGTCAAGAAGGCTGATCAGCGCTCGGACATCTGTGGAGTGAAGTTGATGCTGCGCTGCGAAGTTCGCACCGAACAGATCCAGCTGCACGACCAACGCCCGCAGTAGATGCACCATCTCGTGACCGCTGGTAGTCGACTTATTCGTATCGGTCACTTCCACTCCTCCGCTCGACGCAATTAGTTCCATTGTCTATTATCTCGACTATCGAGATAAATGAGGATGGAGTTCTCAATGCCTGCATCATCGATCGATCAGTTCGCGGCAACAGATAGCGGTGCGGCCTTCTACGCTGCCTACGATTCGGTACTGTCCACCTGGCCGGACGACACAACTTCTATTGAGATCGAATCCGATTACGGCACAACTCATGTCAATGTATGCGGCCCTGAATCAGGCCCTCCGGTCGTTCTTCTACCAGGAGGTGGAGCAACATCGACCGTGTGGTTTGGCAATGTGACTGCGCTCAGCGGACAGAACAGAGTCTATGCAGTGGATCTGATGGGAGATGTCGGACGCAGCACCGCCCACGGCAAATCGATGAAGACTGTCGATGACCTGCTTGACTGGCTGAAGACAGTCATAGACGGGCTAGACCTCGACTCCCCCAGCGTCATCGGCCACTCGTACGGTGCCATGATCGCGTTGGCCTACGCGCTACACAATCCCGACAGAGTGAGTCGGCTCATATTGATCGACCCCAATTCCTGCTTTGCCGGCATGAGGATGCAATACCTGGTGCATGCACTACCAATTCTTTTGCGCCCGAACGAAAAACGGGAACGGACGTTCATCGAATGGGAAACCGGTGGTGCATCGCTGGATGAGGACTGGATGTCACTCCTCACTCTTGGGGCAGCACACTTTCCAAAATCGAAGACGATTGTGCCGAAGCGCCCCGACAGAAAGAAGTTGGCGGGGTTTTCCGTCGACACCACGGCCATCCTGGCGGGACGAAGCAAAGTTCATGACAGCAGCCGAGTTGCGGCTTCGATACGTGCATCGCTCCCCCACTCGAAGACTCTGATTCTCACTTCGGCGACACACCACGCACTTCCGATGGTGCCAGCAGAAGAGCTGAACGCCGCGCTCCGCTCTGCGCTTGGGCGCTAGGCGGTCAGCGGTTGTGCTCTTTCACCGTGGAACAAGACAGAAGATTCGCAGATCGCGGTCCGTACGATCTCGATATCTCGCATAGGCCTCGCCGATTGCAACGAAACTTTCGAAGGTGCGCTCTTTCTCCGCGCCTAACAGAGGTGTCGCTTCCACCGGTACATCCACGCCGCCGATTGTGACGGTGGCCTGGCTGTTGACCAGCAGGTTGTTCGACCAGGCCGGGTGATGGTCCTGCCCGAAGTTGCTTCCCACGACAAACAGTTGACCGTTTTCGCGGACGTATGTCAGCGGAGTTGTGTGAGGTTGCCCGGTCTTTCGGCCGACTGTCGTCAACAGCAGAAGTGGCAATCCGAGCGGCCCGAGGATCGTGTACCGACTCTTACTGCGCTGCAAAATCCACCGATCCAACGGTGTTGCAGTACGAATGAGCCACGATCCGACCTTGCTCGACGCGAAGACGGTGACGGGTTTACGCAATATCGGCCTGTCGTGGCTCCACCTGACGTCAGGAAACGAATCTGCCGGGTGGCTCGGATTGTCGTAATTCTTGTCCACAATCGTTCCTCGGTTAGGAATAATTCGCGCCGCTAGACGCGCTCTCCCCCGGATCCAGCTTCCTCAATTCCATCGCAGCCGATGTTTACGCACAAGGGTTCGTCAAACATGCGAAATCGTGACAGGTCCACCCCGGTTGTCTGTGCGTTGTGCCCGACTTTTTGTGGGTTGGTGAGGTGTGCGTGGACTTGTGTTGCGGTGTTGTGCACGTTATTGACCACATACATTCGGGAAATCAGGTGGTTCCGTCACCGTCCGATATAAGGCAATCGGAATAAAGAGATCAACGACAAGACGCCAGTTTTTTAGCGAGCTGTCCTGTTCGATCAGCCAACCGCGATCGAAAACCGCACTATCACATGGGTTTTCTCGGAATTGGGCCGACTGCCACTCCCCCCCTGAGCGCTGCACGACACTACCTCAATCACTCCCCCAGGCTTGCCGGCGCCCGGTCCACGAGTTCCTCCCCTTCCCCGTGAACCGGCCCGACTACCCTTCAGTTGGCCGGCATCTCCCACGGTGTGTCAGGAAGAACGTGCCCCGTCTCGAGCAGGGACTTGAGGTTGGAGAGAACTGCCGGCCAGCCCCGGGAAATGCTGCTATGCGCTTCCTCGTCGGCAAGGTTTTCATGCACGACGGTGAGGCGAACAATCGAGCCGTACGGTTCGATTGTGTACGTCACCCGGGAGATAGTGTCCTCGCTGGGATTGTCAGGAGACGCCCATGATGTAACCAGCCGGCTCGGCGCTTCACTGTCGATGACAGTGCCCACGACATCAGCGATACCGGAACCATCGGCGCGGCGGTGCTCCCACGAGGATCCGACATTCCAGTCGGAGACGTTCTGGTGCCCCCAATACGCCGCCGTGAGGTCAGCGTCGGTGAGTGCTCGCCACACCGCTTCCGGTGTGCTCTCGATGTAGGTGACGTATTTGTAGGTGGGCTTGACGGTCATTTCTGCCTCCGCATGTCGTTTGATTGCACTCAGCGCCTGAAGTCGCGAGTGTTCGAAAGTGTCAATCCATCGTTCGCGAATCTCCTCGAGTGGAACAGGATTGAGATAATGACGCTTCTCTCGACCATGGCGCACGTGGCTCACCAGATTTGCCGCCTCGAGCACGGCCAGGTGTTGGGTTGCAGACTGACGTGTCATCGTCACGCGCTCACATAACTCCCCCAGCGTCTGACCATTGTCTTCGCGCAGGCAGTCGAGAAGGAACCTGCGCGTTGGATCAGCCAGTGCTTTGAAAACCAGGTCGGTAGATGACGCCATGGACACATGATATGCAGGCAAATGACTGCATGTCTAGCCTTGTACAACAAACCAATCAGTTCGAATTTCGGCAAACAACAAGGCCAAATCGAGGCCGACCGTCGAAGGCTTGAGCACTAGCGTGGAGGTAGCAACCGAAGCTTCTGTTCAGCGCCGCAGCGCTGCTGCCGAAATCGGAAGACCCGCTGCCACAAGACGGTCGCACACATCCGCTGGCGTCCCCGGAGGATTTCGCCATCCCGCTGCAGTCGCACTGACCGCCTGATGAACCCGCACCCCGTCGAGGTGGAACAAATCCATCACGAACTCGTCCGGATGCTTGGCCTCGACGCCGAATTGGGCGAGTTCGGATTCCGGAAAGTCCCGCAGATTCGCGGTGACAATGACCTGGGCTCCCGCTCGGATCACTGCGGCAAACACATGCCGATCATTGACATCAGGCAGCGTCAGGGCGGGGATGAGTTTTTCGTAACCAGTGATCAGACAGTCCGGAACCGCGACATTCATCAACTCACGCAACTTGTCCAGTTTCGCGATCGGGATGTCCGGACGGTCCTGCGCCAAGTTCCCGAAAGCTTCGTCGAGAATGCGGTCTGTCCAACGGGCATGAACAAGCCCGGTCTGCGCGAGCCGTATCAACACATCTCGTAGAACATTGGGGTACAACACGTTTGCGTCGTACAACACGGTGAAGGTCACGTCAGTACAGCCCGAGCTCTTCCGTGTGAGCTGCCAACTCGTCGGCGGCACTGCGCGCGGCGCCAAGCTGAGACCGCCGATAGGCAATCAGCGACGATGCGAGGATCCGGCGATGACGCCCGACCAACCGATACTCGATCTGTCGTTCGTCGAGCAGCTTGATCACATGTGGACGAGAGACATTGAGCATCTCGGCGGCCTGCTGCGTGGTCAACTCGGCATGCGCCGGGACGACCGTGACACCTTGCCCGGCAGCCATATTCGCCAACACATCCCGGATCAACTCGAATGCTGCACGTGGCAAATGTAGCGACTCCGCAGTGCCCGCAACCTTGAGTTCAAGCGTCTCCCCCACGTCGGGTTCGACACCGCGCAGCACCTGCAACGCCTGACGCGCCTGTTCCTGCTCGATGACACTGGAACCATCGACACCTCGAGGCCCCGGTGGTCGACTGATCTTCCATATCCTCGGCTGACGTCGAGAGGGGGTCTTCTTAAGGGTGACCGGCCCCATTCGTGAGTCGGGACTGGCTCACCACCCTGAACTCCCAGGTGATCCGAAGTTGCTGGGCGTTAAGGAGAAATTACCCGCAGCCAGAACGAAACCCAGAACGAAGTCCAACGAGGTGCCCACAAAGGAGTCGCCAAAGGAGTCGTTAACCGCTTGAGGGGCCGAGGCGCGCGCACCGATCGGCGGGATCATCATCCCTATCGGGAGGCTGCCCGCAGGTAGGTTGAGGACGGCGTTGATGTCGTAGATGGTGTTGTCGGCAGTGTTGGTCACCGAAAACGAGACGCTGCCGAAGTCGGTGACCGGACTATCTGCTGACGCGGTACCAACTGCACTGCCGAGGGTGATCGCGACAGCAAGTGCGCCGGCTCCAAGCACCGAGGTGGTCCGGGACCAACGAGCGGGCGTTTCGATACCATTCACGGATGTACTCCTTTTCGTGGTGACAGCTTCCGTGCACGCGAGGCGGAGCAGCCACGAGATTGCAACCATTACCGAGGAAGATAACGGACATTCACCTCATAGCGGGGTAGTTCAACACG
Source organism: Rhodococcus sp. WS3 (assembly GCF_003797085.1). NCBI lineage: Bacteria > Bacillati > Actinomycetota > Actinomycetes > Mycobacteriales > Nocardiaceae > Rhodococcus > Rhodococcus sp. WS3. Next base: position 297,566 of record NZ_RKMA01000002.1, read on the forward strand.
AAGTGTTCCGCCACTGAATGCGAAGCTGCTGCACGCATCAGGTGGCGATGGGAGCGCCGTGACGGCTACGACAGGTACGGCACCAGCGGCAGGTTGAAGAACCAGTTGGCCAGACCGACGAAGATCGGCTCGAGCCACGGCCGGACCTGCGGACCCATCCACCAGTACGGGTCCGGTCCACCCGGCGAGGCGGCAGCGAACCCACCGCCGAGGAACAGTGCCAGGACAACAGTGGCGACGACAGTCAGAACCCGCGCTCGTGTCATACCTGGGGTATCGCGCGGCAGTCCTCTGTCCGTTACCGGCGCACCCACCAGTAACTCAAAGGCGGTCGGTTTCGAGTCCTTCTGAACGCAGGTCCAGCGGAGCTGCCGTACATGATCAACGAGAAAGCTGAGAAAGCAAGTAGAGAACTTCCCTAAGCATGCGCGGAGGTGCGCTGCGCGTCACCGAGTGCGGTCCGCGCGCGGCGGGTGAAATACGTCAGTCGGGCGCGTGCCAGCGAAATTCCGCGCAGCTCCTGTCCTGCCCTGATCGAGAGTCGATCACGATCGAGGAACAGCGGAACCATGACCAGATCCCGGTAGAGCGAGTGCATGCGCGGGTGATCCGCCAACCACAGCGTCCATCGCCACCACAGACGTGCCGACGCAGTTACGCCGACAACGCTTGTGTCGAAGACTGATTCCACGGCTGCCAACTGCACGTTCACGGCCCGGCGAACGTCGCGTGCCATCGGGCGGTTCACCAATGCGTGGCCGATCGACGGATCATGAGCAAGTAGATATCCGACGTCGAAAATACTGTTCAGCGCTAGATCAGCGCGTACCAATGCCCGGTCGGCAAGGCGGGCATGGGAGATAACGTGCAGGGCCACATCGTCAAGCGCGAGTTTCGCGCCGGCCGACGACACGATGTTCTGCACCGCACGCTCTCGGGTGAGCGCGTGTCGGGCAAAGCGCGGCAGAAGGTGTGAGTGGATTTCGACGGAACCATGTCGATCGTCTCGAAGCAGCGCTGGTTCCTGATGGTCGTCGTGATCGATGGAATCTGCGGACACCTCGTCGGAGCGCACCATGCGGTATCCGTGGTCGATGATCGCGTCGTTGGCGGGGACCGCGTGAGCAAGGTCCACGACAAGCAGATCTATGTCGGTCATCCGCCGCGCCGCGGGATTGGGCCAGATGTTGCGTTCGAGTAACGCCGCGCCTTTGAGTGCAACCGTGGGAAACCCCTTGTCTCGCAGCATCTCCTGAAGTTCAGCCCGCTGAGATTCCAGATCGGCGATTCGCAGCGTATTGCGATGATGCACCAGGCTCAGTGTCAATTGTGGGCTGGATACGTCGGCGGTCGATGTTGCCAGCATCGTTGCAAAACTCGGAGACAGAATCGAGGCGAACTCAGCGTCGACAGCGGCAGCGGCGAGTAGCGGTAGCGCCTTGTGCCGCGCGGCAACGTCGATAAGACGCGGCCAGTCGTCATCACTACATGAACGGATGACCTCAGCGCCGTCCTCGGCGTCGAGCATCGCGATCAGATACTGCGTGTCACGCACGACGCCACCAATTCCTCGACGGCCGCGATCCCGGAATCCAGGTGCTGGCGGGTCAAACTGAAGCACGCCGTATTCGACAACAGCGCTGCGATGTTTCGGAGCGTCAGCCGGTGATTGTCTGACCACAGTGCGGATTGTTCGGCCAACGATTGCAAAGCTACGGCGGTGGGCACTGGCTCAACACGCGTCGTGTCGCTCCACCCCTCGAGGATCAACAGCACATCGATCCCCCGCAACCCGGCCATAACGTCAGGTGGCGTTGGCAATGATGTCGGGTCAAGTGCCCACACCGGGGGTTCATACGGCAGATGCAGCAGCTCGCAGCTGCTGATCTCCGGCAATACGTCGAACGTGCCCGCCTTGACGTGGACGCGGCGCGGTAGACCGACAGCTTCTTCACCTCGGATGAAGACGCCCTCGTCCGCGTGAAGCTGTGCGCCCCGCAGGGCGAGCGCCAACGAAAGCGTGGTCTTCCCTGCCCCCGAGTGCCCGGCAATCGCCACCCGCACGCCGCCACAATCCACCAGAGCAGCGTGCAACCGCGTCCACTGGTCGATGCGAGCCGCGGTCATGACATCGCGGTGCACGGTGCGATAGATACTCTCGGCGGCCTGCAGACCGTCGAGTCCGACCAGGTTTTCACGGGTCGCATCGATTGTGGAGCGGATGGTCGCATCCCATCGCCCTGGCACCGATTCGCTGGGCACAACGTGCGCGTCTACCCGGTGGTTCGCAGACCACGGGCTGGCAACCTTGTGTTCGACGACGCGAACTTCGGGAACCGCGGTGCCCGTGACGTGTGCGTCGACCCATAGGTACTGCGAACGGATGTTCTCCGCACCGCCAGCTGTCACCTAGGACCTCACACCAACAACCGTGACGTGTTCAGCTGTCCGTAAGTTTCAACGACCACGGATTGCGCTTCAGCAGTGGGGATTTCGAGGACTTCGGCGACAGCGTCGACTATGTCGCCGACAGTCCGCCCGTCGCACAGTTCCCAGACCAAGGTCGCAACGGGATTGAGGTGATGTGCTACCTCGCTGGAGCTGTCGTAGAGAACAACTCCGTCGGCGAGATCATTGCTTTCCACGCTGTGTGCGCGCTGCGGCCGGGTGTCTACGAGCAATTCGGTCAAGGGAGCCTCCCGTGGATGTGTTGTGCAATCAGAGTGTGAAGCGTCGTGAGTATTCGGATTCGAGTGCGCCTGAACGGAGCAAGGTCCGGTTGGTGGCGATACCTGGCGACAACGACAGGCAGGTCAGCATGCCTGACGCGCCGGCATCCACTACAAACTCAGCGAGGGAACGATATCGACCAGCCCACTGCGCAAACTCGGCGGATTGCGATTCAGGATCGGGAATGGCGACAAGTAGCGTCTCGTACGCACGAGAATTCACAAGTACCGCATGCACCCCGCGGTTTTCCGCGCTGACTCGAATCAATGACGAATCACCAAAAAGGGTTCCGTCGTGTGACTTCGGATCATGGCCGAGATGCACCACGTCCCACTCGAGATTGTCGAGTTCACTGCGTGCTGAGTCGAGTATCGACGACGACACATCGAGCAGATCGAGATTGTCGGCCGCGACGAGGACCGAACCCCATTCTTTCTCTGCTGCCCGTGTGATGGCACGACGCCAGGAGACCGCAAATCCGATTGCCGGGTTCGCGCGGTCCTCGTACGCCGAAATTCTCTCTACCCCAGCGATGTTCGCGAGTCGATTGAACTTCCGCCACGAGTGCGACCAGCTTTCGCGGTCCGTATCGAGATTTACCAGGGCCACTCCCATGGTGGCCACCGAATCATCGCCGGAGGTTGCCCGGCTGCGTGCCAGATCCTGTTTCAGCCTTACAGTGCTCGCCCCCTCAGAGACGAGCCAAACCGGCAGGGAGAACTCACCCTCACCCATCGTGACGCCGTCGGACAGTCGGTCACGCAAACGCTCGTAGGCACTACTGCGCACGATCAACACCGCTCCGGACACGTCGTTTTCGGCCCCGTGAATGACTGCACAATTGACGTCTTCGGCGAGATCGATCATGACGTTTCGAAGTTTGTAGGGCAGCGCACCGTCGATGACGTTGTGTTCCGACAGGAAGACCACGGACTTCCAGCCCAACAGAATCGCCTTGTCGATTCCTGCGACAAACGCACCCGCCGGTCGCCACGGATCCTCGGTGTCTTCCGCGGGCACCACTCGGTGCACTGCCACATCGACCGACTCGGCCTCGGCTAGGCACGACCGCCATGGCGCGACGCGGCGATCGTCACTCAGGACGAGCAGACCACCGAAGATCAGCTCGGGCTTCTGCACGCTCCGCTCGGCGCGCTCACGAATGCTCGGGTACGAGTTACCCAGATGTTTGGAGAACTGACGGTGTACCGACTCGACATCCCAACCGATCTCCTGCCAACCGAGTAGGTAATTGTGAATCCGATCGTCCCAGTTGATGCGATACGGCACCCCGGCCGGGCGTTCGAATCGGTGCAACCAGCCGAATGACGGCAAGCACACCACTTTCCCGCCGTTGATCCGGAATTTTTCGTGAATATAGCCCTCTTCACCACCGAACCCGGTGAAGTGCGAGTTCAGTCCGGGCCACGCCTCACGTCGACACGCAAACGACCCCAAACCTTGCATGGGGATCTCGAATGGAACGTCGGGGTTTTCCTTCGCCCGCGGATCGACACCCCAGGCGCCGAACATCCCTCGCCGCCAGACCGGCTCCATGTGTGTGGCCGCGATGTGTGACGAGTCCTGCGACAGCATCGGGCCCTGGATCAGATCATCTGTTTCCGGATGCGCGTCGAAGTAGTCCAGCAGCGACTCCAATGACCCAGGAGACAGGATCACGTGGGAATCGAGCACTAAGACGTACTTTCCAGTTGCCTTGCGGAATAGCACATCCCGAACGGCAGTCGAACGTACCTCGGTGAACGGTATATACCGGAACCGGTCCACGTACTTCGCGAAGGATTCGAGCATCGGTGCCGGCAACCCCTCGGGGAAATTGTCCAACAACACGAACTCGACTCGATCGAGGACTTCACGATGGTGAGTCAATATCGAGTGGATAGTGAAATACGCGCCATCGAAATCGTCATACGTCGCAATGGCAATCGTCAGATCCACTGGATTCCCGTGAGGCGGTGTCTCCTTCACCTTCACGGTGCCCGCGCTCTGAAGTTTTTTCAGAGCGCGGTGCAGCGCGGCATCGAACTCACTCATCGTGTGGGTAGCCCCTCGTAATCGACAAGGATCAGGTCGGCTCGGTGGGATTTGTGGGTACTGTCGGGATTGTAGGTTCGGTCGGGTCAGTCGGAGCTGTTGGCTCGGTGGGGTTGGTGGGTCCCGCCGGGATGGTGGGTTCCGTCGGCACCGTGGTGGTTGTTGTGCCTCCCGAACCCGAGGAACTCCCCGACGATCCCGAGCTACCCGAACTGGATCCCGATGAGCCGGAAGATCCGGAACTACCTGACGAACCTGATGACCCCGAAGAACCAGAGCTACCCGAAGATCCCGAAGACCCGGAACTGCCGGGCTGACCGGATCCGCTGTCGCCCTGACCCGGCTGGCTGCCTTGACCGCCTTGGCCGTTCTGTCCTTGCTGACCACGATTCGGCAGACCCGACAAGTTCGGTGTGTCTCCCGATGCAAATGCCGGTGCGGCACCACCCAGGCTGATGGACGTCACTACCGGAACTGTGACCGCAGAAGCTGCAAGCACAGTTTTCACAAATCTCCGTCGATCTACCGGAACAGTCTGAAAAGCATCGCCACCCACGGGTGTCCTCCCGAATCCATTCATTCACGCTCAATCGACCTGTTTGCGACAAAGCTAGCATCCATATAGCGAACAAACCGACCCAAAACGCTGATTTTGGTCGAATTCAGCAATCTTTTCTAATCCCTCTGCGGGTTTCGTTCGATTACCGAACCAATCCTCATTTCTCCCTATGTCGTAATTGTCCGATTCTGTAAATGGGGATTCCCTGGACGCCGATTGGACGTTCGGGCAGATTCTCATGATCGCGAATCACCCTTGTAGATACTCTGTTTCAGGCAGGATGCCGTTCCACCTGTGGACCAAGAGGGGCGTCACCTCGGCCGAACAGTCGAAGCGCTTACCGCGTCGCGACAAGAATCATGCGTTCGGTACACCGGACCGCCACGGCACATCTGTGAGGACTGCATACTTTCGGCAACGCCGACGGCAAACCATCAGCGATAACTGAACGACCAATACGATAGCTGGCCCGTCGCGATCCGCGCTTCCAATCGGACCGTAGCCGGAACCCGTAATTCACAGTGCGCTCCGGCGCGCCACGACGGGGTTATGCCGACGAATCCACGGCACATCAGTACCGTGATGTGAGCGAGCCAACTTTTGGCATTAAAAGGAGAGGGTCAACACATGGACTTGGCAGCAATTGGTGTGGGCGTCGGGTACGCGTCTGTCGCGTTGTCGATCTTGGTTTTCGTAGGCGGTTGTATCGCCCTGTTCATCCTGTCGATTCGGCAGTAAACCGGCGCTCTCGCGCTCGGCGCGATCATCCAGCCGTTCCTACTTGTCCGATGCGGCAAGTAGGACGCTGGGGACACTTCACTTGATCGATTCCGGAAGAGTCGGACATCTTGCGGACTCGCAGAGAACCTCAGCGTAGGTGGGACTACCGTAGAACCGTCGTCTACAACTCGAGGAGCACGGAATGAGCATCCAGTCGGTTGAATCGCACCGCCACCGCGTCGTGGTGATCGGTTCCGGCTTCGGTGGATTGTTCGGCACACAGGCTCTCAAAAAAGCCGATGCCGAAATCACGATGATTGCGCGCACCACCCATCATCTTTTCCAACCCCTTCTCTACCAGGTAGCCACGGGAATTCTGTCCGTCGGCGATATCGCGCCGGCAACCCGATTAGTACTCCGCAAGCAGAAAAATGCGCAGGTACTGCTCGGTGAGGTCGAGACGATCGACTTGGAGAAGAAGACCGTAACTTCACGGCTGTTGGAACGGGTTACCGTGACGCCGTTCGACAGTTTGATCGTCGCTGCGGGCGCCGGACAGTCGTACTTCGGAAACGATCACTTTGCCGAATTCGCGCCAGGTATGAAAACAATCGATGACGCGCTCGAGTTGCGCGGTCGCATTCTCGGCGCGTTCGAGCAGGCCGAACTGTCGGACGATCCCGCCGAGCGCGCACGCCTGCTCACGTTTGTTGTTGTCGGCGCAGGCCCAACGGGTGTTGAGCTCGCGGGTCAGATCGCGGAATTGTCGCGTCGCACCCTCGATGGCGCGTTCCGGAAGATCGATCCCCGTGAGGCTCGGGTAGTTCTCCTTGACGGTGCGCCCGCTGTGCTTCCGGTCTACGGCGGCAAGCTGAGCCGCAAGGCCGCAGAAACGCTCGAGGGCCTCGGTGTCGAGATTCAGTTGGATGCCATGGTCACTGACGTCGACAACGACGGACTGATCATCAAGGAGAAGGACGGCACACTGCGCCGCATCGAGTCGCAGTGCAAAGTGTGGTCGGCCGGTGTTCAGGCGAGCCCTCTCGGCAAGCAGCTGGCAGAGCAGAGCGGCGGCGAGACAGACCGCGCCGGTCGGGTCATGGTCAACCCGGATCTGTCGCTGCCGGGTCATCCCAACGTGTTTGTTGTCGGCGACATGATGTCGCTGGACAAATTGCCGGGCTTGGCGCAGGTTGCGATGCAGGGCGGCAAGTACGCTGCCAAGCAGATCAAAGCCGAGATCGACGGACAGGCACCCACTACTCGCGTTCCGTTCAAGTACTTCGACAAGGGAAGTATGGCCACCATTTCGCGATTCAGCGCGGTGGCAAAGGTGGGCAAGCTCGAGATCAGCGGTTTCATCGGCTGGGTGGCGTGGTTGGCCATCCACCTGTTGTATCTGGTCGGTTTCCGCTCACGTGTGTCCACGATCCTGTCGTGGACGGTGACGTTCTTCGGCCGTGGCCGTGCTCAGATGGCGTCGACCGAGCAGCAGGTGTTCGCGCGAAATGCCATGGGCGAGTTGGAGAAACACAACAAATCCAAGGCGGCGGTCGAGAGCGGAAAAGGCAAACCTCAACAGGCTGCCGGCTGAGCCTCTCGATTGACACGGAAAACGGCGGTGGAATCTGATTCCACCGCCGTTTGTTGTTTCTCAGGCCTCGCCGTCGTCAGTTGCCGATCGCTGAGGTGTCCGTGATGTTCGCAAGGCGTACCTGCCCCTTGGACACCAGTCGACCTTGCTCATCGGTAATGCGCACCTCCCACAACTGGGATGTACGACCGCGATGAATCGGGTTGGCCTCCGCGGTCAGCGTCCCTTCGCGTGTCGCGCGCAGGAAATCGGTGTTGTTGTTGACGCCGACAACGTGTCCGCGCTCCCCCAGCCACACCGTGCCGCCGATGCTGGCCAATGATTCCACTACGGAGCAGTACACGCCGCCGTGCTGGATACCGGCCGGCTGGTGAAGCGTCGGCTTGACCGTCCACTGAGCGCGAACTCGATCTGGTGTCACGTCGGTGTATTCCAGCCCGATGGTGGCGTCGAAACCGGTTCCCAGCAAGCTCTTCATGTCTGCGATGTCAGCTGTGTCGGACATGCCTTCTCCATCTGTGTTTCCCGTGGCGCCGGTGCGGCGGCCGCTGACTACTTGCCTACACCAGCCGTAACTCGAGCGACGATTCAGGTCCGTAAAGACGAACAGGCGGGTTCCGCATCGTGACGATGCGGAACCCGCCATGGGAAGGACCGGGAGTCTCTGCAGCCCTCAGGACTCCGGCGCGGTCCGGCAGTTTCTTGAACTCGGCGGGTTGTTCTCCCCGCTTTGCATTGCTCAATCATAGGCAAGGTTTACCTAATTAAGCAAGCGTTTCGTCAAATTGATTCCAACGGGGGCGCGCTGCGATCTTCCGACGAGACCGCACCGGCACTCCGGCGCCGACAAATGCGTCGAGCAGTCCCTGACCTCGGCGCTGCGCTGCCGTTTCGCCGCCACCCGCGAGAATCGGGACGTACGCAGTTGCTCCCAGGATGGCTTCGCCGACCAAACCCCAGAATCGATAGGGATCTATCGGCGCGCAACGAGACACAGCGGCGAGCACTGCATGCAGGGCTCCAAGGCACCTGTGCGCGGTCCAGACGAAAAGCGCTTCCTCACAGGGCATGCCGACAACGCCATCCCGGCCGTACTCGGTACCGCCCGGCGCCACGCGCAGCGTTTCGTCAACAACGCCTGCCCAGTCGATACCACTGTCGCTGTCCATATGTATCCAGAGGTTCTCGAGACCGGGATCCCACGCCGAGCCCTCCGCCACAATGGAAGCGGTTACCCTGCCGACAACGGCGTGGATCAAGGACGTCGCAACCTGGATTGCCGCGGCCTCCGGATTGTCGAGATCCTGGAGAGATCGCAAATACAGCTGTTCGACTCGTTCACTGTGCAGACCGGTGCTCAGTTTCCACCATCGGCGTTTGCCCTCACCAGCCATGGCAGCAACTGCATACACGCGCGGGTAATCGGGGTTGAGCCCCCGTAGGCGTGTGCAGGTGCGGCTGAATGCGTCAGTCCGGAAATCCAAGTCACGAATCTGCACATGCTCGGTGGTGAGGGTCATGGTCACCATGCACTCCAATCGGCCGTAGGGGTCTTACACACTCAACATAGGTTAGCCTCACCATAATTCAAGAGTAAAGATCTGTGAGCCTCGGCACGCATATTCGGTCCGGAAACCAACCCGCGCGAGGTTCCCGGGGATAGGGTTCCGTAACCTAAGATCTGACATCCCTGCGAGCCAAGACCAGGAGTTCGATCCACCAGTGACCATGACCGACACGCCCGGGAGCGAACATCCGCGCGGGCCCAGCGAGAACTACGGACGACGTGTCGTACCCCGAGGACCGGCGCCCGTCCGATTGCGCATCCTTGCCGGACTGTTCGACGTCGCAATCATCGCGCTCCCTCTCGTGATCGGCTGGTACATAGTCCAGTCCTTGCAGGACGACAACGGCGGCGGTGAAGCTGATCGCGCAGTGTTCGGCGGGACAGCAATCGCCATCGCTATCGGGCTTCTCATCTGGAACTTCGGATTCCGTGAGGGCACGAATGGACGAACGTCCGGAAAAGGTTGGGTCGGCCTGATCACCCGGGATGCACAGACCAAGCAGCCCATTGGCGTCAGACGCGCACTCTTGCGCCCGATCAACCGATCCGGAATCGACGTTGTCCGCGAAAGCACCGCTCGCGACGAGGGGTTCGCCGAACTCGAGCGCGACAACTCGGTATCAGCCACCCGCAGGCGTCGTCTCATCGGTCTTGCAGTTCTGACCGTCCTTCTGGTGTTGGTCATGCTTGCCAGCATCGCGGTCGGAGCGCGTCCGCTCACTTTTGCCGAGATCTTCCATGCAATCTTCAACTCCGACGGGTCGCAGACCGACATCATCGTGCGAACTCTGCGCGCGCCGCGAACAATCCTGGGCTTGGTTGTCGGCATCGCGCTGGGAATCGTCGGTGCACTCATTCAGGGGCACACCCGAAATCCCCTTGCCGACGCCGGCCTCCTCGGCCTCAATGCCGGCGCTGCGTTCTTGGTTGTCATGTCGATCTACCTGTTCGGGTTCACCGCACCGAGTCAGTACATGTGGTTTGCATTCGCTGGTTCGTTCATCGCGAGTGTTGTCGTATTCGGCTTGTCATCCATCGGCAACGGAGGTTCCAGTCCGCTCAGCCTGGCTCTCGCCGGGGCCGCTGTCGCGTTCTTCCTCCAGGCCATGACCAATGCGGTGATCATCCTCGACCAGGCAAGCCTCGACGCGTACCGATTCTGGGTGGTCGGCTCGGTGTCCGGACGCGGATTCGACGTGTTGTGGCAGGTGCTTCCCTTCCTGGTCGTCGGTCTCGTCATTGCTCTCGCGAGCACGCCAGGACTCAACGTCCTCAGTCTCGGCGACGACGTAGCCAAAGCGCTCGGAACCAACATTGTCTTCAGTCGCACTCTCGGCATTGTCGCGATCACCTTGCTGACCGGCGCCGCCACCGCTGCCTGCGGACCTATCGCCTTCATCGGCCTCGTCGTGCCACACGTTGCCCGGGCCATCACCGGCCCTGATTACCGTTGGCTCGTCCCGTACGCGGGTCTGCTCGGCGCGATCATGTTGATCACCGCCGACATCATCGGACGCGTTGTCGTCCGTCCGGGTGAACTTCAGGTCGGAATCATTCTGGCGATCTTCGGTGCGCCGTTCTTCATCGCTCTCGTACGGCGCAGGAAGTTGGCAAGTCTGTGACCATCACACAAGGCAAGGTTCTCCGGGGTGAACCTGGCGTGCTCCCCCGAACTGTTCCCTCCCGCAAAGCGATTCGTGTCGGTTCGTTCTCGCTGGTGTATCGCCCGCTGGCGGTGTCGGTGTGCGTTGCACTGACTGCCGCACTGTTCGTGCTGATCTGCCTGAGCGTCGGACGCGGCGACTACCCGATCTCCATCCCCGACGTGATTTCAGTTCTGTTCGGCGGCGGCACAAAAACCCAGAACCTCATCGTCTTCGATCTCCGCTTGCCCCGGTCACTGACAGCTTTGTTCATCGGTATGGCACTCGGTATCGCCGGCGCGATCACGCAGACCATCGCCCGCAATTCACTCGCCAGTCCGGACATCCTGGGTATCACCGCCGGTTCCAGCGCCGCCGCTGTCGCACTGATCGTTCTCGGTGGTGGCGGATCGTTTGTGGGTCTGCTTGCGACACTCGGCATTCCGCTGGCAGCGCTGGCGGGCGGGCTACTGACCGCCGTGGTCATCTACACGCTGGCGTGGCGCAAAGGCGTCGAAGGATTCCGTCTGATCCTGATCGGCATCGGCGTTAACGCGATGTTAGTGGCAACTACCGGGTGGCTCCTGATTTCAGCCGATATCAACGATGCGTCCCGGGCGCAGGTATGGCTGAACGGCTCGCTGAACGGAGCGACCTGGAACCAGATGTGGCCGGTTGCCGTCGCGGTGGTAGTTGTCGGTGGATACGCCGTGATCGCGTCGTTCACCATGGGCGCACTGCGATTGGGCGAGGACAACGCGACGTCACTGGGCGTGCGCCTTCAGTCGTCACAGGCCAAGCTCCTGCTCTCGTCCGTCGCATTGGCTGCGATCGCCACCGCCGCCGCCGGGCCTGTCGGCTTTGTCGCCCTGGCTGCTCCGCAGGTAGCGATGCGTTTGGTTCGATCTGCCGGCCCCCCGATCGTCGCGTCCGCGCTCACCGGCGCTGTGCTTGTTGTCGGCAGTGACGTGATCGCCCGCACGGTTCTTCCCGTCGAATTGCCGGTCGGCATCGTGACATCAGCGCTCGGCGGACCGTTCCTGCTCTACCTCTTGGTTCGTAACAATCGGAAGGTCACAGCATGACCACGTTGTCCCAGTCCGTCGACGCCCCCGCACGTCTCGTCGCAAAGGATCTCACCCTGGGTTACGGGGATCGCATCATCGTCGACGGTCTTGATCTCGAAATCCCGACCGGCGTGATCACGACGGTCATCGGACCGAACGGCTGCGGTAAGTCGACGCTCTTGCGCGCTCTGGGACGACTACTCAAGCCCAAGAGTGGGTCGGTTGTGTTGGACGGCAAGGCAATCAGCTCGATGAAGACCAAGGACGTCGCACGAGTCCTTGGCATGTTGCCGCAAACTCCAGTCGCTCCCGAAGGGTTGACCGTCGCCGATCTGGTTGCGCGTGGCCGCCATCCCCACCAGTCGTGGATCCGTCAATGGTCGGCAGACGACGAAGGCGAAGTAGCTCAGGCGCTCGAGTTGACCGGGGTATCAGATCTTGCAGATCGTCCGGTCGATCAGCTGTCCGGCGGTCAGCGGCAGCGGGCGTGGATCTCGATGGCGCTGGCACAGGGCACAGATATCCTTCTGCTCGACGAGCCAACGACCTACCTGGATCTTGCGCACTCCATGGAGGTTCTCGACCTCGTTGATCAATTGCACGAGGAGATGGGCCGCACTGTGGTCATGATCCTGCACGATCTCAATCTTGCGGTGCGCTACAGCGACCATTTGATCGTGATGCGGGACGGCGCCATCGTCGCCTCGGGAGTTCCGAAAGACATCATCTCTGCGGAACTGCTCCTCGAGGTGTTCGGTCTCGAAGCCGCTGTCATCGACGACCCGGTCTCGGATCGCCCGCTGATCGTGCCCATCGGAACTCGACATGTTTTCGGTACCGTCGGCGGGCCGGCCGCACAGCCTTCCTGACGGCATTCGCTCATCGACCGATAATCGTCCGCACCAACTTCACTCCCTGACCGAGCGACACGGTAGGCAGGTACGCCCGCCCTACTGCGTTGCCGATACTCGGCAGCGCGGCAGGATCGGCGAACACCATGTGCATGGGCACATATCGCGGCTGGAACTTCGATTTGAAGGCCAGCAGCGAGCGGAAACCGTACACGGGTTCGAGGGTGCGCCCCAAGAATTCGAGCACGTTGTCCATCACGCCGGACAATGTCATCGCTTCCAGCTCAACCGAATCCGAGCCGTCATCCGTTGCGACCTTCGCCAGCGGAGCACCCGAGAGACTCAGGAATTCGACTCCCTCGGATTCCAAGCTCAGGGCAGCCGACGCGATCAGGAACTCCATGGTCGGCCTGAAACCCTCGGAACGGCGCCGCATGAAGTCGAGAGTCCAGCCCACGATTCGGCCGTCCCGGTACACGGGCAGCCATGATGTGACACCGTGGACCGTGCGTTCCTCGTCGATCGCGATCAGGCATCGCACGTTGTCGTCGTCGATTTCATTGAGTCCGCCGAGCGTGAAGCCCATTTCCGGCATTCCCTTGTCTGCGACCCATTCCTCGGAAATCGCGACAATCTGATCCTTGACGGCGATCGCGGCGTGCGGATAGTTGATCCATTCGGCCGTGATGCCGGACTTCTTCGCCCGGTTCAACGCCGTTCGAATGTCCTGGAATCGTTTACCGGTGAACGCGATCTCGCCCAGATCGAGAATCGTTTCCTCGGCAACCTGCAGGCCGCTCCACCCCATCGAATCCGTAATCGCTCGAACGTCGTCGGTGACCGAGTAGAAGCACGGGATCCAGCCGTTTTCCGTGGCGAATTCTGCAAACTCGCTGATGGTGTCTCGCAGGTGACCGGGTGGCCCCACCGGGTCACCGGTAGTAAGAGCCACCCCGGAAATAACGCGGTAGGCAACGTAACTCGAGCCGTCCGACGAAAACCAGAAGGTATTTCCCGTCCACGTCGTCATCCACGACAGCGGGCTTCCGGTTCCGGCGATCAGCATCGCTCGGGCGCGCGCGGCGTCCCGCGGATCAAGTGTGTCGACGGGTTTGCGGAACGTCACGAACACGAGAATCGATGCGGCCACCCAGAACACCACTCCTGTCCATTCGAACAACAGAGTCGCTTCGATGTCGACAGGCAGAAGCCGCGGATCAACCAGTTGCAGATAGACAGGCGGCACCAACCGTTGCGGAAAATCAGCCAGAAGTAACGCGACGCTCGGTTCGCGGTCGAACCCGTGGCGCGCAACCATTCCCCCGCCCACATACACCACGATCAGACCGGCGAGTAGCGCTAAGAGTGACACTGCCAGTTTCCGATAGGTTCCGGCCGGAGCGGACACGTCGAAATATCGCCGCGTGAGGATCAACATGATCAGGACGAACAGTGGGGTGAGGAACGGCACCAACGTCCGATACACGTTGGGGTCACCGATGCCGTAGAACAAGCTCTCGCTGTCTGCTGCGTCGACGAACCGGATGACGAAATTCCCGATCGAGAGAATCAACAGGATCACCTGCGCGCACACGGTGGCGATCCAGGCGAAGCGCCGACCGCGCCGCAAACCGTCGCTGAGCACGAGCACGAAGATCGAGGGCATGAGCGAGAGCAACGTCGGCCCGATCCCGGACAAGCGCAGTTCCAACAACCCGCGTCGGCAATCCGGGTCGGTCGACGACTCGGCACACAGGTCGCGGACCTCGGCCACTGTCCAGGGAACACCGCGGAACAGATCGCGGAGAACAGCCAAGGGTCCCACTGCCTCCGGGGAGAGTGCCGCGATCATCGGCCCGATCGCACTCGCCGCGACAACTATGGCCACCAGCACGCGGCCTTCCCGCTGAGTCCCGACGATCCGGTCACCGCGCGCTGACCTACCGACGATCCACGCACCGATCACCAATCCGACGACACCGGCAAAGAGGCGGATGACGTCCTGGAGTTGCCCACTGAACAACGCGAGCGTGATGGTGAGAGCGAGAACGCCCACGCGGATGCGTCGACGCCACAGCGTTCCCATGTTCGCGGTGGCGACCATCAGAGCCCCCACGACCCAGGCGCTGGCGCCCACCGCGGCTCCCGAGTGGAGGCGAAACCCCCAGCTGGCGTCGACTACCTTGGCAAGCGACGCCCACCCCAGCCCGAGGATCACGCCCAGTATCTGCGTTGTGACCGCCGCGATCGCGAGTTTCACCGTGCCCATGCGTCGTTCGAGGGGTGCGGCGACAACGAGCAACAGCACGGTCGCGCCGATGTACCGCAGAAGGTTCCCCTCCCACAGCGCTGATGTCAGTGGTGTCCATAGTCGCCCGTGTTGCAGCGAACCCATTCCGACGGCAATCTGGTGAGCCAGCGATCTCGACGGCCCATGCACAAGGCTTCCCGTCGCCGCACCCAGAACCCACGTGATGACCACGATCGACGTCGTCATCGGGGCATCCCGAATTCCGAAACGAACAAGCTCCCGGGCTTTACCCCCGTACGCCGACAGTCGGGTCGAGAGAGGCGTGGACTCCGAGGAACTGTCGATCTTCATCTGCGCGCGACTACTTTCTACTGATCGACTCTGCTCTGACGTGGCCACGGTCTCCATCCACGTTATCTGTCCTACAGCTCACTATGTCCAATACCACACTGATTGATCCGCCCTTACTACTACCAGTAGTACGTATTTCGTCGTGGAAGTCCGTAGAATCGAAGAATGGCAGGTCTAGGTGAACTCGAACGCGCGGTCATGGATCATTTGTGGTCTACAACCGAACCCCAAACTGTGCGACAGGTACATGAAGCACTCGCAACACATCGCGAACTGGCGTACACGACGGTCATGACCGTCCTGCAACGACTCGCGAAGAAGCACCTGGTGATTCAGCAACGTGACGATCGCGCACATCGCTACCTCCCGGTGAACAAGCGTGAAGAGTTGGTCGCGAGCCTGATGGTCGACGCTCTGGCTCAAGCGCCGGAGTCAGACGGTCGAGCGGCAGCCCTGGTTCACTTCGTCGGCCAGGTCAATGCCGACGAGGCTGACGCTCTGCGCGAAGCACTTGCCGCTCTCGAGGTGCGCGAATCCGCGAAAAAAGATGTGCGGCCGTAGATTTTCTAGGCCTAACTGATTTCTTCGTGCATGATGACTAGGTCATGAACGCCACCACTGCACTGGTTTTCGGAATCCTCGCGTTGTTGCTAGCGGGTCCGGTACCAGCACTCCTGAGCCGCTCCACGTGGCCGTACCGGGCGCCGCGTGCGGCTCTCGTCCTGTGGCAGGCCATCGCGCTTGCCGCGGTGTTGTCAGCTTTCAGCTCGGGCTTGGCCATTGCCAGTCAGCTCCTGGTTCCAGGACCGGACGGACGACCGACCACTGCGCCGACCGCTGAGATCGACGCTCTTGGTTTGCCACTGTGGATTCTGTACGTCGTGGTATTTGCGCTCACCTTGCTCATCGGCGCGAAACTGATTTTTTCGATCCTGCAAGTGGGTGTACGAACTCGGCGGCGACGCGCACGCCACCGCATCCTCGTGGATCTACTCGACGACTGCGCCATGCCCGCCGCGGTGGAGCGCACCCCGGACCTGCGCGTTCTCGATGTCGAAGAACCCATCGCGTACTGCCTGCCCGGAATACGTCAGCGGGTGGTCCTGAGCCAAGGAACGTTGCAAAACCTCGATCATGCCGAGGTCAAGGCAATTCTCACGCACGAGCGTTCACACCTGCGCGCGCGTCACGATCTGGTTCTCGAAGCATTCACCGCGGTCAACCATGCGTTCCCCCGGTTCGTTCGTAGCAAGTCCGCCCTCGGATCCGTCCAATTGCTGGTCGAATTGCTGGCCGATGATTCCGCGGTTCGCGTCACGGGCCCGACTCCCCTAGCCCGGGCACTGGTCGCGTGTGCAGGTTCGACCGCACCGCGTGGCGCCATGGCAGCCGGCGGTCCGTCGACGTTGATCCGCGTCCAGCGACTCTCGACAGACGCTGCCGATCCCCGTGTTGCGGTATGTGCCTACCTTGCCGCCATCACGATTCTGGTTGTCCCCACGGTCGCCGTCGCAGTGCCGTGGCTCACCGAACTTCGCTTACTTCTCAACGCGTACTAAGGTCTTGACCAGCAGAACGCGCTGTAGTAGTACAGGTCACACGCGGGGTTACCTGACTTCCCGGCAGCGAGTGGCGTACAGTAGAGCCCGGCCACCATCGTGGTTCATCAACATTTAACGGCACACAGCCCAATTCCCCGCAGTATGCGTTCGGATTGCCAGGTGACATGTGCCCTGGCTCGTCCCTTTGCGAACTGTGTCGTGTGTTCAAGCATGACTTCTTCCGCTCCGCGACGTGCCCGTAGTCCGGAGAGGTTTCCGCGTGACCAACGCTGTCCAAATGTCGTCTTCTGAGAACATCGCAGAAGATGTCGTAGTAACACCCGCCGCTGAAGACAAAGCCGCCACCGAGGCCGTCTCAGCTGAGCCCACCATCACTTTTGCCGAAATCGGCCTGCCCGAGCAGCTTGTTGCCGCCCTGGCCCGCAACTCCATCACCAGCCCGTCGCCCATCCAGGCTCAGTCCATCCCGGACGCGCTTGCCGGCACCAACGTTCTGGGCCGCGCACAGACCGGATCGGGCAAGACCCTGGCCTTCGGTCTGCCGATGCTGACCCGCCTGTCACGCCACGAAGATCGTCCGGCCGCGAAGCGTCCTCGCGCACTCGTGCTGGTCCCGACCCGTGAACTTGCATTCCAGGTGGTCGACTCCCTGAACTCCTACGCCGGTGCTCTCGGACTCACGGTCCGTCCCGCCGTCGGTGGTACTCCGTTCGCCAAGCAGGTCGATCAGCTCCGCCGCGGCGTCGACGTCCTCGTGGCTACGCCGGGTCGTCTGGGCGATCACCTGCGCCAGGGCACCTGCATCCTCGACTCGGTGGAAATCACCGCACTCGACGAAGCCGATCAGATGGCGGACATGGGCTTCCTGCCCGAGGTTCGCTCGATCCTCGGTGAGACCCCTGCCGACGGACAGCGTCTGCTGTTCTCCGCAACCCTCGACCGTGAGGTCCAGTCGCTGGTTCGTCAGTTCCTGGCCAACCACGTCACCCACTCCACCGAAGACGGCCGCGCGAGCGTCGACACGATGGAGCACTACGTACTCCTCGTCGATCGTGGACAGAAGGACGCTGTTCTCGCTGAGATCGGCGCCCGTGACGGACGCACCATCATGTTCGCCCGCACCAAGCTCGGTTGCGAAGGCATCACCGATCGCCTCCGCGCAGTCGGAATCGCCGCGGAGTCACTGCACGGCGGCAAAGCACAGAACCAGCGCACCCGCGTCCTCGAGCGTTTCAAGAACGGCCGCACTCCCGTCCTTGTTGCCACTGACGTCGCAGCGCGCGGCATCCACGTCGACGGCATCGACCTCGTCGTTCATGTCGACCCCCCGGCCGATCACAAGGATTACCTTCACCGCGCAGGCCGTACGGCTCGCGCCGGTGAGAAGGGAACTGTCGTTGCGATCGTTCTGCCGAACCAGAAGCGTCAGTTCAAGCGCCTGACCGGAATGGCGGGCGTCAACGCCGCAGCTGTTCCCGTCACCCCGGGTTCCGCCGAGCTCGCTCGCATCACCGGAGCCAAGAAGCCCACCGGAGAACCGTTGCGCGAGAGCTCTTCTCGTGGCGAGCGCTCCTTCGGCGACCGTGGTGGTTCACGCGGTTACCAGGGCAACCGTGAAGGTGGTGGCTACCAGGGCAACCGCTCTTCCGGTGGTTACCAGGGAAATCGCTCGTCGGGTGGATACCAGGGCAACCGTGACGGCGAAAGCCGTGGCGGGTACCAGGGCAACCGCTCCTCGGGCGGCTACCAGGGTGATCGTTCCTCGGGTGGATACCAGGGCAACCGTGACGGCGAAAGCCGTGGCGGGTACCAGGGCAACCGCTCCTCGGGCGGCTACCAGGGTGATCGTTCTTCCGGTGGATACCAGGGCAACCGCGACAGCAGCGACCGCGGCGGATACCAGGGCAACCGCTCCTCCGGCGGCTACCAGGGCAACCGCGACAGCCGCCCGTCCTACGGAGACCGCGACAGCCGCCCCTCCACCGGCTACCAGGGAAATCGCTCGTCGGGTGGATACCAGGGCAACCGTGACGGCGAAAGCCGCGGCGGGTACCAGGGCAACCGCGACAGCCGCCCGTCCTACGGAGACCGCGACAGCCGCCCCTCCACCGGCTACCAGGGCAACCGCTCGACGGGTGGATACCAGGGCAACCGCGACAGCAGCGACCGCGCAAGCTCGACCAGTGGCGGCGGATTCCGCAGCCGCACCGACCGTCGTAGCTACGACGGCTTCGACGGACCGAAGCGCGATCAGCGGTAATACGCTCGCTGAGCTGCGGCTCACCAACTGAATATTGATCACACTCCGGCCACGCCGGAAGCTGTATCGAGACGGATGCAGGTCACTGCAATAAAGTGATCTGCATCCGTGTTTTGTATGCACGGTCTGATGTTCACGCGCGTCGCGGCCGCACAGTTTTTCGGCTGCGCCAGGCGCAGGATTTCACAGCCGCGGACCGAGAGGGAAAGCTGTAAGCATGTCAACCACTAGCACCGAATCACCCCGGGCACAGATCGGCGTCACCGGACTGGCCGTCATGGGTTCGAATATTGCCCGCAATTTCGCCCGCCACGGTCACACCGTTGCCTTGCACAACCGCAGCATCGCGAAGACCGATGCGTTGATCGCCGACCATGGTTCCGAGGGCGACTTCGTGCGCACCGAGACTGTCGAGGAATTTGTTGCCGCGCTGCAGAAGCCGCGTCGCGTGCTGATCATGGTCAAGGCCGGCGCGCCGACCGACGCTGTGATCGAAGAGCTCGCCAATGCGATGGAGCCGGGCGACATCATCATCGACGGCGGCAACTCGCTGTACACGGACACAATCCGTCGTGAAGCAGCGATCCGCGCCCGCGGTCTGCACTTCGTCGGCGCTGGTATCTCCGGTGGCGAAGAAGGCGCACTCAACGGTCCGTCGATCATGCCCGGCGGCCCGAAGGAGTCCTACGAGGCTCTCGGCCCGCTTCTCGAGTCGATCTCCGCTCACGTCGACGGCACCCCGTGCTGCACACACATCGGTCCGGACGGCAGCGGCCACTTCGTCAAGATGGTGCACAACGGCATCGAGTACGCCGACATGCAGCTCATCGGCGAGGCGTACAACCTCTTCCGTGACGCTCTGGGTTACGACGCCGGCCAGGTCGCCGACGTCTTCACCGAGTGGAACAAGGGCACGCTCGAGTCGTACCTGATCGAGATCACAGCCGAGGTTCTGCGTCAGGTCGACGCCGAGACGGGTAAGCCGCTGGTCGACGTCATCGTCGACGCTGCCGAGCAGAAGGGCACGGGCCGCTGGACGGTCAAGTCCGCTCTGGATCTCGGTGTACCGGTTACCGGTATCGCCGAGGCCGTGTTCGCTCGCGCGCTCTCCGGTAGCCGCACGCAGCGCGCCGCAGCTCAGGCTCAGGGCTTGGCTTCGGGTTCGCTCGGTGACAAGCCTGCCGATGCCGAGCAGTTCGCCGCGGACATCCAGGCAGCGCTGTACGCCTCGAAGATCGTGGCATATGCGCAGGGCTTCGACCAGATCGCGGCCGGTAGCGCCGAGTACAACTGGGACGTCAAGCCTGCGGATCTGGCAACGATCTGGCGCGGTGGTTGCATCATCCGCGCGCAATTCCTCAACCGCATCAAGGACGCGTTCGACGCTGATCCGTCGCTGCCGAGCTTGATTCTCGCTCCGTACTTCCGTGAAGCCATCGAAGCAGGAATCGACAGCTGGCGTCGTGTTGTCGCCACCGCGACGATGCTCGGCATCCCGGTGCCGGCGTTCGCGTCATCGCTGTCGTACTACGACGGACTGCGCGCGGAGCGTCTCCCGGCTGCGTTGACTCAGGGTCAGCGTGACTTCTTCGGAGCTCACACCTACGAGCGCATCGACAAGCCCGGCAAGTTCCACACGTTGTGGAGCGGCGACCGCAGCGAAATCGAGGCCTGATTCACACCCGGTATCGGTAGACGCGGTCACCTGCGTCTACCGATACCCGGTAGCCTGGACAAATGCCGAAATCGACGATCGACTCGCCCACATCAACCGAAGGGCGCTCGTTCATCGACCTCGGAATCCCCGCTGTGATGGTGCACGCACTGCGCCGACACGGGATTGATGCTCCGTTCCCCATCCAGGCTGCCACGATTCCCGATGTGCTGGCAGGCCGCGACGTTCTGGGGCGTGGCGCGACAGGTTCCGGCAAGACTTTGGCTTTCGGGCTTCCGATGCTGGTGCGCCTCAAGGGCGGCGCAAGTAAACGGAATCGCCCCCGCGGATTGGTGCTCGCTCCCACCCGCGAACTGGCAATTCAGATTCACAAAGCGCTCGACGACGCGGCCACCGAGGTCGGTTTGCGAGTAGCGAGCGCGGTGGGCGGCGTCCCGATCAAGCGTCAGGCCGACATTCTGGCTCGCGGGGTCGATCTGCTGATCGCCACGCCTGGCCGGTTGCTCGATCTACTCGAGCAGGAGTCGGTGATCCTCGACGACGTTGTGATCACCACGATCGACGAAGCGGACCACATGGCAGACATGGGCTTCATCGACGAGGTTGCCAAGATTCTCGACACGACTCCGAAAGATGGTCAACGCCTTCTCTTTTCGGCAACGTTGGACGGCAAGGTCGACGATTTGGTCGCAGGCTACCTGCGCAACCCGGCATCGCACGCCACCGCTCCCCCGGTTGCGACGGTCTCCACCATGGAACATCACCTGCTGTTCGTGGACCAGGTGGACAAGAGATCCGTTGTCGCACATATCGCTTCGCGTGCGGGACGAACCATCATGTTCGTCAAGACGAAGCACGGCGTGGATCGTCTTGCGCAGCAACTGCATTTGATCGGCGTGTCCGCCGGAGCCCTGCACGGCGGAAAGACGCAGAACAACCGGACCAAGACCCTCGCGTCGTTCTCCGACGGCACGACGCCGGTCCTGGTGGCTACCGACGTCGCCGCCCGCGGCATCCATGTCGACGACGTGACGCTGGTTGTCCATGTCGATCCGCCCGCCGAGGCCAAGGATTACCTGCACCGCGCCGGTCGTACGGCCCGCGCAGGTGAATCGGGTGTTGTCGTGACGATCGTGACCGACGAGGAACGCGCGGGGGTCGAGAAGCTGACCAAGGCGGCCGGCGTGAAGGTTCACAGCGTTCGGGTCCGTCCAGACGATCTGGAACTCACCCGCATCACCGGCGCCATGGAACCGACGGGAATCCCCGTCGCAGCGCCCGATACGACCGTCGAGGTCACACACACGGCCAAGCGTGGACGTCAGGAACACGACACTGCTGGCCGCACAGCTGCCGGCGGCCGGATGAAGAAGGACGGTGACAAGCGCGCTGTTGCGTCGCGCCGGGTCACCGATCCCAAGACGGTGAAGAAGATTCGCGCCGACGGCACTCCCGTCCCCACACGTTCGGAGCGCCTCGCGTCCAAGGGGCTCACGCCGCGCCGCGGAACAGGTACACCGAATTCGGGTCGCCAGTCTGCCGGAAAAGCCGGAGGCAAACGCGCACACTGAGATCTATGGGCGATCTTCCACTGATCTCGATCATCTGCGCACTCGCTGCCGCACTGCTCTTCGCGTGCGCGTCGGTAGCTCAACAGCGGGCCGCGTCGTCGGTGCCTGAGGGCGGCGCGCTGGTGGCGTCGTTGATCCGAAGTCCCCGGTGGTGGGCCGGCCTGATCGGCGACGGCGGCGGTTACGTCATGCAGGCCCTCGCGCTGGCACTCGGTTCGGTGTTGGTGGTGCAGCCGTTGATCGTGTCGTCCTTGTTGTTCGCGCTGCCGCTTTCGGCAAAGTTCTCGGGGATCCGGATCACTCGAACGGCTTGGACGTTTGCGGTCATGCTTGCCATTGCCCTGGCCGTCTTCCTGGTAGTCGGTGATCCCACCGAAGGCGACAGTAATGCTCCGTGGTCGGACTGGGCGGTGCCGCTGGCGATCACGGTCGGAGTGGCCGTCGTTGCCACCATCGGCGGCTTGTCCAAACTCGATGCCGGATGGCGCGCGCTGCTTCTCGGAGCCGCAGCGGGCATCTACTTCGGTATAGCCGTCGCATTCACGAAATACGTGACCGAGCTTCTGGAGCACGGTTTTGTCGGCGTAGTGAGCGCGTGGCAGACCTGGGCTCTCATCGCGTCGGGTGCTATCGGCGTGTATGTGCAGCAACGAGCGTTCCAGGTGGGTCCGTTGTCTGCGTCGTTGCCGGCCTTGACCATCGGCGAACCGATCGCGGCAGTGTTCCTCGGTATGACGGTTCTCGACGAGCGACTACGAGTCGAGGGCCTCGGGATTCTCGTCATCGGTTGCGCGGTGGCCGTCATGATCGTCACCACCATCGCGCTCTCGCGGTCGCAAGGACGCGAAACAATCGGCGTAACTGCGCCGTCGCCGGTAAGCTCGTGAAACGTGCAGTTCCTCGAAGGGCAACGCCCCCCATACGACCTGACCTACGACGATGTCTTCCTCGTCCCCAACCGGACTGACGTGACGTCCCGGTTCGACGTCGATCTTGCGTCGGCCGACGGCTCGGGAACCACCATTCCGGTTGTCGTCGCCAACATGACCGCAGTCGCCGGTCGCCGAATGGCCGAAACTGTCGCCAGGCGCGGCGGGTTGGTCATCATCCCGCAGGACATCCCCACCGAAGCGGTCGCCGAAACGGTGGCGTTCGTGAAGAGCCGTCATCTCGTCGCCGACACTCCGGTGACCCTGAGCCCCGAGGACGCTGTCTCCGACGCGTTGGCCTTGCTGCCCAAACGGGCGCACGGCGCGGTTGTCGTCGTCGAGGACGGCAAGCCGCTCGGCGTGGTCACCGAGGCTGCCTGCGCGGACGTCGACAGATTCACTCGCCTTCGTACCGTCGCGATCACCGACTTCGTCACAGCACCGGTCACCGCAACAACGCGTGAGGTGTTCGAACTACTCGAAACCAAGCACGATCCGCTTGCCGTCATCGTCAACGACGACGGCACACTCGCCGGAGTCCTGACTCGTACCGGTGCAATTCGTGCCGGGATCTACGACCCCGCCGTGGATGCCAACGGCGCGCTGCGCGTTGCCGCGGCGGTCGGGGTCAACGGCGATGTGGGTGCCAAGGCCAAAGCGCTGGTCGACGCCGGCGCCGACGTCATCGTCGTCGATACCGCCCACGGGCATCAGCAGCGCATGATCGACGCACTGACCACGCTCAAAGCTCTGGATCTCGGTGTGCCTCTGGTGGCCGGAAACGTGGTCTCCGCGCAGGGCACCCGTGATCTCATCGCCGCGGGCGCCGACATCGTCAAGGTCGGTGTCGGACCAGGCGCGATGTGCACAACACGCATGATGACCGGCGTCGGACGACCGCAGTTCTCGGCTGTTGCCGAATGCGCCGCGGCAGCACGCGAATTGGGCAAACACGTGTGGGCTGACGGTGGAGTGCGCCATCCGCGCGATGTAGCGCTGGCTCTGGCCGCGGGAGCGTCGAACGTCATGATCGGCTCGTGGTTCGCCGGCACGTACGAGTCGCCGGGCGATCTCAAGGTCGATCAGGCCGGCAACGCGTACAAGGAGAGCTTCGGTATGGCGTCCAAGCGCGCCGTTGCTGCGCGCACCGCCACCGAGACGGCTTTTGATCGCGCCCGCAAGGGTTTGTTCGAGGAAGGCATCTCGAGTTCACGCATGCGACTTGATCCCGAGCGTCCCGGCGTCGAGGATCTGATCGACCAGATCTGTTCCGGTGTCCGCAGTACCTGCACGTATGCCGGGGCGCGTTCACTCGAGGAACTGCACGACAAGGCAGTCCTCGGCGTGCAGTCTGCAGCCGGATTTGCCGAGGGACGGCCACTTCCCGCCGGCTGGTGAATCGGTAATTGTGACGAACGGCGGGTGCTCGGCTCCCAAAGCCCGGGCACTCGCCGGTATCATCGAACGTGGAAACAACAAATGAAACTCGGTCGGGTGCCAATCGGCAACCCGACCGAGCCCGCTAAAGCCGAGAAGTCATCGGCCCGACGAGAGGAACCCGGTGCCCGAGGCACCCACACACTTACCCGGCGCAACACCCGTCGTCATATCCGAGGAATCATCTGATTCCGCTGGTTCGGAGGGCTCCTCTAGCGAGCCGGGAGACAAACCCGGCGCACTTCGCTCTCCACTTGGGTGGCGATGATCGATGGACATCGCATTCACCATTCTCAGCCTGCTCGGCTTCATCGCACTGACCGCAGGCACCGCCCTCTTCGTGGCGGCAGAATTCTCACTTACCGCGCTCGAGCGCAGCACCGTCGACGAAGCTGCTCGTGACGGCGACCTCCGTTCGCGTCAGGTCCAGCACGCACACAAGACGCTCTCGTTTCAGTTGTCCGGCGCGCAGCTCGGCATCACGATCACCACACTCATCACCGGTTACCTGGCCGAGCCTGTTCTCGCCCGGTTCATCACCCCGGTCACGAAGGCCGTCGGGCTGAGCGAATCAGCAGCGTCCACAACGTCATTGATCCTCGCCCTGGTTATCGCGACCTCGTTCTCGATGATTTTCGGTGAGCTTGTCCCCAAGAACCTGGCGATTTCCAAGCCGATGCCGACGGCCCGCGCCACAGCTGGTTTGCAAGCCGGTTTCTCGCTGGTCTTCAAGTGGGCGATCAACGGTCTCAACGGAACCGCCAACTGGATCGTCAGGCGCCTGGGCATAGAGCCTGCCGAGGAACTGCGCTCGGCACGTTCCCCGCAGGAGCTCGGCTCGCTGGTGCGCACGTCGGCGCAGCGTGGTTCCATCGACGCGGGCACTGCACTTCTGGTCAACCGGTCGTTGCAGTTCGGTGACCGCACAGCGGAAGAACTCATGACACCGCGTGTGAAGATCGAATCACTCGAGTTGTCGGATACAGTCGCCGATCTCATCGTGACGGCGTCCCGTACCGGCTACTCGCGGTTCCCCGTTGTTCGCGGCGACCTCGACGACACCGTCGGAGTTGTCCACATCAAACACGCGTTCACGGTTCCCGCCGAGCGACGACGCACGACACGAGTCGACAGCCTTGCGCAGCGCGTGCCGGTTGTCCCGTCGAGCCTCGACGGTGACGCCGTCATGGAACGCATCCGCTCGGACGGAATGCAGGTCGCACTCGTGGTCGACGAATACGGCGGAACCGCCGGCATCGTCACCATGGAAGACCTCATCGAGGAAATCGTGGGCGACGTGCGCGACGAGCACGACGAACCTGAACTCGACGTCCAGCGCGTCGGCGACGGATGGTCCTGCTCCGGGCTCCTGCGCATCGACGAAGTCACCTCAGCTACCGGGTACACCGCACCCGAAGGCGATTACGACACCCTCGGCGGCTTGGTGCTCACCGAATTGGGACGCATCCCCGACGAGGGCGACGAAGTGGCATTGCCAGACGTCGACGCGTCCGGCGATCACCGCGGCAAATGGATTGCGCGAGTCACCTCGATGGACGGCCGTCGAATCGACCGCGTGACCATCACTCCGGTCCCCGGTGATGTCGAACCCGAATCAGCAGCAGAGCGCACAAAGGAGTCCGACGATGAATAACCTTCTCGGCGTTCTCCTCACCGTTGTACTGCTGGCAGGCAACGCGTTTTTCGTCGGCGCGGAATTCGCGCTGATTTCTGCTCGCCGCGACCGACTCGAAGCGTTGGTCGCCCAGGGCAAGAAGCGGGCACTCACCGTCATCAAGGCCGGCGAGAATCTGTCGCTCATGCTCGCCGCGGCGCAGCTCGGCATCACGATCTGTTCGATCCTTCTCGGTAAGGTCGCCGAACCCGCCATCGCGCATCTCCTCGAGGTGCCGATGGAAGCGGCCGGTCTGCCTGACGGATTGCTGCATCCGATTTCGTTTGCGATCGCACTGTCGTTGGTGGTTGTGCTGCACATCCTGCTCGGTGAGATGGTGCCCAAGAACATCGCGCTGGCAGGGCCGGAGAAGACCGCGATGCTTCTCGTGCCGATCCACCTGGCGTTCATCAAGATCGCGCGCCCGATCATCGCGTTCTACAACATCTGCGCAAACGGGATTCTGCGTCTGTTGCGAGTCGAACCGAAGGACGAACTCGATGTCACCGTCTCGGCGGTGGAGTTGTCCGCGATGATCGGTGAATCCCGATCCGAAGGGCTTATCGACGCCGAAGAACACCGCCGGTTGAAGCAGGCCCTCGAATCGACCGATCGCACGGTGTCGGAAGTTCTGATCACTCTCGACAAGGTGCGGACCATCCCGCTCACCCCGACCGGCACCACGCTGGGCGACATCGAGCGGGCCGTCATCGAAACGGGCTACTCGCGGTACCCCGTCCGAGCTGCCGACGGCACTCTGGCCGGATACGTGCACCTCAAGGACGTGCTCGACGAGGTTCTCGACGAAGCTGCCGGGCCGGATACCGTCGTACCCACGTCGGATATCCGTCCGTTGCCCGTCGTTCCGCTCAGCACGCCGCTCGCCGAAGCGTTGGCAGGCCTGCGCCGCGCCAGCTCACACCTCGGTGCTGTCACCGATGCCGACGGCATTGTCATCGGCATCGTGGCATTGGAAGACCTCCTCGAGGAGTACGTCGGCACCGTCCGCGACGGCACTCACCGCGGAACCGATGCTGTTCCGGGACAACGGAACAACTGATCCATGACACGTTCGGTGGAAACACTCGCGCTCGCACATAGCGAGTGGACGGCTCGGCAAGCTCTGCACTTCGAAAAAGTGGAGCAGCTTGTCGGGCCACACCGGGCGCGTCGCAGTGCCGGTATTTCTCACCCGGTGCATGATTTCCTGTTCACGTACTACAACTTCAAGCCCGCGCAGCTTCGACGCTGGCACCCCGGATACGGCGTAGCCCTGGAGGCCGGATCCGAGTACGCAGAGTTCTCGGGGTATCGCGTCGACGAATCCGGTTGCGCGAGCGTCGATCGATCCGTGCTCGAGCGTCGACTGCCCACGGTCGAATTCGTCTGGAATCTGTTGAACCAGACCTCTTCGCGCCCCGCTGTGCTCGGTTGCTTCGGTTTGCACGAGTGGGCAATGGTGTACCGGGGCGGCGAGGAAGCGATCCGCCATCAGTCTGTTCCCCTGCGACTGGGATTCGCGGGTACCGACGCCGTAGTGGAATCCTTGCCCCTCAAATGCACTCACTACGACGCGTTCCGCTTCTTCACTCCGGACGCGGCTCCGAAGAATGCGCTCAACCTGATTCGCGAAACGCAGATCGACTACGAGCAGCCCGGATGCCTGCACGCCGGGATGGATCTCTACAAATGGAGCTTCAAACTTCTGCCGCTCGTCGATTCCGATCTGGTGATGGCCTGCTTCGAGCACGCACTCCTGGCGCGTGAACTCGACATGCGCGCCAGTCCATACGATCTGCGCGACTACGGATACTCCCCCATCGCCATCGAAACACCGGCTGGCCGTGCCGAATACGTGCGGCAGCAACAGCAGTTGGCGGAGAGGGCCGCCCCGCTGCGCGCTACGCTGGCCGAACGGTGCCGGGACCTGCTCGGTCGCTGACCTCCCGAAAGGCATCGAATGGAGCACGGTTACGGGTTCTATCTGGACGAATACCAGCGCGATGTCGGAGCGCACGTCCACTCCTCGATCACCTGTCCCGAGTCCGGGGGTTACCTCTCGGCGCACCTACCGGTGTTCGACCTCGCCGCCGGATCAGTGGCCGCTTTTGCGTCGGCGATAGACCGCTCGCCACTGGTTGATCGCACGCCATGGACACTCGATCCCGAACGCATCGCCGCGTCCTTCTCCAGTGACCGACTCCTGCGGATAGGCGGACAACCCGTCGACGCGTTCTCGGCGTACTCGGGCTTCTTTGCCGCCCGCGACGGCTGGGTGCGCACCCACGGCAACTACCCGCACCACCGCGACCGACTACTGTCCATCCTCGAACTGGGTTCCAGCGCAACCAAAGACGATGTAGTGCAACGGATATCCGCGATCGACGCCATCGAGATCGAACAGCGCGCCGCAGACGCCGGGGCTATCGCTGTCCGTGTCCGTACCGAGAACGAATGGCGTCTGAGCGAGCAGTACGCCACAGCGCGGTCGGCGCCGCTCGTATCCATCCGAGTCCGGGACACCGAAGGATCACCCACGCATTCGCCCCGATTGCGTGTTCTGGACCTCACCCGCGTCATTGCCGGACCTGTCGCAACACGCGCGCTGGCTCTACTCGGCGCCGACGTCCTGCGCCTGGATCCCCCAGGCATGCCGGAGATCGAATGGCAGCACCTGGATACGGGGCACGGAAAGCGTTCGGCACTTCTCGACCTGAAGAGCGAAGAAGGCTCCGCACGTTTCCGCGGACTTCTCGACGCCGCCGACGTGCTGGTGACCGGGTACCGGCCAGGCGCCCTCGAGGCACTCATCGGGCACGAACTCCCCGCGCACTTGATTCACGGACGGGTCAGTGCGTGGGGATGGGACGGACCGTGGGCAGATCGACGCGGATTCGACTCCATCGTGCAAGCCGCGTCGGGTATCTCGTTCCTCGAAGGTGGTGACAAGCCTGGTGCGCTCCCGGCCCAAGCGCTCGACCACGCAACCGGGTACTTCCTCGCGGCCGCCGTCGTGGACGCGCTGACCTTGCGGAAACAGGACGGGCTCGGTCGCGATGTCGACGTGGCACTAGCTCGGACCGGGGTCCGACTGCTCGATGCTCCGGGCCGAACCCTGCAACCTGGGCCGGCCGAAGCGCCAGGGCCAGATGTTGTTGTCACACATGGTGAAGTCACCACCGCGCGGCCGGCGCTGGCCGAGTTCGACGACTATCCGCGACCAGCACAGAAGTGGGGCAACGACGTTGCCGCGTGGGCGCGCTGAGATAGTGACGCATACAGGGCAAGATGGACATGTGAAGTCGCATACGTACACCCTGGATCTGCAATGGACAGGCGATCTGGGAACCGGAACATCCAGTTCACAAGCCTATTCGCGGGACCATTCCGTATCAGCTGCGGGCAAACCCGAACTCCTCGGCAGTTCCGATCCCGCTTTTCGTGGCGACCCGGAGCGGTGGAACCCCGAAGAACTGCTGGTCGCATCGCTCGCTCAGTGCCACATGCTCTGGTATCTCGGACTGGCGGCCGCTGCCGGAGTCGTTGTGCTCGACTACACAGATCAGCCGGTCGGCACGATGATCGAGGAGGCGGACGGCGACGGCCAGTTCATCGAAGTAACCTTGCATCCAACGGTTTTGGTGTCCGACGCATCGATGGTCGACAAAGCTGAGGCTCTACACGGCCCCGCTCACGCGAAATGCTTCATCGCGCGGTCCGTGAACTTCCCTGTCCTGAACGCGCCTACCACTGTGGCGGCTACTGATGAATAGCCGTCACAAGCTGATTGTCGACGTCGACACGGGCATCGACGACTCGCTGGCCCTGCTGTATCTGCTGGCCAGCCCCGAAGCCGAGATTCTCGGGATCGCGAGCACCGCCGGAAACGTCCCCGTGGAACAGGTCGCGGCAAACAATCTCAACTGGCTCGAGCTGTGCGGAGCCCCCGACATCGAGGTTGCCCTGGGCGCCACCGTGCCCCTGGTGATCCCGCTACGGACCACCGAGGAAACCCACGGACCGCAAGGTATCGGTCATGCGGTACTCCCCGATTCCGGGCGAGAGTTGTCGGTACGTACCGCCACCGAATTGTGGGTGGACCTGGTTCGTGAATATCCCGGTCAGATCACAGGTCTGGTGACCGGTCCCCTGACGAACCTTGCCCTCGCGATCCGGATCGAGCCCGACCTCCCACGTCTGCTGAATCGATTGGTCGTGATGGGCGGATCGTTCAACTACCCGGGAAACACCACGCCTACCGCCGAATGGAACGTCTCCGTCGACCCACACGCAGCCAAGGAAGTGTTCGACGCGTTTTCCGGTGTCCCGGCGCACCGGCGTCCGATCATTTGTGGACTCAATGTCACCGAGTCGATCGAGATGTTCCCGGAACACGTCCGTCGGCTTGCCGAAGCGGCTGGGAGCACCCCGGCCGAGATCATTTCCCCGGACGACGGACCGGACGTCCGCAGCGCCGCGTCCAACAGCGTCATCCGGCACCTGTCCGACGCCATCCGGTTCTACATGGAGTTTCATCGGGAGTACGACCAGGGATTCCTCGCGCACATGCACGACCCGTTTGCCGCTGCGATTGCCTTGGACCCGACGATGGCCACACTGAGGCCGGCAACCGTGGATGTCGAAACCGAGAGCCCACTTCTGATCGGAACCACCGTCGCCGACTGGGTCGGACACTGGAAACGTGACCCCAATGCGGACATCGCCATCAGCACTGATCCGGTGAAGTTCTTCGATGAACTTGTCCAACGGGTGGGACGGTTCGCTCGCGCCGTGGGTTGAAATTCGCTGTCAACGGTTATGCTCGCTAGGAACAGAACCCACAAACGAGATAAAAGGACCCCACCGTGCAGATATCCAGCTCCGATGCCTCGCCGGCATTCGCGCTCGGATTGATGGCGTTCTGGCCCACTCGTCGTAGCGCATGCTTCGATCAGGCGTGTTGCTGAGCGGCGATTTCTCGCTGCCTGCACCCCTGACTTTGTCGCTTCTTCGCTCGGAGTCTGTCTTCTCATGTTCAACCTGCTGTTGTTCACACTTGTCGGTGCCGGCGCTCAACTTGTCGACGGCGCACTCGGAATGGCGTTCGGTGTCACCGCAACCACTCTGCTGATGATCGGCGGGCTCGGGCCTGCCCAGGCCAGTGCCGCTGTGCACCTTGCCGAGGTCGGAACTACCTTGGCTTCGGGTCTGTCGCACTGGAAGTTCCAGAACATCGACTGGAAGTTGGTCGCCAAGCTCGGTGTTCCGGGTGCAATAGGCGCATTTGCCGGTGCGACGGTTTTGTCCGGCCTGTCTACCGAAGCAGCGGTCCCCATTACGGCGACAATCCTCCTCGCGATCGGTGTCTATGTCGCGCTGCGTTTCTCGGTCCGCCCACCCGCGACCGCCCATGCTCGCAGTACACCGCACACTGCTCGGTTCCTATCCCCGCTCGGTCTGTTCGGAGGATTCATCGACGCCTCCGGCGGCGGCGGTTGGGGCCCTATCACCACCAGCACCCTGCTCTCGCGTGGCAAAACTGCTCCGCGCACCGTGATCGGTTCGGTCAGCGCGTCGGAGTTCCTGGTCGCATCAGCAGCGTCGTTGGGCTTCCTCGTCGGGCTTGGCCGCGAATCTGCCGGTAATCTCCTGGTTGTCGCCGGCCTGGCACTCGGCGGAATCATCGCAGCTCCAGCCGCCGCCTGGCTGGTCAGTAGAGTTCCCGCCACCTTGCTCGGCACTGCCGTCGGCGGTGTGATCGTGCTGACCAATACGCAGAAACTGTTCAAGTCCTTCGACATCACCGGCGCTGTGACGGTGCTCGGATACGTCGCAATCATCGGCGCCTGGGCCGCGTTGCTGGTCTACGCGTGGCAGCGGTCCAAGCTCACCGCAGCCGAAGCCCAAGGCGAGTTCGCCGGTATCGAACTGGCCGTCGAGAAAGAAATCACGGAGCCGACGGTCGCGCCCGAGAAGCGATAAGTTCAGCTGCCGAAGAGCGATCCCGTCTACGAACCGGCATTCAACGAAGAAAGACGACGAAGTCGGAATATCCCTCGTTCACCCGATTAACACCGGCTAGGATCCTTGTGAACAAACGGCAGTAAACGACAAACCGTTCACATGGCGCGAAAGCTGCCGATATAAGGAGTCCGCTCTGGTGATCGGTAAGGACCGCCACAATTGGTCGTCAATTCCTGACCGGCGCGCCCACCCCGAGTCGATTTCGCACCAGCCGCAATTCACGAAACTCGATAAATATGCCGCGCTGACCATTATTCGCGCACCGATCGGTTACGGGAAATCCACCCTGGTCGCCTCGTGGTTGCGCACCATTCGCGCGACTGAGCGCATTTCCGTCTGGATCCCTGAGCCCGCTCCATCCATGACGGCTCGTGAATACTGGGCACACGCGCTGCAAAGGTTCGTCAGCGCCGGAATTGTCTTTCCGAATCCTGTGATCGAGCAAGAGCAAGACCCATTCACCGCGATAGTTCGGATGCTCCGCGACAACTCGCGCCCGGTCATTCTTGTATTGATCAGGCCGGACAAAGTGGATGGCAAGTTGGACGAAAGCCTCGCCGACCTCGTCAAGTATTGCCGATGCGTCAATCTCGTTGTGACCTTGACGGGGCGCACCGTGTTCCCCGAACCTCATTTGCTCGATCTCGATCAGGAATCGATCAGCGCGCACGACCTTCTCTACACGCTCGAGGATACGACGAGCGTTCTCGAAGGTTCCGGTGCACATATCGTTCCCGGCGAAATCGAACATATTTACTCAATGACCGGCGGGTTGCCAGTTTTGGTACGCCGTTCGATTTCGGTACTCAAAAACCTTCCAACTCAGGTCGGACGCGAACACCTTCTCCGGAATAACCTACGACGAGTAATCCAGCACTACACCCAGGAATCTATCGCGGCCGAGGCGCACCTGGTCGGACACTACGATCTTGTCGTCGCTACGGCAGCAGCCCGTGAGCTCACCGTTGATACCGTGATGCACTTGCTCGAATCTTCCGAATCCTCTCAGCGCATTCGGGATCGACTCATTGCGCTCGAAGCTGCCGGGGTTCTCTCGTATGTCGACACGGAGGTCGTGGAAACCTGGAGACTGGCACCGGCGATCCGACAAGCCATCCTGACGTCCCAACCCTCCGGGGGAAGTGATCCGGCCGCTCGCCTGTCATACCTATCGCGCGCTCAGCTCGATGCCGGACAACACGCGTCTGCGCTCGATTATGCAGTCGAGGCACAGGACTGGGCGCTGGCAATCGACATTCTCGACAAGCACTGGGCGACGATGATCGCGGACAATCTCGAGTTGGTTCGCTCTGCCTTCCAGCAGATTCCGCCCGAGTCCACCGACAAGCACTCGAGCTTCCGGGCCGCACGCAATCTGTACCTGCAACATCCCGACGAGCAGGTGACCTTCGGGACCTCACTCCCCGATTCGGCTGATGAGTTACGCGAACTCGGGGCGAGTGCCGATGCCGTGTCAGCTCTCACCATCGGTTGCATCCAGGCTCTGATGCTCATGCACGTCGGCGAATACGATCGCGCTGCAGATGTCACCGTGCGTCTGATCGAACTGAGCCGCTACATCACCGAGACCGATCGGCACGACATCAGCGATCGGCTTTCCACCATGCGAGCGCAATGGGCAATCACCTTTCAACTGAACGGCCGACTTGCCGAATCGACAGGCCTAGCGCGAATGGCCTACTGGAGCGGGAAATCGCAACGCATCGACTACATCGCGCGAAGCGCCGCCGGCACAGCGGCACTGAACTGGGCGGTAGTCGGTGAACTACGCCGCGCACGGCAATGGTTGGATCTCGAAAACCAACATCGAAACGTCGAGATAAAGATGCAATCCCAGGTCAAGGTTGCCGGATTAACGGCCGGCGCCTTGGTGTCCCTCGATTCACTCGATTTCGAAGATGCCGAACGGGCACTGACCGAACTTGGGCACCCCACCGAGAACGATGCACTCTATGCGGACGAATTCTGGGCGTTCACCGTCTACGCCCGCAGTCAGTTCGCCCTCAGCAACAGTGACGCGTTCTCAGCGTTGTCGTTGCTGCGCAGAACAGTCGCTGCCCACTCCGCGCAGTGCAATCCGACGTCCATTGCCGAGCCACTGATGCTGTCCACCGAGATCGATCTACTTCTAGCCCTCGGCGAAGGAAACCAGGCCGCGTCACTTGCAGAGGGCATCGCCGATCCTGGAAGCAGCCCGTGGACCCTGGTGTCGGTCGCACGCGTCCGACAGCGTATGGGCCAGAACAAATCGGCGATCATCCTGTGCAATCAGTACCAGTGGAATGGCGAGCCGTGCCCGCGCGCACAGATGGAATCCCTTCTGGTTCAAGCAGTTGCACATTCGGAACTCGGTGAGCATCATCGTGCAATCGAGGCGTGGTCCTACGCCTGCGCTATCGCAGACCAGACCCGACTGTTGCGCCCCTTCTCGACCATCGCCGCCGAAGATATCGAGAAGCTGGAAGCGGCCGCATCCACGCGATCGAAGGCACTCGAGAAATTTACGAATGTCGTTACCCCGGAATCGTTTCCGAAGTCCGTGCACATTGTCATCCTGACCGGTGGAGAACAACGGGTCCTCGCACTACTTGCCCTCGGCATGACCTCCGTTTCGATGTCCAGACAACTTCATGTCTCCGCCAACACGATCAAGTCGCAATTGCGTTCCCTGTACAAGAAACTGGACGCACACAATCGCGACGAGGCACTGGCGAAGGCACATGCATTACAGCTCCTCTGACGTTCGACATCGGTCGTCTCACGGACTCTGTTGTGCACCGCACCTGCAGAAACAGCACGGTCGTTGCACCTCCTCGAAAATGAGGAGTCGCAACGACCGTGCCTGACTTCTAGTGCTACTTGTCGCTTCCGTCGAATGCGTCCAGAATCCGTTGAGCAGCCAACGCCGCAGTCAACGATCCTTCGCGTACGCTTCGTTCGACATCGGCACGAATCGCGCGAACGTGCTCGTTGGCCGAAAGTCGGCGCAGCAGTTGGTCGTTCACCATCGTCCAGGTCCAGTCGACCTGTTGCTTCCGACGCTTCTCCTCGAACTGACCCGCCTCGGTCAACACCTCACGGTGCTTGGTGACAGTTCCCCAGAAATCGTCCAGGCCAAGACCTTCGAGACCGCTCATCGTGATGACGGGCGGCTTCCAGATAGCGTCGTGCGGGTAGATCAGACGAAGCGCTCCCGCAAGTTCGCGGGCAGCGCCCTGCGCCTCGCGCTCATGCTTGCCATCGGCCTTGTTGACCGCGACCAGATCTGCGAGTTCCAGAACACCCTTCTTGATGCCCTGCAACTGATCTCCGGTACGAGCGAGGGTCAGGAACGTGAAGCAGTCCACCATGTTGGCAACAGTGACTTCGGACTGCCCGACACCCACTGTCTCCACCAGGATGACGTCGAAACCGGCAGCTTCGAGAAGCACGATGGTCTCGCGGGTTGCCTTGGCAACACCACCGAGCGTGCCGGACGTCGGTGATGGCCGGATGTACGCGTTCGGTTCGACGGTAAGCCGAGCCATGCGCGTCTTGTCGCCGAGAATCGAGCCGCCGGTGCGGGTGGACGACGGATCGACCGCCAACACCGCAACCCGATGTCCCTTGCCCAGCAAGTACATTCCGAGCGCGTCGATGAACGTCGACTTGCCGACGCCGGGAACGCCGGTGATGCCGATGCGGTGCGCTCCCCCGGCTTCGGGCAGCAACTTCAGCAGTAGTTGCTGCGCGAGCGCCCGGTGATCGTCGCGTGTGGATTCGACGAGGGTGATCGCCCGGGCGAGGCCGGCGCGCTGATTTGCGCGCACGGCCTCGGCAAGGGAATCAACAGATGGCCTAGCAGCCGGCGTCGGCGTGTCGATGGGCTGTGCCATCTTCAGTCAACCCCTTCTCAGCTGCGATCGTGGCCCAGTTGGACGGCCAGCTTCTCCAGCAATCCGCTGGCAGCGTCGGCGATGACGGTTCCGGGCGGGAAGATGGCAGCAGCGCCGGCTTCGTAGAGTTCGTCGAAGTCGCCGGGCGGGATGACTCCGCCGACCACGATCATGATGTCGGGGCGACCGGCCGCAGCCAGAGCTTCCCGCAGCGCCGGCACCAAGGTGAGGTGACCGGCTGCCAACGACGACACACCGACTACGTGGACGTCGTTGTCGGCCGCCTGATTGGCGACCTCTTCGGGGGTCTGGAACAGCGGTCCGACGTCAACGTCGAATCCGATGTCCGCGAAGGCCGTGGAGATGACCTTCTGGCCACGGTCGTGACCGTCCTGGCCCATCTTCGCAACGAGGATGCGGGGACGACGTCCCTCGTCCTCGGCGAACTTCTCGACCAGTTCCATTGCCTTGCTGATGTTGCTCACCGATCCTGCCTCGTCTCGGTACACACCACTGATGGTGCGGATCTCGGCCTGGTGGCGTCCGTACACCTTCTCGAGGGCATCGGAAATCTCGCCGACGGTAGCCATAGCGCGAGCGGCAACAACTGCGAGGGCGAGGAGATTGTTCTCCATGCCGCCTTCGGTGGATGCGGCAGCGCGGGTGAGGTTCGCGAGTGCGGCCTCGACGGCTTCCGGATCACGTTCCGCGCGAAGACGAACCAGCTTCTCGAGCTGTTCCTTGCGCACCTTGGAGTTCTCGACCTTGAGAACTTCGATGGTGTCGACCTCGTCGGGAACGTACTTGTTGACGCCTACCAACGGCTGCCGACCGGAGTCGATGCGCGCCTGGGTGCGAGCAGCAGCTTCCTCGATGCGCAGCTTCGGGATGCCTTCGTTGATGGCCTGAGCCATTCCGCCGGCTTCCTCGACCTCTTCGATGTGCTTACGTGCCCGGTTGGCGAGCTCGTTGGTGAGCCACTCGACGTAGTACGAGCCGCCCCACGGATCGATGGGCCGAACCGTACCGGACTCCTGCTGCAGCAGCAGCTGGGTGTTGCGGGCGATACGCGCGGAGAAGTCCGTCGGCAGTGCGATGGCCTCGTCGAGTGCGTTGGTGTGCAGTGACTGCGTGTGTCCCTGGGTGGCAGCCATGGCTT
Source organism: Rhodococcus sp. WS3 (assembly GCF_003797085.1). Classification (NCBI taxonomy): domain Bacteria; kingdom Bacillati; phylum Actinomycetota; class Actinomycetes; order Mycobacteriales; family Nocardiaceae; genus Rhodococcus; species Rhodococcus sp. WS3. The sequence continues at coordinate 335,142 of NZ_RKMA01000002.1, forward strand.
CGACGCAGGTACGCGGAACGTTGTTGAAGACGTCCTGCGCGGTCAGCGACCAGCCCGAGGTCTGCGAGTGGGTACGCAGCGAGAGCGACTTCGCGCTCTTGGGATCGAACTTGGCAACAAGCTCGGCCCACAGGAGGCGTCCGGCGCGGAGCTTGGCGACCTCCATGAAGAAGTTCATGCCGATGGCCCAGAAGAAGGACAGGCGCGGTGCGAACTTGTCGATGTCCATACCGGCGTCGAGGCCGGCGCGAATGTACTCGACGCCGTCAGCGAGGGTGTATGCCAGTTCCAGATCGGCCGTCGCTCCGGCTTCCTGGATGTGGTAACCCGAGATGGAGATGGAGTTGTACTTCGGCATTTCCGCACTCGAGTACGCAAAGATGTCCGAGATGATCCGCATCGAGGGCTTGGGCGGATAGATGTAGGTGTTGCGGACCATGAACTCTTTGAGGATGTCGTTCTGGATCGTTCCGGCCAGCTTGTCCGGAGTGACACCCTGCTCGCCTGCCGCAGCAACGTACAGCGCGAGAATCGGCAGCACAGCGCCGTTCATCGTCATCGAGACCGACACCTGTGAGAGGTCGATTCCGTCGAAGAGTTGACGCATGTCGAGGATGGAATCGATTGCGACACCGGCCATTCCGACGTCACCAGCAACGCGGGGGTGATCGGAGTCGTAGCCGCGGTGGGTCGCGAGGTCGAACGCGACCGACAGGCCCTTCTGACCGGCCGCGAGGTTGCGACGGTAGAACGCATTGGACTCGGCGGCAGTGGAGAAGCCGGCGTACTGGCGAATGGTCCACGGCTGGTTCACGTACATGGTCGGGTAGGGACCACGCAGGAACGGTGCAGCACCCGGGAAGCTGTCGAGCGGGTAACCGGACTCGGCGGCGGCCGCGCGGTCTGCACCGGTGTACACCGGCTTGACGTCGATACCCTCCGGCGTGGACCAGACAACCTGCTCAGCGGCGTAGTTGTTGGCGGTGGCACCCTCTTCGATGAGGGCCTGTGTCTGCTCGACCGACGGTGGTGTGGGTGCCGGAGACTGCGGGTCCTCGAGTGGGACCTCGGCGAAACTGCCGATCACGTGCTTGACCTCTCGTGTCGTCACTTGGAGCTTCCCGTCTCGATGAAGTCGAGCAGTTCGGTCAGAGCCGATACTGCGTCGATGCGGGCTGTGAGGAATCCGTCCGGACGCGAATCGCCCGCGGCATCGCCGACGGCCTTTTCCGGGCCGGCCAGCAGCACCTTGGTGATACCGGCAGCGCGCAATTCTGCGACGGCCGCTGCGGCGCTCTCGCCGTAACGCTTGTCCGTGCCACACAGCACGGCGACGGTGGCACCGGAAGCCTTGACTGCAGCGGAGATGGCTTCTGCGCCTACCTCGAGCGGGCCGGGGTTGACTGCGTCGATACCACCCGAAGCGAGAAGGTTCGACGCAAACGTGGTGCGCACGTTGTGTTCTGCAACCGAGCCCAGCGGCGCGAGAAGCGCAGTGGGACGGGCGCCGCCGGCGGCGAGGAACGCGTCCGAACGGTCACGAAGCGCTTCGAATGCAGCTGCGTAGCGGGCCACGGCCTGGCCGGGCTCGACAGCGGCGGCGGAAAGCGGTGTTTCGCCGAGGTTCGGGAACTCGTTTACACCGGTGACCGTGGTCTTGCGGTGTGCGATGTCGGAGTCACGCTTGGCCTTGGTAGCGGCGATGCGATCGGAGACGATTCCCGCTTCGAGTGCAGCCAGATATCCACCGGCAGCTTCGATCTCCTGGAAGAACTCCCAGGCAGTGGCGGCGATCTGCTGTGTCAGGTCTTCGACATACCAGGAGCCCGCCGACGGATCGAGCACGCGGCCCAGGTGCGACTCCTCGAGGAGAAGCAACTGCGTGTTGCGCGCGATGCGTGAGGAGAAGGACTTGCTGACACCAAGGGTGCCGTCGGCCAGGGCGACGTCGAACGGAAGAACCGTCACCGCGTCTGCTCCACCGACACCGGCGCCGAATGCGGCGAGGGTGGTGCGCAGCATGTTCACCCAGGGATCACGCTGAGCCATCATCGCGGCGGACGTGACAGCGTGCTGTGGTGCGCCGCCGAAGTCGGATGCGCCGCAGACCTGAGCGATGCGGGCCCACACGAGACGTGCGGCACGGAACTTCGCGATGGTCTGGAACTGATCGTCGGTTGCCGAGTAACGGAAAGCCAACTGCGCCAACGCAGCACCGATGGTCAGATCGCCGTCTGCGGTAAGCGCGCGGAGGTATTCGAGACCGGCTGCGACGGCCGCTCCGAGCTCCTCGGCGTCACCGGCGCCGGCATTGTGGAATGCCGTGCCGTCGACGGTGATGGCCCGCACCGATTCGGCGCGAGCGTCAGCGGCGACAGCTAGCTCGACTGCTTCTGTCAGCTCGACGTCGGCTGCGCCGGAGAAGGAACTCGTCAGCGGTGCCGTGCCGAGGTTGATGCGGATGCTTGCGCGATCGCTGACTCCGTCACCGGCTTCAGCGCGGGCATCGAGCAGTGCCAGGATCGCGCGGGCGGCGGCGCTTGCTTCGGCGCCGGCATCGAGTGTGAGCGGAGCGAGATCGAGGAGCACGCCCTCGAGCGCCGAATTCAGATCGTCGACGGAGACGCCACCGAGTCCGGCTTTGAGCCAGATCGCACTGACACCGTTCTCGAGTGCGTCGAGGATGGTCCGGTTGGTGTCTGCGGCGGAAGCGGTTCCGAACTGAGCCGAAACCAACCAGCCTGCATTGACGTCGCGATGAGCGTCGACTCCGCGGACGTACGGGAAGCTACCGGGCAGGGTCTGCTCGGGGCGCTCGTCGCGTGGGCTGTAGAGCGGTGCGACAGTGACGCCGTCGTATGTGACGGTTTCGAGCAGTTTCTGCGGCTCGGGGCCTAGTTCTGCGGCGTCGACTCGACGGGACTTGGCGAGCACTCCGGCGACGGAGCGTTGCCACTCCGCATATGCCTGCTCGACAGCCTCGGCTTCTGAAGCTAATGACACTGTGTCCGCTGCCTCTCGTTGTGCGTAAGCGTTATACCTGTTATCGGAACTGTTCATCGAATTGCTCGTTATGGCTGTGATGCTAACCCGCCTTCGGACGTGCTTATCGTGAGGATCACGTCACGTTCGCGGCGAAGGGGTCTGCTAAGGCCGCCCGACAACTTGCCTACCGGCTGGTACGGCGCGGATTGGCGTGTAGCTATGATCCTTACCTAGCGATTGTTCAGCACGTTTACGAGTTACCGGCGAGTCGGTATCACTGGGCGGGACCTCCCGCGTCACCCCTACCCGAAGGGTAGTGGTTTTCATCACATCACGCTGGTAGGGGCACCCGGTTTCCGGACGACTGGGCCGCATACGTCGGGATTCCTCACGCGCACCGGTAGCCTTGTGCCCTGTGATGGGGCGCCTGTTGGACCGAAGATTGATCGCGATTGTCCTGCTGGTGCTCGCACTCTTCGTGGCGGCACTCCTTGCGCCGCACCCGTCGGTATCTCAGGTCCGGGAGTGGGCGGATTCCATCGGACCGATGTTTCCGCTCGTGTTCTTTCTTGTTCATTCCCTGGTTACCGTCGCGCCCTTTCCTCGGACGGTGTTCACCCTCAGCGCCGGCGTGCTGTTCGGATCGGCGACAGGTATCGCTCTCACCGTCGCGGCAACCACAGTCAGTGCCATCCTGGCTCTGTATCTCGTCCGCGCCATCGGCCGAGAGGTGGTCTGGCAACGGATATCGAGTCCGACAATCAGGCGAGTGGACGAGCGGATCGAGAAACGCGGATGGCTGGCCGTTGGGTCCCTGCGCTTGATCGCGTTCGTCCCGTTTTCAGTGGTGAACTACTGCTGCGGCATTTCGTCGATCCGCCTGGTGCCCTACGTGATCGCCACAGTGGTGGGAATTTTGCCCGGCACGATCGGAATCGTCGTACTCGGCGATGCCCTGTCCGGCGAAGCCGACCCTCGCTTGCTTGTGCTGTCAGGAATCTGCATTGCCATCGGCATCGGCGGATTGCTGTTCGACGCTCGCAAGACATCTGTGGAACTGCACCAACCGTCCGATGGCCAAGCTCTGACGGGTCAAACCCTGGAGGTTGATAGTGAGAAGTCAACTTCTAAAGATTGACATAGAGAAGTCAACCTTTTAATGTTGACTCATGTTCGTACTGACAGTCGACCAGCGCAGTAGTCGCCGCGATGTCGACCGTGTCGAGGAAGTCCTTCGGGATCTCGCGTCCGCTCCCCTCGTTCGAGGGTTCGAACGGACAGCAGGCGACGAGATTCAAGCAGTCACCGACGATCCCCAACTCCTGGTCCACCTGGCGCTCGAACTACTGCGACGCGAATACTGGAGTGTCGGAATCGGAATCGGCCCCGTCGAAGAACCACTTCCCGCCCAGACTCGCGCCGGGCGTGGTCCGGCATTCGAAGCGGCACGCATCGCCGTCGAACGTGCCAAGAAAGCCCCCGCGCGTATCTCCGTCGAGCAGGCCCCAGCCGACGGCGACCTCGCCGAACTTGCCGCGGACATCGACGGCGCCCTGACCATGCTTGGCACGATCGTGCTTCGGCAAACACCTGACGGACGTGCGGCTATCGCATTGATGGACGACGGCCTCACCCAGGCCGCCGCCGCCGAGCGGCTCGGAATCACCAAGCAGGCCATGTCGAAACGCCTGCTCACCGCCGCCTGGCAAGCCGAACTTGCCGGCCGACGACTCTCCCAGCGGCTACTTGTCCGAGCCCAGACCTACACTGCTCGCACCACACACTGACAGGGGCGCATTACATGGTTGTTCTGGCACTGATCGCGCTCGCAGTTGCAGCCGCAGCACCGCTGGTCACGGCTGCGCTGCCAAAACTGAGCGGCGGCCACGTCCAGGTTCCCGAATGGGTATCTGCCACCGTGGCTCTACCCGCCCTCGGGGTTGCGGCGCTGGCCGCCAGTCGGACCACACCGGTCACGGGATTTGCGCTCGGAGCGACACTTGTCCTGTGTGTCCTGGCTTCGGCCACGGCGGGTGCTCCCGTGGTTTTGGCCACGTTCAAGGTTGCGAGACGTCAACCGGACGGCAGCCCCGCACCCAACGCTGGTCCATTGCGCGGTGGCCGCGTCATCGGAGTCCTCGAGCGCATCGCCGTCGCAGTGTCCATTCTGGCTGGTTGGCCGGAAGGTATCGCAATCGTGTTGGCAGTCAAGGGATTGGCCCGGTATCCCGAACTGCGTGAACCCCATGCCTCGGAACAGTTCATCATCGGAACCTTCGCCAGCGTCCTCTGGGCAATTGCTGTCTGCGGAACAGGAAAAGCGCTGATCACATAGTTCTGGTGATCAGCGCTTTTCGAATTCATTTCAAATATTAGTGACGCGGTCCGCCGACGGGCGGCTAGTGACGCGGTCCGCCCTCCGGCGGTTGGTCCTGGTATGGGTACTTCTGCTGGAATTCTCCAGGTTCCGGCTCCTGCTGGAACTGTCCGGACCATTGGCTTTCACCTGGCGCCGGCAGCGCCGGGTCGGTGAACTGCGGGGCGCTTTCGCGCTGTGCGCGAACCGCTGCCGCAGGATCCTCTACCGGTGTCCGGGCCGCGATTTCCGCAGCGCGAACTGCTTCGGCGATAGCCGGGTCGGACTTTGTCTCGAACCATTCGGCTACCTCGTCGGAATCGTCCTCCGGGCTGGGCAGGTTCTCTTCCGCCGCGGGCGGTTCGTACCGGAACACGCCGTCATCGCCTGGTGCACCCAGTGTTTTTGCGAAGCCCTTGAGTGCGTCGCCGAAATCGCTCGGCACCAGCCACACTTTGTTCGCGTCACCCTGCGCCATCTGGGGCAACGTCTGAAGGTATTGGTACGCAAGCAGTTCCGGCGTCGGCTTACCCGACTTGATGGCGGCAAAGACCTTCTCGATGGCCTTGGCTTCACCTTGCGCCTGCAAATACTTGGCAGCGCGATCACCCTGCGCGCGAAGGATTTGCGACTGACGCTCACCCTCGGCGTTGAGAACGGACGCCTGCTTGTTGCCTTCAGCTGACAGGATCTGACTCTGCTTCGCACCCTCTGCCGTCTTGATCGCAGCTTCGCGGTGCCCCTCAGCCGTGAGAATCATGGCGCGCTTCTCGCGGTCGGCCTTCATCTGCTTTTCCATCGACTCCTGAATCGACGGCGGCGGATCAATGCTCTTGAGTTCCACTCGTGCGACCCGCAGGCCCCAGCGGCCGGTTGCTTCGTCGAGCACACCACGCAACTGACCGTTGATGGAGTCACGCGAGGTCAGCGTCTCTTCCAGCGTCATACCGCCGACGACGTTACGCAGAGTCGTCGTGGTCAACTGCTCGACCGCGGCAATGTAGTTGCTGATCTCGTACACCGCAGCTTGCGGATTGGTGACCTGGAAATACACCACGGTGTCGATGGACAACGTCAGGTTGTCCTGCGTGATCACCGGTTGCGGCGGGAAGGACACAACGCGTTCGCGCAGATCTACCTTCGCTCGCACCCGATCCGCGAAGGGGATCAGAAATGTGAGCTGACCCGACACTGTTTTCGAGTACCGACCGAGTCGCTCGATGACCGCGGCTTCCGCCTGCGGTACCAGTGCTACCGATTTCGCAACCACCAAGATCACGAAAAGCACCAAAACACCAAGAACTATAAGTGCTGCCATCTTTTTACGGTCCCCTCCAGACAACTGCTGTTGCCCCGTTGATTTCCATCACCGTCACCGTTGTCCCCGCTGGATACACGTCAGCGCTGTCGAGCGGGCGAGCCGTCCATATCTGACCGTCCAGCTTGACCTGACCGGCATGCTCGCCGACCTCTTCGAGAACGACGGCACGTTTACCTTCGAGCGCTTGAATCCCCATCGGAGTGGGCGGCGGAGTCCCGAAGCGTCGCAACAGGAAAGGCCGAACACCGAGAATGAGCACTCCCGAGAACACGCCGAACATGACGGCGTCGACCCACGCGGGAAAATCGGTGACCGAACTGACACCGGCAGTAGCAAGCGCCCCACCGGCGAGCATCAGCAGAAAGAAATCTCCTGCCAGTGCTTCCGCGCCGGCGAGCACAAGTGCCCCGACAAGCCAAAGAAGTGCAGCCACAACACCATCTAACCAGAGAGTGTGATCTGCGCCGCGCCTACGTCAGGTTCGGCTCGGTGACAAAATCGACAAGCTGTTCGACGGCTCCGATCAGCGGAGCTTCCAGATCGCGGAAGCTCTCCACCGCGTTGTAGACACGTCGCCACCCTTCCTGAGGTGTCCCCCAGCCGAGTTCGCGGCAAATCCCCGTCTTCCAGTCCTCACCGCGCGGAATCTTCGGCCAGGCAGCAATTCCGACGGACTTGGGCCGGACCGCTTCCCAGACGTCGATGTACGGATGGCCCGTCACCAACACGTTCGGGCCGAGGCCCTGCGTCAGTTGCGTTTCCTTCGAGCCGGTCACCAGGTGATCGACAAGAACACCGACTCGTCGCCCGGGACCTGGGCCGAACTCCGCAAGTCGCTCCCCCAGGTTGTCCAAGCCCTCGAGGTGTTCGACAACTACACCTTCGACGCGCAGGTCGTGTCCCCACACCCGTTCCACCAGGGCTGCGTCGTGGACACCCTCCACCCAGATCCGGCTGGGAAGTGCTGTGCGAGCGCGTAATCCTTCAACCCGGGTCGAGCCTGACGCGGACCTCGCCGACTGTGCCGACGCCGCCTTCGGTGCCGGTCGCACCAACGTCACGGGTGCGCCGTCGATGAGGAATGCAGCCTCACGCATCGCAAACAGTCGCTTCTGCGAACGGCCGTCCTCGAGCCGAACAAAATCACCGTCGTACGTGCGCTCGAATCCGACGACCGCGCCGCAGAATCCCGTTGCCGCATCCTCGACGACGAGGTCGCGCTCGGCCGCCACCTGAGGCACTTGACGTTTCTGGGTGCGGGCATGGCCCGCGAAGATGTCACCGTATCCGTTTCCACCGCTCACGCCGGATAACGCTAGGTGACAACGCCCAAGGGGCACAGGTTGCCACGCCGAACTAAACTCTTCTGTCATGAGTTCTCCCAGCGCAACGCTCACCGTGTGGGCAGCATCATGGCTCGCCGGCGACAGCGCCCCGGACGACGTCATCGATGCGCTCGTGGCGTGGGCGCCGATGCATTTGATCGGTGCCGCCGACGCGGATACCGCGTCGGCCCTCGGACTCGACTGGCCGGGTATCACCGACGGTGGCGCGCCGATGTTGCTCCGCGTGCTGCGACGCGCCGGGAACATCTCACCGACCGACTTACGATTGGCGCTACCTGCCCCGGGTGATGTGCGCGGTCTGCCTGCCGGTACCGGGTTCGCCGCAGCCGCGTTGGGCGCCGGTGAAGGTGTTCTGGTCGGCGCTGCGGGTTCTGCGGGAATCGGACTCGTTCCCGTGCATGAAGGTCCCGACGTTCTGCGCTGGACGGTGTACTCCGTGCCGACCGTGACGGGGCCGGCCGAGTATGTCGGTCTCGGAGAAGCCGAATATTCGATGCGCGAGGCCGTTCGCGACGCCGCCGCGGCACTGCTGTCGCTTCAGACCGTCCCCACCGGCACGCCGGGTGACGATGCCCGGGCAGCAATTGCCGATGCACTCTCCGACCTGGCGCATCACCGCTACCCCGATTCCCTTGCACCTCGGGCGTTGCGAGTCCTCGACAGCGCCGATCAGGTTGCCGCTATTTTGACTGTGGCCGAGCATGATTCGACCAACCAACCACCCAGCATATCCGCTGTCCATGCCCGAGAATCCTTGTTGCGGCCGCTGTGGGCCGCGGTGCGATCCGCCCGAACAGCAGCGGTGGCGAGTGCCTCCTCACACCACCCGGCGGGCGAAAACTAGACAGCGACAGTCACCGATCACAACTTGCGAACGAATTTTCGACGTTTCTCAGCGAACCCGTTGCGATCACCGAACATGTCGCTCTTCATTTCCTCGAGTTCCCGCTGTTCGTACGGCGCGACCGGATCGAGTGCGAGCCGCGATCGTTTCTTCTCGAGCATCGCTTTCCGCCGATCCCCGACGAGAAGGTCTGTTGCGATCTTGTTCAGCCACGACTCGAAACGAATCGGATCGCGAGGCCCGATGGCATCAACAAGTCCGATCTGTCGAGCCTGACCGATGCTGATGGGTTGACACTCCGAAAGCAGCCGCCGAGCCTGGTAGTCACCAACCCGGACGGGAAGCGTGTACGTGTGCAATTCCGAGCCGAACAAACCCATCGTGGCGTAGTGCGGATTGAGAACTACACCGTCCCGGGCTGCGACGACGTCGGCACCGAGTGGAAGCATGACGCCGCCGGCGCCGGCATTTCCGGTGAAGGCGGCAACGATCACCTGGTCGACGCAATTGACGATCTGGTTCGCGACCGAGTTGATGGCCTTGATGTTCGACCACGCTTCACCGGCCTGATCGGCGGCGGCCTCGATCACATTGAGGTGAATACCGTTGCTGAATCCGCTGTAATCACCGGTCAACACCAAAACCTTGGTATCAAGTTCGATGGCCCAGCGCAGACGATCGGCTAACCGTCGGCACTGCGCGGTGCTCATCGCGCCGTTGTAGCAACGGAAGGAGAGGTAGCCGATGTCGCCGTCCCGGTGGTAGTCGATACCCGGGTAGCGACTGTCTTGCACCTGCGGAACAAAGGTGCCTGGGCGAACCACGGCTGTCGCCGGGAGCTTGAAACCTGCCGGACCTTCAGGGCGCGCTTGGCCGATCCAGACGGTCCCGGCGCCGGTGGCAACACGGATTGCCTCGTGGTGATACTCGAGAATGGTGCCGGGGTCGGCGTCGACATGAGCGTCGAGGTGTGCGTCGTAGACAAATACACAGTCGAGTCCCAATTCGGTGTTCACACCGGGAAAACCGTCCGCCGCATTGATCGCGCGCATGATGCTCGGTGCGTCCTGTGACCACGAGAATGCGCGATCTGCTTGTTTCATGACCGGCCGCGTCGTCGCGGACGCTACCGGCCGCGGTACCGATTCCGAGGTAAGCGGCACAAAATCCGGAGTTCCGAACTTGTCGACTACTTCCTGGATGCACTCCACCGCTGCGGCGGTAACCGCATCGTTGTAGACCGCAGATTTGGGGGCACCGGCACACAGGTCGAAGGTTCGCCACGCCCACACCGGTCCACCGTCGAGTTCCTCGCGAGCTTGTAATGCGGTGACGCCCCAGGTGCTCTCGCCATCCGCGATCGCCCAGTCCAGCGAAGAGGGACCTCGATCCCCTGGCGGTCCGGGATGGATGATGATCGTCGTCCATCTTCGCCAAATCTCTTCCGGTATATAAACTTTCAGATACGGGCAGATGATGAGATCGAAGTCGTCAGGTGCAGTGGCCACGAGCGCCGACTCCGCGTCCGACACCACTGCCGTCCGCACTCGATGGCCGGCCTCGCGTAACACCAGCGCCGCCCGCTGCGACAGCCCGTTGTCCGAGGTGACAAGAAGTAGCACCGTGCGCCTCGGCGTCGGCGACTCGCTTGGCTGGTTTCGGGCAAACAGGCCAGCAGCGACAGTGCGCAATCGCTGCCCGCTCACCCAACCGCCACGTTGCCTAGGCGTTGCTGGTGGTGACATCACGTTATTCGAGGCAACCGTCAGCGACATAGCTGACGAGATCGCCCTGGGGGTCGAAACCATGAATTCCCCTGCTTGCATAGTCGGGTATCAACGGCGTAGACCACGCTCCCCCAAGCACGACCAACGCACCGATAGGTTGAATTAGGTACTTGGGGACCATATACCTACAGTCGGTTTGTTTCAACAGCTACTATCAAGCAAACAGTTTGCTGGAGCTGACGTCAGGGAGTTTTGTGGTTGATCGCAATATGCCGGTCGATTCGAATGTGCTCATCAAGCGTCGGGTACCGCAAGCCTGTGTCCTGCCCGTATCCCTGACGACGCAACCACGCCAGAACATCTCCCCAGAACCAGATGCCACCCGCCACCGAGTTGTAGGGAACCGGGAAGGGCGTCGACGCTTGCCGAACTCCGCGCACCCACTGCCCGACGGCTTGCCGCGTGACACCCGCACGATCTGCGATGTCCTGCCGGGACACCAGATCCGGATGAGTCCGCTCGGGTCGCACACCGGAGCCGGCAAGTTGGTCGACAAGAGTGATCGCGGTCGTCGCCGCCCGCATGCCTTCCGCGGTGAGAGTCAACAACTGCAGACCTTTTCGCTCCTCCACCCGTCCACCCAGGGACTTGGCGAGCATCTGTTCCTGCGAGAGTGTCAGCAAGGGAACGATAAACGTGAATTCGTAACGCTGGTACAGATCATCGGCCACTCCACCAACATAGCCGCACGCTGCACTGTTTCCAGATGGACACACCCCCAGGTGCGCGAGTCCCGCACAATAGTCAGATGATCGACGTCGACGACGCCCAGTTCGAGGACATGGTCAAACGCGCCTTGGACACCTTGCCGCCCAAACTCGGTCGCGAAATGGCCAATGTTGCGGTGACCGTTCAACTCGAAGGTGGCCCACCCGGACTGCTCGGTTTGTACCAGGGAATTCCGCTCACGAAGCGAACAACGACCTACGCCGGTGTACTTCCCGACCGCATCACCATCTACCGTCGGTCGATCTGCTCGATCTGCTCCACCGAAGACGAGGTTGTCGAGCAGGTACGACGCACAGTGATTCACGAGATCGGTCATCACTTCGGCATCGGAGATCCCCGTTTACGAGAGCTCGGTTGGTGACATCACACTCACATAGGCTGCGAAAATGAGCTAGAGGTTGATAATCGCCGAATAGTCATGTCAGCTGTACCGACACGCCGCAACAACTGAACATCTACAGGAGTTCACATGGTCAACCTGATCCAGATCGCCCCGAAGAACACGCCGACCTTCGCCATGAGTCGTCAGAAGGCCGCCGAACTGTTGGGCATCTCGGTCGACAGCGTGGCCTTCCTCCTCAAGTCCCGGTACCTACCCGATTTGGATGCCGGCCGACTCATCACGATGGCAAACCAGCCGTGGATGTACACAGACGGCGACTATCCGGTCCTGCAGCAGGGCGCGTCCGAGCTTGCCCCCAAGAAGTTGGTCCCGCCGCGCAAGTACATCGGCGAGAGTGCAGCGCACTCCGACGCCGAGTGCGTGGAAGCAAACCAGGGAGTGTGGGCCGGATTCAACGTCGACCATGTTCTGGCCGCTCGTTTCCTGCCGGTCACACTGCGCAAGTTTCCGGTATCCGTCCTCCAGATCCACGAAGCAAACCGGGGCGACGAAGAGAAGGTGTCGTTTGTCGCAACGCTTGCCGGACGCGTCCGTGAACTAGGTGCGCCGTCGCTCAACTACATCGATCCGTCGCTGAGTGCCGAAGACCAGGCGATCGTCGCCGCCCTGCTGACCTCACGAAGTACGTCGACGGTGCCCGGCCCGTGCGGAAAGCTGAAGCAGCCCAACGCATAGCTCGAAGCGCTCAGCGCTTAGGCCGCTGCACTGCGGCACAACAGTTGACCGCGCAGGAAACGCCGTTGGTGGTCGAGCCGAGCAACGGCTCGACCCCGAGGCGGAGCGGCGGCTCACCGGCCAGACGTTCGGAAATGAGCGTCGGTACCAATTGCGCAAAACGCGGGTCCTGGCCTGGCGTCGCCGCCCGCACAAAATCCATTCCGAGTTCTGCGGCTTTGTCCCTGGCCTCGGTGTCGAGATCCCACACCACTTCGAGGTGGTCGGAGACAAAACCGACAGGACATACGATCACCGCGCGAACATCATTGGTGGACAACACATCCAGATGATCGCAGATGTCAGGGTCGAGCCACGGCACCTGTGGCGGGCCGGATCGTGACTGCCAAACCAGGTCAAAATCGTCGACGCCCACAGCGCCGGCAACCAGGCGCGAGGCTTCAGCGACCTGACGGCTGTACAGGTTGCCGCCCAACTCGGGCGGTCCGGCATTTCTGTCGGCGGCGATCGGTACCGAATGCGCCGTGAACACCAGCCGAGCGTCGTCGCGAGTCGCCTCGGGCAGAGCCGCGCGCGCCGCCCGGATTCCGTCGGCAAACGCGCCGATGACCAGGGGATGGTCGTAATACTGACGAAGTTTGGTCAATGTCGGTGCGCCGTCACCGACCGCTTCACGAGCACGGACGATGTCCTCGTGGTATTGACGGCACCCCGAGTACCCGCCCCACGCCGACGTGGCAAAGACGGCCGCGTTACGGATACCGTCGTCGCGCATCTGTGCCACAGTGTCCTCGACCATGGGGTGCCAGTTGCGGTTTCCGAAGTAGATCGGAAGATCCAGCCCCGCCGTTGCCAGTTCACCCCGGACTCGCTCGATCAAATCTCGATTGAGTGCATTGATCGGCGAGACACCACCGAAGTGCATGTAGTGCTCCACGACCGCATCAAGACGCTCAGGTGGGACTCCCCTTCCCCGCGTGACGTTTTCGAGAAAGGGTCGAACGTCCTCGGGTTTTTCGGGACCGCCGAACGACAACACGAGAAGAGCATCGAACTTGTCGTTCACACCAACAGTCATGCCTTCAATCTTGCGCGATGCCGATCGGCAGACAAAACCCGGGTACGCACTGTTGTAGTAGAACTAACTGTAGTAGAACTAACTGTAGTAGAACTAACTGTAGTAGAACTAACTGCAGTAGAACTAACAAGGCGTTTCGCGTGGCGGATTGTCGCCGTCGTGCGTCCGAACTCTCGCCTCGGCATACGCGGCGAGGGTCGATTCGCCGATAGTTGCGGTGGCAGGGTGGAACTCGATGCTCACCCCATGCGCGGCGAGGAGTTCGTCGGTCCAGTAGTCGCGAATGCGCGGGTCGATCCCACTGAGGTGCAGCTGACCGCCAACCGCGTCGAGTCGACGAGCATAATCCGCGACGATGGTGAAGAACGTTGCGCTCACCGTCGTGCGCCCCCTCAGCCGCAGGATCACCACCGGCGACCTCGCACCGGCGGGATCCGGCAGATGCGCCGCAAGCGTGCGCGCTCCCGCGTAGAACAGGCTGCCGTACACGTCGAGTATCACGATCTCGTTGTCGGAGAGTTGTTTCGGTGCGCTCGCCTCGACCAGTTGGTTGCCGTCCACCCGCAGGCGGACCACCTTGAGGTCGATGGCTTCCTGGTTCAGCTGCAGGATCAGTGAGAGCGCGACCCCGATTCCCACCGCGGCTGTGACCGGCAGCAACAGCGTCGCCATCAGCGTTGTACCGAACACGACCCGGGAGGTATATCCGCTGCTCCAGATGGCCGACAGCTTGGCCGGATCCAGGGACCCGGCAGCTGCCACAATCAGGACAGCTGCGAGGGTTGGCATGGGCACTTGCCCGACCAGTCCCGCGAAGGCTGCGAGCAGGACAACCAGCCACAAGCCCGACCAGATCGCTGCCCAACGGGTACGGGCACCCGCTGTGCGATTGAGCGCAGTCTGCCCCACCGATCCTCCGACTGGCATCCCGCGGAGCAAGGATGCAGCGACGTTGCCGACACCTTGCGCGGTGAAGTCTCGATTGGCGGACGAGCGTGAGCCGTCCGGATTTGGGGCGGATTCGGCCACTCCGGCGCCTTGGACCAGCACAATGACCGCCACCGTCAGCGCGCCACTGAGCAGGGCGGGGCTCAGCACGGTCAGATCGGGAAGACCCGGGATCGGGAATCCAGTGGGGATAGTCGCGATGTCGGAAACGCGGCTCACCGAATCCCAACCCAACGCCACCACAAGAACGGTCGGCACGAGCAGCGCAACTAACGATGCGTACAACCGCAACCGAGTCTGTCCCAATGCCCACATGAGTATCAGGGCACTGACGCCCACCACCGCGGACCGCCAGTCGATCTCCCCCGGGTGCGTCAACACATTCACTGCCTTCGCGAGCGCAAACCCGCCTTCCGCGTCTACCCCCAACAGCGCCGGGATCTGACCGAACGCGATGTTGGCCGCAACCCCGAGCAGAAATGCGGTCATCACGGAATGCGAGACGAAGCGCGTGTATCTCCCCAGCCGCAAGACGGCGGCCACGATCATCACGCCACCGGCGACGAGGGTAAGCATCACCAGAGCCGCAGATCGGTCCTCATCAGGGATATCCGTCAGAGCCGACCCCGCCGCCAGTGCTGAGGCACTCGTGGTGGTGACCACCATCAGACGGGTACTGGTGGACAATCCTCCGAATACCCGGCCGGCCATGCTCGCATAAAGACCGTGCAGCGGACTCACTCCGGCGAGCACACCCGACGCCATACCGTCAGGCACGCTACCGATCGCGCCGGGAAGACCCGCGATCACATCGGCTCGGGTCATTCGCTCGCGCGGCAGCAGAGCACGTATGCGACCCAGAACTGCGCTCATGTAGCCCCGAGATACGACATGTGGCGCCCTTCGTCCGGGAGGTGATTCGTGATCCCATCGTTGACCACGGGTGCACTCTCCCGCCTCATCCCGACCGGGTGAAGCGCCGCGGGCTTTCTCTTCGAGAACTCCCGCAGGATCACAGCGGCGTGAAGTTCTCCAATGCAGCCATCGCATCGAGCTGTTCGAGATAGTGCGCCAGTGATCGATGAACTGGGCGGAACGGGACCATTGTGACGCCTGCTTCGTCCATCTCGGCAAGCGTCTCTTCTACCTGATCAGGGTGCGCCGCCGGGTCCAGAGAGTCCGCACCGCAGATAACCTCGAAGCCCGCGGGACGCTCCGGAAATCCTGCCAACATTGTTCGGAGGGTCTCCATGTCCGGTGCGCCGGGCATCCACCCGTCGCCGAGCGTCACAGCCCGCCGCAACGCGCGCTTGCTGTGCCCACCGACCCAGAGCGGCACGCGCGGTTGAATCGCGTGGGGATCGATGATCAATCCGTCGAAATCGTAGAACTCGCCGTGATACTCCGGTTCGAGCTGTGACAGCGATGCACGTAGCGCGCGCATCGCGTCATCTGCGCGCGGGCCTCGTCCTTCGAACGGCACACCCAGTGCCTTGAACTCCGCCTCGACGGTCCCTACGCCCAAGCCCAGAACCACGCGCCCGCCGCTCATCCGGTCCAGAGTCCCGTATCGCTTGGCGATCTCGAGGGGATGGTGATAGCCGAGGACAAGGATGTTCGTCACAAGGCGTAGGCGCTCGGTCTTTCCCGCCAGATACGACAAGGTTGCCAGAGGATCCCAATAGCGCGTTCCGCGCCCATTGGGCAGCTGAGGCGACCATACGTCGGAGGGCATACCGATGTGTTCGCTACAGGTGACGAAATGGAAGCCGCACCGATCGGCATGCTGCGCAATCTCTGCGATTTCCTCGATCCCCGCGTCCAGTTCCCAATCCGCCGTCCGGCCTGGGATGACGCTCACGACCGGTGTACTGATGCCGATTCGCATCGATGCAACTCCTTCGACTGTGCACCGGCACGTAAGGGTGACGGCCGCTCTCGGAGCTGAACGTACCAGAAGAATGAACGCTGTTCATTGTGGTATCCAGGGCTCGTCTACCCGAGCGGTTGGGCACCTCGTTGTGCGAGCATGAGGGCCATCAGTCCGGATTCCTGACTCTGGGTGCTGATCATGTCGCGGGCGGATTGTTTGACCGGACCGTCGGCTAGAAGTTCGTCGGCCGCCTGGGCCATGACGATCCCGCCACGGTGATGACGCTCCATCAACTGCAGGAACAACACTTCCGCATCAACCCCCGTAGCTGAGGTGAGAGAGTCGAGTTCGGCCATGGTTGCCATCCCCGGCATCGACGCCTGACCGCGAGTTGCCTCTGATGTCACAACGCCATGGTGCGCAGCAAGGTCCGTCGAATTCGACGCGGTGTGCATCCATTCCATCGGAGTGCGACTACCCGGGGTCACGTTCACGAGTCGCAGCCAACCGAGCATCATCCCGATCTCGGTCCGCTGCGAATCGTCGATCTGTTGCGCGAGCCTACTCACCGCTGGATCGACATTCGTGTTCAGTCGCTGGGCGATGAACAGGGCCTGCTGGTGGTGCGCGACCATATCGTGAACAAACCCGATTTCGTTGTCGCTCAATATCTCTGCAGGCGCAGCCTGCTCCGTGAACATCAGCGGCCGCAGCGCCGCACCGAGCACAACCAGCATCACCGCAAGGCAACCGAACGCTGCGACGCGCACTACCCGCGTCGTCGTCATGAACCGACGGTCGAGTGCTGATCAGCCGGTGGCGAGTAGACGTCGGGATCCAGTTGCAACGCCATGAACCCGTTGTCCGCGCACGTCACCCACAGCTTGCTGCCGCGCCACTCCGGCGCCGAGAAGCACCAGTCCGTGGAGATGTCGCCTTGAGTGAGCATCCCGCTTCGCGCGCTGAGTGCTTGGTTCGGGTCGAATTGACCACTGAGAATCGACTGGCCGATCGCGGGCGCGCTCAATATCGGAACGCCCAAGATCGACGCCAATGCATGCGGTGAGTTTGTCAGCGCAAGATTGCCCCCCGTCTTCGCCGGCGGGTTGTAGTAAGCGATTTCCCGGACGTCGAACGGGTCGCGGACATCAAAAACCCTGATCCCGGACGATATCCACCCACACGCGAGAGCCGTGGGATTGTCCGGGCGGTCCGCTGCGCAGTAGTGCGATTCGTAAGCAAAGGCCGAACCGCCGGACGCTGACGCGAGCGAGGAGTCCTGATTCTCGGGAAGGTTGATTTCGAGCTTGATCGACGCGGCGATCTCCGGTCGGGCTGCGTCGGAGACATCGATGAGTTTGACGCCGCCCGAACCGCCCTCGTCGACGGTGAACAGATACGGTGCGCCGTCGTAGTTCACCGGAATACTGTGCTGCGTCGCCCATCCGTCGGTCCACGAAAGCTGAGAGAGCTGGCGAACCTGAGGATTGGGATCGCGTCGCTGCACCGCACTGACGTCGAGTACGTGGATGCCGCCCATATTGTTCGACAGGTACAGCTGATTCCCGTCGTCGCTGACGCCGATTCCGTGGGTCGAGAGACCGATCAGGTCCTGCCACACCACCTTCGGGGTGGAGGGGTCGGTGAGGTCGACAGCGCTCACAATGCCGGGAGCGGTACCGGAAGACCAGTAGGTGTTGCCGTCCGGGGAGAACCCGCCCTCATGCGATGTAATGGGAAGGAGCATCCCCAGATTCGTTCCCGGTCCCGG
The DNA here is from genome assembly GCF_003797085.1 of Rhodococcus sp. WS3. NCBI lineage: Bacteria > Bacillati > Actinomycetota > Actinomycetes > Mycobacteriales > Nocardiaceae > Rhodococcus > Rhodococcus sp. WS3. Next base: position 353,258 of record NZ_RKMA01000002.1, read on the forward strand.
ATTGAGCAGTTTCGGATGAGCGCAATCGGAGATGTCGTATACCGACATCATGCCAACACCGGTCAACAGGGGAACTCCCGTTCCCACCAAGAGTTTTCGCTGCGTGTTGACCTTGAGGCTCTCCCACGTTCCCGCGAGCATGGCAGGTTCGGTCAGCGTTGCAGTGAGTTTCGGGTTTGCCGGGTCGGAGGCATCGATAACCTGCACACCTTGCGCCGGCCCGAGGAGATTTCCGGGGAAGAAGCTGCCGACATACGCGCAGTTCTCGAAACTGGTTGAGGTGATTCCGCCGCCACGGCCTTCGTACCCACCCAACCGAGAGATATTGCAGCTGTAGCCCGTTCGACTGCGTCCGCTGTTACGGTCTTCAGCTGGTACATCGCCCTGCAATCCGGTTTCCGGCTGAGAATCCTCGTTACAACTCGCGCGCTCGACCGCATCGCTGCCGACGGCATGGGATTCGTACACCGTACCTGGACTGGATTCCGGCGCCGCTGCGGCGCCGACCACTGGAAGTAGCAGTACGGCCGCCGCGGCAACAATCGCGGACCTGACCGTTCGACGAGCGCTCAGCGGTTTCATCTCTGCGCAACCCCCTGTGTATCGGGCGTCGGCGATACTCGACCGTATCCATCCCACCTACCGACGTCCTGACCGAATGTCCGGTTCCCTGGGGAAGTGTGCGTGATGCACGCCACTCTCGTCAAGAGTGAACGCGACTCTCCATCAGATACCGGAGGTCTCAGGTATTTACCAAGTCAGCGTCGTACTGCAACGAATCGTTCGGGTTGATCGGGAACGATTCGAGGTCAGGGCATGCCAGGATCTCTTTCGCGGCGGCCCGACTGCACCCCACGAGAGTCGAATCAAAATCGACCTCTGTGGCAATGCACCACGAATGGTCCTGCGGCCACACGAGATTTGCTGACGGCGTCCAGGGCTTTGCACCGATCAGGTCGGGGATAGTCGACGCTTCACGAAGGGATCCTGACAGCACAACATAGTCCCGTCCGGGGTGCCGCAGCCGCGGTCCGGAGATCAGTTCCCGGGCGATCGAAACAACGGGTGCGGGGCGAGATTGTTTCTTTCCGGCACTGTAGATCGCCGTAGCTCCGGCATGAAAGAAGCCATTGCCCTCCCACACCGCGAAGTACGCATCGTCCGGTGAATTCGTATGGCCTGCAAGAAGATCGACAAGACGCCGATTGTCGGGCGGATCGAGTGAACCGACATCCGGCTCACCGCCGTCCCAGAGCTCGCTGCGCGGATTCACGGAATCAGTGGCGTCGATCAAACGCCACCATTGCACAAGCGGATGAACCCGCCGACCGGTTACGGCGGCAACATCACGCCAGCGGACCACGTGAGTGCCGACGACGTCGACCGGATGGAGAACTCGCACGTACGCGTCGAAACCCGAAGGTACAACTGCCGTCAGCGCACCCGACAACCGTGGTTTGATCCAGTCACCGACCGCCACGTCGCCGACTGGTTCCATCATCGAGGTCCTCCGTGTTGATGTCCCCCGTGTTCGCCTTCACCTGTACGTAGCCAGTCGAGCAGGCAAAGGCGAACCGGATTCAAACTACTAACCCACCATTGCGTGGAAACCGCCGTCGACGTAAATGATCGACGCGGTTGTGCCCGGCAACCAATCCGAGAGAACGGTGCAGACCGTCTTCGCAACGGTTTCACGATCTTCGACGTCCCAGCCGATGGGCGCCGCACTGTCCCAGCCGGTGTTGAGCTTGTCCAACTCGGCACCCGGGCCGGTGCTGTCGCCGGCAATTGCCTTGGCTGCGAGCGTCTTGATCGGGCCGGATGCAACAAGATTGGAGCGGATGCCACGGACGCCTACCTCCTTGGCGACGTACCGGTTCACAGCCTCGAGGGTCGCCTTGGAGACACCCATCCAGTTGTAGAACGGCATCGCACGCGACGGATCGAAGTCCATACCGACGATGGAACCCTTGTCGTTCAGAACCGGCAGCAGCGCCTTTGCAAGGGCACTGTACGAGTAGGCGGACACCTCGAGTGCAACAGCAACGTCACTCCACGGCGCGTCCATGAAGGGGCTGCCCAGGCACGAGCGCGGGGCAAAACCGATGGAGTGGACAACGCCGTCGATGCCCTCCGGAGCCAACTCACGGACACGATCGGCCAAGGTGGCCAGATCTTCCGGGTTCTGGACGTCGAGGGAGATGGCCGGCGGCACCGGCTGCGGAAGGCGCTGAGCAATGCGGTCGATCAGACGCAGACGATCAAAACCCGTGATCAGCACCTTGGCGCCCTGCTCTTGCGCAACCTTCGCCACATGGAATGCGATGGACGAATCGGTGATGATGCCGGTAACGAGAATGGTCTTACCCTCGAGCAAACCGCCCATGAGTTGTCCTCCTGAAGTGAGACGTACGAAGTGAAAGGAAAATGTGGAAGCGGGGACTAGTGCCCCATACCCAGTCCACCGTCAACCGGAATGACGGCGCCGGACACGTACGCCGAATCGTCGGAGGCCAGGAAACTCACTACTGCCGCAACATCTTCCGGCTTGCCGGTGCGCTGAAGCGGAATGTGTTCGGTGGCCTTGTCTTTCACGTCGTCGCCCAGCGCTGCGGTCATGTCGGTCTCGATGAAGCCGGGGGCGACCACGTTCGCCGTGATCGAACGGGAGCCCAGTTCACGGGTCAAGGACCGGGCGATACCGACGATGCCCGCCTTGGAGGCCGCGTAGTTGACCTGCCCGGGGCCACCGGCAAGCCCCACAACCGATCCGAGGAAGATGAAGCGTCCGAAACGCGCTCGCAGCATCGATCGCGTCGCCCGCTTTGCAACCCGGAACGTACCCGTCAGGTTTGCGTCGATAACACTGGTGAACTGATCTTCCGACATGCGCATGATCAGGGTGTCGTCGGTGACACCGGCGTTGGCGACGATGACCTCGACGGGGCCCTGATGTGCCTCGACCTCTTTGAACGCGCGGTCGATCGACTCGGAGTCGGTGACGTCGCAGACAACACCGAAAAGGCCTTCGGGTGCACCGCTGCCGCGGTGTGTGACGGCGACCTTGTGTCCGTCTGCGGCCAAACGCTGCGCGACAGCCAGGCCGATACCGCGGTTACCGCCGGTAACCAGAACCGAGCGTGGAGTGGTGACGGTCCGTTCTGACACCACTGGGGTGGAAGGGGTAGACATGGCGATCAACCTATCAATTCCAGGGCCGAGTTCCGGCAGTAGTCGGACAAACGAAAATGGTGCAGAGTCATGGCAGCCTTTGGCGAGTGACCAAGGCAACGGTCAAACCTGCGGTGGCAAACAGAACTCCGAGAATCAGCCACGGCTTGCTTGCATCGCCGCGGGTGGTCTCGAATCCGATCTGCTCTTCCAGCGTGTCGTACACCGCACGCAACTCTTCGAGGCTGGATGCGGTGAAAAAACTTCCCCCGGACAGATTCGCGATTTCCTTCAGCGACGCGTCGTCAACAGGAACCGGAATGCGATCACCCTCGATTTCGACCCGACCGTATGTCGTGCCGAACGAAATCGTCGAGATCGGAACACCTTTGTCTTTGGCCTGACGTGCTGCGGTGAATCCGCCGCGCGGGTCATCCGAATTGTCGGGGACCGTCTGCTTACCGTCGGAGAGCAAGACAATCCGTGCGGGCGGAGCCTGATCACTCCCGCCGAGAACGGCGGACAACGTGTCGATCGACTGCAGTGACGTGAAGATCGCTTCGCCGGTCGCGGTCCGCTCGCTGAGCTTGAGATTGTCGATGGCAACTTTGGTCGCGTCGCGATTTGTCGTGGGAGACACCAACACCGAAGCAGTTCCGGCAAACGCGACCAGTCCCAGGTTGATGCCAGGCGTCAAACCGTCGGCAAACGATTTGGCCGCCTCTTGAGCGGCCGCGAGACGTGTCGGTTCCACATCGGTGGCCTGCATCGACAGCGACACGTCGATCACCAGGATGACGGTTGCCCGGTTCCGCGGAACCTTCTTGTCCGCTGTGGGGCCGGCCAACGCTACCGTGAAGAACACCAACGAGATCACCATCAAAATGGCGGAAACGTGGCGCCACCGGCCCGGTCGTGACGGCGCCACCTTCTCGAGGAGATCGAAGTTGGTGAACCGCAACGTATGTCTCTGACGCTGCTTCTGCACATAGACGTAACCGGCTACCAATGCGGCGATGACGACCAGGAACAGCAGCCACCACGGCGCAGTGAATTGAGAAAGACTCACGAACGAACGCCCCCAGTTCCGGCGCCGACACCGAAGCTGTGTCGGCGTGCCGAGATGAATCGAACCACGTCGGCGATCCAGTCACGATCGGTGTGCAGTGACATGAGCGGTGCCCCGCACCGGCGCAATGCCTGCTGAACCTCGATGCGATGCTCAGCGGCCGCGCGCGCAAAATCCGCGCGCAACTGCGGAGTGGTCGAGAACTCGCGCGTGCGACCGGATTCCGGGTCATGCAGCACGACGTCACCGACATCGGGCAGTTCGAGGTCGCGCGGATCCACCACTTCGATCCCGAGCACGTCATGACGACCGGCAATGGCGCGCAACGGACGTTCCCAATCCGTCGGGCCCAGGAAGTCACTGATCACGACGGCCAAGCCGCGCCGACGCTGTGGGCGTCGTAGCGCCTCGATTGCGCCCACCAGATCTCCGCGCACACCGTCCGGCGCATGGGGAGTGGTCGCGATCTTACGAAGCATCGCCTGAGCGTGGACGCGGCCTCCCCTGGCCGGAATCCGTGTCATCTGCGCCCCGGTGGAAATGATTGCGCCGACGCGATTGCCGCCCGAACTTGTCAGGTGCGTCACCGCAGCAGCGGCAGCCACAACCAAATCGCGCTTCTCACAACCTGCGGTACCGAAATCGAGGCTCGCGGACAGGTCGATCACCAGCCACGTCTCGAGTTCGCGATCGGCTACCGACTGCCGCACATGTGGGTGCGTCGTACGAGCGGTGACAGACCAATCCATCTGTCGCACATCGTCACCGGGCTGATACTCGCGAGCCTCGCCGGGTTCGGAACCGGGACCGGGGATGAGTCCGAGATGATCACCGTGCAACACCCCGTCGAGCCGGCGGCGGACCGTCAACTCCAGTGTTCGCAGCGCAGCGGTCAGTCGTGGGTCACGAAGTTCACCGGACTCGAACGACGGCGGTGCACCGGCATGACCGGGAAGGTGACTTTCCGTCACTGCGGGCGACTCATCGGATCAGGGCTCATGAACTGCGCGCCGTTTCCCGCGGGATTGAACTGCGGTGCGCCCTGCTGAGGTTGCTGCGTCGGCTGGCCTACCGGCTGTCCCGGTACCGGTTGTGGTCCCGCGACAGTGGGCACCGGGCGCGCGGCGATCTGAGGCAGACCGACCGTCTGCAGGACCCGCGTGATGACGGCGTCCGGAGTGACCTCGTCGGCGAGTGCGTCGTACGACAACACGAGCCGGTGGCGCAACACGTCCGGGATGACCTCGACGACGTCCTGCGGGACAACGTAATCGCGGCCACGCACGAGGGCGAGCGCTCGGGAGGCGGCAATGATGCCGAGTGTTGCACGCGGCGACGCACCGTAGGCGATCCAGCCGGCAACGTCGTCGAGGCCGAATTCCCTCGGCGTACGGGTGGCCGCGATGACCCGAACCACGTAATCGACCAGCGCATGGTGGACAAAGACGGTGCTCGCGACGAGCTGGAGTCGAACCAACTCTTCGGGACCGAGAATCTGGTGGGGTTCCGGCGCGGCGACGCCCATCCGGTACACGATTTCGCGTTCTTCTTCGACGGTCGGGTAATCGACCAGGATCTTGAACAGGAAGCGGTCACGCTGCGCTTCCGGGAGGGGATACACGCCCTCGTTCTCGATCGGGTTCTGCGTCGCCATGACCAGGAACGGGTCCGGCATGTGGTAGCGCTTGCCACCGATGGAGACGTGACGCTCGGCCATGACTTCGAGCAACGCAGACTGCACCTTTGCCGGTGCACGGTTGATCTCGTCGGCCAGGACGAAGTTTGCGACCACTGGTCCCAGTTCGGTGTCGAACTCTTCGCGTCCCTGTCGGTAGATACGCGTACCGATCAAGTCGGTGGGTACGAGGTCGGGGGTGAACTGCACACGGGAGAACGATCCGCCGACCACCTTCGCAAAGGTTTCGACGGCCAGCGTCTTCGCGACACCGGGAACACCCTCGAGCAGGACGTGTCCCTTGGCCAGTAGCCCGACGAGTATCCGCTCGACCAGTCGATCCTGGCCGACGATGACTCGTTTGACCTCGTAGATCGCTCGTTCCAGTGTCTGGACGTCGGTGGCGAGCGACGGAGCTACCCCGTCGGAATTTCCACTCGCCTTGTCTACGTCGACCGATCCGATCGAATCTTCACGTGAGGTCACCAAGAATCCATCGCTTTCACCTAGAAAAGTTCCGACAGTAACGTGTTCCCCGCCAACTATTCCAGGTAGTTGCTCGTGATGCCGCAACACCACGTCAACACATGCAACGAACCGGGCATCGAAGCATGAACGGGTTCAGCCTTCTCGCGAGTTCAGGACACCAGCCGCACGGCGTACGGTGTCATTCCACCCCAGCGAACGGGGGAAACTTTCACACTGGATCCGGACTGCGGTGCTTCGAGCATCTGCCCGTCACCGAGGTACAGCGCCACATGCTGACTCGCGTTCGGACCGTAGAAGATCATGTCGCCGCGTTTCATCTCGGACGACGGAACCTGCTTGCCCGCGGTGTACTGGTAGCCGGTGTAATGCGGCAACGAGATACCGATTCCGGCAAACGCGTAGATCATCAGACCTGAGCAGTCGAACCCGATCTTGTTGAAGTCGCCGTAGCTGTCCGCGACTCCGCCGTCGCGAATACCGCGGGTCGGCCCGTTCTCGTCGCCGCCGCCCCAGGCGTACTGGATGCCGATCTGCGACATACCGCGGTCGATGACGGATTCGATTGCGGCGCTTCCGGACACCGAAGGCACTGTCGGCTTGGGAGTTGCCGGTTTCGGAGTTGTGGGCTTCGGTGTTACCACCGGAGTGTCGGAATCCGAATCGGTGCTCGTGTCCGTCGATGTCTCGTCGTCGTCATCGGGGATGACTGTCGGCGTCGGATCTTCGACGGCAGTGTGAGGGCGCTGAGCAGCAGCCAACGCAGCGGCACGGTCCTTGGCGGCCTGATCGGCGGCAGCCCTGGCGGCGGCTTCCTCGGCCGCTTGCTTGGCAGCCGCTTCGAGTGCGGCCTGATGAGCTTCTTCGGCCTTTCGCTGTTCGTCCCACGTCGCGTATGCCTGGCGCTGCCCCTGCAAACCGGCAACAGCGTTGCGCGCCGCATCGAGTTGGGCTTGCGCGGAATTGCGCTCCGATTCGATGGACGCCTTCTTGGCTACCTGCTGGTCGAGTGCGTTGCGGGCGATCGCGATGGCCTGCTCGGCAAGTGCCTGAAGATTGGCGGCAATTTCGGCGGCCGCGTCGGCGTCGAGCTTGGCTTGCCTGGTCGCCGAGTCCTTGTTCGCCTGTTCGGTCCGAGCGCGCTGCAAACCGTCGAGCACGGCGCGTTGGGTGTTCGAGAGAAGTTTGAGAACCTGCGCTCGATCGAGGACGTCGCCCGGGCCCTTGGCGTCGAGGAACGACGAGATGGACGCGGTATTGGTGCCTTGGACGTAACTCGATCGGGCGTACTTGTCGAAATCCCTCTGCGCTACGTCGATCTGTGCGCCGGCGTCCCGAAGTGCTTGTTTGGTGATGCCGACGGCTTGGGCTGCGGCATCGGCGGCGCCTCGAGCGTTCTGCAGGTCGACGAGTGTCTTGTTGACGTCTTCGCGTTTGACGGCAACTTCGTTGTCGAGTGCGGACAACTGCTCATTTGCCGCGGCAACCTGGTTGATGAGGGCGCTGACCGTGCTGACGCTCGATGAAACCTGCGAATCTGCGGACGCGATTTCGGAGTCACTGGGATTGGGCGGAGGCGGCGGGACCGACGCTCCGACACCCGGGTTTCCGACAACCAGGGCAGTGACGATGCCCGCACCGATTACCAGCTGTGCCAGGCGGGACGACGCTCGGGAAGGTTTACGACGGCCGAATCCGCCTCGTGTTACTTGGCTCACAAATAACTCTCCCTCGCGTGTACGCCACGGGCCCGCTGGGTCGCCGATCCGTGCGGGGAGGGAATGCGCAGGAAGCTATGACGCCACGTGGCGCCACCAACAAGATGCAGCGAAGTAGCTACCGCTTGTCGCTAACCCGCCGTTCGGGGGCAACGCTCGGCGCCGCCCGGTTTCGGGTGGCGTCGCGCGTAGTCCGTCGAACAACAGCCATCTTTCTGCGACACTTCTTCCCCAAAAAGTGCCAGTTGTACCGTACGACACTTGAGAGAACTTTGGAAACTTTAGCCCCAAATAACACATCGGGTATTTCACCAGGTGGATTGCTGTATCCAGACGAAAAAGCAGGTACTCACCACAAATGCTGGTGAATACCTGCTAGTCGATATTCAGGAACGTGCGCGCTGGACTAAGCAGATCCGGCGTGTCCGACGGCCAGTTCCGAAGGTTCGCTCACCTGCTCGGTGACCGCGGGTTCGGGGCTCCGACGCCATTTGACGGCAAAAGTAATTGCCGCCGCGATCGCCACAATCGCCACCAAAAGGACCGTGTACAAGGCCCACGGCGGACCCGGTTGGACAATCTCATGGGAAAAGCGATCGGCGATCGCAGCAGAACTGTCCCCGAACGAGCGATCCTGCGCGGTCTCGAGCTGTACTCGACTGATCGAATCGCTGGAACTGCCCATCCAGTCCGGACTCATCACCAAGATCGTGCCGCCCTCGGATTCGCCGACCGTCGTCGCCAGATCCCGGAGGTCGGTGTCGCGGGAAGGATTGGCGTCGAGGACGATCACGCTCAAATCGATCCCGCGCTCACGTGCGTCGGCGACGACATTCACCAGTGCAGGGACATCGGCAGCCGGTGCGGAAACCCCATTCTGCGCAACGTCGGCAACCACGTCGTCGACATCGACGTCCGATGGGACTGCGGCATGCAGAGGTAGTGCGGCGTGCAGCGGACCGCTCGCATGCAAGGGCGTGAAGACCAAATGTGTAGGAGCAGACATCTCTCATCCGGGTGCAGTTCGGTGCTCGTTCACACGCGAGTGTGCGAATGAATCCGAGGTCGTTATCGGGCGGTCTGACCGCGACGGGCCTGAATGCACCCTACTTGAGGTTGAGTGCGAAGCCCGCGAGTCTTCGACACTCCGCGCAATCCGTTGTGGGTCAGCTCACCCAGTCCACCCTGCGTTGCGCAGGTCCTGAGACTGCGTGAAGATTGTTTCGGTCAAGTTGCCCCGAAGTCTCACAGGACAAGCGTACTGTTAGACTTCAGACCGAGAGGTACCTCGCCTCGACCGAGTCCACTTCAGCTCCGATGTTCGGACAGTTCTCACGTGAACTGTGCGATTGGCGTGAGCTGTCACCGGATACGCCGAGTTGTAAGTACCTCGCTTCAGCTGCCGACACAGCCCCGTCGGTGGCGACCCTCATAGACGAGTGGAGCAGACGTGAGCACCAGTATTGATTCGTTCGGAGCAAAGGGAACCCTCGAGGTCGGTGAGAACTCTTACGAGATCTTCCGCCTCTCGGCCGTCCCCGGCACCGAGAAATTGCCTTATTCCTTGAAGGTTCTCGCCGAGAACCTTCTCCGCACCGAAGACGGTGCCAACATCACCGCGGATCACATCCGCGCAATTGCAAGCTGGGATCCCTCAGCTGAGCCGAGCATCGAAATCCAGTTCACGCCTGCCCGCGTGATCATGCAGGACTTCACCGGCGTTCCTTGCATCGTCGACCTCGCCACCATGCGTGAGGCCGTCACCACCCTCGGTGGCGACCCGAACAAGGTCAACCCGCTCTCCCCCGCCGACATGGTCATCGACCACTCGGTCATCCTCGACGTCTTCGGCCAGGCCGACGCTCTCGAGCGCAACGTCGACCTCGAATACGAGCGCAACGGCGAGCGTTACCAGTTCCTCCGTTGGGGCCAGGGAGCATTCGACGACTTCAAGGTCGTCCCCCCGGGAATGGGAATCGTTCACCAGGTCAACATCGAGTACCTGGCACCCACCGTCATGTCCCGTAACGGACAGGCATACCCCGACACCTGCGTCGGCACCGACTCGCACACCACGATGGTCAACGGCCTCGGCGTGCTCGGCTGGGGCGTCGGCGGCATCGAGGCCGAGGCAGCAATGCTCGGTCAGCCCGTCTCCATGCTCATCCCCCGCGTTGTCGGCTTCAAGCTCTCGGGTGAGATCAAGCCAGGCGTCACCGCAACCGACGTCGTGCTCACCGCCACCGAGATGCTCCGTAAGCACGGCGTCGTCGGCAAGTTCGTCGAGTTCTACGGCAAGGGTGTCGCCGAGGTTCCGCTCGCGAACCGCGCAACCCTTGGCAACATGAGCCCCGAATTCGGTTCCACCGCAGCGATCTTCCCGATCGACAGCGAAACGATCGACTACCTGCGCCTCACCGGCCGCAGCGACGAGCAGCTCGCTCTCGTCGAGTCGTACGCCAAGGAACAGGGCCTGTGGCACAACCCGGACCAGGAGCCCGTCTTCTCCGAGTACATCGAGCTCGATCTGGGAACCGTTGTTCCCTCGATCGCCGGCCCGAAGCGCCCGCAGGACCGAATTCTGTTGTCGGACTCCAAGCCTGCGTTCCGCAAGGACATCCACAACTACGTGGAAGACAACCAGCCGACCGAGCACACGCAGCTCGACGAGGCCGTCGAAGAGTCCTTCCCCGCTTCCGATCCCGCGGTGCTCTCCTTCGCTGACGACGGAGCGGTCGACGTTCTCTCGGCTGCGAACGGTGCGCATGGCCGTCCGAGCAAGCCGGTCGTCGTCAAGTCCGACGCCGGTGAATTCGTTCTGGACCACGGCGCCGTTGTTGTTGCCGGCATCACGTCCTGCACCAACACGTCCAACCCGTCGGTCATGCTCGGCGCTGCACTGCTCGCACGCAACGCCGTCGAAAAGGGCCTTGCCACCAAGCCGTGGGTCAAGACCAACATGGCTCCCGGTTCGCAGGTCGTCACCGACTACTACGAGAAGGCCGGCCTGTGGCCGTACCTCGAGAAGCTCGGCTACTACCTCGGCGGTTACGGCTGCACCACGTGCATCGGTAACACCGGCCCGCTGCCCGAGGCAGTCTCGAAGGCCATCAACGACAACGATCTCTCGGTCACCGCGGTGCTCTCGGGTAACCGTAACTTCGAGGGTCGCATCTCCCCCGACGTCAAGATGAACTACTTGGCTTCCCCGCCGCTCGTGATTGCCTACGGCCTCGCCGGAACCATGGACTTCGACTTCGAGACCGATTCGCTCGGTAACGACACCGACGGAAACCCCGTCTACCTCAAGGACATCTGGCCGTCCACGCAGGAAATCGAAGAGACGATCAAGTCCTCGATCGACCAGGACATGTTCCGCAAGTCGTACGCAACCATCTTTGCGGGCGACAGCCGCTGGCAGAACCTCGAAACACCGAAGGGCGACACCTTCGAGTGGGACGCGAACTCCACCTACGTGCGGAAGCCACCCTACTTCGACGGTATGACGATGGATCCGGCTCCGGTCAAGGACATCAAGGGCGCTCGCGTCCTCGCACTGCTCGGCGACTCGGTCACCACCGACCACATCAGCCCGGCAGGTCCGATCAAGGTCGGCACCCCCGCCGCGCAGTACCTCGACTCCCATGGCGTCGAGCGTGCGGATTACAACTCGCTCGGATCGCGTCGCGGTAACCACGAGGTCATGATTCGCGGAACGTTCGCGAACATCCGTCTGCGTAACCAGCTTCTTGATGACGTCTCGGGTGGATACACGCGCGACTTCACGCAGGAAGGCGCACCGCAGGCATTCATCTACGACGCGTCGCAGAACTACCAGGCAGCCGGCATCCCGCTGGTCGTCCTGGGCGGCAAGGAGTACGGCTCCGGATCCTCGCGTGACTGGGCTGCCAAGGGCACGAGCCTGCTCGGCGTCAAGGCCGTCATCACCGAGTCGTTCGAGCGCATCCACCGCTCCAACCTCATCGGCATGGGCGTTGTCCCGCTGCAGTTCCCGGTCGGCGAGTCCGCAGGGTCGCTCAAGCTCGACGGCACCGAGACCTTCGACATCGAAGGCGTCGAGAAGCTCAACGAGGGCGTCACCCCGAAGACCATGAAGGTCACGGCAACGCGCGAGAACGGCGAGAAGGTCGTGTTCGACGCAGTCGTACGCATCGATACCCCCGGTGAAGCGGATTACTACCGCAACGGTGGCATCTTGCAGTACGTGCTCCGCAACATGATCCGAGGCTAGTTCGCCAGCCTGCCTTTTCCGCACGGCGGACTCAGCGACCTTGCTGAGTCCGCCGTGTGCGTTTGGTATCGGTTCACGGGTGGTGCCAACTCCGAACAAAGAGTCGGCATCGTGGAGATGCGCGAGACGAGGACAAGAACGTGCCCAAGGTCAGTGAAGACCATCTCGCGGCACGGCGCAGTCAGATCCTTGACGGTGCCCGCCGCTGCTTTGCGGAATACGGCTACGACGGCGCCACAGTCAGAAGACTGGAAGATGTCACCGGGTTGTCCCGAGGCGCGATCTTTCATCACTTCAAGGACAAGGACGGACTTTTCCTCGCGTTGGCGAGCGAGGACGCGAGCCGCATGGCCGACGTCGTCGCCGAAGAGGGCCTTGTGCAGGTGATGCGCGACATGCTCGCTCAGCCCGACCAATTCGATTGGCTTGGCACACGCTTGGAAATTGCCCGGCGACTGCGGACCGATGCGGATTTCCGTGCCAAATGGTCACAGCGGTCGGCGGAACTCACCGAGGCGACCAGCGCTCGTCTGTCCTTCCAGAAATCTGCCGGGCGGTTGCGTGACGACGTACCCACCGACGTACTGATCGGCTATCTCGATCTGGTGATGGACGGTCTGGTGGCCCGAATCGCGTCGGGCCACGCCGGCAACAATCTGTCGGCGGTCCTCGATCTGGTCGAGGAATCGGTGCGTCGACAGGACTGAGGGACTGCGCCCCTGTGCGCCTTTTCGGTAGTGGGAGCTACCAGAAAGGCGCACAGGCGGTTACGCCAGCTGAATCAGCTCGAGGTATTCCTGCGACCAGTGATCCTCGTTGCCGTCGGGCAGAAGGATGACGCGCTCGGGGTTGAGAGCCTCAGCCGCACCCGGATCGTGAGTCACCAGGACAACGGCGCCGGTGTAGCTGCGAAGCGCGTCCAGGACCTGCTCGCGGGAGATCGGGTCGAGGTTGTTGGTGGGCTCGTCGAGCAGCAGGACGTTTGCAGCGGACGACACGAGGCCGGCCAGTGCCAGACGGGTCTTCTCACCACCGGAGAGTGTGCCTGCCGGCTGTTCGAGCTGCGGGCCCGTGAACATGAATGCACCCAGGAGCGAACGCAGTTCCTGCTCCCCCGTGTCCGGAGCGGCGTGACGGATGTTCTCCCACACCGAATCGTTGTCGTCGAGGGTATCGTGCTCCTGCGCGAAGTAACCGATCTTGAGTCCGTGACCCGCGATCAGCTCACCCGCATCGGCTTTCTCGGCGTTCGCGAGGATGCGCAGCAGGGTCGTCTTGCCTGCACCGTTGAGTCCGAGGATGACAACGCGGGATCCGCGGTCGATCGCCAGGTCGACGCCGGTGAAGATTTCGAGTGAGCCGTACACCTTGGTGAGGTTCTTGCCCATGAGCGGAGTCTTGCCGCATGCTGCGGGCTCGGGGAAACGGATCTTCGCGACCTTGTCGGACACGCGCTCGGCATCGAGGTTGGCCATCAACTTGTCTGCGCGCTTTGCCATGTTCTGAGCGGCAACAGCCTTGGTTGCCTTGGCGCCCATCTTGGCTGCCTGGATGCGCAGAGCGCCGGCCTTCTTCTCGGCGTTGGCGCGCTCGCGGCGTCGACGCTGCTCGTCGGTTGCACGGGCGTCGAGGTACTTCTTCCAGTTCATGTTGTAGATGTCGGCTTCACTGCGCACGGCGTCGAGGAACCAGACACGGTTGACGACGTCGTTGAGCAGATCAACATCGTGACTGATGACCACAAGGCCACCCTCGTGATTCTGGAGGAATCCGCGCAGCCACGTGATGGAGTCCGCGTCGAGGTGGTTGGTGGGCTCGTCGAGGAGCAGAGTCGTGTCCGAGCGCGCGCCGCTGCCATCGGACGCGGCAAAGAGAATTCGAGCCAACTCGACGCGTCGACGCTGACCACCGGACAGCGTGCTCAGTGGCTGGCCGAGGATGCGATCTTCGAGGCCGAGGCTGCTGGTGATGCGTGCAGCTTCACTCTCGGCTTCGTAGCCGCCCAGGGAGGAAAAGCGGTCTTCGAGCTGACCGTACTTCTTGACTGCCTTGTCCTGTGATTCCTGGTCGAGAACCTCGCCCATGAGAATCTGCTGCTTCTCCATGTCACGGAGCATCGTGTCGAGGCCACGGGCCGAGAGGACACGATCCTTGGCGAGCACGCTCAGGTCGCCCTCTTTGGGGTCCTGCGGCAGGTAGCCGAGGTCGCCGGTCCGGACGACCTTGCCCGCGTACGGCTCTCCCTCACCGGCGAGGAGACGCAGTGTGGTGGTCTTGCCTGCACCGTTACGACCGACCAATCCGATGCGATCACCGGGCTGAATTCGCAAGGACGGACCGGGCGCCGTGAGAAGGGTGCGGACACCGGCACGAACTTCGAGGTCAGTGGCGGTAATCAAGCAGAACTCCTCAGAACTAAAGACAACTACGGGCAAACGTGTCCTGACGGCAGACACAAGAACTTCCAATTTTACCGTGAGCTGGGGCCATCTCCGACCAGCGGCGTGTGAATCCGCTAACAGTGGGAGATCTGCGATGTAGATGGAATCCTCGGGGGATGACAACCCGAACAACCGCCGCAGACGTCGTCATCGTGGGCGGCGGGCCGGCCGGGCGGGCGCTGGCGACGAGATGCGTCGCCCACAATCTGTCGGTCATTCTGATCGATCCGCACCCCACGCGAGCGTGGACGGCAACGTATGCGGCCTGGCTCGACGAGCTTCCGGCGTGGTTGCCGGACGCGGCCATTTCCAGTCGTATCGGTCGCCCGTCAGCGTGGGCGCAGCGACCCACAACGCTCGGTCGCACTTACTGCGTATTGAATACATCGATACTGCAATCAATACTGTCGACCGGATCTACGCAGGTCATAGCAGAGAGAGTCACTCATGTGACTACCCACTCCCTCATCTGCGCTGACGGGACCCGTATCGGCGCACAGGTCGTGGTCGATGCCCGTGGAACAACCCCGACTCCCCGAACGGCACAGCAAACCGCCTTCGGAATCGTGCTCGATCGTGCCGCCGCGGAGCCCGCACTCGACGGCAACGCAGCCTGGTTCATGGACTGGCGACGCGACAACGGCACCGCGGAAACCGCAGAGCCGTCGTTCCTCTACGCCGTCCCCCTCGACGCCAACCGGACGCTCCTCGAGGAGACGTGTCTTGTAGGTCGACCGCCCCTACCGCTCGGCGAGCTGAAACGGCGACTGCACATTCGGCTCGGCAATCGCGGCGTCACCGTTGCGGAAGACGCCCCCGTCGAACGTGTCCGGTTCGCTGTGGAATCGCCACCGCGTCGGCGCGGTGATCCCTTCCGATTCGGCGCACGCGGCGGACTGATGCATCCCGGCACCGGGTACAGCGTCGCCACGGCTCTGAACGAAGCAGACGCTGTTGCTTCGGCGATTGCCCGCGGCGACGACCCTCAGAACGCACTGTGGCCGCGAGCGGCTCGAGCTGTCGCAGCACTGCGGCGAGTAGGCCTGAGCGCACTTCTCACGCTCGAAGCCGCTGACGTCGAAACGTTCTTTGCGACGTTTTTTGCGCTGCCCGTCGAACAGCAACAGGCCTATCTGTCGGATCGCCGCGATGCAGCCGCTACGGCGAAGGTCATGACGTCACTATTCGCCGCCTCACCGTGGCGGGTGAGACGAACATTGATGGGCGCGCCGCTTTCAGCGTTGAGGTCGAAATAACGGCGGTCCAAGTAACGGTCGTTGATAGCGTCACTACATATCGCCTCACCGATCACTGGAGTTTCCTTGTTCATTCTTTATGCCCTTGTTGCCGTGATTCTGACTGCCACTCTCGCCGGATCTGCCTATCTCGACATCACGCGCGAAGAAAAACTCGTCGACACCCTGACCGGATTGGGCGTTCCCGAAGAATGGATTCCCGGGCTCGGCGTCATCAAGCTGATCGGCATCGTCGGCCTGCTCGTCGGGCTTGTGGTGCCGGCGATCGGCGTTGCCGCTGCCATCGGGCTGATCCTGTATTTCATCGGCGCCGTCGCCGCTCACCTGCGATCGGGCGACCAGAACATCGTGCCTCCCGCGATGCTCGGCCTCCTCGCCGTTGCCGCCTTGGTGCTGCGTATCGCGTCGTCCTGACCCGCCGACGCGGTGATCGCGAACAACAATTCGACATCGCACCCATTGTTTTCTCTCGCGCAATTGCGTTGCAGCGACCATCATGGGAACCATGCGATCGATTTGGAAAGGCTCGATAGCGTTCGGTCTGGTCAATGTTCCGGTCAAGGTGTACTCCGCAACAGAAGATCACGACATCAAGTTCCACCAGGTCCACGCCAAGGACGGCGGCCGGATCAAATACAACCGCGTGTGCTCGGAGTGCGGAAACACTGTGCAATTTGCCGATATCGACAAGGCATACGACGCCGAAGACGGGACGCGCGTTGTCCTGACCGACGAGGATTTCACGAAGCTGCCGGCTGCGGAAAAGCATGAAATTCCGGTGCTCGAGTTTGTCGCGAACGAGCAGATCGACCCCATCCTTTTCGAGAAGAGTTACTTCCTCGAACCGGACTCCGCGTCACCGAAGGCATACGTCCTTCTCTCGACGGTGCTCACGGAGAGCGATCGCACTGCGCTTGTCCACTTCACACTCCGGCAGAAAACGCGTCTGGCGGCGTTGCGCGCCAGGGACGGCGTCCTGGTAATTCAGACCCTGCTGTGGCCGGACGAGGTTCGCGCTGCCGAGTTCCCCTCGCTCGACGGCGCGGAGAAGCCGAAGCCGAAGGAACTCAAGATGGCGCAGACACTGGTAGACAGCATGGCGGGCGATTTCGACCCGACCGAATTCACCGACGACTATCAGCTTCAGCTTCGCGAACTGCTCGAGAACATGATCGAGAGCGGCGGCAAGAAGGTCATCCCCGCAGCCGAGGTCGAACAAGGCGGCGAGGACGCCGACGTCGTCGATCTGGTGGCAGCACTGCAACGAAGCGTCGACGAGGCAAAATCCAACGCGTCGAAGACCAAGACCCGCAAGCGCGCCTGAGCACCTACCGCCGAATGTCCTGTTCGTCGATCAAGGCATCGAGTTCAGCGTCGACGTCGGTGCTTCGATCACCACCCGACGCAACGGCCAGTTTCACCGCGGGCCCGATCGCCGCCAGCCCGACGTCGGTGAACATGTCCGCGTGTGAGGTGGGGACCGGACGGTCCACGATCACGCCGGTTATGAACGGTCGCCACGCCGACGCAGTGCGCAGTGGGTCGAAGGTGTCCGTGTGTGCCGAGAAGAACAGCAGATCACCGACGAATCTGCCGGGGCGATAACGATGTGCAAGGTGCGCCCCGGCGCAGTACTCGTCGTACAGTCGCTCGATCGTGTTGCTGGAGGCCAACGGATGATCCCCGATACTGCGACGGAGTAACACTTCCGCAGCCGCGGGAGTCAACTCCACCGCATCAGGGACCGCTATCCCCAGCCCCGCGACCAATTCCGCGAGTGTGGGTTGCGCTCCGTCCATTGACGGATCCTCGAGCACGAAACTGTCCAACAGGACCAGTTCGGCAACGCTCTCCCCCAATGCCTGCAGCTGCACGGCAGCAGCGTGCGCGATCAGTCCCCCGATCGACCATCCGAGTAGGTGATATGGACCGTGCGGCTGGACTCGGCGGATCTCCGTGACATATCGCGCCGCAAAATCTTCGATCATCTCTGCCCGGAATTCCGGGTCCGTGAGGATCGGCGACTGCAGGCCGTACAACGGTCGGGCTGGATCGACGTACTGAGCCAACCCGCCGTAGCACCAGGCCAAGCCGATCGCGGGATGGACGCAGAACAGCGGTTCGGCTTCCCCTGAGGTTCGGATAGGCAGCAGAACCGACAGTGCTGATGCATCCGACTCGGACAGTGCTGATGCATCCGACTCGGCCGAGGCTGATGTATTCGGCTCGGACGAGTCGGCGTCGGCAAGCTTGCGGGCCAGCGCCTCCGGCGTCGGATCCGAGAACAACCACCCAACGGGAACTGCGCTCCCGGTCCTCACCTCGATCGCAGCTACCAGACGTGTTGCCATCAGCGAGTTTCCGCCGAGATCGAAGAAGCTCGAATCTGCGTGGACCATGTCGACGTCGAGTTCGAGTACGTCGGCGAATGCCGCGCACAGTGCGATCTCCGCGGAACCCTCCGGCCTGCGGCCGCCGTCGTCGTCCCACGTGGGGGTCGGGAGCGCGGAGCGATCGACCTTGCCTGCCGGCGACGTCGGGATCGAGTCGATCGTCACGAAGGCGGACGGCACCATATGCGTCGGCAACAAGCGAGCGGCATGGCGGCGCAACATTGCCGAATCGATACTTCCGCCGACGGCAGGGACTACGTACGCCACGATCCTGGAATCGCTGCCGGCCCCAACGACGGCCGCGACGGCTGCACGGACCGACGGTTCCGACGCCACGACCGTGTCGATTTCTCCCAGCTCGATACGGAACCCCCGCACCTTGACCTGGTGGTCGCCACGTCCGAGGTAGTTCAACGAACCGCCGCGGTCTCTGCGCACCAGATCGCCGGTGCGGTACATCCGCGCACCTGCCTGGCCGTGCGGGTCGGCAACAAACCGTGTTGCCGTCAACGCGGGACTACCGAGATACCCCCGCGCAAGTCCGGCCCCGTTGACGTACAACTCCCCGACGAGTCGCCCGGGTACCGAGTGCAGGCGCGAATCGAGAACACGCGCGGCGACGCCCCGGATCGTGCCACCGATCGACACCGGATCCCCGACGCTCAACTCGTCGCTGATCGTGACCGCGACCGTGGCCTCGGTCGGACCGTAGGCGTTGAACATCCGTCGCCGTGGGGCCCACTGGGATACGAGCTCGGCTGAGCACGTATCGCCGCCGACGATCACTACGTCGAGCTGATCGAGTCCGCTGGGATCAACCGTCGCCAGGGCTGCGGGGGTGACAAACGCGTGCGTGACGGCGCAGCGCTGCATCACATCTCGCAGTTCGGCGCCGCCGTACACCGTCGCGGGTGCAATCACCATGGTTGCGCCTGCGCCGACGGCAAGCAGCAGTTCGAGAATCGACGCGTCGAAGCTGGGAGACGCAAAACTCAGGGTGCGGGAATCAGCGCTCACGCCGAATCGCTCGCGTTGTTCCTCCGCAAAAGCTGACAGTCCCGCGTGGGTGACCAACACGCCCTTCGGTTTTCCGGTGGAACCGGACGTGTAGATCAGGTAGGCCGGGTGATCGAGCTCGACCGACACCGGACGCACGTCTGCGCCGCCGACGGTAAGTTCGAGCGACTCGAGTGTGACCCACCGCGATGTGTCCGGCAGGTCGGCGACATAACTGCCGGCTGTCAGTCCGAGAACGGCCGCGCTGTCGCGAAGCATGTGTTCGATGCGTTCGGCCGGATACGCCGGATCTACCGGCAGGAACGCCGCGCCGGTCTTGGCTACAGCCCACACTGCGATCACGTAGTCGACGGAGCGCGGAAGTGCAATCGCGACAATCGTTTCCGGGGCAGCGCCACTCGCTACCAGCACGCGGCACAGAGCGTCGGACCGGCGATCGAGTTCGCCGTACGTCAGCGCGCCGGACCCCGCCACGTCGATCAATGCCAGAGCGAGCGGATCGGACGCAGCTCGGGCGAGAAGCTGCGGCAACGTCGCGGGGTCGCCTGCTACGTCACCGTGCACAGCACTGGACTCATTCGGTCCGAGGAGGTCCACGTCGCCGACTACGACGGTCGGATCGGCAGTCACCTCGGCGACAAGCGTCTCCAACATCGTTGCAAACGACGCAGCGGTATCTGCGTCGAACAGATCCGTTGCATAGGTCAGGGACGCGGTGTACCCGGCGCCCTCTGCGTCTGTCTGTTCCACGACCGTGAATTGCAGATCGAACTTCGCGACGTCGGGCGTGATCTCCTCCGCGCGGACGCTCAGTCCGGGCAGTTTCCACGCCACCTGATGAGCGGCGTGGAAGGAGAACATCGTCTGGAACAACGGATGGCGGTCGGTTGTACGCGGAGGCGCAACAACCTCCACAACCTGTTCGAAAGGAATGTCCGTGTGGGCAAATGCATCCAGGTCAACGGCGCGAACAGTGCGTAGTACGTCGACGAAGGTCGCAGCGGGATCGACAATCGTGCGCAGTCCGACGGTGTTGACGAACATTCCGACCAGATCGTCGAGAACTCGGTGGCCACGTCCGGCGACCGGCGAGCCGATCACGACGTCGCTGCTGCGACTCACGCGAGACAGCAGCACGGCGTACGCCGCGTGCAACACCATGAAGGGTGTCGCTGCGTTAGATCCGGCAAGGGCTTCCACTGCGGCGCGAATGTGCGACGGCAGCGTGACGGTGACGTGCGCACCAGCCAGCGATTGAGTGAGCGGGCGCGGCCGATCAACGGGGAGATCGATCAACTCGGGTGCCCCGCGCAAGGTTTCCCGCCAGTACGACGCCTGTGCGCCGAGCAGACTATCGGGGTCGTCCGCGCCGCCGAGCGCCTGGCGCTGCCACAGGGCGAAGTCGGCGTAGTGCACGTCGAGGGGTGTGAAGTGCGGAGCATGCCCGGAGCATCGCGCAATGTAAGCGGTGAGCACGTCCCTCATCAAGGGCGCGACGGACCATCCGTCAGCGGCGATGTGGTGCACGACGATGACAAGAGTGTGGCGATCCGGTGCGGTCTCCATCAGTAGTGCGCGGATGGGTGCTTCGGAGGTGACGTCGAAGCCGCGAG
Source organism: Rhodococcus sp. WS3 (assembly GCF_003797085.1). Classification (NCBI taxonomy): domain Bacteria; kingdom Bacillati; phylum Actinomycetota; class Actinomycetes; order Mycobacteriales; family Nocardiaceae; genus Rhodococcus; species Rhodococcus sp. WS3. The sequence continues at coordinate 374,349 of NZ_RKMA01000002.1, forward strand.
AAGCAAATTCGGCGGCAATCGACACCGCCCCACGGGCGCCTTCCGTCTCGAATTCCACCGCGGTGACGTTGCTCTGCACCACCTGATGCGGCCCGGTATCCGAGTCGGGGAACACCGTTCGCAAGATCTCGTGACGCTCGATCACATCGAGCACCGCAGCTTCGAGAGCCGGCACGTCGAGGCTGCCGTCGAGTGAGATTGCCGCCGGAACGTTGTACGCGGGTGAGGCCGGATCGAGTTGGTTGAGGAACCAGATGCGTGATTGCGCGTACGACAGTGGAATTCGTTCGGGGCGCTTGGTGACAGTGATCGGCGGCAGCGCCAGGACCGAAGCCGTTGAATCCAGCGCAGCTGCGAGGTCTCGGATTTCTGGGTGTTCGAACAGCATGCGGACCGGAACGTGGCGGCCCAGTGATTCGCCGAGACGCGCAACCAGCCTGGTCGCGAGCAGTGAGTTGCCGCCGAGGTCGAAGAAATTGTCCAGGGCGCCGATGTCCTCGGTACCGAGCAGTTCTCCGAACGCGTCGGCGACCACCAGTTCGGTTGCCGTGACCAGGGGCGCCACCGTTCGCTCGATCGTGCCAAGCACCGGGGCCGGTAGTGCGGCGCGGTCCAGCTTTCCGACGGGGGTGAGTGGAACGTGGCCGATCGGAGTGATCGCCGATGGCACCATGAACGCCGGCAGGGACCGGCGCGCATGGCTCAGAAGCTCTTCCACCGCAACTATTTCCGTCGACAGCACCACGTACGACGCCAATATCGTCTCGCCGGCCGGGCCGTCCACACCAACCGTGACGGCAAATTCGACGCCGGGATGGCTGCTGAGAACCGAATCGATTTCGCCGAGTTCGATGCGGAACCCACGAACTTTCACCTGATGATCGGACCGCCCGACGTAGTCGATGGTTCCGCCGGCAGTCCACCGCACCAGGTCACCGGTCCGGTACATACGAGTTCCACTGGGACCGAATGGCGCCGCCACAAATCGCGATGCGGTCAGCGCAGGCTGATCGTGGTATCCGCGGGCCAGTCCGAGACCGGCGATGTAGAGCTCACCCGTCACACCGATCGGCACCGGATTTCCGGATCCGTCGAGAACGACAGCCGACACTCCGCGGACCGGTCCGCCGATAGTGACCGGCTCCCCCACTGCCAACGCGTCGCTGATGCACACCATGACCGTGGTTTCAGTGGGGCCGTAGCCGTTGAACAACCGACGGCCCGGCGCCCATCGCTGCACCAGTTCGGGCGGGCACGCTTCGCCGCCGACAACGATCGATTGGAGCACGTCAAGTCCGGCGGGATCGACCGAGGCAAGCGCTGCTGGTGTGATGAAGGCGTGCGTGACGCCTTCATCGACTACGAGCTCAGCTAAGTCCTGACCGCCGTACACATCGGGTGAGGCAATCACCATCGTGGCACCGGTATCTATGGCAAGCAGTAGTTCGAGGATGGAGGCGTCGAAGCTCGGTGACGAAAAATGAAGGGTCCGCGAGGAGGCGGAGATGCCGTATCGCTGCGACTGTTCGGCGGCTAACGCACTCAGTCCGCGGTGAGTGACGCTGACGCCCTTGGGTTTACCCGTCGAGCCCGACGTGTAGATGATGTATGCAAGGTTGTCGGCTCGGATAGGTGCTGCTGGAACCACCAGTTCGCGCGAATCAGCGACAATCTCGTCCATTGTCAACCACGGCACGGATCGTGGAAGCGACTCGAGCACAGATGTTGTCGTCAATCCGCGCGATGCTCCGGAATCGGTGAGCATGTGCAGGATTCGATCCGCCGGATATCGCGGATCGACGGGAACAAACGCCGCACCGGTCAATGCCACGGCCCACAGCGAAACTATCGAGTCGACGGATCTCGGAATCGCAATCGCCACAATGTCTTCGGCGCCGATTCCTTCCGTTGTCAACCGATGCGCCACCGCTGACGCACGGGAATACAGTTCACGGTAGCGCAGGGTCACGTTGCCCGATCGGAGCGCAACCGAATGTCCGGCCTCCGTTGCCGTCTGGGTGAAGATGTCCGCCAAGGTGCGCGATCCGACCCAGGCCGGCCCGCGAACCGGCATCAGCGACGCCCGCTCGTCGGCGGTGAGCAGTTCGATATCGGCGATCGTGGTACTCGGATCGGCGATTACGGCCCGCGCTACCGACTCGAACCGTGCGGCAATCCGAGCTGCTGTGTCCTCGTCGAACAAAGCGTGCGCGAAACGCAGGGAGCCGGTGATCTCCGGGTTGTCGGAATCACCCGCCACGAGCGTCAGTTCGAGATCGAATTTCGCTGTCGCAGGTTCGAGTGGCTCCGCGTGCAGATGGACGCCATGCACACTCACCTGCGGAGAAACAAGATTCTGGTGGTACGACAGCATGACCTGGAACACCGGATGACGCGGCGTCGACCGGTCGAGATCGAGTGCGTCCACCAGTACGTCGAAGGGCAGATCGGCGTGTTCGAATGCGGCGAGGTCGCTCTCGCGTACGGCGTCGAGCAGGTCCGTGAACGGCGCCCGGTGATCAACCGCTGTGCGCAGCGGCAAGGAGTTCACGAACATTCCGATCAGCGCATCGAGTTCGGGGCGCCCACGGCCGGCAACCGGTGTTCCGATCACCACGTCGTCGGTCGCGCCGAGGCGTGCAAGAACAAGTGCAAACATCGCGTGCAGGACCATGAACTGCGTTGTTCCGGTGTCACGGGCCAGAACGCCGATGCGCCTGCCTGCATCGGAGTCGAGGATGACCGGGACGGAACCGACCGCGGTGGTGGACTCGGATCCTCGTGGACGATCCTTGGGTAGGCGCAATTCGTCCGGCGCGCCGGCCATTGTCGCCGTCCAGAACTTCAGCTCACGAGAAACCACGCTTTCCTGATCGTGTGCATCACAGAGAACGGTGTGCTGCCACAGCGCGTAATCGGCGTACTGCACGTCCAGCGGCATAAATACCGGCGAGTCCCCTACTGCGCGAGCCGAATACGCAGCAACGAAATCCGCAGCAAACGGGGTCAACGACCAACCGTCGAAGGCAATGTGGTGGATAACCACCACCAGACGATGCACGTCCGGGCCTTCGCGTACCAGCAGTGCCCGTAGCGGAAGGTCCGCACTCAGGTCGAAACCTCGACCTGTGAACTCGTCCACCGTGGTGTCGGCATTACCGGTGCACTGCTCCACCGCAAAATTCACGTCGGCCCGCGCGCGAATGATCTGAACGGGACCGTCAGCGTCATCGACATAGACGGTTCTCAGTGCTTCGTGACGTGCGATGACATCGGACAATGCCGCTTCGAGGGCGTCGACCGACACGTTTCCGGTAATCCGAATCGAGAACGGAATGCTGTAAGCCGGCGATGCCGGATCGAACCGGTTGACGAACCACAGTCGCTGTTGCGCGGCCGAAAGCGGCACGCGATCAGGGCGGACAACGGCCGTGAGAGCCGGGCGATCGTCCGAGGCTGCGACGCACGAAGCGAGACGCAGTGCCAGACCTTCGACGGTGGGGTTCTCGAAAATCGACCGCACCTCTACCGCGATACCCGTCGCGGCGGTCAATCGTGCGGTGACCTGCGTGGCGATCAGCGAGTTGCCACCGAGATCGAAGAAACTGTCGCTTGCTCGCACGGCGGTCACATCCAGAAGCGCTGCAAAGACATCCGCTACTGCCTGCTCCAGACCCGACTCCGGCGCGCGCCCGGTACCGAGGATTTCACGCGCGAGCGGCGTGGGTAACGCCCGGCGGTCCAGCTTTCCTACCGGCGTCAGCGGTATGGCGTCGATGGCGGTGATGGACGACGGAATCATGTAGCGGGGCAGAGTTTCCCCGAGCAACCCGAACAGAGCTTCGGTGTCGCGGTTCTCGTCACTGAACAGCACGTACGACGCCAGTGCGGTCCCTACGGAGGATTCGACGGCGATTGTTGTTGCGAACTGTACAAACGGAGATTCCATCAACGCGGCGTCGATCTCACCGAGTTCGATGCGGAATCCGCGGATCTTGAGTTGATGGTCGCTGCGCCCCACGTAGCGAAGTGTGAGGTCCTTGGTCCAACGAACGAGGTCTCCGGTTCGGTACATCCGTGCACCGTCGGTCGAATACGGATGTGCGACAAAACGATCCGATGTCAATCCGGCACGTCGATGGTAGCCGCGAGCCAGCCCCGGTCCACCGATGTACAGCTCGCCGACGCCGCCGACCGGCACCGGTTGCAGCCACGAGTCCAGGACAACGGCGTCGACACCGCGGATGGGTCCGCCGATGGTGATCGACTCACCGGGTTCGATCTGGTCGCTGATCGCCACCATCACCGTGGTTTCGGTGGGCCCGTACCCGTTGTGCAGCCGGCGTCCCCGGCCCCAACTCTCGACGAGTTCCGGTGTGCAGACGTCGCCGCCGACAACAACACATTCAAGGTCGGAGATACCGGCGGGATCTACCGTCGCGAGTGCTGCGGGTGTGACGAAGGCATGGGTCACCGCGCTCGTTCGAAGGAACTTCCCAAGCGCGTCGCCGCCGAAGATGTCGGCCGGCGCGATCACCATCGTCGCGCCGGTGGACCCCGCGAGCAGAAGTTCGAGTACGGCACCGTCGAAGCTCGGTGACGCAAAATGTAGGGTCCGGGAATTCTCGGTGATCCGATATCGATCCTGCTGTTCCCGCGCAAGATTGGCCAGGCCGGAGTGCGTGACGACAGTGCCTTTCGGCACGCCGGTCGATCCGGACGTGTAGATGATGTACGCCGCAGACGCTGGTGTGGTCGATGTGGAGTGCTCGTCGTGGCCGATCGGAGAGTCCGGATACGCCGCGACCTCCGCCGCGATGTCGGGGTCGCGAAAGTCGATCCACGCGGCGACGCTGCCACCTGCGGCAGCGTCGACTGATTTGATGCCGATCCACGCTCCGGAATCCTCGAGCATGTGCGCCACGCGATCTTCCGGGTACCGCGGGTCGACGGGAACGAAGACTCCACCGGATTTGGCGACTGCCCACACTGCAAGAACCGAGTCGACCGACCGCGCAACTGCCAGCGCTACCGGTACCTCGCCGCAGACGCCCAGGTCCATGAGGTATCGAGCGATCCGATTGGATTCACTGTCAAGCTCGCGGTACGACAGTGCGCGCTCACCGTCGTCGACAGCAATCCGGTCGGGATATACCTCTGCCGTGCCGCCGATAATCTGCGCTAGCGTCGCATCGGGCAACCCTGCCTGACCGCGTCGTGGCAGTACGGCGGCGCTTTCACCGTCACTGAGCGTGTGAAGATCGCCAACCCGAGTTGCCGGGTCGGTAACGGCGGATTGCACGAGCGTCACGAAGTTCTCGGCCATCGCTTCGATGGTCGACGCGTCGAACAGGTCGGTGGAATAGGTGAGGGTGGCGTCGATTCCGTCTGGTCGCGCAATACCCTCGATCTCGGCTTCGTGCCGTTCGGCGATCGTCAATTCGAGATCGAACTTGGTCAGGCCGGTATCGACCGCTCGAGCCGTCATCGAGATCCCGGCGATTTCTCCGGTGTTGGCGGTCGCAATCCGCGAGGTGATTGCCACCTGGAACACCGGATTGTGCGACGACGAGCGATCGAGTTCCAGTGCGTCCACCACAACGTCGAAAGGCACGTCAGCGTTGTCGAAAGCGTCGAGGTCGATACTTCTGACCAGTTCGAGGTATGCGTGAAATGTCATGCCGCGATCGATGACCGTCCGCAGAGCGAGTGTGTTGACGAACATGCCGACGATCGGATCCAGAGACCTGTCCCCTCGACCCGCGACCGGCGTTCCGACGACGATGTCGTCCGTACCGCTGTACTTGGCCAGTAGCAGAGCAAAGCACGCATGCAGAGCGATGAACGGCGTGGCGCCGTGGTCTGCGGCCAGAGCCGTCAGTTTCTGATGGACGGGCGCATCAATCCTGAAGTCCACGTGCGAACCGCGCAGCGACGGCGCGATCGGGCGAGGACGATCGATCGGCAGATCAAGTTGTTCGGGTGCGTCTGCGAGTTGGCGAGTCCAGAACACAATCTGTTCGGATGCAAGCGAATTCGGGTCGGCGACTTCGCCAAGGTGCTGACGATGCCACAGGGCGTAGTCGGCGTACTGGACGGTTAGCGGTTCCCACATCGGAGCGTGGCCGGTGACCCGAGCGGCGTAGGCGCCGGTGAGATCGGCGGCCAGCGGAGCAAGTGACCAACCGTCCGCCACCATGTGATGCAGGACAACCACCAGGACATATTCGTCGGTATCGGCAACCTGGATCAGCAGGAACCGCACCGAAGATTCACGCACCAGATCAAAACCGGCCGAAGCAAATTCGAAGATCCGGTCGTCGAGCAAGCGCCGTTCGACGCCGATGGATTCCAGCGCCTCGAAGCCGTCACCGGGATCGAGGATTTCCTGAACTGCCTGGTCGCCGCACTGGGGAAACACGGTGCGCAGCGATTCGTGCCGAGTCACGACGTCGAGAAGAGCTTGCTGCAGCGCTGCAGTGTCGACGTTGCCCCGCAGCGATATCGCAAACGGAATGTTGTACGCACCGGACTCCGGCGCCACTCGCCCCAGGAACCACAGTCGCTGTTGTGCGGGCGCGAGCGGTAGCGTCTGCGGACGTGGTTCAACCCGCAGGGCACCGCTGTCCGGCGTCTGAGTTGCGTGATCTACGCTCGCGGCAATTCCGGAAACAGTCGGGTGGTCGAACAACGCCCGCAAGGGCATTCGCACTCCCGTTGCCTCGGCCACCCGGGCAACCACCGTCGTCGCGGCCAATGAGTTTCCGCCGAGATGGAAGAAGTTGTCGTCGAGCCCGAGTGGGCCACTGCCAAGAATGTCGGCAAGAACAGCGGCAACCGCAATTTCGGTCGCAGTAGTCGGTGACCGGAACGCAGCCTGGGAACCCAGGATCGGTGACGGCAGGCTGCGTCGGTCGAGTTTTCCATTGGTGGTCAAAGGAATTGCGTCGATCACCATGAACGCGTCGGGAACCATGTACGTCGGGAGCATTCCAGCAGCATGCATTCGCAACGCCTGGTCGTCGACGACGTCGGCTGTGGTCACATACGTGACCAGAACATCACCGGCCGGTGTGGGTGCCACCACCGTCACGGCGTCGTTTACTCCAGGCGCAGCGAGAATTACGGCGTCGATCTCACCGAGTTCTATCCGGAAACCACGAATCTTGACTTGAGCGTCACCGCGACCGAGATACTCGAGCCGGCCGGGTTCAACCCAGTGAGCCCGGTCTCCGGATCGGTACAGCCGCCCTCCGCCGGCGTTGAACGGGTCGGCGACAAACCTGCACGCAGTCAGGTCCGGACGCCCGAGGTAACCGCGAGCGACCTGGCCGCCGGCAACGTAGATCTCCCCCGCAACACCCACTGGGACGGGTGCGAGATGGTCATCGAGCAGGTAGACCCGAAGTCCGTCGATGGCGTCACCGATCTGGCTGCCGGCCGCTGAGCGTGCGTGTGCACTGCCCAGTTCGAGACGAGTGACGTGCACCGTCGTTTCGGTGATCCCGTACATGTTGACAAGAGTCGGTGCCGAGTCGCTGTGATTGTCGTACCAGCGCCCGAGGCGACGCAGGTCCAGTGCTTCACCGCCGAAGATCACGTACCGGAGCGCAGTCGGAGACACTGCACGCGTGTCCGCCTCGATGTACTGGTAGAACGCCGACGGTGTCTGATTCAGCACGGTGACGCCTTCTTCGGCGACAAGGGCACGGAAGGCATCGGGATCACGCGAAAGGTCGTGGTCGACAAGTACCAGCGTTCCGCCGTTCAGCAGCGCTCCCCACAATTCCCACACCGAGAAGTCGAAGGCAAACGAGTGGAACATCGTCCACACATCGGTGTGGTCGAACCCGAAATCACGACTTGTGTTCTCGAACAGTCGCATCACCGCTGCATGAGTTACGGGAACTCCTTTCGGCCTCCCGGTCGAGCCCGACGTGTAGATGACGTAGGCCAGGTTGTCGGCGCTGTGAAAACCCGAGTAGTCGCCGAGAGCGTCTGCGGAGAATTCGGCGGATTCGACCCCGACCACCACCACATTCGGAATTTCGGAATCGGAGATAATGCACACCGGCTTCGCGTCGTCGATCACAAATCTCACCCGATCAGCCGGGTGCGCACGATCGAGTGGAAGATAAGCACCGCCGGCCTTCAACACGGCTGTCACGGCAACGATCATGTCGAGCGATTTCGTCAGCATGATGCCGACAAGCGATTCGGAACGAACACCCTCCTGGATCAGCTTGCGGGCCAACCGGTTCGATCGCTCGTCCAGTACTCGGTACGACATCCGCTCGCTGCCGCACACCACCGCGACAGCGTGTGGCAGGTTGCGGACTTGACCGGCAAGGACGTCGGTCAGTGTACGAACCGGAGTTGGCGGCCGCACCGGCCGTACGAGCGCACCTCGCTCGTCGGCTCGCAGTAGCGCAACAGCCCCCAAAGCCAAGCGAGGTGTCGTCACCAGCGCGGTCAGGATTCGGTTGAAGCGGTCTGCGAGATCCTCGGCAGCTCGCTTCGAACCGAGCCAGTCCACAACCCCGGTGACAGTCCGGTCGCCGCTGCCGTCACTGCCAGCCGGGACCGTCAGCGAGACAACAAGGTCCGGGTCGGTGGCGATGTCGGACCCGATGGGCACCCCTACTATCAGCCCGGGAAACCGTGGGTGCGCGTCGAGTGCTTCGTCGAAACACAGCATCGCCCGGAACAAAGGTCCGCTCTCCACTGTGCGACCGTCCCCGAGGGCTGCGGTGACCGATGTCAGAAGGGTGTCCGCACGATCGAATGCTTCGACGGTGACACCATCTACGATCTCGACCAATTCCGCGAGCGTCGCGGAGGTCGACGCTTCGGTTCTCAGGACTAATTGATTGGCGAACATCGATACAAAATCGTCGGGACTCGGCGAACCGTATCCACGCACCGATACCCCGATTGACACTTCTTCGGCCGAGCCGTGGCGTCGTAGCAGGCCAACCATCGCGGACTGCAGCAGCACGAACACACTCGTATCCGTCGCCGCGGCCATCGACTCGAGACACCGGAACACATCGGATTCGATCGCGACGGGCGCCTGAGATCGAATCCCGTCCGCCGACACCGGCAGCCCCAGTTCTTCTGCAGGTGTCGAAAGTTTCCGCGCCCAGTATTCGATATTTTGCGAATGGCGAACATTGTCGACCCAGCTCCGTGCCCCGTGAAAATCTATATCCGACAATCGGGTATCAGGACCAGCGGCGCAGAACAATTCGAGGAAATCGAGGAACCCACAATGGTGGGCGGTAAGGGTGTGGTCGGTATAGAGATCCGGGTTGGCCGCAAAATCGATCTGGATGTCGGTGGTGGACGGCTGGTAGACGTTGACCGATAGATCCTCCACCGGGCCCGTCGAGATCACCCGGAGTTCACCGGCGGCGGCGCCAAGAGTAATGCCGGAATGAAACAGCATCAGATTGATCAGTGGTCCGTGAAATCCTCGACCATCGGCAATGGCCCCAGTACCCGCGTTGAGATCTCGTCGCAGATCCTCGTGCCGATACTTCTGATGACGCAACGCGCCGGTGAGTTCCAGTTTCACCTCGCGGAGCACGTCACCGACGCAGTAGTTCGGGTCGATCGTCGCCCGCAGCGGTACAACGTTCGACATCATTCCGCCGGACCGTCTGGCAGCCTTTGTCGTGCGTCCGGACACGGGCAGACTCAGGACCACATCTCTGGTGCCGATCGTGCGGGCCAGGAACGCGGCCAAGGCTCCGATCACTACTGACGCGGTTGTGACGTCATGAGCGTCCGCGACGATTGCGATGGTGTTTCGCAGCGCCGCAGGCACAGTTGCCGATCGGATCCGGGCCCACGACTGCGCTGGCGCCGTATTGCGTGCAAGTGACGTCCCGGACGGCTGATCAGCCATCTTCGTGTTCCAGTACTCCCGATCGCGGTTCCATCGCGTCGAACCCAGGTAGTCGGATTCGGACTGGACCAGAGCGGGGAGCGACGCTGTTTCCTGGTCGGGAACCGGTTCGTTCCGAACGGATGCGGTGTAGATCTCGGCTGTGCGATTCATCATCGACATCGCGCCGAACCCGTCGAGAGCCACGTGATGAATGCGGCTGTACCAGTAGTAACGGTCCTCCGCAAGCACGAGAACTGCCATCCGCACCAGACGATCGACGAAGGGATCCATGGGGGTGGTGTGTTCGCGGTGCATCCAATCCTGGGCTGCCGCTTCAGGATCCGACTCTCCGCGCAGGTCCACCACGTCCAGCCGGTCATCCAGGTTCACGTCGAGCCATTGCCGTGGCGTGCCGTCCACCTCGACCAATCGGAGATACCCCGATCCGATCTCACGTCCGGTTTGCTTACTCGCCGCGGTCAGTACGGCAATGTCCAACGGTCCGTCCACATCGACGTACTGCGCAATGGTGACCGGAATTTCGGGCCTCAGCTGTTGCGCGACAAGTAAGGAAAGTTGTGAAGGGGACAGTGGGAAAGTGTCGGACATTGTTCCTCGATTGGGGCTACCTTCCACACGGATCTCCCTTGAACGAAGTAGTCGTGACACACGAGTAAAAACGCACCAGTCAATAAGCCGAGCCAAGAAAGGAGCAAATGCCGAAAGCTGACAAATTGCCCACTTGAGATCTCATCGTGACAATCCGTCGCGGCGTTACCACACAGATATATGAGAGCGGATCACAAATGCGGCAAAACAGGACTATCGTCCTGCATATAATGGCGAAAAGACCCGCGGTAAACAAACTGGCGGGTCAGATACCCTCACCATAGGGCACCAAACGTCACAGGTCTTTGTGCGCCAGATCCACGGCCTCGAGCGTCAGGCGAGAATCATCGACCATGGCGCGAAGTATCCGCTGAAACCGGAATGCAAGATCACGGGCCTCTGTCGGCGGAGCAATGCAGTTCACGTAGCCGACGGCCCCGGAACTACCCGCCTGACTCGGTAGCGAGATGTACAGTTCCGGCATGTCGGCAAGTTCGAATCCGACTGGCACCCCGCCCATCACGGCCCGGAACCGTGGATGCGTGTCCATCGGCGATTGCGCAAATACCAGTGTCCTGAACAGCGGACCGTAGTCGAGTGAACGACGCTCGCCCAGCGCAGCCGCCACCGAGGACAACAGGATATCCGCGTGGATCAGCGCGTCGACAACTGCATCGTCGGTCCGCTCGATCAACCGGGTCAAGCTCTCCGCGGTGTCGATGGTCAAACGAAGTACGACGTGATGGGCGTACATCGAGGCAAAGTTGTCCGGGTGCGGCGCACCATACCCTCGAAGCGGGACCCCGATCGAGACCTCCGAGGCTGAACCTCGTCGACGCAGCAATCCTGCGACGGCCGCGTGATACAACACGAACATGCTGGTGCACATCGATGCTGCCAGCGATTCGAGCCGTCGATACAGCTGTGGGGAGATGATGACCGGCGCCGAGGAACGCTCACCTGCGAGCATAGGAAGCAAACCCAACGTCGGGGCGGGTGTCGACAACGCCTCACGCCAATACTCCAAGTTACGGGCCTGCAACCCCGCTGAATCCGGTGTCGTGTCAGCTCGCAGATCGACATCCGCCACGAGGGTCGCCGCGTCGCTGGAACCGATCAATGCAAGAAGTTCACAAAAACTGCGATGGTGCTCGGTGAGGATTTCCTCCGAATACAGATCAGGATGCGCTGCAAAATCGACCTGAATGCCGCTCCATTCGGAGTGCGACTGGAGCGTAACCTCCAAATCTTCGACGGGGCCCGCAGACTCGAGATGCAGCACACCCCGCGCGTCGCCAAGCGTGATTCCAGATGGAAACAGATTCAATGCCAGAACCGGTGCGCGGTGCGGTTGCTGGTCGCGGTAGCGGCGGTGCCGAATCGCACCCACCAATTCGACTTTGACTGCCCGCGCCAATTCACCAACTCGGCAATGCGGATCGAGCATGACGCGCAACGGCACGATATTCGACGCGCTTGCACCGGCCACCCGCGCAGTCGACGACGTCGGCGCCGGCGTCGGAATTCGAAGAACTACATCACGAGAACCCGTCATGCGCCCGAGATACAAGGCAAACGTCGCAATAAGCACCGTGGACAGGCTCACGCTCTCCGCTTCGGCGATTCCTTCGAGAGAGGCGATGACATGTCGCGGAACAGTTCCGGTTCGGACGCTGGGCAATGCCACAGCCGTCGCGGTTTCAGCCGCCAGCGACGTTCGGGTCGGCGCACCCGCAAGCGTTGCGTCCCAATACTTCTGATCCTGGATCCAGCGTTTCGACACACGGTAGCCGACCTCGGTGTCCACCGCCGTACGAGGCGAATGTGGCGAATCCGGAGCCGTGTTCCGCACGGCCGCGGTGTAGATCTCGGCCGCTCGAATCATCATCGACCGGCAGCCGGCAACATCGAGCGCGATGCGATGCACTCGGGCGTACCACAAGCAGTGCTCGTCACCCAGAACGAGAATGGCCCACTGGGTCAGTTGCTCGGTCGACGGGTCCATCGGCCGAGCCGATTCGCGCTGCATCCAGTTCCGGGCCACGGTGTGTGGATCCGATTCGGTTCGCAGATCTACCACGTCGAACGAATTCGCGCCCAGCTTGCCACCATGACTCATGACAACACCCTGCGCCGGTAGCAGTGATCGGCATCCGAATTCACGGCTGGCGAGTGAACTAGCAGCTTTCAGGGTGTCGACGTCCAGTTTTCCTGCGACGTCCACGTAGTGACTGACCGTCAGTGGAACGTCGGGCCGAGAATGCTGCGCCTCGAGAAGTTCCTGCTGCTGCGGCGAAAGAACCGTGAGTTGACCCTGACGAGATGACCGGCGATCGCGCGAGGTTCCGAGAGCACGGTGTCTATCGGAACTACCTTTCACGCGGATCTCCCTTGGGATGTACGGTACGAAAACGGCAAAATGCCTTCGCTGGTAAATATCGCGCGAACACATAACTCCGTTACCGGACATAACGCCTAACGCCGGCACCTTGGTCAGGTACCGGCGTCAGAGGGGAAAAGCATCAGTGGATCAGACTGTGAAACCCAAAGCTCGAAGCTGTTCGCGTCCGTCTTCGGTGATCTTGTCCGGGCCCCACGGCGGCAGCCACACCCAGTTGATCTTCATGTCGGTACACAGGTCGCTGCGAACCAACGCGCCGCGAGCCTGATCCTCGATCACATCGGTCAGCGGGCACGCCGCCGACGTCAGCGTCATGTCGATCGTGACAACGCCGTCGTCCTCGAAGATCCCGTACACAAGACCGAGGTCGACGACGTTGATTCCCAGTTCGGGGTCGACAACGTCGCGCATGGCTTCTTCGAGTTCGTCGAGTCGTTCCGGTGAGGGCAGTGTTCCGGAACCCTGCGCGCCACCGAATTCCGCAGTGGAATCGGGATTGGGGTTCACCGGAGCGGTGGCCTCGGACTCCTGTGTTGCTTGTGTCTCGGTCATGATCCCTGTCCTCTAGTCGTGTCGACCAAATCACTGCTGTTGTCTCGAGCATTCACGGCACCACCGTCAACAATCTGGACAACTGCATCCTTGAACGCCATCCATCCGAGCAACGCGCACTTCACACGTGCCGGGTACTTCGAAACTCCCACAAAGGCAATGCCGTCACCGAGAACGTCTTCGTCGCCCTCGATCTTGCCGCGACTGCTGACCATCTCGTTGAAAGCTGCCACGGTCTCGAGCGCATCCGTGACCTTCATGCCGATGACAAGGTCGTTGAGCACCGACGTCGACGCCTGGCTGATCGAACAGCCCTGACCGTCGTACGACACGTCAGCGACGGTGTCGTCGTCCGCGATGTGCACGCGCAGTGTTACTTCGTCGCCACAGGTCGGGTTGACGTGATGAACCTCAGCGCCGAACGGCTCACGAAGGCCGCGGCCGTGCGGATGTTTGTAGTGATCGAGGATCACTTCCTGATACATCTGCTCCATACGCATGATTCAGTTCAACTCCCCTGCAACACCGAAAAATTCCTGGGCACGCTTGATCGCCGCAACCAGCACGTCGATTTCCTCAGCGGTGTTGTAGAGGGCAAACGACGCACGGGCCGTAGCCGCGACCCCGAGGCGGCGGTGCAGTGGCCAGGCGCAGTGGTGTCCGACGCGGATGGCTACACCCTCGTCGTCGAGAATCTGACCGAGATCGTGGGCATGGATGCCGTCGACGACAAACGAGATTGCGCCGCCGCGATTTTCAGCGGTCTGCGGACCCACGATGCGTAGGCCGTCGATTGTCGAGAGCTTCGCGAGTGCGGCTTCGATCAGCGCATGCTCGTGTGCGGCAATCGCATCCATTCCGACATCGCTGAGATAGCGCACCGCAGCACCGAGACCGATTACCTGCGAGACCATCTGCGTGCCTGCCTCGAACCGCTGCGGCGCCGGTGCATACGTGCTGGCCTCCATCGTGACGGTTTCGATCATCGATCCGCCCGTGATGAACGGAGGCATCGCTGCCAACAGGTCGGCCTTGCCGTACAGAACACCGATGCCGGTGGGGCCGAGCATCTTGTGACCCGAGAATGCCGCGTAGTCGACATCGAGTGCATGGAAGTCGACTGCCATATGCGGAACCGACTGGCACGCATCGAGAACCACCAGAGCGCCGACCGCTCGGGCCCGCCGAACCAATTCCTCGACAGGCGCAATCGCGCCTGTCACGTTGGACTGATGAGTGAAGGCAACAACCTTGACGGCATCGGTCAATTCGAGCGAATCGAGGTCGATCCGGCCGTCGTCCGTTACGGCGTACCACTTCAGGGTAGCGCCGGTACGCCGCGCAAGTTCCTGCCACGGAACAAGATTGGCGTGATGCTCGAGTTCGGTGATGACGATTTCGTCGCCAGGCCCGACGTGCCGATCGAAGCGGTCGTCACCGAGAACATATGTCACCAGGTTCAGCGCTTCGGTGGCGTTCTTGGTGAAGACGAGTTCGTCGGAATCAGCCCCGACGAACTCCGCGATCAAAGCTCGCGCGTCCTCGTAGGCGTCGGTAGCCTCTTCGGCCAGCTGATGAGCACCCCGGTGAACCGCTGCGTTGCACGTGGTGAGAAATTCCCGCTCGGCGTCGAGCACCTGGAGTGGCCGTTGCGACGTCGCACCGGAATCCAAGTACACCAAAGGTTTTCCGTCGCGCACCGTACGTCCCAGGATAGGGAAATCTTTCCGAATCCTGGTGACGTCGAGCTCGCGCACCGAGGTGGTCATCGCGCTTATGCTCCCTGGGTTGCTGAAGCGTCCGCTGTGAAACGAACGTAGCCGTTGGTCTCGAGCTCATCGGCCAATTCCGGTCCGCCGGACTCGACGATGCGGCCACCGACAAAGACGTGAACGAAATCGGGAGCGATGTAGCGCAGGATGCGCGTGTAGTGCGTGATCAGCAGAACGCCGCCGTTCTCGCGCTCCTTGTAGCGGTTGACGCCCTCGGAAACGGTGCGCAGCGCGTCGACGTCGAGACCGGAGTCGGTCTCGTCGAGGATCGCGATCTTCGGCTTGAGCATGCCCAACTGAAGGATCTCGTGGCGCTTCTTCTCGCCGCCGGAGAAACCTTCGTTCACCGAACGCTCGATGAACGCGGGATCGATCTCGAGCTCGTTGAGAGCTTCCTTCACTTCCTTGACCCAGTGGCGAAGCTTGGGAGCCTCGCCACGCACTGCGGTAGCGGCGGTACGCAGGAAGTTGGACATGGAGACGCCGGGAACCTCGACGGGGTACTGCATCGCCAGGAACAGACCGGCGCGAGCGCGCTCGTCGACGCTCATCTCGAGGACGTTCTCACCGTTGAGGGTGATGGAACCGGAAGTGACCTGGTACTTCGGGTGACCTGCGATGGCGTACGACAGCGTCGACTTGCCCGAGCCGTTGGGGCCCATGATCGCGTGCGTCTCGCCGGAGCGGACCGTCAGGTCGACGCCCTTGAGGATCTGGATGGGTTCAGCGTTGGCGTCGCTGTTGGCGACCTCGACGTGCAGGTCACGAACCTCGAGGACCGAGGTGGCCGGTGTGGTGCTGTTGTCACTGGTAGACATGAAATTCCTTCAAGATGAGAAGTATGAGGGCGGTCAGGAGCCGACTGCTGCGAGTTCGGCTTCGACTGCGGCTTCGAGGCGATCGCGCACCTCGGGAACAGCGATCTTGTTGATGATCTCGTGGAAGAACCCACGTACGACCAGGCGACGTGCCTGATCCTCCGGGATGCCGCGGGCGCGCAGGTAGAACAACTGCTCGTCGTCGAAACGTCCCGTAGCGCTGGCGTGTCCGGCTCCGACGATCTCGCCGGTCTCGATCTCGAGGTTCGGCACCGAGTCAGCGCGTGCACCATCGGTGAGGACCAGGTTGCGGTTGAGTTCGAAGGTGTCGGTTCCCTCGGCTGCCGCACGAATCAGAACGTCGCCGATCCACACGGTGTGCGCATCAGGCTTGCTCGAATTCGGATCGCCCTGCAGCGCGCCCTTGTAGACCACGTTGGACTTGCAGTTGGGCTGGCTGTGATCCACGAGCAGACGCTGTTCCAAGTGCTGTCCGTCGTCAGCGAAGTACACACCGAGCAGTTCGGCGTCGCCGCCTGGTCCGTCGTACTTCACCGTTGCCGAGAGACGAACGAGGTCGCCGCCAAGGCTGATCGCCGTGTGGCGAAGAACTGCATCGCGGCTGAGGCGAGCATGATGCGACGTGACGTGCACGGCATCCTCGGCCCAATCCTGAACTGCGACGACGGTCAGGTGCGCACTGTCGCCGAGAACGAATTCGACGTTCTCCGCGAAGGTTCCGCTGCCGCGCTGATCGAGGACAACGGTCGCCTTGGCGAACTGTGCCAGACGAATCTGGGTGTGGCCGTAGGCAACTGTGTCGGCGCCTGCGCCTGTCATCGTGACGACGACGGGCTTCTCGACCTCGACCTCGGCTCCAACCGAGATGACCGTCGCTGACTCGAAGCTCGAGTATGCCTGCGCTGCAATGCGATCGGCAGGGACGCCGGCCTTGCCGAGGCGCTCGTCGTCGCGGCCGACAGTCTCGACGGTGACATCGCTACCGGCCTCGACGTCGACCGTGATCTGAGCGTTGGCAACAGCACTGCCGTCGTGCAATCCGCGCAGACGACGCAGCGGGGTGAACCGCCAGATCTCGTCACGTCCGCCGGGAACCTCGAATGCATTGACGTCGAACGAGGAGAACTGCTCACCCTTGTTCGTGATGGGTGAGCCTGTGGCTGCACCCTTTACAGGAGCGGTCGGGTTCTCCCCGACTACAGCTCCGATGACACCGGTCTCTGGCGTGGTCACTAACCCACAGCCCCTTCCATCTGAAGTTCGATAAGGCGGTTGAGCTCGAGCGCGTACTCCATCGGGAGTTCCTTCGCGATGGGCTCGACGAATCCACGGACGATGGTGGCCATGGCCTCGTCCTCGGTCAGACCACGGCTCATCAGGTAGAAGAGCTGATCGTCGCTGACCTTGGAAACAGTGGCCTCGTGGCCCATCGTGACGTCGTCCTCGCGGATGTCGACGTACGGGTAAGTGTCGCTGCGGCTGATCTGGTCGACCAGCAGAGCGTCACACTTGACGGTCGACTTGGAACCGTGGGCACCCTTGTTGACCTGCACCAGACCGCGGTAAGACGCGCGTCCACCGCCACGGGCGACGGACTTGCTGATGATGGTGGACGACGTGTGCGGAGCCAGGTGGAGCATCTTGGCGCCGGTGTCCTGGTGCTGTCCCTCGCCCGAGAATGCGACGGAGAGAACTTCACCGCGGGCGTACTCGCCCATCAGCCATACGGCCGGGTACTTCATGGTGACCTTGGAACCGATGTTGCCGTCGATCCACTCCATGGATCCGCCGGCTTCGACCTTGGTGCGCTTGGTGACCAGGTTGTAGACGTTGTTGGACCAGTTCTGGATGGTTGTGTAGCGGCAGTGGCCGCCCTTCTTCACGATGATCTCGACAACTGCCGAGTGCAGTGAATCGGACTTGTAGATCGGCGCGGTGCAACCTTCGACGTAGTGCACGGAGGCGTTCTCGTCGACGATGATCAGGGTGCGCTCGAACTGACCCATGTTCTCGGTGTTGATGCGGAAGTACGCCTGCAGCGGGATGTCCACGTGGACTCCCGGCGGAACGTAGATGAACGAGCCACCGGACCACACCGCGGTGTTCAGCGCGGAGAACTTGTTGTCGCCGGCCGGGATGACCGATCCGAAGTACTCCTTGAACAGCTCCGGGTGCTGCTTGAGACCGGTGTCGGTGTCGAGGAAGATGACGCCCTGCTGCTCGAGATCCTCACGGATCGAGTGGTAGACGACCTCGGACTCGTACTGAGCGGCAACACCGGCAACGAGGCGCTGCTTCTCCGCCTCGGGGATGCCGAGCTTGTCGTACGTGTTCTTGATGTCCTCGGGCAGGTCTTCCCACGACTCGGCCTGCTTCTCGCTGGACCGGACGAAGTACTTGATGTTGTCGAAGTGGATACCTTCGAGGTCGCTGCCCCAGTTCGGCATCGGCTTCTTGTCGAAGGTGCGCAGAGCCTTGAGGCGGATGTCGAGCATCCATTCCGGCTCGCTCTTCTTCGCGGAAATATCCCGCACGACAGCCTCGGAGAGTCCGCGCTGTGCGCTGGCTCCGGCTACGTCGGAATCGGACCAGCCGTAGCCGTAGTGACCGAGGGACGCGATGGCCTCTTCCTGCGATAGCGGCTCGGTGCCTGCAGCTGCAGTGGTAGTCGCCTGGTCTGATGTGACGGTCATGCGAGCTCCTTCCGGAGTCTTGTTACTTGACGGCTGCTCCGCAGCGACGAGGGCTGAATTCGACGCGAGGAACATTTCTGACTGTGAAGAACTAGCGAAAAACCTTGGGAACTAGCTGATCGGGAGGTTTCATCTACTCCCGTTCGATACGAGGGGAACGTGTGTCGTGCAGGCGCAGTCACCGTTCGCGATGGTGGCCAAACGCTGAACGTGCGTGCCGAGCAGTTGCCGGAACGCTTCCTGTTCCGCGTCACACAGTTCCGGAAACTCCTCTGCCACATGGGAAACCGGGCAGTGGTGCTGGCAGATCTGCACGCCGTTACCCACCGGCCTGGTCGACGCGGCAAATCCGACGGCGCTGAAAGCGTCAGCAATGGCATCTGCCGTCTCCGCAACGGCGCCGAGGTCGGCGGGATCTGCCGGTTCGACATCTCCCACAATTGCCTGGACCCGCCGCTTGGCGAATTCCTCGATCGCGGCGTCTCCACCGATTTCGCGGAGTTGGCGCATTGCTGCCCCGGCAAGATCGTCGTACGCGTGACCGAGACGCCCACGTCCAGTGGCGGTGATCTGAAATTGCTTGGCCGGACGCCCGCGTCCACGCTGACGGAGCGACGACGCGGATGCGGCGCGGGCTTCACCGGACTCGATCAACGCGTCCAGGTGACGCCTGACACCGGCCGCACTCAAACCGAGTCGCGTGCCGATTTCGGAGGCTGTAATGGGCCCTTCTTCGAGGAGTAGTTTGACCACCGCTGCCCGAGTCTGGCCTTCGACACCCACCGCTACCGGCATTACGACAGGACTCTGCGAGGCAGCTGCAGTGGACTGACCTGCAGCTTCCTTGCTTTGAGTGCGAGTCGCATTTCTTTTCACAACACAAGTGTGACGGAATTCTTTTCGCAGGTCTACTAAGGGCAACCTGCATTACATTTGGGAATAGGCGGACTGCCCGCATTGTTCACAGTTGTCCGAGCCCTGCGCACGAGCCGCTAGGCTTCCTGGGTGCCGCAGACCCCCACGCAGAAGACGACCGCGCAGTCGACCCGCGCGATCCTGCTGGACAAGCCGAAACAACTTGTCCTCTCCACCCTCGGTGTCCGGCCGTTCGGATCCAAGCCCCGGCAATCCGTGATGGCGACGCTGCACGGCGACGAGGACGAGCGCCCCGGCCTGAACGAGAAGGAGACCGCTCAGCTTCGCGGAATCAGGCGTTTCGGCGCGACA
Organism: Rhodococcus sp. WS3; assembly: GCF_003797085.1. NCBI lineage: Bacteria > Bacillati > Actinomycetota > Actinomycetes > Mycobacteriales > Nocardiaceae > Rhodococcus > Rhodococcus sp. WS3. The sequence goes on from NZ_RKMA01000002.1 coordinate 394,334, forward strand.
GGCACCGTGTTGATGGCGGTTGGCGCACTCGGTGCGGGTGCGCAGCCTGTCCTCCAGAATCCGACGGCCGGACTACGGGTGCTGAGTCTCCCCGGACGAATGCCGACTGTCTCGTTGACGATGACAATGACCGGAACCGTTCTGGTTGTCCTGGCGTGGCTCATGTTGGGCCGATTTGCCGTCGGTGATCTGCGAACTCGCGCCGGCGCGCCGCGCCGCATGAGCAGATCACAACTGGACCGCACGCTGTTGCTGTGGATTTTGCCGCTGACCGTCGCACCGCCGATGTTCAGTCGCGATGTGTATTCGTACCTGGCGCAAAGTGAGATCGCGGCACGCGGACTCGATCCGTATCTCATCGGACCCAAAGCCGCGCTCGGCGTCGATCACGTGCTCACCAGAACTGTTCCGACGATCTGGCGTGACACCCCGGCACCGTACGGACCGTTCTTTCTGTGGCTTGGACGCGGCATCAGTTCACTGACCGGCGACAACATCGTTGCCGGAATCTTCCTTCATCGCCTGCTCGTTCTGGTCGGCGTTGCGTTGATCGTGTGGGCCCTGCCCCGGTTGGCCAAGCGGTGCGGTGTCTCTGCGGTCAGCTCCCTGTGGCTCGGCGCCGCCAATCCCCTCCTGCTGTTCCATCTGGTTGCCGGCATTCACAACGAAGCCCTGATGCTCGGCCTCATGCTCGCCGGAATCGAGGTGGCGCTGCGCGCGGTCGAAGGCGCCGGCCCGATCCGAGGTCGCTCGCTTGCTCTGTTGATAGCCGGCTCCGGCCTGATCGCGTTATCGGCGACCGTAAAGATCCCGTCCCTGCTTGCACTCGGTTTTGTCGGAATGGCGTTGGCCCGCCGGTGGGGCGGAACCTGGAAGTCCTTCTTCTCGGCGGCGCTGCTGCTCGCCGGCGTGACCGTTGTCGTGATCGGCGTCATCAGCGTCGCCAGTGGCTTGGGTATGGGTTGGATCAACACGCTCAACACCGCGACAGCCGTGCGAAGCTGGATGTCGATACCCACGCTTCTTGGCGTCGGGACCGGATTGGCCGGAGTGCTTCTCGGACTCGGCGACCACACGACGGCGATTCTCACCATCACCCGCCCGATCGCATATCTGGTCGCAGTGCTGATCACGGCCAGAATGATGGTCTCCGTCTACATGGGACGCCTCCATCCCGTCGGCGGGCTCGGAATCGCCCTCGGCGCGATCGTGTTGCTGTTCCCGGTTGTCCAACCGTGGTACCTGCTCTGGGCGATACTCCCGCTCGCAGCGTGGGCAACGGCTCCGATATTCCGCGTCCCTGCCGTGGTGTTCACGTCGATCGTGAGCGTCATGCTCATGTCGAACGGCGCCGAATACCTGCCGTTCATGATCGTCCAAGCGGTCGTCGCGACGATCATCACCGCTTTCGCGTTGATCTACGTCACCCGGAATTCCCTGCCCTGGCGTAGCGAGAAACCAGTAGCGGAAATCACGAAAACCAGACCAGTGGACGAAGGCAACTCTGCCGGGGCTTACGCTGATTCTCCGTGACCTCGAGTGCAACAAGATCGTCGACGCCTGCCGTGCGGATAGAAGGCGTCGTCAAATCGTTTGACGGTGTTCGTGCCGTGGACGGTATCGATCTCACCGTTGAAGCCGCGCAGGTCGTTGCCCTTCTCGGCCCCAACGGCGCTGGTAAGACCACTACGGTCGAGATGTGTGAAGGCTTTGTCACCCCTGATTCCGGAACGGTCCGAGTACTCGGACTGGACCCGATCGCCGATTCCGGTGAAGTTCGTTCGCGGATCGGCGTCATGCTCCAAGGCGGCGGCGCGTACCCCGGCTCCAAAGCCGGCGAAATGCTCGACCTCGTGGCCTCGTACTCCGCTGATCCTCTCGATCCCACCTGGCTTCTGTCCAAGCTCGGATTGACCGACGCACGGCGAACTCCGTATCGACGGTTGTCCGGTGGCCAGCAACAACGCCTGTCGTTGGCCTGTGCACTGGTGAGCCGACCGGAACTTGTCTTCCTCGACGAACCGACTGCAGGCCTCGACGCCCAGGCCCGTCTCCTCGTGTGGGAGTTGATCGATGCATTGCGCCGCGACGGTGTCAGCATTCTCCTGACCACTCACCTCATGGACGAAGCTGAAGCACTGGCCGACGAACTGGTCATCATCGACCACGGCCGCATCGTCGCATCGGGCACTCCCGCCGAAGTCACCAGCAAGGGAGCCGAGGGTCAATTGCGACTGACCACGATGTCCGGACTGAGTGTCGATTCACTTGCACTGTCCCTCGCCGGGGAATTCCGAGTGAGCGAAGCCAATCCGGGGACATACTTGATCGAAGGCTCGATCGAACCGTCGACGGTGGCGACGGTGGCAACATGGTGTGCCGAACAAAATGTCCTGATCAATGACATTCGCGTCGATCAACGTAGTTTGGAAGACGTCTTCCTCGAATTGACGGGTCGTGATCTGCGGGGATGACGGGAAACAAGGTCGTGAACAAAGCCGTGTCGAATAGCCAGAACAATGCTTCGGCGAACAGCGCCCGGGACCGACGGTTGGCTGACAATCGCTTCGAGCCCGGTACGTTCTCCCCCGATCCTCGCCCCAACTCTGCGGCGAAGATGATGGCGGCTCAGACCAAGCTCGAATTGACGTTGTTGCTGCGCAACGGCGAGCAGTTACTGCTGACGATGCTGATTCCCATCACGCTGCTGATCGGACTGTCCCTCCTTCCCCTGGGCGATCTGGGCGATTCAAGGGTCAGCAAAGTATTGCCCGGCGTCATGATGGTGGCGGTGATGTCCACCGGATTCACCGGGCAGGCAATCGCAGTGGGCTTCGACCGCCGATACGGCGCACTCAAACGTCTTGGCGCTACACCACTTCCGCGGTGGGGAATCATCGCCGGCAAGAGCGCAGCCGTCATCATCGTCGTGGCATTGCAATCGGTCATACTCGGCCTGATCTCCCTCGCACTTGGTTGGCGCCCGACGCCGACGGAACTGGCGATCGGCGCGGTGGTCATCGCGCTGGGAACCGTTACCTTCACCGCACTCGGACTGCTCCTCGGCGGCACATTGCGTGCGGAAATCGTTCTGGCACTTGCCAATGTCCTGTGGTTTGTGATGGCAGGCATCGGCAGTGTCGGACTGATCAGCGAAGACATCCCCGACGCGCTGCACACCTTGGTACGCCTTGTTCCGTCCGGCGCCTTGGCCCATGCACTCGACTCGGCCCTCGCGTCCTCGATGGACTGGTTCTCGATCGTCGTGCTGCTCGTCTGGGCTGTGATCGGCGGAGCCTGCGCCGCACGGTGGTTCAAATTCACGTGAGCATTTCGCGGACGGCACTCCGGATAGCCGGCGCAACCAGTGCGCTGATGCTACTTGCTGCCGTTCCGTCAACCGCGTCGTTGCCGACTGCGGGCCCGCTGGCACCGGCCAATCCCTACCTCGGTCCGGTCGGCACAGCAACGATGCACGGCGACGCTGGTTCGTCCGACGTCACGCCCCTCCCAGGGCCGGGCATCGAACCTCACGAGGTCACCGCGTTTCCTCTGATGTCGGCGTGCCCGACAATCTTGCAAGGTTCCGACGGCCTGATCGTCTCTCTGTGCACCACGATGCTCGGTCAGATCCCGACCATTCACCTCATCGATCCCAAGGCCGAGGCGTCACCGTTCGGCCGATCCGTCGCGCAGTTGCCCCTGGCGAAGGGCAGCCTGCTCGGTGGCGTCTACGCATACCTCGACCACGAGAACCGACTGGTTGCCGTCGACGGCAATCGCCAACTCGTTCGCATCGCGCATGCTCAGAACCCCGACGGAACCTGGCGTCTGGAACTCTCCGACGTCATCGACCTCTCCGGGGTTGTCGCAGCCGACGACAATGTCACCGGACTGGCACCGGACTGGACCGGCAATGTCTGGTTCGCGACCGGCCACGGAACCGTCGGCGTTGTCGGCACCGATCGGATCGCTCATACGATCGACCTTCCCGAAGGCGAACAGGTTCAGAACAGTATTTCGACCTCGCCCACGGGAACGGCCGTCGCCACCACTCATGCGCTGTACCAACTGAGCCGCAAGGGCGACGATATTGCCGTCGATTGGCGTCAGCCGTACGACCGCGGCCCCGCGAGGAACCCTGGCCAGTTGAGTTGGGGAACAGGATCCACCCCCACCTACTTCGGGCCGTCGACGGGCAGTGATTTTGTCACGATCGTCGACAACGCTCACCCGACCGTCAGCGTCCGGGTCTATCGGTCAGATACGGGTGCCGAAGTGTGCTCCCAACCCGTCCTGACCGCAGCCGGCAAGGACGGCTCACCGAGCGGCAGCGAGAACTCCCCCATTGCGATCGGCCACTCCATCTACGTAGCCGGCACCTACGGGTATCCGTATCCGACCACACCGGAAGGCGCCGGTCCTGCGGTTCCAGCCACCGCACCATTCAACGGCGGAATGACTCGGGTCGACATCGATCCGGTTGGCTGTCATCTTGTGTGGGACAACACTATTCGAAGCTCCGCAGTCCCGCATCTATCCACGGCTGACGACAACATCTACACAGTGACGCGCAACGGCTCAGCCGACACGACGCCACTCGACGGTTACTCCTTTGCCGTCATCGACTCGAAGGACGGAACCCAGATCGGGTCCACCACGATGCCCGCCACCGCGGTGCACGACACCCTGCAGATGTCGGCCCTCATCACCGCGTCCGGCGAGTATTACCAGGGAACGATTTCCGGAATTGTGCGCGTTCGCGCGTACTGACTCAGGACACCGAGGACCCCCGCCGCGCTCGACACCTATCCCATTCACATCAGCAGGATTGAGCGCGTCGGCTTTGACAGCAGTATGAAACCGCTGGATGCGAACGCGTCGGGCCGGTGGGCAATCACTGCACATGCATCTGTTCGTGTGCCAGGCTCAGATCATGGTCTGGTATCAGAGATTCATGCCGCCCGACGCCAAAGAGTTGGGTGCAATCGCACACGGTCCGAAGCTGTTGGCCCAAGTGGAAGGCGTGACTGTGGGGCTACGGTCGATTGTGGCCTACACATCGGGGCTCGAACTCGCAGTTGTCGTGGTCGCCAAAGGCGTTCACGCTGACGCGCTACGACGTCAATACACAGCGCCGGCGATCACCGATCCTGAAACCGGCCGACGCCGACCCGGCGAGACGCATGGGAGACCATTGCGGTTGAGAGCTCTCGAGGACTCGGTGCTTCAACCCATTCGGCACAGAGATGGCCAGGGATACGAGAACTCCGAGATGCAGCAGCGCGAGTACCTATTTGAGCTGATGCCATTGCCTGACACAGAGGATCTACCCCTCATCGCAGAGTGGCCAGAGATCGGTCTCGGACCTGTCACTACTCACCTGAAGCTGCCTCCACCCGCCGTACTGGCGGCAGCGATCATTCCACTGCCGTAGTCCCTGAGAGACCGGCGATTCGACCTGCTCCTCGACTGTCGCAGGTCGGCGATGATCGAGATCCTCAGATCCTCCGCATCACCGAAACAACTTTGCCCAATATGGTTGCGTGGTCGCCGTCCATGACCTGGTAGGCCGAGTTGCGGGGCTCGAGGTACACGTGGCCATTTCGGCGTCGGAGCACCTTCACCGTGGCCTCACCGTCGATCATCGCGGCCACTATCTCGCCCGAATGGGCCTCGTCCTGGCGGCGCACCACAACAACATCGCCGTCGCAGATCGCGGCGTCCACCATCGACTCGCCGCGCACCCGAAGCCCGAACACAGTTCCGGAGCCGACGAGTTCGCGCGGTAGTTCCAATACCTCGTCAGTGTGTTCTTCGGCGAGAATCGGTGCACCGGCCGCGATATCGCCGACCACCGGCACCTCGACACTGTTGTTCGACGAGCCCCCCTTGATTCCGACCAGGAAGGGCCGGACGTCCAGTTGCCGAGCCATCGCCGTGCCCCGGCGGAGGAATCCCTTTTCCTCGAGGCTCTTGAGGTGTTTGGATACCGTCGACGTCGACCGCAGACCTACCGCGTCCCCGATTTGCCGGGTGCTCGGCGTGGATCCGTTTGTGGTCACCCAGTCCCGGATTGTGGCGAGAATCTGCTGCTGGCGGAGCGGGAGGGTGGAGGCGTCGAGGCCACCGAACATGTCGAGTTCGTCGTAATGCGTCACTCGGAGAATCGTAGTGAGGGGTGCCGACAGTCTTCTGCAGTAGGGCGGGCTGCCCCGACGACAGGGGCAGACGCGGAGCGGGCTGCCCCGACGACAGGGGGCAGACGCGGAGCGGGCTGCCCCAACGACACGCTGTAGTTGTTGGGGAACTACCATCGTTGGCGTGGTGAATCGTGTGTATGCCGGATTTTTGAGCTTGGTGGATCGCCTGCCTCTCCCCTCGCTGAAGACGCAGAAGATCATCGCGTTCATCGTGATCTTGACCCAGGGCGGTATTGCTGTCACAGGTGCGGTTGTGCGTGTGACTGCGTCGGGGCTGGGTTGCCCGACCTGGCCGCAGTGCTTCCCGGGCAGTTTTGTTCCGGTCGGCCATGGTGAGGTCGCGATCATCCATCAGGTTGTGGAGTTCGGAAACCGGCTGCTGACCTTTGTGGTTGTGATTGTCGCGGCTGCGATCGTCCTGGCTGTGACGCGTGCGCGTCGTCGCCGCGAGGTTCTGGTGTACGCGTGGATGATTCCGCTCGGCACGGTCATTCAGGCGATCATCGGCGGAATTACCGTCCTCACGGGGTTGCTGTGGTGGACGGTTGCTATTCACCTGGTTGCGTCGATGCTGATGGTGTGGATCGCGACGGTTATGTACGCGAAGATCGCCGAGCCTGATGACGCGACCACACTGATCGTGATGCCGAAGCCTCTGCGCTGGCTCGCGGCACTGAGTGGTGTGGCTCTTGCCGGAGTTCTGGTCGCGGGAACGCTCGTGACGGGTGCCGGCCCGCATGCCGGCGACAAGAGTCTTGACCGGACGGTTCCCCGCCTCGAAGTCGAGATCGTCACCCTGGTTCATCTGCATTCACAACTACTGGTCGGCTATCTGGCCTTGGTCGTCGGTTTGACGTTCGGTCTGTATGCGGTCGGAACATCCGCTGCCGTAAAGAAGCGCCTGCATGTTCTGCTGGTCCTGATTGTTGCTCAGGCGCTGATCGGCGTTGTTCAGTACTTCACCGATGTACCGCAGATCCTGGTGATCCTGCATGTCGCGGGTGCCGGTCTGTGCACAGCGGCAACGGCGGCGGTGTGGGCAGCCGGAAAGGTCAGACAAGACGTTCCGGCAGCATCCGCAGTAGCGGCCTGAAACCACCTGGCGGTCAGCGAACCATCCGCTCCCTTGCGGTGTCGCGTCGCTTCCCCACTGGCACGGACGTAGTGGCCTCAGCCAACCCCATGACGGGCATGTTCACGTAGACCGATTCGTGCTGCCCGCTTCCGACGCGGTATGTCTCGTGATAGACGCCCACATCGCCGCTCTTGCCGACGCGCCGGTTGAATGCCCTCCAAGCCGGCAAATGTGGATCGTTCGGGTTCTTCGCGAACGCTTCGAGGTCATCGAAGCTTCGCCAGTACTGGATCACGGTAATCGTGCGCCCTCCCCAGGACATTCGTGCCCCGAGCATCCCCTTGTCCGGCGATCGCTGCAGTTCTCGAAGCATCCGAGGCATCGCGACAAACGCGCCGATCCACTTGTGGATCTTCCAGAGCTTGTTGAACCTCATGCCGATGATGAAAACCACAAACTGGCCGTCGACGTCCGCGGTATATCGGCCGTTCTGAACTTGATGTCGATTCATGAGAACCCTTCCATCGCAGCTTCATGTTGCCCATTACGGATAGTGACACTATCTATAATGGATAGTGCTACTATCCAAACGTGAAGTCAAGGGCAAATCTGTGAGGATCTCCGAGCTCAGCGCCCGAAGCGGAGTATCAATCGCTTCGATCAAGTACTACCTGCGTGAGGGCCTGCTCACCAGCGGTCAACAATCAGCCACCAATCAGGCCGACTACGGCGAGTACCACGCGAAGCGACTACGACTGATTCGTTCCCTGATCGACATCGGTGGTCTGTCGATATCGAAAGTTCGAGCCACGTTGGCTGCGATGGAAGACGAAACAGCCCCGATGCACGACGCATTCGGGGCGGTGATGCACGGACTCGACGAAATTCCGACCGGCGACCTGTCCGCCGATGTCATGGCGGCGTACGACGAGGTGCAGGTGTGGCTGAGGCACAGGAATTGGAAAATCGAGGATGACGCCCCAGCGGCGTACCGACTCGCGGAACTCGTCGCGACTCTGCGCCGGTTCGGCTTCCCGGCAGCGGTATCGGATTTCGACAATTCCGCGGACTTCGTCGAGAGAACAGCCGAAGCCGAAGTTCACTACGCTCGATCCATGCCGGATCGCACCGCTGCCGTCGAGACCATGCTCATCGGGACGGTGATCTACGAGCGAGCTCTAGTCGAAGTGCGGCGGCTTGCGCTCGAAGCTGCCAGTTTCCGACTTGACGAAACCAACTAGATAGACCAATTGCGGCGAAGTTCCTGCCATCAGCTGCCGGAATTCGCCGCAATCAGTTTGTTCAGGCGCCGTTGCGGGCCTTCGGGAAGCGCGTCTGGTGGGCAACCCACCCGGCCATCTTCTTGAAGTGGCCGTCGGCCGGCGTGACGATGCTGGTCAGTTCACGTTCCCACTCGGCAACGGTGACGTTGTCGAAGGACGCGACGACGGCATTTGCAGTAGCAAGATCCTTGACCACCTGGTCACCGAGAATGCCGTCGGCACCCACGAGAGTGATGCGCACTCCAACTACGCCGACGGGCTGAATGACGGCGCTCGCGGTGCCGCCATGTTCGGCGACGAACTTGGTGATCGCTTTGACCGTCGACTTCGGAAGTTCCGGCGCGGTCGCGGACGGTGTGGCGTCCGACTTCTCGGTATCGGTGCTCATAGCTCGACAATACTGGTCGGTAGTCCGGCCGCAACATGAGGCATGGCCTGAGTTGACGCGACCTCAGGTGTAGAACAGACAAGATGCGAGCCATCTATGTTTCCGAGACCGGCGGACCAGACGTTCTCACGCTGTCCGAACAACCCGAGCCCACGATCGGTGCACACGATCTCCTTGTCCGCACCGAAGCCATCGGCATCAACTTCATCGACACGTACTTCCGAATGGGCATGTATGCACGGGATCTCCCCTACATCCCCGGCGACGAGGGAACCGGGATCGTCGAGGCAGTCGGCTCCGAGGTAACGGAGTTCACTGTCGGCGAGCGGGTGGCATGGGCGGCAGCAACCGCAAGCTACGCCGAAAAGGTGGCTGTCGCGTCCACTGTTGCAGTAAAAGTTCCCGACGGTGTCCCTGCGCCGGTTGCCGCGTCAGCACTCCTGCAAGGCATGACCGCGCATTACCTCTCCAAGTCCACGTACCCGATCCAGCCGGGTGACACGGTGCTTGTGCACGCCGGTGCCGGCGGCGTCGGATTGATCCTCACGCAGATGGCAGTGAGCCTCGGCGCCACGGTCATCACAACGGTGTCGTCAGATGCCAAAGAGCAACTGTCCCGCGAGGCCGGTGCGTCGGAGGTTTTGCGATACGAGGACGACATTGCGGCCCGGGTACGTGAGTTGACCGGCGGTGAAGGTGTCGCGGTGGCCTACGACGGGGTGGGTGCAACGACGTTCGATGCAAGCCTGGCGTCGGTACGAATCCGCGGGACCGTCGCATTGTTCGGGGCTGCCAGTGGCGCTGTGCCGCCGGTTGATCCGCAGCGGCTCAACAGCTCGGGTTCACTGTTCCTGACACGGCCGACGTTGGCTCATTACATTCGTACGCCGGAGGAACTGCGGTGGCGGGCCGGCGACGTCTTCGACGCCATCGCTGCGGGCACCTTGAAGATTCGGGTGGGTGCGCAGTATCCGCTGGCAGATGCTGCCCAGGCTCATCGTGATCTGGAAGGCCGGGCAACTACGGGATCAATCGTGCTGATTCCGTAGGTTCGTGGCTGCAGGCGGTCAGCTGAACATTTCGCTGATCGTCTGCAGTCCCAGCACCGAGTCGATGGCCAGGCCCACGAACAACACGGACAGGTAGTTGTTGGACTGCAAGAACAGCTTGAGGGGCTTGACCTCTGCGCCGCCGCGGACTCCGCGGTACAGCTGGTGAGCGAGGAGCAAGAACCAGGCACCGGCCAGCAGAGCAACGATCGCGTAGACGAGACCGGCTGCGGGAACGAGGATCAGGCTGGTGACAACCATTGCCCAGCTGTAGAACAGGATCTGCTTGGTGACGTGCTCTTCGGTGGCGATGACCGGGAGCATCGGGACGCCGGCAGCCTTGTAGTCCTCTTTGTAACGCATCGCGAGAGCCCACGTGTGGGGCGGCGTCCAGAAGAAGATGATCAGGAACAGAACAAACGGTTCCCAGCTGAGCGAACCGGTAACAGCGGCCCAACCGACCAAGACGGGCATGCAGCCTGCGGCGCCGCCCCAGACGACGTTCTGCCACGTACGACGCTTGAGCACCATGGTGTAGATCAGGACGTAGAACGCGATGGTGATGACAACGAGGACACCGGCCAGCAGGTTGGCGCGCCACCACAGCCACGCGAACGACGCCAGTCCGAGCGCAAGACCGAAGACCAGCGCGTTGCGCGTCGGGACGGCTTCTCGGGCCAGCGGGCGCTTGGCAGTGCGCTTCATGACCTTGTCGATATCCGCGTCGACGACGCAGTTGAGGGAGTTCGCGCTCGCGGCGCCCATCCATCCACCGAACAAGGTGCTCAGCACCAACCACAGGTCGACATTTCCGCGATCAGCCATGAGCATCGCCGGAATTGTTGCCACCAGGAGCAATTCGATGACTCGCGGCTTCGTGAGCGCGATGTAAGCCAGAACCTTCCCCATTGCGCGACCCAGAACGGTGTTCTGATTGGTCGCCCGCGGGGCTGCTCCGGGGCTGCCGAAGCCATGTCCGCTCGGCTGTTGCCCTGTCCGCACGTTCTCTCCTTGCACCACGCGTTACCGCACTATCTCTTCACGACACACTGCTGACACTTCTCTGGACTATCGCATTTGCTACTACGGACGATGGTAGACCGCGGTCATCGTGGAACCGAATCGACCCGGACAGCCAGGACCATTAGGCTAGGTGACGCAGCGGAGGGACACCTCTCCCTCGCAATCCACGTACACAATGTCAGGAGACATCTGCCAGTGTCGATCACAGACGAGATCCACGTCCTCACACAGCCAGTCCACCCCTCGGACTGGACCGACCTGGACACGAAGGCTGTCGATACCGCCCGCGTGCTCGCCGCCGATGCGGTTCAGAAGGTCGGCAACGGCCACCCCGGAACCGCAATGAGCTTGGCGCCGTTGGCATATACCTTGTTCCAGCGTGTCATGCGCCACGATCCGTCGGATGCAGAATGGGTCGGGCGCGACCGCTTCATCCTCTCCTGTGGCCACTCTTCTCTGACGCTGTACACGCAGCTCTACCTCTCGGGTTACGGCCTCGAACTGGCAGACCTCGAAGCTCTCCGCACGTGGGGCGCCCTCACACCGGGTCACCCGGAGTTCGGTCACACTGTCGGCGTCGAGATGACGACGGGTCCGCTGGGCCAGGGCCTCGCGTCCGCAGTCGGCATGGCAATGGCTGCTCGTCGTGAGCGTGGATTGTTCGATCCGGAAACCCCGGTCGGCTCCTCCCCCTTCGACCATCACATCTACGTGATCGCGTCCGACGGTGACATCGAGGAAGGCGTCACGTCCGAGGCGTCGTCGCTTGCGGGTGTCCAGGAACTGGGCAACCTCATCGTCTTCTACGACGACAACAAGATCTCCATCGAGCACGACACTACGATCGCTCTCGGCGAAGACGTCGGCAAGCGCTATGAGGCATACGGCTGGCACGTTCAGCATGTCGAAGGTGGCGAAAACGTCTCCGGCATTCTCGACGCAGTTGCTGCGGCCAAGGCCGTCGTCGATCGCCCGTCGATCATTCTTCTTCGCACGATCATCGGTTTCCCGGCTCCGAAGAAGATGAACACCGGCGACGTTCACGGCTCCGCTCTCGGTGCCGACGAAGTTGCAGCGGTCAAGGAAGCTCTCGGCTTCGATCCGGCCAAGTCGTTCGACGTCGACGCCGACGCATTGGCTCACGCCCGTGAGGTCGTCTCCCGCGGAGCCGACGCGCACAAGGCGTGGCAGGTCGAGTTCGACGCTTGGGCGTCGCGTGAGTCCGAGCGCAAGGAACTGTTCGACCGCTTGTTCGCCGGTGAGTTCCCCGCCGGTTGGGCCGACGCTCTCCCGACGTACGAGCCCGACGCCAAGGGCGTCGCAACTCGTAAGGCTTCCGGTTCGGCGCTCAACGCGCTCGGCCCGATCCTGCCCGAGCTGTGGGGCGGCTCCGCCGACCTCGCCGGCAGCAACAACACCACCATCAAGGGTGCAGACTCCTTCGGTCCGTACTCCATCTCCACCAACGACTGGAACGCAAAGCCGTACGGCCGCACGCTCCACTTCGGTATCCGTGAGCACGCGATGGGCTCGATTCTCAACGGCATCGCATTGCACGGCCCGACCCGCCCCTATGGCGGAACGTTCATGGTGTTCTCCGACTACATGCGTCCGGCTGTTCGACTCGCCGCTCTCATGAAGACGGCTGTCACCTACGTGTGGACCCACGACTCCATCGGACTCGGCGAAGACGGCCCGACGCACCAGCCGGTCGAGCACCTTGCTGCTCTGCGCGCCATCCCGAACCTGTCCGTTGTCCGTCCGGGTGACGCCAACGAGACGTCGTTTGCCTGGCAGGCAGCCCTCGAGCACAAGACGGGCCCGACCGCTCTGGCACTTACCCGCCAGGACGTCCCGGTTCTCGAAGGCACCAAGGAAAAGGCAGCTGAGGGCGTCAAGCGCGGTGCATACGTGCTCGCCGATGCCGCCAACGGTGCTCCCGAGGTCATTCTGCTGGCCACCGGTTCCGAACTGCACCTCGCCACCGAGGCTCGCGAAACCCTCGAAGCTCAGGGCGTCGCAACGCGTGTTGTGTCGGTTCCGTGCCTCGACTGGTTCCTCGAGCAGGATCAGGCATACCGCGACGAGGTCATTCCTCCGGCCGTGCGTGCCCGCGTATCCGTCGAAGCCGGTATCGCAATGCCGTGGTGGCGCATTCTCGGCGACGCCGGCCAGGCCGTCTCGCTCGAGCATTACGGCGCTTCCGCCGATTACAAGACTTTGTTCCGGGAGTTCGGCATCACCGCCGACGCGACTGTCGAAGCCGCGCAGCGCTCCCTCGCCGCTGTGAAGGGATGATCTCGATGACACAGAATGTGAACACCGAAAAGCTATCCGCCGCAGGCGTTTCCATCTGGCTTGACGATCTTTCGCGAGATCGCATCCAGTCCGGAAACCTGCAGAACCTGATCGACACCAAGTCCATCGTGGGTGTCACCACCAACCCGTCGATCTTCCAGGCAGCCCTGTCCAAGGGTTCGGACTACGACGCGCAGGTCCGCGAGTTGGCCCAGCGCGGCGCCGATGTCGACGCCACCATCACGGCGGTCACCACCGACGACGTGCGCGCAGCGTGCGACATCCTGGCTCCGCAGTTCGAGGCGTCGAACGGCGTCGACGGCCGCGTGTCCATCGAGGTTGATCCTCGCCTGGCACACGACACCGACGCGACTGTCGCGCAGGCCATCGAGCTGCACAAGATCGTCGATCGCCCGAACGTCCTCATCAAGATCCCCGCGACGCTGGCCGGCATTCCCGCCATCGCCAAGGTGATCGGTGAAGGCATCAGCGTCAACGTCACGTTGATTTTCTCGGTCGAGCGCTACGAAGCCGTCATGGGTGCGTACCTCGACGGTCTGGAGACCGCGAAGGCTGCGGGCCGCGACATCTCGTCCATCGAGTCGGTGGCGTCGTTCTTCGTTTCCCGCGTGGATTCCGAGATCGACAACCGCCTCACGGCGATCGGCACGCCGGAGGCTCTCGAGCTTCGCGGCAAGGCTGCACTCGCAAATGCTCGTCTGGCATACAACGCATACCAGCAGGTCTTCGAGGTGCAGCCGCGCTTCCAGGGACTCCTGGCTGACGGCGCCAAGGCCCAGCGTCCGCTGTGGGCGTCGACGGGCGTGAAGAACCCTGACTACCCGGACACGCTCTACGTCACGGAGTTGGTTGCACCCAACACGGTCAACACCATGCCGGAGAAGACGCTCGACGCACTTGCCGACCACGGTGAGATCACGGGCGACACCGTCTCGGGCACCGCCCAGGAGTCGCAGGCAGTGTTCGATCAGCTCGCAGCCGTCGGCATCGATCTCGCGGACGTGTTCAATGTCCTCGAGACCGAGGGTGTCGACAAGTTCGAGGTGTCGTGGAACGAGTTGCTCGACGCGACTGCCGAGCAGCTCCGCGCAGCAACCCAGAAGAGCTGAGCCTGTGAGCGATTCCGCGGCGGCATCAGATTGGGTCAACCCCCTCAGAGACAGCACGGACAAACGTCTTCCGCATATTGCCGGGCCTTGTGCCCTGGTGATTTTCGGGGTCACCGGTGACTTGGCGCGGCGCAAGCTGATGCCGGCCATCTACGACCTTGCCAACCGAGGGCTGCTGCCGCCCGGATTCGCTCTGGTCGGGTTCGCCCGGCGCGACTGGACTGACGCAGACTTCGCACAGGTAGTTCTGGACGCGGTCAAGGACGGTGCTCGCACCAAGTTCCGGCAGAGCGTGTGGGAGCGGCTGGCGGACGGCATCCGATTCGTCAAAGGCAACTTCGACGATTCCGAGGGCTTCACGAACCTGGCCGATACTTTGGCCACACTCGACACCGAGCGGGGAATCGGTGGAAACCACGGCTTCTACCTCGCGATCCCGCCGGATGATTTCCCGCAGGTTCTCGAGCAGTTGTCGTCGTCCGGGCTTGCCCAGGCAGAAGAAGGCCAGTGGCGACGCGTTGTCATCGAGAAGCCGTTCGGTCACGATCTCGAAAGTGCTCGTGAACTGAACGCTGTGGTCAACAAGGTGTTCCCCGAGGACACGGTCTTCCGTATCGACCACTACCTCGGCAAGGAAACGGTTCAGAACATCCTGGCTCTGCGTTTCGCGAACCAGCTGTTCGATCCGATCTGGAACGCGCACTACGTCGACCACGTTCAGATCACGATGGCCGAGGACATCGGTCTCGGTGGCCGCGCCGGATACTACGACGGGATCGGCGCCGCTCGCGACGTCATCCAGAACCACCTGTTGCAACTGCTGGCGTTCACCGCGATGGAAGAGCCCATCAGCTTCGAGCCGCTCAACCTGCAAGCCGAGAAGATCAAGGTCCTCTCCGCCACCAGGCTCGCCGAACCTCTCGACGAGACCACCGCCCGTGGCCAGTACACGGGCGGCTGGCAGGGTGGTCTCCCGGTTGTCGGGCTTCTCGAAGAGGACGGCTTCGCGGCTGATTCCATCACCGAGACGTATGCGGCCATCACGCTCGAGGTCGACACTCGACGTTGGGCCGGTGTGCCGTTCTATCTGCGCACCGGTAAGCGTCTGGGACGCAGGGTCACGGAGATCGCCGTGGTCTTCAAGCGGGCGCCGCACCTGCCGTTCGACAAGACCATGACCGATGATCTCGGCCAGAACGCATTGGTCATCCGGGTGCAGCCCGATGAAGGCGTCACCATGCGCTTCGGATCGAAGGTTCCGGGATCGAGCATGGAAGTGCGCGATGTCAACATGGACTTCTCGTACGGCCAGGCCTTCACCGAGTCTTCACCCGAAGCGTACGAGCGACTCATCCTCGATGTGCTGCTCGGCGAGCCCTCACTGTTCCCGGTGAACGCTGAAGTCGAATTGTCTTGGGAGATACTCGATCCCGTCCTCGAACATTGGGCTGCCGGCGGCAAACCGGACCCGTACGAGGCCGGTACCTGGGGACCGGAATCCGCCGACGAAATGTTGAACCGCACCGGACGCGAATGGAGGCGACCCTAGTGATTCTCGATTTGCCGTCAACCACCACGGTCCAGGTCAGCAAGAAACTGGTCGAGGTACGCAAGACCGGCGGCGCTGTCACGTTGGGTCGTGTGTTGACTCTTGTTGTCTGCACCCGCGACACCGGCAACGCCGAAGAAGCGATCGAGGCAGCCAACGAAGCAAGCCGCGAGCACCCGTGTCGCGTCATCGTGCTGCTGCGCGGCGACGAGCAAAGCGAACCACGCCTCGACGCTCAGATCCGCGTCGGCGGCGACGCCGGCGCCTCGGAAGTTGTGGTGCTACGTCTCTACGGTCCGCTGGCGGATCACGAGAGCAGTGTTGTCATCCCGTTCCTGCTCCCGGACACACCGGTAGTCGCGTGGTGGCCGCTCGAGGCTCCCGCGATTCCGGCCAAGGATCCGGTGGGCAAGCTCGCCGTCCGTCGTATCACCGACGCCACCGGCGCACCTGATCCGACGGCGACTATCAAGGGGCGACTCGCGTCGTACACCGCCGGAGACACCGATCTGGCGTGGAGCCGCGTCACGTACTGGCGCGCGCTGCTGGCGTCGGCACTCGATCTGCCGCCACACGAAAACGTCACATCTGCTGTGGTGTCCGGCCTGAAAACCGAACCCGCACTGGACATTCTGGCTGGCTGGTTGGCTGCGAAGACCGGAGTTCCGGTATACCGCCGCACCGGCGCACTGAATGTCGAGTTGAAGCTCGAGACGCGCAGCATCTCCATCAGCCGCCCGCAGGAGGGCACAACTGCAACGCTGATCCGGACGGGTCAGCCGGATGCACTTGTGTCCCTTGGTCGCCGGGAGACACGCGATTGCCTCGCCGAGGAACTACGTCGACTCGATCCTGACGAAATCTACGAAGAGGCACTGGCCGGCCTCGAGAAGGTGACATATGAGTGATGTTGTCGTAGAAAAGTTTTCGGACGCGGGCCAGTTGGTCGATGCGGCCGCCGCACGTTTGGTAGACACCATCGTCGAGGCTCAGAAGACTCGCGGCGTTGCGTCCATCGTTCTGACCGGCGGCGGAACCGGCATCGCACTGCTCGAAAAGTTGCGCAAAACTCCTGGTGATATCGACTGGGCGCAGATCGACCTGTACTGGGGCGACGAGCGTTTCCTCCCGGCCGGCGATCCGGAGCGTAACGAGGTTCAAGCGCGCGAGGCGCTACTCGATCATGTTCCGGTCGATCCGGATCGGGTACATCCGATGGCTGCGTCCGACGGCATCTACGAAGGCGATCCAGACGGCGCGGCAACAGCCTACGAGCAGTTGCTGGGCGCGCAGGCGCACGGCAAGCAGGTCCCCACATTCGACGTGCACCTGCTTGGCATGGGCGGCGAAGGACACATCAACTCTCTGTTCCCGCACACCGACGCGGTTCGTGAAGAGTCTCGTTTTGTGGTCGCGGTGACGGACTCCCCCAAGCCCCCGCCGGTCCGCATCACTCTGACTTTGCCCGCCGTTCAGCGCGCGAAGGAAGTGTGGCTGCTCATTTCCGGCGCAGCAAAGGCTGAAGCTGTTGCTGCTGCCGTTGGCGGCGCTGCAGCGGTCGACTGGCCATGTGCCGGCGCCACAGGATTGGTTGCCACCCGGTGGTTCCTCGATTCGGACGCTGCCTCGCAGTTGCCCTGATCTCAGATTCACTCCGGCCGGGAGTCGTCTTCGGGCGACTCCCGTGCCGGTGGAACTTCTGTGGCCACTCCCCCACGACGGCTGCTACGCACAATTGCTAGCCTGCTCGAATTTCTTCGTGCCACAACCGAACTCATCGGCGTGACACCGTTTCTCCACTCGGCACTCTGCCCGACACAACGATTCATGTTCCCCCCGGTCCATGTTCTTGAGCACTCATGAATTTTGACGCGCCCAGAGCGCTTTCGGTTCCTCCTGTGTTTCGAGGCCTTGAAACGTGGCAGCGCCGGCGAGCAGAATCGGACAATGGCGTGGACACCTAAACCTGATGCCCTACGCGGGCGAGTAGCTGTTGTTGCCGGGGCAACGCGGGGCGCTGGACGCGGAATCGCCGCAGCATTAGGCGAGGCGGGCGCCACGGTTATCTGCACTGGACGGAGCACGTCCACCGGCATCCTTCAGTCGGACTACCCGCGGAGCGAAACCATCGAGGAGACCGCCGCTCTGGTCACCGAATTGGGTGGCGTCGGAGTACCGATTGCCGTCGATCACCTCAAGAGCACTCGAGTTGCTGATCTCGCTGAGCAACTACGCACCGACTACGGACATATCGACGTCTTGGTCAACGACATCTGGGGCGCAGAGTTACTCAAGGGTGGACCGGCGGAGTGGAACACTCCGGTATGGGAACACGATCTGGACAAAGGCTTTCACATCTTGCGCCTGGCGATCGACACCCACATCACCACGTCGCATCATCTGCTGCCGCTCATGATCGATCGACCAGGTGGACTGGTTGTCGAAATAACCGATGGCACTACCGAATACAACGCCTCGAACTATCGCATCTCGGTGTTCTACGACTTGGCAAAAGTGTCGGTGAACAGGCTCGCATATTCACAGGGCCATGAACTTGGCCCGTTCGGATGTTCCGCCGTTGCCATTACTCCGGGTTTCCTGCGATCGGAGATGATGCTCGATAATTTTGGTGTCACAGAATCGAATTGGCGCGACGCACTACTGCCGAATCGGGATGGGCCGACTGCGCCACCGGATTTTGCTCGTTCCGAGTCGCCGAGATTTGTCGGACGCGCAGTGGCCGCCCTTGCCGCCGATCCGAATCGGGCCCGATGGAATCAACGATCTGTCAGTTCAGGTGAACTCGGAGCAGAGTACGGGTTCGCCGACATAGATGGTTCGAGGCCCAACTTCTGGCAGCCGAAGCCAGACTAATCGACGGCACGATGGTCGTCGCGCTTGTCCTCGACCTCACGCAATGACCACCCTTGAACAAAGCGCTTCGCGTTGACCAAATATGCACGAAGGTGGGTAGTCAATCTCGAGATTTCCCAAGGTTCCAGATTCGCCATACCCAATGGTCTCATTTCAGAACGCGTGGGTAGATCGGGGGCCTGACCCATCACTCCGGTTTGATGAACCGAGCTTCCACCGTCGGCGAAACTGGGATGAGGTGGACAATCCGTTCTGTGACCGGTAGCTCCCGGATGGCAGTGATCGCCTCCCACTTAAACGCGCCACACTCATTTGTCGGCAGGTCCGGAGCGAGCAGTCCCAGGCCTTGATCGTCGACGAGCCACACAATCGGAGGCGTCGGCTGGTCCACAAAGCAGGTGCGGATTTCCGGCGGTGCATCGGACGGAAGCCGGTAGCCTGCAATAACGGCGTCCATATCGCCCTCACGTCGTTCCTCGACCCACGACACTGAGTGCTCTACGACGCCAGCGCTCCAGTCACCCTCACATGTGACCACTCGGACGGGCACAAAATCAGCCGGGATCGGCCGCGATTCTGGAACCGGTGCTGCTGCCTGCGGCAAGTCCGAGAATCCGAGAAGATTGCCGGCCAGGCAGGTTGGTTCCACCAGGCCAGGCACATTCACTCGCGACGTCGGTGGCGCAACGTCGTCCGCGTTGTTGCTCGGCGCACCACATCCCACTAACAAGGCGACGGCCGCAACGCCCAGCAATTCCCGTGAACACCGCATAAGGCACCATACTGCTCAATCGATTGTCGAATGCACAGTCGACAACGCTCGATGACGATATGTTCGACACGTGACCACAGAAAGCCCCGAGACGATCGACCAGTACATCGCGTCCTTCCCGATCGATGTGCAACCTGTGCTCGAGAGCGTCCGTCAGACCATCCACGAAGCAGTCCCCGGCGTCGGCGAAACCATCAGCTACCAAATGCCGACCATCACGGTCGACGGCAAAAGCCTGGTGCATTTTGCCGGATGGAAACACCACATTTCGATGTATCCACTCCCCGAGGGCGACGCCGAATTCGAGAAGGCAATCGACCCGTATCGATCAGCCAAAGCGACGGCGAAGTTTCCGTTGAACAAGCCGATCCCGCTCGACCTCGTCGCGAGGATTACCGAATTGCTCGCGGCCAGACACTAACCCGGTTTTCCGAAGGCTTCCAACATCCGCGCGCGAATTGTGCATCCGCGCGGTTGATCAACCGCGCGGATGCACAATCCCCCTGCGGCAGTGGTGGTATCGACGGTTCAGCCCACCGGAACAGTCAGTGGCAACCAAAGGCGAACGCCGTCTATCGGACAGTCGCGATTCCGGCCAGGATGAGATCGATGCCGGCAAGAAATTGGTCGCGGTCGTCGTGATCGCGCAACTGCGGTGCCACCTGACGTAAGAACGGGTACTCGGCTGAGTCGAGTTGTTCCCACCCTGAGGTGATTGTCGCGAGGAAGTCCGATCGATCCGTCTCGCGTGCGTGAAGGCGGGCCCCTGCGGCATACTGTCCGGCCAGGCCGAGGACATAGTTCACGAGTGCGGAAGCGCAGTCGAACTGCGCGGATTCGGGAACTCCGAGTTCTTGGAGTTGCCGGCCAACGCCTTCGAATATCTGCAGCACCGCGGACTGCCACGGCTCACGAGAGAGCTGGGTGCCGACCCACGGGTGCGCGTCGATTGCGTCGAAGACATCGAGAACAGTAGTGCGGATGGTTTCCCGCGGCGTCGTCCCTGGGACGACGCCGGTCATAACACGTGTGATGACGTCGGTGGTCGTCGCTGCAAGCAGTTCGTTCTTGTTTGCAACGTGCCAGTAGATTGCGCCACTTCCGGTTGCCAGGCGAGACGCCAACGCGCGAAATGTCAGCGCGCCCTCGCCCTCGGTGTCGAGGATCTCGATCGCGGCCTCGACGATTCGCTCTTTCGACAGTGCATCCGTGCGTCGTTCGTTCCGCTGCGACTTTGTGTCCATCTGTCCATCTTGACATATCTGGAACACTGTTCCAAGATCGACAATGGAACAACGTTCCAATCTCATTGAAAGGAATTAAGACCATGACAACTCCAGTCACGATCATCGGAGCCGGCCTCGGCGGCCTCACCCTCGCGCGTGTCCTCCACGTTCACGGCATCGCTGCAACGATCTACGAGTCGGAACCCTCCAAAGAAGCCCGCACGCAGGGAGGCCAGCTCGACATCCACGAAAACAACGGACAACTTGCGCTCGCAGCGGCCGGTCTCACCGACCAGTTCCGCGCGATCATCCACGAAGGTGGCGCGGCTTCACGGATACTCGACCAACACGGCACGGTGCTCCTCGACGAACCGGACGACGGCACCGGTGGACGGCCCGAGGTGCTTCGCGGGGATCTTCGCCAGATCCTGCTCGACTCACTACCTGACGGGACCATTGAGTGGGGACGGAAAGTGTCCAGTGCCGTTTCCCTCGGCGACGGCCGGCACGAACTCACCTTCGACGACGGCACAACCGTCACTACCGACCTTCTCGTGGGCGCCGACGGCGCGTGGTCGAAGATTCGACCTCTACTCTCCGACTCCACACCCGAGTACGTGGGCACCGTATTCATCGAGACATACCTGCACGATGTTGACGAGCGACACCCTGCGACAGCCGACGTAGTCGGCGGCGGCGCTCTGTATGCGCTCGCCCCAGGTAAGGGAATCACCGCGCACCGCGAGTCCGGTGGCGTCATTCACACGTACGTTCAACTGAACCGGCCCGCCGAGTGGATTGCGAGCATCGATTTCACGGACACCGCCGCATCGATCGCCCGAGTCGCGGCCGAATTCGGCGGGTGGGCACCAGAACTCACCGCGCTCATCACCGCGGGCGAAACCGCGCTGATCTCGCGTCCGATCCACGCTCTCCCAAATGATCACCAGTGGGACCACGTTCCGGGGGCGACGCTCCTCGGTGACGCGGCGCACCTGATGGCGCCGTCCGGCGAGGGAGCGAACTTGGCAATGTACGACGGCGCCGAACTCGGGAAGGCGATTGCAGCGCATCCAGACAATCTCGAAGAGGCACTTGCCGACTACGAAGCGGCGATGTTCTCCCGCAGCCAATCGGAAGCGGCGGACGCAGACGTGATCCTGGGACTCTGCCTTGGCGACCGCGCTCCGTTCTCACTCGTCGAGTTCTTCACCGCCCCACAGCCTGCGCATTCGTAACGCTTATCGGTCGTCGCATGTCACGCTTGTGAGACATATCCGTACCGGGTACGCGATATCGACATCGAGGGATGGTCGCATGACATACGACAAAGCACTGGCAGACCGGATCCGCGATGCACTCGTGAGCGAGGACGACGTCAGTGAGGTGAAGATGTTCGGCGGCCTGAGTTACATGGTCAACGGACAATTGGCGGTCGCAGCGAACTCTCACGGCAACCTCTTGATCCGCTGCGCGCCGGAACGCGTCGACGAACTGCTGCTACACAAGGGCGCACACTGGCCTGACATGCGCGGAAAGCCGATGAGCAAAGGGTGGGTCGAGGTCGATCGCACTGGCACCAGTTCAACCGTGGAGTTCAACGCCTGGATCAAGGAAGCCCTGGATTTCGCACACTCACAGTAGCCTCACACCTCTAATTGAACACGTTCAACTATGGCGCGTAGACTCAGTTTTGAACACGTTCAAAACTAGGAGACGTCATGAGTAGTCGCGGAACTGAGACGCGGGAAAAGCTTGTGGATACCGCCTTGCGACTCTTCCGCAACGAGGGCTTCCAGTCGACAACCATGCGCCGGATCGCAAGCGAGGCAGGCGTCTCTCTCGGAAATACCTACTACTACTTCGCCAGCAAGGACGAACTTGTCCATGAGCTGTATCTAGTCGTCCAGCGCGATCACCGCGATCGGGCGCTTCCACTGTTGCGCCAGGGCGGCTCACTCGCGGAGAACCTGAAGACAGTTCTGCATTCCGGACTCGATGTCATGACGCCCTATCACGACTTCGGCGGATCATTCCTGCAGAGTGCGTTACCTACCACCTCGCGATCCAGCCCGTTTTCGGTCGAGTCCACCGATGCCCGAGCGATGGCGATCGATCTGATGCGCGAGGCTCTGACTGCCTCCCACCAGCGGACACCGCCCTCATTGGAAAAGCAGCTCCCCACACTTCTGTGGCTCACCTATATGGGTGTGACTCTGCACTGGGTCACCGATTCGTCGCCCGGACAAGCACGTACGCGTGCATTGGTCGACGGTCTCGCCCCAGTGGTCGCGAAAACCGTCAAGCTCGCCCGCCTACCAGTGGCCAGGAGCTTGGTCGGTGACGTCGCGAAATTGATGGCCAAAGTCACTGCGCGAGAAGAGGAGACCGTGCGATGAGCACCATGAATTGCGTCGTCATTTGCGGAGCGTCGGGCTATATCGGGCAGTACCTTCGTCGCTCGCTCGAAGCCAGTGGGATCAATGTTCGGACGATCGGGCGGAGCGACTCGAGTGATGCCACTTGGTCCGACAGACAAGGCGTCGTCGACGTTCTGGATGGAGCGGATCTGGTTGTCAATCTCGCCGGACGCTCGGTGAGCTGCCGCTACAACAAGCGCAACGCCGATGAGATCTTTTCCTCACGGGTGGAAACCACGGCGCAGCTTGGTCGCGCACTGGCCCGCACACCACAGCCGCCATCACTCTGGATAAATGCCAGCACCGGCACAATCTATCGGGACGCTCGTGATCGGCCGATGAACGAGAGGACCGGCGAGCTGGGAACAGGATTCTCGGTGGCTGTCGCGCGAGCTTGGGAGCAAGAGCTGTTCGAGGCACCGACAACCGTTCGCAAGGTGGCGCTTCGGATGTCGATCGTGCTCGGCGCCGGCGGCGGGGCGATTAATCCGTTCATCAATCTGGCCCGCGTCGGCTTCGGCGGAAGAATGGGCGACGGTCGGCAGATGTTCAGTTGGGTTCACGCCGATGACCTAGTTCGTTCCATCACCCACGTCTACGAGCACCAGGCCATCTCCGGTCCGGTCAATGTCGCCTCGCCCGTTGCGGTGACCAACGACGTGTTGATGCGTGAGGTGCGTGCATCCCTGGGTCGAGCGCGCGGGTTGCCGACGCCCGACTGGATGCTGAAGTTGGGCGCACGCGTAATACGCACCGAAGCCGAGCTAGTGCTCAAGAGCCGCTGGGTGGACCCGGGCGTGCTCGCCGATACCGGCTTCGAGTTCACATTTCCGACGCTGGACACGGCGCTCAACCAGATAGTTCAGGACACTCCGCGAGGCTTGCTTCCCGTTGCTTTGGGCTGACTGTCCGGGCCAGGTCTGCACTCACGTTCAATTGAATATTGTCGAATCGGTCACAACACAGAGGGCGGTCCCTAGACTCCGAAGAAGCCAGACACGAGCAACAACGCTGTTAGAGAGAGTCGGTCCACCCAGTGACTATTCGGGTAAGTCAGCCGTATGAGCAGCAGCCGTTCGGGATTTCACCCCGGGTACCTCAGATGCCGATGCCTGCTCATTTCAGGCCGAATCTGATCGCAGCAGCGCTCTCGTGTGTCGGCATCATCATCGGCAGCATCGGTCCGTGGACGTCGTTCCTCGCGCTGGGTAGTTCCGGTATCGGCGAATGCGGCGTGATCACCCTGATCCTCGGGATCGGTGCGGCCTTCGCATTGACTCCGCTTCTTTCGAGGGGCGTCACACCGCAGGTGAAGAACCACTGCATTGGCCCCTTGGCGGGAATCGCAGTCTTGATCGTTGCCGTCGGCAACGCCGCCTGCATACTCCAACGCGGCACCGAGATCGCCGGAAAGATCATTGGACCGTCAGTGGGATGGGGGCTCTGGCTGGTCGTGATCTCCGCGCTAGTTCTGTGCATTACGTCATCGACGCTCGCGCAACTGATCAGAGCGCAGGCCACCACTTAGACCGTCGAGATTACGAGCGGCGTTTCAACCTGACGTTCCCGGCAACCGAGCCACGGAGCATCGGCGGCGTCATGAACGGACGTTGCGTTGACGCGCGGAATCTGCGCCGATCAACAGTGTTATTACGGCAAGTACCCCGAAGCCCGCCGTCAGTGTCGCGACGGCTGCCACGCCCGCGACGATCAGCGGGCCGCCCGCGTCGCCGAGTTCACGTCCCAGTTCGGCCGCACCCATGGTTTGACCCATACGCTCCTCGGGCGTCGATGCAGCAAGCGCGGCAAACCCCAGCGGTGTGATGATGCCGGTGCCAATGCCAACAGCAACTGCCGCGGCGAGAATCCCGACCAGTCCCGGAATCATGGCAAGCGCCAGACCGGCGGCGGTGACAACCAATCCCCATGCCACACCTCGTTCGACGGTGATTTTTCCCGCGTCGAGTGCTCGCCCTGCTCGCGGTTGCGCAAATGCCGCACACAACGCCAGTACTGACACGGCCGCACCTGTTGCTATCGGTCCAAGTCCGGCATCAACGCCGGCAACCGGGAGAAACCCCACACCGACCGACAGTGCGGCAGTGGCCGCCGCAAGAGCTGCGGTGGGACCGAGGAACTGACGATCACTCAGGCGACGAGCCAAATCAACCACGGTTTGCCTGGCCCGAGGTAGCGGCGGAAGCGCAGGTACCACGACCTTGGCCCAGATCGCGACAACCAGCGCGAGGACGGCCATGACTGCAAACAGGAGTGTGAGACCACCGATCCACACGATCACACCGCCCAGCAACGGGCCGAGGGTATAGCCGAGACTTTTGTAGAACCCGTAGGTTCCGAAAGCACTGCCGTGCTTGCCTTTTCGGGTCAATCGAGCCACCGAAGAACTTGCAGCGGGCGAGAATGCCGATGCTGCCGCACCTTGGCCGAGCCGCGCCAACCACAACCAATCCGTATCCGCGACAACAACAAACAGAAACGATGCTGCGGCAAACGCGACGAGCCCGCCGAGCAGGACCGGCTTGGCACCGATCCGATCTGCCAGCGTGCCGAACACAGGTTTGAGCAGGACTTCGGCGCCGTCGTACAGGGCCAGCAGTAGACCGAGATAGAGCAGCGAATTCGCCAGATCGTCGAGATCGAACACGAGGTTCGCCGCAACGGCATGGGCTCCGAATGCAGTCGTGAACCCGGCCGCGTACAGCGGCCACATCTGCCATCGCGCGCCTTCGACCTGGGCTTTGTTGTCACTCATGTGAGATCACCGTCGTCAATGCCTTCAGGAGAGTGCAGTGCGTTGATTACTCGCTCCGAGTAGTCCTCGAACCGCAGGGTGCACTGCTGGAGCGCCGCCGTTGCGCTTTCCGCATTCCTCGCGCCGAATACGTCGCGCGCCTTCAAATCTCGATGCCAGCGACGCAGCCTGTCCAAGCTCTGCTCTTCTTCCTCGAGTTCTGCGAGTGTAAATTTCTGGATCCGGATCTCCTTGTCGAGCTCGGCCTCGTATTTCGCACAGTCCGACAGGAATTCGGTCCAGTCTTCCTCGCGGGCCGCGGTGAACATCGCGGCGAATCGCGAGTCGTCTTCCTCGCTCGCACCCGTTGCGTTGAGGAAGACAATTTCACCGGACGCGCGGTCGACAAGTTCTTTCGCACGGTCGACGCCTGCCGCGAATGCCGGAACGTTGGGCACAGCCCAGGTGCCTTGCCCGATCGACAACGCACCCACTTTGCGCAGTTCTCGCCACACGGCAACACGGTGGCGCGTCGGCTCGGCAGCAATCTTGATCAGGATTATCCGCCAACTCACGGATGACTCGGAATTCACACTGGAGAATGTATCACCCGTTACATCTCAAAGTGTGAAGCCCGTTTCCATCCGCATCGCTCACTTACCCTCATCTGGGCTGCCAACACTGCTCTGAGTGGGTCTGTTTCGGTTCCGCCAGGATCGAATCGCAAACACGGTCGACCCGACAACACCGACAACCCAGACCGACACCACTGTGAAGTACCACCGGTCGAGCCGTTCATTTTCGCACCATCAGGAGGTGCACTGACTCGCGGCGATCAATCAACGCACCAAAGCTAAAGTCCCAAAAGCTAAAGTCAATGTATGACAAGGCTTTCGGTAGCAAAGTGGCTGAGCATAGCGGCGCTGTTCACAACGGGCCTGGCTGGATGCGGCGCTCCGTCCGAACCATCACCGGAGAAGGTTGAAATCGGCACCGCCTACAGCTACAAGATGTACACCCACTGCGGTGCGCGAGAAGCCAAGTTCGCCAGCGAATACTGGGAAGCGGTCAACACTGATGCTCGGCGAAACAACTCACCCTCCGGTTGGGACGACCCGTACCAGAAGGGCACTATGACCCGGTTATCTGAAACCGCAGCTGTTTTCGAGGCTGACGGGAGAGAGAAGCGCTATCTATTACGACCGGGCGCCACAACTTTCCAACAAGTCTGCTCCTGATCGCACTCACGCAGCGCCGCAACGACGCATGGAGAATCGCAGTATGCCCCCACGCCTGGGTTGGATCGGCGATTCGTTGCCCGATAGCGCGACATGGCTCGCGCCCTACCCGTACCCCGACGCAGGACCGACTGGTCACTGGTTAGCCGACCGTTACCCGCATGTTCTGCGGATCCTGCACCCGGCCTATATCCATTACGACGGCGAGCCTCGAGCGGTGACATGGTCTCAGGTCGCCACTGCCGTGGGCGCAGAGATGATTGTCGGGACGCAGTTTTTCGAGATCGTCGGAGCGTGGTTTCCCAATAGTGTCGGACGCCCGGATCCGTGCGCGACAATCGAGGGCATCTTCGACACTGAACCGGAAATGGGGTCACTGCCGCCAGAGCTGATCGATGTCGTCTACGACCACTTCGACGACGTGCAATCGGGACTGTTCTGGGACGGGTGGGGCGAGTTCCTCGACGAACCGATCCGCGGGTGTGCTCGCGTCTCGGAAGGCCTGCAAGGGTGGAACTACCAGGTAGTCACGACAACCCGGTCCCCCGCACAACGCGCCACACGGACGCGCACCCCGAACTTTTGGTGGCCCGCGGACCAATCCTGGTGCGGCGCAACCGGGATCGACGACATGGACACGCTTGTCGTGTCCGCCGACCTCGCCCGGCTCGAATCCGTCCACGCGAACCCAGGTCTCGAAACACAGTTGTATTCACGCTGACAAAAACACTCACCATTGCATCTGCCAACCACGGTGGCGCACAGTGAAGTAGTGGAGAATTCACAGCATCGACACGCGGCACATCCGGAACGCACACCGGCTTACGGCGTCGTGATGATCATCGTGGCTCTGGCTGCGGCGATTGCCGTCAGTTTTGCCGGCCCGACATGGTTGCGGATTGCGGTGTATGTCCTGGCAGGTGCCGCGATTGCAGTCGGGTTCGTTTTTACGCTGCGAGACTACTCGAACTGAACTGCTCCCCGAATGTCAGAACTGAACTTGTCAGTCCGAGATTCGGGGAGCAGTTCACGCAGAACGATGGCTGCTATGCGGCGCTGCCCATGCTCGCTGAGTCGAAGCTGCCGAGCCCGGTGCTACCGAGACCGCTGCTCCCGACACCGCCCAGTGCGAGCGCATTGCTGCTGCCTGCGCTGAAAAGCTGGACAATTATGTTGATCACGACGGGGTCACCGGTGAGCGGAATTGTAGGCACAGGAAGACCTGCTTTCTGTTTCGCGAGTGGATACGAATGTGCGTGGGAGACAGTGAGGTCTGTCAAAGTCCGCCGACACTACTGCATTCAATGCTTCCGGCACTGCCGAACGAGACGATCGGGCCGGCACTGCCGAAACCGAGTGCGCTGGCAAGAGAGCCGAAGTCGATGACCAGGCTGCCCTGGGTGTACGGCGAGTTGATCACGATGATTCCTGTCTGCGACGTTACGGTGCGAGCGGGTGGAGCGATCAGGGCACGGGCGTCGTGGGATCTTCGCCGCCGCCCGGGAGCGGAGCGTTATTGGTGAAGAGGAAACTGCTGCCCGCGTTGAACATCTGCAGGACGGTGTTCATGACGACGGCCAAAGCACCGGTCGTTGGTGAGGCGATCATGTATTACTCCTGGTCTAAGCGGGGTGGCGGTGTGGTCACCCCCTCAGATCGTGGGGGCGAGAAACGTGCCCCTGTGCGAAGGATCTCGCACAGGGGCACGAAATGCGTCCCTAGGCGACGCCGCCGCCGTTCGTCGAGCCAGTTCCGGTGCTGCCTGCGTTGAACAGCTGCAGGATCGTGTCGAAGAAGGCACCGAGGAGGGCGTTTTCCTGGCCGTTGATCATGTCTTTCCCCTTTTTCGTTACTGGTCTGCGCGGTGATTCGCGCCACATTTTTATATCCCGGTTGCCTACTGAAAAGTGGGGTCCAGCCATCAAAAGTGGGTTGTTACCAGTGAGTTATGTGAGGTTTCACAATTTCACTGGACGGATGTCCACGTCGGTGCTGACAAAGGTCAGTGCGATCATCGCCGCACGCAGTTTAAGCAGCTCAGAGGGCAAAGTCGGGTCCAATCCGGTGAGGTGTGCAATGCGCTTGATCCGGTTGTCGACGGTGTTCGTGTGCAGGCCCAACGCTGACGCGGTGCGCTGCCGGTGCTGGTCGTTCGACAAGTGCACGGACAGCGTCTGCAACAGTTCAGGGTTGCTGTCGAGCGGCCTGAGTAGGCCGATCAGGCTGTCGCGCGCTGGGCCGGTCCGGGTCAATTGATACTCGAGCGCGAGGTCCTCCATCCGGTATGACTGCGCCGGCAGCCCGAGCCTCCGGACGAGGTGGACCAACTCGCGGGTGGTCGCCTGGGCCGCTGGGAGATCCTCGAGTGCGGCATTCTCGCCGACTGCCGTGATCTGCACCCCGATCTTGGCCGTCGCCTGGCGCACAACTTGGCACACCAACCCCCAGTGTGGTGTGCCCTCGATGAGGACCAGGCCGCGTTGCGGCGCCGGGGCTTCGAGCAACTTGGCTCCGAAGTGGGCAGCAACCTTGGCTTGTGCCGCGGCGAGATCACGGTATGCCTGCAGGCGCTGATGCGCGCCGTCCCTGGCCCCCGGCCGGGGTTTCGGTAGGTTCACGAGGAGCCGCAGAACGAGATAGCGGGGTGCGAGCTCGATACCCAACTGCAACGCAAGATCAGTGGGATCGTCTCCGTCCAACATGGCTTTGACGAGGGCGCCGGCGGAGCTCCCCTCGAGCTGGGCGCCGGCAGGGATCGCCGCCAGATAGCTGACCGAGATGAATGAATGAAGGCGCTGCGCGACTGTGAACAGGAGGTGGTTGAGCTCCTTGAGGTTGGCAGAGTCCTCGACGCCCGCTCTACTGAGGATAAGGTTCCGAATGACGCTGATGGCCTCGTCTGTTACGGCAAGGATGGCACTGAGCGGGACACCCTGGCGGGCCTGCCGGACGGTCAGGGTGTGAATACTGTCCAGGTCGCGGTCGGTCGGCAGCTTCCTGTGGTCCATGAGTTGGATCGCCAGTTGCAACCCCTGCGCGGTCACCGCAACCAAATCCTCCTGAACGGATTCCAGGTTGAGGGTTTTGAAGGTTGCGTTGGCGCGGGAGAAGTTCTTCACAAGTTCGGCCGCCAGCGGGACGAAGTCGCGGACCGCAGTGGAGGCGGGTTCGCCTCCGAGCATCAGCGGCCCCGAGGTATTCAACAGCGCAGTGGACATCGTAGACAAGCCTCCTCGAGACAAGAGTGTCGCGCGGCGCGATGGCCGGCGGCTCGACGCGTCAGGGAATGAGAAACCCGCCGCGGTGCCCGAATTGAGGACTTTAGCCGCTTGCGTCTGCCGTTCCCGATTACGTCAGGCGATGTGATGTCTACCACATGAACGGTCGTCCAATTGTCAAATGAGACAATTTGGATTTCTGGTCGGTCGGCATGACATGGTCACGCCGACCGACTACACCGGAGGCTCCCGGCGTGGGCAAAATGACCGCTATTTAGCCGCTGTTCCGCAGCGCCGTGGCCAGGCCGTTCATCGTCAGCTGAATACCGCGCCGGACCTGGTCACTCTCGTCACCTGATCGATATCGCCTGATCAACTCGACCTGCAAGTGATTGAGCGGTTCGAGATACGGGAAACGGTTGTGGACGGAACGTTCCAGGCCTGAATTGTCAGCAAACAAATCGTCGTAGCCGGTGATCTCCTTGTACATCCGAACGGTTCGCGCATGCTCGTCGGTGATCATGCCGAAGACTCGATCACGCAGTTCTACGTCGGGAACCAACTCCGCGTAGCGGGCCGCCAAGCCCATGTCGGATTTCGACATCACCATCGCCATGTTCGAGAGCACAGTCCGGAAGAACGGCCACTTCTCGTACAAACGCGTCAGCGTCGCCAAACGCTCCGGGTTGCCGTCGATCCATCGCTCGAAAGCCGCGCCTGTGCCGTACCAGCCTGGCAGCATGACGCGTGACTGACTCCAGGACAACACCCACGGAATCGCACGCAGATCGGAGATCGCCTTGGTCTGCTTACGCGAGGCGGGTCGGCTACCGATGTTGAGTGCGCCGATTTCTGCAACCGGCGTCGACGCCTCGAAGTACTGGACGAATCCCGGTGTGTCATGGACCAATTCGCTGTACGCGGTACGCGCCAGCGCAGCAAGCTCATCCAGAACGGTGTACGCCGCCTCGGCATCGGTTCCGAGTCCTTCGACGTCGAGCAACGTCGACTCCAACGTCGCAGCAATGAGCGTCTCGAGGTTGCGATGAGCCAACCGCGGTTCGGCGTACTTCGCTGCGATCACCTCACCTTGCTCGGTGATCCTCAGCGAACCTTCGACAGCTCCGGGAGGTTGCGCAAGAATTGCCTCGTAGCTGGGTCCACCACCACGCCCGACGGTTCCGCCGCGACCGTGGAAGAGCCGCAACCGGATTCCACTCTTCCGTGCGGCGTCGACCAGATCAAGTTCTGCGCGGTACAGCGCCCAGTTGGCAGCCAGGTAGCCACCGTCCTTGTTGGAATCGGAGTACCCGAGCATCACTTCCTGACTGTTGCCGCGGGACGTCACGATGGCTCGGTAAATCGGAATGTCGAGCGTGGCAAGCAATGTTGCCGCGCCGCCCTGCAAGTCCTCGATCGTCTCGAACAGGGGAACAATGCCGATGGGGCATGACGGCTCACCGCCAACACCTGGATCGAGAACTCCTACCTCCTTGAGCAGGACCGCGGCCTCGAGCATGTCGCTCACGGAGCTGCACATGCTGATGATGTAGTTGGGAACGGCACCGGCGCCCAGAACTCGAACTGCCTTGGCACCGGCGTGCATGATCGCCAATTCCTTGGTCGTCAGTTCGGAGAACTCCGCATCCGGCGACGTCAGCGGCCGACGGGTGGTCAGTTCCGCCGAGAGCAGGTCGACTTTTTCCGATTCCGACAACGACGCATAGTCCGGGTGAACACCCGACCAGGCCAACAACTCGGCAACGACGCTCTCGTGAACTTCGGAGTTCTGCCGCATGTCCAGACCCGAGAGGTGAAACCCGAACACCTCCACGGCTTCTCGCAAACGTTCGAGGCGATCATCGGCTATCACCGCGTCACCGTTGCGGCGCAGTGACATGTCGATAACGGCTAGATCGTGCTGAAGTTGCGCGGGTTCGCGGTATGCCTCCAGTCCGGAGTCGCCGCCGTGCGCGGGCATCTCCCCCAAGATGGAAAGTCCTGTGGCGGTGAGGCGTCCACGGATTCCTCGGATTGCGCGACGGTAGGGTTCGTCCGCCCGGAACGCCGAATCGTCACCCGAGGTCGATGCCAGAAGATCCAATTCCGGTGTCACCGTGACCAACCGCGCCGACATCGACAGCTCACGCTCGAGATGTTCGAGTTCGGCGAGGTGATGCTCGATCGCCGTGGCTGCCGCTCGGGTCGTCGCGCGATGCACGATCTCCCCCGTCACATAGGGGTTTCCGTCGCGGTCACCGCCGATCCAGGAACCCGGACGCAAGATCGGCTCACGCAGGAGATCTGCGTCGGGCCACCGGCTGCGAAGCGCCTTGCGCACTTCGGCGTTGATTTTGGGAATGACTTCGAACAGGGCCGCGTCGTAGTAACGCAATCCCACTTCGATCTCGTCCTGGATTCGTAGACGCGAGAGCCGGATCAGCGCGGTCTGCCAAAGAGTAAGAATCTGTCGACGCAAGTCCAGGTCGACGTCCGCGGTTTCCCCGACGCTCAATGCCGTGCGCTCGCGGTAGCGCATCAATTCGGTGATGCGAGACTGTGTCTCGAAGACCGTCCGTCGACGCGTTTCCGTCGGATGAGCTGTGATGACCGGTGAGACAAGGGCGCCGCGCAGTGCATCTTCGACAGTCGCGGAGTTGATGTCCGCACCGTCGAGTTTGCGGTAGGTAGCGGCCAGTGTGCTGTCACGCGGTGGTTCGCCGGCATTGATGTGAATGGCGCGCCGACGCTCACGGTGGATGTCTTCGGCCAGGTTGGCGAGCAAGGCGAAGTGGCTGAACGCACGGATCACCGGGATAGCGTCGGCGGTGCTGACTCCAGCGAACAACGAGACCAGTTCGGCGCGGTCAATTTCGGAACGGCGCACTCGGAACGATTCCACCCGGGCGCGTTCAACAAGATCGAATACGGTGTCGCCGGCCTGTTCGCGAACAATCTGCCCCAGGATCCCGCCGAGAAGCCGAATGTCCTCACGCAGTGGCTCGGTGGCCTCGCGTGGTGTTTCACGATGCTGATTCGAGACGAATTCGGTCATCGTTCAATTATCAACGGAAACGCAGAACCCCGCTCGATGGCGGGGTTCTGTGTGAAATACGTGATGGGAGGCGATCAGGCGAACTTGATCTCCAGGCCGATGCCGACGATCGAAATGACCCAGATCAGAGCGGTGAAAACAGTCAATCTGTCGAGGTTCTTCTCGACCACTGTCGATCCGGACAGGCTGGACTGGACACCGCCGCCGAACAGGCTCGACAGACCGCCGCCCTTGGCCCGATGCAGCAGCACCAGCAGAATCAAGAGCAAGCTGGTGATGACCAGCAGGATATCCAAGAACAGTTCCATGTCTGTCTACGGCCACCAATCCAATAGGGACAACTACAACCGATAACACCATACAGGCGATCACAGCTAACCCGACCACATACCCGTGCGACAGGTTGTCTCGTTCGGTGGTACCGATCACAACGCCGAGTTTCCGGCCCGCTAGTTTCGAAGTGACGCGACGTTACCTTCGGAAGGCTTGTTCTGATGCACACCGACACCACTGGTCCCACAACACACGAGAGCACTCCGCGTCTCGCTTCCGTCCACAACTTCCGAGATGTCGCCGGAAACGGATACTCGACATCAAGCGGGACCACCATGCGGCGCGGTGTCTTCTACCGTGCCAACGTCCTCATCCCCACCGGGGCGGATCTGGCTGTTGTCGAATCGTTGGGCCTGACCGCCGTCTACGACGTTCGCTCCGAGGCCGAGGCTTCGGAAACCCCGGACACCATTCTCTCGGCAGCCAAGTACACACACATCCCGATCCTTCCGGGAACAATTCAGAACTCGGCTCTGGCAATCCGCACCGTCGACTCTGCGCAGGATTTCATGCGCGAACTCAATCGCAGTTTTGTGACCGACGACGCGACCCGCGCCGGGTTCTCCCAATTGCTTACCGCGCTCGCGACAACACCGGGACCCCAGTTGTTCCATTGCACCGCCGGAAAGGATCGCACGGGTTGGGCAGCAGCGTTGCTGCAGACTCTCGCAGGGGTTCCGCAGGAGACCATCGTCGACGATTATCTGCTCACCAACACCTACTCCGCGGCTTACGTCGACGCGGCTGCCGAGCGTATTGCTCAAACGGCTGCGATCGGTCGGGCCGACGTGGTCCGTGTCATGTTGACCGTCGAGGAGAGTTACCTCGGTGCAGCCTTCGAGCAGGTGGGCGCCAGCTACTCGTCAATTGAGAACTATCTGCACGACGGACTCGGCCTCACCGCCGACACCATCGACGCACTCGGCTCAAAACTGGTTGCCTGAGAATGCAAAAACAGTGGGCGCGTAACCATTTCGGTTACGCGCCCACTGTTCTTTTCAGATCACATGCTAGCTAGGCAGTGGCCCGCCCGCTGCAATCGCAGACAACGTGGCAAACTCGTCCGCCTTGAGTGACGCGCCGCCGACAAGAGCGCCGTCGACGTCGGCCTGGCCGACGATCTCTCCGACATTCTTGGAGCTGACGCTGCCGCCGTACAGGACTCGTACGCCTGCAGCCACGTCAGCGTCGGCGAGTTCGGCGACCGTGCCGCGAACCGCTGCGCACACTTCCTGAGCGTCCTCAGCAGAAGCGACTCGACCGGTGCCGATTGCCCAGACAGGCTCGTACGCGATGACGATCTTGGAGATCTCCTCCGCGCTCAAGCCGGCCAGAGAACCCTTGAGCTGCTCCACGTTGTAGGCGACGTGGTTGCCTGCTTCGCGAATCTCGAGGCCCTCACCGATGCACACAATCGGTGTGAGGTCGTTCTTCAAGGCAGCCTTGGTCTTGGCGAGGACAAGCTCGTTGGTCTCACCGTGCAGGGTGCGACGCTCCGAGTGTCCGACCACGACGTAGGTGCATCCGAGCTTGGCCAGCATGGAGCCGCTGATCTCGCCGGTGAATGCACCGCTGTCCTGAGCGGAGACGTCCTGCGCGCCGTACGTGAGCAGGAGCTTGTCGCCCTCGATCAGCGTCTGGACGCTACGGATGTCGGTGAACGGCGGGATAACCGTGACGTCCACTTTGTCGAAGTACTTCGCAGGCAAGGAGAACGCGATCTTCTGCACCAGGGCGATAGCCTCGAGGTGGTTCAGATTCATCTTCCAGTTGCCGGCGATCAACGGCTTACGTGCCATGTCGGATCAGCCTTCCAGTACTGCGATGCCGGGAAGCTCTTTACCCTCGAGGTATTCGAGGGAAGCGCCGCCGCCGGTGGAAATGTGCGAGAAGCCTTCGTCCGGGATTCCGAGCTGGCGGACAGCCGCAGCAGAGTCGCCGCCGCCGACGACGCTGAACGCGCCCTTGGCGGTTGCTTCGACGATTGCCTCCGCAACACCGCGGGTGCCGGCTTCGAACTTCGGGAACTCGAACACGCCCATCGGGCCGTTCCAGAACACCGTCTTGGCTCCGGTCAGGATCGCGGCAAAGCGCTTGACCGACTCCGGTCCGATGTCCAGACCCATCCAGCCGTCGGGAATCTTGTCGAACGGAACGATCTTCGACTCGGCATCAGCCGAGAAGGAGTCCGCGACAACAACATCCTGAGGGATGTGGATGACGTCCGCGTACCGGTCGAGGAGGCTCTTGCAGGTCTCGATCATGGACTCTTCGCAGAGCGAATTGCCAACGGACACACCCTGAGCCGCGAGGAACGTGTAGAACATTCCGCCGCCGATCACCAGTGTGTCGACCTTGGGTGCCAGTGCCTCGATGACGGCCAGCTTGTCCGAGACCTTGGAGCCACCGAGCACCACTGCGTACGGACGCGCCGCGTCCTGCGTGAGCTTGGCGAGCACCTCGACCTCGGCGCCGACGAGGTAACCCGCGTAGTGCGGGAGCAGCTTCGCGACGTCGAAGACCGACGCCTGCTTGCGGTGAACAACACCGAATCCGTCGGAGACGAATGCGCCGTCATCACCGACCAGCTCGACGAGAGCCTTGGCGAGCTTGACCCGCTCGGCTTCGTCCTTGCTGGTCTCGCGAGGGTCGAAACGGATGTTCTCGAGCATCAGGACGTCACCGTCGGTGAGTCCTTCGGAACGAGCCAGCGCGTCCTGTCCCACGACGTCACCGGCGAGTTGCACGTTGCGACCGAGGATTTCGGCCAACTTCGCGGCAACCGGTGCGAGGGAGAACTTGGGATCGGGCTGACCGTCGGGGCGCCCGAGGTGCGCGGTCACGATGACCTTCGCTCCACCCTCGGCAAGTGCCCGCAAGGTGGGAGCGGACGCGACGATGCGGCCCGGGTCCGTGATTTCTCCGCCATCCAACGGGACGTTGAGGTCGGAACGCACCAGTACGGTGCGCCCCTCGACCCCAGCGTCCAGCAGATCCTTCAGCGTCTGAACTGCCACTGTTATCGAAACTCCGCTCAGAGTGACTTGGCGACGAGGCCGATGAGGTCGGCGAGGCGGTTGGAGTAGCCCCACTCGTTGTCGTACCAGGAAACGATCTTGACCTGGTCGTCGATGACCTTCGTCAGACCCGAGTCGAAGATCGACGAGTGCGGGTCGGTGACGATGTCCGACGAGACGATCGGTGCGTCGGTGTACTTGAGGATGCCCTTGAGGGGGCCCTCGGCTGCAGCCTTCATCGCGGCGTTGATCTCGTCAGCGGTAGCCGACTTCTTCAGGTTCGCGGTGAGGTCGGTGACCGAACCCGTGGGGATCGGCACGCGCAGTGCGTAACCGTCGAGCTTGCCGAGCAGCTGCGGGAGAACCAGGCCGATTGCCTTGGCAGCGCCCGTGCCGGTCGGAACGATGTTGAGAGCGGCTGCGCGGGCGCGACGGAGGTCGCTGTGCGGCGCATCCTGAAGGTTCTGATCCTGCGTGTACGCGTGGATCGTGGTCATCAGACCCTTGACGATGCCGAACTCGTCATCGAGGACCTTGGCGATGGGGCCGAGGCAGTTGGTGGTGCACGAGGCGTTGGAGATGATGTTCTGGCTGCCGTCGTACTTGTCGTCGTTGACGCCCATGACGATGGTGATGTCTTCACCCTTGGCCGGAGCCGAGATGATGACCTTCTTCGCGCCGGCTTCGAGGTGTCCCTTGGCCTTTGCTGCGTCGGTGAAGATGCCGGTGGACTCGACGACGACGTCGACGCCCAGCTCGCCCCAGGGAAGCTCGTTCAACGGGCCGCGGTGTGCGAGGGCCTTGATGCGCTGATCGCCGACGACGATCGTGTCGTCACCGTCGAGCGACACGTCGTACGGCAAGCGGCCGAGGATGGAGTCGTACTTCAGCAGGTGAGCGAGCGTCGCGTTGTCAGTCAGGTCGTTGACTGCCACGATCTCGATATCGGTGGTTCCGAGCGCCTTCTGCGCATCCACCGCCCTGAAGAAGTTACGTCCGATACGGCCGAAACCGTTTACGCCAACCCGGACAGTCACAATTCGCTCCTTTGACCATGATTCTGGTGTGCAACTTGACCCACGCAGTTCCGAATCCGTGTGTGCACGACGCGGACGTGGGGTTCATCGGTCGATGTGACCCTTACCCTAATGTGCTTGGCTCCAGAGTGCGCAGCCCACCCTGAAGACCCCGCCGGCGAGGGACCATCATCCCTCTTCGAGTAGCTCCGAGTTGACTGCGGATTCAGTGTCCGGAATGCCGGTTTCCTTCGCCTTGCGATCGGCCATCGACAGCAGACGCCGGATACGCCCCGCGACAGCGTCCTTCGTCATCGGCGGGTCAGCGAGCTGTCCCAACTCCTCGAGCGACGCCTGGCGGTGTTCGACGCGCAGGGCACCTGCGGCAGCCAAATGATCCGGAACATCCTCACCGAGGATTTCCAGGGCCCGCTCGACGCGCGCGGCGGCCGCCACCGCAGCCCGAGCCGAGCGTCGCAGATTGGCGTCGTCGAAGTTCGCGAGCCGGTTGGCCGTTGCCCGCACTTCGCGGCGCATCCGACGCTCTTCCCAGACGAGCCGAGTGTCCTGAGCGCCCATCCGGGTCAGAAGGTCACCGATCGCCTCACCGTCGCGGATCACGACGCGATCCGTGCCACGCACTTCGCGGGCCTTCGCCGAGATCCCGAGACGACGAGCAGCACCGACCAGCGCGAGTGCCGCTTCGGGCCCGGGGCAGCTCACTTCGAGCGCAGAGGACCGGCCTGGTTCGGTCAGGGAACCGTGCGCGAGAAAAGCTCCGCGCCAAGCTGCTTCGGCGTCACCGACGCTTCCGCCGACAACCTGAGCCGGCAGGCCGCGGACCGGCCGGCCACGTAGATCGAGAAGCCCGGTCTGGCGTGCGAGGGCTTCGCCTTCCTTGGCAACGCGCACGATGTAGCGGGCTGATTTTCGCAGCCCACCCGCGCTCAACACGTGAACGTCGGCGCTGTAGGTGAAGAGATCGAAGATCTCGCGGCGTAGCCGACGCGCGGTGGATCCCAGATCCACCTCGGCCTCGACGACAACCCGGCCACCGACGATGTGGAGTCCGCCGGCAAATCGGAGCAGTGCGGAGACCTCAGCCTTTCGGCAGCTGACCTGAGTCACCACTAACCGGCTCAGTTCGTCCTTGACCTCCGCTGTCATTGCCACGAAGTGTTCTCCCTCTGTTCTGCTGTTGAATGATCGGTGCCGGCCCCATTGGCCGGTTCGAGAGTGCCTGTCCGCCCGGTCAGTTGGGCGAGGGCCTCGGCGAGTTTCACCGGATCGTGGATATGCGCCGAACCCGCCGCGGTATCGGCGACGTCCGCATATCGGACTTCGGCGTGAAACTGTTGCGCTGCCCGCGCCAGATGTTCACGTTCCCGTCCCGGCGGAACCGACGCAGAATCGACGACGACGTAGTCAACCCGGAAATCGGGCACATGCTGGGAGAGTACGTGCAGGTGACGCTCTGCCGAGAATCCGGCCGTCTCCCCAGGTTCCGGAGCAAGATTGAGAACGAGCACCTTTCGGGCTTCGGTGGACGAGAGAGCCTCGACCAATTCCGGGACGAGCACGTGTGGGATGACACTGGAAAACCACGAGCCAGGTCCGAGCACCACGAGGTCAGCTCGTCCGATGGCAGCCACCGCGTCGGGACTCGCGGGCGGATTTGCCGGCAACAGACGCACGCGCCGCACCTTTCCCGGCGTGGTCGCCACTGCAACCTGACCGCGGATACACCGGCTGACGCGAGGGTCTTCTTCCAAACCCTGAACGTCGGCTTCGATGTCGAGCGCGATCGGCGACATGGGCAGCACCCGCCCGCGCACCCGCAACAGTCGCGCCATCTCGTCGAGCGCCTGAACCGGGTCGCCGAGCACCTCGGTGAGGCCGGCCAGAATCAGGTTGCCCACCGAATGCCCGGCCAACGCGCCGACACCACCGAAACGGTGCTGGATGGTGCGCGTCCAGTCCCTGACATCGGGTTCGTCGGCAGCCAACGCCGCCAGCGCCATCCGAAGGTCACCAGGCGGGATCACACCGAGTTCGGCGCGCAAGCGACCGGACGAGCCGCCGTCGTCTGCGACAGTGACCACGGCAGTCACGTCGAAGGTGAGTCGGCGAACAGCTTGCAGCGTCGCAAACAGTCCGTGACCACCACCGAGAGCGACGACCGCGGGCCCCCGAAGATCCTGCCCCGTCGAACCGCTCATTCGCGGCCCAGATCTCGGTGCACGATGCTGACCGCGATGTCGGCCTCACTGCCCAACTTGCGTGCAAGAGCCTCGGACATGGCCACACTTCGATGTTTCCCACCGGTGCAACCCACAGCAATTGTCATGTAGCGCTTTC
This sequence comes from Rhodococcus sp. WS3, assembly GCF_003797085.1. Lineage (NCBI taxonomy): Bacteria > Bacillati > Actinomycetota > Actinomycetes > Mycobacteriales > Nocardiaceae > Rhodococcus > Rhodococcus sp. WS3. The sequence continues at coordinate 434,611 of NZ_RKMA01000002.1, forward strand.
CTTCTCGACGATATCCGGCGATCGTCAGGTCGAGCAGATGCAGATAGGTGTCGAGGTAGTCTTCGGCGCCGTCCTGAGACAGGACGTAATCGCGAACGCCGGCCTCCTGGCCGGTGTGATCGCGGAGTTCGGGAATCCAATGCGGATTGGGCAGGAAACGCACGTCGCACACGAGATCCGCGTCGATGGGCAAACCGTATTTGAACCCGAACGACTGCACGGTGACCTTCATGGTTCGGTTCGCCTCGACCCCGAAAGCCGTTTCGATCTTCTGCCGCAATTGATGTGCCTTGAGCGCAGACGTGTCGATCACCAAGTCGGCGGCAGCCTTGACCACGGCCAACTGCCGACGCTCCGCGGCGATACCTTCTGCGAGTGTGCCGTCGACGCCCTCGTTCTGCAGCGGGTGGCTACGGCGAACCTGCTCGAACCGCCTGATCAGAACGTCGTCGGACGCCTCCAGATAGAGGACACGCGTGTGAATCGGCGCGGCCTCCAATTCCGTGAGGACCGAGCCGAGATCGCCGGTGAACAGTCGAGACCGCACGTCGATCACCACGGCAAGTCGGTCAACCGGTGGATCAGACGTCAGGCTCAATCCGACCATTCGCGAGATCAATTCGGGCGGTAGGTTGTCCGCTACATACCAGCCGAGGTCTTCGAGAACCTTGGCTGCAGTACTGAGTCCGGCGCCGGACAATCCCGTGACCAAGAGAAAGTCCATGGTTCGGCTGTCGTTTGCGCTGTCTGTGGTCACTCGGCACTCTGCCCCGTCGTCGATATGGATGGTTCGCTCGACACGGAGTCCGGTAACTGCCGAACCAGCTGATCCGACATTTCGAACTCCACGTCCTGTTTATCATCCCCTACCCCGCCCGGCAGCGCTTCCGCTCGGTTGACGGTCTGCGCAGGTTCGCCGCCCAAAGCGTCGAGAACGGCCCGCGCCGTAGCGGCACCGATGCCGGGGACCTCCATGATTTCCTCGACGGTCGCGGTCTTGAGATTTGCCACGGAACCAAAATGGGACACGAGCGCGGTTCGCCGGGTCTCCCCCAGTCCCTTGACCGAATCGAGCACCGACGCCGTCATTCGCCGCGAGCGCTTGCTGCGGTGGAACGTGATGGCAAAGCGGTGCGCTTCGTCGCGGATTCGTTGCAGCAAGTACAGCGATTCACTGGTCCGAGGCAGGATCACCGGATCTTCCTCGTTGGGCACCCACACTTCTTCGAGTCGTTTCGCGAGTCCGACGACGGCTACGTCGGTGACGCCGAGCTCGTCGAGCACGGCGGCGGCGGCATTGACCTGCGGCGCACCACCGTCAACCACAAACAGATTGGGCGGATAGGCAAAGCGTCGTGGCCGACCGGTCTGAGGATCGATCGCCGCTTCCGGCGCCAGGTCGCCGCCGTCCGCGTCCATACTTGCGGCCGAATTGGCCAGGATTCCGAGGTCACGGTTGTGCCGGAGGAACCGTCGACGCGTGATCTCGGCGATGCTCGCGACGTCGTCCGAGTGCCCGTCGCCGGCCGCTTCCTTGATCGCGTAATGGCGGTAATCGGATTTGCGGGGCAAGCCGTCCTCGAACACCACGAGCGAGGCAACCACGTCGGTGCCCTGAACGTGACTGATGTCGACACACTCGATTCGCAACGGCGCCGAGTCCAGATCGAGGGCTTCCTGGATACCTTGAAGCGCGGCCGATCGTGACGTGAAATCTCCCGCTCGCTTGAGTTTGTGTTGCGCCAGAGCTTCTTTCGCGTTGCGCTGCACGGTTTCGGCGAGATCCTTCTTGTCGCCGCGCTGCGGAACTCGCAGCTGAACCTGAGAACCACGAAGGGTGCTGAGCCACACCTGGATCTCAGCGGCGTTGGGAGGAAGTACCGGAACCAGCACCTCGCGAGGAACGGCGCTCGAACCCGATTCCGAGTCGCTCCCCGGTTCGAGGGATGCCTGCTCGCCGTAGAACTGGGTCAGGAACTGCTCGACCAGAATCGGGAGGTCGGAGTCTGCGTCGAGAGCTGCCCAGTCGATGGCGTCACCGGCCTTCTCCACTACCCAGCCGCGTTGACCCCGCACCCGACCGCCGCGCACGTGGAATACCTGGACCGCGGCCTCGAGGTCATCAGTCGCAAACGCGACGAGGTCGGCATCGGTGCCGTCGCCGAGCACGACGGCCTGTTTTTCGAGCGCCTTGCGGAGGGCTCCGATATCGTCGCGCAGTCGCGCCGCGGTCTCGAAATCGAGGTCATCGGACGCCTGCTGCATTTTCTTCTCGAGGTCACGCACCAACTTGTCTGTCCGCCCGGCGAGGAAGTCGCAGAAGTCCTCGACGATCTGCCGGTGTTCCTCGGGGCTGACACGGCCCACACACGGCGCAGAGCACTTGTCGATGTACCCGAGCAGACACGGTCTGCCGATCTGGTTGTGGCGCTTGAACACTCCGGCGGAACACGTGCGGGCAGGGAACACCCGAAGTAATAGGTCGAGTGTTTCTCGGATGGCCCACGCGTGCGAGTACGGACCGAAGTACCTGACACCCTTGCGCCGTGGACCGCGGTAGACGAACAGCCGCGGAAACTCTTCGTTCAGCGTGACCGCAAGAACGGGATACGTCTTGTCGTCGCGATAGCGAACATTGAACCGTGGATCGAACTCCTTGATCCAGTTGTATTCGAGTTGTAGCGCTTCGACTTCGGTGCTGACGACCGTCCACTCGACGCTGCCGGCCGTGGTCACCATCTGCCTGGTGCGGGGATGAAGCGTCGTGACGTCCGCGAAGTACGAGTTCAGACGCGAACGAAGGCTCTTGGCCTTGCCGACGTAGATGACCCGACCATGCGGATCACGAAATTTGTAGACGCCAGGCGCCACCGGGATTGTTCCGGTGGCGGGGCGATAAGTCGAAGGATCCGGCACAGTTCCACGTTAGTCGTCGCCACCGACCGATTCGGAAACACGCAGGTGGTGTCCGACGAATCGGCCTGGCGAACGTCAGTTGCTTTCGTGTGCTGCCGGGGCGTAGCGGTCAGCGATTTCGCGCAGCTTCACGACGGCGTCCACCGCGTATTCGCGGTCGTTGGACTGGATCGCCATGACCGGCATGTACTCGTCGTCCGGCAGTTCGATCCTGGCCCACGCGGCACCGTCAGGGAACGACAGGCCTTCGAACAGATCCCACTCGACGATCTTCTCGCCGAGAATGTTGCGAACCGCGATACCCCGTTGACCCGCTCGCACCCGAGGGCGGGTGAGCAGCAGAACACCACCGGCGAGAACACAGCCGATCGTGGCCATGGCAAGCTGATCGGCCGCGCGGAAGTACACACCTGTCGATCCGCTTCGCAGCGAGACTGCCAGAGTGACGTGGACGATGACCAGGAGAGCCGCAACCCCGATCGCGTATCGCGTCGACTTGCGCGGTTTCGCGATCAGTTCCCAGTTGTCGTCAGGTGTGCTCATCGAAACGAATCCTCAGTCCATGGCTGTCGTAGGTGGCGCAAGGTGACCGCCGTGTCCAATGCTGCGGCACAGGCCTGCGCACCCTTGTCCTCGACACTACCGGGCAAACCGGAACGATCCAGGGCCTGCTGTTCGGTATCGGTGGTCAGGACGCCGTTGCCGACCGGTGTGCTCTCGTCGAGAGAGACCCGCGTCAGACCAGCTGTCACCGCGTCACAGACGTACTCGAAATGCGGTGTACCACCGCGAATGACCACACCGAGCGCAACAACGGCATCGTGCGTCTTGGCCAACGCCTGTGCAACGACGGGCAGTTCGATGGCGCCGGCGACGCGGATCAACGTCACATCTTTGATCTGCGCCTCTGCGGCCACCCGCTGAGCACCCGCGATCAGCGCTTCGGAGATCGTGGCGTGCCACTGCCCCGCAACGATCGCCAGTTTCAAGTCCTTCGCTTCGGCGATAGCCAGCTGCGGCTGTCCCTCACCGCTCATACCGCACCGTCCTGCTTGACGGCTTCCTGAGCGGCTTCGTACTCGTCGAGTCCGATCAAATCGTGGCCCATCCGGTCGCGCTTGGTGCGCAGGTACGTGAGGTTCTCGGCGTTGGCACGCAGCGGCATCGGAACCCGGTCGGTTATCTGCAGTCCGTAACCGTCCAGGCCGACACGCTTGGCCGGGTTGTTGGTCAGCAGACGCATCGACGAGATGCCCAGATCTACGAGGATCTGCGCGCCGATGCCGTAATCACGGGCGTCAGCGGGGAGCCCGAGTTCGAGATTGGCGTCGACCGTGTCTGAGCCGGCGTCCTGCAACTGGTACGCCTGCAGCTTGTGCATCAGGCCGATTCCGCGACCCTCGTGTCCGCGCATGTACAGAACGACGCCGCGGCCTTCCTGCGCCACCATGTCCAGTGCGGCATCGAGCTGCGGACCACAATCGCAGCGCAGTGAGCCGAACACGTCACCGGTCAGGCACTCGGAGTGCACGCGCACGAGAACATCGCTGCCGTCACCGTCCGGGCCGGCGATGTCGCCGCGCACCAGCGCAACGTGTTCGACCTCGTCGTAGATGCTGGTGTAGCCGACTGCGGTGAACTCACCGTGACGCGTCGGGATGCGGGCCTCCGCAACGCGGACGACGTGCTTTTCGTGCTTACGACGCCACGCGATGAGATCGGCAATCGAGATCAACGCCAGGTTGTGCTCGTCGGCGAACACGCGCAGCTCGTCCGTCTGAGCCATTGCGCCTTCGTCCTTCTGACTGACGATTTCGCAGATGACACCGGCGGGACGAAGATCAGCCATACGAGCCAAATCGACTGCGGCTTCGGTATGTCCGGGACGACGGAGAACTCCGCCTTCCTTCGCCCGCAAGGGGACGACGTGGCCGGGACGGGTGAAATCGTTGGCACCGGAGTTGGGGTCGGCGAGCAGACGCATGGTCGCAGCGCGATCCGACGCCGAGATACCGGTGCCGATTCCCTCACGGGCGTCGACGGTCACCGTGTATGCAGTGCCGTGCTTGTCCTGATTGGTGGCGTACATCGGGGGCAGGCCCAGACGGTCGCAGTCGTTTCCGTCGAGCGGAACACAGAGATAACCGGACGTGTACCGAACCATGAACGCCACCAGTTCAGGAGTGGCTTTCTCTGCGGCGAAGATCAGGTCGCCCTCGTTCTCACGATCCTCGTCGTCCACAACGACAACAGCTTTACCTGCAGCGATGTCTGCTACTGCGCGCTCGATACTGTCGAACCTGGTCACGTGCTCGCACTCCAAAGTCTTGACTACTAGTCATCATCGAAAACAACGAGTACATCCGATGTGGATGTACCGACAACCCTACTGGCCAACCCTACTGACCAACCCTGTTACCAACCCTACGACCGTCCGTCAAGACCCGATCGAGGCGGTCCTACCTACCGGCAGCGTGCAACCGTTCGACGTATTTCGCGATCACGTCGACCTCGAGATTGACCGGTGTGCCGATCGTCGCGGTTCCGAGTGTCGTCAACTCCAACGTCGTCGGAATGAGCGAGATCTCGAAGTACTCGAACCCACGCTCACCTCCCAGCGCCGACACCGTCAGGGACACACCGTCCACGGTGATCGAACCCTTCTCCACGACGTACCGCGAGATGGACTCGGGCAGCGAGATCCGCACGATCTCCCAGTTCTCGGACGGCGAACGCGAAATGACGTGACCGGTACCGTCGACGTGGCCCTGCACGAGATGTCCGCCCAGACGGCTGTTGAGTGCTGCTGCGCGCTCGAGATTGACGCGGCTGCCGACAGCCAAGCTCGCGAGGCTCGAACGGTTCAGCGTCTCCTGCATGACGTCTGCAGTGAAGGAACCGTCGTCGAGTACGTCGACAACCGTGAGGCAGACGCCGTTCACCGCGATGGAATCACCGTGACCGGCGTCGGAGGTGACCAACGGTCCGCGCACCGTGAAGCGCGCGGCGTCGACCAGTTCTTCCTTGGCGACAACTTCGCCGAGTTCTTCAACAATTCCAGTGAACACGCGTTCCTACTCCTCGTTCCCCGGAGCGGAATTCTCCGGAACCAGACTCAACAAAATATCGGGGCCGATCGTTACCGCGGACTCCAAGTGGAACCGGCGAGCATCGGCGATGGTGTGTACTCCCGCGTCGACCAGCGCCGACGCTCCCCCGCCGAGCAGGATCGGAGCGATGTACGCCTCGATGACGTCGACATACCCTGCGGCCAGGAATGCGCCCGCCAGGCGTGGTCCGCCTTCGAGCAGCACGTCCGTGTATTCGGTGAGCGCCTCGACAACCTCGTCGATGCTCTCGGTGTTCAGGACGAGCGTCGGAGCCGCGTCGTCGAGAATCCTTGCAGTCGAGGGTATTTCACGCTTGCCGACTACCACGCGCACCGGCTGATGGGCCGCGAGGTCCCCCGTCGGCTGACGCGCGGTCAACCAGGGATCGTCCGCAAAGACCGTGCCGGTACCCACCACGATTGCGTCGACCTGCGCCCGCTGGGCATGTACGCGTGCTCGAGCAGCCGGACCGGTGATCCATTGACTCGTGCCGTCTTCGGCAGCGCTGCGGCCGTCGAGGCTCGCCGCGTACTTCCACGTGATGTGCGGACGGCCGGTGCGCTGTTTGTGCAGCCAGGCGCGCAGCGGACCCGCTTCGACCTCGGCCGCTCGTAGTCCGGACGTGACCGAGATTCCGGCGCGCATCAGCGTCGCCGCACCACCGGACGCTTCAGGATTGGGGTCGCCGACGGCATAAACCACGGCCGCCACACCGGCGTCGATCAACGCCTGTGAACACGGCCCGGTCCGCCCCTGATGGTTGCAAGGTTCGAGCGTGACCACCGCCGTGCCGCCGCGCGCTGCCCGGCCGGCTTCGGTAAGAGCCACGATCTCCGCATGCGGACCACCTGGGGGCTGAGTCATGCCCACGCCCGCAATGGTTCCGTCGGCGCCCAGAATGACGGCACCCACGGGCGGGTTGGGGCTGGTGAACCCGCGTGCGGAATCAGCAGCAGTCAACGCGATCTGCATTGCGGCGTCGAGATCAGAACTCGACACCGGAACAGCCTTTGCCATGTCGGTGTTCTCAGACCGACAGCGTCAGGTGCGGCGACGCGGATGCGGCCTGCGCACGAAGCTTGCGCACAGCTTCTCCGGGGTCACTCGCGCCGTACACGGCGCTACCGGCGACAAAGCAATCGATGCCCGCTTCTGCGGCCTGTTCGATAGTGTCCGCGTTGATGCCGCCGTCGATCTCGACAAGCAGTTTCAGCTCGCCCGAGTCGACGAGCTTACGAATCGTGCGGGCCTTCTCGAGGACCTGCGGCATGAAGGACTGCCCACCGAAGCCTGGCTCGACGCTCATGATCAGCAACGTGTCGAAATCTTTGAGGATTTCGAGGTAAGGCTCGATGTCGGTTCCTGGCTTGATGCTCAGACCTGCTTTGGAACCGGCAGCGCGAATGTCGCGGGCAACCGAACGCGGATCATCGGTGGCTTCGGCATGGAACGTGACGTTGTATGCACCGGCCTCGGCATACGGCGGCGCCCAGCGCTCGGGGTTGTCGATCATCAGATGGCAGTCGAGCGGAATATCCGTTGCCTTGAGCAGGCTTTCGACCACCGGAAGACCCAGTGTCAGATTCGGAACGAAATGCGCGTCCATCACGTCGACGTGAAGCCAATCAGAACCGGCAACGGCGGCCGCTTCGTCGGCGAGGCGTGCAAAATCGGCGGACAGAATGGACGGTGCAATCATCGGGGAAGCCACGTGCCCGAGTTTAGCCGTGGCGTCTGCGCCCCTGTGCACGCCCGTCGGTGCGGTCGAAAATCTGTCAGTGCTTGACTGCGGCGCGAAGCTTGCGCACCTTCGACGGAGCCTTGATCCGCCATGCGTCCTCGAGCATTTCCGCCAACTGATCCTCCTCGATCAGTTCGAGGTGCACCAGGATCGAACCGTGCCCGTGGTAGTGATCCGTCGTGAAGAACGGCGCTTCCCCACTGGCGAGCAGCGCCTCTTTCTCGTCCAGACCACACATCACGACCAATGCACCCTCGGCTTCGGTTCGCAAGCGCGCAAATGTCTTGCCTGCCACCTTGAGTGCCGGGGTGTTGTACGACGTCGATTCCTCCACTGACGGAAGCGCCGAAGCGAGTACGACAACCTGTTCCCACGTAACCATGGAGGGAACCATACGACTCCGGGGGCCGGAAGTCACCTCCCCACCCCTGTGCGCCGTTTTGGTAGGTCCCGCTACCAAAACGGCGCACAGCTACCTACGCCAGTGGTTTACGCAATGCCGCCATGAACATTGCATCCGTGCCATGGCGGTGCGGCCACAATTGAACCGAATTGCCGTCGCCGACGTCCGGCACACCGGGCACCAGCTCCTTGGTGTCGAGTTCGACGACGCCATGACGGCGGACCGCATCGGCAACAACAGCCAGCGTTTCCGACAAGTGCGGCGAGCACGTGGAGTACAGCACCACACCACCGGGACGCACCAATTCGATTGCCGCGGCGAGCAATTCACGCTGCAACTTCACCAGCGGTGCGACATCCGACGGTTGGCGACGCCACCGCGCTTCCGGACGCCGACGCAACGCGCCCAGTCCGGTGCACGGCGCGTCGACGAGGATGCGGTCGTAGCCGGGTTCGAGGCCGGACTCGCGGCCGTCCGCCACGTGTACGTCGACGGGTAGCTCACGGGTGGTCTTGCGGATCAGTTCCGCGCGGTGGGCGACGGGTTCGACAGCGTCGAGGCGCCCACCGTCGATTCCTGCCAGCGCTCCGAGAAGCGCTGCTTTGCCGCCGGGACCAGCGCAGAGATCGAGCCAGCGGCCACCGTCGTCACCGTCGAGCGGTGCGAGAGTCAGGGCGCGGGCAACCAGCTGGCTGCCTTCGTCCTGCACGCCGGCCAAGCCCTGACGCACCGCATCGAGCTGGCCAGGATCGCCGCCGTCGAGATGCACGGCGTACGGCGAGTACGGGCCGATCTCGCCGCCGGTGACCAGCGCCAGCTCTTCGGCCGAGATTTCGCCGGGCCGCGCAACGAGGTGCACGGCGGGGCGGGCGTCGTCGGCAATCAGGACGTCTTCGAGTTCACCGGCCGCAGCGCCGAGCGAATCGGCGAAGACCTGTGCGATCCACACAGGGTGCGCGTGCTCGAACGCGAGGTGCCCGATCGGGTCCTTCGGCGCCAGCAGTTCCACCCACTCGTCCTGAGTGCGTTCGGACACCCGGCGCAGTACCGCGTTGACGAATCCTGCTCGCCCCTGGCCGGATTCAGCGCGTGCGAGGTCGACGGACGTCGCGACGGCAGCGTGCGGCGCGACGCGCGTGCGCAGCAGTTGGTAAGAACCCAACCGCAGCACGTCGAGAAGGTTGCCGTCGATTTCCTCGATCGGACGACCCGACGCGTGCACGATCACAGCATCGAGCAACCCCTGCGCGCGGGCAGCGCCGTACGCCAGTTCTGTTGCCAAGGCAGCATCGCGGGAGTCGAGTTTGCGATCGCGGAGCAATCCGGGCAGAACCAAGTTTGCGTACGCGTCGCGCTCGCGGACCGCGCGCAGCACGTCGAGAGCTGCGAGACGCGGCTGATCGAGTCCAGCCGTCGGATCTGGCCGCTTGGCCTGCTTCGGCTTGTTGTTTCGCGACCCGTTCCGCTTGTCGCCGGGGCCTTGTGCCTGGCGGGCTGGTCGTCGTGATTCGGTCATGCTGCTCGTACCTCCGCGTCGAGTCGGGCACCGCGTGCCCAGTCCCCTGCCGACATCAATTTCTTGCCCGGGGGCTGTATCTGCCCGAGTCGCACCGCCGTCGTAGCGGTACCGATGTAAAGACCGTCCTTGCGTACTGCGATCTCGCCGACTGCCAGTACGTCGTCAGTCACGGTGACCGGTCCGAGCTTGACCCGCAGGTCACCGATCATCGTCCACGCGCCCGGCGCAGGCGTGACCGCCCGAATGTGGCGGTCAACGGCCGCAGCGGGACGATCCCAGCGCACCCGGGCCGCGTCGACGGTCACCTTCGGCGCGTACGAGACGCCGTCGTCGGATTGAGGATCCGCCGTGATTGCACCGGCTTCGATTCCGTCGAGCACTGATTCGAGCAGGCCGGCGCCACCTTCGGCCAGTCGCCCTAGGAGATCGCCGGCAGTGTCCGTGTCGCGGATGCGTTCGGTCATCACGCCGTACACCGGTCCGGTGTCCATGCCCGCTTCGAGGCGGAAGGCGCTGGCACCGGTGACCTCGTCACCGGCGCTGATCGCTGCCTGCACCGGCGCAGCACCACGCCACGCGGGAAGCAGCGAGAAGTGCAGATTCACCCAACCGAACTTCGGGATGTCGAGTACGTTCTGCGGCAACAGATTTCCGTAAGCGACAACAGGCGCACAGTCCGGCTCGTAGCTTTTCAGCTCGGCCGCAAATTCGGGATCTGACGCCTTGGCGGGAGTCAACACCGGAATGCCGTGTTCGTCCGCGAGCATGCCGATGGGTGACCGGGTGACTTTCCGTCCGCGACCGGCGACGGCGTCAGGACGCGTCACCACGGCAACGACCTCGTGATTGGCCGACTCGATGAGTCGACGCAAGGACGGGACGGCAGGTTCCGGCGTTCCGGCGAATACAACGCGCATGTCAGCCCTCCCTATTCTCAGGGCTGCAGAGACTGTGATCAGCTCGCTGGCCGCTCGAACGTGGTGGACTGCAAGTCACGAAAGCGCTCCCGGATTTTGTACGAATGGAACCCTCAGTCTAGGGAGTGCTGAGCCCAGCTTGTACCGCGCGGCATATCGGTCGTGACTGTCGGCAACTTCTGGGGTCGTAATCGAGTGCAGAAGTCAGGAATTTGCGTCGATCACCACTTGCGGAATATCGGTGCCGAGCGGGACTGCCACGCATGACGCGTGCCGCGCGGCATCGGGATCGAGGGAAGTGCGGATGATGTCGATCACGTAAGGGTCGTACGGCATCCGGAAGTGCCCGGTCAGGTTCTGCGGGCACAGGTCCTGCAGGACGATGTTCTCGGCGCCTGAGTCCCGCAACGCGATGTTGCCTGACGGTTGGATCACTTCGTCGACCTGCGAGCCGATGGTGGTGTATCGCACCCCTGGCACGGTGTCGCCGCCGTTGTTGAGACTGCGCAGCAGATCCGATCCCTCCATCTGCTCGCGCACGGCAACCGAGAAAGTGTCCTCGACAAATTCTTCGCCGCCGGGTATTGCCCGTACGAGTGGCACGAGCCCGAACATCACACCGCCGTACGTCGGCGAGGCCAGCCCGATCCAGTGGTCGACAAACTGCGAACCACCAAGTTTGTTGGTGTAGTACCGAGTTACCGTGGCGCCCTGCGAGTACCCGATGACGTCGACGCGATCAGCGCCCGTCCTCGATCTCACCTGATCGACAAAGGCACTGAATTCGCTTGCGCTCGAGACGATGTCGCCGACGCCGAAGGTATCTTCCTCAGGATCCCCGCCGTAGTTGAGAACAAAAACGCAATAGCCATCGGCAGCGAGGGCCGGCGCCACAGCCGCCCAGTCGGTGTACGCCTGAGTGTCCGTTCCATGTGCGAGCAACACCGGACGCGGATGCGCGGCCGTGGGCCTGCAATCGAAATCATTGGACCCGGCCGGCGCCGAATCGGGGTGAGTCTCTGCATATGCGGTTGCCGCGTGACGGCTTATCTGTGCCGGTCCGACGTGTGTGGGAACGCTCGCCCCGGACTGCGCGCCGGCAACACTTGGTAGCGCTACCAGACAGGCGCTAGCCAACACCAATCCTGCAATTCTTGTTCTACCCGACATAGTTCAGCACTCCCGCCCCGATCCCGATCCACACCAAGGCCAATCATAAGTGCAGACGAACACACATCCCTAGCTGGTCACTGCCGGCTTCCGGATGAAGAACGAGCCTGCCACCGCGATCAGGGATATGACGCCACCCCACATGAATGCTGTGTGGATACCCGATTGCTGCGCAGCGACATCGGTCGCACCATCGGCGAGTTGTGAGGCGGCTGTGTTCGACATAATTGTGACGAACAACGCGGTTCCCGCCGCACCGGCCAACTGCTGACCGGTATTGAAAATTGCACTGCCGTGGGAATACAACTCCGACGGGACCGATCCGAGCGACGACGTCATCAGCGGAGTCATCACCAATGCCAGACCCACCATCAGCATCGAATGGATGCCGACAACCATCGGCAAGCCGGTCTCCGTGTCGAGGAGCGTCATCAGCCACAACGCGGCGCTGACCACGACAACACCGGGGATGACCAGCGGGCGCGGACCGACGCGGTCGAAGACCCGACCGACGAACGGTGCCAGGATGCCCATGAGCAAACCACCGGGGAGAAGCAACAAACCGGTCTTCAACGTGTCGAGGCCGAGCACATTCTGCAGGTACAACGGCAGCAGAATCAGCGCACCGAACAGGGCCATCATGCTGATCGCCAACATGGCCAATCCGATGCTGAACGTCGGCGTGAGGAATGGCCGCATGTCCAGGAGGGCGCGCCCGTCCTCTTGCCGCGACAACTGACGCAGAACAAACACGACCAGCGCCACGACACCGATAACCAGCGGTACCCACACCGGCACGCCGGATCCCTCGGCGGAATGCCCGAGACTACCGAGTCCGTAGACGATGCCACCGAATGCCAACGCGGACAATACAACCGACAACCCGTCGAACGGTGCTGCGCCGGTAGTAGTGAGGTTCTTGACCAAAGCGGAACCGATGGCAAACGCAACCAGGGCGATCGGCAACACAAGCCAGAACATCCAGCGCCAGTCCAGCGATCGCAGGATCACACCGGAGAGTGTCGGACCGATCGCCGGAGCGACGGCGATCACGATGGAGATGACGCCCATCATGGCGCCGCGCTTATGGGCGGGAACAACACGCAGGACCGTGGTCATGAGGAGTGGAAGCATGATGGCGGTACCACCGGCTTGGATCACTCGACCCGCCAGAAGAAGTTCGAATCCGGGTGCGGACGCCGCGAGGAGCGTGCCGACGCTGAAGAGCGTCATCGCTGCTGCGAATACTTGCCGGAGAGTGAATCGCTGGAACAGGTAGCCCGTCGTCGGAATCACGACGGCCATGGTCAGCATGAATCCAGTGGTCAGCCACTGTGCTGTGCTGGCGGTGATGTCCAGGTCCACCATCAAACGTGGCAGTGCCACGCTCATGATCGTCTCGTTGAGGATCATCACGAACGCTGCGACGACCAGCACGGTGATCAACAATTTGCTACCGCGGTCGAGGTCAACCGATTCCGGTTGGGCTTCCGTCTCTTGAATATGCATGCGCTACTGAGAACTCTCTGGTCTTAGAAGACAAATCAACTTATTTAACTGACAATATCAATCATCTTGAGAGTCACTGTCAAGTTGATTTCGGCTGGTAAGTTGAGCCGCATGGAGGACTGCGGATGACCACACACGACAGCGTCAAGGTCCCCGCGGCAAAACGCGCTCCCGACCTGCGGGAACGCCGCCGCCAGGAAACTCGCCTCGAGATATCCCGGGCCGCTCTGGAACTTTTCGAACTCCACGGCTCGTCGGCGACGACGGTTGACGAAATCGCGCGCCGCGCCGGAGTCTCACCCAGCACATTTTTTCGATGCTTCGCCACCAAGGAAGACTCGGCCCTCAGCGTCGAGGTCGAGTTCGAGACGGAGATCGTCGAATGGCTCGATGCGATCCCTGCCGACGACGTGACTCTGACAGGGATGCAGGAAATCTACGGGAACATCATCGAGAGACTGGAGGCCTCGCCTGACAGGCGAGATCGAATACTGCGAGTTCGGCGCCTCCTCGCATCCGACCCCCATCTGTGCGCATCGTCATTTGCCACAGAATCCATGGCACTGATCCAACTGACGGACCGAGTTGCCATCAAACTCGGCGGCGAGAATGCCCGCCCTTACGCTCGACTACTCGTCGAAAGTGCCGCGATGACAACACGTATCGCGGTCGATACCTGGGCAGAACGCCTGGACAACGGCGCCGAGGCTGATCTGGCACAGATTTACCGGAGCACGTGCGAAGATCTGCGACGCGCCGCAGCGAGCTGATCGACAGCGAGATCAGGCAGACGAAGTCGGGGAATCGACAGCGCGGGCCGGTCCCATGTTGCGCGAGAACATGATCCCGACAAGAAGGACCAATCCTGAAACTGCGATGAACCATCCAGTCCGGTGCAGACCAGCGTCGTCGATCTGATGACCGGCCGTTACCTGCAACACCACAACCGCAAGATTCGCGCCGATGAACGCAACTGTGCGGTAAACGCCGATAGCTGCACCAACTTCGTCCACGGTTGTCACCGCATTGATCAGGCTTTGATTGCCGATGTTGTTGAAACCGTTCGGTATACCAAGTACCGCGGCAACAAGGAGAAGCACCAAGACCGGTGCAGTCGAGCTTTCGACCGAAGCGATCAACACCCCGCCGACCAGCAGCGCACACGTACCGACAAACAGAGTGCGACGGGCGCCGTACCGCCGGTATGTGCGAGACCCGATCATGGTGGCCACCACGCTGACCCCCGCGACGGGCAGCATCGTCAAGCCGGCCTCGATCGGGCTCATCCCCCGCGCGTACTGCAGCCATTGCGGAATTCCGAAAAAGACGCAGTAGAAGCACGTGTACGTGAGCAATGTCCGACCCAGAGTGGCACTGAGCGAGCGATTACGTGCCAGGGCCTCGACATCCAGAAACGGCTCCGGAGCGCGGTGCTCCCACCAGACAAAGAGACCGAGTCCCGTCACCGCAACGGGAAGCAGCCACCACGTCGGGTTCCCCGGCAACGAAACCAGCAGCACCATCGTCGACGTGATCGTCACGAGGAACAATCCGATTCCGACCACATCGAGAGCATGGAGCGCTTCCCGAACCGACACTCGCCCACCGCCGGCAAAGCCCACGTCAGCACGCATAACCACAACAGCACTGAGCACTACGACGGGAAGATTCACCCACAGGATCGATTGCCACCCGAAAGCCCCCACAAGGAGACCACCGACAGTGGGACCAAGAGCTGCAACGGACTGACTGCAGACAACCAACGTTGCAATCGCCGTACGCGGCTGGCGCCCGTAGCGCTCGGAGTAGCTGCGGACCATGGTCATCGCGTTGGGCATGTGGGCTGAAATGCCGAATCCGAGGATCACGTACGCACCGATCAACCAACCGACATTCGGGGCAAGCATCCCGACGCACGATCCGATGGCGACCAGGGCTAAGCCTCCGAGAAATACCCGGCGAGCGCCCAGCAATGCACCGAGCCGACCCATCATGGGCGCGCCAACAGCGGTCGTGATGTACATCGCGGAGATGATCCAGGAAACGCCGCCGTTCGACCCGAACTGAGCGGCGATACCAACAATTGCCACGGCAATCATCGACGAATTCAGCGGTTGCAGAATGCTGCCGGTCGCTGCCGCACCACTCACCCGGAACGGAACAGGCAAGGCCTTGGTATCTGCCTGGTCCTCGACGGCAGTCATGCGCGCATCACTGACTCCTGCGCCGGTGTTGTATCGGTCGACTCAGCCGCACGCCGCAGCAAACGTCCTGCGAGATAGAGCAACTCACGTTCGACGTCAGTGAACTCCTCCGTCAGCACGGACGTAAGCCATTCACTACGGGCGGCGCGGTCCACGTCCAAGGTCCTGCGGCCGATGTCCGTGATCGAGATCAAACTCGCGCGAGCATCATGTGGATCGACGGTGCGCGTCACCATCCCCTTCTCCTCGAGGAGAAGCACAGTCCGGGCGATTGTTTGCGGGACTACCCGCTCCAAATCGGCAAGCGCACGCGCACTCATCGCGCCCACCCGATCCAGATGCGCAAGTGCCTGCAGTTGGGTTGGAGTCAACAAATGCCCGGAACTCTTCGTCCGAATCCTTCGACTGAACAGCGCCACGTCTTCCCGCAGCCGGTCGGCACGTTCGTCCATGCGATTCTCCCTAGTCTCATTAGCCAGGGTAGCTGCTTATTTCTTCTAAGGTCTTGGATGTGACCTGTCTCTATCGAAATTTTTTCAACAGACTATCTGTCAAATTTTGCGAGGTGACGTGACGTTGCGAGCCCAAACTGCGATGTAGACCCCGGATTGCTGATCCGACGGATCGGATCCGCAGAATCCTGGGATTCACCCGAGATGACCGCCTACGAGAACGAAGACCACTTGCAGCGGATCGTCGCAACCGACCCGCAGTACGTACCCGGTGTCCCCGAAGGCGCTTTGACTGTTCGCGAGCTTTCGACCACGGCAGGGCCCGCAGACGTGTGCATTGTCAGCCCTGACGGCACGATCACGATCGTCGAGTGCAAGCTTGCATCGAACTCCGAGCGACGCAGAATGGTGATCGGGCAGGTTCTCGATTACGCATCCGCGATCTGGGTCGATGGTGCTAAATCGTTCAGGGAGCAATGGAATCGTCAGCGGGGTGATGATCTTGCCGCGCTCGGGGAGACTGCACTCGAACAACTCGACCTCAACATCACAGAAGGCCGTCGACCGTATCGACAACGATCTCAAACGCCTGGTCGAATTCCTGAACCGAATAACTCGCGACGAAGTGGCAGTCACCGCTCTTCAGCTGACTTATGCCCGACACGGGGACATCGAATTCCTGATGCCTTCCACCTACGGCGGCGAAATCGCGGCCGTTAAAGCCCGCAGTTCTGGCCCCTCGACATCCTGGACCACACAATCATTCCTCGACGCACTCGACGCCACGTCCGACCGCGTCTCCGCCCAGCGGATCTTCGAACTTCTCGAAAATCTCGATGACATCCGCGGACAGCACGAGAACCTGTGGTTCGGCAATCGTCCGGGAGGCGGCATCTTCTTGTACCCCTATGGACTCCGGTACGCGCCCATCCAATTGTGGATCAACAAAACCGGCCAACTCATGGCCTACGGAACCTGGAACCAATACGAGGTTGTACGTCAGCACCCGGGTTTCGCCGAACTAGCCGGATTGATCGGGCAGGACCACCACTCCACCGCAAAAGGTTTCGCAATCGCCGACGTCGATCTCGACGAACTTTGGCACGTTGTGCTGCGTTGTGCAATCGAAATCAACAGGTCCGACGCTTAAGACAGCAATCCCGGGAGACCACGCAGAGGCTCCCGGGATTACGACTGAATATTAAGTTGATAGTCCTGCTTACAGCAGCCCGGTAATTACAGCAGCTCCGAAATTTCCTCGGCGATCTGCTCAGGGGTGACCGTCGACTCGAACCGGCGAACTACCGCTCCGTCACGATCGACGAGGAACTTCGTGAAGTTCCACTTCACTTCGTCGGTACCGATCGCCTCGGGGCGCGTCTTGCTGACGTGCTCGAACAGGAATCCGATTTCGGGCCCGAATTCACCGGGTGCCTCGCTGCGGAGGTGCTCGTACAGCGGGTCCGCGTTGTCTCCGTTGACCTCGATCTTTGCGTACACCGGGAAGGTGACGTTGTAGGTCGTGCTGCAGAACTCCTGGATCTCAGCGTCCTGGCCAGGCTCCTGATCTCCGAACTGATTGCTCGGGAATCCGATGACCCGAAGGCCGCGGTCCTTGTTCTCCCGGTACAGGGCATCGAGGCCTTCGTACTGCGGTGTGAATCCACACTTGCTTGCCACGTTGACGACCAACAGAAGGTTGCCCTTGTACTGGCTCAGATCCTCGGTGGATCCGTCGGCAGCCTTGACGGCAAAGTCGTGGACACTCATGAACTCTCCTGATTATCGAAGTGATTATATTGCTACCCAAGGTAGTTCATGCTTCGTCGGCGATAGTGACCGGACACACCAACACGAGTGCCGCACTCAACTGTCGGTATCGGTGGACCCGTCGTCGGCAAGAACGCGATACAACGCTCGACGCGCTTCGATCAGAACACCGGCAGCGGCCTTGACCTGCGCTGGTGTACCCACTGCGGCGACCTGACCGGCAGCACCCATCAGTTGCCCGATCAGCTCACGCAGATCCTGCTCGGGAGCGCCGACGCTGTCGCGAACCTCGTCCCACGGTGCACCGAGATCCGCCCGGTGCTGCTCGACGTACGCGGCACCTTCCTCGGTGAGTTTTGCAGTCTTCCGTCCGGCGACCTTGTCGATGATCACGAGGCCTTCGTCTTCGAGTTGCGACAGTGCGGGGTAGATCGATCCCGGACTCGGTTTCCACACTCCGCCACTGCGTTCGACGATCTGTTGAATCAGTTCGTAGCCGTGCATCGGTTCTTCGGCAATGAGGAGCAGAACAGCCGCGCGAACGTCACCTCGACGCCCGCGCCCGCCGCGCCCGCGCCCACGTCCGAAGTGCGCGCCGGGACCGAACCCTGGGCCAGGTCCGCCGTCGGGCCCGAACCGCCCTCGACGATGCCCGCGCCCACGGTCGCCGTCGGGAAAATGCCTGTCCATTGTTGCTACCCTTCGCCGATATCGCTGATAGTTCGACGATATATCGCACAGATCGAAGGTGCAATGTCTCGAGCAGTAAAGGTGCAATGTCTCGAGCGGTATCAGCCCACCGTCGAGCGCAGTCCGTCTGCGAGCTTTTCCAGTGCGTCGATCTCGCGGATCCCTGGATCCATCTCGGCCCCGGACAATGTGACGTAGTTGCGGTTCCGCACGGCAGTCATCTGCGCGGTCACCGGATTCGATTCGAGAAAGGCGATTTTTGTTTCCAACGAATCACCGTCTACTCGCCGACGGTGAAGGTCACCGAGCACCAACACATCCGGGTCGCGGTCGGCTACCGCCTCCCAACTCACTTCCGGCCAGTCGTCGGACAGATCCGCAAATACGTTGACGGCGCCTGCCTCGTCGGCAAGAAGACCTGGGGCCGAACAACATCCGGCCATGTACGGAGCCTCGAGTCCGGAGAACCAGAAAGCGAGCGTTCTTCCCGAACCGGCAACACCGGCCGCCGCTTCCGATAGCCGCGACTGCAGTTCGGCAATCAACTCTGCGCCACGATCCTGCACGTCGAAGATCGCCGCCAGCTCACGAATCTCCCGGTACAGCGTGTCGATGGTCAGAGTCGCGGTACGCGAGACGTTCTCCCCCTCCACGACGGCATCGGTACAGACAGACGGCGACTGATACGTGGGAATTCCCAGTTCCGCGAATCGGGAGCGTTCCGCAACAACGGCGGAGGTGAAGGTGTGGGCGCTCGCCGACGTCACCAGATCGGGTTCGGTGTCGAGTACCACTTCGAGCGATGCGTCATTGTCGGCCAGTCTCGGCACCAGGTCGTTCTGGGCCGCGAGAGGAGCGAGAACAGGATCGAACCAGGTGGAGGTGCCTACCATCCGGTCGCCGAGACCGAGCGAGAGCAAGATCTCCGTCGCACTCTGGTACAGCGACACAGCTCGTTGCGGCGCCGAATCGAATGTCACTGACACACCACAATTTTCGAGTGTCAACGGGTAACTTGTAGGACCCGCTGCATCAGCAGCAACGGTAGTCGGGGTCGCGGCGTCCGGCGCAGTAGCGCTGGAGCACCCGGTCAGTAGTGCGGTGGTGCAGAGCAATCCGGTCGCGGCAGTGAGTGCGCGCGTCAGTGGTGCGGTGAGCACGGAAAGTCGTCCTTCGATCAGGGGCTCGGTCGCGGAACCCGACATGTGGCAATCGCCATTTTCGATGTGGTGCCGGACGAGTGTTCGGACTCGTGGGAAATCCCATCGCCGTTGCGCGTCAGTTCCGGATTCTCACCGGTATTCCCTCGTCAGACAGTGGTCAGTATAGGCAGCACACATCCGCAATCATGCAAAGCGCCAGGCCACCAAGAAATTTCTCAGCCGATTCGACGCGGGTCAATCTGAATACGCACGGGCCCGGAGGATTTTCTGGCGCTCCGAGCAGCGCGAGCATGAGCTAAAGCGTCAGCCAGTGCCCGGCCGTCCTTGCGCGGCACCCGAATCAGCAGACGCTCGGGAGCTACGCCCGCCTCGTCCTCACCGGAATACGGAAGCCTCTCCCCCGCAGGCAATTCCACAGGACCGAGGAGAACCGCGCTCGCAGGCAGATCGGCAGAAGCGACCAATTCAGTAATCGCGGCGCTACCACCGTCGATGGCCGCCAGATGGACGGCAGGCGGAAACCCGACCTCGTCGCGTTCGTCGAGCTGACTGCGGGCGTGCCCAACCGGATCCCACCGGACCAAAGCCTGAACTGTCGGGATTCCCGAATCCGCGACGACTACTACCTCGCCACCGTCGGACAGTGGAATCACCAAGGCTGCGGCAGACATCCAGCGCCGCAGCGTCTCTTCCTCGGCGCGAAGATCTGCGCGCCCGAGCAATGCCCACCCGTCGAGCAACAAAGCAGCACCATAGCCCCCGGTCATCACCGGTTCCGCGCCGACGGTCGAGACCACCAGCGCCGGGCCCTGGGCAACTTCCTTGACCACATCGCCGCCACCGGACAGCACAACCTTCACCCCGGGGAACGCCCGACCGAGTTCCTCAGCTGTTCGGCCCGCCCCGACCACAACGGCACGCAACGCCTTGGCTCCACACGCATGGCATCGGTAGGCCGCGTCGGCGACGCCGCACCAGCGGCACTCGGGAATTCCGGCACCGTCGGGACCTGCTGCAGATGGCAACGCCAACGGTCCGTTGCAACGACGGCACCGCGCCGGCGCCCGGCACTTCCCGCATGCGAGTGTCGGAACGTACCCACGACGCGGCACCTGCACCAACACGCCACGGCCGTCGGCCAATGCTCGCCTGGCCGCGGCAAAAGCGATCGCCGGCAACCGTGCTGCCCTCGCACCGGGGTCGCGGGCCAACGCGTGATCACTATCCGCCAATGCGGTGATCTTGGGTGAGCAGTGCCTGACCACATCCCGAGCGGCAACCAAATCGTGGGCCCACCCCGAATCGACGAGCACCTGAGACTCCGCAGTTCGGGAGAATCCGCCGATCACCACGGCGCACCCGGCCACATGCGCCCGCAATACCGCGGATTCACGGGCGTGCGGGTAGGGCGAGCGGGGCTCGGACAGGTTGTCGTCGCCGTCGTCCCACACGACAACAAGGCCGGTGTCCGGCGTGGGGGCAAAAACGGAGCTTCGCGTGCCGACGACGATGCGGGCACTTCCGCGAAGCGCCGCAAGCCACCGCCGATAGCGCATAGCCGGGCCAAGTCCCGCTGAAAGTCCTACTACCGCTTCAGGTCCGGATACTTTCTCGCAGGCGGCAAGAACTCGATCTAGATCACGCTGATCCGGAACGACGATGACCGCACTCTTGCCTGCCGACGCCACCGAACCGGCGAGTTCAGCCAACCGCAACGGCCAATCCTCACCGGGCAATGCCTGCCAGACCGCTCGCGGAGCACGCAGTTCGCGGACAGCGGTGACAAACGCGTCGCCGTACTGATAGAGGTGCCAGCCTCGTTCGTCCAACGTAGGCGCGGCGATCTCGCCGCTCGGTTCCCACGGCTCGCCCTCGACCTTGGCGTGGCGGGGCGGTATGGCTAGGCGCAGCACGTCGGCCCGGGTGCCTGCATAGCGCTCGGCAACGCGGTCGACCAGTTGCGCTATCTCGGCAGTGAGGACTCGCTCGGCCGAAATGACACGTTCGAGCCACCCGAATTTGCCCTGATGATCGCTGGTCGCCTCGCGGGAGACGATGAAACCGTCGACCAGACGACCAGCAAAGCGGATGCGCACCCGTACACCGGGTTGCGCATCCGCTTCGAGTTCACGGGGAACGAGGTAGTCGAACTCTCGGTCGAGGTGGGCGAGCGGGAGCATCGGGAGCACCCGGGCAACCGGATCAACCTCTGCCGCTACTCTTTCCGCGCCCACCCGCGCCCCGTCTGTACGTCAGTTATCAGAGACCTGCTGCGCTGCGCAGCTTGTCCGCACGATCCGTGCTCTCCCACGGGAGATCGATGTCGGTGCGTCCGAAGTGACCGTACGCCGCAGTCTGTGCATAGATCGGACGAAGCAGATCGAGATCGCGGATGATCGCTCCGGGCCGCAAGTCGAATACCTCGGTGATGGCCTGCTGGATCCGAGCCGGGTCGGTCTTCTCGGTACCGAACGTCTCGACGAACAAGCCGACGGGAGCAGCCTTGCCGATCGCGTAGGCAACCTGAACTTCGATGCGATCGGCGAGGCCGGCTGCAACGGCGTTCTTGGCAACCCAGCGCATTGCGTATGCCGCACTGCGGTCGACCTTTGACGGGTCCTTGCCGGAGAATGCGCCGCCGCCGTGGCGAGCCATTCCGCCGTAGGTGTCGACAATGATCTTGCGTCCGGTCAGACCGGCGTCACCCATCGGGCCACCGAGCACGAACTTGCCCGTCGGGTTGACGAGCAGACGCACATCGGAGGTGTCCAGATCAATGACATTGATGTCTGCGAGCACCGAGTTGAGCACCTTCTCGCGAAGGTCCGGGGTGAGCAGGTTGTCGAGGTCGATGTCTGCGGCGTGCTGGGTGGAGATGACGACGGTGTCGAGACGAACCGGCTTGTCACCGTCGTACTCGATGGTGACCTGAGTCTTGCCGTCCGGACGCAGGTACGGCAGGACGCCGCTCTTGCGAACCTCGGTCAGACGACGCGACAAGCGATGAGCCATCGCGATGGGAAGCGGCATCAGTTCCGGCGTATCAGTGGTGGCGTAGCCGAACATCAGGCCCTGATCGCCGGCGCCCTGACGGTCGATTTCGTCGTCGAGAGTTCCGTCGACCCGAGCTTCGTGCGAATGATCAACGCCCTGAGCAATTTCCGGGGACTGAGCACCGATCGCGACGTTGACGCCGCACGAGTTGCCGTCGAAGCCCTTGGCAGAGCTGTCGTACCCGATCTCGAGAACTGTGTCGCGGACGATCTTGGGGATGTCGGCGTATGCCGTGGTCGTGACCTCACCGGCGACGTGAACCTGGCCAGTGGTGACGAGTGTCTCCACGGCGACGCGGGCACGCGGATCCTGCGCGAGGATCGCGTCGAGGATGGAGTCGCTGATCGCGTCACAGATCTTGTCCGGGTGCCCCTCGGTGACGGACTCGCTGGTGAATAGCCGACTGCCGGACTTGCTCACAGATCTCCCTCTCGACGCCTTGAGTTCATGACTACAGCTTATTGAAATAACACGACCACCGTGTGGTGGCCGTTTTGTCGCTTATTCAGGGTGTAGCTGCGCCGACGATATCCGTTGAACGCTCGGCGCAACACCCTTACGCTCACCCGAAACGGGTGAGAAGCCCCTCACCCCTCTACGGGAATAACGTAATGAGCGCATCCAGCACGCGGCTGGCCATCAACGCTTTCGAACCGTGTTCCAGTGCCGCCTCGGATCCGTCGGAGCCGAGAAGCCAACCGTCGTTGTGATCAACTTCGAATGCCTTGCCCTCGCCGACTGCGTTGACCACAAGGAGATCGCAGCCCTTACGAGCAAGTTTCGAACGGGCGTAACTCAGGACGTCACCGTGTGCGTCACCGGTCTCAGCCGCAAATCCGACGATGACGGTGTCCGCGGCAAGGTCACCGGCCCGACGCGATTCGACGAGGCCGGCAAGGATGTCCGCGTTGCGCGTCAGGGGGATCGAGTCGGGTT
Organism: Rhodococcus sp. WS3; assembly: GCF_003797085.1. Taxonomy (NCBI): domain Bacteria; kingdom Bacillati; phylum Actinomycetota; class Actinomycetes; order Mycobacteriales; family Nocardiaceae; genus Rhodococcus; species Rhodococcus sp. WS3. Next base: position 458,165 of record NZ_RKMA01000002.1, read on the forward strand.
CGTTTGCACCCTTCTTGATCTTGCTTCCCTCCACCGTGGTGGGCCGGAAATCGGCGACGGCAGCGGCCATGATGATGCCGTCCTGCCCGGGGGCATGCTTCTCGACGGCCGATCGAAGATCTTCGGCGGTCTTGATGTGGACGACGTCGACAGCTGCTGGATCCGCTAGATCGGCCGTGTATCCGGCGATCAGCGTGACCTGTGCACCTCGCTGCGCGGCCAGGCGAGCCAGGGCGTACCCCTGCTTGCCCGAACTGCGGTTGCCGAGGAAACGAACCGGGTCGAGCGGTTCGCGGGTACCACCGGCGGTGACCAGAACTCGACGACCTTCGAGGTCACGAGGCAAAGCGTCGCTGCGCTCGAGGAGCAACGACGCGAGGCCCACGATCTCGTCGGGTTCGGGCAAGCGACCAGCACCGGTGTCCTTGCCGGTCAATCGTCCTGATGCCGGTTCGATCACGTGGACTCCGCGCGAACGCAGGGTCGCGACGTTGGACACCGTTGCGGGGTGTTCCCACATTTCGGTGTGCATCGCCGGAGCGAAGACGACGGGACAACGAGCGGTCAACAATGTTGCGGTCAACAGATCGTCAGCTCGGCCCATGACGGCACGTGCCATCAGATCGGCCGTAGCCGGCGCGATGACAACAAGGTCCGCTTCCTGCCCGAGTCGGACATGCGGCACCTGCGGTACATCGGCGAAGACACCGGTGTGCACCGGATTGCCGGAGAGCGCCTCGAAAGTTGCTCTGCCGACAAATTCCAGTGCGGACTCGGTGGGAATCACGCGAACGTGGTGACCACTCTCGGTGAAGCTGCGGATGATCGCGCACGCTTTGTACGCCGCGATACCCCCGCCGACACCCACAACGATGCGTTTACGCGCCGTACCGGAAGTTTCCGCTACTCCCCCGGTGCCCGAAACCGATTCGGGAGCGGCAGACGACGTGCTCACTCGCCTTCGGTGTGCTCGAGCAGATCAGCGTGGATTTCGCGCAGCGCGATGGAAAGCGGCTTTTCCTGCAGGCCCGGCTCGACGAGGGGGCCGACGTACTCGAGGATGCCGTCACCGAGCTGGTTGTAGTAATCGTTGATCTGGCGAGCACGCTTGGCCGAGTAGATGACCAGGGCGTACTTCGAGGAGGTGCGTTCGAGCAACTCGTCGATCGGCGGGTTGGTGATGCCGAGCGGAGTGTCGTAGGCAGGCAGAGCGCCCTGGCTTGCGGCGGACGCGGCTGAAGTGCTGCTCACTCTTGTGTCTCCTGAATTAGATCTTGAATGAAGGCCTACATGAATCGATTTTATGCACCTGGATGGATGAAAATCAGTTCCCAACCAACAAGGATACCAACTCATCGCAAGCACGGCTTACATCCTCGTTCACGATGACCGTGTCGAACTCGTCCTGGGCGGCCAATTCGACTCGCGCCGTCTCCAAGCGCCTCGCGACGACCTCGTCGGATTCGGTGCCTCGCCCGGTGAGTCGCTGGACGAGAACGTCCCAACTCGGCGGAGCCATGAACACCAGGAGAGCTTCGGGTTTTGCCTTGCGTACCGCACGGGCTCCGGCCAGATCGACCTCGACCAGTACGGGTCGTCCTGCTTCGAGAGCTTCTTCGACGGGAGCCGCTGGTGTGCCCGATCGCTGCAGTCCGCCGTGAATGTCGGCCCATTCGAGGAGCTCACCGGAATCGATCATCCGCTGAAACTCGTCGCGAGTGGTGAAGCGGTAGTCCTTGCCGTCCACCTCACCAGGGCGAGGATCGCGGGTCGTTGCCGACACGCTGAACATCAACTCGGGCAACCGAGTCCTCAGTTCGCGGACCACACTCGACTTACCGACAGCCGAGGGGCCGGCTAGTACAACCAGCCGACCCCTCCGCACTGCAGTCTTGCTCTCTGACACAGCCTCAGCACTCATAAGAAACTGTTTTCGCAGCGCTCATCACTACTGTTGCGCCAGTTTTTCTCACGGTTCGACTCAGACCTCGAAGTCGAACTTGGTGAGCAGAGCCCGACGCTGACGATCACCGAGGCCGCGGATGCGACGGGTCGGAGCGATCTCCAGCTCGGTCATGATCTCCTGAGCCTTGACCTTGCCCACCTTCGGCAAAGCCTCGAGCAGTGCAGAAACCTTCATCTTGCCCAAGATTTCGTTGTCTTCGGCGTCCTTGAGGACCTCTTTAAGGTCGGTGCCGCCACGCTTCAGGCGCTCCTTGAGCTCAGCCCTGGCCTTGCGGGCAGCAGCTGCCTTCTCCAAAGCAGCAGCGCGCTGCTCATCAGTCAACTGGGGAAGGGCCACGGTTCCTCCGTCTCGTCGTGTGCAAATTTTGTCTATTCCACTGGATAACCAGCAGCGATAGCGACCGTACTCACGCCTGGCGCGAATTGCTAACCCACCCCCCGCGGTCCGGTGCAGATCACGGTGGGTTATGCGCTCTGAAACGTATCTCGAAATCGATGTGCACGACAGCGCTATCTCGACCGAAACAAAACAACATGGACGTTAATATGATTGCGAAAACTATTGTAACACAGGGCTTTTCGGTAAATCTACCGAATAGCACCCAAGGTTGCCCCAGGCGTCGGCCGCACCGCCACCAAACGTGCCCGGTGCCACAGTCAAATTTTTCGACGCAATTCGACGCGTTTGCGCGTGTCGCGAGCGAAACTCACGCAGAAAGCGAAGATTTCGGATCGCCGGCGCTCGCGTCGGCACCGGCATTTCGGTCCGCACCCGGTACGACCAACGCTACGAGGACAGCAAACGCAACCCAGAGTAAAGAATTCTCCAAGACAAAGCCGACAACCGGGACGTCGAGGTCTGCGCCGACGCGCGGCAACCGGAACAGCACCACTGCTGCAGTCAGTGCAACGGCGGCCAACGACCAGGCGGGAATCGTGCTCCTCCCCCGCGGCGGCGTCAAGAGCACGCCAACGGCCGGCACCAGCCACACGAAATGATGGGTCCACGCGATAGGTGTCACTACAGCGGCAAGCAGCGCGACCACGGTAAACGCCGCCAGATCCCCGCGTAAGCGCTGTACACGCCGAGTCGCAAGAATCCCCAGCCCGGCAAGAACAACACACGCAGCCAGCCACACAGGCCCCACCATGGCGTCGGGAAGCACCCGCAGCGCCATTCCACGGAGCGACTGATTTCCGAAGACCGCCGGGTCTCCCACGGCGACGCGTCCCGACAGCGATGCGATGTCACCGAAGTAGTCGAGGCTCGCTCGTGGCAGTATCGCGAAACCTACGGCGGTTGCTCCCGCAAAACCCGCAACGCCGCCCGCAAAGGCCTTCCACTTCCCGGTGATGACGTAGTAGCCGAGGTAGACGATGGGCACGAGCTTGACAGCTCCGGCTATGCCGACCAAGACGCCCTCGGGCAGCCACTTCGGCCGCGCGAGGACGTCGATCAGGCACAGGAACGTCAGAAACAGTCCAACCTGCCCGTACCCGAGGTGATCCGAAATCGGCGACGCAATCGTCCACAGAATCAGGAATCCCACATACACCGACAGCGGTCGCTTACGTGTGAGCGGCACTCCCCGGTAGCTCAGTACGATGATCGCGGCCAGCATCAGAAGACTGATGAAACTCCACGTCCACTGCATGAAACCCCAGGTGCCGATCGCCACCGGGACGGCAACGACGGCGGCAAACGGCGGATACGTGAACGGCAATCGGGCGTTGAACGAGCCGTCGTAGAGGTTTGTCCCATCCAAGACGGCCTGCCCGGCCGTCCGGTACACCGCGAGGTCGTCGCCGTGTACACCCGTCAGAGCCTGAAACGCGGTGGCCAACAACCCACACACCACAACAAGCACCCCGACGCGCCACCAGCGACGCGTCCACAATCCGTCCAATCCACTCACCGCAGGACGGTACCACCGCGATCCGACACCACTGGATACGTCGTGATCGCTCACGGATCAGTTCGCCAACGCTGCTTCGATCTCGTCCCGATCACGCATGGCTGCCTCGCGGAGCGCCGATATAGACGGTCCGTACTTGAGAACACCGCGCGACGAGTTCGGCAGGAGCAACTCCGTCGAACCGGCAAAGATCTCGGCCAGATCGGCGGCTGTCGCACCTTGAGCGCCGAGTCCCGGAGCCAGGATCGGACCGTTGAAGTCGGTCAGGTCCAAGCCGTGATCGCGAGTAGCGCCTACAACCAGTCCGACAGTGTCACGGCCGTCTGCGTTGGCAGCAACGGCGTCGTCGACAATCGACTGCGCCACCGACACACCACCGGCGGAGGATTGCTGCAATCCGCCGCCCTCGGGGTTGGACGTGCGCGCGAGCACGAAGATTCCGCGCGCGTTCTCGCGGGCAAGGTCCAAGGCCGGAGCCAAGGCGCCGAATCCGAGGTACGGCGACACCGTCACCGAATCCGAGGTCAGCGGCGATTCACCGAGCCACGCCTGTGCATACGCATCCATGGTGGAACCGATGTCGCCGCGCTTGGCGTCAGCCACGACAAGCGTCCCGGCGTCGCGAAGAGCCGCGATCGTGCGTTCGAGCACGGCGAATCCTGCGCTGCCGTACGCCTCGAAAAAAGCAACCTGCGGCTTCACGAGTGCAACTTCACCGGTGAACGCTTCGACGCAGATGTCCGCGAACTTCGCCAAGCCGTCAGCGGAGCGGGGCAAGCCCCACGCGTCGAGAAGAGCTGGATGCGGGTCGATGCCCACACACAGCCGCCCCCGGTCCGCAGTCGCGGACCGAAGGCGCTGACCCCAACTGAGGGTCACGACTGTGCGGACGGTTGACGCAGTCCGGCGTGCAGTTCCTGCAAGGAGTGAACGCCGATGTCGCCGCGCAGAACAGCTTCGATGCCCTGAACGGCAGCCGAAGCGCCCTGCACTGTCGTGATGCACGGAATGTTCGACGCCACAGCGGCACTGCGGATCTCGTAGCCGTCGACGCGTGGGCCGGAGTTGCCGTACGGGGTGTTGATGATCATGGCGACCTCACCGCTGCGGATCTGGTCGACGATGGTCACAGCACCCTCAGGCACCTCTTCACCGGACTGCTTGTACACGTTGGTGCACTCGATACCGTTGCGACGCAAGACCTCTGCGGTTCCGTCTGTCGCGAGGATCGTGAAGCCCAGGTCCGCAAGACGCTTGACCGGGAAGATCAGCGAACGCTTGTCCTTGTTGGCAACCGAGACGAATACGGCACCTTCGGTGGGCAGCGATCCGTAGGCAGCGGTCTGCGACTTGGCGAAGGCAGTGCCGAAGTCGAAGTCGATGCCCATGACCTCGCCGGTGGACTTCATTTCCGGGCTCAGCAGGGTGTCGACACCGGTTCCGTCGGCGCGGCGGAACCGGTTGAACGGCAGTACTGCTTCCTTGACCGCGATCGGTGCGCCGGCCGGGGTGTTTCCGCCGTCGCCCTCTGCAGGCAGGATTCCGCTGACCCGCAGTTCGGCGATCGATTCGCCGAGCATGACGCGAGCACAGGCCTTGGCCAACTGCACAGCCGTCGCCTTGGAGACGAACGGGACGGTGCGGCTGGCGCGCGGGTTCGCTTCGAGGACGTAGAGGATGTCGTCCTTGAGTGCGTACTGCACGTTGAGTAGGCCCTTGACGCCGATTCCCTTGGCCAGAGCCTCGGTGGAGCGGCGAACGTTCTCGAGGTCTGCACGGCCCAGCGTGATGGGCGGCAGCGCACATGCCGAGTCACCGGAGTGGATGCCGGCTTCCTCGATGTGCTCCATGACGCCCGCGAGGTATACCTCGGTGCCGTCGCACAGAGCGTCGACGTCGATCTCGACCGCATCTTCGAGGAAGCGGTCGACCAGCACAGGGCGGTCGTCGGAGATTTCCGTGGCCCGGGAGATGTAGTTGGCGAGTGAAGCCTCGTCGTACACGATCTCCATGCCGCGTCCACCGAGCACGTACGACGGACGCACCAGGACCGGGTAGCCGATTCCTGCCGCGATGTCGCGGGCGCCGTCGAACGTGGTGGCGGTACCGAACTTCGGTGCGGGCAGACCGGCTTCGGTCAGCACTCGACCGAACTCACCGCGATCCTCTGCGAGGTCGATGGCTGCGGGGCTGGTTCCGACGATGGGAACGCCCGCAGCTTCGAGGCGCTTGGCCAACCCGAGCGGGGTCTGGCCACCGAGCTGGACGATGACGCCGGCAACGGTGCCTGACTGTGCTTCAGCGCGGTAGACCTCGAACACGTCCTCGAACGTGAGCGGCTCGAAGTACAGGCGATCAGCGGTGTCGTAGTCCGTCGAGACGGTCTCGGGGTTGCAGTTGACCATGACGGTCTCGTAGCCGGCCTCGGACAGAGTCTGCGCTGCATGGACACACGAGTAGTCGAACTCGATGCCCTGACCGATGCGGTTGGGGCCCGATCCGAGGATCAGGACCTTGGGACGCTCGGTCTGCGGGGCGACCTCGGACTCGGCGTTGGGGTCGAGTTCGTACGTCGAGTAGTGGTACGGCGTCTTGGCTTCGAACTCTGCGGCGCACGTGTCGACGGTCTTGTAGACCGGGCGGACACCGAGCTCGTCACGCAGAGCGCGAACACCGTCCTCGCCGCCGAGTTCGGGGCGCAGGGCCGCGATCTGACGATCCGAAAGACCGTGGTACTTGGCCTGACGCAACGCAATTTCATCGAAAGTTTCTGCAACGCGCAGCTTTTCACCGAGTTCGTGGATCTGCTGGAACTGATCGAGGAACCACGGGTCGATCTTCGTGGCGTCGAAGAGCTGCTCGATGGTGGCGCCGAGGGCAAATGCCTTCTCGATGCCGTACATCCGGCCGTCCTGCGGAACGCTGATATCGGCAAGCAGAGCTTCGAGGCTCTCGGTTTCGACCTCGGGGCCCGTCCAGTAACCCGCACGCTTGGTCTCGAGCGAGCGCATGACCTTGCCGAATGCCTCGGTGAAGTTGCGGCCGATGCTCATGGCCTCGCCCACCGACTTCATCGTGGTCGTCAGAGTTCCGTCCGCGCCGGGGAACTTCTCGAACGCAAAGCGAGGAGCCTTGACGACGACGTAGTCGAGCGTCGGCTCGAAGCAGGCCGGCGTTTCCTTGGTGATGTCGTTGACGATCTCGTCGAGCGTGTATCCGATGGCCAGCTTGGCGGCCATCTTCGCGATCGGGTACCCGGTCGCTTTCGATGCCAGTGCCGACGAGCGGGAGACGCGCGGGTTCATCTCGATGACAACCAGGCGGCCGTCGGCCGGGTCCATCGCGAACTGGATGTTGCAGCCGCCGGTGTCGACGCCCACCTCACGCAGGATGTCGATGGAGAGGTCGCGCATTGCCTGGTACTCGCGGTCGGTCAGCGTCATCGCCGGGGCGACCGTGACGCTGTCGCCGGTGTGGACACCAACCGGGTCGACGTTCTCGATGGAGCAGACGATCACGACGTTGTCGCGACTGTCACGCATGAGTTCGAGTTCGTATTCCTTCCACCCGAGGATGGATTCCTCGATCAGGACGTTGGCGGTCGGCGATGCAGCCAGACCGCCGCCGGCGATCCGGTTGAGATCGTCGACGTTGTACGCCATACCGGAACCGAGGCCGCCCATGGTGAAGGAAGGGCGCACGACAACCGGGTAGCCGAGTTCGGCAACCGTGGCGTGTACTTCGTCCATCGTGTAGCACACAGCCGACTTCGCGGATTCGCCGCCGACCTTGGCAACGATGTCCTTGAACTTCTGGCGATCCTCGCCGCGCTGGATGGCGTCGAAGTCGGCACCGATCAGCTCGACGTCGTACTTCTCGAGGATGCCCTGCTCGTGCAGCGCCACAGCGGCGTTGAGAGCGGTCTGACCGCCGAGCGTCGCGAGGACGGCGTCGATCTTGTTGCCCTGCAACGCTTCCTTGGCGATGACCTTCTCGAGGAACTCGGCCGTGATCGGCTCGACGTAGGTAGCGTCGGCGAACTCGGGGTCCGTCATGATGGTGGCCGGGTTGGAGTTGACCAGGCTGACGCGCAGGCCCTCCTCCTGGAGGACGCGGCAAGCCTGGGTGCCCGAGTAGTCGAACTCGCAGGCCTGACCGATGACGATCGGACCGGAGCCGATTACCAGGATGTGCTTGAGATCTGTACGGCGTGGCATTAGTTCTTGACTCCGGTTTCTTTCCGTGCGGAGAGCAGGCTGGTGAAGCGGTCGAAGAGATACGCGGCGTCGTGCGGGCCGGCTGCAGCTTCCGGGTGGTACTGCACCGAGAAGGCCGAATCGTCGAGCAGGCGAACACCTTCGACGGCTCCGTCGTTGGCGCAGGTGTGGCTTACCACGGCGCGACCGAACGGGGTGTCGAATTCCTGGCCGGCTTCACCTTCGAGTGCGAAGCCGTGGTTCTGAGCGGTGATCGCGATGCGACCCGTCTGATGCTCGATCACCGGGATGTTGATGCCGCGGTGGCCGAACTTCATCTTGTACGTGCTCAGGCCGAGGGCGCGGCCCAGGATCTGGTTGCCGAAGCAGATACCGAACAGCGGCAAGCCCTGTCCGATGACCTCTTTCGTCAGGTGCACTGCGCCGTCGGCGGTGGCCGGGTCGCCCGGGCCGTTGGAGAGGAACACACCATCGGCCTTGAGGTCGAGGATCTGCTCGAGGCTCGCGTTGGACGGCAGTACGTGGACGCGAATGCCGCGCTCGGCGAACATGCGCGGGGTGTTCGTCTTGATACCGAGGTCGATGGCGGCAACCGTGTACAGCGCCTCGCCGCCCTTCGGCTCGACGATGTAGCCGCTGGTCGTGCTGACCTCACCGGCAAGATCGGCGCCGAGCATGGTGGGCTGATCTTGAACCCGTCGGACCAACTCGTCGTCGTCGGCGGCGATGGCTTCACCGGAGAAGATTCCGGCCTTCATCGAACCGCGAGTACGCAGGTGGCGAACCAGGGCGCGCGTGTCGATACCGGCGATGCCGACAATCGACTGCTCTTCGAGCTTGGCCTGTAGCGAACCGGTTGCACGCCAGCTCGAGGTGACGCGCGAGGGGTCACGAACGACGTACCCGGCAACCCAGATCTTGGCGCCGGCACTCTCGCCGGTCGGTCCGACCGACTCGTCGTCTTCGTCGTTCCAACCGGTGTTGCCGATCTGCGGCGCGGTGGAGACCACGATCTGGCGGTGGTAGCTGGGATCGGTGAGCGTTTCCTGGTAGCCGGTCATGCCGGTGCTGAACACCGCTTCGCCCAGCGTCTGTCCAACCGCGCCGAAGGTGGTTCCGCGGAACACCCGTCCGTCTTCGAGGACCAGTACTGCGGGGCTGCTGTCAAAGCCGCTCATGCGTTCTTTCCGTTCTGCTCGATGTCGCCAGAGCTTGCGTCTTCATTGTTGTTCGTCTTGTTCGAAGCAGTAACCGGCTTGACCCAGTCCGGGTACACCATTTTGTCGTCGCCGCGCACGCCCGTGTCGATCTCGGTTCCGCTCGGCAACTCCCAGCGGATGACCAGGACCCCGTCCTTGCTCATGACCTTGCCTGCGAGACCGCTCTCGGTGCGGATCGCGCGGATCGACTTCTCGGGGATCCAGATAGCAGACGCCCCGTCACGCTCGACCAGGATGCCGTTGGAGTAGCGACTGATCTCGCAGGTCGCCCGGAATCCGAGATCTCCGACCGCAATGCGGTCCTGCCAGCTGGGCGCGATGGTGCTACCGACGTACAAGCCGGTGGTCGGCATGACCAGCAATTCACCCAACGTCGCCGGCACCGTGGGCAGCTCGCCGATCTTGTCTTTCTGTCGTCGGGCGCGGCCACGCCAGCCGATGAACATCAAACCGATCATCGCGGCCCAGAAGACCACCAGACCGACAATCCACAGAACTCTTTCCATCTCCATGACGCCTACTCCTTGCTGCTCAGCAGCCGCGGCGATCCGTCGTGTGCAGTAACGCGGCCACGTAACAGTGTGGTCGTGACCCGAGCAGGCAATGTCATCGACTCATACGGAGTGTTACTCGCGACACTCGCCAGTGCCTTGCCGTGCACGGTCCATTCTGCGGAGGGATCGATCAACGTCAGGTTGGCCGGCTCCCCTACCTCGATGGGACGGCCCTGATCGTCGAGGCCGACAATCGCTGCGGGACGCTCACTCATGACGCGAGCAACGCCGCGCCAGTCGAGCAGTCCGGGCTCCACCATCGTTTGCACGATGATCGAGAGCGCCGTCTCGAGGCCGAGCATGCCGGGGCGCGCAGCGGCGAACTCGCAGCACTTGTCCTGCTCGGCGTGCGGAGCGTGATCGGTGGCCACGCAGTCGATGATGCCCTCGGCCAGGCCCTTGCGCAGGGCAGCAACATCGCTGGCCTCACGAAGTGGCGGGTTGACCTTGTTGATGGCGTCGTACGTCTCGAGACGCGAATCGTCGAGCAGCAGGTGGTGCGGGGTGACCTCGGCAGTGATCGAAATACCCTGTCCGCGAGCCCACTTGACGAGTTCGACGGTTCCCGCTGTCGACGCGTGGCAGATGTGGACCCGGGCGCCGGCGTCACGGGCAAGGAGTGCGTCGCGGGCAACGATGGACTCTTCCGCGGCGCGTGGCCAGCCGGCCAATCCGAGGCGAGCGGCCGTCGGGCCCTCGTGGGCAACTGCGCCGACCGTCAAACGCGGCTCCTCGGCGTGCTGCGCGATGAGAACGCCCAGCGAGCTGGAGTATTCGAGCGCGCGGCGCATGATCAGCGGGTTGTCGACGCAATGACCGTCGTCGGAGAACATCTTGACCTTGCCGACACCTGCGGCCATGGTTGCCATCTCGGCGAGCTGCTTGCCTTCGAGGCCGACAGTGACAGCTCCGACGGGATGGACGTCGACGAGGCCGACTTCCTGGCCACGTCGCCACACGTGATCGGTGATGACCACGGAATCGGCGACAGGGCTGGTGTTCGCCATCGCGAAGACTGCGGTGTATCCACCCAGAGCGGCTGCCGCAGAACCTGTTTCGATGGTTTCCGTGTCTTCACGACCGGGTTCACGCAGATGCGTGTGCAGGTCGACAAATCCGGGAAGCAGGATCTGACCACTGCCGTCGATCACCTCGGATGCGGTGGCCGGATCCAGGTTCACGCCGATCTCGAGAATGACTCCGTCGCCGACACGGACGTCGACGGCTTCCCCTTCTCCGTAGATCAGTACGCCGCGGAGCAGGACACTCACCGGTGATTCTCCGTTCTGATTGCTTGTCACATCGCACCGTCCTCTGAACCGACCAGAAGCCGGAACAAGACAGCCATACGCATGTGCACACCATTGGTAACCTGCTGCAGCACAGCAGCTTTGGGGGAATCTGCGACGGCCGAGGCGATTTCCATGCCGCGCAGCATCGGGCCGGGGTGCAGGACCACCGCGTGATCGGCCAGCATTCCGAGACGCTTCTCGGACAGGCCGTAATTGATCGAATACTCGCGCTGCGACGGGAAGAATCCGCCGTTCATGCGTTCGGCCTGGACCCGCAGCATCAGGACTGCATCGAGTCCGGGCAGTTCCGCGTCGAGTGAATGCGAGACGGTGACCGGCCACGTGTGCGCACCGATCGGCAGCAGCGTCGGCGGGGCAACGAGGACAACCTCGGCGCCGAGCATCGACAGAAGCAACGCGTTGGAACGCGCGACACGACTGTGCAGGATGTCGCCGACAATGGCGATCCGCTTGCCCTCGATGTCGCCGAGACGTTGACGCAAGGTCAGAGCGTCGAGCAACGCCTGCGTGGGATGTTCGTGAGTGCCGTCGCCGGCGTTGATGACCGCGGGGCCACCGTCCGATGCGGTGCCGGTCCACTGGGCGATCTGATGAGCTGCGCCCGACGCGGGGTGACGAACGATCAGAGCGTCGGCGCCGGCAGCACGCAGTGTCATCGCGGTATCGCGCAGCGATTCACCCTTCGACACCGACGAGCTGGATGCACTGACGTTGATGACGTCGGCGCTCATCCACTTACCGGCCACCTCGAAGGACACCCGGGTGCGGGTGGAGTTCTCGAAGAACACCGTCATCACTGTGCGGCCACGAAGTGTCGGGAGCTTGTGAACTTCACGGCCCAGGAGTGCCTGCTCGAAGCGTTCGGCCTCGTCGAGAAGTTCGATCGCGGACTCTCGGTTGAGGTCTGCGATGGAGAGAAGGTGCTTCACGCGCTCTTACCTCCGGAAATGACCACAGCGTCCCGGCCGTCGTGTTCCTGAAGGAGTACCTTGACGTCCTCGGACCTCGCGGTGGGAACGTTCTTGCCGACGTAATCGGCGCGCAGCGGGAGTTCGCGGTGGCCGCGGTCGACCAGTACGGCAAGCTGCACTGCACGAGGGCGTCCCAGGTCACGAAGAGCGTCCAAGGCGGAGCGGACGGTACGGCCGGAGAACAGGACGTCGTCGACGAGTACGACCAACGCGTTGTCGACGCCACCTTCGGGAACGGAGGTCCGTTCGAGGGGGCGGTGCGGCTTGGTGCGGAGATCGTCACGGTAGAGCGTGATGTCGAGAGATCCGATGGGTGTACGCACACCGGAGAATTCTTCGATCTTGTCGCGGAGACGTGTCGCGATGGTGGTGCCCCTGGTGGGAATACCGATGAGGACTACGCGGGGCGCAGTACCTTCTGGTCCGTCGAGTGCCGTTTTCTCGATGATCTCGTGCGCGATTCGCGCGACGGTCCGGCCCACATCCTGGGCGGACAGCAATTCGCGGGTCTCGGCGTCACTGGCCTGCGTTGTATCTGGACCTGCAAGATCGGATGGGCGAGACCCTTCGGGCACGCTCATACAGCGACCTCCTTCTCCGCCTCACTGGACGGATCGTTAAAGGATGTCTGACGGTTCCCCACCCTATCAGCCGACAGACCTGAAACCCGCCGCGCGAGCCGTCGTCATGACGGGTTGTGTGCAGACACACAACCTAAGCTCGCACGGCGGGCGGTAGTACTGAAATACGCGGAACGGTAGAGCTACTCGGTACCCGAATCGGTGTCCTGCGCGCGCTGCGAAGTCGCCGCAGCGGCCGAACGAACCTGCGGAGCTACGAGGACAACCTGGCCGAGGATTCCGTTGACGAATCCCGGCGAGTCGTCCGTCGACAACTGCTTTGCCAATTCGACGGCCTCGTCCACGGCAACAACCGGCGGGACGTCGGTCGCGTGGAAGAGCTCCCACACGGCAATACGCAGAATCGCGCGGTCGACTGCGGGCAGACGCTCGAGCGTCCAGTCCTGCAGGTGCGACGAGATGACCTGATCGATCCGGTCGAGGTTCTCCGCAACTCCGGACACCAAGGTGACCGTGTACGGGGCAACGGGAGCTACTGCGTCGTCCTTGACGGACAGATCGGAACGCTCCGACGCCAGTTCTACCGGGTCGAGGTCACGTGCCTCGGCTTCGAAAAGGAAGTCGACAGCACGCTTGCGCGCCTTGTGGCGCGCACCGAGTTTCTTATGAGTGCCGGACACTTTAGGAATTCACACGCCCGAGGTAGTTACCGTCACGCGAATCGACCTTGAGCTTGTCACCGGTGTTGATGAACAGCGGCACGTTGATCTCGGCACCGGTCTCGAGGGTGGCCGGCTTGGTGCCACCGGTGGAGCGGTCGCCCTGCAGGCCCGGATCGGTGTGCTGAACGACAAGCTCGACCGTGACCGGGAGCTCGACGAAAAGCGGGACGTCCTCGTGAGTCGCAACCTGAACGGCCATGTTCTCGAGAAGGAAACGCGACTGCTCGCCGACGACAGTTTCGCTGATCGGAATCTGGTCGTAGGTGTCGCCGTCCATGAAGATGTAGTCGCTACCGTCGTGGTACAGGTAGGTCATGTCGCGGCGGTCGACCGTGGCGGTCTCGACCTTCACACCGGCGTTGAACGTCTTGTCCACTACCTTGCCCGAGAGCACGTTCTTGAGCTTGGTACGCACGAAGGCAGGGCCCTTGCCGGGCTTGACATGCTGGAACTCGATAATCGTCCACAGCTGGCCTTCGATCTGCAGAACCAGACCGTTCTTGAAATCACTGGTGGAAGCCACTTGCTTCGCGTCTCCTAGGGGGTCGGGAAACCGTCTCAGATGACGGTAAGGTCTTTTGCGGTCAGTGTGAGCAGCTCTGGCCCCTGCTCACGAACAACGAGCGTGTCCTCGATCCGTACGCCTCCGCGCCCGGAGAAGTACACGCCCGGCTCGACGGTCACCGCCGCGCCGGAAAGAAGTGTACCGGTGCCGAGCTTCCCGATTCCGGGAGCTTCGTGGATTTCCAGCCCCACACCGTGTCCGAGGCCGTGCAGGAACAACTCGCCGTACCCTGCGTCGTCGATCACCGAGCGTGCCGCAGCGTCGACGGCGGCACATTCTGCACCGGGAACCAGGGCCGCGCAGCCGGCCGCTTGGGACTTGGCAACCAGTTCGTAGACGTCCCGTTGCCAATCGGAAACAGTCTCCAGCACGTAGGTGCGAGTCATATCGGAGTGATACCCGCCGACCTGGGCGCCGAAGTCCAATTTCACGAAGTCGCCAGACGCCAATTCCGCACCGGTGGGTCGGTGATGCGGAATCGCGGAGTTCGATCCGGCTGCCACGATCGTCTCGAAGGAGATTCCGTCGGCGCCGTTCTCGAACATGAGGTTTTCCAGTTCGCGGCCCACCTCGCGTTCGGTGCGACCCGGCCGCAGTCCCCCGCGAGTGATCAACTGCGCCAACGCATCATCGGCTGCCGCACACGCGGCACGCAACAATCCGATCTCGTGCTCGTCCTTGACCATCCGTAGTTTCTCGACAAGCCCGCTCACCGGTTCGAACCGGACGGACGGCGCCGACTCCGTCCAGGATCGGTGCTCGGCAAACGTCGCGACGTGCGCCTCGAAAGCCAGGGCGTCGCCCGAGAAGGTTCCGATCAGATGCGCTGCGCTCGAACGATCGATTTCGGCCCGCAGATCCGGCACCTGCTCGGCAACTTGCGTGACGTAACGACCGTCCGTGCAGATTACTGTCGCATCCTCGTCGCCATCAGCATCTCGAGCGCTCACCACCAGCGCGGCATTCGAACCGGTGAACCCGGTGAGGTAGCGGATGTTCAGAAGGTCTGTGACGAGAATCGCGTCGAGTTCGCGCTCAACCAGAAGCGTACGGAGGGCATCACGGCGGGACCGATGATCAACTGACATGACTCGAACCTACCCGCTCGTCGCGGTCTCCCTCTCAATCCGAAACGCGCGGTTACAGCAATAATTGTGGGTTAGGCCACAAGTGGAATCTGTTCTAGTTAGGCTGTAGGTATGAACGCGTGGTTAGTACGTGGCCTCGGCATGGCCCTGATACATGTTGTGTTTCGCGCATTGCTCGGTATGGCGATCGCTCAGTGGCCACTCCAGGGCTCCACCCTGCGATGGCTCTCCCTGTTCATCGTCATCGCACTTGCTGCGATCTGGGGCGGAATCGACGGGATCCGTGATCGTCGCCAGTTCCCCGAGCCGGACGACGGTGCAGACCTCCTGATGCTGTGGCTCAAAGCCGCCGTTGTCGGTGGCTTCGTCGCCGGCGCAGCCAGCTGGCTCCTGAGCCTCGTCCCGGCCCTCGAACTGACCCAACAGGGTCTGTTCTTCGAAATCACCGCCGGTGCGGCCTTCACGATTCTGCTCATCTTCGTTCCCGCGATGGTCGCCGTTACCGTCGGCCGGTTCTTCACGAGCCGTGAGCAGCGCAAGCACGGCACGGCCCCGCAAACTCCGTCGCATGAGCGCCACCATGAACCTGTCCCCGTCAGCGAGGGCTACGACTCCCCCACAACCCAGCACGCGTACAGCGGCGCTGCCATGACGGTCGAGGAATCCGACGCCGACACAACCGTCTTTCCCGCCATCGACCTGGGCAAGCGCGAACAGTAACGTCCACGACTGAGGGCTCCGAGGAAATCATCCTCGGAGCCCTCAGTCGTGTGTAGGTTTCTTGTGTCTACGTACTTCAACCGCGCTCGGCGAGGAACCTGATCGCCAGTGGGTATCCGGCAACACCCAACCCGACGATCACGCCGGCCGCGATAGGACTGAGGAGAGAATTGTGCCGAAACTCCTCGCGCGCATGAACATTCGAGATGTGAACCTCGACCAGACCGGCGGTGAGCTCGACGCACGCATCACGCAATACGACAGAGGTATGAGTCAATCCGCCGGCGTTGAGAATTACCGGTTCGCCGGCATCCGCCGCGTCGTGAATCCAGCCGAGCAGGTCGCCTTCGTGATCGCTCTGACGAACAACCACCTCGACGCCCAATTCCTTACCGGCCGCGACACACAGTTCGACCAGATCGTCGTGCGTGGTCGCGCCGTACACCTCCGGCTGACGCTTACCGAGGCGGCCGAGATTCGGTCCGTTGACGACGTTGATTTTCACAGGCGAACCGTTCCGCCGGATGCCCTGGGCGGGCGGGCAATAGCCGAGTACGCCGCAACCAGCAGCGACGGATCCGGGCCTTCGAGCCTGCCGGGCTTGGCCAAGCCGTCGAGAACAACGAACCGCAGCAGTCCGGCACGGTTCTTCTTGTCGGTCTGCATTCCGGCGAGCAACTGAGAAAAAGCATCGTCGTCGTACGACGTCGGGAGCCCCACCAATTCGAGGATCGACTTGTGGCGATCGGCTGTCGCGTCGTCGAGGCGCCCGGCCAGGCGACCCAATTCGGCAGCGAACACCAGGCCTACCGACACAGCGGCGCCGTGACGCCACTTGTACTGCTCACGGCGCTCGATCGCGTGTGCCAGCGTGTGTCCGTAGTTGAGGATTTCGCGCAGATCCGACTCGCGAAGATCGGCTGCGACAACCTTGGCCTTGACCTCGACGGAACGTCGAATCAGTTCGGGCAGAACAGTTCCCGACGGATCCAGCGCAGCCTTCGGGTCTGCCTCGATCAGGTCCAGGATGACAGGGTCGGAAATGAAGCCGGTCTTGATGACCTCTGCCAAACCGGCGACGATCTCGTTATGCGGCACCGTCTCGAGAGTCGCGAGATCGATGAACACCGCGCCCGGTTCGTGGAACGCACCGACGAGGTTCTTGCCGGCTTCGGTGTTGATGCCCGTCTTGCCGCCCACTGCCGCGTCGACCATCGCCAGCAATGTGGTCGGAACGTGCACAACCTTGACGCCGCGCATCCATGTTGCTGCCACAAAACCGGTGAGGTCTGTCGCGGCGCCGCCGCCGAGGCTCATGATCGCGTCGCTGCGGGTCAGGCCGATACGTCCCAACACGTCCCAGCAGAAGCCGGCCACAGCCAGATCCTTGCCGTCCTCGGCGTCCGGGATCTCGATGCGATGCGCGTCGATTCCCTTCTCCGCCAATGCGCCGCGCACGGCCTCAGCGGTTTCCGCGAGCGGTGGCTGATGGAAAATTGCGACGGTCCGCGTGCCCTCCAACTCGGCGACGATGTCGCCGAGCAGACCGCGCCCGATCACAACCGGGTAAGGACTTGCGGTCTTCACCTCTACAACTACGGGTTCGGTCACTGCTCCACTGCTCCGCTCCGGTTGATCATTTGTCTTCAAGTTTGGATACCAACTGCGCGACGACGCGCGACGGACTCCGACCGTCTGTGCGTATCCGGATGGTGGCGGCACGCCGGTACAACGGACGCCGACGCCGCATCAATTCCTGATATTTCACCTTGGGATCGCCGCCCGCCAGAAGCGGTCGGTGATTGTTGGCACCTGTCCGGCGCAGCCCTTCGGCGACACTGATCTCGAGGTAGATCACGGTGTGACCGTCGAGCAATGCGCGCGTGCGCTCCGACAAGATCGCACCGCCACCGAGCGAGACAATGCCGTCCGTGCTGGCCAACGCTTCCCGAACCACATCTTCCTCGATCTCACGAAAGCGTGGCTCGCCGTCGTGCGTGAAGATGTCGGGAATCGTCCGTCCGGTCGTCTTTTCGATCTCGGCGTCAGTGTCAACCAGGTCGAGTTCCAACGCCTGCGCGATACGACGGCCGATGGTCGACTTACCAGCGCCGGGTGGCCCGATAAGTACAGCTTTCGGTTTCATCGTGGCAGGACCTTCCGCTCGGACGCTCTCAGCGAGGCGGTCGGGCTGCGATACCGTCGGCGTAGCGCCGGTAGTTCGCTGTGGTCTCGGCAATGGAATCACCGCCGAACTTTTCGAGTGCGGCTTGAGCGACAACAAGCGCAACCATGGATTCCGCAACAACACCGGCAGCCGGAACCGCGCAGACGTCACTGCGCTGATGGATGGCAACTGCCTCTTCACCGCTTTCCATGTCGACCGTCGCCAATGCGCGCGGCACCGTTGAGATCGGCTTCATCGCGGCGCGAACCCGCAGTGCCTCGCCGTTGGTCATGCCGCCTTCGATACCGCCTGCGCGGTTGGTGGAACGGACAATGCCGTCCGGGCCGGGGCGGATCTCGTCGTGAGCTTCGCTGCCGCGGCGACGCGCGGTCTCGAAACCGTCGCCGACCTCGACACCCTTGATGGCCTGAATTCCCATGAGGGCAGCAGCAAGTCGCGCGTCGAGACGCTCGGCGCCGCTGACAAACGTTCCGATACCGACAGGCAGGCCGTGAATGACAACCTCGACGACGCCACCGAGGGTGTCGCCGTCCTTCTTAGCCGCTTCGATTTCGGCGATCATCGACTCTTCGGCGGCCTTGTCGAAAGCGCGGACCGGGCTCGCGTCGATCGCGTCCAGATCCTTGCCCTCGGGAACCGGTCCGACATAGGGCTCGGATGCACCGATGGAGATGACGTGCGAGACAACCTCGACGCCGAACACCTGACGCAGGAAAGAGCGAGCCACGGTTCCGGCAGCAACACGGGCAGCGGTCTCACGAGCACTCGCACGCTCGAGAATGGGACGGGCGTCATTGAAGCCGTACTTGAGCATGCCGCTGTAATCGGCGTGGCCGGGACGCGGACGCGTCAACGGTGCATTACGGGCCTGATCGGCGAGCAGATCCGGATCGACCGGGTCTGCGGACATGATGGTTTCCCACTTCGGCCACTCGGTGTTGCCGATTTCGATGGCAACGGGGCCACCGAGCGTAAAGCCGTGGCGGACACCACCGATGATGGTGACCTTGTCAGCCTCGAACTTCATCCGCGCGCCACGGCCATAGCCGAGTCGACGACGGGCAAGTTCGGACGAGATGGCCTCAGAGGTCACTTCGACCCCCGCAACCATGCCCTCGAGCATCGCGACGAGGGCGGGACCATGGGATTCTCCAGCAGTTATCCAACGCAGCACGACGACTATCTTTCCACGTCGCGGACTGTGGTTGTGACAGTGGTCCTTCGACCTCTGCCCGATTGCTCGATGTCACACCGGAAGGGGCATTGAGTGTGCGACGTCCTCCAAGTCTCCTCGAACGCAGTTGAAGGGTTGACGGCCCCTCCGACGGGTCGCCACGAAGATCGGGTGCCAGCCCCATCCACCACGACACCTCGAACGTAAACGTAAAGGCACGGTCCCGGAACGTCCCCGCGGGGACGCGGCTCTCACTTACTGCACCGAAGCAGTTTCCCCAACAGCTGGATACGAGCCCAACTCGACGGTGACCTTGTCGTCGAAGAACACGAGTTCTTGGACAAGCTCCTCGACCAACTCAGCACAGCCGACAATTAGGTCAGTAGTTGTCCTAGCTGCCTCGTAACGTGGTTTCCAGAAGCGACCAGGGCGCCCTCTACAGAAAAGAGCAGAAAATGGCCTCTGTGCAGAAAGAGATCGTTATCGATGCGGACCCTGCGGACGTGTGGGGCGTTATCAGCGACTTCGCTGACGGGCCCGTTCGGATGGCGCCGGGATTCGTGATCAACAGCAAACTCGAAGAGCCCGAAATCAGAATCGCCACTTTCTCGGACGGAACCGTCGCGCGTGAACGGCTCGTCGCTCTCGACGACCCATCGCGCCGACTCGCCTACTCCGTCATCGGTGGCACCATGGCGCCGACACACGACAACGCGTCGATGCAAGTCTTCCCCCACAGCGACGGGCGCAGCCGATTCGTGTGGATCCACGACGTACAACCGGATGACCTCGCCACTGCGATGGGCGCCGCAATGGAACACGGCCTGGGCATCTTCAAACAGACAATGGAGGCCATCCGATAAGCCTCGAGTTCTCTTGTCCCACATCGAAGCACCTCACATCCCGATATCAACAGAAAGCGACATGTCGGACACGATCCGCCGATAGGCTCGGCTCGACAACTGGACAAACTACGAGAGGCACTCCATGGGATCTCTGAACGAATGGCTACTCAACAGCGATGGCGCATTCTCGGGAATTGTCGGCGGCATCCTCCTGACGATCGCGATGCTCTCGGGCGGCTCGGGCATGTAATCCACCACCGCGCCCCTGGGAAATCCGAGGGCGCGGTGACCGGTATTGAATGATCCCGTCATCCAAGACCGGGTTCAGGGACCCGCACGACGGTTCGAGGCTGAAACAGGCCGAAAAAGCATGACCAGAGCCACAAAAGCCATCGCTCTGTGTCGCACTTCACTTTCGTATCTCACCCATCGGGAAGTCGCATTCGGCATTGTCCGATCGCTGATTATCTACGGCTCTCAGTGCAACTGCCCAGGCAGTGCCGCCTGTGAACTGCTGTGCCGTCTGCAAAAGGAGAACCTCGAAGTGAAGCCCAACAAGACCACGAAGCTGGTTGTGGCGATTGCCGCCACCGCCGCTCTGGTGTCCGCCTGTTCCGGTGCTCGTGGTGACGACCCGTCAGCGACGTCGAACGGTGCATCCGTTGCGACAGCGGACGCGGCGTCGAAGAGTTCCGATGCCAAGTTCGGAACCCTGGATTCGCCGTGCGGCGACGGAGATGCGAAGGGCGCGACGGATCAGGGTGTCAGCGACACCGAGATCAAGATCGGCTTCGGCGACGACCGCGGCTACGTGAAGTCGCCAGGCCTCAACAAGGAGATGAGTGACGCCGTCAGCGCGCTCATCTCGTGGTGCAACGATCAGGGCGGCATCAACGGCCGCAAGGTTGTCGGCACCGACTACGACGCGGCGATGACGCAGGCCAACTCGGTCATGCAGGAAGCCTGCGCCAGCCAGTTCATGTTGGTCGGTCACGGATTCGCGATGGACCAGACCGCAGAGCAGACCCGCGTGGCCTGCAACATGGTTGCCGTTCCCGGATTCACGGTGTCACCGGACGCAACCAATGGTCCGATGTCATTCCAGGGTGTGCCGATGCCCGTCGACTACTCCAATGCGGCAGCATGGTTCCAGATGGCCGAGATGCACCCGGACCTGCTGAACGACTTCGACGTCGTCAACAGCACGATGCCGGCAATCATCAACTCCACCACCAAGACACGCGCGATGGCCGCGGCTGCGGGCTTCAAGCTCAAGGACTGCGGCGTGACCCTGAACTACGAGGGCGAATCCAGCTACGTGCCGTTTGCCGAGAAGTTCAAGGAATGTGGCGTCAAGGGTATCTGGACCTCGCGTTCGGCCAGCCCGGCCGAGCTGAACTTCGTCAAGTCTCTCGATCAGGTCGGTATGGACCCGATCTTCTTCGGTGAGGCCACCTGGTACGGCGAGGCTGTTTCGGCCTGGAACAAGGACACCGGACTGCTCGACAACCTGAACGCGGACATGATTTTCCAGATGCTCGAGAATGCCGACAAGGTTCCGGCTGTGAAGCAGTACTCCGACCTGGTATCCGCAGGTGGCGGCAAGACGGCACTCCTCGGTATGCAGGCTGCATCGTCGTTCCTGCTCTGGGCCACCGCGGCGGATGAGTGCGGCAGCGACCTGACGCGCCAGTGCATGGTCAACGAACTGTCGTCGATCCACGACTGGGACGGCGGCGGATTGCACGCTGTTACCGATCCGGGCAAGAACATGCCGGCCACCTGCGGCCTCATGACAGCGCTGAAGGGCGCCGAATACTCACAGGTTTTCCCGGCGAAAGCCGGCGAGTTCAAGTGCGACCCCAAGTACCTCATCGCCAACGACAAGAGCATCTGGGGCACCGATCTGGATGCCGATCGCATCTCCACGAAGTACCTCAACGCGAACGTGATCAAGCCGCAGGCCTAATTCGCAGGACGCCGGTGGCGCTCATCGAGTGCCACCGGCGGTCATATGTGACGATCGGCAAACGATCCGGCGCAGCACTGGCTGATCGACCATGTCAGCGGCTTCCTACAGGTAGCGTCCCCACGACGATCCGTCGTATTTGCCCGGATCGAGACCTGGGACGAAAGGTACGGAGTATGTCCACCCTTCGCGATGCACGGTTGACCGGTGACGAGGTCATCAATACCTCGTTCGGCACAATCGAACTCGAGCACACATTCCCGACCGACGCGTCCGCCGAATTACTCTTCGACCAACTAGATGTACAGCGCGCCGCCCAGGCCTATCTGTGGGCGCTTCCGCTCGTCGGGTTCGTCACCTGGCGCGACCGCGCAGCAAAAACGTTTGGCGCCAACAACTTCGGCGACTTCGTCGTGTACGAGACTTTACGGGAGAAGCGAGGCATCGTCACCGCAAACCTCACCACGCCGTACATCATCAATTTCAGCACTCTCGCTGACGGACCGGTTCTCATCGACTACCCCGCCGGCCCAACCGCGGGCGGCGTCCTGGACTTCTGGCAGCGACCAGTGGTCGATCTCGGCCTGACCGGGCCTGACCAAGGCAAGGGTGGCGGCTACGTCATCCTCGGCCCGAACGACGATGCCGCACCGTTCGAGGACTCCGGTAGATATGTGGCACGTTCGGCGACAGTCAATATCTTTATTGCGTTCCGGGTGCTAACCCAGGACGCGGACGTGATGGCCTCGTCAAAACGAGGCCTCGCTCTCGCGCGGATCGGTTCCGCGCCCACACCCGTGAACTTCATCGAAGGGGTCGATACCGAATGGAGCGCAACACCATCGCGCGGCCTCGGCTATTGGGACGACCTCGCGACGGTATTGGGTGAAGAACCTGTCCGAGAAGTCGACAAAGCCCTGATGGCGATGCTCGAGCCCCTGGGTATCGTCAAAGGCGAATCGTTTGCACCTGATGAGCGCCAGCAGCGGCTTCTCCTCGAGGGCGCCGCGCTCGGCGAGTTGCTGGTCCGCACCATGCAGGTCAACCCGCGGCACACGACCCCCTACTGGGCAGGTACGAGCTGGTACAAACTCATCGACTTCGAGATCGAACAGGAGACCGACACAATTCTGCAACTCGATCAGCGCGCCACTCTGTTCTACGAGGCAGTCACGACCACCAAGGGCATGGTTCACCCAACTCCCGGTGTCGGGCAGGTCTACCTGACCTCGAAGCGGGACAGCGAGGGTCGCCTGGTGCGCGCCGACCGGACCTATCGCCTGCACGTGCCCGCCGACGTACCCGTCGCACAGTTCTGGTCTCTCACTCTCTACAGCGAGAACACACGTCGGCCGTATGAGAACGGCGGCAATGACATTCGCAGTGTCAGCCTGGACAGCCGGGACGAGATGTTGGACTTCAACGAAGATGGCAGCATCGACCTCTACATCGGTCCGTCGGCACCCGAAACAGCCGACAACAATTGGATGAAGACGGTTGCCGAGGACGGCTGGTTCGTCTACTTCCGCATGTACGCGGCCACCGAGCCCTTCTTCGACAAATCCTGGTCACTCCCAGACTTCGACGAAATCCGGTAACACTGTCGCCGCTCAGGAAGCGACCAGATCGTCGATCTGGTTGATCGCCGACGAAGCACCCTCGACGACACCCATATCAAGCACCTGCTGCAACGCCTCGACGGATTCGTAAGTGCTCACGTAGGTCGCGCGCGTGCCACCGTCGTGCTCGGTGAAAGTGAAGACGTTCTTCGAAACCGGCATCTCGGGATTCGGGGTGAAATCCTCGTCGGCGAAGCCGTCATCGAACGAGAAGCTCGTCGGTTCGTCGGTGGCCGTAATCTCCCAGTAGCCTGCAAATTTCTCACCATCCGGGCCGGTCATATAGTAGGTCGTGCGACCCCCGGGAGTGAGGTTGTGCTCCACCACGGTCGCCGGGTAAGTCGGTGGGCCCCAAACCTTCTCCAACTGGCGTGGGTCGGCGTAGACCTGCCAGATACGTTCCACCGGCGCGGCGAATTCCGCGACGATGGTCAATGTTCGGGTGTCTACGTCCTGCTGGACATCGGTAACAGGCATGGTTCAGCCCTCCTTGGGCGAGTCGAATGCGATGAGTTCGTCAATACGTCCGATGCGGCCGCGCCACGCTTGCTCCAGTTCGGTGAGCATGGCCGCCACCGACCGCAACGCCGTCACGTCGCCGCTGGCGAGATGCTCTCGACCGGTGCGTCGCTTGGTGATGAGGCCGGCTTTCTCCAGCACAGCGACATGCTTCTGCACGGCAGCGAAGCTCATGTCGTACTTCGCAGCGAGCGCAGAAACCGAGTGCTCCCCGGCCAGCACACGGCGCATAATGTCGCGCCGCGTCCGGTCCGAAAGCGCACGGAACAGTGCGTCCGCGCGATCCTCGTCGTCTCCGTTCACACCACAAACATACAACCAAATGGTTGTATATGTCGACCGTCGAGACGCACCCGTGGGCTCACACCGCGATTTCCGTCAGGGTGCGAGATACAACCGGGCCCGAGCAGCACACCCGGGTTTACCGTCACCGTTTCGATCGGCCCTCCTGCCGAAGTCTGGTACGCCATCAGGGAATGCTCGCCAGGGGAAGTGGGAGTCCAGAAAGATGCTCCATCGACAAAAGCCACAACGGCGTTCTTGGAGCGTTCGGAACCGTTCTGAGTAAAGACACCCGGCGCATCAACCGACTCCACGGTGGTCGGCGGCGGCTCTCCTCTTGCGACGGCACTGACGTCCGATTTCTCCCACACTGACTTAAGCGGTATCGGCGCCGACGTTGCACACCTCGCAGCAACGCTCAACCCTCCTGCAGGACAATCAATGCCACCAAAATTGCACCGCGCATGGGCACCCGGTAGGTCGCCGACCTCCACGCCGCACTCGAGGCGCAGCCCGTTGCTGTTCCAGGAACGACAGCTGCCGAGATCGTGGTCCCAAAACGTGCTGATTCGCTGAAAGCGATTCTTCAGCAACGCAAATCAATCAGCGAGGACGTGGAGAGGATGCCAGAAGACCACACTCTTTCCCGGTTGATCTCCACGCCGGGCATCGGGGTCTTCGGCCGGCGCACGAATCTTGCTCAAGTCGGCGATGATTCAGCATTCGCCTCCACCGCTCACCTCGCCGCCTACGCCGGGATCGCACCCGCGACCCACTGCTCGGGGACTTCGATCCACAGGGAACACCCCGCCCGATCAGGTAATCGCAAACTCAAACGCGCCCTGTTCCTTTCAGCGTTCGCCGCACTGCACGACACCGCCAGTCGCACCTACTACTGCCGAAAGCGAGCCGAAGGAAAAAAGCTTGGGCGCCGCCCTCATCTGCCTCGCCAGTCGCCGCTGCGATGTCCTCTACGCCATGCTCACGAACCCTATCGATCACCCGCCGTGACTTCCGCTTGACGAAAACAATGCTTGACGAAACAATAGGGACACCCCCGACGCCTCGATTGCCGGCCGACCGTCCTGCCGACAGTCCGGGTGCGCCACCGCCGATTTCGATCGCACCACAAAACGCCTGCTCTTCTCAGTCACAACGAGGGTTTGAGGTCGCGACCCCTCTGATCGCTTACTGACACCGGCGTGCCATTCTAACCACCACGCACTCTGCACAGTGCACGCATGCGCTTCTCCCCATCGAACAGTCAGCTCTGGCGTGGAGCATTCATATCGCGTCGGGATGTTTGCAGCGAAGCTTCGGATTTCGGTGGACGAGGCTTTAGTACGCCCACGGGCGATGGCGTTTTTCGCAGCAACGTCGTACCGCTGCGATCGTGTGAGACGTCATCGGCGGTGAGGTTTCGACGATGGCGTCACCCCGCCATCGCTCCCGGGCCATCATCGAGACGTGTCATATAGTGGCCGGAGAAGACCGGCCACAACTCGTGGCGGCCGACGCGCCGCTGCGCGCACAGCGAACCAGTTGCGCTAACTGCCGAGCGCTCCCGGTGCGGCGCGGAAACTTCCGCCTCGCGCCGCCGGTAATGCTCAGCGCGAGAAGCGGTACGGTTCCTGCATCTCCGCATTGTTGATGGCGCGACCTAGCCAGATCGCAACGCAGGCACCCACTGCGGTCCACCCGACGATAATTTCGGCAATCCACCACATGCTAGGACCTTGACACGCAACGCACCGACGTACTGGACTTTGATCCCGCGAGACGCGAATGAAAGTCTCCCGCAACGCAATTGTGACCTGCCCCTTCACACTCACGTCGGGCGGCTCTTGCCGTACATGTGACGCAGATAACCGCAAACGCAGTGAAAATGTACAGTGCAATGACTAGCCACGTTTGCAATCGGGCTGTCGGTTCTGCGCGCCTCACCGCGCTTAACCTCAGCCCTGTGATGTTTCGTCATTGGCGGATCGTCTCATGTACCGATCCTTCGGACGTCAACGCGTGAAGGCTTCGTCCCTAAGGCTCGCCCGGTGTCGCCGAAATAGCGATGTCGTTTAGCCTGCACGCGGCGATAAATACGCGTTCCGGCCCCTCATGGGAGGTCATAGGGCATTTGATGCGCATTGAACACCGAGCAATCCCCGAACCCATCAGCCGTTCTCTCGCATTCGCAATTAACTCATGACGAATCTAACGCAGCGGCCCGGAAGCATCCCGGAGCAATAACGGCCCTCGGCCGATATCCCTACATCGACAGACAGTCGGGCAGCCCGTGCTCTGCACAAACGCGGGCGCTGACGCACCCGGAAATCATCACCATTCTCAAATCAACTATTCCCAAACATCATTGGAAAATTTGAACCCGAAGCAAAACCCCCTTTCTTTCAGGGATTCGCGTAGCCGGTTCACGAATGCAGACCACCCGAATGCGCCGAGCAGTCGAAAAATGTCATGTGCGCATGCCGAGGGAGAGGATCGCACTGTGATCGCCTGCGGGGGAACGTCGGATGTGCGGAATGAAAACGATTGTTTGCGGAACCTTGTATCCGGCAAGATTTTCCGATACTGCTCAGTCAGGTCTTCGGTATCGACGACTTCGGAGAAGCCCTCCGGGATCCAACACGAATGGCATTCCGGCACTGAACGTTATGTATCAACGCCTCTCGGACAATCAGTGTGAAGCACAGAGCGTGAAAAATTGAAGGTTCCTTCCCTGATGACACAGCCACCAGAGAGTCTTGACATATTAAGGTTGCAACCTTAATGTGTGGGTATGACGCAGACCACGTCTCGACTGGCGATGATCGAAGCGGCCGAACACATCGTCGCCGAACGTGGCTTGCACGCACTGACTCTCAAGGACGTCCAACTCACAGCGAACCAATCGAACAAATCTGCAGCGAAATACCATTTCGGTTCCCGGGAGGGTCTCATCGAAGCCCTTGTCGAAGCTCGGATGTCCCCCGTTGATACGCGTCGACAAGAAAAGCTCGACGAGATAACGCGACTGGGCACGCCGCCTACTACCCGACAAGCCGTCGAGGCCCTTGTCCGGCCGTTGGCAGCCGAAACTCTCGGTCGCTCCGGTAGTCGCTACGCGCGGTTCCTTGTCCAAGCCCTGTTCAATCCCGCTCTCGCTGACATGATTGAGAAGCACCTGAGAGCAGAAAGCTACAAGCACGTCCGGCAGTTGCTGATCGAACTCTGTCCGGCACCGAACCCGATCGCGATCTGGCGCACCGATGGCATCGTCATGCACAACATGACAGTGCTCGCGGCACACGAAGGAAGCGATCGCACTCCCGCAGAGAGTACGGCGATCGTCTGCGATCTCGTCGATACCTGCGTGGCCATGCTCGAGGCACCGACCTCGATGACAACCAAATCCTCAGGAGCATCCTCATGACATATGCACTTCCCGCTACTGCAGCACCCACACCGACCGATCCCCTCGCATACTTCGGACCGATCATCGCCCCGCGAACCGCAGAGAATGTGGAAACTCCTCCCTACGAAGTGTTCTCACTAGAACCACAGACACCGACCATCGGTGCCGAAATCTCCGGAATACGACTGGGCGGAAATCTGTCGGACGAGGTCATGGCGGAACTGCGCCGCGCACTGCTCGAATGGAAAGTCCTGTTCTTCCGGGACCAGGACATCGAACGCGCGGACCACCGTGCCTTTGCCGAAGCATGGGGAGACCTCGAACAGCACCCGTTCTACCAGTACACCCAACCAGGACAAAGCGACGTCGACGTCGCCACCCTCGCCAAGGACGCAGCCGCCGTCGGCGCCGAGAACATCTGGCACAACGACGTCACATGGCACGAATTCCCCTCGTTCGCAGCAGTTTTACGTGCCATCGAGATCCCCACTGTCGGCGGCGACACACTCTGGGCCGACACCGGCGCGGCATACGACTTGCTTCCCGGCGACATCAAGGCCCGGATCGATCACCTCGAAGCCGAACACGACTGGATCACCTCGTTCGGGTCCGGGATGCCACAGGAAGCGATCGACAAGCTCCGACCGAGCTTCCCACCGGTGCACCACCCCGTTGTGCGAGTGATCCCGGAAACCGGTCGGCGCGTACTTTTTGTCAATGTTGCATTCACACAACGAATTCTGGGTGTATCAGAGCAGGAATCAAACGAACTCCTGCGCCTGCTGTACCGTCACCTGATGCGCCCTGAGTTGCAGGTTCGGTTGCGGTGGAAGCCGAATACCATCGCTTTCTGGGACAACCGGACGTGCCAGCACTACGCGTCGAGCGACTACTACCCCGCGCGCCGTGTGATGGAACGCATTTCGATCATAGGAAGCAAGCCCACCGGCATCTCGCGGTAACCCGGCAGGGAACTGCGACTTCGCATCGCGACGAGCCAAGAGCGAATCGTCGCCACCTCGGCTGGTCATTGCATTCTCGGGACTTCGCAGCTTTCGAGACCATCCGAGTTTCGCGCGCTGAGGAACATAACGCCCGATCCGGGCCCGCACATGGCATACATCTGCCGTAATGCGCTTGTGGACAATGCTTTTGACTCGCGGTGGTCACCGGTGTTAATTCGGATGATCCACTGCAGCCCAGAACCAAGATATGACTACCGCCCCATCTCCGGATTCCCTATCTTCCGGCCATTTACAGGAGTGTCCCCGTGACCGAAGTACCCGCCTTACCTGTCCACACTGATCTGCGGTTCATACTCGAGTCGCGCAGCAGCTGTCGTGCGTTCCAACCGGACCCCGTTCCGCGTGAGATGATCGAGCAGATCCTCGAGATGGCACAGCGCACTCCCTCATGGTGCAACACGCAGCCCTGGCAGGTTTCGATCACCGAAGGGCAAGGCACCGAGCGCTTCCGGAAGGGACTCGCCGAGTATGTTCAAACGTCCCCGCAGGCACCGGATTTCCCTTTCCCAGCCGAGTACCGGGGTGTGTACGGCGCGCGCCGTAAGGAGTGCGCGATGCAGTTGTATTCGAGCGTGGGCATCGCGGCGGGTGATCGCCAAGCCTCGTCCGAGCAGACCATGAAGAACTTCGATCTGTTCGACGCTCCCCACGCCGCGATCATCACCACCGACGAGGCACTCGGCGTTTACGGCGCGATCGACTGTGGCTTGTACGTCAACACATTCCTGCTCGCCGCGCACAGCCTCGGTGTCGCCGCTGTTCCGCAGGCTGCTCTCGCCGGGAGCGCGCCTTACCTGCGTAATTTCTTCGACCTTCCCTCTAGCCGAAAGGTGGTGTGCTCGATCTCGTTTGGCTATGCCGACGAATCCCACCCCGCCAACGGCTTCCGCACCGATCGGGCGGACATCGGAACAGTCGTGGACTGGGTGTCCTGAGCTGACGGCCCGCCGCTGCCCCAGTCTTCGTTCCACTCGAGAAGGATCCCTCACATGTCGTTGAACCTTGCAGACCTCTTCGAAGCCGTTGTCGACAAACTTCCCGACCGCACCGCCCTGGTCTGCGGCGATGAGCGTCGCACGTTCTCCCAGCTCGACCAACGGGCCAACCGACTCGCGCACTACCTCGCCAAGCAAGGTGTCCAGGTGGGTGAACATGTCGGCATCCACATGCGCAACAGCACCCAGTTCGTCGAGGCCCTGCTGGCATGCCTCAAGATTCGTGCGGTGCCGGTCAACATCAACTACCGGTACACCGAAGACGAGCTGACGTACCTCTACAACAACTCTCAGATCGTCTCGTTGATCGTCGACGGCGAGTTCGTTCCGATCATCGCCGGCGCCCTCCCCGCCTGCCCTGGCATCAAGGACGTACTGGTATTCGGATCCGTGGATGATCCGACGTCGATATCCTTGCCTCTCAATGACTTCGACGACGCGATGCGAACCCAATCGGCGGACCGGGATTTCGGCCCACGCAGCGATGACGACAGATTCGCCATTTACACCGGGGGCACAACCGGAATGCCGAAGGGAGTGGTGTGGCGACACGTGGACTTCTTCATGGCCGCACTCGCGGGTGGAAACCACGGAGGTGCCGCCTTCACCAACACCGCCGACCTCGCCGACGCTGTCGCAGCCAACTCCCACTCCATGGCGTTTCTGCTCCCGGCACCGCTCATGCACGGCGCAGCGGTGTACTCGGTGTTCAGCGGCTTCTTCAGCGGCGCAAAGCAGGTTCTGATGCGCAGCTTCGAACCAGTCGAAGCGCTCCGTCTCATTCAGGACGAGCAGCTTTCCTGCGTCACGGTCGTCGGTGACGCGATGGCACGTCCGTTCACCGATGCGATAGCCCGCCACGGCTCCGACTACGACCTCACCTCGCTGACACTTGTCAGCTCCGGCGGTGCACTGTGGTCACGCAGCTCGAAGAACCAGCTTCTCGAACTGATGCCGAACTTGTTCTTGCGCGACGGATTCGGAGCATCGGAATCCGGGGTGGACGGCACACTCGAGATCGACGCGGACGGCAACATGCGTGTCGTGGGCAACCCCAACATGCTGGTCGTGGATGAAGAACTGCGTCCGATCGAGCCCGGCTCCGAGATGCTCGGATACATTGCTCGTGTTGGACACGTACCACTCGGGTACTTCAACGAGCCGGAGAAGACCGCAGAGACCTTCCCCGTGGTCGACGGGGTACGGATGTCGATCCTCGGCGACATGGGCCGGGTCGAACCGGACGGCTCGATCGTGCTGCTCGGCCGCGGCTCGGTGTGTATCAACACCGGCGGTGAGAAGGTGTTCCCCGAAGAGGTCGAGGCTGCCATCAAGAGTCATCACGCCGTGATGGATGCCGTCGTCGCCGGCACACCGAACGCGCTTTTCGGCGAACAAGTCTCGGCTGTGGTGCAACTTCGCGAGGACTTCGAGGATATCGACACCGATGAGATCGCCGAACATTGCCGGGCCTCGATCGCCGGGTACAAAATCCCGCGTTCGATCGTCGTCGTTCCCGCCATCGTGCGCTCTCCCGCCGGAAAGGCGGACTACCGCTGGGCTCGCGCGACCGTCGCGGAGGTTGTAGGCGCATGAGCGTAATCCAAGAACAGCACGGCAGGATCCTGCTCATCCGCCTCGATCGGGAGAACAAACGCAACGCGATCGACCGCACCATGGCAGAGGGAATCGACGAGGCCCTCAACCGACTCGACGACGATCCGGCTCTGTGGGCCGGAATCATCACAGGGACAACGACGATCTTCAGTGCAGGCACCGACCTGAGCGAGCGCGCCGGCCTGAGAACCGAACGCGGCGGCGAGTACGGGATTATCCGACGGCGGCGGAGCACCCCTCTGATCGCCGCCGTCGAGGGACCGGCCCTCGGCGGAGGATTCGAAATCGCACTTGCCTGCGATGCGCTCATCGCTTCCCGTACAGCAAGTTTCGGCCTCCCCGAGACCCGTCGCGGACTCGTCGCGACATCGGGCGCCCTCTTTCGGGCCGCGCGGGCATTGCCACCGAACATCGCGCGAGAACTACTTATCTCGGGTCGCACACTGGACTCGGACCGGGCCTACCAACTCGGACTGGTCAACGAGGTGGCCGACGCGGGATGCGCGCTCGATCAAGCCATGGCGCTCGCCGAAGACATCTGCCTCTCGTCCCCGATGTCGGTACGTGAGAGTCTGCGTGCGCTACGCACCCTGACCGTCGACGAGGACGCACTCGGATGGCAGGCCACCGAACGAGCGATCGAGGTCTTCCTCGAATCGGACGACATGAAGGAGGGCATCAGCGCATTCTTCGAGAAGCGCCCGCCGCAGTGGCTCGGACACTGAGCCACTGGCACACGACGATGAGACAACAGACGATGAACGAGCTCGTATCGATCAATCCCGCCACGTTCGAGGAGATCGGGCGTATTCCAATCACGACCGAGGAGGAGCTGGATCAGGCCGTCCGGAACGCAGACTCGGCCCTCGCACAGGGTAAGACCGACCGCGCATACCGGCAAGAGCTGCTGCAATCGTGCGCTCTCGAGCTGACACGTAAGAACGCCGAGATCGGGCCCCTGCTGGTGATGGAACAGGGCAAGACGACCACCGAGGCCGGCGGTGAGATGTGGATCAGCGCGAAAAACTTCACACACGCGGCTCAGATCGACTGAGCTGACGAAGAATTCGGTCCCGATCTCGCCGGGCGAAGCCCGCTATCACGCCATCGGGGCGACGCGACTCTGGCCTTTCGCGCAGCGTGCCCATGACAAGATCCTCCGACACCTTGCTTGTCCAGGCTCTCACGATCATATGGCGCCTCATCTGCGCGCCCCGGTGCACCGGGAGGCCGTACTCGCGAAACTGCTGACATGGCCTGATCCACCGGCAACCCCACACGATTTCCGGTGCCGTATGTCAGCGGCTCAGCGCGAGAGTATCGAACAGAATGTAGGCGGCAACGGCGAATACCAGGTACGCGAACCAGCGCTGGAGTGACCCGGTGTTGACGCGGTTGCCGAACCTTCCGGCGACCAAGGAGGCAACGATCGCAGCTCCGCTGAAACTGATCGTGATGGCCGGATCGATGGCGACGCCGCTACCGAGATGTGAGATCAAGCCGGCGGCGGAGTTCGCGACGATGATCAGAAGCGAGGTTCCGATCGCGATCTGCATGTCTATTCCCAACATCAGGACAAGGGCGGGGATGATGAGGAATCCGCCGCCGACGCCGAAGAGCCCGGTCAGCACACCGACGGCGAATCCGGCCGGGATCGCACGAGGTGCGCAGCGACGCCAATTGATACCGGAATCACCTACGCTGCAGGCGGTCCCGGTATTGCCGCGGTCGGCGAGCATACGAGCACCGGCAACGATCATGACCGCGGCGAACCCGGTCATCACGACGGACTGCGGGAGCAGTCGCCCGAGGGCACTACCAATGAAGGTTGCGGGGATACCTGCAGCGGCGAACACGGCGGCCAGTCGCCACTGCACCAGGTGGGCACGAACTTTCGGGATGGCTCCGACGGCGGAGGCGACACCGACCACGATCAGTGAGATCGGGATCGCCTGGTCGATGTCGAGGCCGAGGGCGAACACCAGAACCGGTACGGCGAGAATGGAACCGCCACCGCCGAGGAGTCCGAGAAGGATGCCGATGACAGCGCCGGCCGCGAGTGCGATTGCGAGGGTCATCGGAATCCGTTTCCGTTCATCGGCGGTCGAGGATCTGCCGCGTTGTCACGAGTCAGTGTGGTTGCGTGTTAAGTGAATCGAGCGCAGCTTGCAGTCTGGTGGTCGCTTCGTCGGCGATGGCCCCCAGTGCCGGCTCGCCGGTCACCTCGGCCATGGGGGCGGGGTTCATCGCATCGACGATGACGCTGTTCTCGGCGGTGCGGTCGGCGCGCACGACGACGTTGCACGGCAGCAGTAGTCCGATCTGCCGCATGACGTCGACGGCTCGATGCGCCAACGGCGGATTGCAGGCGCGCAGAATGCGGTAATCCTCGATGTCATGATCTATGTCCTTTTTCGGGGATCCGGGGTCTGGGATCGGTCAGCGGGTGCCGAGTCGTGGGATACCGAGGCGTTGGAGTATCAGGCTCATCGGGCACCACCCCACTGCGCTGTAGAGCAGGAGATTCGCAGCGACGAATGCAGTGAGAATGAGCCACCAGGTGGAGAAGGCGAGTGTCAAGGCCACACTGAGTAAGACGACCACCCCGCCCAGCAGGGGAACGACCCGTTCGATAGTCCAGCCGTGATGCCGAGGGAGAGCTGTCATGATCTGTGTCTTCCTTTCCGATTCGTTGTTCCGCGATACCCGCGGGTCAAGCGAGCGCGAGGAAAAGCTTTTCCAGTTGGGCTTCGGTCATCGGCTCCTTACCGTTCTCGGTATCGCCGGTCATGCATTCGCGCAGGCCGGTAGCGACAATCTTGAAGCCCGCCCGGTCCAGGGCCCGCGAGACCGCGGCGAGCTGACTGACGACGTCTTTGCAGTCGCGGCCCTGTTCGATCATCGAGATCACCCCGGCGAGTTGGCCGTGAGCGCGGCGGAGCCGGTTGAGTACCAATGCGATGCTGTCATCGTCGCCGACCATGGGAATTCCTTTCGAAGATGAATCGCTAAACTAAATTATACCCCTAGGGGTATTTATAGCTCGCGGTTCGGCAGGTCTGTCCGTCACATACCTGCCGAACCGCCGTGGCTGTCGGCCAACTCAGTCAGTGCGAAAAACTGATGTCGGGCAGCACTTTCCGCAACCACGCCGGGGACCACCACGCGGCATGTCCGGTCAACCGCAGTAGCACCGGCAACAGGATGAGGCGGATCAGGACCGCGTCGAGTAGGACTGCGACACCGAGAATGATGCCCATCTCCTTCGGTGGTAACGGGTCAGCGAGCGCGAAAGTGAAGAACACGGCCACCATCACCGCGGCGGCGGCGAAAATCACTCGTCCGGAATGCGCCAAGCCGGCGATGTGTGCGACCTTAGGATCCCCGGACCGTTCGTAGTGTTCTTTCGCCGTCGCGAGGAGGAACACGGTGTAGTCCATGGCGATCGCGAAGATCATCGCGAAGAAGAACACCGGCCCCCAGCCATCGAGAAAGCCCTGCGGGGTGAATCCGAGCAGGGATGCACCGTGCCCGTCCTGGAAGATCAACTTCGCAACGCCGAATGCGGCTGCGGTAGAAAGCAGGCTGACCACGGTGCCCAGGATGGCGATCAGTGGCGCTTGCAGAGCCACCAGCAGCAACACGAACCCGAGCACCAAGATGATGCCGACGATCAGCGGGAAGTAGTCGTTCAGCGCTTGCTGCAGATCGAGGTTCTCCGCCGGCGCGCCGCCCACGAGCGCGCCGGAGGGGAGGTCCGCACGCAAGGTGTCGAGAATGGTGCCCATCTGTGCATCCGACGGGTCGACGGTCGGCATGGCCTGCAACATCACATAGTCACTACCGTCCGGGGCGGGTTGCGGCGGCGTCACCATGGCGATACCTTCGGCCGCGGCGGCAGCCTGCGCCGTCTGCGAGGCTTCGGCGGCGGGAGCGATGATCTGCAGCATCCCCGGCGCACCCTCACCCATCTGGGCCTGGACGAGCTCGTAACCTTGGCGCACCGGGGCGTCGGCGGGGACGACTTCAATGGAAGGCATTGCTACCTTGAGGCCGAGGACCGGGATCGACAACGCGATCAGCACCAGGACGGAACCGATAGCAAACGGCCACGGGTGACGATGCAACATCTCACCCCAGGCGGCGAACCGCGGAGAACGATGCTCTTGCCGCTTCGCGTAGGGAAGCGAGCCGGCGTTGACTTTGCCACCCAGCGCGCCCAGAGTCGCCGGAAGAAGCGTCATCGAGGCCAGCAGAACGAAGAAGACGGCGAGCATGATGCCGATCGCCATCGTCCGCACCGCAGGGGCCGGAACGAGAAGCACGGCCGACAAACTGACCAGCACTGTGATACCGGACAGGACAACGGCTTTGCCCGCCGTGTCCATGGTTTCCGCCACAGCTGCCTGCTTCGAGGAGGCGCGCGCGATCGCGTCGCGGAAGCGGGCGACGATGAACAAGGCGTAGTCGATACCGAGAGCGAGAGCGAACATCATCGCGAAGTTCATCGCCCACACCGATATCGGAGTGACCTGGTTGAGTAGGACCAGGCCACCTGCCGAGGCGACGAGTCCGGCCAGGGTCAACAGCAACGGGAGCCCTGCGGCTACGAGGGACCCGAACGCGAGCACCATGATCGCGAGGGTGACAGGCCAGGAGAACAGTTCGGCCTGAATCATCGCGTCGTGGTTGGCTTTGTTGAAATCACTCCACAGTGCCGAAGCGCCGGTCGGGTAGACCTCGATGCCGTCTCCGGACAGAGCGGTCAACTCCCCCTTGAGATCGTCCACTGCCTTGACCATCTCGTCGGTGGACGCGTTCGCGCCCGCGATGAGAATTCCGGTGTGCCCGTCCGGGCTGATGGACATTCCCGGTTGCGGTGCGATGATGGCACCGAAACGGGTGTCCCCGGCGAAGACATCCGCGACCGCAGTGAGCGTTCGCTGCACTTCGGGACTGTCGACGGTGCGGTCGCCGGAATGGACCACGACCTGGACCGCGGCGGAGGAGTTACCGCCGAAGTGTTCCTGTGCCAGTTCGCGGACCTGGACCGATTTCGACCCGTTGGCTTGCCATCCGGCGCCCGCGAGTGAGCTGAACACCGATGGTGCGGCGGCGCCGAGGGCTACGAGGACGATCAGCCAGACGCCGAATACCCATTTCGCATTGCCTGCCATGGCCGCGCCCATACGCCCGAGCGCTCCGCCGGATGATCGAGAGGCCGACGTAACGCCTTCCTCGACAGTAGATTTGCCGGTCATTGGTTAACTCCTGAAGATGCGGTGAATGGGAGGGGCGTGCGCAGCAGTATCCGGTGCGCCGGTCAGCGGCCGAAAAGGGATCGGAAGAACCCGGACCCCGAGTCAGGAGCAGGGGCGCAGGTGCAGCGCCGCGCTTTCGGGACACCTGCCATGACCTGATCTGAGTGCTGGCCGCATCCTGCCCAGGTGGTCTTGGAACAGGAAGAACATGTCGTGGGGTAACACATCTGGTATCTCCTTGTCAGACGTTGTGCCACGTATGGGCACGAGAGTTTTCGTGATTAGGCACTATTCGAACGACCGCTCGACCCAGGCCGAGTATCCGCCGACCAGGTCGCTGACGTTCTCGATGCCATCGGCCCGCAACAGTGACGCGGCGACGGACGAGCGCCAGCCGCCGGCGCAGTGCACGACGATGGGCTTGTTACGTGGCAGGTCCGCGAGCTGAGAGCGGAGCTGGGCGAGCGGAATCGACCGGGCACCGTCGATGACCCCGAAGTCGCGCTCGCCGGGATTTCGGATGTCGATCAAGGTCACCGCATCCGAATCCAGGAGCCCCTCCAATTCGACCGCAGCAGTACGCGGCGCGGTACGGACAAGGTCTGTGAGCGAGTTCGGAAAGATGCCATCGGCGTCGACAGTGAGGTAGCCGAGTGCGTTGTCGGATCCGATGCGCGCCAAACGCATCGCCGCAATCTGTTCCTCACCCGGATAGGTGATGAGTACGATGCGCTCGCCGATATCGGCGACCATGCCACCGGTTTCGGCGAACCTGCCGTCGAATCCGACATTGATCGAGCCGCGCAGATGCCCGCCAGCGAAGTCGTCCGGGGTGCGGGCGTCGAGAACGCGAGTTCCGTTGGCCATTTCCGTCCGGAGCTCCTCCGGTGTCAGCTCGGCGATGCGCCGATCTTGTTCGAGGAGAGCGCGATTCGATTTGTTCAGGGCCACATCCGTAGAAAAGTACCCCGGGGCCGCAGGCTGACCGTCGGTGATCAGAGCAACGAAGGTATCTTCACTCATCGGCTGCACCGACGGGTTCGTGCGGCGCTGCTCGCCGATGGTGGAGGTCAACTCGGCGGAGAGGTTCTTGCCGCAAGACGATCCAGCGCCGTGGGCCGGCATCACGGTCACCGAATCGGGCAACGCCAGCAGTGTCTGGTGGACGGTGCGGTACATCGCCCGAGCCAGGTCGGTACTGGTGCCGTCGCCGAGATTAGCCAGGTCGGGGCGGCCGACATCGCCGATGAACAGCGAATCCCCGGTCAGCACAGCGGACGGCGTTGCATCTCGATTCTCGCGCACCAGCAGGCTGATCGACTCCCACGTGTGGCCGGGAGTGGAGAGGATCTCGATGTCCACCTCCCCCAGTGTCAGGTGTTCGCCATGGCGAAGTCTGCGGATCGGGTAGTCGGTGTCCGCGATTTCGCCGAAACCGATCCACGCGCCGGTCGCCTCGAGCAACTCGAGGTGGCCGGAGACGAAGTCCGCGTGAAAGTGCGTGTTGACGACCCCTTCAATGATCAGGTCATGGCGGCTTGCGTCCTCGAGGTATTCGGTGATGTCGCGCCGCGGGTCGACCACGATGGCACGGCCTGTGCTCTCGTCGCCGATCAGGTACGACGCATGCGAGAGGCACTCGATGTAGTACTGCTCGAGGATCATCGAACAACCTTTCCTGAATCTGGAGGATGGTATGAACACAGGATGCCATATACCCCCTGGGGTATGTCAAGTACCCCCAGGGGTATATGGATAGACGTACTGATTAGGTGAAGAAGTCGTACACTCGTCGGTGCAGAGTCCTCGATCGCCACGGGTCCCGCTGGGTCGTGACCGTCCGTTCCGCCCTCACGGCGCCCACGCTGGTGATCATCGCGACGGCTCTCACGCTCCCGATCTTCTTCGCGGGGTGGGAGATCGCCGGTATCGCGATGGGCGCGGTGCCCTATCCACCGGCATTCGCCGCCCTGACCCCGCTGATAGGGCGACAACTACGTCAAAACGCTGATGATCCTCACCCTCGCTGCAGGTCTGGCCAGCACCGCTTTCGCACCCCTCGCCGCCCCTGGCCGATCGATTCGATTGGCGTACAACCTACTTGGTTTGTCAATGGTGTTGGCTCTGGTCACGATCCCCGGGCATGTGTGGGGATTACGGGGTAGGTGGCCTGACCCGATTCGTCTTCCGCACGCGCACCTCAGTGATCATCGCATCGGTAGGTACTGCCGCTCCTCGGAATCGTTGGGTTCCGTCGGCTTCTTCTCACCGTGAGAGACAAATGCGTGCGCTGACCGTACGGGTGGAGAGGGCTGACGTTCCGGCGTGAGTAGATTTAGTCCGAGCTGCTGGTCCGGCGCTCGAGAAGGACTGCGTCGTACTGCTTCCGATCATCACCACAGTCGGTACAAATTATGCGAAAACAGATTACGAACCGTCTCTCGCCGCTGCCACGGAATTATCACCGCCCAGCAGACGCACATGCGCCGTAGGATCGAAAGGTGAGGCCGCTCGAAGGAGGAGCTGTGGCTAACTATCCAGAAATGTATGAGCGTCTACGCACAGCGGTGGATGCATCGCATACCACGTGCATGATGCGCTGAAAGCGGAGGCTTCTCGTGCCGAGGTCATGGAGACCATCGGTATCGCAATGATGATGGGCGGAGGGCCCTCTGTCGTCTACGGATGCGAGGCGCTCGAGGCAGTAGAACAGTTTGCCAGTTCAACCGATTGACAGCGGGACAGGGTTCTCTTTCCGACAGAAATTTCGATCGGGCCCGCGCGCAAGCGTCACCGTAGACGGAACCGCATGCGTGTGTTCTCACCAGCGGCCGGAGGCCCTCGACTCGGCACACCGCTGTTAGAGCAGACTCTCAGACACCCAACGGTGCCTTACCCGACAGGCCGAGGACACGAAACTGCCATTCGTCGCCAGTTGGCCCAGCGAGTGCGGCCACATGAGACCGGGACTGGTTGAACCCGTTCCATCTCGACAGACTGCTATGAACTCTATGGAAGACGGGATGCTGTGCTCACCCAGATAACCTCAGCTCACCGACTTTGATTGTTGCCGGAGCACGGAGATTCGGCGTGTGTACCACGCGTCGCCTGGGCGAACGTCACATAGATCTGAAGGTCACTCTGCACGTGAAAAGTCTGCTCTCCATCCCGAACCCGAATGGTGCCACTCATTCCGAAGCCGCACCGTGGGAGGGGCGGCAACATAGCGCAACGCCTAGACGCATCTTCGATCACAAAGATGGTGCCGCCACCAACTGATCCTGACCACGGTTACGAAATTGTGTGACTTTTGGTCGATCCTGCACCAGATGACAGCTGTCAGGCGGAATGGGATAGGAGCCGAACGATGACCTTCGGCCCAGGCTCTGCCACCAAGACCACGAAAGGGTAAAAGCAGGGACCCCTCATCCAACGCAGAGACTGGTTACGAGCCTGACACATGAACACCGCGCCATTCGACGAAATATGCCATGAATACACGAAATTCAATGCAGCACACATCTATCCATGATTATGAGGAAGGGTCCGCATTACGGCCCCCACCTATGCGAGTCGCGGTATTACGTCTCCTCGGCTGCGTTGCACGGACGGTGAACCTCGTCGCCCAGCGCCGCATCTGTCAACCGACAGAGCGCATAGGGCAAGAAATGACTTTCGCGGACGGCACAACTGGAATCGTCTACCGGGAAACCATCGTGAAGGGACCGCCCCCTGCCGACCCGGTTGTCCTCGTCGTAACATTCCGACTGCGGGGTATTCATGGCCGTGCACACGCCCTGTTTCGGGCCGAAAGCCTTTTCAACACACCGCTTTTCGTTGGCTTTCCCGGATTTGTCTCGAAACTGTGGCTGACTGCTGATGAAGAAAACCGGTACCGCGGATTCTATCAGTGGGATGGAGAAAGGTCCGCTCGAGAATACGTGTGCACGTTGTGGTGGATTCTCGCATTGGTGTGCTCTCTCGATTCGATTCGCTATCGTGTGCTGCCAGGCGCATTTCGTGACTACGTCCTCGCGGACACGCTGTCGGCAGGAAAGGCCATGCCGGAAGGCGCCATGAGTCCGACCGATGCAGTATGGTGGCGGCTGGTCCAAGAGCGAAAGCCATAGATTCCGTTGCCGGAGCGGGGTTCGCTGTCGGTCGGGGGCAGCGACCGTTGATCGGCTGTGGCGCTTCAAGGCGTAGCCGTGCCGACGCACGGAGCTATCGTGCGCTCCGGTTCCATATTCTTCGCGGATGGCTAATACACTGGGCCGAAACTTCAACGTGTTTGCACTGCTCCGCCCCGCCAAAGGCTCTGTAATCAGGTTGGCACCGCAGTGATCATGAGTTTCGCCAACGGCGAAGGGTGACGCAACCTCCGTTGTCGGGACCTCGCTCGTGCAGCTGCCTGCTGGGTAGGTGTTCATGGAAAGTCGCCGTCCTCCTGGTCGGAATGATCCCGAGTTACCCGCTCGGGAGTGGACGTTACTTTTCCCTCCGGTTGGGTGGCAGGCCCCCACAACTCCCAGTCGGTACCTGGCCTTGAAAAATGCACCCACGCTCCGAAAATCTCCGGTACACAATTCGAAGGCATGCTGCTCATGGTCCCCGCTGATCAGCATGAAACCATCACTGGAGCGTCAATTCCCTGCGGACACAGAGCCAGCACCGCACGAAAACCATCGGAAAGTGCCGCCATCAGCACCGACAGATCAGGAGTCGCACCAGCATCCGCGTTGATTCCGATACACACGTGCGTCGTGTACGACATCAACGTCACGTTGAATGCCGAGCCGAGAGTGGGACTGAACGCAAATTGCCTGGTGATCTCCGCGCCCGCAAGATACAGAGGTACCGAGGAACCTACGACGTTCGAAGCGACAAAATCCATGTGCTTGAGCATGTCGCCGGTCACCGCAACCGGCAGCATATTCAGCATCGCAGCCAAGTGCGGAGAGAGCGGAATTGCAGGTTCATTGCGCCAGCTGTCGACGATGTCGTGGACTCGGCGCATCAGCTGATCCGGACTCGCAATATCGAGTGGTAACGCAAATCTCGCCAATGATATTCGGTTGCCGCCCAATGGGTCTCGATCGGTACGCAGACTGATCGGCAAGGTCACCATCAGATCCGGCGGCACAGCGCCATGGCGGCGGTGGTACTCAGCCATTCCGAGGAGAACAGCAGCCAAGAACGCATCGTTGATCGAGCACTCTGTGGCAGTCGCGGCTGCCGCAAGCGCCGCGACCGGAAACTCGACCACACCGAAACTTCGACGCGTACTACGAGCAGTCATCACCGGTGACAATGTGGTAGTCGCCGGTCGTGTCATACGCAGTGCCGAACCGATGATTCGTGCGGCGCCGCGGCCGGTATCGGCAGGATGCCGCAATGCACGTGCACCCTGCCGAACGGCAGACCCAAACGCCGTCCCCAGTGAGATCGCTACGGCGTTGGTACCGGTCGGATGATCAATAGACGTCACAGTCTCCCGCGCGGATCGGCTCGATTCCCCTTCTCTTGTCTCGTCTGTGATTTCACGTGCCAGTTGCATTCCCCCGACCCCGTCGGTGAGAGAGTGATGGACCTTGACCACCAGTGCAGCACCACCGTCAGCCAGTCCGTCGAGCACTGTGAACTCCCACAGCGGACGATCCTTGTCGAATGCGGCCATCCCAGCTGTGCGTGCGAAGTCGAGGGCCTCTTTCCAGGTGCCTGGCTTCGGCACGGTCAACCGACGCAGGTGCCAGCTGAGATCGAAGTCAAGATCGTCTACCCATCGAGGT
This sequence comes from Rhodococcus sp. WS3, assembly GCF_003797085.1. Classification (NCBI taxonomy): domain Bacteria; kingdom Bacillati; phylum Actinomycetota; class Actinomycetes; order Mycobacteriales; family Nocardiaceae; genus Rhodococcus; species Rhodococcus sp. WS3. Next base: position 500,686 of record NZ_RKMA01000002.1, read on the forward strand.
GGAATCCCAGGAATCGAGCTCGGTACCGCTCGGCATCTGAACATCGGCACCACATCGATGGCGCGATGCATGACTTCGATCATTCGATCTTGGTCAGGACTTCTGTCCAGCAAAACAATCGAGACGATGGTGGAGCGAAGAATCGGATCCTTTTCCATCCGCCACGACATCAGGTCCGTCTGCGTCATCGATCGTGCGCACGCTGCATTCATTGCTACTCGATCCAGTTCTCGTCACCCGTCATCGCATCTGTTTCTGTTCAGGGTTGTAGTCGTATCTCGTCTACTCCAGGCACCGACGATGCAAGTGCGATGACGACTCCTCGCTGCGGATCGTCCTCGGAAATGCCACTGACAGTAAGTGTTCCGTCGACAAATCCCACTGCCCACAGATCCGGGCCGCCGTAGAGGTCAAGTCGATGCCGCACTTCGTCGACGATGCGATCAGGATCAAGCGCCAAGAGGCCGATCAGGTCCTGGCGCGTCACTATTCCGATGACATCGCCCTCCTGGACAATCGGCACCGCACGCAGTCCAGAGCGGAGCATCGCCGAGGCGAGGGCGTTGATCTCAGCGTCTGCGGTCATCGCAATGACCGGCTTGGTCATCACGTCAGCGACGGATTCGTCTACGGACACGACCTGATCTTCCTGCGACGCACCGTGAAACCTGCTCCGGAGAAGGTCGCCCTCGGAGACGATCCCGACAAGGTGCTTGTGTTCGTCGATCACCGGAAGCACCGAAAACCCCGACCGAGAAATTACTTGCAGGCATTGGTCCGTACTCGCCGCCTGATCGATCGTCGTCACCGGACTACTCATGATGTGGCGTGCGAGCATGACGATCTCCTTTGGCTGCCCAGTTGGGGCAGCCGGTGTCGAGGGGCTGATGTATCCAGCGTGACGGAATCCGATTTCGGGCGGAAGGGTCCTGGGCACCGCGCGTGTACTGGTAATCGACATCGAGTGCAGTGACTTCCGCCTCTGTCGACCCGACACGCACCAGAGTTCGCTGAACACTGTCGGCCGCGATCAGGTGAGCGGCCCCCCTCCGATCGGGAGAGCCCATGAAGACGAGCCGTTCAGCCGCCACGCATCCAGTCGCCACACACAGGTGGGTTGTACCGATCGATGCGGTCGGCCCCGGCGATGCTCCCACTATCGGCGGCAAGGCCGCCAACCTCGGCGAACTGATGCGGTCGAAATTCCCGGTTCCCCCGGCATTTGTAATCAACACTGCAGGTTATCTCGACGCAATGGAAGCTTCCGGGTTTCGAGAACTGCTGAAAACGGGGCCTCTGCCACACGTTGACAGCACCAAAGACGCGATCTGCTCGGCAGTCCTCCCCGATGCGATGCGCGCGGAGATTATCGACGCTTATCGTGTCCTCGGCCCTTCGACGACACGCGTCGCCGTCCGTTCGTCAGCGCCGGCCGAAGACGCGGCTGACACGTCGTACGCCGGTATCCACGATAGCTTCACGAACGTGTCAGGCGACAGGAATCTGATCCACGCGGTCCGAAAGTGTTGGGCATCGCTGTGGTCGGATCGAGCATTGACGTACCGCAGTCTCCAAGGGGTAACCGAAGAGCCGTCGTTGGCAGTTGTTGTCCAACGCATGGTCGATGCTGAACAGTCCGGCGTCGTGTTCACCGCCGATCCACGCACCGGCGCGAGAGATCGCATCGTGATCGAAGCTGCTACCGGCCTGGGCGAAGTAGTCGTGGGCGGGCAGGTGGAACCAGATACGTATGTGGTGTCAAAACCGGACTTTTCCGTGCTCGATGTGCATATCGGCTCGCAATCCTTCGCGATTGCACTATCGGAGGGGACTGAACAATCGTCGGAAATTCCTCTGCTGCAACGTGAACAACAGATCCTCACCGAAGATCAGATCCACCGGCTCGCGGTTCTTGCGGCAGCCGTGGAAGATCACTATCAGCGACCGCAGGACCTCGAATTCGCCTACAGCGGGCAGCAACTGTGGCTGGTCCAAACACGCCCGATCACCACGCTGGGGCAGCATACAGAAGCGAAACCACCTGACACACAGGCAGATGTGTCGAGCGCACAGATCCTGGCACACGGACTGGGAGCCGGACCGGGCACAGCCACCGGCCGGGCACGGGTCCTGCGTTCGGTGGCCGACGGTCGCAATCTCCTCGACGGCGAAATTCTTGTGGCACCGATGACCCGACCGGACTGGCTGCCTGTTCTCCGGCGCGCTGCCGCAATTGTCACCGATGGCGGGGGCATCACGTGCCACGCCGCCATTGTCGGCCGCGAACTCGGTCGGCCGGTCGTCGTCGGAACACGCACGGCAACATCAGATCTAACCGACGGAATGTTGATCACTGTCGACGGAACCGCGGGAACGGTCCGCGCGCGAGATACTGCGGCGGCCGCAACGACGAGCGCACCCACAACCCAGATCGCACCTTCCGCCGTGCCGCACCGCGGACCGACAACGGCAACATCCGTCTACGTCAACCTGGCAACACCGGAGGCTGCGGAGCGAGTAGCCGCCACAGATGTCGACGGTGTCGGCCTGCTCCGGGCAGAGTTTCTGATCATGGACGCCCTCGAAGGACTGCATCCCCGCACGATGATTGCGCGTGGCCTACACGAGAAGTACGTAACCGCAATGTCTTCGGCTCTCTCGCGGATCGCAGCCGCATTCGGTGCACGTCCCGTTATCTATCGCGCCATCGATCTCCGTACCAACGAATTTGCGAACCTCGAAGGTGGCGAGGTCGAACCGCACGAAGACAATCCGATGATCGGCTACCGCGGATGTTTCCGCTACATCCGTGAACCCGAATTGTTTGCACTCGATCTCGATGTCATCACCGAAACCCGTAAGCGCCACCCGAACGTTCATCTCATGATTCCGTTTGTTCGAACCGGGTGGGAACTGTCCAAATGCCTCGCGCAGTTGGACGCGCATCCTCTCGGGGCGGATCGTCGTATGTTGCGATGGGTCATGGCCGAGATACCCTCGGTGGCGTATTGGATACCGCGTTACGCAGCAATGGGCATCGACGGAATATCCATCGGAACCAATGACCTCACACAATTGGTGCTGGGCGTAGACCGGGATTCGGAAATCTGCAAGGATCTCTTCGACACCATGGATCCTGCAGTGCTGGAGACCATCGACACGATCATCGAACGCGCCACCGCCGCAGGTTTGACGACCTCACTCTGCGGCCAAGCTGTGTCCACCGATCCTGCATTGGCGGAACATCTGGTGAGACAAGGAATCACGTCTGTCTCTGTGACTCCCGACGCGGTAGACGCGACCCGCCACACAATAGCTGTTGCGGAACGTCGCATCATGTTGCACCAGGCCAGAACTGAACCCCCTCAATGAATCAGAACGGGAGAACTCCAAGGGTGGAACGTTCCACGATCACGTCGAAGTAGGCCTCGACATCCGCAGGTCTGCACGGCGCAGTTCCTGGCGTCTGCAGCATCGCTGCACCCGCCGCAACACCGAACTGCACGGCTTCGATCAGCGAACGATCATGCACGAGCGAATACACGATGCCCGCAACCATGCTGTCACCTGCACCGACTCCACTGATCGACGCCACATCCACCGAGGGAACATACTCGGATACATCAGCCGTAATCACCAGAGCTCCCTCCGCCCCCAGCGAGACAACCACCACCTCGGACACTCCCTGTTCAACAATGCTTCTCGCCGCCGCTGCTTGTTCCGCCCGAGACTCGAGAGGCAGATCAACCCAATCACGGAGCTCTCGAACACTCGGCTTGACGAGGTAGACGCCCCGCTGCAAGGCCCGCAACGCGACGCCGGAGGTGTCTACGACCAGCAGGGTCGGTGTGTCGGCCAGCAGGTCGGAAAGACGCTGACAGAAATCGGCGTCTACCCCTGGAGGCAGGCTTCCGCTCACGACGACAAAGCGGGAATCGGTTGCGAAGTCGCGCACACGCTCGAGGCACGACTCCACCTCTGCATAGGCAACTGTCGGGCCGGGCAGCACGAAACGGTACTGGAAACCCGTCGACAGGTCGTCGACGGTAAAGCTCTCGCGGGTAGAACCGGTGATCGGCACCGCAGAGAACCGCACCTGCTCACCAGTCAGTAGATCCTGAACCGCCTGCCCACAGTGCCCGCCCGACGGAAGGAGCGCTGTCGCGTCCTCCCCGAGTGCATGCAGAACTCGAGCCACATTCAGTCCACCTCCCCCGGGGTCGCGGCGAGGGGCTGCGCAGCGCATCTTATCCGTGGCATGCACTGCAGGTGCGCTGGTGGAGATATCGAGCGCAGGATTCATCGTCACCGTCACGACACGCGAGCTATTCTGCGACATGAAGTTTCACCTCTAGATGAAGTGTGGATCCGTCACGACGGAGTGAATGTGCCCATCCTCGTTCCCGGATGACTTGAAGCATGGGTGCGTTCTCCCCCATCACCTCGGCCACCATGCGCCGCGCACCGTGTCGGTATGCCTCATCTTCGAGTCCATCCAAGAGTGAGATACCGATTCCGTGCAGCCGCTCATCCTGCGCGACTACGAGGGCGAACTCCACCGTGGTCGGTGAAACCCCGTCCAACATGACGAAGTTGCCGACCCCAACCAATTCGTCGCCGATGAACGCACCCAGAGCGCATCGCCGCTTGTTGCACTCGCACAACTGATCGGAAAAGGCGGTGAGCTGTTTCGGCTGCGGCCCGAACCATCGCATGTACGAATCGTGCTGGTCGAGACGCGCATGTAATCGCTGCACCGCACCGGCGTCATCTGCGCCGAGGCACCGAACTGTTGTCGTGTCGATTCCGCTGCCCGTCGCGGCCATCGCTCATCACCTGATTCGGCTGGAGGGATACCTCCCGATTGAACCGTGGCATTGGCTGTAGTGGGCAGAGACTTTTGTCATCGAATACCGTCCTTCGCCCACTACCCGCCGACAGTCACCCCGCGAACACTGGATTGTGGAGAAATACGGATGTCGCCCGCAAGGAGGACCCATGACCGGCACCAGATCACCGACCGAGGTCACTCGCGATCACGTCGTCATAGACCGACGCGGGCTCGACGACCTGATCACAGTATTGTCCGCCGAGGGTTACCGTGTCATCGGCCCCACGATCCGCGACAGCGCCATCGCTCTCGATACGCTCGTATCCGGTGACCAATTGCCGGCGGGCTGGGGTGTAGAGACCGGTCCTGGTCGATATCGACTGCGTCGGCGGGCAGATGCCGCCGTCTTCGGTCACTCTGCCGGGCCGCAATCGTGGAAGCAGTATCTTCATCCAGCGCGTCAACAACTGTGGAGCCAATCCCAGGACGGTATGTTCCACGCGCCGGCGACCGCGCCGGTGAAATATGCCTTTCTCGGCGTACGCGCGTGTGACCTTGCAGCGATCGGAATACTCGAGACGGTCCTGGCCGCCGGCGGACGTTCGAGTACCGGTCTTGTCGAGAATCTGTTCGTCATCGCCGCCAACTGCACCGAACCCGGCGGGGTGTGTTTCTGTGCGTCGATGAATACCGGCCCCGAAGCCAGAAGCGGGTACGACTTGTCTCTGACCGAAAGAATCGACGACGACGGCCACCGATTCATTACACGGGTCGGCACCGAAGACGGAGCACGGATACTCGCATTCGTCCGAAGCAGACAAGCCACTGACCGGGAAACTACCGAGGCCGCACGAGCTGTCGCCGACGCGGCACACCACATGGGCCGCGAAATGCCCGACATCAACCTTCGCGGCATGCTCTGCGACGCTCGGGACGCCGATGTCTGGGAGGACGTCGCCTCGCGGTGCTTGACGTGCGGAAACTGCACAATGGTCTGTCCGACATGCTTTTGCACCACCTCCGAGGACGTCTCCGACCTCACAGGTGACCATGTAGAACGTTGGCAGCACTGGTCGTCGTGTTTCGACCTGGACTATTCACAACTGCACGGCGGCATAGTACGGACCAGCGGCGAAAGCCGTTATCGCCAGTGGATTTCTCATAAACTCGGCACCTGGCACGACCAATTCGGCTCGTCCGGATGCGTCGGGTGCGGTCGATGCATCGACTGGTGTCCGGTGGGAATCGACATCACGGCAGAAGCGGCCCGCCTGACTGGTGCCTTGAATGTGGAACCCGACAGCAATACCGGTGGTCACTCATGAACGATCACACCCGCGAGCACTGTCCGAGAGAAATCGAAGATCTGGCCGACGATCAACGTCATGAACTCGCTGCCATCTCTCACGAAGTGCAGTTCACGCAAGGTACCGTGCTGTTTCACGAGAGCGGCCTCGCTGACAGGTGCTGGTTACTTCAGTCAGGCCGAATTGCCCTCACCACAACGATTCCCGGACGCGGCGACGAAACTGTCGAAACGCTCTCCGTCGGCGAAGTGTTAGGCGTTTCCTGGTTCCAACCACCTCGACAATGGCGGTGGACAGCGACTGCGGTCACTCCCGTGACCGCAGTCGAGATCGATGCCACAGTGCTGCAGTCCGTCGCCGAGAGCGATCCGGATCTCGGACGGGCGATCTACTCGATCCTGGCGAACACGCTCCTCCACCGACTGCAGGCTACGCGCGCACGCCTGCTCGATCTCTATGCACACGAACATGTTCGGTGATCGGCTCGTCCCGACGCCGTGCACGGTTGTCGCCCGCCGAGACGAGAACAGCGATACTTCGACCCTGACCCTAGCCGCACCCGAGCATGAGTTCCCCGGGTTCCGTTCCGGACAGTTCATGATGGTCTATGCGCGGGCGGTGGGTGAGATTCCCTTGTCGATCAGTGGAGACCCCACTCGTACCGATCACACTGTGGTCCATACTGTTCGGGCTGTCGGGGCGGTCAGTCGCGCACTGCACGAAGCGTGTGTCGGTGATGTCGTCGGCATACGAGGGCCTTTCGGAGCTGGATGGGATCTGGAGTCTGCGAAGGATGATCTGATTGTCGTCGCCGGTGGGGTCGGCTTGGCGGCAGTGCGTTCGGCGGTCCTGGAGGCACTGGCTTGCGGTCGATTTCGTCGTATCGCCCTCCATGTCGGCGCTCGCCGACCATCCGATCTGTTGTACAGCGCGGATCTCGATACCTGGAGTAGGGGAAACGTGGTGGACGTCGAGTTATCCGTCGACGTGGCCGATCCTGCCTGGCGCGGGCATGTCGGCTTTGTCACGCAGTCACTCGGAAGAGGTGTTCTCGAACCCGAATCCACGACGGTTCTTCTGTGCGGGCCTGAGCCGATGATGCGGATGTCGGCTCGCACCATGATCGGTAAAGGGATTGCACCGCAGAATATTCGGGTTTCACTCGAGAGGAACATGCAGTGCGGGGCCGGGCTGTGTGGGCATTGCCAACTCGGCGAACTTCTACTCTGTCGTGACGGTCCGGTGGTCGACTATTCCGTAGCCGAGCCACTTCTCGTAGTGAAGGAGTTGTGATGAGCACCCCGACCATGGCGGTCTGGAAGTTCGCATCCTGCGATGGATGCCAGTTGACGCTGCTCGATTGTGAAGACGAATTGCTCCCTTTGGCCGAGACCGTTCACATTTCGCACTTCCTCGAGATGTCGAGTGCTGTGGAAGTGGGGCCCTACGACCTCTCGCTGGTCGAGGGGTCGATCACCACCGCTGCCGATGTCGAACGTATTCACCGAATCCGGGACAACTCCGAATATTTGGTGACGATCGGGGCCTGCGCGACTTCTGGTGGGATACAGGCCCTGCGGAACTTTGCGGACATCACCGAGTTCATGTCCGTTGTGTATGCGAGCCCCGAATACATCGATACTCTCGCCACCGCCACACCGATCGCCGCCCATGTGCCGGTCGATTTCGAATTGCGGGGCTGTCCTATCGATCGTCGACAACTACTCGAGGTGATCTCGTCGTATTTGGCCAGACGCAAGCCCAATATCCCGGACACCAGTGTTTGCGCCGAGTGCAAACGACGCGGTCTTACCTGCGTCATGGTCTCCGACGGCACACCGTGCCTGGGGCCGGTCACACATTCCGGCTGCGGCGCGCTGTGCCCCGCGCAGTCGAGGGGGTGCTACGGATGTTTCGGTCCGTCGTCCGATCCGAACTTGACTGCCATGTCGGGGTGGCTGCGCATCTGCGGGATGACCGACGAGGGCATCGAGCGGGTCTTCTCGACCTTCAACGTCTCCTCCCCCGAGTTCGACGGGATCAGGCGAGATGGACAATGACAGCGCCCGGAATACCACCCGGGTGACGCTGGGTTCCCTTGCACGTGTGGAAGGGGAAGGCCGCCTGTCCTTCACGGTCCGAGATGGCCGTGTCGAGGCCGCTGAGTTGAACATCTACGAACCCCCACGGTTCTTCGAGTCGTTTCTCCGTGGCCGCGATTTCCGCGAACCTCCCGACATCACCTCCAGGATTTGTGGAATCTGTCCTGTTGCTTATCAAGTCAGCGCATGCAACGCGATCGAGCAGGCCTGCGGTGCCGACCTCGACCAACCGATTCTCGATCTGCGCCGACTCCTCTATTGCGGCGAGTGGATCGCCAGCCACACTCTGCACATCTATCTGCTCCATGCTCCTGACTTCCTGAACGTGAGCGATGCCGTCGAACTCGCCCGCATCGCGCGTCCAGACGTCGAACGTGGCCTGGCCTTGAAGAAAGCAGGAAACGCGATACTCGACCTGATCGGTGGTCGATCGATCCACCCGGTCAATGTGCGCCTCGGCGGCTTCTATCGAGCGCCGACGCTCAGCGAACTCGGGCCTCTCGCCGAACAATTGCGCACGGCGCTCGACGACGCTCTCGCGACGCTGCGGTGGGTGTCGCACTTCGACTTCCCCGATGCCGAGATCGATTACGATCTGCTCGCACTTACACACACTGGCCGGTATCCGATCGAAAATGGTTCGCTGACAACCGTATCCGGATCGATTTTCGCGCCGTCAGAGTTCTGCGATCATGTCGAGGAACGCCAAGTTCCTCATTCGACGGCGCTGCACGCATACTTCGACGGCCACGCCTATCTCACGGGGCCGTTGGCGCGATACAGTCTCAACTCCGCCGAACTATCGGATACCGCACGTCAAGCGGCCACCGAAGCAGGCTTGGGAGCAGTGTGCCGCAACCCTTTTCAGAGCATTGTGGTGCGCGCGGTAGAAACCGTATTTGCGGTAGACGAGGCGTTACGACTGATACGCGAGTACCAACGACCGGATCAACCGTACGTCGACGTCTCGCCCCAGGCCGCGACCGGGTACGGCGTCAGCGAAGCACCGCGGGGCGTGCTGTACCACAGCTATCAACTCGATCCAGAAGGCCGGATCCTGCGCGCCACCATCATTCCGCCCACCTCACAAAATCAGGCAGCAATCGAAGACGACCTCCGCAAGACCCTCGCCGCGAATCTGATGTTGACAGACACCGAGTTGGCAAAGCTGTGCGAGAAAACCATCCGGAACTACGACCCCTGCATCTCCTGTGCCACCCATTTCCTCGATCTGACGATCGACCGCGCATGACCGTCACGGTGATCGGGATCGGCAACGACTTTCGCCGCGACGACGGCGTCGGACTTGCCGTAGCGCAAGCGATACGGCACCTGCACCCTGCCGGCGCCCGTGTAGTGGCCACGAACGGCGAGGCTTCCACGCTGATCGATACCTGGTCCGGCTCGGAGTTGGCGGTATTTGTCGACTCGTATCTCCAGACACACGCTGTCGATAGTTCACGGCAACCGGGAAGGATACGTCGATTCACGAGATGGCCGAACGAACACTGCGGACACTGCACCAGCTCACATGGACTGGGCATCGTCGAAGCGCTGGCATTAGGGGCTGCACTCGACCGAAAACCACGCCGCGTGGCGATCTATACAGTCGAGGCACAAGACATCGGTTTCGGCATCGGACTTTCACCCCCCGTTGCGGCGTCCGTCTCCGTAGTTGTATCCGCGATCATCGAAGAGATCGTCAACCCTGCGAAGATCCCTTCGTCGAACAGATCACGGACTTTCGCCGTCGAATACGGCACTTCGCCTCTATTCCACAGGTCGTTCACCCCAGGACAATGAAAAAGTGCCCGTACCGCGAACCACACCATTCCGTCACGGAGACAACATGTGTCAGTCGCAGCAACAACGGCGAAAGGGTCGCGAGGTCGTGGTCACGTGTCATCGGTGAGACCAGCGACACGTGAATGCAGAGGAGTCGATCCATGAACGAAAAACACTGGTCGGTGGACATCACCATCGACGAGCACACATCAGCAAACGGTAACCGCACTCGCGCGATCGCGCGACTGCATTCACAGGATGACACGCACTTCGCCGGCGCGGGGTTCGCGCGCTGCAACCCGTCCGACCTCGACGTACCCGAAATCGGTGACGAACTCGCAGCCTCGCGCGCTCTTGCCGACCTGTCGCGACAATTGATCGAAGCCACCAGAGCGGATCTCGTGGGCATCACGCATGAGTCTATTCACCTGACTTCCTGAGCCGATTCGTTCAGCACGCGCGAGGAAGGTGAAAGGTAATGTCGGACAAGTTAACTCCACTCGATGCCGGGTTTCTCGAAGTCGAGGATTCGGATTCCCACGCGAGTCTCGCCATCGGGGCATTGGTGATAGCCGAAGGCCCCGTACCGACCGATCGCGAGTTTCTCGAGCGATTGAGCTCACGGATACGATTCATCCCACACGGCACGGACTGTCTCCATACAGTTCCCGTCGATCTGGCGGCCCCGACGTGGACGGCGGAACCGAACTTCGATCCGGCGCGCCATGTTATGAGGATCGCAGTGCCCTCGCCCGGGCGACTGCAAGACGTTGCCGCGACGGTGGCGTGGATCATGTCCGAGCGGCTGGATCGAGATCGCCCACTCTGGCAGTGCTGGCTGATCGAAGGCCTCGAAGCAGATCGGTGGGCAGTACTGACGAAAGCGCACCATTCGCTGGTGGACGGGGTCAGTGGCGCTCGCTTGTTCGACGTACTGTTCGACTCGCCGCCGGAATCCGAACCGGTTGGTGACAACACCACGAGCACGAGCGGTACCGCATCGGAGAAATCGGCGTCCCTGTACAGCACGTTCATCGGTGTTTCGACCGCCGCGCTGGGCGCACCTGTCCGTGTGTCTCGCCAGCTACTGCGGAGAGCCGCGGGTTTTGCACACCTTCTCGGCGATGTGCTGACCCCGAGCCGCCGAACGACGCTGATCGGGCCGATCGGTAGTCAGCGGAGATACGCCACGGCCAACGTTCGGATGCAGGACGTGAAGGCAATTTGTTCGACGTTCGACGTAACCGTCAACGAAGTGGCACTGGCTTGTGTGACTGGTGCTCTTCGTTCACTTCTTCTGCACCGCAACGAGGACCCCGACGGGCACTCAGTGCGTTGCCTCGTGCCGGTGTCGGTTCGGACACCCGGCGGCGATGTATCGCCGCACAACGAGGTTTCTCTTCTTCTCCCGTTCCTTCCCGTGGACGTACCCGATCCTGTCGACCGACTTCAGGTGATTCACGAGAGACTCTCACGGTACAAGCGAGGAGGGGAATCTCGCAGTGGTCACTTTGTCACGACGCTCGCCCAGTATGTCCCGTTCGTATCGTCTGCATGGTTCGTGCGACTTGCGGCGCGGGTTCCTCAGCAAAGCATCGTCACCGTTGTCACCGACATCCCTGGACCTACAAGCAAATGCCGACTGATGGGTCGAGAGATAGTCAGCATCTACCCTTTCGTGCCGATTGCCGTGCGCTTGCGGCTCGGATTCGCACTACTGAGCTACAGCGGCCAATTCGCGTTCGGCATCACAGCCGACTACGATTCTGTCCCCGAAATCGATCTTTTACCAACGTTTTTGGAGAGTGAACTGAGAATCCTCGTGAGCGCCCAGGAGTCGAGCGTACGAGAACCCGACGACACAACCGAGAGTGGACCGTAGCTTCGGCTACGCCTGCCCGGATCGGCGCCGCCGCGTCCACCTCCATATCTCGTCACACCCCCACACCAGGATCGGCAACGGCAGTAGCCACAGAACCTGGTACCACTCTGGTGTCACTGTTCCGAATACTCGCAGCAATGGCGGTACCGTCACCACAATGGCGGCGAATGCCACTTCGAACGCAATTCCCCACAGCAACAACCGATTCGAGAACAGTCCGATCTGCTGCAGAGACGCATGCTCGGTGCGCGATGCCATCGCCGTGCCGATCTGACAGGACACGATCCCGAGAAAACTCATTGTCGTGGCCAGCTTCCAGGTGTGCTCGAGCGAGCCAGTCGACACGTCCGCCCCGAAAGTCCACCCTCCTGATAGGAGAGTTGCCATGAACAGGCCCATGACTGCCGCTGCCGAGACCCCACCGAGCAATCCCCACGACCGAATCAGCATCGCTTTGTCCACGACATTTTGCGAGGCTTTTCGCGGCGCCCTGTCCATCAGTCCGGGTTCTTCTTGCTCGCGGCCCAGTGCCAACGCCGGCAACGTCTCGGTACCCAAGTCGATCGCCAGTATTTGCATCACTGTCAGAGGAAGCGGAATCTGCCCTCCGGACAGCGCGTAGACGAGAAAAGGCACCACTTCCGGTGTGGCGTGCGCAAAAATGTAGACGATGAACTTCCGGACGTTGTCGTAGACCCTGCGCCCTGCTTGGACGGCTTCGACGATGGTGGCGAAATTGTCGTCGGTGAGCACCATCGTCGCTGCTTCCCGGGCGACATCGGTGCCGGATCTGCCCATTGCGACCCCGATATCCGACCTTCGCAGTGCCGGAGCGTCGTTGACGCCGTCGCCGGTCATCGCGACCACATATCCACCGGCGCGTAGAGCGTCCGTTATCCGCAGCTTCTCCTCGGGCGAACTGCGCGCGAAGATGATCTCGTTTTCGGTGTAGAGGAGCGCGTCGAGGTCCTTCTCCGACATATCTTCGAGTTCAGCTCCGGTCACCACCTGCAAACCTCTGTGCCCGATCCCCACACTTTCGGCAATTCCGCGGGCGGTCAGGCCGTGATCGCCTGTCACCACGATGATGCGAATTCCGGCCGAATGGCATTTCGCTACAGCGTTCTTGACTTCGGGTCGTGGCGGATCGATCATCGCGGCGATGCCGAGCAACGTCATCTCTCGTTCGGCCTCGCCACGATCGAATAGTTCTCCGCCGGCAACGCTGACCGAGCGTTCTGCCACCGCGATCAGTCTCAGGCCCTCGCCTGCCCAATCATGCACCAGCGCAGCAAGGTCGGAGCGATCTTCAGCCGTAATGTTGCGCTGCGCCCGTTCGGGTTCTGCGATGTGCGTGCACAGGGACAGGATTTCCTCCGGCGCGCCCTTCGCGTAGATCTCGAACCGATCGTCGACTCGATCCACCGTCGACATCCGGCGTAGTTCGGGATCGAACGGGAAAGTGGCGTCATGGCCTTTCGTCGTGGGAGATAGAGGCTCGCCGATCAGAACCGCTGCGCGCAACATCGCCAACTCCGTGGGATCCCCGGTGCTCGTGTTCTCTCCGGTCGGCGTGTCGTCGCGTAGTTCAGCAGAGCAACAGGATGCGACGGCGTGTGCCATCCGGCGCGGCAGGGATTCGTCAGGCTGAGGTTGATTGTTTCCGTCGAAAGTGAGAACACCACCCGGTGTCCATATCTTGATCGTGTGCATACGGTTGACAGTCAGTGTCCCGGTCTTGTCGGTGCAGATCACGCTCGTGGAACCGAGCGTCTCGACCGCCGAAATCCGTTTGACCAGAGCACCCCTCCTGGCGAGTGTGCGTACTCCGACAGCCAAAGCCAGCGTGATGGTCGGCAGAAGTCCTTCCGGAACGTTGGCCACAAGGAGCCCGATTGCAAAGTTCACCGAATCCCTCCAGGACAGTCCCGCAATCAGACTCCCGAGTGGTATGAACGCCGCACCCATCACGACGGCCACGCAGGCAATCAGCCACGCCACCTTCTTCACTTGCTTCTCGAGCGGGCTTTCGTCCCGTCCTACCCGTTCGGACAGAGCCGCGATTCGTCCGATCTCAGTCTTCATGCCGGTGGCAAAGACCAATCCGATTGCCTTGCCGCCCAACACGTCCGTCCCGCTGAAGGCGATGTCCCGAGCCGCCACAAGAGGACCTGTGCCGCCACCTGAATCAGCGGAAATGGAGACGGGAATGGACTCTCCGGTCAGTGCCGACAGATTGACCTGGACGGAACCGGACACCAACCGTGCATCTGCCGATACCCGGCCCCCCTCGTCGAGAACGACAACATCGCCCGGAACGAGGGCCCGCGCGTCAACGACTGTCTCGACCCGGTCCCGCAACACTGTCGCCTGAGAAGGAAGGAATGCAGAGAGCGCCTCCACCGCTTGCTCGGCGTGTAATTCCTGGACGAACGCAAAGACCGCATTGACCAGAATCACGAAGACGATTGCCACGCCTAACGGGGTAGCGCCACTGACAACCGCGAGCGCCGAAGCCATCCACAGAAGCAGCGCGAGCGGATGAGTCAACTGCCGAAGCACCTGACCTGGCCACTCACGCCCGCGCCGACGCTGGAGTTCGTTCGGTCCGTGGACAATAGCTCGACGCTCCGCTTCCCTCAACGAGAGGCCGTGCCGACCTGACCTCAGATCACGAAACATCCGTTCGACGGATTCACGCGGATTCACCGCATCCGATTCCGAATCGATGACCGTTTCGGACACACGCACCTCCCACACGGATCGAAATTCCGCGAACAGTTACTCGGTTCGAGGTTTCTCCGTACACGAGCGCAATACCAGGGTCATCGGTCGTCAAATCGTGGCTCACGACCTGCCAGATCGGAATCGAGGTCGCAGGCCATGCAACTAGTGACATTCGACCATGTAGACGACGGTCAGATGGGCGCGAGGCTGGACGGTAAACGGAACACGTCCCTCACGTCCTGGCCTCCAGCGGGACTGGGCAGTTCGAGTCCGTTCTGCACAGAACCAGGAATCACCATGAACGCAACGATCGTCGTCGTCATCATCGTCATCGTCGTCGCATTTCTGCTTTTCGCCATGGCAGTGCGAGTGGTCACCCAGTACGAGCGCGGTGTTCACTTCCGGCTCGGAAGGATCATCGCGGTGCGCAATCCCGGCCTCACGCTCATCATTCCCGCGATCGACCGGATGACCAAGGTCTCCATGCGTATCGTTACGATGCCGATCCAATCGCAGGGAATCATCACCCGTGACAATGTAAGCGTCGACATTGCGGCAGTTGCCTACTACCGCGTCATCGATGCCGAGAAATCAGTGGTCACTATCGAAAATGTCAGTTCCGCCATCAACCAGATCGCCCAAACCACTCTTCGCAACGTAGTAGGTCAACACTCTCTCGACGAAGTCTTGTCCGAGACAGCGGTGATCAACACCAGCATTCGTCAGATACTCGACACAACCACGCTGGACTGGGGTGTCGAGGTAACGCTGGTAGAGCTCAAGGACATTCAGCTGCCCGAGAGCATGAAGCGAGCGATGGCTCGCGAAGCTGAGGCCGAACGGGAGAAGAGAGCGAAGATCATTGCAGCCGAAGGTGAAGCGCGTGCCGCCGCCGGACTCGGCGAAGCGTCGGACACCATGATGGCCCACCCGTTGGCACTCCAACTGCGTAATTTGCAGACCCTTGCCGAACTCGGTGTCGAGAAGAACACCACCGTCGTATTCCCCGCGCCGCTGATGAGCGCAATCGGCGAACTGGGGTCGTTCCTCCAACGGGAAACTACTTCTGCCGAAGAGCTGTCCAGCCGCGGGTCGAATGAAAACACCGTCAACGAAACAATCTTCGACGACAACGCCCTCAACACCATCCGTTCGTGACGTAGCCCGTCAACTCATGCCGCTCCGGAAGGCGGACACCATGCGCAGCTATCTGATTCGCTCGAGCACTCGGCCCATTCGCTGGTGGAATCAGGTGCCGTGGTCCTCGAACCGGCTGATGCGCCCCTCGGACCGACTCCTGTCCTCTCTGATTATCGCCGCATGCGCAATCGGCGCTCTCGGAATACCTGTCTCGGCGGCAATCGGGACTTCCGTCTACACATCCGGCCGAGCCCGAATCGAACAGCAGTACAACACCTACCGACAGTGGAACGGAACAGTCGCAAACACCTCTCCATCGGTTCCATCGACTCCCGAGATTCCAGCAACCCCGATAGGTTCGGAGACAACAGTTGCCGGTGCCGCGAGGAAAGTCGTGACGTGGACGGTGAACGGAAACTCCCGCACCGAACCGGTGATTGCACACTTCGGTGCGCATGCCGGTGACACGATCAAGGTCTGGACGAACGGCAACGGCGACCAGGTTCCACCACCACCAGAAACGTCGATTGCGGCCGTAGACGGAGTGGCCGCTGCGATCGTGTTGTACGGTGCGACCGTTTTCGCGATGTGCATGATGATTTCCGCAGCACGAACAATGATCGGTTGGCACAACGATCGGATGTGGGACATGGAGTGGAAGAACAAATTTCAGCAGCAGGCGTGAAAACTGAAAACCTCCGGAACGAAATCAACCACGCGCATCCTCATCCTCCGTTTCCGGCTCGTCGGCAAGAACGAAATAGCTTTGTTCCTCTTGGCGGAAGTGCAGCCTCAGTACGGCATACAGCCCGTACAGGCAGGCAAGGAGGTCTTGTACCTGATCCGCTTTCACCGCACCATTGAGGTCCGCGGTTCTGACGTGATAGCCCAACCTTCGACTGAGCCGCTCGATTTCGGCGTGCGCGCCGGCCATTGTCGCGATCGAATCCGCGCCACCAATCGAACGCTCCAGCATCGGGTAGAGATTCGCGCCCTCGGAACGCTCGTGGGGAAGAATCACGTCTTGGAGAAATCTGTCGGTCTCATGAAGTCGACGCAAAGCCGACGTACGATCTCCACTCACCACCGCCTCTGCGGTGACACGGATTACTTCCAGTTCATCTCGCATCTTTCGATGGTCAGAGGAAAATCCTCGGAGCATCGTCAACAACGGCGGATCGAGTACCGGAGCCGTGGATCTTCCGCCGTTCAGTGCACGTAACGCGTTGAGTATCACGGCAACATCGATCAACTCCTGTAACAAGGCACCGACTGCGGGAATCAGGAATCCGAAGGCAGCAAAGATCATCGCGGCGAGCGACAGTGTTGTTCCGAGTATCGCGCTCTGTAACGCGATTCGGCGGGATCGACGGGCAATGTCCATAGCGTCGGCAACGCGGGAGAGTCGATCGGTTGTCAGAACCACGTCGGCCGCCTCCGACGAAGCTGTCGCGCCGCGCGCGCCCATCGCGATTCCGACCGATGCTGCCGCCAAGGCCGGTGCGTCGTTGATTCCGTCACCGACCATCAGCGTCACCGCCTGGGCCGACTCTTCGCGGACACGTGCGACTTTGTCGTCCGGTTCTTGTTCTGCATGAACGCAATCGAGCCCCAATGCAGATCCGACCTCGACTGCGGGTTCTGGTCGGTCACCCGTCAGCATGACAATCTTGCGTATCCCGGCTGAGCGCAGTCGCCGTATCGTCCACGGCGCGTCCGTCCGTATCGGGTCGAGCAGGAGAATTGCGCCACTGAGAGTGCCGTCGACACTCACCCAGGCAATCACGGCTCCGTCCAGACGCGCACGATTCTCCACTGCGGCAACCCATTCGGGACGATCGACAGTCCCGTCAATTCTCCCCACTGTGACAATTCGGCCGTCGACCGTCGCAACAACACCATAACCGGGTCGCTCAGTCACCATTTCTGGTGTGCTGAGCGATAATCCACGTGTGCGGGCACTGCGAACGATCGCTTCCGCCAGAATGTGTGACGATACCTGATCGGCAGATGCCGCCAATCGAAGGAGCGTCGCACTGTCGTAGCTATCACCACATACAACATCTGATTGTGTCGGCTGTCCGCTGGTCAGAGTACCTGTCTTGTCGATAACGAGGGTGTGGGCGCTTCCGAGCTTCTCGAGCGCTCCACCCGACCTGACGATCACGCCGATGCGCGAAGCGCGCGAAAGTCCGGAGACAATGGCAACGGGAGCGGCCAACAACAACGGGCACGGCGTCGCGACAACCAGCACCGCGACAGCCCGAGGGAAGGAGTCACTGACGGCCCACGCGGAACCGGATATGATCAACGTGGCCGGAAGGAACCAACCCGCTACCCGATCAGCGAGTCGCACAACCGGTGCGCTCTCGGCTGCCGCGTCCTGCGCCAACCGAACGATTCCTGCGTAGGTGCTCGATTGCGCATCGCGACTTGCCTCGATGCGGCAGGCCCCACCGGCATTGACCGCACCGCTCCGCACGGCGTCGCTCACAGGTCTTTCCACGACGTTGGCCTCGCCGGTCAGTGCAGATTCGTCCAGCAGTGCCGGCTCGCCGACAATCCAACCGTCGGTGGGCACCACGCTGCCAGGCCCGACCAATATCAGATCTCCGGGACCGATCTCGTCGAGTTTCACTGTCTCGAGTTGTCCGTCATGCTCGCGTTGCGCAGTGCCCGGTACGTGGTCGCGAAGAGAACGCAGATCCCGCGTCGCTCTGCGGTTGGCTGCGGCGTCGAGCGTGCGACCGGTCGCCAACATGACGGCGATCAACGCACCGGCGAGATATTCGTCGATCCACAGCGTTCCGAGGAGGGAAAGGACGGCGATGACGTCCACGCCCACTCGACCTCGGCGTAGCGCATCGATGACCCACCATGCTGCGGGGATCACAGCCACGATCGCCCCCGCTGCCCACAATGCCTCCGCTGACGGACGACTGTCGAATACCCAGGCGAGAGCGCCGGCAGTCAACGTCGTGACCGTTACGACCAATAGGACCGTCTCTGCGTTGGACGGCAAACGCGCGAGCAGGTCTCGAGTCACCGGCATGATTCCAGCGTGGCTTGGCCGATCGAATATCCGGTAGTGCCGTAATGCCTGGTTCGATCACCGCAAGACCCCGTGACAACCGCCCCGGCTTCCGAACACACTTGAAGGCAAGAGGGGACGCAAACCGACACTGTCTCGGCAATTCGAGGAGCAAATTCAGGTGGATACGCGGGACTCGTACATCGATGTACACGAGACGACTACAGGTGTGGTCCTTCTTGTCCGTGAGCGCGCGTACAAGATCAAAAAAGCGCTATCGACCGCCTACCTGGATTTCGGAACACCTACGCAACGACAGACGGCGCTGCTCCGCGAACTCGAACTCAACCGCAGGATGAGCCCGGACGTGTATCTGGGCGTAACACAGCTCAACGATCCGCTCGACGCAACAAGAGAGCCGATACTGGTGATGGCCCGGATGCCTGAGGACCGGCGACTGTCATCGATGATCACCTCAGATCAGGACGCCGCGGGCGAAGTGCACAGTATCGCTTCCCTGATAGCCGATTTCCACCGCCGAGCTATCCGAGGCGCGTGGATAGACGAGCAAGCGACAGCAGAGAGTGTCGGCGCCCGGTGGAAATCGAACATTGCCGAACTACGAGAACTATGTGTCGGCACCGTTCCCGTCGGCAGCGTCGATGAGATCAACACAATGGCCGAGACGTTCTTGTTGGGCCGAACAGTGCTGTTCGACAGGAGAATTGCCGACGGACATATCGTTGACGGACACGGCGACCTGCTGTCCGACGACATATTCGTCCTTCCTGACGGTCCTCGAATCCTCGATTGCCTCGACTTCGACGACCAACTCAGATTCGTCGACACGATAGACGATGCAAGTTTCCTCGCCATGGACCTGGAATTCCTCGGGCGAGAGGATCTAGCGGACGAGTTTCTCACCACGATAGTCGCGCTGTCGCAGGATCTTCCACCGCGGGCGCTGATCGACCACTACATCGCATATCGTGCGACTGTCCGCGCGAAAGTCGATGCACTGCGTATGAGGCAAGGTGGAACGGGCAGCATCGCGCGACTCGAACGCCACCTCGCTCTTGCCTGTTCTCACCTTCGGCGTGCCGAGGTGCGGTTGTGCCTGGTCGGCGGACTCCCAGGTTCGGGTAAATCAACACTGTCGGTCGGTCTCGCCGAACATACCGGCGCTGTTGTCATTTCGAGTGACCGACTGCGTCGCGAACTGATGGAGGATGGCACACTCACCGGCGCGGCCGACGAGTACCGGCAAGGTCTCTACTCCCCCGCAGCTCTGGACACGGTCTATGCCGAGATGTTGGCACGGGCGCACCGGCAGCTGACGATGGGACAGTCCGTCATCCTGGATGCGACATGGTCAGATTCCAGGTATCGACACAACGCTCAGGGATTGTGTTTGTCCACGTCGTCGGCGTTGATAGAAATCTGCTGCAGTACGCCGTTACCTGTTGCTGTACAACGAATTGCGATGCGCACGGAATCGCTGTCCGACGCCACCGCCACAACGGCGGCCGCTATCGAAGCCGGACAGGATCCGTGGCCTGAATCCGTTTCGATCGACACCAACATCGACATCGACGTCAGCATCGAAGCCGCGGTGAATGTGTGGAATTCATCAGGGCATTCACCCGTCGACGGTGCGTAATCACGGTACGACGGTCAGGACCTCCTCGACCGTGCGCCTACCCGAGACAACGGGTTCTGTAGCTCCCAACTGCGCTTGCCCCGATGCTGTCTCCGCGGAATGCGATGATAATCCGATCCGGATCATGATCTGCGGATTCTGGAATGTCTCGCCCGACCTACATGCGACGTCGCGCACGATCTCCCGACTTGCCTCCACCTCCGTGAGGTGTGTCAGTGGACAGGTGGCGAGATGCGAGGCAGTTGCGTGTAGCAATACCGACGACACTGCCTGTCCCGCGTTCAACCAGTCTTTCGGCGTATCCGATGCAGTACTGAGCAGAACCAACGCAGCATTATCGCGTGCACCGCGTTGGATCTTCAGGTGCCCGGAAGGGAATGCTCGGGCGGATACGTCCTCGTGTGAGGAGAGCGCATCGGGCAATGCACCAAGAGGCACGCCGGACTCGGCACCATCCGGAGTAGTCCACGCCTCGAGTTCGTTCCAATAGGCGGTATCACTGCGGTGCTCCTGCGCGGCGATCCTGGACGCCTTGTCGAGCATCGCGCCGTAGCGGCGCACGATGACCGTCATAGACGCCTCGAATTCGCGCGCGTTCACTGCCAAACCGGTCAACGCCCCAGCCCGAGGTGGATCGAAGGGGCGTCTGTCGGTCCGTCGACGCTCCAAGGTCGAGAACAGGGCTGCGCTGGAACCTATCGGTTCCGCTCGACCCCGGAACGTGATCGAGGCCAACAGATCCGGGTCGGTGTGGTCAGGGAGTGTCACAACGATCGGTTCGAGGAGATTGTGTTCCAGAGCAACTCGCAGGTGATGGAGCGCTGCGCCACAGCTGATGACCAGTTGCCTACCGCTAGGGTCCTCGATTGGGATCGAGCGGCGACGATCGACGTACAGACTTAGTTCACCACGCCGCAATCGCCAGGACCACGGTTGAATGTTGTGGACGGACGGAGCCAGGCATGCGTATGAAACGGCACTCGAGATCGTTTCGGCATCCGCGCTTGCGTAGTGCACCATGTTCGATCACTCTCGTCTGGAATTTCCCACGGCAGAGCGCACCGCGGGCATCTTTCGATCGTGCGCCGATCGCCACTGGTCTCGCTACGGCCGTTGGTCATCATGATCATCACCCTGGCTTCAGGGCGAGTTCTCGAGTTCGTTTCGAAGGTTCGTGACGATTCCCTCGGCCCATTGTTCGATGTCGGACCAATCTCGCGCGTCACCGTACTTGCCGCCCATGAGGGCAAACACGCATCGCCCGAACAGTGGCCAATCGCCGCGTCTGACCACGCCGGCAAACTGTCGATGGTCGCGTAGGTCAGATCCTGACCTGAGTCGCGCGACGGTATTCGGCTCCCTGGCCGTCGCGCGAATGCGCCGCGTAAGTCGGTCAGCAACAAGACTCGATGTCTCGCCCCAGGTGGACACCGAGAACGCCCACACCGGTGGCACCTGTTCGCCGGCGAGCAGTCGATCCACCGCAGTGCGAGCCGGGGGCAACCAGTCCCGATCATGTACTGCACTGCCCAATATCACAGCGTCGAACCGGCCGAGATCTGAATCTTGTTCCGCCGAAACAATTTTCGTGTCCGCTCCCAGATTCTCACAGCATTCTCCGATCCTTCGGGCAATTCCTTCCGTGGATCCCTTGGCGCTCGCATACTCGATCAGAATCCGGGGCATCGTCACTCGCCCCTGTCTGGAAGCGGAACGGACCACACCAAGGTGGTGCCGGGGCGGGTGGTGTTGAGCAGGTCGAATGTTCCGTCGAGTTCTGCCGCACGCTCAGCCAAGTTGCGTAGTCCCCGCCGACGGATTCCTAACGGAACCCCGACTCCGTCATCGGCTATCGTCATCGTCAGATCATCGAGCACCTCGACAGTAACCGTCGCCGACGACGCATGCGCGTGCTTGACCACATTGCTGAGTCCTTCCCGCAGCACGGCTTCGACATGGTCCGCGACCTTCGGACTTACCACAGTAAGTGGACCTTTCACTTGCAGCGAGACCTTCAAGTCGGTGTCCGCGGTAACCTCGGCGATCACGCTGTGCAGACGGCCTCGAAGGGTGGGGACTTCATCCCCGAATGCATGCAGATCGAAGATAGTCCTACGTATGTCCTGAATGATGTCCTGCAAATCGTCAATAGTTGCCGTGAGCCTGCGCTGAACCTCCGGTGTCCGCGCACGTTGCAAGGTGCCTTGAATCGACAACCCGACCGCAAATACGCGTTGAATGACGTGATCATGGAGGTCACGCGCGATCCGATCACGGTCGGCGAGTACGTCGAGCTCACGTAACCGACGTTGATTATGGGCCAACCGAAGCGCGACCGCTCCCTGATCGGCAAATGCCGACATCTTCTCCACTTCGTCCGGTCGGTAAGCTTGGGACTCCCGAACTTTCAGGACAGCCAGTACTCCTGAGACCTGTTGTCCATCGCGTAGAGGGAGAACGATTGCCGGACCGTAATCATGTTCGTCGTCGAACCCCGGATCGAACGCCAGCGAGTTCGTGCTGATCGGCTTCTTCAGCCGGTAGGCCTGCCCTGACGTGGAGCAGTCCAACGGAATGCCGTGGCCGACGAGTAAGTCGGTGCCAGGGCCGCTCGCGACCGTGATGACCAATTCGACAGGATCAGCGGACGTCAGTTCCGGATCAGGTGGCACTGCCAGGAACGCGCAATCCGATTGTGTCAGTGACAGAGATCTGTCGGTGATGAGCTGAAGAACCGCGACTGGATCCGCACCTGCAAGCAAGGCCGTGACAACCTCACCTGTCGCATACTGCCACTGTTGCTTGATGTTTGCCTGTGCGTAGAGCTGTGAGTTTTCGATCGCGATCCCGGCTGCCGACGCGAGGATCTTTACGATCATCTCGTCGTGCTCGGTGAAGGACTGCCCGTTCGTCTTCTCTGTGAGATAGAGATTGCCGAACACCACCCCTCTGGTTTGGATCGGTACACCGAGAAAACTGTGCATCTGGGGGTGGTGCTGAGGGAACCCGACAGACGCCTCGTGCTGGGACAGATCGTCCAGACGCAAGGGTTTCGGGTCCGAGATCAGCACGCCGAGCACACCACGACCACGCGGGAGGTCCCCGATCTGCGCGCGAGTCGCCTCGTCGATTCCCTCGAACACGAATTGCTTCAATTCGTGACCTTCACCCAGGACACCGAGCGCACCGTGTTTTGCGTCGACCAAGGAAATTGCGGATTTGACGATGGTACGCAGCGTTACATCCAGATCAAGTCCTGCCGAGACTGCAAGCAACGCTTCCAAAAACCCGTCGACGCGAATGAGTTCGTCTGATCGGGCATCACATTCGTTTGGAGGATGTCCGAACAGTCTTTCGTGATCCAGCTCGTCGTTAGTCATTTCGGTGGCAGATGCTCATGCATTTTCGTAGCGAGAATCGCAGCTTGGGTGCGACGTTCGACACCCAGTTTGCTCAACAAACGCGAGACATAGTTTTTCACGGTCTTCTCCGCCAGGAACATCCTCGCGGCAATCTGCCTGTTCGTCAGACCCTCGCCCAGTAGACCCAGTAACACGCGCTCCTGATCGGTCAGTTCTTCGAAGGGGCCGTTCTTCTCCGCCGCATCGGTCCGAAGCTTCGCCATCAGCGCCGCGGCGGCACGGTTGTCGAGCAGCGACTTTCCCGATCCGACGTCATGGACGGCACGGGTCAGATCCAGCCCCTTGATGTCTTTCACGACATACCCACTGGCTCCGGCCAGGATCGCGTCCAGCATCGCCTGATCGTCTTCGAAGGAGGTGAGTATCAAGCACCGCAGTCCGGGCAGTTTCGAGAGCAACTCGCGACACAGTTCGATCCCGTTACCATCCGGCAACCGGACGTCGAGGACCGCAACATCGGGCACAAGAGCCGGGATCCGCGCCAGCGCATGCGCGTAGCTCGACGCTTCACCGACGACCCGCAGATCCGGATCGTCGTCGAGCAACTCCGCAAGACCACGACGCACAACTTCGTGGTCGTCGACCAGAAATACATCGATCATCGATACGTCCGTTCTCCCACGTGGATAGGCGCGATTACCCACACTCCCCGGCTACCCATCGCAGAGTGAACGAATCAGTAACTCCAGAAGACGTCGGTCACGGGTCGGCGCGGCGTCGGTTGTGGGCGGGTACCGGTCGGGGCCCGGCCGATACGCACAAGCATCTGCGGTGTTCCGATTTCGGGCACCATCCGTTGAATGATCGAACGACTTCTCGGCACTTCGGTCACATGAGACAGCGGACACGTCGCTGCCCCTCGCACCGTGGCATCGAGCAGAATCGCGGACAGGGCGTGGCCACAGCGCAACCAGTCCGTGCGACTGTCCGATGGCGTACCGAGCGCGAGCACTGTCGACTCGTCAGTAAATCCTGCCGCATCGGTCGGCGCATTCTGCCGCACGGGAAAGGTTCGGCCGATCGGAACCCCACCTGAACCTGCCACCAGGGACGTCTCCGGGATCCCTCCTGACGTCATGGAATGCCCAGCCCACCAATGCAGCTCGGTTTGATATTCCGCGTCGTACCGTCGAGCAGCCGCCGTCGACCGCGTTGCCTCGACAAGACCTTCCCTCTGAGCTTCATCCAAGGCGATAACGCTGACGTTCAACTCCTGCGCCTGGTCGACAGCGCTCACGATCAGAGCGTCGATCCCCTCAAAAGTACCGAAAGCCCGGCGATCAGTCCGACGACGGCGAATCGCCGTCAGCATGTCGAAGTCATGCGAGCGCGGACGCGCATCACGCCGGAAGCCGATCGTGGCAAGCAAGTCCGGGGAGATGGCGCGGCGTTCGTATCGAATGTCAGTAGTCCACCGCAAGCCAAGCAAACCCACACTCAGATGGTGCAGCGCGGCACCACAACTGATGTGCAATTGTCGACCGGTGGGATCAGCTGCCGGAAGTAGCCTGGTGCGGTCACCGAAAAGCTTCAGCTCACCACCAGAGTGCTCCCATCGCCACGGCTGACTGTTGTGCAAAGAGGGTGCCCGACATGCCAACTCGACGGCAAGCTGCAACACGCTCGAATCGGGTCTGGTGATGTCCATTTCCCCTTCTCCTCCAGTGTCAACCGAACAAAGGTTCCGGATACTGCTGTCAGTAGAAGCGTCGCAGCACCGAGGCATCTACAGAAGTGCCGATTGTCACCGCCTCACAGATATCGGAAACCAGATAACGCGCAGAAGGGAATGACACCGGAAATGACTTTCTCCTCTGCTGTCAGGACTGCCACTAGCCGACGATTCAATAACAGTCCCGTCGTTCTTGCCTCGAGCCGAAGGAGATCAGCCGTGAGAATCAACCCCCCTGTAGTTGTCGGATACGACGGATCGGCGCAATCACGTCAGGCAGTGTCCTGGGGTGCGCGCGACGCTGCTCTTCGCAGCGCGCCCCTACTTGTAGTGACCACCATGTTCACCCCCTCGAACTACGGTGTTCCGATCGGCATGCCTGCTCTCTACTTCGACGAGCAGGCGGCATCGGCGAAAAGACGCTTGGCGGAAGCAACCGAACTGGCGACCGCCGCAGCGGGAGAGCATGAACTCGCGGTCGACGTCGAACTTGCCAACGATCCACCTGTCGTCGTTCTCCGTGAAATCTCCAAGACTGCAAGATTATTGGCTGTAGGAACCCGGGGTCATGGAGAATTCACGGGCGGGTTGGTGGGTTCGGTGAGCTCATCCCTGGCGGTGCACGCGCTATGTCCTGTGGTCGTCCTTCGTGGAAACTTCGACGAGGACCAAGACACCGACACACGTCCTGTCGTCGTCGGTGTCGACGGAAGCGTGCACAGTGAACCCGCTATCGCCGCAGCCTTCGAAGAAGCCTCACTGCGAGGGGTCGACCTCGTCGCGGTACACGCCTGGTCGGATATCGCCCTCGACGTTGTTTTCTCGAAGTTCCGGGAAGTCGATTGGGAGGCACGCCACGACACCGAACGCGCCCTCACCGCGGAAAGCCTCGCCGGATACGGTGACCGATACCCGGACGTGCGTGTGACAACCGTAGTGGTCAAGGACAAGCCAGGCAAGAATCTGATCGACCATTCCGGACGCGCACAATTGATCGTTCTCGGTCGCCGTGGGCGCGGCGGATTCAGTGGAATGCTCCTCGGAAGCACCTGCCGAGAAGTTCTACACGAGGCACAGTGTCCACTGATGATCGTCAACAGTCATCGGTGACCGACGTGAGCCACAGCGCCCGACCTTCGGCATCTATGACAGCGTGGCAGGCACGCAACCCCGGAACGATCAGAACCCATCCCCTGGTCGAGGTACGGACCCTGCGCCCGACGATCGGCGCCGGCGAAATTCTGGTTCGAGTTCTCGCGTGCGGGGTGTGCCGCACCGATCTCCATGTCGCCGAAGGTGATCTGCCGGTACACCGAGTCTGTGTGATCCCGGGCCACGAAATTGTCGGGGTGGTCGAGGAGGTCGGAAGCAGCGTCGAGTCGTTCGCTCCCGGTGACCGCGTCGGAATTCCCTGGTTGCATTCGACGTGCGGCCGATGCCGTTACTGCCTTCGCGGCGCAGAGAACTTGTGCCCGCATTCGACGTACACCGGCTGGGATGTCGATGGCGGATACGCCGAATACGTCTGCGCATCAGCAGAGTTCGCACTCTCCCTGCCATCCGGATACTCCGATGTCGAACTGGCGCCGCTACTCTGCGCAGGAATCATCGGGTTTCGTGCCCTGAACCGTGCGTCCCTGCCAGAGGATGGCCGACTGGGAATCTACGGCTTCGGCGGGAGCGCCCACATCGCCGCCCAGGTAGCACTTGCCCGAGGAGCAGAAGTACATGTCATGACACGCAGCAAATCTGCGCGTGCCCTTGCGACCAGCCTGGGTGCCACCTCCGTACAGGGCGCGTACGACCGCCCTCCAACGGTGCTCGATTCGTCCCTCCTCTTTGCACCGGTCGGTGACCTCGTTCCCACCGCACTCGAAGCGTTGGACCGAGGTGGAATCCTCTCGATCGCCGGCATACACCTCTCGGACGTCCCGTCTCTGAACTATCAGAGGCACCTGTTCTACGAACGCGAGATACGTTCGGTCACAGCGAATACTCGCCGCGATGCCGTCGAATTCCTCGAATTCGCCGGGCGCCATCACCTGGACATCAGCACCGTCACCTATCCTCTCGACCAAGCCAATCGCGCCTTGGTCGATCTTGCAGCAGACAGAACTATCGGTGCCGCAGTGCTCGTGCCATGACAACCCAGGACCGCAATACACCACGATGAGCGATGAACAGACGGCCGAAAGACCTGGCCGCTAGGTCAGTTGGACTGTGGCGCCCGGGTGAAGTTGCACGACCTGACCACGGCACTCGACCTCGATTGGTGGCTGGGTCCCCGCCGCGGCGCTGACCTGCACTACCTTGCGATTGATACACAGACGCAGTCGATGGCCCCGGTAGAAAATGGGAAACTCGAGGGTGCCTAGTTGCTCCGGCCAGTGCGGGGAAAAGATGAGTCGGTCACCTCGCGTCTCGAGCCCGGTAAAACATCGTTGCAGCAGATCGACACTGCCGGCCATGGCAGCTAAGTGAATTCCCTCCGCGGTGGTTCCCCCCTGAATATCGGCGATGTCGGATTTGAGCGCCAGGTCGAAGAACTCCATCGCGCGATCGCGGTTTGCTCGTGCCAGCACCCAGGAATGGACAACGCCACTCAGCGTCGAGCCGTGCGAAGTGCGTGCCATGTAGTAGTCGATGGTTCTCGGTATGGCGTCACCGGCGAACTCATAGCCCAAACCGCCGAGGATGAACCGTAACTCGTCGGAGGAGAGCAGGTAGAACAGCATCATGACGTCGGCTTGCTTCGATGCCTTGTAGCAGTTGACGTCGTCACCCTCGGCCTCGAGTATTCGATCGAGGCGTTGGATGTCGCTGTAGCGGCGGCGATACTCTTCCCAATTCAGTTCCGGAAGGTCGGCATATCCCTCGAACTGGCTGATGACCTGATCGTGAAACGGGACGAACATGTGGGCAGTGATATCCCTCCACCGATCGATTTCCACTGTGGTCAGTCCCAGCGTCCGAGTCAGGTCCGAGCGAATCTGAAGCGGGACCACGTTGAGCGCTTCGAGTGCCTGCAGCATCACCCAGACCGACATGACATTGGTATATGCGTTGTTATCGATCCCACCGAAAGGGGCGTTCGGGTATCCGGAGTGGAACTCGTCAGGGCCGATGACGCCTCGGATGACATATCGACCGAGCGCCTGGTCGAAGGAGGTGAGGCTGGCGTAGAAACGGGCAATTTCCACCAAAACCTCTGCACCGCAATCGATCAGGTACTCCATATCTCCAGTGACCTGATAGTACTGCCATACGTTGTAGGCGATCGCGATGCCGATATGGTGCTGGCGCCGACTTGGGTCCGGGTGCCAGCGACCGGATCTCGGATTGAGATGCAGTTGCTGGCTCTCCTCTCGACCGTCACTGCCCGACTGCCACGGGAACATCGCGCCCTGGTGACCGGCTTCGCTCGCCGCCCGGCGGGCCTCCCCCAAACGGCGGTATCGATACCGCAGCAATGATCGGGTCAGCGTGGGCATCC
Source organism: Rhodococcus sp. WS3 (assembly GCF_003797085.1). Classification (NCBI taxonomy): domain Bacteria; kingdom Bacillati; phylum Actinomycetota; class Actinomycetes; order Mycobacteriales; family Nocardiaceae; genus Rhodococcus; species Rhodococcus sp. WS3. The sequence continues at coordinate 529,738 of NZ_RKMA01000002.1, forward strand.
GAAGGTTCAGCACCGAAAAAACGAACAGCTCGTCCCAGAAGATATGGCCTCGATACGCCTCCCCATGCAGTCCGCGTGCCGGTACGCCTACGTCACGGTCGGCGGTGTTCGGTGAGACCGACTGCAACACGTGAAGGGCATGGAACCGTACGACGCGCAGCGCGTGGCCGTGGCCCTCGAAGTCGATGCCCATACGGTCCCACAGAGACACCAGCGCCAGCACATGACGGTCGAGCACCACATCGAAACGGCCCAGCCGGGAGAGCCAGCGTTCGGCTTCGTCAGCTGGCTCGGACACCGCGTGATCACGGCCGGTGAACACGGTCACCATTTTCTCGAGAGTGACAGAACAGCCCGTGTCGAGGTCCACGGTGATGTCGTGCCCGATGCGGCCGTCGCCCTCGACTAGCCGGTATCGGCTTGGGAAGGGATCGCCGTCACGCCACACCGTATTCCGGGCTGCCATCGCCACCGGTATTCGAGATTGGTTGGTCTGCACCACAAGCAGCACCGAGTCGTTGGAGAGTGCGGCGGCCTTCGTCAGTGCGAGGTGACGGCTGCTGAGTCCGCGGTAGCGCTCGACCAGTGTGTTTTCGACCGTGCCGTCGAGTTCCGAACGGATCTCGAGTCGGCCCGACCAGTTTTCGGCCACAATTGTCATCTCGAGGGCACAGGCATGCGAGAGGTGCATGGCAACAAATCTTCGCTGGACGATCGTGGTGGTGTGACCCGCGTTGTCGCGGATCCGGAAGCGGCGAGTGAGAATTGCCCGGCGAAGATCAAAGTACTGATGGAATTCGAGCACTTCCGCAGTGTCGAGTTTGAACCACGGCCCGCCGTCGATCCGGAATGTCACCGGCAACCAGTTGGGCAGGTTCACCATGCTTTCGTTGTCGAGGGTGCTCCCGGTTATTTCGTCCTGGAGACGGTTGAATATGCCGGACGCGTACGTACCCGGGTAGTGCCCGGCGCCTGCGCTGGATTCAGGTGCGCAACCGCGAGTGGCGAAAGCACCGTTACCTACCGTGCAGAGTGCCTCTCGAAGTTTCTCGGTGTTCGGGTCGTACCCGTCGAAGAACACTGTCCAAGGATCACTCGGCTCCGGCACTGTCGCCGAATGGCTTCCCAGCAGATCGGCCAGCCATTGCAACAGGTGGCAGACCTCGTCGGGGCTGTCGACCGCGAATCTGGCAGCCGACCGTCGATCGCCGTCCTCGAAGTGACGCACCACGATACCGACTCCGAGGTCCGCCACCGCGGCAAAGGCATCCTCGTCGGTGAAGTCGTCGCCGATATAAATCGGCAGTACGTTGTCGGTGTCTGTGAGGTGGTCGAGAATCCAGTCCAGTGTCTGGCCTTTGTCCCAGTCGACGTCGGGGCGAAGCTCGGCGACCTTGCGCCCGCTGGTGACACGGAGCCCGGCTCGATCCGCGACTTTGTGGACCGTGGCGACCACCTCGTCGACCATGTCCATATCCACTGTTCGGTAATGGACGGCAACAGTAAAATTCTTGTGCTCCACTACAACTCCCGGAATGCTGGACAGGCGGTCTCGAAGCATGTGCGTGGCACGTTCGAGATCCGGCACCGACGACAGGGCTGTGTCGTTCCGGTAGTGATGTCCGCCTGGTCCGACGACTTCGAAACCGTGACTCCCCGCATACCAGATCCCGGTCATGCCAACTCGAGTCTGTATGTCTGACAGATCGCGGCCGCTGATCACACCTACCGGGCAGCAGTGTGCGAGCCGGGCAAGCTCGTGTGCGACACCGTCGACCAGGGTGGCAGCGGCCGGGTCGTTCACGATGTTCGAGAGTGTGCCGTCGAAGTCCAGGAATACTGCTGGCTGCCGGGAACGCACAAGGGCGGTCAACTGATCTCGGGATGCCAAAGCTTCCGGTATCTCCGACATTCGGCGGCCGAGCGGGCTTGCCGGAGCCCGTGTCATCGAGTCAGCTCCAACGGCGTGTGCACAATGTTCTCTCTCCTGGTTTCCGTGATGTCGGAGTGGTTCGGTGGCGATGCCTCAGTTGACCGGTCCCACTACAAACCCTGCTTTCGCAAGATCTGCAAACGCAGGGTCCGTGCGTGAACCGTCGTCCCGAACCTCGACGTATCGCGCGGAATACCCCCGCGGGTCGGGTGCGCTGCCGACCTCCGGTCGCCTCTCGAGCACCACGGCGCCCGGCCACCGTGCATGCACAGCGGCGCTCAAGAGCGTTCCGTCGACGACACCTACCGAAATCGGGCCACCCTCACCGACCACTACGACTCTCCGGCCGTCGGTCATCATCCACACACCGACGGGAAACGACCGAGCCTCACCCGGTCCGTCGATGACCACCATCTCACCTATCGCGCTCACACAGTGTGCAGACTCCCGAGATTCCATTGTGCTTGTGCCCTCCTGCGTTGGCGTCATCGATCACAGGGTGATCGTCACTCTTGACGTTAGTGGGATAACCCGCGTCAAACCCGTGCCGTCGGAACACAAGTGAGATGGTCCAAAGGCCCTTTTTCATGCACCTGGTGACTCTCGCGTCAGGCAGGTCGCCGCGGAACAATTCGAGTTGGGAACCGATCGTTCTCCGGCAAACTCGATCGCACTGTCCTCGGATTCGGCGAATAGCTCGCATCCCGGGCGGAGCTCCGGAAGAGGACTTCCGCATTGGGCGTCGGTGCACAGTTGGGCAGAATCGATTATCGACACACCCCGGCGAACACGCCACTTGGAACCGGAAGGCAACTCATGACCATGCGCGCACCGATTGTCGTCGGAGTCGACTGTTCCGACGCCGCGTCGAACGCCGTTCGGTGGGCTGCTCGAGAAGCCGCGCTACGGGCACGCCCACTGCACCTGGTCGCCACGATGCCCGGTACGGAAACTACTTTCCGAAACGCCGTAGCGCTGCAAGCACCTGAGTTCCCGGATCAACGCTACGAAGGTGAGGAACGGCTCTCGAAAGCCCATGCGGAGGCACTGAACTCAGCCGAGTCCACACGACTCACCATCGTCAAGCACTTGAGATTCGGCAATGCTGTCGAACTGCTGCTGGACGAATCGCACGACGCCGCAATGCTTGTCGTGGGGTCGCACGGGCTTGATCAATTCGCATCAGGTGTCCTCGGCTCCACAAGCGCGGCAGTGGTGTTGCATGCTCCATGTCCGGTGGCGATCGTCCGACACATTACTGGCGCGAACCGATCGCCGCTCGACGGTCCGGTGGTAGTGGGTGTCGACGGCACGGAAAACAGCGAACCTGCCATCGCCGAAGCATTCGAAGCTGCATCCCTGCACGGAGTCGATCTCGTTGCAGTCCATGCCTGGCGCGATTCTCATCTCACGACCGCCTTCACCTCCGACCCCAACGGTGTCGCCCTCGACTGGGACGCGATCGCTACCGCCGAACACGCCGTGCTCGCTGAACGACTCGCCGGGTGGAAAGAAAAGTACCCCGATGTCGCGGTTCGGCGGGTCGTCGTCAAAGACCGCCCTGCACGGCAGTTGAATGCCGAATCGACATCAGCACAACTCGTCGTCGTGGGACGACGCGGGCGCGGCGGAATTTCTTCGATGCTTCTCGGTTCCACAAGCCGGCACCTCATGCATACGGTGTCGTGCCCTCTGTTGATCGTCCATTCCCCCGTTGCTTCCTGACCGAAAATCCGACCACCACTAAGCACATCAGACTGATCGGGCTGACAATGACCACACACCTCGAACCGTCCGCATCCCCAGAGACATCGCAGTCCGCACAGCGATCCCTGACCGTCAACCGCCTCGCCGCCGAGTTCTCCGGACGCATCTCCCCGGAATGTATCGACATCGTCGTCGAGGGCGCTCTGGCCGACCTGTCATGGGAATCGTCGAAGGCTCTCCTCGAATTGAGCGAACGCCTCGCTCGTCAACGGATCATCAGTTACCTCGACAGCAAGGCCAATAACTTCGACTGAGAGGGCGCCGTGAACGACGTCAAGGGAAAAAGTGCACTCGTCACCGGTGGGGCGCGCGGGATGGGCGCAGCTATAGCCAAAGCCCTGTCGGAAGAAGGTATCGGAGTCCTGATCGGAGACCTCCTTGATACAGAGGGCGAAAAAAGCGCAGCGAAGCTGGGCAACCAGGTGGCCTTCCAACGTCTCGACGTCACACAAACCGAAAGCTGGAAATCCGCCATCGACACAGCAGAAACGACATTCGGCCCCCTGTCCGTTCTCGTCAACAATGCAGGCATTCTCGAGTCCGGCAGCATTCAAGAGCAACATCCGACGCAGTTCAGACACGTCCTGAACACCAACCTGTACGGCGCCTGGCTCGGAATGCATTGCGCTGCACAGTCACTGATCAGATCAGACAGTGGCGCCATCGTGAATATTTCCTCCACCGCTGCTCTGACCGGCTACGGAGGACTCGGAGCGTACGTTGCAAGCCAGTGGGGCCTTCGAGGGCTTACGAAGACTGCCGCGCTTGACTTCAGCCCGTACAACATACGGGTCTGCTCCGTTCACCCCGGACCGATCGACAATGCAATGACAGCGCCATTCGGTTCCTCATGCATTGCCGAGCAACCGATCCCGCGCTGCGGAAGCCCCGAGGAGGTTGCCTCGATGGTGCGGTTCATAGTCTGCGAAGCGACGTACTCGACCGGCTCCGAATTCATCCTCGACGGCGGGTGCACATCGGGGTTCGCTCACCCTGTTCCCGATACAAAATGACGAATCGGCCAGATGACACACGTAAGCGGGTCCTCCGGTTTGATTCACATGTGAAGGCCGCAGGGGTTTGCGGCGCTTTCAGAAAATTCAAGAGCAGGGCGCCGATTACGCCCGAGCGAAGGCAGGTCAGCTGCCTCTCATGTCGGTGATCAGCCACGTGGACGAGAGAAAAACAACAAACAGACCCCGCTGACAGGGATGGGAGTCGCGACTAGCGGGGTCTGGCACCGTCGACAACGTCGATGACGCGAAGATGAACATAATGCTCCTCGTAGGTGTCTGCCACTTACATACCGGTAACTACGAGGTACAGCAGCCGGACTGCTGTCATGGCCGCCCGGCTGCATTGGTGCCCTCAACCCGATGCCGACGCTCTAGTGCGGATACCCCCGACCTCATTCCAAGGCCGGGGGTATTACTGTCATCCGCGCCGAGCACACGACACGGCGACCCTCTATCCACACCAAGATTCGCCCCACATGTCGAATCTCGACACAACGACCATACGGCCGGACAAGAACGTGAACCACGTTTCGGCGCAGGATCATTCGAATTGATGACAAATGGCCCATCAGTGATTACCTTCGGCCGATCATCACAGGCACAAACGCCCGAAAAGCGCGCCGAAGGCCTGTTATCCTCCGAATCATCGCCCTCTGGCTCACATTCGCGGCGTAGCCGCTTGGAGCACCCGTCACCTTCGTGATCACTACGCTCAGCGCCCTGACATTGGGTCTATGGCTGCTGGTCGGTGCGATTATCGGATCCAGTGATCCTGAGTCAAGGGTTGAAACCACCGCTGGTTGCCGTATCTGTTGTCGCCCACAAACGCGGGATCGACTGCGTGTAAAGAGCCGCGCCCGCGGTCACACTCGCTCCCACTGCGACGAGCACTGTGCTCCCACATGTCGAATTTCTGTGTTCTTCCCTCTCCAAAGCCGCGATCAGTCCTGCGGTGTGCATGTGCTCGTCGTCAGCCACGGTGACGCATGACTCCGGCATCCCCAGCTTCGCCGCAAGTGCGGCCCGAAACCCAGGGCGGGCGGGCGCGGCCACGACGGAATCGACTTCTGCCAGTTCCAGTTTCGCCTCCTGCAGACATGTGGCGACTGCTTCGTAACCCGCCGCAGCGTAGTCCTCGTCGAGCGAACTTGACTCATGGAAACGCAACACATTCCGGTTGTCGTTCTGACCAACCGTCGCCCGGAACGAGTCCCCTCCATCGATACGATTCACCCAATGCACCTGGCCGAGCCCATAGTGATCATCGGTCCAGCAGCACAACGCCGCTCCCCCCACTGCCGAGAAGGGAAACCCCTCGCTGAGCCCGTGCCCCGGGTCGGCATCACTGGCGACGACGAGTGCGCGTTCGATCACACGGGAACGAAGAAATCCGTCAACAATCTGCAGCGCGGTCAACACGCCACAAGTACCGTTCGCGACATCGAAGGAGAACGTTCCATGGTCGCCGGTGTGCGGATCCTCTGGATGGGCGCCGATATCGTCTTGAATGAGAGCGGCAAGGGCCGGTTCACCGAGATTTCGGTCGCGATACAGACCTGCGTTCAGGAGGAGATCGAGGTCGTCGGGGCGACATCCGGCCTTGTCGAGGCAGGACCGCGCCGCCGCTGACGCGAGGTGAAGTGCACTGTGCCGACTCCGCCATCCACCCCGGGTGAGGGACAACTGCTCAATGATCGTTCCCATAGCGCGCCACCAGTTCTCCATCGATTTCCACTAGAACTACCCCGATCTCCAACCCAGAGGCCAAGGAGATCAACGCGACAGTCTCTCCCGGCTGGATACGGCCGGCCTCGAGTTCCTCGACCAACGCCACCGTGTGGGTTGTCGACGCTGTGTTCCCGTATCGGTCGACTGTGATGACCGCGTCATGCCGCGGACTGTCTCCGAACGACGCCTCCATCTGAGCCATACCCTTCTTGATTGCCCGCGCGGAAGTCTGATGAGTGATCACATGGTCGATGTCGTGTATCGACAGCTCGAGTGAGTCGAGTACCTCATGTAGGAGCAGCGGGGTGTCGGCGATGGCTGCCTTCTGAATCGCGCGCGAATTGGTAAACATGCGAGCGCCCGGAGCACCGCCCTTCGGGTAAGCGAGACATAAACGGCTGTAATCGGCCACGGTGGTGAATCCGGCAAGTCGGATCCCGACGGCACCGGCGGGCGCCCGTTCGAGGACAAGCGCTGCGCCCGCATCGCCCAATGTCAACGAGGCCAACTCTTTACTCATGATGTTGTGGATATGCTGCGCGGCATTGCGGCCGAGTTGGGAAATATATTCACCACTCACGATCAAAGCCCGCTCGACGACACCCTGGCGTATCCAATTGTTGGCCACCATGACACCGGTGAGCATCCCTGCGCATGCATTTGAAAGATCGAACGTCATGGTCTTGTTCGCTCCGAGAGCCCGCGCGACGACACCGCTCATCGTGGGTTCAATCCATTGAGTGAGACCATCACGAAACTTGGTGATGCTGCAGCTGATCACTACGTCTATCGACTCAATCGAACGGCCCGACTTCTCCAAGGCATCCCGTGCGGCCGCCGTTGCAAGGGTGTAGGAATCCTCATCACCCACACTGACGCGGCGCTCGTGAATCCCGGTCAAACGTTCGAGATCGATATGGGTCGAATGCCGTGTTGTCGTCATCAATTCGTCGGTCGTGAGCCGTGTGACGGGAAGGTGCCGACCTGCCCCCGCGATCCGCGTCCGGTAAGGCTCTCGGATGTCATTGCCTTCAGCATCCGTCACCAGCCAGTGCTTGACCATTTCGCTCTATTCCTCGGTTCGTCTTGCGCCGTACTTTCTGCCACTGGGCATCGCATCGTGTTGACATTCAGCAGTATTCGCGCGGAGACCACCGTGGACTTCTCGCCTGCTTCCGCGCCGAGCGGCAACGTCGACCTCAATCCGCTACGGGACGAGACGCGCCGGTGTTCAGCTCATTCAATGCGCTGCTCGAATTGCAAAATCATATGAATTGACTAGTCACATCACCGGCATCATGTGCATGGGCGGAAGTACGCCCAAACCGTGAAGACACATCATAAAGGTGTGACACATCTGCATCGCGTTCACTGCGATCACTCCTTTCGTTACGCCCTGTGGAGTCACTCAGGGAGATGATTGTGTCCTGAGAACGGTCAAGCGGTTCTTGTACTCGTCTTCGTCGATCTCCCCACGGGCGAACCGCTCGGCAAGCATCCTCTCTGCGCTGCGGCGCAGTAGGGATCTAGGTGGAGGATCCGCGGAGCCATGTCCGACATAACGAATCAACAGAAAGATTCCGACGATCAACAAACTCCAAAACAGTGCCATACCAATGAACATCAGTGCGTAATCCCAACCCCAACTACTGAGATGGTGGTTATACATCACAGCGAGGCCTCCTACATTCTCCCTTCGGCAATGAACACGCCCGGTCTCGCAGCGCCCCACGCCTCTTCTCCTATCGTGCGCTCTTTTCCGATCGGCCCACAGGGTCTTTCTGCTCGTCTTGACAGGCGGCCCGAGTTCTCGATCAACATGCCGGAAGCCCTTGCCATGAGAGTTCTTCGGCTCTACCTGTCCGGATGTCCGGGCGGGATTCTCAGGGTCAAGTGCGTTCCGGCGACTCCTGGGAGGCCTGATGCCATGGTCACGCGCGGTTCTCCCTGCGCTAACAGGGAATCCTGCAGCTGTGTTCGGTGTTGCACATAGCGAGGTAGTAGTCAACGACCTCCGATCGAATGAGAAGTACACATCATGACAAGTCCCCGCGAGGTCGAGAGCATCCGCCCGACTCAAATACCGGTGCCGATGCGTTCCGAGCTTTCCGGGCAACGCGTTAAGTTCGTCGATCCTCGTTTCGGTCAGCTGGCCGGGCAGTTCTTCCGACTCTTCGAGCGGCCCTCGAGCGGTGGCGGCGCGCTTGCGGTCTACTTCGGCGGCGAGCCAGTTGTCGACATCTGGTCTGGGTGGGCGGCCCGTGACACGCGCTGGCAACCAGAGACCGTATCCATGTCCTTCTCCACCGGAAAAGGTGTTGCGAGTACGGTTCTGCACCGTCTCGCAGAACGCGGGCTGATCGAATACGACGCACCTGTCGCCGAATACTGGCCCGAGTTCGCGAGTGCCGGCAAGGACGCCGTCACGGTACGGCAACTGTTGACTCACCAAGCCGGATTACATCGTGTACGTGGCCTGGTTCCGGGACAGTTGGCTCTGCTCGATCACGACAGCATTGTCAGCGCTCTCGCGTCAGCTACACCGGACCGACGCCGCCTCACTACGCCCGGATATCACGCAGTCACGTTCGGTTCCCTCGTCGCGGAGCTTACAACCCGGGCAACCGGTTCATCGTTCACCGATCTTGTCCGCACCGAAATCGCAGAACCCCTTGGAATCGAAGAGTTCTGGTTCCAGGTGCCCGAAGGTCAACGCCATCGAATTGCAAAACTCTTCCCCCGGATCAATCCGTTCAAGGTGCCATGGGACACGGCTTCCTACGCGCTGGCACGAATGCCGGCACTGCGAAATATCGCCGATGCCGGCATGCCGGAGGGGTTCGACAAACTTGTCCACAATCCTTCCATCCACGATTACGTCATGCCCGGATGGAACGGCGTTTTCACTGCGCGCGCCCTCGCCCGTATGTACGCAGCACTGGCGAACAAGGGGGTCGTCGGAGAAGACAGGTTCCTGAGCGAAGAAACCCTCGAACAGGTCGGAGAGGTGCAGACGATTGCTCGCGACTACGTTCTCGGAATTCGGATGAACTGGCGACTCGGCTATCACTCGGCGTTCGTTGCCCACCGCAATCAATCGCCACATGCCTTCGGGCACTACGGACTGGGCGGATCGGGCGCATTCGCCGACCCGGAAACCGGCCTGGCACTAGCCTTCGTCACAAACAGAATGGGTGGCGCTCTCACACCGTTCGTTGACCTGAGATTGGCCAGATTGGGTGCCCAAGCGGAAGCGATCGCCCGCTCTTTGTGATGTGAACCCGATCGATTCAACTCCATGTTCCTACGACCATCCTCTCCCGAATGGAACGCTCCGGAACACGGTGACGGCAGCCTTCTCTCCTGCATCGACAAGGTTCCGTGATACACGAACCTTGTGGCCTACTAGGGGGCGACCGATGATCTGAGTACGACAGGCGACAATGGGGGCTGAAGAACGTCCTCCATTGCGTCGAGCGGCACAGGTTCGTCAACGAGAGTTGCCCACGGATATTTCTCACTCGTCGCTGCGAGGAACGCAACTGCCTGACCGAGATGTCGCGGTTCGTAATTGTGCACACCAGTGATGGTCAGCCACCGACGAACAACATCCTCCGGGTCCACTGAAACCGCAGGGCCGGGGCTGACTGACCCGGCGAGTACAAGACGACCTCCCAGGTCGAGGCGGCGCAGGGCGGCGTTCACTGCAGCCGGGGCACCGGAGAAATCGATTGCAATATCGGTGAGCAGCCGATCATCATCGTCGTCGGCACCGAACTGATGAGATTGACTTTGCCGCAATGGATTCGGCTCGACCGTCTGCACTACGGCACCGGCCTCCGTTGCAGCAGCGGCAGCCGTGACACCAAGCATCCCAGCCCCGTAGATCAGCACTCGTTTGTCAGTGAGATCCCCCGCCGCTTCGAGCGCTGCCATCACGGTCGCGGTTGCACACGCTGCCGGTGCGGCCACCGCGTCGGGCAATGAATCGGGAACCAGCGAGATCGCGGTCCCGCTCGGCAGAACGATATGTGCGGCGTACGACCCACTCAATGTCCATGGCCCTAGCGCTGATTCGTGCCCAACCTTGCCCACGTTCACGCATTTGGCAGTGAAACCCTTGGCGCAGCGTGGGCAGCGATGGCACGGGACCGTCACCGACCACACGACTCGGTCACCGACCGCGAGTGGGCGCACGCACTCCCCCACCACCTCAGGGTTTGTGCCAGAACCGATGGCGACCACTCGCCCGACGGCTTCGTGCCCGAGGATCGACGGACACGGCGCGTCGCGGCGTCCGGACACAGTGTGCAGGTCGCTGCCACAGACCGTGGCGAGGCTGACACGCACGAGGACCTCCCCCGAACCCAGTTCGGGAATCTCCATTTCCCGGATGTCGACGCCATCGCGTGTCCATACGGCTGCCCGCGTCAAACGAGGAGTGATCTGATCCATCCGGAAATCCTTTCCACGATGTAGACGATGACAAAAATGACGATGACGATCGCACCGGCGATCTGGAAGTTCAGAGTGCGAATCGACTCGAACAGCAGGAATCCCACGCCGCCGGCGCCAACGATGCCCAAGACGGTTGACGTGCGGATGTTGACGTCGAGTAGATACAGACTGGATCCGACAATCGAAGGAATAGATTGTGGCAGAACAGCACTGAAGATTCGATTCCACCAACCGCCACCCACCGAAGTCACTGCGTCGAGCGGCCCCGGGTCGATCTCCTCGACAGCGTCGGCAACAAGTTTGCCCAGAAATCCCACCGAGCCGATCGCCAGGGCGCACGTACCCGCCACCGGGCCAAGCCCGACGGCCGCAACGAACACGACGGCGAGAATAAGTTCGGGTACGGCACGCACCACGACGATCCACGCCCTCGCGAGCCAATAAAGCACAGGATGCGGCGTCGCATTGGCAGCAGCGAGGATTCCGACCGGGATCGAAAGTCCGACGCCGATAGCCGTGGATACGACGCCGATTGCGACAGTCTGGACGGTGGCGTCGAGCAGTTCGGCACCGAGCGAGGAGAAATCGGGCGGCACCATGCGCCCGAAGACCTCCACGGAAGGCCCAACCCACGTCAACAGCGCTCTGGGGTCGATCTCGAGTACGACAAACGAGGCGATGCAGGCCGCGATCAGCAACGTCGAAGCACCGATACGCATCGCTCGATCACGGCGGGGTCCACCGATCGACGGGACGAGCAGCGTGCGCCGTACGGCGATCGCCACCAATTCCATCGCGGCGATGATGGCCAGAATGACGAGCACGATCCCCAGGGCGCGCGGGTAGATCAGTCCCCGCAACGCATCTTGTAGCGCAAACCCGATTCCGCCGGCACCGACAAATCCGAGAACCACCGACATGCGCAGGTTGATGTCGATGCGGTAGACGAACGCGCCGATCCAAGCGGGAACAACCTGGGGTACAACAGCATTGATCATTTCACGCAGGTATCCGGCGCCGGTGGCTCGGATCGCTTCCCGCGGTCCGCTGTCGGTTTGCTCGATGGCATCGGCAAACAACTTGCCGAGCATGCCGATCGAATGCAGCGCCAGCGCAAGAATCCCGGGGAGGACACCGATGCCCAGTGCTCGGACGAACAGCACTGCCAACAGTAGGTCGGGCATGGCCCGACAGAACGTGATGACGGCCCGCGCGACGCTGTACACCCACGGATGCGGAGTTGTATTGCGCGCAGCGAGGAAAGCCAAGGGAATGGAAGCGATCGCGGCCAGGACAGTACCAAGCACGGCCATCAGCAGCGTGTCGAAGGCGAGCGAGACGATACGCCCGGTGTCGTCCACGCGGGGCGGGAGCATGCGTCCGAGTAGGCGCTGAACATCTTCGAGGCCGTCGATCAGTGTCGCGGGTGCAAAGTTGATGTACTGCGCCGACAGAAGCGTCGCAACCACTGCAGCCACACTCAACGCGGGTAGTAGCCAACGTCTATTTCGCGTAACTGTCTGCGGGGAATCAGTTTTCGGTGGTGGTTGACCGAGCGTGGTGGTCACGTCGATCCCACCACCGACAGCGCGTCACGCTCGGGTGCGAGGCGTTGGTAGATCGGCATGACATCCTCGCGTCGCAGCCCGCTCGCCGGACGATCGAGAACTACCTCTCCGTCGCGAAGGCCGACGAGCCGGTGTGCCCAGCCCAGCGCGAGGTCGACCTGATGGAGCGTGCACACGACGGTCAGCTGTTCCTCGGTGCACACCCGCTGCAGCAGATCCATGACAACACCGGCGTTCTCCGGGTCGAGCGAGGCCACCGGTTCGTCGGCGAGCACGATGCTCGGCCGCTGCATCAGGGTGCGCGCGATGGCCACGCGCTGTTGCTGTCCACCGGAGAGGGTATCGGCGCGGCGCTCGGCCAGATCTGCGAGTCCAACCCGGTCGAGGCAGTTGAGAGCCTCGATGCGCATCGACTTCGGATACGTCAGCGTCCCGTAGCGCGGGATGCGCAGTCGTCCGAGACCTCCGACGAGAACATTCTCGAGACAGCTGAGGCGTCCGACGAGATTGAAATGCTGGAAGATGAATCCGATGTTCTTGCGCAGTTCCCGCACGTCACGCGCCGGAGCTGAGTCGATGCGGGTGCCCAGCGCGGTAACGCTGCCAGAGGTGATCGGATGGAGTCCGTTGATGCAGCGCAGCAGTGTGGACTTGCCGGAGCCCGAAAGACCGAGCAGCACGAGCATTTCACTGCGGTGCACGTCGAGGTTGACGTTCTGGAGTGCGGTGGTGGAACCGAAGGTCTTCGTGACGTCGCGTGCGCTGATGACTATGTCGTTCGGGGGTGTGGGCATGATCAGCCTTGGCACTTCTGCGAACCGGTGACCTCGCATACGTGGCGGACGCCGTCGTAATCGCTGTCCTGTGCCGGTACGACGCCCCAGGCGCGTTCGTCGGTGATGCGGCATTCGTCGGTGCAGATGCCGTCAGCCTGGAAGGCCGCGGAGTTCATACCTTCACTGAAGACCGCCTTCAGCTTCGCGATCGCGTCGGCACCGAGTTCGTCGTTGGCAGCGAACAACGATCCTGCGATCATCTCCGACTTCCAGACAGTCTTGAGCTCACCTGGCTTCAGCTCACCGTTGTCGATCATGGTCTTGTCGACCATCGTGTCGAATGCAAAACCGGCGTCGCAGTCACCGCTCTTGACTGCGAGCGCCGACGCGTCATGTCCGCCTGCGTAGATGGGGGTGACTGCGGCGGAGATGTCTGCTTCCGAACCGGAGGCGATGACACCTTCTTCGATGAGTCCGGCCGTGGGGTAAAGAAATCCGGATGTCGAACTGGGATCGACGAAGCAGACCTTTTTGCCTGCATAGTCGGTGAGACTATTGACGGAATTGTTGTCCGAGCGGGTGATTGCGTACGACTGGTACCCGGGAGGAGTTCCTTCGTTCTTCACGACGGCCCCGAGGGGCGTCATCTGTGCACCGTTGATACCGGCGACGACATAGGCGAAGGGACCGAAGAACGCGAGGTCGACGTTGCCGGCGATGAGACCTTCGACCACGCCCGCGTAATCGGATGCCTGGACGAATTCGACTTTCGCCCCCGTCTCGCGTTCCAGTCGTTCGATCACCGGGTCGTAGCTGGATTTGAGGTCGGTGGAGTTTTCAGCCGGAATTGCGGCCAGTGTCAGGGTTTTCGGGAATCCCTGTTCAGTTGTGGTTTCAGCACCTGAGCTGGAACAACCGGCAGCGACAAGTGCGGCGGTGGAAAGAAGGGCCGCAGCAATGCTGGCGCGGCGAAGAGTGCGGATACTCATGTCGTGGTCCGTTCGGTCGAGTGAAAGCAGGGAAGATAAGGCATCAGTCGAGTTCAGGGCTGAGCGAACTCAGGGCTAGCGAATTCAGCGAAGTACGAGGCTCGGGAGATCGGTGATGCTGTCGAGGATGTGGGTCGCGCCGGCATCGATCAGAACCTCGCTCCGGTGGGCGCCGGTGCGGACGCCGGCGACGACGGACGCACCTGCGCGTCGACCCGATCGGATATCGCTCGCGGTGTCACCGACCACGGCGACAGCCGCCATGTCACTGACTCTGCACTGCAGTGCAGCAGCGAGCACGAGATCCGGATGCGGACGCCCTCGGAACGAATCCCCCGGCGCCAGATAAGCATCAGCGACAGTGCCCCACTCCAAAGCGTCCAGAATTCGATGCTGCGTGGCCGGTGAAAAGCCGGTCGTCAACACCACTGCAACGCCGGCCTCCCGGAGTTGTGTGATGGCGTCGGCAGCCCCGGGCACTGAGGTCACACCGCCGTCGATTCGCGCGTCGTACGCCGCTTCGAAAGCGTGATTGGCGGCTTGGGCGCGGTCTTCCGCGCCGAAGAGTGCTCGAAAGACTTCGATTTTGGACTGACCCATCGTTTCGAGGACGTAGCGGCGAGCGTCGTCGCGGTCTGCGCCGGACTCGGCGAGACCCACCGCAGTGGCCGCGGCATCAAAGGCGTCGATGACGAGACCGTCGTCGGCGACGGTGGTGCCGGCCATGTCCATGACAACCAGTTCAATGGCAGGTCCAACTAGGGAAGTTTCGCTAAGCGCTTGTGTCGCGGTCGAATTCGTCATGACCCATACGATGCATGTTGGTATAGACCAAGGCGAATCCGTTGCGTGAACTGACAATGAACTAACGGTGACATCTTGGTCTAGACCAAGAAATGGTAGTGTCTGACGCATGGCGGTCGACGCAGAACCTCGGATGCTCAAGCATCAGATCGTGCGCAAGAATCTCGACGCGCTTCTCGACGACCTGTCACCAGGCGACTCTTTCCCCTCCGAACGAGATCTCGCCGAGAGATACGACGTATCTCGGGAAACCCTGCGTCAGGCGATGCGGGAGTTGCTCGTTGCCGGCCGCATCGAGCGGCGCGGTCGAACAACTGTTGTCGCTGACCCTAAAGTCGTTCTGCCGCTTGCTATCGGCTCGTACACCGAGGCCGCTCGCAACAAAGGAATGACCGCTACTCGAATTCTGGTCGGGTGGTCGATGGACGGCGCTGACGAGCACCTCGCGGATCTCCTGCACATTGAACCAGGTGACGCAGTGGTGCAACTCGAGCGAGTGTTCACGACCGACAACGTCCGTGTCGGACTGGAAACAACCCGCATCGCCGCCCACAGAATCCCCGGCCTGATGGAGACCTTCGACTACAGAGATTCTCTCTACGCCGAACTGCGCACACGCGGAATACAATTCGATCGCGTCGTCGACAGCATTGAGACAGTACTCCCCGATGCCCGAGAAGTATCACTGCTCAACGTCGACCCGCGGACCCCGATGTTCCTCCTCAACCGAGTGTCCTACGACATCGATGGTGTTCCAATCGAACAGAGACGATCCCTCTACCGCGGTGACCGCATGACCTTCACTGCAGTCATGCACGCGTAAACACACGCGCAATCAATCGTCGCCGACTAAAGTTCTGGTCATGGAGCGAAGCAGCGACGCTGCTCAAACCCGCAGTGGCGGTAACCGCCGCTCGCGGTTTGACGTGTTCGTCGAACATGCAGAGTTGCGAGTCAGTCAGGCACCGTTCTTCTTCCTGTGCGTCGCCATCGTGGTGGCCTGGTTTATCAGCTTGCCGTGGTGGACGGATCTCAAGACCTGGCAGGTTGCCATTCATACAGTCGCGAGTGTTTTCACACTGCTGTTGGTAGTGCTGCTCGAGAATGCCGGCCGCCGCGCGAGCGAAGCGTCGCAAGAAAAGCTCAACGTCATCGCCGAGGCACTGGCAGCAATGCTGGATTCATCCGCATTCGATGATCCCGAGCTCCGAACTGCTGCCAAACGACTCCGGGAGGCTGTTGGACTCGAAGAACGCCACTGAAATGTGACTGTCCATTTCGCCCGAACCGTCGCGACGAGTCCGAATTTGCGGTTCTATGGACGTGCATGCTCGTTCGTCAGATTCTCCATCGCTGTGGCGTTGGAGAAGACGTGAAGGAAGTGCACAGTGGTCGAACACATCGGTAGCAGCGCCGAGGACATCCTGCTCCGCGGCGGGCGCTTCTTCACTCCTGGGAAATTCTCGGACGACCTTCGCACCGTGAAGCGCACAGGCGGCCGCGAAGGCGATATCTTCTACCGCGATCGTTGGAGCCACGACAAAGTGGTGCGCTCTACGCACGGGGTCAATTGCACCGGGTCGTGTTCGTGGAAGATTTATGTCAAAGACGGCATCATCACCTGGGAAACGCAGGAGACCGACTATCCGACAGTAGGGCCGGACCGTCCTGAGTACGAACCGCGCGGCTGCCCACGCGGTGCCGCGTTCTCCTGGTACACGTACTCACCCACTAGGGTCCGCTACCCGTACGCACGGGGTGTTCTCGTCGAGATGTACCGCGAGGCACTGGCCAGACTCGGTGATCCGGTAGATGCGTGGGCCGACATTCAAGCCGATCCGGAACGTCGGCGAAAGTACCAGCAGGCCAGGGGAAAAGGTGGCCTGGTACGGGTCACGTGGGCCGAGGCAACCGAGATGATCGCCGCGGCACACGTGCACACCATCAAGAAGTACGGGCCAGACCGCGTTGCGGGGTTCTCCCCCATTCCGGCGATGTCGATGGTGTCCTTCGCAGCGGGATCGAGGTTCATCGAACTCATCGGCGGCGTCATGACGTCCTTCTACGACTGGTATGCGGACCTCCCGGTGGCGTCACCTCAAGTGTTCGGTGACCAGACAGACGTGCCCGAGTCCGGGGATTGGTGGGACGCGTCGTATCTGTTGATGTGGGGATCCAACGTCCCGGTCACCCGCACCCCCGACGCTCATTGGATGGCGGAGGTTCGGTACCGCGGAACCAAGGTTGTCGCTATCAGCCCCGATTACGCGGACAACACCAAGTTCGCCGACGAGTGGATGCCGTGTGCCGCCGGCACCGACGGAGCTATGGCGATGGCGATGGGCCATGTCGTCCTGTCGGAGTTCTTCGTGAAGCAGCGTGAGCC
This sequence comes from Rhodococcus sp. WS3, assembly GCF_003797085.1. NCBI lineage: Bacteria > Bacillati > Actinomycetota > Actinomycetes > Mycobacteriales > Nocardiaceae > Rhodococcus > Rhodococcus sp. WS3. Next base: position 547,163 of record NZ_RKMA01000002.1, read on the forward strand.
GTTCTTCGACGACTACGTGCGTCAATTCACCGACCTTCCGTTCCTCGTCACGATCGAGGAGCGCGACGGCCGACTTGTCGCCGGCAAGAACCTGACCGCCGCCGATCTGGGTGAGGCGAGCGAAAATGCTGCATTCAAGCCGGTTGTGCTCAACCGCGCCACCGATGAGATGGTTGTACCGAACGGCTCTCTCGGTTTCCGCTTCGGCGACGAAGGTGTCGGAAAGTGGAATCTCGACCTCGGCGACATCGTTCCTGCTCTGAGCGTCGACACCGATTGGGGTGAAACTGCAGAAATACATCTTCCGCGCTTCGACACACCGGATGGTCACGGCGAAACCATGGTCCGGGGTGTACCGGTGCGCCGTGTGGGTGATCGACTGGTGTGCACTGTCTTCGATCTGATGCTCGCCCAGTACGGGGTGCAGCGCGACGGAATGCCGGGGCAGTGGCCGTCCGGCTTCGACGACCCGGCAGAGCCATACACCCCCGCGTGGCAGGAATCGATTACCGGCGTCAGCGCCGCGCAAGTGATTCGCATAGCGCGTGAATTTGCCACCAACGCAGTCGAATCGGGTGGCCGATCGATGATCATCATGGGTGCGGGTATTTGTCAGTGGTTCCACGGCGATGCCACCTATCGAGCAGTTCTCAGCCTCCTGCTGCTCACCGGGTCGATGGGACGCAACGGCGGCGGGTGGGCGCACTACGTCGGCCAGGAAAAATGCAGACCCGTCACAGGTTGGGCGACAGTGGCAATGGGGACGGATTGGCTCCGGCCGCCGCGTCAGATGGCCGGTACTTCCTACTGGTATGTCCACACCGACCAGTGGCGCTACGACGGTTACCAAGCTGATGCACTCTCCAGCCCCGTCGGCCGAGGTAATTTCAGTGGCCGACACACGATGGACGTGATGACATCGGCCGTGTCGATGGGATGGACCCCTTTCTATCCCCAGTTCGATCGATCGAGCCTCGATCTGGCTGACGAGGCAGATGCACACGAATGTGATGTCGCTGAGCACGTTGCCAACCAATTATCGTCGGGTGCACTCAAACTCGCTGTCACCGATCCCGACAATCCCCAGAACTGGCCGCGAGTGCTGAGCGTATGGCGTGCAAATCTACTCGGGTCGTCGAGCAAGGGAAACGAATACTTCCTTCGCCACCTACTCGGCACGGACTCGAACCTGCAGGCCGAGCCGACGCCGGAGAACCTGCGCCCCAATGACATAACGTGGACCGACGACATCCCCGAGGGGAAACTCGATCTGTTGATGTCGATCGACTTTCGGATGACGTCCACAACTTTGCTTTCCGACGTGGTGCTGCCTGCGGCAACGTGGTACGAGAAACACGACCTGTCGAGCACGGACATGCATCCGTTCCTTCATGCATTCTCCCCCGCTATCGACCCGCCGTGGGAAACCCGCTCGGATTTCGACGCTTTCGGCGCGGTTGCCAAGGCATTCAGCGTGTTGGCGGAAAAGCATCTCGGAAAACGTCGGGACGTCGTGATGGGCACACTGCAACACGACACACCCGGCGCGATGGCCTACGCCTCGGGTAGAGAACAAGATTGGCACTCGCAAGGAAAGACACCCGTCCCGGGCAAGACGATGGGTCCCCTCGTCGTCGTCGAACGCGACTATCCTGCCGTCGCGGAGCAGTGGGCTGCACTGGGCCCGCTGGTCGAGAAGGCCGGCCTCACCACCAAGGGCGTCACGACACATCCGAAGCGTGAGGTGGAAGAACTCGCCGCCATACACGGGGTCTTCGATTCGGGTGCTGCCGCAGGTAGACCGGCGCTCGATACTGCCGAAAAGATGGCTGAGGCAATCCTCGCGCTGTCCGGAACTTCGAACGGCAGGCTCGCAGTACAAGGGTTCGCCGAACTGGAGAAACGAACCGGAAGACCACTGACACATTTGGCGTCGGGCAGTGAGGAACGCCGAATCACCTTCGCGGACACACAGGCTCGACCTGTCCCGGTGATCACCAGTCCGGAATGGTCAGGCAGCGAAACCGGTGGCCGACGCTACGCGCCGTTCACCGTCAACATCGAGGAGCTCAAACCCTTCCACACGCTCACCGGTCGAATGCACTTCTACCTCGATCACGACTGGATCGAGGAACTGGGCGAACAACTACCGATCTACCGCCCACCACTCGACATGGCAAGCCTGTTCGGCGAACCTGCTCTCGGAGATCGCAACGGCGGAATCGGTCTCAGCGTCCGCTATCTGACGCCTCATTCGAAATGGTCGATCCACTCCGAGTACCAGGACAACCTCTTCATGCTCTCCCTCTCGAGGGGCGGGCCGACGATGTGGATGAGCCCCGGCGACGCCGCCAAAATCGAGGTATCGGACAACGATTGGGTCGAAGCCGTCAACCGTAACGGTGTCGTCGTGTGCAGGGCGATCGTGTCGCATCGAATGCCGGACGGCGTGGTCTTCGTTTATCACGCCCAGGAACGCACCATCGACGTGCCGCTCACGGAGACAACGGGAAAGCGTGGCGGCATCCATAATTCGTTGACCAGACTGTTGATCAAACCTTCCCACCTTGCCGGCGGCTATGCCCAAACGTCATTTGCCTTCAACTATCTCGGGCCCACCGGAAACCAACGCGACGAAGTGACCGTGGTGCGTCGTCGCTCGCAGGAGGTGACGTACTGATGCGAGTCATGGCGCAACTGGCGATGGTGATGAATCTCGACAAGTGCATCGGCTGTCACACCTGTTCCGTGACGTGTAAGCAGGCGTGGACCAACCGATCAGGTACCGAGTACGTGTGGTTCAACAATGTGGAAACCCGTCCGGGCCAGGGTTATCCGCGCACGTACGAGGACCAGGAGAAGTGGAACGGCGGGTGGGTTCGCGACAAGAACGGCCGACTTCGACTGCGTGACGGTGGCCGATTGAAGAAGCTCTCGCGCATCTTCGCGAATCCGAAGATGCCGTCCATTCAGGACTACTACGAACCATGGACCTACGACTACGAGAATCTCACCCAGGCTCCCCTCGGGGAGCATATGCCGGTAGCCGCGCCGCGAAGCCTCATCAGCGGTGAACCCATGAAGGTGGAATGGTCCGCCAACTGGGACGACGACCTGGCCGGCTCACCCGAGATCGTTCCCGACGACCCGATTCTGAAAAAGATCAGCACGGAGGTCAAACTCCAACTCGAAGACACGTTCATGTTCTACCTGCCGCGTATCTGCGAACACTGCCTCAATCCGTCGTGTGTTGCGTCCTGCCCGTCGGGTGCGATGTACAAGCGGTCCGAGGACGGGATCGTGCTCGTCGACCAGGACAAGTGCCGCGGCTGGCGCATGTGCGTGTCCGGATGCCCGTACAAGAAGGTGTATTTCAACCACAAGACCGGTAAAGCTGAGAAATGCACGTTCTGTTATCCCCGCGTCGAAGTGGGCTTGCCGACGGTGTGCGCGGAGACCTGCGTCGGCCGTCTGCGATACATCGGCCTCATCTTCTACGACGTGGACAAGGTTCTCGCAGCCGCGACAGTTCCGGATGACAAAGACCTGTACGAGGCGCAACTCGACGTGCTGCTTGATCCGAATGATCCCGAGGTCATCGAAGGTGCTCGCGTAGAGGGCATCTCGGACGAGTGGATCGAAGCAGCACAGAGATCTCCCATCCACGCACTGATCAAGGACTATCGCGTCGCGCTGCCGCTTCATCCGGAGTTCCGCACCATGCCGATGGTCTGGTACGTCCCACCCCTCTCCCCAGTCGTCGACGCTGTGAGCCGCGACGGTCATGACGGTGAAGACATCGGAAACCTCTTCGGGGCTCTCGACTCGTTGCGAATTCCGATCGAATATCTCGCCGGCCTTTTCTCCGCAGGTGACACCGATGTGATCGACGGAGTTCTGCGACGGCTGGCTGCTATGCGGTCGTACATGCGCGACATCAACCTAGGACGCGAACCGCAGCCGCACATACCCGAGGCCGTGGGAATGACCGAGGAAAGCATGTACGAGATGTATCGCCTCCTTGCCTTGGCGAAGTACGACGAGCGGTACATCATTCCCACCGCCTACGCCGTTGACGGACACAAGCTCGAAGAGAGCGCCACCGAGTGTTCTCTCGATTTCGACGGCGGACCGGGCATGCACGAGTCCGGCCCGTTCGGCGAAGCCAGTGGCGGTCCGGTCCCGGTGGCAGTCGAGACTTTTCACGCGCTACGCGAGCGTCAAACAACTGGCGAAATGTCCGCCAACTCGACCAACCCGTCCCGGGTCAACCTTCTGAACTGGGATGGCAAAGGTTCGCCAAGCGGACTCTTTCCTGATCGAGGCGAGAACCAATGATCAGCTTCGGCCGACGTCGGCGCAGCGCCGGGCAGGACCGCTTGGTGTGGCACGCTGCCGGTTTGTTGTTGGCATACCCCGACAGTGGACAAGGCGAAAGACTCGCGGTTGTCGGGGACATTCTCGGGCATCTCCCGTCAGCTCCCCGAGAGCAACTCACCCTCACTCACCGCTTTCTTCGCGACAGCGAGGAATTCGCAGCGGCGGCGCAGTACGTCGAGACATTCGATCTGAAGCGGCGCAGCACGCTGTACCTCACGTACTGGACGGCGGGTGACACCCGCAATCGCGGGCGTGAAATCCTGGCCTTCGCCGACGCCTATCGCGCGGCCGGAGTTGATCCGCCGAAAAGCGAGTCGGCAGACCACCTGACTGTCGTCCTCGAGTTCGCCGCTCTCGTCGACCCGGATACCGGCGCGAAGCTGCTTTCGGCGCATCGCGTTCCGTTGGACATGATCCGATCGTCACTGACCGACGTGGACTCGCCGTACGCTCCCGTTCTCAGGGCAGTGTGCAACACACTGCCCCCAGCTTCCGACAACGACATGCGTCGCGCCCAGCAGCTCGCCGCCTCGGGACCACCCGCCGAATCTGTCGGACTCCCACTCTTCACCCTGACCGTCCCACCCCGCCGCGAAGGAGTGACGTGAGATGTCTGCCGGTGAAATCTACTGGGACATAGTGCCGTACGTCGTGTTGGCAATCTTCGTGAGCGGCACATGGTGGCGTTACCGCTACGACAAGTTCGGCTGGACAACGCGGTCGTCGCAACTGTACGAGCATCGATTGTTGAGAATTGGCAGCCCCCTGTTCCATTTCGGCATTCTGGTGGTCATCATCGGACATGTCATCGGCCTGGTGATCCCGCAATCCTGGACCGACGCAATCGGGATAAGCGACCACATCTATCACCTGCAAGCCCTCGTTCTCGGTTCGATAGCGGGCCTGGCAACCGTGGTCGGCGCGGGGATCCTGGTGTATCGCAGGCGGACCCGGGGACCGGTGTTCATGGCCACGACCTGGAACGACAAGCTGATGTACGTCGTACTGATCGCCGCAATCGTCGCTGGTCTCGCCACGACAGTGCTGGGATCCGGAGCGTTCGGCGAAGAATCCAACTACCGGACGACGGTCTCCCCGTGGTTCCGATCCATCTGGATCTTCCAGCCCCGTGGTGATCTCATGGCACAGGCGTCACTCGACTTCCACATTCACGTCACGATCGCGATGGTGTTGTTTGCACTGTGGCCGTTCACGCGCCTGGTACACGTATTCAGCGCGCCGGTCGCATACCTGTTTCGGCCGTACATCGTCTACCGCAGTCGCGACGACGCCCGGAAGGGCGAACCCGTCGGCTCACGCCCCCACCGTCGGGGTTGGTGAACTCACAGTCCACAATCGCCACACAGATGCGATCAGCAGAACTACGCACAGGACTACGGCCGGCCACACCAGAATTTCGCCAACTATCTTCAACCACGGGGTCGACGCCGTCCCCGCAACGGTTAACGACGCCGCCGACGTCATCCCCATCGGGAAAGCCGTCGACCAACGTCTGACGTCGTATTCCAGTCGAGGCCAGATCAATTCGCATATAAACAGCACGCCGTAACAGCCGAGCACGAGAATCATGAGCACGATGCTCAATCGTTGAAACGACAGGTGTAGCGTTTCCGACCAGCCCACGACGGGCGCTGCCGCTGTGAGTTTTCCGGCCGCGAGCGTCGAGATTGCCAGGGCGCCGCCGAACACCCAGTGATCACCGGCCCCGACTCGGAGCTGATTGAACGAGAACCGTACGAGCACCAACACGTAGAACCCCAGGCCGAGCACAAACGCAGCCGCCGACGGAAGCGCAATCCAGTGCGCCGTCGTCGTGGCCGCGAGCGTCGCACCGAGTACGGCCAAACCCTGCGTTGCGACGCACAGCAGAAAGTGCACGCCGACGGTTGGCGAGGTCCAGTGTCGAATTACCGCCGGTATGAGCACGATCCACGCCACCAGCGCAATCGCGAGCGCGACATAACCGACCGAGTCCCAGTCGAGCAGTACAACCCGAGTACCCAACACGGTTGTCGCGGCCACTCCCGTGAGAGCGGGCGGAGTGTCTGCCTCGTCGATCCACCGGGCGCGATTGTCGACCAACCGCGATACGAACACGACAGCCAGAACAAGCCAGATTGCTGTGCCGATCCCCAGCCATGCCAGCGAAAAGACCTCGAATCCCACCAGGTGCAAGGCCACCGACACGATTCCCGAAGACATCGCGGCGGCTCCCGCACCGGGAGGAATTACCTCGAGCGTGCGGTTGGCTGTCGATCTCGCGCGATGATCGCCGGTCACATCCTCAATGATGAGCGATGATGCGGTGTATGTCCTGATTTCGACTCCACGTACTTCCCCGACAGCATGCACCCAGATTTCTCACGGCGAACGTCCAGAGCAGTCACAGTGAACATGCAGGTATCGCAAATACTTTTGGCTCCATGATGATCCGACGCTCTCCGAGTACTTCCTCAGCCAGTCCTGGTCGCCGCCGCATTGCCTTCGTGTCCGTCCTGCTGGCCGGCGGGCTGCTTCTGGGCGGGTGCACCGCCGAGACAGCCGGTACCAACTCGGCAACGTCGGCGTCCACGTCGACGGTGTCGTCCACTGTCGCGTCTGCGAACTCGACTGACTCGACGACCACAGCCGAAACGATCACCGACACCGCAGCAGCGACCGAAGCATTTCTGCAGACATTGTCAGCCGAGCAGCGCGAGGCGGTTCTCTACGCCTACGACGACGAAACCAAAACGACGTCGTGGTCGAACTTTCCGGTGACGTTCGTCGATCGAGCGGGACTCAATATCTCCGAACTGACCGATGAGCAAAGAGCGGCCGCCATGAAGGTACTCGAAGCACTGCTGAGCGAGGCAGGTTACGACACCGTCACCGGCATCATGGGCGGCGACGAATATCTGCACGAGAACAGTACGTCGACGGAAGATTCTCTCGGTCAGTACTACATCGCATTCTTCGGCGATCCGTCGAACACGGATGCGTGGGCAGTTCAGTTCGGCGGACACCACCTCGGCATCAACGCAACGCTCGACGGCTCCGCCGACTCCATCACGTTCGCACCGACTCACCTGGGCATACAGCCCGCCGTCTACACCGATGCCGACGGCAACGAGGTTCAGCCGTTCGATGGTATCTACACGAGCGCGTTCGCCTTCTACGACAGCTTGTCCGATGAGCAGAGGGCTCAGTTGTATCAGGGCGAGACCGTAGCGAATATGGTGTGCGCGCCGGGCAGTACTTGTGACTACCCGACTGGCACAGGGCTTTCCGGTTCAGACCTGACGGACGCGCAGAAGCAGTTGCTGCTCGGCGTGATCGCGAACTGGGTTGGCCTTGCAGACGAGGAGACCACTGCGGACGCGCTCGCGAAGATCGAGGCGAGCCTCGACGAAACGTACGTGAACTGGTCCGGTGCAACCGAGTACGACATGACGCAGGGCGATGGCATCTACTTCCAGATCTCCGGACCGGATGTCTACGTCGAGTTTGCCGCGCAGCAGGGATCTGCCGGCGCGGACGTCGAAGGCGTGAATACCTCAGGTTGGGGCCACGTTCACACCATCTACCGAGACCCGAGTAACGACTACGCCGGAAGTGTTGTCCAGCAGGAAGCTACGGGTATGGGCGGTGGCGCGGGCGCACCCGGCAGTGGCGGCGCACCAGGTACAGGTGGGCCCGGTAGCACGCCCCCGAACGGCAGCTAGGTCCCGGAGCCAGAAAGGTGAGCCTCCTCAGTCGGTGCCCGATTCACGGACGAGATCAGCCGATGAACCGCCATGTAACAGGAATCCTTCCGTCCGAAAGATTACCCAACCTCTTGAACGCGGCTGGTGAAAGATCAAGATCACCGGCAGCGCAGCCTGGACAGGTATCTACGATGGTGACAGTTACCGATCTCGGCCCGCTCGAGGCCAGAATTTGTTTTCCGCACAACGCTCTGGTCCAGATCCTTGCGGATATCGCAACCACGTAGTCGGTATCTGCTGACATACCGCCGCAACTACCGAGACCGGCATGAAAGTACGTCGCATCGCCACTGTGTGTTGTCGCGTCGTCGGTTGTATCGCCTGCACTACCCGCACTACCTGTGGAGGCGCCTCCCAGTAGGTCGAACATTGTGGGCTGCGCCTCCGCGACAGAGGTTCCTGCCAATACAGCAGCGGACGCCGTCACCGCGACGGCCACGGATACCGCAATTCGTCGCACCGAACATCGGGACAAAGCGACCTCCTGTTTTCAATCGAGAAATCGGACATTTCCGATGTTGGGCGACGGTATCGGCCGGCCGGTACTCCCGCTGGGTAGGCTCGCCGGACATTCCGACGGGGTTCGGTAATAGTGACGATGGTCCCGGGCGTCAATGCGCTCCTGTCACTGCCTAAGGCAGCGACAGCTCGTGAATCGACGGTCCGCACATAAGCAGATGAGCCTCACCCGGGCCACCCGTTCAGGTGGTCCCAGGTCGAGGCCATTTCGGCGAAGGCCCGGCCCGCGGCCGTGCGATAGGCACCCTTCCGTCGGAGCAGGGCCACCGTACGCGGGGGCAATGCCGGTGACAGCGGAATCGAGGACAGGCCCCGTTGTTCGAGGGTGATCGCGTCAGGCAGCACCGTCGCGAGACTGCCGCGGCGGACGATCTCCACGATCGCGCCGATCGAGCTGACCTCGATAGCCGTCCGAGGTGTGATGTCCTGCTGCTTGAAGTACCGATCGATGTGAAGCCGCGTCGCGAAATCACTGCTGAGCAACACCAGGGCCTGATCCTCCAGCGTCTTCGCAGGCAGCGGTTTCGACCGACCGGCATGCGAATGCTCTTCACCGACAACGAGACTGAGAGTTTCGACAAACAGCGACTCGCTCTCGATCTCCTCCGAGCGCACGTCCGCAAACGCAATGCCGACGTCGAGTCCGTCGCGTGCCAACTCCGCCTCGATTCGGTCCTGAGTCATCTCCTGAACGGTGACGGCAATGCCTGGGTGGCGCGTCGTGAATCGGTCCATCAACGGACCCACCAGGTAGGCCGCGAAGGTGGGCGTCGTCGCCAGCCTCAGCGAGCCGCGACTGAGGTCCTGGACATCGTGGATCGCGCGCTCGGCGGCATCCAGATCCTGCAGAGCTCGCCGCGCGTAATGCAGGAAAGCCTCGCCGGCGTCGGTGGTTCGTACCGTTCGCCCGGACCGGTCCAGCAACTGCACCCGCAGAGCGGATTCGAGCTGCTTGATCTGCTGGGACAGAGTCGGCTGCGACACATGCAGCGACTCCGCCGCCCGGGTGAAGTTTCCATGTTCGGCGACCGCAAGCAGATAACGGATATGACGTAGCTCCATCACTAGAACTATAGGCACTGTCTATCGAAGTAATGAATAACAAGTCTTGGACACTATCGACCATCGAGGTCATCCTTGAGTCATCACCATTGCAAGGAGGCAACATGCACGACATCATCAACGGCTTTCTGACATTCCAGAAGGACGCCTTTCAGAAACGCTCCGGACTTTTCAAGGAACTCGCGACGACTCAGAACCCGCAGGCCCTGTTCGTCAGCTGCTCTGACAGCCGAGTGGTCCCGGAACTGATAACCCAACGCGAACCCGGCGATCTGTTCGTCATCCGCAACGCCGGCAACATCGTCCCGTCATACGGGCCGCAACCGGGCGGCGTATCCGCCACCGTCGAGTACGCGGTCGCAGTTCTCGGTGTCACCGACATCGTGATCCTCGGCCACTCCGATTGCGGCGCGATGACGGCGATCTCCACCGGCAAGCCCCTCGACGAGATGCCTGCCGTCGCGCACTGGCTCCAGCACGCAGATTCCGCGAGGGTCGTCAACGCCGCCCGCACGCACGGCTCGGCAGCCGAGAAACTGAACGCACTGGTCCACGAGAACGTCATCGCCCAGTTGACCAACCTCGCAACCCACCCCTCGGTCGCTCTCGCACTCGAACAAGGTCGACTGAACCTGCACGGCTGGGTCTACGACATCGAAACCGGCTCGATCGAAGCCCTCGACGGCGGCACCCGCCGGTTCGTCTCGCTCGTCGAACACCCCCAGACCTGCGCCGCGGCAACAATGCCCGGCGTCCCCGCCTGATCCCCCACCCAAAATAAAGAAGGAAATCATTATGATTCAGTCACAGTTCACCCAAGGACCCCGCGAAGAACTCACCGCAGCCGTCATCGACGCCAAGGCCCGAAAAGACCTGTCCTGGCAGGAACTGACCGACGGCACGGGGCTGAGTGTGGCCTTTGTAACCGCAGCCCTCCTCGGTCAGCATGCACTTCCCGCCGACGCCGCGAAGGTCGTCGCGGACAAGCTCAGTCTGGACGAGGACGCGGTGCGATTGCTACAGACCATCCCTCTGCGCGGTTCCATCCCCGGCGGCGTGCCCACCGACCCGACCATCTACCGCTTCTACGAGATGCTTCAGGTCTACGGCACCACCCTCAAGGCATTGGTGCACGAGCAGTTCGGCGACGGCATTATCAGTGCAATCAACTTCAAGCTCGACATCAAGAAGGTTGCCGATCCGGATGGCGGCGAGCGCGCGGTCATCACGCTCGACGGCAAGTACCTGCCGACCAAGCCCTTCTAGCTTCGGCGTGACGGCGGCCTTGCTCCCGAGGCCGCCGCCCCTGAACACCTTCCTGAAACACACTGTCAGACAAGGACTGTCATGGACCCTATTCAACGAACCATCGATATCGCGAATGCCAATGTCGCCGAGGGCGGCCGGCCCTTCGCCACCGTCATCGCCCGCGACGGTGAGATCCTTGCCGAAAGCCCCAACCTGGTGGCCCAGACGAACGACCCGACAGCGCACGCGGAGATCCTCGCGATCCGTGCCGCCTGCACCGCACTGGGCACCGAGCATTTGACCGGGTGCACCATCTATGTGCTCGCGCATCCCTGCCCGATGTGCCTCGGTTCGCTCTATTACTGCAGTCCGGACCGGGTCGTATTCCTCACGCAACGCACCGACTACGAACCGTATTACGTCGACGACCGCAAGTACTTCGAACTGAGCACCTTCTACGGAGAATTCGCCAAGGACCCGGTTGAGCGCCGACTACCGATGGACTACCAACCCCACGACGGCGCAATCGAGGTCTACCGCGCCTGGCAGGAGCGGAACTACTCCACTACCTAGTTCCAGTTGTCGATCTTGACGTCGCGGGGATCCGGTGCGCCAGTGCCGGTTTCGACCTTCGACTTCAGGCTCATCAGGAAGAGCGCCCACTTGGTGCTGCAATGGTGCAGAAACTCCACCGGCTCCTTCCACCCTTCATGCGCGAAGAGGACGACGGTGAAATCGCCGTCGCGTCGGAGGTCCCACACCACGCGGGTCCCGATCCATTCTTCCGGCCCTGCGGTCACCTCCCACAGCACTCGTTTATCGGGCTGGAGTTCTACCACTTTCATATCAATCCGGCCTTCACCGAAGCGGAATTGAAGCGTGCCTCCGATATTCGGATCTCCGTCCGTATCGCTGGTCCACCAGCCGGCCAGACCGTCAACCGTCGTCAACGCTGCGTAGACATCGCCGACAGAGGACGACTTGATCCCAACCCTGTGCAGAATGTCGACCATCGCGGGTTCCTCCTTCTTCTCATTTCCGGTTGTTATGTTCGATTGCTTCCGCAATCCGTTTGATGCGCTGCAACCGGGCATCCCACGACGAACCGACTGCATTCAGCTGCGCTACGGCGCGGGCAAGTTGCGCGGCATCGACCCGGTAGAGCCTCTCTCGGCCGGCGGGCGTCACATGTACCAAACCAACGCGGTCGAGAGCGCCGAGGTGTTTCGCGACAGCTTGACGGGTTACGGGTAGCTGATCACTCAGAGTGGTCGCCGTCCCCTCCCCATTTGCCAACAGCAAGTCGAGCATTCGTCGGCGTGTGGGGTCCCCGATCGCTGTCCAGAGGTCGTCGTCGATAAGGCTCATCCGCTCGCACCCAGTCGGGCTGCGCACTCGACAAGCCGCGGCAGGTGCCGGTTCCACCCCTCGACGTGAGAGTTGTACTGCTCCTCGAGAACTGCGACCTCCCAGCCCATTTCACGGAACCCGGTTTCCGTCATACGCAGCGTCGTGCCCTCTCCCGAGGGCACCAGCTCAAATGTCACCAACAGACTGTTCATTGGGGGCACCCCGTCATCGGACAAGTGAGCCCATCGGAATGAAAACAATCGGGGTGGCGCAGCGTCGACCACCTCGATCCGGGCAACATGACTGTCAGGCGAGGTCCGCTCTCCCCACACGAGTTCGCCGACAGAGCCCGGAACCGGTTCCAGGTCGACAACCTCGTCGGACCACCACTCCTTCAAATGCTCAGGACTGCTGATGACCTCGTAAACCACGTCGGGTGCGGCTTCGACGTAGATCGACCGCTCGATTTGTCCGTACTCCATACCGGCACCTCTTCTGCAACCTTTGGTTGCATATCAGAATACCCAGCTGAAGTCGCATACGCAACCAATCATTGCGCTTCGCGAAGTCGCTACCCCGGACCATCGTCCGATGTAACGACTTCGCAACGCCTATACCGAAATTCAGGACGCCGCGACTCCACAGTTTCCGCATGTCCTGTGGCGCACCGGAGTAATGTCGGCACTGTCAGATCAACGTGCAACCGTGCGACGCCGCCTCATTTCGACGGCGACGGCAAGGCCGTCTGCCCCACGTCGGGAGAGCGGAAGTGACACAACTCCTGAACGCGGCAAGCGTGTCTCACCGGCCAAAGATCGCACACGGCAGGCAGCGTTCACCATCGCCTGACTGATTCTTCCAGTGAAAGGGTTTTCGATGACAACAGAACATCAACAACACTCGGAACATGAACACAGCCATGGTGAAGGGTGCGGCCACGTCGCCGTTCCGCACGGTGATCATGTCGATTATGCGCACGACGGGCACCTACATCGTCCCCACGGCGATCATGTCGACGAATGTGAGACGTCGGAGCACGTCGTCCACGAAGGCCATGATCACGTCCACGGCGAAGGGTGCGGCCATGTCGCCGTTCCGCACGGCGATCACACGGACTACGTCCACGATGGCCATCGACACGCCGCACATGGTGAGCACTACGACGAACACTGACCGCCACGCTGGACACGTTCGCACGGGACTGGCGCACTCACCACATTCCATAAGGTCAATCGTTTCCGATTCGGCTGACACGAAAGGCTTTTCAATCTTCATCCCAGCCCCGACTGGCATCTCCTGCGGTAACCGGTACTTTGGTCAGCCTTCTGAAAACCGTTGACAGTTGACCAATCGCGACTTCTCAGTCCCCGCTCGTCCACGACAGCACATCGACCCCAGTGGCCCCTGTCGGTACCCGATGCAAAGATCTGCCCATGACATCCGAAGCGTCCGTCTCGTCTGAGAATTGCACCAGGTCGAAGGCTAGTCCCATGCGTAGGTGCATCATGATCGTCGGACTGCTGTGGGGCGCAGCGATGCTGACCGGTTCCGCGACTTTGTCCACATCGTTCGCAGTCCGCGATGGACAGCCTTCCGAGTATTGGATAGTCACCGCTATGACGGTCATCTCGGTACTGACACTCGGTGCTGTTGTGGTGTTCTCCGAAAACAAGTGGGTTCGACGATCATCAGTGGCAGCGCTCGGACTGCTCGGAGCACTCGGCGCAATCGCCAACTTCTTGTTACTCGAGTCGCCAGCCGCTTCTTCCACTCCACCTCTCCCCGATGTCATTCGTTGGATGATCTTCGGAACAATCGCACTCGCTGGTCCGGCGACAGCCCACGCGGTGTCGATCGTCTACCGTGCCGCCAACGAATTCTCCGACCGAAACGACACCATCCTCTCCGAAGTCGCACTCGCCCGGTGATCCACTGACTTTCGTTACACCGGTAGCCCAACAGATACGCACCCTGCCGTGCGCTCATCCAAGATGAACCAGCATTGATTAGTGAATGCCTCGACTCTTGGCCGCCCTAACCAGCGTGTTTGCGAAAGATCCGCGTATCGCACGATCACCTGAGAACGCCGACGCCGAACCGTTTGCGAGTTTCGGGTTGCGAAGGGGTCAATTCCCAGACACCGCGGACACGCACTCTCACGACGATTGACAATAACGAGTGATCATTCGGCCATCGCCGTCATCCGCGCGTGGTTATTCGATGTACCCGGATTCGGGGTCGATCATGCCGAGGAAGTTTCTGATCGACCTGCGGTGATCGTCAATCGTCGACAGGTACGGCTCGGCGTCCGGAACCTCGCCATCCGGAACATCGAAACCCGGAACACCGGCCACCTGGGCTGGGCCACCACCGAACCCGTAGTTCTTGTTCGGTCCGGATTCCCAGGTGTAATCCTCACTGCCATTTTCGCGCACCGTGACGGCGAAAACCTCGCCCTCGACGATGAGAGTGAAGGGACTGTCTTCAGCTTGCGGGCGGTAGCCGTCTGCCCACTCGTTGGTGTTCACGCACCGACGCTCTCACGAATGAACGAGAGGAGCAGCGCGAATGGTAACGAAGGAATCGGAAAACCCGAACCACTCAAACATGGATTTCAAGGTTACTGGTCGAGGCGGATCACTGACGAGCATCGTCTGATTTACAAAATCTCCGACGACCAGATCCGAATCGCTGCGTGCCGCTACCACTACGGACGCTGAACACGCTCACCCGATCGTCCAGGCAAGTAGCGCGGCGCCGCACATCGACGGCCCATGAGGGACCTGCGACCGCCGCGCCAGCAGAACGGCCACCACTAATGTGATCACCGGAGCCAGAAAAGCGGAAAACAGCCAGACCTGCGCACCACCCAACCCCGTGATCGCACCCAGCGGAAGTGCCAGCTTCACGTCACCTGCGCCCAGGGATCCCGGCGAAATCAGGCGCAGCACAAGGTGGATTCCCGAGAGCATTACCGATCCCATCAGCGCTGCCCACAGCGTTCCCGCAAACAAGGCGCCGGCGATAACGACACCATAAGCGGGCACAGTGAAAGTGTTCGGCAACCGCCGCACAGACACATCGACAAGTGACACGGCCACACACCACCACACGAACGCCAGGCCCGAAACAAGCTGTAGTGCAGATGAAGTCGCTACACCGACAAGCAACCAGCCCACCGCGACGCACAATTCAGGCACACCGCAACGGACTGAAATCCCGGCATACAGGTTTCGGCGCAACCAATCGTCAGCAAGAAAACGCGCACCAAAACCGCCAACAGCACCCGCAGTTGCCAACCCCACCAACATCCACATGGCATTGAGCATGAGCCGACCGTCGACCGGCCGCAGCCTACGAAATCGTGCTGTGCACTACGGCGGCACTGTGGATAAAGCTAAGTGGTCATCGCCAGAAGTTCGTCGGGGGTCACGCGGCATCCCGGAGCGTGGCGTCGTGCTCAAGGCGCTGCAAGTGTCTATACAGGTGGCCGCAGGTGTAGCTCCATTGGAACGGCGTGGCTGTGGCGTTGTAGCGCTCCGTTTCTTGTCACCAGACCCCAAGCGTTACCGAACGATCGGTATGCGGCAATGTAGTGCGTTCGACAGTCTGGAGATTGGCGCCCGGCTACCGAGGCGGATGGTTTGTTGGCGTCGGAAACGTACGTGTCGGGGCGTGTCGGTAGGTTGTCGGGAGGTTTGTCGGGAGGTTTCGGAAACGGGGAGTGGTTGTGGCTGATGACGTTTGGACCAGTCTGTTTGAGGACATCCAACTGGTGCTGTACCCGGACTGGGATGACGACGAGACGCTGATTTCGCCGACGGATGGCGACAGCCTTCAACTGCGCGACACGTTGACCGGGCAGCGGATCCTGTTCCGAGAAGATGACAAAGGACTTGATATCAGGGTGACGGTGCCCGATGAACCGGTGACGGCTGCCCGATTACGGGCGGTGATCCAGTCGCAGCGGACCACCTTGTTTTCCCAGGTCCGTGACCGTGAGTCCGGTCGTTGGGTGCCACGCGACCAGCCGTTGTGGAAGTCTGTCGAAATCCATATCGGCCGCGATCACGACGTCGAACACGAGGGCCAGCGTGTCGAGGAGTATGCGCGGGAGTGGAGAACGGGATGGCGCCACAATGCCGACGACCAACGATACGAGATCGCCGCTGCAATCGTCGCGGTGTTGCGCGACGGACTGGGTACGACTCCTGACCGGCTCCGTGTCAGCTCTTACAACGACTTCGGCCCCACCCGCACACAGGCCGTGGGCGAGGTCGCTTCCGACCGTCCGACGTTGTCCGGCCTTCCGGCACGGTGCTCAGGGTGGGACGAGTTCGTCACGCGGTTCGAGTGGGTTCTGGCCACTTTGCCGTGGCTGGGCAATGTCATCCTGGATGCCCCTCAAAAAGGATCGAACAACCAGGTTGACGTACAGTTCTACAACTCCGGTGGTGGTGACATCGACAGCGCGTGCGGTTTCGGGGATGCTGCAAGATCGGACCTGAAGGAAATCAACCGGCTGATGAGCGTTCTCGGGTGGCAGTGGACGCCCGATCACCACGGGGCTGTCGACGCGCCGATCTGGCTGGGCCCGCCGACCGGAAGGGACACGACGCATCCCACCATGCACGAACTGGCCGTTCGGACAATGGTGACCTTGCGCGACGTCGCTGGAGTGGCACATCCCAACGAGCTTGCTTTCACGGCATTCTCGAATGCCCAGGGCGTCGACGACATGTCGTACGTGGGTGCGGAACTCGGTATCGCCCCGGCCTGAGGACCAGGTACCCACCTTCACCGATAACCGCGGGACTGCAATCGGCACATCTACCTGACGGCCGAAGACGTAGACCGACTATCGACCGAGGCAGACCGTCACGGGCACGGGCTCCTTGTGCTGGTGCTCGCCTACTGTGGCTGCCGCTGGAGTGAGGCCATCGCACTGCGAGTCCGCGATATGAACTTCACCCGGGCGCGACTGACGGTCTCCGACACCGAGGTTCAGTTGGGCAGCAAGCACTACAGCGGGACCACCAAGGGCAAGACGGTCCGGTGAGGTCGCGGTACCGAAATTCGTCCTCGACGGACTCAAAGAGTGCTCTACCTCGCCGACCCCACCGCCTGGAAACCACCCCCGACAAACTTCTGACCAGGACCACTAAGCGATAGCGGCAGCCATCGCCTCACGTGGTGCGGGCTTACCCGTGAACTGCTCAACCTGCCCGAAGGCCTGATTGAGCAACATCGCCAGGCCACCGATCACGGTGCCACCGGCGGCCTCGACGGCCGAGGCCAGCGGCGTCGGCCAGGGGTTGTAAATCGCGTCGAGGACAAAAGGTGCCTTACCCAGTTCCGCGGCAAAGGGTGCTGCCGCATCAGCGGGAACGGTGCTGACCAGAACTGCCGAATCGGCACAGATTCCGCCGAGACGAGAATCATCGAAGGCAACAAGATCAATGTCCAAGCCAACCGCAGCGCCGCATTCGATGGCGCCCGATGCACGACCCGGATCGCGGGCGACGACAGTCACGTTGCGAACACCCATATCCGCCAAGGCAACCAGCGACGGCCGAGCCGTTCCGCCGGCCCCGACCACCACGGCGGGGGCACCGGTGAGATCACCGACACCGCCGGCGATCAACGCACCGCTGACACCGTCCACATCGGTGCAGTCAGCCCGCCATCCACCGTCGATGCGCACCAACGTGTTTGCCGACCCGATGACAACGGCGCGCGCGGTGCGCTCCGACGCGTATTCGAGGGCTGCGATCTTGCCCGGCATCGTGACCGACAGCCCAACCCATTCGGGCCCGAGCCCGTCGACAAGCGCGGGCAACTGCTCCCCTGTGCATTCGATCCGCTCGTAGGTCCAGTCGGTCAGACCCAAGGCCTCGTACGCCGCGAGATGCAGCAACGGGGACTTCGAATGCTGAATGGGGCTGCCGAGTACTGCTGCCTTGCGTGCGGTTGAGGTGCTACCGACCACTGTCGAGAATCCCGCTTTCCTGCGCTAGAACGATGTTGGCGAGGTGCTCGTCGTAACTGTGGGTGAAGAGCGTTTCGCCTTGCATGTTGATGGTGACGAAATACAGCCAGTCACCGGGGGCCGGGGATTCGACTGCCTGAAGCGCTTCGATGCTCGGGGACGCAATCGGGGTCGCGGGCAATCCCGGCATTGCGTAGGTGTTCCACGGCGTCACCCGTGCGCGATCATCATCGGTCGTTGCAACTTCGGTGGTGTCGAGCGAGTAGTTGACAGTGGAGTCGAACTGCAACGGCTGATCGACGGCCAAGCGGTTGACGATCACGCGGGCGACCTTCGACATGTCGTCGGGTAGTGCCTCACGCTCGACCAGCGACGCCGCGACCAACAGTTGGTACGGCGAGAGTCCGACGCCGGATCCGGCTGTCAGAATGCCGGTGCTTTCGTACTTCTCGGCGCTGCCTTGGACTAGTGTCCGCAGGATTTCCGTCGGCGTTGCGGTGGGATCGAAATCCCAACTACTGGCCGCAATGAGGCCTTCGAGTTGACGGTCTTTGTCCGGCACACCCTGCACGGACGACATCGCCCACGAGGGAACGCCCAACGCAGCGAGATCGGAAGACGCTCCCGCAGTATTCAATTCGTCGGCCGTCACACAAGTCTGTGCACTGGCTGATCCGACGCAGCTGGCTTCCTCGATGAGGTTGTAGATGCCCTTCTTGAGAGCACCGGTCTGCGCGTCACTGCTGTCGTGGAGTTGACGCCCTGCGGCAACGACGACCAGGCCGACACGAGATTCAGGAGCGACCAGGGTGTCCAGAGCGTCTGCTGCACTGCTTTGTACAGGTACCTGGTAGAAACCGGGCTGAACTTTCTGGATCTCCGCCGAGTTACTCACGGCCGCGTTGTAGAACGCCGCCGAACTGGCAACCACGTCCTTCTCGGCAAGCGTGGCACCGATCTCCGAGGCAGTTTCACCCGGAAGGATCTGGATCACGACGGGCGCCCCGCCCGGCCCTGCGTAGTCGGCCGCCGCTTGAGTGCGGTTCATGTACCACGTCGCACCGTAGGCACCCACGCCCAGAACCGCGATCACCAAGACGAGGAGCGCGAGGACACCGACCTTCTTGCCCCGTTTGGCTCGCTTGGACTGCGCTTCGCGTTGTTTGCGCGCCTCAGCCCTGGACATGTGCGGCGGCTCGATGGTCTGTGGCAGCGCACGCATGACCATGGTCTCGTCGTTGTCGAAATCGAATGAACCGGTGGGCCGGCCGGAGCCGCCCTCATCCCACCGCCCGCTCACCGATCGGACTCCGACACAGGCGTGTCCCCCGACGACTCCCCTGGTTTCACTGCTCTACTCCGCTCGTCCAGCCAGCCTTGCAGGATCTCCACTGCCGCAGCCTGATCGATCATCGGACGCTGACCGCGAGCTTTGACTCCACTTTCGCGGAGGTTGCGCGCAGCCGTGACCGTCGTCAGTCGCTCGTCGGACAGTCTCACCGGGATCGGTTCGACGGCCCGCTGCAGTCGTTTTGCGAATGCAGTGGCGATGCCGGCGGCTTTGCCTTGCTCGCCGCGCAGCGTCTGTGGCAGTCCGACGATAACCTCCACGGCCTCGTATTCGGACACGATGTCGATAATCCGCCGGATATCCGGCGCGTCGGGTCCACGTTCCTTCGAGCGAGGCACAGTCTCGACCGGTGTCGCAAGAATCCCGTCGGGGTCGCTGGACGCAACCCCGATCCGGACACTGCCAACATCGATCGCGACGCGGCGTCCGCGGCCAGGGTCGTCGACGCCGGGGCGATCGGGACCCTGCACAGCCGCTGCCACCGTTAGCTGCCGCCCGCCAGTTCTGCGACCCGGTCCCGGATCGCATCGAGCGCCGCCGGGATTCCGGAGGCGTCGGAACCCGACCCCTGAGCCATGTCGGGCTTTCCGCCGCCTCGACCACCGATCTTCGGTCCGAACGAGCCGACGAGGTCGCCTGCCTTCACGCCGAGCGCCTGCGCAGCCTTACTGGTGGCAACCACGAAGGGCACCTTGCCGTCGGTGTCGCCGAGCAATGCGACCACTGCGGGCTCCGAGCCCAGGCGACCCTTGATGTCGGTGACGAGCGTGCGCAGGTCGTTGGCTCCGACACCGGCGGGTGCAGGTTCTGCGATCACGAGCACACTGCCGATGCGCTTGGCCTTGTCGACGAACTCACCGGCTGCAGCCAGAACAGCCTTGGCCTTGGTCTGCTCCAGTTCCTTCTCGGCCACCTTGAGACGCTCGACAAGCGCTTCGACGCGAGCCGGAACCTCTTCGGACGGAACCTTGAGCGATGCGGACAGTCCGGCCAGAAGCGCGCGCTCCTTGGCCAGATAACGGTAGGAATCCAAACCGACGTACGCCTCGACACGGCGGATGCCGGAGCCGACGGACTGCTCACCGAGCAGAGTGACCTGACCGATCTGAGCGGAACTTCCGACGTGCGTGCCGCCGCAGAGTTCCATCGAGAACGGGCCGCCGATTTCGACGACGCGAACCTCGTCGCCGTAGTTCTCACCGAAAAGTGCCATGGCACCCATCGACTTGGCCTTGTCGAGATCCGTCACAAACGTGTTGACCGCGAAGTTGGACGCGACAGCCTCGTTGGTGACAACTTCGATGTCCTGCTTCTGGGACTCGGAAAGCGCACCCTGCCAAGAGAAGTCGAAGCGGAGGTAGCCGGGCTTGTTGAGTGAGCCGGCCTGAACGGCGTTGGGGCCGAGCACCTGACGCAGCGCTGCGTGCACCATGTGGGTACCGGAGTGTCCCTGGGTTGCACCCTTACGCCATTCGGCGTCGACATGTGCGAGAACGATGTCGCCTTCGGTGATCTCGCCCTTCTGGACGGTGACCTTGTGCGTCCAGACCTTCTTGGCGATCTTCTGAACGTCGTTGACCTTGGCTTCGAGTCCCGGCGCCGTGAGCGATCCGATGTCGGCGATCTGTCCACCGGACTCTGCGTAGAGCGGGCTGCGGTCAAGGATGACCTCAACCGACTGCCCCGCCTTGGCGACCGGCACACGAACGCCGTCGACGATGAGCGCGAGGACATGAGCTTCGGAGACCAGTTCGTTGAAGCCGGTGAACTCGGTGGGACCGCGATCGAGCAGTTCCTTGTAGACCGTGAGGTCGGCATGCGCGTGCTTACGAGCCTGAGCGTCGTCCTTGGCGCGCTTGCGCTGCTCGGCCATGAGGGTGCGGAAGCCGTCTTCGTCGACGGTGAGACCGGCCTCGGACGCCATCTCGAGTGTCAGGTCGATCGGGAAGCCGTAGGTGTCGTGCAAGGCAAATGCCTGGTCGCCGGCAATGACCGACTTTCCGGACGACTTGACCGTCTCGGCAGCGTTCTCGAACAAGGCCGATCCTGATGCCAGAGTCTTGAGGAACGCTGTTTCCTCACCGACGGCAACATTCTCGATGCGCGTGAAGTCGGTTTCGAGAACCGGGTACGACGGAGCCATGGTGTCGCGGACGACGATCATGAACTCGCGCATGGTGGGCTGCTCGCTGCCGAGCAGTTTGGCCGAGCGCACGATGCGGCGAAGCAACCGGCGTAGCACGTAGCCGCGGCCGTAGTTGCCGGGATTGACGCCGTCCGCAATCAGCATCGCGGCGGTGCGGGCGTGGTCGGCGATGACGCGGAAACGAACATCGGACGTGTGATCGGTGCCGTACACGCTGCCGGTCAGCTCAGCGGCCTTCTCGATGACGGGACGGAGAAGGTCTGTCTCGTAGACGTTTTCGACGCCCTGCAAGAGGAAGGCAACACGCTCGACGCCCATGCCGGTATCGATGTTCTTCTTCGGCAGGGGTCCGAGGATCGGGTAGTCACCCTTCGTGGTGCCTTCGCCGCGCTCGTTCTGCATGAACACGAGGTTCCAGATCTCGATGTAGCGATCCTCGTCGGCTTCCGGGCCGCCCTCTACGCCATACTCGGCGCCGCGGTCGTAGAAGATTTCCGAGCAGGGCCCACACGGTCCGGGGATGCCCATCGACCAGTAGTTGTCTTTCATGCCGCGGCGCTGAATGCGCTCTTCCGGCACGCCGACCTCGTCGCGCCAGATCGCAAATGCTTCGTCGTCATCGTGAAAGACAGTGGCCCACAGGCGCGTCGGGTCGATGCCGTAGCCGCCGTCGTCAACCGAACCGGTCAGCAGCGCCCAGGCGTGCGAGATGGCTTCCTTCTTGAAGTAGTCACCGAAGGAGAAATTGCCGGCCATCTGGAAGAACGTGTTGTGGCGGGTGGTGATGCCCACCTCTTCGATGTCCAAGGTGCGAACACACTTCTGCACAGACGTCGCACGCGAGTATGGCGGCGTCTGCTGGCCGAGGAAGAACGGCACGAAGGGAACCATGCCGGCGTTGACGAACAGAAGGTTCGGATCGTCGAGAATCAGCGACGCGCTGGGCACCTCAGTGTGGCCGGCCTTGACGAAGTGGTCGAGGAATCGCCTGCGGATCTCGTGGGTTTGCACTAACCGGTCCTTACCTTCATGAGCGTCGAACTGTCGTTGTCCAGCCTAGCGTGCAGGGACCTTACAGCTTTAACCCCGCACGATTACAGCTTCAACCCCGCACGATTCGACGCAATTTTCCCACTCGATCGGCGATCTCCCGCTCATTTCCGTGGCCAGTCGGCTTGTAATAGTCGACACCGACCAGTTCGTCCGGTGGATATTGCTGCCGTAGAACGCCGTCGCGGGTGTCGTGTGGGTACTTGTATCCGACCGCGTTTCCCAATTTCTCAGCCCCCTTGTAATGACCGTCACGTAGATGCGGCGGCACGAGACCTGACTTTCCGGCAGCCACATCGGCCATGGCCGCACCCAGCGCTTCGATGACGGCACCCGATTTCGGCGCGGTCGCGAGATGGATCGTGGCCTGGGCAAGCGCGAGACGTGCCTCCGGCATTCCGATCAATTGCACAGCTTGAGCAGCGGCCATCGCGGTCTGTAGTGCCATCGGATCGGCCATCCCGATGTCTTCGCTGGCGTGAACCACCAGTCGCCTCGCAATGAATCGCGGGTCCTCCCCCGCAGTCAGCATGCGCGCAAGGTAATGCAGCGCCGCGTCTACGTCGGAACCTCGAATGCTCTTGATGAATGCGCTGATGACGTCGTAGTGCTGGTCGCCGTCACGGTCGTACCGAACGGCGGCTTTGTCGACACTGGCCTCCACGGTCGCGAGATCGACTTCGACGGGTCCGGGTTGGCCGCCAGCGGTATCGAGCGCAGCGCCTGCTGCTGCCTCGAGAGCAGTGAGCGCACGGCGGGCGTCACCGGACGCCAGCCGCACCAGATGTTCCATCGCGTCGTCGGCAATGGTGACTGAGCCACCGAACCCACGCTCGTCGATCACTGCCCGCTCGAGAAGCTCCTGAACATCGGCTGCGGTGAGCGCCTGCAATTGCAGAACCAGCGAACGGGACAGCAACGCCGACACCACGGAGAACGACGGATTCTCGGTGGTAGCGCCCACCAACAGGACGATCCGATTCTCGACAGCGGCCAACAACGCATCCTGCTGGGTTTTCGAGAATCGGTGTACCTCGTCGATGAACAGGACGGTCTGCTCGCCGTTCAGGAGCCGTCGCCTAGCCAGTTCGATCACACCGCGAACCTCTTTGACACCGGCCGACAGTGCAGACAGCGCCTCGAAACGCCGACCGGTCGCGCCGGAAATCAACGACGCCAGTGTGGTCTTGCCGGTACCAGGAGGCCCGTACAGAAGTACCGATGCGGCACCGGATCCCTCGACCATTCGCCGCAGCGGCGCACCGGGCCCGAGTAGGTGCTGCTGGCCGACAACCTCACCAAGAGTGCGCGGGCGCATGCGGACAGCCAGCGGAGCACCGGGCGGCAACGAGGACAAGGCGCGCTCGGCTACCGAGACGACATCTGGTTCATCCACGATCTCGGATTCTTCCGGAGTTGCCTCGAACAGGCCGTCATCCGCCACCACGCTGTCTTCAGCTTGCCAATCGCTCACAAAACGACGCTACTAGAAGGTACCGACGCGTCGAAGTCCCAACTGGAAAGCACGGTCGGGCCGAATTGGATAGCGTGTCGCCATGAGCACTTCTGAGATCGCCACCGTTCTCGCGTGGCATGACGCACTCAACAGCCAAGACATCGACACGCTCCTGCAGTTGTCGAGCGACGATATCGAGGTGGGTGGAGCCGACGGGGCAACGCAAGGATTAGCAGCACTGAGCGAGTGGGCGTCGAACGCCGGTTTGACGCTTGTTCCCGGCAAGATGTACGTCCACCACGGAGTTGTCGTTGTCGAGCAGACTGCGACGTGGGCCGCAGAACCCGGCAAGACCGCCACCATTGCGTCGGCGTTCCGGGTGGTCGAGGACCAGGTCACGTCTACCTTCCGGCATCCCGATCTCGCGACGGCGCTGGCGGCAACGGATCTGTCCGAGGCGGACGCTCTCGCCGACAACTGAGCTTCGACATGCAAAAGCGCCCGTGCTCCGGCACGGGCGCTTTATCGGTTCGTGTGTGCGTTACTCAGCGTGTGCGCGGAGTGCAGCGACAACCTCGTTCGCGTGGTCATGCACAGCGACGTTGCCTGCGAGTTCGGCTGATCGCGCCAACCGTGCCCAACGGCGCAGCAACGCATCCGAACGCGGAATCGACAGATGGTGCTCGCGCACTGCGGCTATCCGCGAATGATCATTGGGCAGGAACATGTAGGTGCTCAGCCATACCCAGATGAGCTGAGCCTCGACCAGTCCTCGACCCAATTCGGCTTCGTCGGCAAGCGCCGGCCACAAGCCCACCACTTCCGAACGCCACGCGTCGACCATCGCCGACGCGCGTTCCTCGGTCAGGTCGACGTTGCACAGGCATCCCGGGAACGACACGAGTGCGTACGTGATGTCGAGAAGCGCGTCTCGGTATCCACCCCACTCGTAGTCGAGGAATCGAACACCTTCGCCGTTGACGATGATGTTGTCCGGACACAGATCGGACGGACTGAAGGCGCGGAATCGCCCACCGCTGAACAGATTCTGCGCGTGGTGAACCTGTTCGAGAATATTCGGATCGACAACAACACCCAGTGTGTCCGCCAACATCGACGGCACGTCGGTGATGACGCGCGCCACCTGATCAGCCACTTCGTCGGAACTGTGGACAACCTCGGCACGTCGAAGCAGGGCTGTGAAATCTTCTTCACGTCCTACGGTGGCGGCGTGCATGCGACCCATTGCCTGGGCCATTGCCATCAGGGTATTCGTGACGGTGTCTGCGTCGCTGTCCTGGAAAAGAACGCTGATCGCGGTGGCGTCACCGAGGTCGCTGAGCACGAGGAGCCTGGCGTCCAAGTCGTATGCCAGCAGTTCCGCGCCGGGACGGGCGTCCTTGGCCAATGCGTTGGCGAATTGGTACGACACGGCTTCACGCAGGAACGCGGTATCAGGATCGAACACGTGGATTGCCTCAGCGGGCGGGGTAACGCCGTTCTTGACACCCAGATAGGGATCACGGACCTGCTTGATCACCAATGTGCGAGGTAGGGAAAACGGGTTTTCGGCAACTCGAACGCGCAGCACGATGGTGCGTCCACTGCCACCCAGATCCGTGGGATCCACGAGGGTAACGGGTGCTCCGGTGCGGCGCGTGAGCAACTGCTCGGCAGCTGCCACGACTTCGGATACGGGGTCTGCCAGTAATACGGTCATCACTGATCAACTTACCCGTAAGTTACTGGAATCATGCGTCTTCGCTCTCTACTGTCAGCGCGCTTTCTCGTCGCCGATCAAACCTGAAATGCCTTTCAGCGCTGCAGCAAACTCTTCATCGGCTCGGGTTTTGAACCACAATACGAGTGTGCAAGCGGTGACAATTCCCAGCATGTTGACGGCGAGCTGAAGCGACGACAGCCCGGCGATACGCCATTCACCGTTAGCCGCAGCAACTACCGCGAAACCGGCCGCCGGGACTGTGGTCACCGATATGAACACGCCGACCAGTGCGGCGGATTTCGCCGATATCAAGGCCAACATGCCCGCAGAACCGGCCAGGAGGGCGACAACAAACGAGATCGGTCCCACTTTGTAGATGAAGTCGACTTGATGCAGTGATTCGAGGGTGGTGACGTCCATCCAGTCGAAGAACTTCACCACAAAGGTGGCGAGCAGAGTGATACCCATCGCCACCGGGAACGCGACGACCAACGCAAGAATCGAACGTCTACGTAGCTTTCGATCACGTCGAACCAGGGCAACCGAGAGCGCGGCCAGCGGGCCGAATTCCGGCCCCACAACCATCGCTCCGACGATGGTGACCGGTGAATCCGTGACTACACCGATTGCGGCCAGGAGGCAGGCGATAGTCAGGAAAGCGACAAACAATCCATTGAGAGTCGATTCCTCGCGAGTCCGGGACAACAGTTCTTCCCAGACCACAGTCTCGGCGCCGTCACCAGGTGCATCGTGTTCTGCTTTGCGTGCCGCGGCCGACAACACTGTTTCCACCGGAACCAGCGTCACCGCGCCGTGCTCGGGGATTCCGAGATCCTGCATCGCGACTATGACGTCGTTCGCAGACTCGCGGGCAACATCTGCCTGCACGACATCGCCGCGCGGATCGATGGCAATGCCACGCGACACCACAATGTGGGTAGCCCCGCATTCCGCCTCGAGCGCACCGAGAACTTCCTCGGTGCGCTCGGGCGGGCAGATCACCCTCAGGTGCAGCATGGCGATCTGGGGTCGGTCTACTTGCCGTCTGCGGTGTCGCCACCGGCAGCGTCAGCCTTCTTCTCCGGCTTCGCATCGACGCCGGATTCCTTACGCTGCTGCGCCGTGATCGGGGTAGGTGCGTCCGTCAGCGGATCGACACCGCCACCCGACTTCGGGAACGCGATGACCTCACGAATGGAATCCATGCCGGCGAGGAGCGCGGTGATGCGGTCCCAACCGAAGGCGATTCCGCCGTGCGGGGGTGCGCCGAAGGCAAAGGCGTCGAGCAGGAAGCCGAACTTGTCCTGCGCCTCTTCCTCGGAAATACCCATCACCTTGAACACTCGTTCCTGAATGTCCTTGCGGTGGATACGGATACTGCCGCCGCCGATTTCGTTGCCGTTGCAGACGATGTCGTAGGCGTAGGCGAGAGCGGTTCCGGGATCGGTGTCGAACGTGTCGAAGAACTCGGGCTTGGGCGAGGTGAACGCGTGGTGCACCGCGGTCCACGCCGAATGGCCGAGAGCAACGTCACCGGACGCGGTGGCGTCGGCGGCCGGCTCGAACATCGGAGCGTCGACGATCCAGACGAAGGCCCAGGCCTTGGGGTCGATAAGATCCTTCTTGCGGGCGATCTCGCCGCGGGCAGCACCGAGAAGCGCGCGCATCGGCTTGGTTGCACCCGCCGCGAAGAAGATGCAGTCACCTGGCTGTGCGCCGACGTGAGCGGCCAGACCCTCGCGCTCGGCGTCGGTGAGGTTCTTGGCAACCGGTCCGCCGAGCGTTCCGTCTTCGCCGACCAGCACGTAGGCAAGTCCCTTGGCGCCACGCTGCTTGGCCCATTCCTGCCACGCGTCGAGCTGCTTACGCGGCTGGCTTGCGCCACCCGGCATGACAACAGCGCCGACGTACTCGGCCTGGAACACGCGGAACGTGGTGTCCTTGAAGAACTTCATGCACTCGACGAGTTCGATGTCGAAACGCAGGTCGGGCTTGTCGCTGCCGTAACGACGCATCGACTCGTTGTAGGTCATGCGCGCGATCGGCGTCTTGATCTCGTGGCCGACGAGCTTCCACAACGCGGTCAGGACTTCCTCGGCCAACAGCATGACGTCGTCCTGGTTGACGAACGCCATCTCGATGTCGAGCTGAGTGAACTCCGGCTGGCGATCGGCGCGGAAATCCTCATCGCGGTAGCAGCGCGCGATCTGGTAGTAGCGCTCGATGCCACCCACCATGAGGAGCTGCTTGAAGAGCTGGGGGCTCTGCGGCAGAGCGTAGAAGCTACCGGGCTGCAAACGCGCCGGAACCAGGAAGTCGCGGGCACCTTCAGGGGTGGAACGCGTGAGTGTCGGGGTCTCGACCTCGACGAACTGGTGGTGCGCGAGGACGCCACGCGCAGCGGCATTCACCTTGGAGCGCAAGCGAATTGCGTGTCCGGGTCCTTCACGACGCAGGTCGAGGTAGCGGTACTTCAGACGCGCTTCCTCGCCGACCTGATCGTCGAGCTGGAACGGCAGCGGAGCACTCTCGTTGAGCACCTCGAGCTCGGTGGCGTTGACCTCGATTGCGCCGGTGGGGATCTCGAAGTTCTGGTTTCCCTCGGGGCGGACCTCGACGACACCGGTCACGCGAACGCAGTATTCCGCGCGCAGACGGTGCGCCTGCTCGGCGACGTCACCTGCCCGGAAAACTACCTGCGAAACACCGGATGCATCACGGAGATCGATGAAGATCACTCCGCCGTGATCACGACGCCTGGCTACCCAACCGGTGAGCGTTACGGTCTGCCCTGCCTGCTCGGGTCGCAATGAACCGGCGAGATGTGTGCGCAGCACGGGATTCCTTTCGAACAACTTCAATAACCGACGACCGACTACTTTGCCTGCGATCCTACGGAGCGAACAGCCCAGACCGGAAACGCGCACCCGCCTCGCATGCGAAGCTATCCACCAGAAGTGACGGCAAGCACTTGTTCACGACAGCAGAAAGCGGACATAGATGACCTTCAACGAGGGGGCCCGCGGTGAAGCGGGACGCGTTCAGGTTCAAGGCGGCGGGGGCGGTAGCCGGGGCAGCAAGGTGGCAATCGGCGGCGGCGCCGGTGGCATCATCGTGCTCATTCTTGCCCTTCTGTTCGGCGGAGATCCCGGTTCGCTACTGGGAACGTCCACCGAAACATCGAGTTCCTCGAGCGAACTCAGTTCGGTCGACGACTGCACCGGTACCGATGCCAACAACGACGTGAACTGCCGCGTCACACTTACCGTCGGTAGCCTCGACGACGTCTGGGAAGCGCAACTGATCAAACAAACCGGGACGGCGTACGTCCGCCCCGAGGTCGTCCTGTTCAGTGGATCGGTCAGTACGGGCTGCGGTCAGGCAACCAGCGAAGTCGGTCCGTTCTACTGCCCCGCCGATCAGACCGCGTACTTCGACACAAGCTTCTTCCAATTGCTGGTCGACCGATTCGGATCAAGCGCCGGCCCCTTGGCGCAGGAGTACGTCGTTGCCCATGAATTCGGTCACCACATCCAGAATCAACTCGGGGATATCAGCCGCGCGCAGGCCGACCCGCAGGGCGCAGAGTCAGGCGCGGTGCGCACCGAACTGCAGGCAGACTGCTACGCCGGCGTGTGGGCACATTACGCCGACACCATCCCCGACGAAGCGACCGGCCAACCATTCCTGAAGTCGCTGTCGCAGAACGATATCCGCGATGCACTGTCGGCCGCATCGTCGGTCGGCGATGACCGGATCCAACAGTCGACCAGCGGGCGGGTCAACCCCGAAGGCTGGACTCACGGTTCATCCCAACAGCGGCAGTTGTGGTTTGCAGCCGGATACAAGACCGGCCAGGTAGCTGCCTGCGACACCTACTCGGCGCGTGATTTGAACAATCCCGCGGCGCTGAGCAAGTAGAGCTTGCCCAACAACCATCCCACCGACAAATTATTTTGTCTTGACAAGTAATTCTGTCGGTGGGATGGTTTTCTCATGTTGGAAGTCGCAGTCATCGACAAACCTGCTGCCGCGGAAGCGTCACTCGACCCGGTTCGGCAGCAAATCCTCGCCGCGCTTGTGAACCCGTCGTCGGCTGCTGCGCTGGCACCCCTCGTCGGACTGACCCGCCAAAAGGTCAACTACCACCTGCGAACCCTGGAAGAACACGGGCTCGTTCATCTCGTCGAAGAACGCAAACGCGGAAACATGACCGAACGAGTCATGCAGGCAAGTGCCGCGTCGTACGTCATCTCCCCCGCCGCGATGTCCGCGCTGGCTCCGGATCCACGGAAGTTCCCAGACCAACTCTCGGCGCGATGGCTCGTCGCGGTGGCAGCGCGGGTCGTCCGAGAGGTCGGCGAGTTGATCGCCGGAGCAACCGCCGCCGGAAAGCCCCTCGCTTCCTATGCCATCGACAGTGACATCACATTCGCGACAGCCTCCGACCGAGCGGACTTCGCCCGCGAACTCGGCGAGGCAGTCAACGGACTGGTTGCCAAATACCACGACGGCAACACCGCGAACGGCCGCCCGCACCGCCTCGTCGTAGCGCTTCACCCAAGCCTGAAACCGTCCACACACTCACCCGAATCGGAGAACTAGCCATGTCGAAGAAGTTCGAAATCCGCCGCGAAGTTGTTGTACCCGGAACCCCGGAGCAGATCTGGGCCGCCATCTCCGCCGAGACTGCCGGATGGATGTTCCCATCGCCTCTCGAGATTCCGGCCGACGGCTCGCGCCCCGACAGTTCCGTCATCGCTACCTGGGAACCGCCCACCGAACTCGGCATCCACATGGACGGCCCCGATGGCTGGTTCAATCACCTCGAATACCTCGTGGAAGCCCGCGACAACAGCACGGCCGTCGTGCGCTACGTCCATGCCGGCGTCTTTGCCGACGACTGGGACAACCAGTACGACGGGGCAAGCAAGCACACAGACTTCTACCTCCACAGCCTTGGCCAGTACGTGCGCTACTTCGCCGGGCAGAGCGCCACCTACGTGAGCGCCGAAGGTCCGGAAGCATCCGGCACACCCGCAGCGATGGCAACTCTGCGCAGCGCACTCGGAATCGGATCCGACACCGCCGTCGACGACACCGTGACTTTCGACGTTCCCGGCTTCGGCACGATCACTGCTGTGGTCGACTACCTCAACGACTGGTTTGTCGGACTGCGTACCGACGACGCGCTACTTCGGTTCTACGGCCGAAATGCCTTCGGCGGCAATGTCGATGTGGCACACCACCTGTTTGCAGCAGGCGCTGACGGCGAAGCAGCCAGCGCAGGCTGGAAAGGCTGGTTGGACGGCGTCTATGCCTAAGCGCGATATGCAGAGAAGCGCCCTGTGGTCTGCTGTCGAAACCGAGCGCACCGCTCTGGTCGGTGAGCTTGTCGGTCTGAATCAGGCACAGTGGAATCAGCAGTCGTTGTGCGGGCGGTGGACTGTCGAGGACGTCGTCGCGCATCTCACAGCGGCTGCGAGCGTCGGTGCACTTCGTTGGCTTGTCAGTGTCCTGGGCACACGGTTCGACTTCGACCTACACAACGACCGGCGCCTCGCCGAGTACCGAGGCGCGACCCCGGACGAGACCCTCGATCGGTTCCGACGGGTGATCACCAGCAGAACCTCGGCGCCAGGGCCCACTGTGGCGTGGCTCGGCGAGGTGGTAGTCCACGCCCAGGACATCCGGCGTCCGCTCGGTCTCTCGTACATTCCAGCCGTCGAGACGCTCACCGAAGTTGCTCGTTTCTACGCTCGACGGGACTTCACTGTGCCCAGTCGCAGCACGATCAAAGGTCTTCGCGTCGAAGCGACCGACGGGCCATTCTCGACTGGAGACGGTCCACTCGTCAGCGGCACGACCTTGGCTCTCACCATGGCCATGGCTGGTCGGCGCGTGTACTGCGACGATCTCACCGGGCCCGGTGCTGCGACGATGCGAGAGCGTTGCACAACCTGACGGCCCTCCAGCAATTCCTGGGCGGGTCAGATTCCGGTCTGTGCGGTCACCCGTCCCGTGTCGATCGCTGTCATAAGTGCGGCATGATCACGAGCATTTCGTTTGGTGTACGCCGCTGCAAACTCACTGATCGCGAGATCGAATTCCGTTCCCTCGCCAAGATATTCGGCAATCGCAATGCGGTCGCCCGAACGAGCGTGTGCATAGGCCAGAACCCGCGCGCATAAGCGGCCGTACGCTTCCATGCCTTCGGGTTTCATGCCTTCGATCACCGCTGAGCCCTTGCCGTCGCGAAGTTGACGGATGTAGAAGTCATGCTCGAGCTCGTCCGGACCTGGCCCTCGCTCCCAACCGAGAAAGATATCGCTGCTGGCCTGCATCAGCCGCTGACCATTCACCACCCGCTCCCCCTCATTGCGGAATATCGGGCCGTTCACATAGCCGGACAACACCGACGGCAACGCCTGCTTCACCTGCAGGATCAGTGGATCATCGGCGTCGCGTCCCTTCATCAAGATCATCCAGGCTCTCGTGCCGACACTGCCGACGCCGACCACCTTGCGCGCGATGTGCATCATCTCGAAGCTCTGTAGCAGCACGCGGCGATCCCACTGAAGGGTGCTGCGGTACGAACGAATTCGTCCGTGGAGCACCTCCTCGACATCCTCGAGATCCCGCCCGTCGTATAGCTCCTCGACCGGCACGATCAACGGTGGATCACTGATGAATCGCCTTCTGCCATCGACAATCTCGGTGAATTTCGACGCGGCTTGAACGCTGTCCCGTCGGCGTGCCTTATCGAGAGTGGAACGCGCCCGTTCAAGCATTCGTTTCTTGATCTGAATACTCAGTTCTTCGAGGCCGTCCTCTGGTTCGATGTGCGAATACCACACCGCGAGGTTTCCCAGTTCCGCCTGGCGAAGCATCGTTTCCCGATATTCGGCCGCACAACCAACAGTTATCTTCCTTCGTTCCTTACCCGAATAGCCGTTGTCCTTACCCGCTATCGCCAAACTCGCAGCCAAGCGTTTGACGTCCCATTCGAATGGACCTGGGTAGGTCTCGTCGAAATCGTTGATATCGAATGCAAGTTTGCGCTCCGGCGTGGCGTAGACCCCGAAATTACTCAGATGCGCATCTCCGCACAGTTGGGTATTCATGTCGGAATTGCGATTGCGTGAAAGGTCGTCGCACATAACCAGGGCCGCGCCACGAAAGAACGAGAAACGCGACGCAGACATGCGGCCGTAACGAATCGGCACCAATTCAGGCACCCGCGCTTCGGCCTGAGATTCCAGGAGTGAAATCGGGTCGCGGTCGCTGTCGGCAAGTTCGGCCAGCATCGCAAGCGGCGTATCTCGGCGAGCCTGCCGACCATCCTCCCTCCGCTCGTCAACGGTGGGGTGCTGCGCAGGAACTGCCTTGTCAGCTGGCGCAACCTTGTCAACCGGTACTGCAGTCATCTGCCCGACCTTTCAGTCCTCGGTGGGCCTGCGGAGTCGACGGCCCTTGCTACGGCTGCGAGGCGTCGGACGTCGCGTCCCCACCTGATCCGCGTGCTGCGCGGGCCAGCAATTGGGGACTCGACACCAACGCCTTGCGCCATGGAAGTACCCCGTCGATCTCAATCTGAATCGACAGGCTCAAAACAGTTCGAATCAAGACGATCATTCCCAGCACTGCCGCATCCGTCAGGGACGGCGACGATGTCACGGTTTTGACGAGATCCGCAGCAACCAGAATCTCCAGCCCGAGAAGAATGACGGCACCGAGGGTTTCGCGGAGAGTCTTGAACGCGGCACTACCGTTGCGAGTACGAAACCACGACCGGCCGGCAATGCCAAAGGCGAATACAAACCCGAAAACCATCGCGACAACACCGAGTACTTCGAACAATTCGGTGACCCACTCGAAGAACTTCACGGTGTCCATGGTGTTGATTCTCGAGGTATATCGCTCAGAAGTCGAGCAAGCGCGCCGGTTCTCTCCAACCAACCCACCACCAGATCGTGTGCTGTAATTGGCCGGTGACGACTTTCGTACAGCTCTGGTGGCCGCATTCACTGCGGCCTTGAACTGTGCAATTTCCGGCCGCCTCGCGCGCGGCCGACGATCGTTGCCTACATCTATCCCGGTTGACGCAGTGAGGTGCCCCCTACTGTGAGGACCACGCATGACCTTTGAAAATGACAACCGCGTCGACGGGATCGGCAAGATGCTGATCAGTTCTCGTTCGCTTGCCGAATACCGGGCGATGTTCGCCCTCACCGACGATGATCTGTCCGTGCGAATCCTCGACTGCCCCAGCGGTTCCGCGGATTTCACCAGTGCGGTGAGCAACCTCGGCGGCAACGTAACTGCATGCGATGCAGCCTATTTCGGAAACAGCCCCGACAATCTCGCTACTATTGCCACATCGGAGTCGGAGCGAGGCAATCGATATGTCCGCGCACACGCAGAAAAGTACGAGTGGACTTTCTTCGCTGATCCCGATGAACACCAACATGTCAGGCAGCACGCCGCCCAACAGTTCGCAGCTCATATTCGGCAACACCCCAGTCACTACATCCCAGGTCGGTTGCCCGCACTGCCATTCCCTGACGACAGCTTCGATCTGGTGCTCAGCTCCCATCTGTTGTTCAGCTACGCCGACAGCCTCGACCACGCCTTCCACCTCGACGCAATTACCGAATTGATGCGCGTCACCTCAGGTGAGCTGCGCATCTTTCCGTTGGTGGCGATTGGATCGGCGGAGCCGTACTCACAACTTGTCGAGCTGCTGTCCGACCTGCGAGCTCGCGGCATCGGCGGCCGTAACGTCGAGGTCGACTACGAATTCCAGAAAGGCGCCAACCACATGCTGGTATGCCATCACGAATCGTGATCCGGCACAATAAATCTGGTACTTACATCAATTTTCTCGGCCTGGTCGACAGAGGCTTCAGCGCGAATTTCGATTGACGCGCGAATTCCTGGAGATCCCGTACGATCTGTCAGTGACCAATACAACTCCCGAAAAGTCGGGTTTCTGGAGCCGCCCCACCCTGTGGAAGCTGCTGTTGATAGTCGTCGTCTATCTAGCTTTCTACCTCGCCGTTGGGCAGGTGATCTCCCGCGTTTTCTCCGATCAGATCGATAGCGACAACGTAGTCGCAAGCGCCTCGAGCATCATTTTCGGCCTCGCATTGCCTATCGCGATCGGTGCTGTCGCGCTGCTGATATTCATAGCGAAGCTGGGCTGGCTACGCAGTATTTTCGGCCCGCAACCTATACGTGGCCGCGGCTGGATGTGGATCGGCCCGATTCTCGTAGCCGCCGCCATTGCAGCGCACCTGACCGGAACCGACTGGAGCGCGTGGTCAGCCGGCGAGATCATCTCGCTACTTGCCCTCGGGGTGTGCGTTGGCATTGCCGAGGAACTCCTCACCCGCGGTATTGCGGTGAAAATGTTGCGTGACGCCGGCCATGGCGAACGCTTCGTCGCGGTCGTGTCGTCGCTGCTGTTCGCGCTGATGCACACGGTCAACTTCATCTCCGGGATGGAAGCGTCAACCGTTCTGGCGACCGTTGTCTACACGTTCGGTTTCGGGATGTGCATGTATCTGACTATGCGCGTGACGGGCACAATCTGGGCCGCGATCGTGTTGCATGGCCTCACCGACCCCACAACGATCCTCTCGACGGGCGGACTCGACACCTCCGTGACTGGAGCCAGCGGCGCCACCGTCGTCGCCACGTTCATCACAATCCTGCTGGTCCTCTTCGCCGTCGTCGCTATCTTCTTCGTCCGAGGGCGAGTCAGCCAAGAACAGCCCGCGAACGCGACAAGCTGACAGCTCCTCGTTTCGCCGATCCTGAATGTGGTGAAGCCGCCGGACACCGTAAGGTGCCGGCGGCTTCGTCATATTCGGGAAGGAAGGCGACCATTCGGCGCCACCCGTACTCGTAGCGGTGAAACTACCTCCCTCAGCCGAAGATTCGCTCGATGTCATCGAGGCGTAACTGAACGCGCGCGGAGAGTAACCAGAACCCCAGAGGTTGTCACCTGACGCCTGGACGAATGAGGACAGCGAACCAGGCCGAATTCTGTTGCGAATACAACACACGTCATCCACAACACACGTCGTCGTCGTATTCTGATTCTGTTGCAGCACGTCTTCACTGCATGATGGTTTTTGCCTTCAGCGCCCGGAACTCGTCCTCGTTGATCGCGCCGGCATCGAGAAGGCCCTTGGCGGCTGTGATCTGATCAGCCGAAGATTGTCCAGCGACCTCGCGCACGTACGCGCCCTGTGCCTGCATCTGCTTTTGCGCTGCGGCAATCGACCGCTGCGTCATACCGTCATTCCGGACGATCACATAGATCATCGCCGACAGGAAGGGCACGACAAAGAGGAAAACGATCCAGATCGCCTTGAACCAGCCTGACATCTCATGATCTCGGAACAGATCCGTGATGATCGAGAACAACACGCTCAAGTAGGCAACAAATGCGAGACAGACAAACATGAACCAGAAAAACTCCCAGAAGCCTTCCATTTTCGCCAACTCCGTACTGTCGGTGTTTCCGGATAGGAAGTCAGGTCACGACCTATGACGTCCTACTTGTGAATCAACTGTTGCCACTGCGCCGGTAACCGGCCGTTAGCCGACCGGAACTCGACATCTCCCGAAATGCATTATCTCCGTTGGTAATACGTACCGAGCATTCGTACCGATAATACGTACCACAGATGAATGACAGAGGTACGACATAGCGGGTACTACATAGCGATCTCGGACGCAGCGCGGGCAATGTCACTTCGCGCCGCCTTTTCAACGAGGAGCGGGACGAATGCTCGTATCCGTCCACTTTTGAATCGTGCGTGAATCATCCGCACGCTTCGTTCGATATCTGAGGGTGAGACGGTCGGATAGCGGGTGATCAGCCGTGCAATCACCTGTTCGACCTGGAGCAACTCTTCGTCGCCGGTCATCGGCTAATCGTCTGTCCGGTAGCCAGCTGCCGTCAAGACTCGAAATAGATTCGAAAGCATCACGATTCGGGATTCGATCAAGCCAGGAATAACTTTGCCAATCACGGGGCATACACAAGCAAAGGGTGTGTTTGATCAAGAACGTCCTGCGTGGAAGCACTGTCCGGAATATGGGTGTCGAGGAGCGAGCGTGGGAAAGAAGTCGAAGCACAAGAAACACAAGAACTCTGAGCTCGAAGCTCCCCGAGTTACCGGCGTGGAACCCTCCTCAGCCTTGACAGAAAAGCCGATGAAGTACAAGGAATACCGCCGTGATCTCAAGCCTGTTCACGCAGAACTCGTTGCATTGCAGGAGTGGGTCAAATCCTCCGGCGCCAAGGTCTGCATCGTGTTCGAGGGCCGTGACACTGCAGGAAAAGGTGGGGTGATCAAAGCCATCACCGAGCGAGTGAGCCCTCGTGTCTTCCGCGTTGTTGCCCTCCCGGCCCCGACTGAACGGGAAAAATCCCAGATGTACATCCAACGGTATGTGCCGCATCTACCCGCAGCCGGCGAGATAGTCATCTTCGATCGCAGTTGGTACAACCGTGCCGGAGTCGAACGGGTCATGGGCTACTGCACCAACGAGCAAGCACACGAATTCCTCCAGCTCATCCCGACAGTCGAACGTGCAATTGTCGAATCCGGGGTCATTCTGTTGAAGTATTGGCTAGAGGTGAGTGAGGAACAGCAAATGCTGCGCCTGCAGAGCCGGATCGACGACCCTCGGAAAATCTGGAAGTTGTCGGGCCTCGATCTGAAGTCGTACAGCCATTGGTACGACTATTCACGGGCCCGCGACGAGATGTTCCGCTATACCGACACAGGATGGGCGCCTTGGTATGTCGCGGTCAACGACGACAAGAAGCGCGGCCGGCTCAACATCATCAGCCACATCCTGAGTCAGATTCCGTACGAACCTTTGGAACATCCCGATATCAAACTGCCACACCGACAACGCCCCGACGGATACAAGACACCCCAGCAACCGCTGCACTGGATTCCTACCCCCTACTGAAAATCCTGCCCAGGGAAAGGACGTGCGGCACATGAGCCCCACGGAAGCCGCGCCGCAGAATCGAGCGCACACAGACCCGGCCGAGAACACGCCCTGGCATGCCCAGAGTGCCGAATCCGTCCTCGCAGCACTGACTTCTGATCAGGAGTCGGGACTGAGTGCCGAGGACGTGGTGGACCGTCGACGTCAGCACGGGCCCAACGAAATTGCGTCGACGCCACCACCGTCGATGTGGTCGATAGCGCTGGCGCAGTTGAGGGACCCGATGAATCTGATGCTTGTCGCGGTAGCTGTGGTCAGCATCGTCATCGGCGAAATCCCTACGGCCATCGTCGTTGCGGTACTCGTCGTACTCAACATCGTGCTCGGCACCCGGCAGGAGGTGAAGGCCCGCGCCAGCGTGGACGCACTGGCGAAGATGCAGACGCCCCAAGCACGGGTGATCCGCGATGGGACTCTGATCCAGCTCGACGCTACTGAGTTGGTGCCTGGCGATATCGTCGAACTCGAAGCGGGCGATATCGTCGCCGCCGACGGACGCCTTCTCACCTCCACCACCTTGGAAACTCAAGAAGCAGCGTTGACCGGTGAAAGCGCACCCATCCCGAAGGATCCGAAGACGCTGGGCAGCACAGACATTCCCCTGGGTGACCGAAGCAACCTGGTGTTCCAGAACACCTCGGTCACCCGCGGTACCGCCACCATGGTGGTCACCGAAACCGGGATGCACACCCAGATAGGGCAGATCGCGTCGATGTTGTCGGCAGTTGCACCCGGCAAATCGCCGTTGCAACGCGAACTCGACTCGCTCACCAAACTGCTCGGGATCATCGCGTGGGGCGCAGTGACAATCATCGTGGTTATCGGCGTGATCCGTGGCCAAGATCTGACAACGCTTCTCCTGCTGGGTATTGCCATGGGAGTTTCCGCAATCCCGACCGGCCTTCCCACTTTCGTCCAGGCCATGTTGGCGTATGGAGCTCGTCAACTGGCCGACGCGAAGGCCGTCGTGAAAAACCTCACCGACGTCGAGACACTCGGCGCGACGAGCGCCATCAACTCGGATAAGACCGGCACACTGACGATGAATCAGATGACCGTACGGTCGTTGTACGTCCACGGCCGGTGGTACATCGTCGAGGGCGAGGGTTACGCCAAGAGCGGCAGAATCACGCAGGTCGCGGGTGAGGCGCCGCCGGACTTCACGCTGCTTGCCTACGGTCTGTGCCTGGACAGCGACGCCACAGTCTCCGATGCCGGCGAAGTTGTGGGCGACCCCACCGAGGCAGCGCTTGTTGTTCTCGCGGCAAAGATCGGCGTCGACGCCCCACTCACCAGAAAGACGTACCCGCGGGTCGCGACGGTTCCCTTCGACTCGGCATACAAGTTCATGGCGACGTTCCATCATCTCCAGGTGGACGGCGGCAACCAATTCGTGGAACTGGTCAAGGGCGGTCCGGACGTGGTCCTGGCTCGGTGCGGGGCAGCGTTCCTGCCCGGCCGCCGACCTGTACCGATCGACGAGGTCCGCGAAGAACTGACTGCCGCGAACCGGGCTATGTCCGAGAAGGGTCTCCGGGTGCTGGCGTTTGCCGTTCGACGACTCGACGGGCAGGAATCAGCCGTTGGGGCTGACCCCATGTCGTTTGTCGAGGACCTCACGTTTGTCGGCATGGCCGGCATCATCGATCCCCTTCGCGCGGAAGCGATCGAGTCGGTGCGCACTGCCCACACGGCGGGCATCCATGTCCGCATGATCACCGGCGATCACGCGATCACCGCGTCGGCGATCGGAGCCGAACTCGGACTGGGACCAGGGGCGATCGGCGGCGGCGAACTTCAGGCCATGACCGACGAGGAGCTGTCGGACGCAATGCCGAACCTGCATGTCTTCGGCCGCGTCACCCCGCAGGACAAACTGCGTCTGGTCGACATCATGCAGAAAAACGGTGCGGTTGTCGCGATGACGGGTGATGCCGTCAACGACGCCGCCGCACTGAAGAAATCCGACATCGGCGTCGCCATGGGGTCAGGCAGCGAAGTGACAAAACAGGCGGGCAAGATGGTGCTCACCGACGACAACTTCGGGACCCTCATCACCGCAATCAGCTTGGGACGCAATATCTACGGCAAGATCGTGTCCTACATTCGCTACCAGATGTCGAAATTGTTCTCGCTGGTTCTGCTCTTCCTGGCCGCGAGCATCTTCAATATCAACGAAGGTGTTGCGCTCACCCCGCTGATGGTGCTGTTCCAGCACTTCTTCATCACCCTGTTCCCCGTTGCGGTCATCATGCTCGACCCGCCGCCGCCGGACCTGATGAAGAAACCACCCCGTGACCCCAAGACGCCGATAGCCAACCGACGGGCGGTCATACAGTGGCTGGCTTACGGCATCCTGCAGTTTGCCGTCACACTTGCCGCAATGCTGCTAGCCCCAGGCGAGATGAGTACCACCGAGGCAAATATTCCCATGACCATGGCGTTTGTGGTGCTGTCGTTGGGCTCCATCTTCGCCGGCCTGACCATGCGCCGCGATCCGGAATCCGGCCTCATTCCACCGGTGCTCGGCGCGCTCAAGATCTTGGCTATCCCGACCGTCGTCACGGTCTTCGCCGTCGAGGCCGGAGTACTCCAGGATCTCCTCATGACCACCTCATTGACGGGTAGCCAGTGGCTCGCCTGCCTCGGGTGGTCGCTGATCATTCCGATCGTCGTGGAGTTGGACAAGGCATTCCGACGCCGACGCCTCCTGAAGTCGCACACCATTGTCTCCCCCACCGCTGCGGTAGCCCCACAGCGCGCTCACGCGCAATGATGCACACTCGTCGTACCCACTCCGGGCGACCGATTCAACGGATTTCTGAGCTTTGTGGCTGCGACGGGAAGGATTCGCGATATGTCGTGGACAAAGGGGCTGGGTCGGCTGCCTGGGATCGCAACGGCCCGGGGGTATCACCGCGAATGGCTGCGTACGGACATCACCGCCGGACTTGTCCTCACAGCCCTGCTGATACCCGCGGGCATGGGGTATGCCGAAGCTGCAGGCCTCCCGGCATACGCCGGCCTGTACGCCACCATCGTGCCGCTCCTCGCGTACGCACTCGTCGGGCCGTCGAAAATCCTTGTCCTGGGGCCAGACTCGTCGCTCGCGCCACTTATCGCCGCCGCGATCCTGCCACTGGCGATCGTCGGCGATGAAGACAACGCACTTGCCCTGGCCGGCGTCCTGGCCATCCTCGTCGGGCTCATCCTCCTGATCGGGGGGTTCCTGCGCCTCGGTTTTGTCACCGAACTGCTCTCGAAACCCATCCGACTCGGCTACCTCAATGCCATTGCGCTAGTCGTTGTTATCGGTCAGATTCCCAAACTGCTGGGGTTCTCCGTTGACGCGTCCGGTCTGCTCGGCGAAATAGGTGAGATCGGAAAGTCCGTGGCAGGCGGGGACATCGACCCCGTTGCTGCCGCGGTCGGAATCGGGTCGCTTGCTGTCATCGTCGCGTTCCGACTCTGGGTCCCCGTTGTCCCCGGAGTCCTGGTGGCCGTCGTCGGCGCAATCATTTTGTCCGCCGCGGCCGGTCTCACGGATGACATCGGAATGGTCGGTGCTCTCCCTGAAGGTCTCCCTCTGCCCTCCGTGGGAGGCGTCAGCTGGCAGGACGTAGGACACCTGATCGGACCTGCGGCCGGTATCGCTCTGATCGCATTTGCCGACACCGGCGTTCTCTCCCGGACCTTTGCCGCCCGGCACGGTGAAGACGTGAACGGCAGCACCGAAATGAAGGCAATCGGCGTCGCCAATGTGGCAGGTGGACTGTTCGGCGGGTTCCCCATCTCGGCGAGCGGCTCACGAACACCTGTAGCCGAACAAAGCGGCGCCCATACACAATTGGCAGGTGTTGTCGGCGCGCTCGCCGTGCTGGTCTTTGTCCTCGTCGCCCCAGGCCTCACCGCGTACCTACCCGATGCAACACTCGCAGCCGTGGTCATCGTCGCGGCCTGCGCGCTGATCGACGTGGGTGGAATGGTCCGGATGTGGCGCATGAGCACCGTGGAGTTCGGCCTCGCTGTCGCAGCCTTCCTCGGCGTTGCGCTTGTCGGAGTACTCCAGGGCATTCTCGTGGCGATCGGCCTGTCGTTTGTCGCGGTGGTAGCGCAAGTCTGGCAGCCACATCGCACCGAACTCGTGGAGATCGCACACCTACCGGGATTTCACGACGTCGAACGACATCCAGATGGACAGCGCATTCCCGGCCTGGTGCTGGTGCGCTTCGACGCTCCCCTCTTCTTCGCAAACGGTGAGATCTTCGACGAGTACGTACGCTCCGTAGTCGCCGATGCGCCGGCGCCCGTCGAATGGGTAGTCATTGCAGCAGAGCCGATTACCGGCCTCGATACCACCGCAGTCGACGAGTTGGTCGATCTCGACACCTACCTCGAAGGCAAAGGTATCCGGCTGGCGTTTGCCGAGATGAAGGGGCCGATCAAAGACAAACTCATCAGATTCGGCGTCGGC
This sequence comes from Rhodococcus sp. WS3, assembly GCF_003797085.1. Lineage (NCBI taxonomy): Bacteria > Bacillati > Actinomycetota > Actinomycetes > Mycobacteriales > Nocardiaceae > Rhodococcus > Rhodococcus sp. WS3. The sequence continues at coordinate 589,717 of NZ_RKMA01000002.1, forward strand.
GACCGATTCGACGCGACGCATTTCTTCCCGACCATCGAAGCTGCCGTCAACGAATTCCGCAGCCGAAGTGGGAACTCCAACCACTCGACCGACCACTGATCCCGGGAGCGCGAGACATGGATTCTTTCTGGACGGTCTTCTGGCTCGGCGTCATCTCTCTCGCGCTGCTGTCTTACCTGGTACTGCTGTTCGAGATCAGCGCCGATCTGTTCCGTGACCGTCAGACATCGGGGTGGATGCGCGCACTCTGGGTGTGTTTCCTGCTCCTCGTGCCCTTCGTGTCGGGGCTGGTGTACGTGATCGTGAAAAGTGACGGCATGGCCGAGCGATCCCGAATCGCGAGCGGAGCACCCCGGAGTTGACGGGGTTCGTCAGACCTTCTTGACGACGCTCGACTTCAGCTGCATCGGGCCGATACCGTCAACCTTGCAGTCGATGTCGTGATCACCGATCCCCTTGACCAGACGGATGTTTCGCACCTTCGTGCCGGATTTGATGCCGGTGGGGCTGCCCTTGACCTTGAGTGTCTTGATGACCGTCACGGTGTCACCGTCGGTGAGTACGTTTCCGACGGCGTCCTTGATGACGCCATCTTCTTCGGCGGCCGAGTCTTCCGTCGACCACTCGAGTGCACATTCGGGGCACACCATGAGCGCACCCATCTCGTAGGTGAACTCACTGGAACATTCAGGGCACGGCGGCAAGGTGTCTTCCACGCGATCAGCCTATCCGCCGCCCCCTCGGCTCGACTTTTGCACTTCATAACCAGTGATTGGTAAATATTTTGCACTCGATGAAAGTTTGCACTCTGTGCAATTATTGAAGGCATGGGTAGCGAAACACTAGGCCTTCGAGAACGTAAGCGAATTGCGACACGCGAACTGATCGAACGCACCGCCGTCGAACTCGTGCTGGAACTGGGTTACGACGAAGTGACTGTGGAACGAATCTGCGAAGCCTGCGATCTGTCCACGCGCACATTCTTCAACTACTTCCCTACCAAGGACGCAGCGATCGGCGGAATCGCGATAGTCGTCCCGCCCACAGAGGTGATCTCGGAACTACTCGACGCCCACCCGAACGACCCGCTCCACGGAGCGCTGGCCGTCTTCGCCGAAGCGATGAAGATCATGGACGAACGACCCGATCTCCTCGTCCACCGACGCCAATTGTTCGAGCGACACCCGACCTTGCTCCAACAGCATCTGGCCACGTTCCACGAACTCGAGGACACGCTCACCCGGATGCTCACGGAGGAACTACTCGAACGACCAACCCATGGTCGACTACCCGCCGATATGGCGGCGGCCGATGAGGCCACCGCCACCGTGATCATTGCCGGAGCCTCGATGCGATACGTGTTTCGTGCCTGGCAGAAAAGCGAAAGAGATCGTCCGCGAGCCGAACTCGTGGATCCCGCATTGACGTTGATGGCCCACATCCTGCGGTCCGCCCACTAGCTCGTCTACCGCTCTCGTCACCAAGGAGCCCTATGTCCACTCGAGAAGCTGCACCCACAAGCGCAGACGAACCCGACACCACGTCGGACAAAAGATCCATCATCCTGGTGTTCGTCGGCCTGATGATCACGATGCTTCTGGCATCCCTCGACCAGATGATCTTCAGCACGGCGTTGCCCACCATCGTCGGCGAACTGAACGGCGTCAACCACATGGTGTGGGTGACAACGGCATACATCCTGGCGTCGACGATCATGATGCCGGTCTACGGAAAAATGGGCGATCTGATCGGCCGCAAAGGGCTGTTCATCGGTGCGATCAGCATTTTCATCGTCGGTTCTGTGATCGGCGGTTTGTCCCACGACATGACCACGCTCATCGCCGGCCGGGCAGTTCAGGGACTCGGCGGCGGCGGTCTTATTCTGCTGTCGCAGGCCATCATCGCCGACGTTGTTCCGGCCCGGCAGCGCGGCCGCTACATGGGCGCGATGGGCGGCGTTTTTGCCCTCGCGTCGGTCGCGGGCCCACTCCTGGGCGGTTGGTTCACCGAAGGCATCGGTTGGCGGTGGGCGTTCTGGATCAACGTCCCGTTGGGTCTGCTCGCGATAGCCAGTGCGTCGGCATTCCTGCATCTACCCAAGCCCAAGCTTGGCAAGCCGTCCATCGACTACCCCGGCATGATCCTGGTTGCAACCTCGGCAACCTGCTTGATCCTGTTCACGACGTGGGGCGGCAACACCTACGACTGGGATTCGGCCGTCATCATCGGGCTGATCATCGGCAGCATCGTCAGCGCAATTGCCTTTGTCATGGTCGAGCGACGAGCAACCGAACCTGTCATTCCCATGCATCTGTTCTCGGAGCGCAACTTCGTACTGACCACCACCGCCGGACTGATCATCGGCATCGCGATGTTCGGCGCTCTCGCCTACCTTCCTACCTACATTCAGATGGTGACCGGCAAGAACGCCACCGAAGCCGGCCTGATGATGATTCCGATGATGGCGGGACTGCTGGTGTCCTCGATCGGTTCCGGGCAGATCGTCAGCAAGACCGGGCGCTACAAGGCCTTTCCGATCGTCGGCACGTCCATCGTCGCCGTCTCTTTGGTCTTACTTTCCAGGCTGACTCCGTCGACCTCACTTGTCGTGTTCGGAATCTATATCGCGATCATGGGTGTCGGTCTCGGTCTGGTCATGCAAATCCTGATCCTGATCGTTCAAAACACCTTCCCCGCAGCCGAAGTCGGCACCGCAACAGCGTCGAACAACTTCTTTCGCCAGATCGGCGCCTCATTGGGTAGCGCGATCGTCGGCAGCCTCTTCGCATCCCGGTTGTCGAATCTGCTCGCGGAGCGGTTGCCAGCCGGCGGCGGCGGTGTCGGCGGTGAAGAGAACTCGTTGACTCCGGGAATCCTCTGGAAATTGCCGGATCAAATCCGCGAAATCATCGTAGGCGCCTACAACGACGCGCTCGCCCCGATCTTCATGTACCTCGTTCCGCTGGTAGTCGCAGCGGTGATCCTCCTGCTCTTCGTCAAGGAGAAGCCGCTGGCCACCACTATCGACCGCTCGGCAGCGCCGATCGAGTAGAAACCGATTGTTCGCTATTGTGGCGTGATGTCAGCAGACAAGAATCCGACCAGATCCACGTTTGTGGTTCTGGTCGGATTCTGCGCTGTGCTGGCAATTGTCATCGCCGGCGGATTCTGGTGGGTCACGCGTAGCAACGACGCGCTTGCCGGCGAGACACTCGACGCCTTCCCCACCCTCGACCGCAGCACACTCAGTCAGTCACAGGGTGAACTACTGGCGACACTCGAGAAGGAATGGGAATCCGGTGCACCCGGCACCACGTATGCCGAAGGTGTCGAAGAATCCTGGTGCGCTGACTTCGTCAGCTGGAATATGAACAAAATCGGCATGCCGTATTCGAACCCCAATTCCGGTTCGTGGCGAATCCCCGGCGTCTACACGTTGCAGGAGTACTACGAATCCGTCGGAACATTTGTGCCGCTCGGCCAGGACTATCGGCTGAAGACCGGCGACACGATTCTGTACGACGATTCCAGCCCCTTCGGGCAGCACGTCAACATCGTGCTCCGCAATGACGCCGGCATTGTCACCACCGTCGGCGGCAACGAGAACAATTCGGTGATGCTTCACCGGTTCAACCCTGATGATGTCGCCGGCATCGTGGGGTTCGGGTCGTTCTGACGGCCAACCCCTACTCGTAGATGTTGCGAGGTGAGTGAACGGTTGGCGACGTGGTCGGTTTCTGGTGTGCGTTGGGTCGATCGAACTTCGTAAATATATTCGGTAAATTATGTGTTTCCGTCACCCACTGACTATTTGTCTTTGCGAATGAAACGTTCCGCCAAAGGGAATTCGCCAATCTGATCTAGCTGAACCTGGCCGCTCTTCCCACAAAACGGAAGGGCTGGCAGATGCTCTGCCAACCCTTCCGACGATGTGACTGCAAGCGAGACGACTCCCCTGACTCGGGGCTACGACGCGCTGTCTACACACCTGGAGATTCACGTCCGCTCAGCTCACGAAGTGCGTGATACTGCGGTACTCAGCGCGTTGGTGATTCGGTCCGCTCCCCACGGCAGCGAAATCGGGGACGGAAATCCAAGGGCATTCGGCACTCCGGAGTTGCGGGCAATCGACACAACCGATCCGCGCTGGACTGCAGACAGATTGCGCCACTGCTCGTTGTCGCGCATGTAGTCGATGTCCCCCGCTGGTGAGATGACAACCGCGATGTCGGTGTCGAGTTGGGCGACATACTCGTAGCTGATCACTCCTCGCCCGTCAGCATCGGTCGGCACTGTCTGCGCCCAGTCGGTCAGTTGGAAACCCAAGTCATTCATGAGCATTCCGATACCGCGATCCTCACCGGCGAGGATGTACAGCTGCCCGTTCAGATCTCCGATCACCGCGTTGAAATTCACGCCCTCGAATTCTGGGTGCGCTGCGCGGACGGCAGCCAGGTCGGCTTCGGCCGATCCGACGGCGGCCTGCGCTTCGTCCTCCCTACCGAGCGCCTTGCCGATCTTGCGCGTCGAGTCCTGCCACGGTTCCACGTTTGCCTGTTCGTCGAAATGCACGACCGGGGCAATGCTCGAAAGCTGCTCATAGGCACGCTCATTGAGACTCCATTGCCCCGTGGCAACGATGACGTCAGGATCAAGGGCCACAATCTGTTCGACGTACGACTGCGGGTCACCCTCGAACAGCAGTGTCGGAATCTCCTTGTCACCGGCGGACAACAGCGCGTCGACGCCACCACCGGGGTTCGGCGGCAACACCTGATACCCCATGCCGGCCAATGCATCGACCTGCCAAGGCCACGCCCCGACGCCGTTTGTCGAGACGAGAATGTTCGTATCGGTGGGCAGTGCAATGGGTGCGACACCCATCGAGATCACCATGTCCGCGTCCTGCGGCGACAACGGGAGCACCCGCTCGGCGCCGAGTGGTACCTGGGCTTCACCGAATTTGCCGGTGACGGTGACTGTTTCCCCCTCGGCAGTGTCGAGGGAGTTCCCGCCGCACGAGGTCAGGAGAAGTGCGAGGGCAACAAATGCGGCGGAGAGTGCGCGCTTCACAGCGGGTGTCCATTCGGTCCGCCGGGATTACCCGGGACGGTGCACGTGGCCATAGCGCGATGCGCCAGGAAACAAAGACTGTCGTTACTCAATTTCCACTGCCCGTCGATCCAATACCATTTGAGGGTCGCTTGTCCCGGCGCAGAGCCGGGCAACGAGGTCACGAGCTGGGCGCGCGCCACCTCGTCGGTCACCGTGACCGGGTCCGTGAGATCCCAGCGATAGATTCCGGCCGCGATGTTCAGGGCGCTTCCCACAGCGCGCACGGTGGGTACGCCGGCTGCGCCGCCTTCGAGCGCGGAAGCGACCTCCGCGTCACTTGTCGCCGAGTTGAGTCCGCGCTGGAGTTGACTGTTCAGTTCGGCGACGTCCGGCGTCGACGGCCCCTCGGGTGCCGATGCAACCGCCGGCGCGGCACTCGCCGCCGGAGCGCTGGGCGAGGCAGGTGCTGCGCCCGCTGCCGGGGCGCTGACCGCGGCCGACGCTGCAGGTGCGGGGGCGGCCACCGGAGCCGGAACCTGAGGTTCGAGCACCGTGACGCCGTCGTTGGCCGCAGCGGCGGTCGAGCCCGCGGTGCCGGCCCCCGCCGGAGAAGCCATGGTCACGACCACTTGACGTTCCTGGTCGCCGAGGTTCATACCAAACAGAACGAGTCCGGGAATCGCAATCCCGACAACCATTGCCGCACACGTGGACACCGCGACTGTCGGCCAATGAACGCCGCGGCGCGGCGCGGCGGTTTGTGGATGGCGACCGACGTCCTCGTCTCTCGACTCATCGAGGTCGTAGTCCGTCTGAATGCTCATCGCGTCGTCTCCGTTAGGCGCTCGGGTCTTCCTGATGGCCCAATTCGTTGAGGCCGTTGCGTGGTGAGTGGGTTCTCACCATCACGTCAGGATTTAGGTTAGCGTAGGCTAACACTCACATAACGGTCGGCGGTACACAGGCCCGGGAAGCGAGGGGTTGAGCGATCCCCTGCGAACGCTCAATTCCCAGAGTCAGCCGCCTCGGCGAGGTGCCCAACGACCTGGCCGACGCTCCCCCGCCGCCCATGCCGGAAGCATCCTGCTGCGTAACACTGTTGGCATATTCATTGGTGGGGTCTCGGTAGATGGTGTGGATGTGACCCCAACCCGAGGTTGTGTATCCCGCGACGTCAGCGCCGGCCGATCCCTGCTGATTAGCGAAATCTCGCGCTGCGTAACTACTACGGGCGGTGCGGGTTCCGCGAGGTTGGTCGACGCGATTTCGACGCAGACTCGTTGAGCGTCACATTGTTCGAACGAACACTCGGATAACGAACTTCGACCGCTCGACGCGTATGTCTGCAGCGCGTAAGGCCGCAGACTTCGCACGGTTGGCGAAGAACGGAACTTCCGTCAGTAGCTCCGATGACTGCGCAAGTTGCGCAGCGGTACTCAATCACGAATTCGGCTGTCACTGAATGGGTTTTTCGATCTGTTCACGAAGGATATCGGCGTGACCTGCGTGCCGGGCGAACTCTTGGGTCATGGCAAGCAGTGTCCATCGCATGCTGACTTTTCCCTCGCGCGGGTTGTCCACGTTGTCGTCAAGGTCGAAACGGGACACGATCACCCGTGATCGTTGGCTGGCGCGCTCGAATTCCGCAATGACATCTGCCAGCGACTCGTCGTCGGCGACAGCGAAGGTGCCCTCGTCGCGACGCGAGTATCCATCACATTCGGATTCATCGAGTCCTGCCCAAATCCGTTGAAACCAGATCCGTTCCGCGGCAGCGGCATGCTTGATCAACGAGATCGGTGTCGTCAGCGAGGCGACGAGCCGTCGGCGGGAGTCAGCTTCAGACAGGCCTCGTACGGCCTCGATCAATGCCTCACGGCTTTGGTCGAGCATGTTCTCGATGATCGAACGCTCCGTGCCGATAGTACTTGTGTTGATGGACATAAGATTTCACTCGATTCTGTTGTAGGGTTGGTCAAGCCAAGACACCCTGTGCCAGTCAAAGTGAGTAATGGAACGCAGCGATCCGCTCGCTGTCAGGGAGTACGCGCTCGAGAGTTCCGCCAGAATGGCCAGCGCCAGTACCGCAGCCCAGGATGCTTGTGAACTGCTGCCAAAGCGCAGCTTATCGCACAGGTGCGATTCGGGAAAGGAAATTGACCCGAACGCTGCCGGGATCTGATCGGACGCCTTCCGTGTGCGCACCCACCTAGGCTAAGGATGTCTTGACAGCCTGTTCCGTGAAACAACCTCGAACAGGTGCAGCGAAGGTAGCACTGGCGGGGCTGCCGAAAATCTATCGCAGGGAAGGGATTCGGAGCCTGGACAGGCAAGCGCTTCGTCGAGTTGTCTCAACTGTCCGACGATGCGCCAGATGTTCAGATACTGAGGGCGGACATGATCTCGCCGAATGCACCTTCACGCCCCGGCAAGATGACCTTCTGAAACAGCGTCAACACGCACTCGTCGATGTCGTCCGTCGCGGACGAACCTTTGCGTGACACCTCGATCGCACGAAGTCCACGCGCACGCACGTACCGAGCCAACTCGTTTCCGTCGCGCCGCGCTGCTGCCTTACGACCTGAGGAATGTTCGAACCGATAGTGACGCCCAGCGACCGCAACTTCGCAGAGTTTGTTCCTGCGCCGCATCCCATGACGCTTCTCGTCCATAACGCTCACAGCGGTACCGTCCGGGAATCGCAAGGTAGCTGGCTTGCCCTTGATCAGTGCGGGACCGAAGCGATCAATCCGTTCGGCGATTGTCTCCCGCTTCAACCTGCCGAAATGCGCGTTGAATTCGTCGCCTTGCGCTGGAAAGAGTTCGGCGCGCACTATTCCGGCAGGGTCGAATATCGCGACGGACGAGAGGTCCGCCGCGATACGCACAGACCATCCTGTCTCGGTGGGACTCTTCCAATTCATGATCCGCAGTATCCCACCGCGGCAGTGGCCAGACTGACATCACGGGTGCCACCGACTCGCGGGTCTGATCATGGTTCAGGAGCCGACGCATGAAGATGGAATGTCGCGCCCTTCTCGAGTTCGTCCGTGGTGAACTCCGGTGACGTGAAACTCCCCGCGTAGGGCGCTGAACTGCTCACCGTGAGTGAGTAATTGCGTTGATTCGCGGGGATGGCATCGAAGCGCGCCACATACGTGCAGGTACCGGTGCCATCGGGATTCTGTTCCACGGAGTCGACTTCCAGCACAGACCTTGTCGATGCGGCGCCGCTTCCTCCATCAACGAATATCGTGTCGTTCGGCGCGACCGGGATTGTTCCGACGATGCACTGTCCGGAATCCGGATCGACTCGTTCAGCGTCCCCGATGACGGTCACCACGGCAGCAAAGGTCTTCGGATCATCTGTATTGGACACACAACCGGTCAGCGCCAACGTCCCGATTGACAGCAATACTGCAGCGTGTCTGCCCCTTCGCCCCATGGACTCACAGTAGACCGACACGAGCGGATGGAAGATTGATGTCCGAGAAAGTCTGAAAATCAGGGCACAGGCGGAAAATTAACGACTGCCCCGTCGAGCGGCAACTGGTCGGTGCGGTCGCCCTCGTTCGGTCCCTTGACGAGAGCGCCGGTATCTGCCGATCCGACAAACGTGAAGCTGTCGATCTCGTAGGGCACATTGTCGCCGGACAGCGGCACCGCCGCCCGTGACACATGGAAGTGCAGATGCGCTTCTGAGGTGTTGCCCGAGTTGCCGAGGTTCCCGATCACCTGACCCGTGGTCACCAGATCCCCTACATTCACAGTCGCCGACATCGGTTTCAGGTGGGCATAGAACGCATAGTTTCCGTTGCCGATGTCGATGATGACGTAGTTGCCACCCAATTGATCGAACGGCATGTCCTTCGGAACTTGTTGCGGCATTTGATCCTGCTCGCCCGACACGACAGCCACGACGGTGCCGTCGGCCACCGCCAGCAGAGGCGCGCCGTAGGCGAAGTAGTCCTCATTTTTCGATCCGTCACCACGAGACCTGCTGAGCGGGACTGCATCCGGGTCGATCCTCAGCCAGTCGACGGCAAATCGCTCGGTGCCGTTGATCCTGCCACCGACCGCCATCATCCCGGCGCGATGCTGCGAGAGCCCGCAGCAACCGTCCCCGACCACCCAACTGTCGCCGGCTAATGGAGGACCGATAACCACCGGCAAGTCTGTGCTGGTCATGACTGTTCCACCGAACTGCGTGACGTTATCGGGATATCGCGCAGCACTGGCAGCGTCCTCCGGCGTTGCTTGGCCGAACGTCGCAGTCAGTCGATGGGTCACTACGGATGGAACATCGTCAGGGCTCTCGTACTCGTCGTCGAGCACCATCAGCACAGTGCGCCCCACCGGGATCTCGGTGAACGGCGTCCAGGAAAAGTTCCCTACCAGAATCGAACGCGCAGATACTTGGCCCTGATCGAGGGTCGATACGACGGTCCCGTCCGGTCCCCCGGCCAGCGTTTCGATCTTTGTGATGGTCGCGGGCCGCGGTGAGAAGTTCAGCACTTCGATCTCGTAGGCCACGTGCAGCATTCCGTCAGTCCCGGTGACAGGGATCGGATTCGGCCCGAGCGCCGAGATCACCAACGGCGACGTGACGTCGGTTTCGGTCGGATAGCCGCGCGGGATCCCCCCTCGACTGTCGATGGTCGACGTCGTGAGCACGGTCGGTCCGGTGGTGTCGATCGACGATGAACACCCGGCGATGACGAGGGTCATTACTGCGGCGGCGATTGCCCACCCTGCCAAAGGGCTGTGTGAAGTCGTCATGCGAACTCCAGAGCAGGCCCCTGCCCAGTGCGTCGGCCCAGTTGTTTCGAGCCTAGGCACGAAAGACCCTCTTTGTCCTGATTTTGTGGATCAGGATAAAGAGGGTCAAATCCTCGTGATCAGGCGCCTACGTACGACGAGAGATGCTGGCCGGTCAGGGTTGAGCGATCGGCGACAAGATCGCTCGGCGTGCCCTCGAACACGATCCGTCCACCGTCGTGACCGGCACCGGGACCAAGATCGATAATCCAGTCTGCATGTGCCATGACCGCTTGGTGATGCTCGATGACGATAACCGACTTCCCGGAGTCGACGAGTCGATCCAGTAGTCCGAGCAGCTGCTCGACGTCAGCCAAGTGAAGGCCTGTGGTCGGCTCGTCGAGGACGTACACGCCGCCCTTTTCGGCCAGGTGCGTAGCAAGCTTGATGCGCTGACGTTCACCGCCCGACAGCGTCGTGAGGGGCTGGCCGATGGTGAGGTAGCCGAGCCCCACATCCACGAGTCGCACCAGAATCTTGTGTGCGGCCAAGGTTTTAGCCTCACCGTCACCGAAGAACTCTTCAGCCTCGGCGGCCGACATCGCTAGAACCTCGCTGATGTCCTTCCCTCCGAATTTGTACTCCAGGACATCGGCCTGGAACCGCTTTCCCTCGCACTCCTCGCACACCGTCGCAACGCCGGCCATCATCGCCAGATCGCTGTAGATGACGCCGTTGCCGTTGCATGTAGGGCAGGCACCTTCAGAGTTGGCGCTGAACAGCGCCGGCTTCACACCGTTGGCCTTCGCAAATGCCTTGCGGATGGGATCGAGCAGACCGGTGTACGTTGCCGGGTTACTCCGACGCGAACCGCGGATCGCGCCCTGATCGATCGACACCACGCCCTCCCGCTTCGCGAGCGAGCCATGGATCAACGAACTCTTTCCGGACCCGGCCACGCCGGTCACCACAACCAGCACACCGAGTGGCACATCAACGTCGACGTTCTGCAAGTTGTGGGAGATTGCGCCACGGATTTCCATTGCGCCCGTTGACTTTCGCACGCTCGCTTTGAGTGCAGCTCGGTCGTCGAAATGACGTCCCGTGACCGTGTCACTGGCCCGCAAGCCGTCAACGGTGCCCTCGAAGCAGACAGTTCCGCCCGCGGCGCCTGCGCCGGGGCCGAGATCGACGATGTGATCGCCGATAACGATCGTCTCCGGCTTGTGCTCGACGACAAGCACCGTATTTCCCTTGTCACGCAACTGCAGCAGAAGGTCGTTCATGCGCGCGATGTCGTGGGGATGAAGGCCCGTCGTGGGTTCGTCGAACACGTACGTGATGTCGGTGAGCGAGGACCCTAGATGGCGAATCATCTTGGTGCGCTGAGCTTCACCACCGGACAGTGTCCCGGACGGCCGGTCAAGGCTCAGATAGCCCAGTCCGATCTCCACGAACGAGTCGAGCGTTTCACCGAGCGTCGTCAACAAGGGCGCCACTGACGGTTCTTTCAAACCGCCGACCCACTCCGCGAGATCGCTGATCTGCATCGCACACGCATCAGCGATGTTGATGCCTTTGATCTTCGACGATCGCGCACCCTCACTCAGCCGTGTGCCATCGCACTCGGGGCATGTGGTGAACGTGATTGCCCGCTCAACGAACGCCCGAATGTGCGGCTGCATCGCGTCGACATCCTTGGACAGGAACGACTTCTGGATCTGCGGAATCAGTCCTGTGTACGTCAGGTTGATTCCTTCGACCTTGATCTTCGTCGGTTCTTTGTAGAGCAGGTCGTTCAGTTCCTTCTTGGTGTACTTCTTGATCGGCTTGTCGGGATCGAAGTAGCCGCATCCCCGGTAAATCCGGCCGTACCAACCGTCCATGCTGTAGCCGGGAACAGTGATCGCACTATCGTTGAGCGACTTGGTGTCGTCGTACAGCGCTGTCAGGTCGAAATCGTTGACCGAGCCGCGCCCCTCACAACGCGGACACATTCCACCGGTGATGCTGAAGGTCCGCCGTTCCTTCGTCTGACGGCCACCGCGCTCCACGGTGAGCGCACCCGCACCGGAGGCTGATGCGACATTGAACGAAAATGCCTGGGGCGAACCGATATGCGGCTTACCGAGACGACTGAAGAGAATGCGAAGCATCGCGTTGGCATCGGTGGCAGTACCTACCGTCGAGCGAGGGTCGACGCCCATCCGTTGCTGATCGACGATGATCGCCGTGGTCAAACCGTCGAGCACGTCGACGTCCGGCCGCGCCAGAGTCGGCATGAACCCCTGAACGAAGGCGCTGTACGTCTCGTTGATCATCCGCTGCGACTCCGCGGCGATGGTGCTGAACACCAATGAGCTCTTGCCCGAACCCGAGACACCGGTAAAGACCGTCAGCCTGCGCTTGGGGATTTCGACGCTGATGTCCTGGAGGTTGTTCACGCGCGTGCCCTGCACGCGGATCAGGTCGTGGGTGTCCGCAACATGTAGCTCTCGCTCCGCCATTTCAGCCGTGCTCATCATGTCTCCATCTCTCAGGTGAGGGCCACCCACACAGTGTCGCCCTGTGTGGGTGGCCGCGGTTCTCTTCAGTTGACTCAGCGGAGCTCTTGGATGCGGATCAAGTTGCCTGCTGGGTCGCGGACGGCGCAGTCCCGAACACCGTACGGTTGCTCGGTCGGCTCCTGGACGACGTCGATGTCGCCGGCCTGCAGCCGCTCGAAAGTACCGTCGAGATCCTTGGTGGCCAACAGAATACCGGCATAGGTGCCCTTGGCCATCATTTCGACGATGGTGCGACGCTCCTCGTCGGTGATACCCGGATCGACGGCCGGGGGATGCAACACGATCGACGTGTTGGGCTGGTCGGGCGGGCCGACGGTTATCCAGCGCATCCCGTCGTAGCCGACGTCGAGGCGGACCTCGAAACCGAGCAAGTCGCGGTAGAAGGAAAGGGCGGCCTCCGGGTCGTCCTGCGGAAGGAAACTCGATGCAATGGTGATGTCCATGAGTGTCACGCTATCTGCGGCTGGGGGCCGGCGCTTCTCGATTCCTGATCGGTCTTGTCACCTGTTTCGACACGCAGGACGGCATGCCCTCGGTCACGCCGGCAGCCTCGTCTCGATAGACGCTCGGTGGGACGCCGACCAACTCGGTGAAACGAGTGCTGAAGGTACCGAGCGATGAACAGCCAACGGCAAAACACACCTCGGTGACACTGAGATCACCGCGACGCAGCAGCGCCATGGCGCGCTCGATGCGCCGCGTCATCAGATAGGAATACGGCGGCTCGCCGTACGCCAGCCTGAACTGGCGACTGAGGTGCCCGGCCGACATGTTCACTCCGCGGGCAAGCGCCTCCACGTCCAGGGGTTGCGCGTACTCCCGATCGATCCGGTCACGAACACGCCGAAGAAGCGCGAGGTCGCGCAGTTGTTGCGAAGTCGCGGGTCTACTTGTCACAGGTTCGATCGTGCCATGTCCGCGCACGTTCTCGCCGATTTCCGCGGGGAAGCGAACAATGATTTGGTCAAGCTGACACGGCTTCCAGCACGCTGAAATGTGTGCTCACTGTTTGCAAGCCGTGTTAGCTCCGACGCATCTACTACCGCAACATGGCCACAAACGCCGCGATGTTCGTAACCACGCGGTCAGCCTTCTCCTGCTCGGTGAGATTTTCCTGATACCGGTTGCCTGCCGACGGCCGACGCTTGTTGCGCGCATACAGCGGACAGGCCAGGTCAGTACACATATAGGTGCCAATGGTGTCGCCGCGTCGGCCGGCCTCACCGATCTTGGCGGCGGTCAGCAGTGACACTCCCCCGCTGCCATGCGTCGTAAGGCAAATGGTGCACATTTGTGCGCGTCCTGATTTGCCGGTTTGGTATCGGAGGGCGATACCGACTAACTCGTCGCCCTGCGGGATCACCAGATATCCCCGCCCGGGCATGGTCGGATCATTCCACCCGAAGAAATCCAGGTCTTCCCATGGCCGCTTCTCGAGATCCCGTGGCACCGGCAACCGTTTTGCGTCACCTTTCGAACAATTCACGAACGACGCGCGAATTTCGCGTTCGGTGAGCGGCAGCACGGTGGAACTCCATTTCGACAGTTGAATCAGGCCGAACCGACGCTACTCACGATCGTTACCTCGCGCAACGTATTTTCCGGGCTACGCGATCTAATCCGTCTCGAGGTCGACCACCAAGAAATCCTCCCGGCGTGGCCCCCACTCCCGGTCGGTTAGTTGATAGGAACGCAATCCCTGCGGCGGGTGCGCCAACTCGTAGAACTGTTCGGTCCCGGAAACGAACTGCATCGATTCCCACCCCCAGCGCGAACCGTGCGGTTGCCGCAGATCAGGCTGCATATCCGAAACGATGGACACTAGTCGAAGTCCACGAACAACTCCTGAAGTAACGGCGTCCGCGTCGAAATCCCGCCAGGCCTGCGACGCATTCGAATTCTTCCGCATCGTGCCCGCACGTAGATGCAGCGCACCGGACACCTCGATCTGCGACGGAATCGGTAGATCAGCGTTGAACGTGAACTGCAGATTGCCCACACCGCCGATCGAAGGTTGTTGTACCACATCAATATCCGGGTCTGCAGTCAACCGCCGCACTATCGGATTCGAACTTCGGCGAACGTCCACGACACACGACCAGGTCGGCTCCAACGCAGCCCACCTCCGCGGACTGTCAGGGTTCCACGACAATCCCCAACGGATGGTTTCTCCCAGCTTCGGCGGCACAAACCACCGAAACCGTAACCAGTCGATCACCACCGGAGTGTTCATGCCTGACCGTACCAAGCAGCGTTCTCAGAAAAGCGTCAATGCCGCTCCGGCACCGACCAATTCGCGTTCAACCCGTGGACCCTCGAGCTCACGATGCTGCGACGGTCCCGCCAATCCATGACGCTCCACCAGCGGTTCGACGCGCTTCTTGAGCCAACTCTTGTACTCCGGCGTGACGTAGGCACCGCGTCCGTAAAGTTCGCGATACCGGCGGATCAGCGCGGGATGCTCTTGGGCCAGCCAGTTCAGGAACCATCCGCGCGTACTGCCGCGAAGGTGCATCGGAAAGACCGTCACGCCGGTGGCACCGGCGTCGGCGAGTGCGGCAAACAGTTCGTCGAGGTGCTGGCTCGAATCTGTGAGGAACGGGATGACCGGCGCGACCATCACGTTGCACGAGAATCCGGCGTCGGTGATTGCCCGGATCATCTCCAGTCGAGCGCGCGGAGACGGTGTGCCAGGCTCGATCTGCTTCTGCAGAACAGGATCGTTGATCGCCAGCGACACTCCGATGCCGACATCGACCTGGGTCGCAGCCATTTTGAGCAATGGCAAATCTCGCCGCAGCAAGGTCCCCTTGGTGAGGATCGAAAACGGTGTACCGGATTCCGTCAACGCTCGAATGATGCCGGGCATCAATCGGTATCGACCCTCGGCCCGCTGATACGGATCGGTGTTGGTGCCAAGCGCTACAGGTTCACGCTTCCAGGACTTTCGGGCCAATTCCTTACGCAGAACCGCCGCAACGTTGGTCTTCACGACAACTTGCGAATCAAAATCCCGGCCGGCGTCGAGGTCGAGGTACTCATGGCTCGGCCGAGCGAAGCAGTACCGGCAGGCATGGGAACAACCACGAAAAGCATTGACCGTGAAGTTGAACGGCAACGTCGATGCTTCCGGCATCTTGTTGAGCGCACTCTTACACAGCACTTCGTGGAACGTGATTCCCTCGAACTCAGGCGTCTGCACCGAGCGGACCAACCCGGCTCGCTCGAGCCCGGGCAACGCTCCGTCGTCTGCATCCAATGCCTGACCCGACCACCTCATAGCCCCAAGTCGAACACTTGTTCTATGCTATGTCAAGATGAACCGTGGAAGCGACCCGTGCTTCACTACGGTCGATCAGTTGTTGGCAGAATCAACGCCATGTCCAACAGAATCAACATCTCGTCCGGTTCCGAATGGGAACCGAAGATCGGTTACTCCCGCGCCGTCCGCATCGGCAATCAGGTTGCGGTTTCAGGCACCACCGCCCCCGGCGAAACCCTGAACGATCAGACCCGTGCCGCCCTCGACACCATCAAGGCCGCACTCGAAGAAGCCGGCGCTTCGCTCGGCGATGTCATCCGCACCCGCATGTACCTGCGCGACATGTCGCAGTGGGAGCAGGCCGCACTCGCTCACGGTGAAGTATTCGGCGACATCCGCCCGGCTACGACAATCCTCGAGGTCAGCTCGTTGATCGACCCCGCTCTACTCATCGAGATCGAAGCCGACGCAGTTCTGAGCTGACTGCAGTTCTGAGCTGACTGCAGTTCCGAGCTGATTGCCAACCCGGCAATCATGAATCGGTTCAACTACTGTGAGCCGATGAAATCGAGCCGAATCGTGACCACAGCGATCGCACTGAGTTTCACATTCGCTCTACTCTTGCCCGGATCCGTAGCTGCGGATCCGGGCAAGAATCTATCCATAGCCTGCGGAACTCCACTGACTGCCGGCGAGGTCGAAAGAATTGCGTACCTCAGCGACGTATCGACGCTGCACGGAGAAGGCCTCGAACGCTTGGAGTCCGCAGTCGAGCGGCATCACCAAATCACCACAATCCTTGTATCACATCATGATTGGCGCGGACTCTTCTCGATCGGTCTCGATGCCGTCGAGCATGAGGCGGTCATGCCTCTACAGCGCGATCCGGGAGTATTCGCCAACAGATCCTGGGCACGTTCGGTCAGTTTCGAACTACTACGCCGTTATCTAGCGAATATCCACGCCGAATTCACCGGCGCCCCTACCGATCCCGCATGGTCCAACTATTTCTCGTTGACGCGCCAATGCGATATCAGTCCCGCACGCGTCGCCATGGCTGGCTACAACGCACACCTCACAGTCGATCTCGCCTACACCGTGGCCACCGCTACCACCCAGCCTGTCGATATCCCCGATTTCTACAAGATCGTCGATTCCATCGCGACAAAAGGCGGTTCGATAGTTTCCGACACCAAAGCCGAATACGGCGCCGACTTGGGCCCACTGTGGCGGTTCTACTTCGTCGGTGAGGGGCTCGATCGGCTGACCGGAAACTCCGAACCGTCCCAGCTTCTGCTCAGGGCCGCCGACAGTGGATACAACACGATCACGTTGACCAACGGTTTTGCACTACAGAACCCGTATACGAAGGCCGGCACCGAACAGGAGATCGACGCACTGTGGCGCACTACCGACGTCGCGCTCGACGCGCTCGCACGCCTTGGCGGCCTGTGACGCCGCGACCGACATGACGATCAATCGGACATGCCTGCGACAATGGAGCCATGACGGGCTACACCGCGCGAATCTCGGTACCGAACCCAGCCATGCGTGCGGTACGAGATCTGTTGCGGGGACCGGCAATTGTATGTTCCGGGGAATCCTCCATCCGCGATGCCGCTGTACTGATGACCGAAGCCGGGCGTCGAGCCGTCGTAATTCCCACAGATGCAAGCACTTACGGAATCTTCACGGAGGGCGATCTGCGCAGCCGAGTTGTTGTCGGAGGAATCGACAGCGCTCGCCCGGTCTCCACGGTGATGACGCCGTCTGCCGTGACGGTGGATCCGGATCGACTCGGAGCCGACGCTGTCACGGACATGCTCGAACACGGATTGCGCCACCTTCCCGTCGTCACGGCGTCCGGCGAACTTCTGGGGGTGCTCGAACTGAGCGACCTTCTGACGTCGGCAACAAATCAGGGCTTCGAACTTCGCGCCGCCCTTGCGACTGCCAAGACCGACGTCGAACTCATTGCCACGGCCCGAGCTGTACCTGAGCTGGTCACCGGCCTGGTCGACGCACGGGTCTCACCCATCGATATCAGTGGCACGCTATCGGTCTTGATCGACGTGACGGTGCGGCGCGCAATCGAACTGGTGGTGGGCGGCGACGAACGCCCGGACTTTGCCTGGCTGTCACTCGGCAGCGCGGCCCGGCGCGAGGCTCTGCCGTCGTCGGACATCGACAGCGCGTTGGTGTGGGGCGGAGAGTCGCACCGCGAAGGTGCGGATGCGGCGCAGCGGATCCACGAGATTCTCGACCGGTGTGGATTCCCTCGCGACGCGCAGAACGCAGTCGCAACTCAGGCACGATTCGCACGTACGCTCCCGCAGTGGCGCCGCGCCTTACGCAAGTGGGTAGCCAATCCCTACCAGGACCAGGCCCTCGTCATGCTGTCGATGCTGGCAGACGCCCGCGTTGTTGCGGGAGATCCTGCCCTCGATCCGAGGCCCGAAGCCTTGGATCAGTTACGCCTCAACCCGGCCGTCATGCGACTACTACTTCGAGAAGCCGTGGGCGAGAAGGCAAAACTACATTCGTTGCGGGACGTGGTGACACGCCGTACCGGTACCGTCAACCTGAAATCCACAGCTGTGCAACCGATCGTGAATATCGCACGCTGGGCCGGCACGTCCGTAGGCGCACGTACGAGCACCACCGTCGAACGCCTGAAGGTTGCTTCCGACACCGGTTTCCTCCCCGCCGACGACACGCGGGTGCTCATCGAGTCTTTCGAGGTTCTCCAGCAGATCCGAGTCCGTCACCAGACGGATCAGTTTGCCGCCGGCATGATGCCCACCGACGAGATCGTGGTCGCGGACCTCACTCCCCTCTCGCGCAGCCTGCTCGGCAATGCGGTGAGAGAAGTAGCCGGTGTGCAACGCCGACTCGAGTACGAGGCATCAGCGTCCGCGCTACCGGATATCGAACCCTAAATACAGTCGAACTGCACAAACGCCGAATGTGTCCGGAGCGCAATCGCTCCGGACACATTCAGAAGTGTTCAACCACAAGGGTGGTTAGACGGACAGGCTCTGTCCCGGGAAGATCAGGTTGATGTTTGCGACCTGACCTGCAAGAGCGTCCAGCGAGATGCCGTGAGCTGAAGCGATCGAAGACAAGGTGTCGCCGATCTGGACCACGTAGTTACCGCCGGTAGTGGCAACAGGAGCAGATTCGACGCTGGCCTCAGCCGTGACGGGGGCAGAAGCCTCCTGGTAGGTGGCTGCGGTGGTTCCGCCGGTCAGGTACTGGCCGCACACGGGCCATGCGCCGACGCCCTGGCCTTCGAGAACGTTCTCGGCGACGCGGACCTGCTCGGACTGGCTTGCGTTGGCAGCGTTGCCCGATCCGCCGTATGCCTCCCACGTGCTCTGCGTGAACTGCAAGCCGCCGTAGAAGCCGTTTCCGGTGTTGGCTGCCCAGTTTCCGGAAGACTCGCAGTTCGCGACTCCGGACCAGTCGTGGCCGGCTGCGGAGGCGGTGCCGGTGCTCATCGCGAGCGGGATGGCTACTACTGCGCCGGCTGTTGCAACTGCGCCGAGGGCGCGCTTGAAAGTAATGCTGGTCATCAGGTAAATCCTCTCCGCTACCGCGGACGACATCGGACCTGGCACATGTGTGCCGTATCGAACGACTCGCCTGTTTCACTCCTGCCCCGCGAAGGTTTGGGGAGTACCGGACCCGCGGGGCAGAAGCACGCAGTTGCGGGCCGGTGTTTGTCCGGCTGTTTCGGACTGCCAACGACGCTAGGCGATGGTCACGGAAAGGTCACGGGGCAATTTTTTGGCACGCCCGTATCATTAGCCCGCCCGAAATCGGCAGAAAATTGCAGGTCGGAAGTTTGATTCGAGCTTCAACCATACCGATCGTTATCCATCCGTTACGTGACGACCATCACAGACTTTTTGTGACTCGCCGCACGGAAATCACGGCCTTGTTATCAAATTTGTGCATCGAGAACCGTCGCCAGGTCCTTCATCCACACCAAGAACTCTTCCGGATCACTGAACGCAACGCCGTCGACTGCGGCAACTTCCGGCGCGATGTCGACGCCGCCGACTACCAATGCGTCGCCGCCGAGCGCCAACACGGCCGCAAATGCCGGCAAGTCACCCCGGTCGTCACCCGCGTATGCCACCGCATCGACGCCAGCGGCCCGGATCGCCCGCTGCAATCCCGTCCCCTTGTCCTCGTCTACAGGAGCGCGCAACTCCTCGACGAGCTTGCCCGGCTCGCGGCGCAGCCCGGTCTTCGCTGCGACCTCACGCACCACATGCTCCACGAACGCCGCAGCGGCAACTCTCTCGCGTGCCTGCCGCCAATGCACAGCGACGGCAAGCCCCTTCCCCTCGACATGAATCCCCGGGACGTCTGCGGCATCAAACAATCGCCGTAGTTCGGCCTCGGCCTCGGCAACCGCCGGCTTCCACTTCGCCACGGCCGGTAATACTCGAATTTCCCCGTCAACCCACGTCTCGACTCCGTACGAGCCCATGAGGACAACATTCTCGCCGGGCACCCGCTCACGAAGGAAAGAGACGGGACGACCGGAAAGCAAGCCCACCATTGCGAGATGACGTGATAACACGTCGAGTACGTCGGCGGCGCCCGGCAAGAGAGCGCTCGCGGCCGGATCGTCGACTATCGGAGCGAGAACCCCGTCGAAGTCCATCACCAATCCGGAACGGGTGGGATCGGACGCAAGTCGGGCAATAACGTCCGAAGCAGTTTTCATGGGTTCAGTCTCTCAAAGGCGTCGGGGCACACGAACATGCACTCGACCAATTCATTCCGTTAGAGTCCTGAGAAGACGCTTACCAACTACGGGGGTAATGATGAGCGAGCTTTCTGTCGTCACCGACGACATCCGCACGTATGGCACTACAGCAGCAGAATCTGCCGGTCAGGTTGCCCACGCCGCGGTAATGGATCTGAACGCCAACCTCGCAGCCGTAGCACCGGCAGTCGGGCCCGTCGGACTCGAGTTCCTCGAAGCCTTCGCACGTGCACAGGCGACGCACACCAAAGACGTTGCGGCACTTGCCGCGTACTATGCCGGAACTTCTGCGACGGCCGGTGCGGCCGCGAGCACATACGACGGCACCGACAAGGCGGGCGCCGCCGACCTCCGACGTAACGCTGCCACCAACGGGGACCTTGCATGAGCACTCCTGACGAGCCTACGACGGTTCTCGAGTTTCTCCAGGGCAGTGCGCTTGCACCCGTTCTCGGCCTGGAACTGCCCGAGCCCGTCGAGAACTCGGCGATTCCTGAATACCTCATGGCGCCGCCCACGCCGGAACTCCCGCAGGGCGCCGCCGATCTGATCATGCAAGGAATTTCACTGCCGTCCCTGCCCGGCGTGGACCAACTGTTCACACCGCTGATCCAGCTTGCGCAGAGCCTCGGTTCGGGGGTCTTCAGTGGTGTTGATCCGGTCAACGTCCTCAGTTCGGCCAGTGCACTCATCGACAAGGCAGCCGGACTGTCCACACAGGGGCTTTCCTCAGTGAGCCAAACATGGAGCGGCGCAGGTAACCAGGCCGCTACACAGATCAACGAGGTAGCTCAACGCAGCGGATCAGAGCTCAGCGATCGTGGGAATGCAATCTCCCAAACCACTGCTGCAGCGGCGGAATCCGTGCAGCGTGGCAACGCTCAATTGGCGACCATCGCACAATCATTTGCCTCGGCAGTGGTAGCGGCAGCGCCGATAGCGTTGACCCCGCCCGGGCAGGCCATGCTGCTCGCGGCGGCGGCAGAACACATGCAGGCGGCCATCGCAGCAGTAAATACGACCCGCTCGGAAATGCTCGCACACACTGCCACGATGAACTCCCTTTCCGGTTCGATCCCGGTTCCGGCACCACCAGTCAGCGACGCACTCGCTGCAGCTGGACCGCTCGCCCAACAAGCGTCACAGCTGCTTGAAGGCGCTACCGCTGGAGCTACACAATTACAGTCCGCCACCGGTGGTTCAGCAGCCGGCGCCACACCATCCGGACCGGCGCAGACCAGCGCAGCGCACGCCGCAGCGGCATTGAACTCGGGCGTCGACAAACTCTGGGGCACTGGAAATCCGTTCGCCGCTTCGGGCGCAGGCGTCTCACACCAACTCGGAAGTGCGGGTGGTGCAATCGGGCCCGCAGCCACCACGCGCGCGGGCAGCGGAACGTTCGGAGCCTCCTCAGGTGGCGGTGGCATCGTCGGACCTTCAGGAATTGCAGCGCTACAACCCCTTTCGTCGACCAGCCAATCCCCTACCCCCTTTGCGCCGTCGGGAACTGCTGGTGGTGCAGTGACCGGCACGAGCCCAGGAGGCGCCATGATGGGTGGTGGAGCAGGCGCGATGGGTGGTGCCCGGGGGCAACAGGACAGTTCGAGGACCACACCGGGTTACCTGATCGAGGTATCGGACAACAACGCTGTCATCGGGGATCTCCCCATGGTCACTCCCGCGGTGATCGGATCAGAAGATCCCGACCAGGCATTGTTCACCGGGCTCTGAGACAACCCACACACTCGACGGGTACGTGCACACTACGTTCGAGAGACGTTGAGCCAGCGGGTGACTGGAGTCGATTTTGTCCGATATGAGTAACACTGGCGAATGTGTGGGCGATTGAATCCGTGAATGGTCGTCCAAACGAGAGCAGGAGTGTGCATATGGGTTCCATCGACATTCTCAATTGGCTTCACGAGGGAGCAAGTGCCGGAGACCCCATCAGGGGTCCGCTTTACGTAGTGGCGTTCATCGCGATCGGACTGGTCAGCGTACTGAGCGGCGGAGCCGTGATCTAGGCGTACCTGGCAGTTGATCGTCGGTGTGAGAAATTTGGGGTCACGAGCGTCGGGGGTCGAGGTCCACACGGTCAGCCTTGTATCAGTCAGCCTTCGACGTACTCGACTGATAGACCTCCCCCTGACGCATTCCTTCGCAGCGAAGACGGCGATCGCCAACGCCGCAATCTGATCTGGGACCAGCCGAACAGGCTGTTGAGCACAAGGCCTACCAGCAGGACAGTCGAGAGATACGTAAAGCGAAGTGTCTGCTTCGAATCCGCAACTGCCGACGCCGAGCCGAGTTCGCGGTGCGACCGACACGTACGAAGCCAACGCGAAAGCGAAGATACTGCGCCATCAGCAATATCCGTCAGTTTCAGTATCAACGAGACCGATCACATCCTCGAGAGCGCGCCCGATCCGTGGATCAGTAGGTTCATATCCACCTGTGCCTGGCTTGTAATTACCATAGTCAGACCCTAAGGTTCTGACTATAGAAAGCACAAGTCAGATGTCAGCCGAACTACGGGAGCCCTCGATATGACTGTCACCACCACGACATCGCACAGCGCCACTTTCGAGGCGAGCTGGAAGAGTTTCGACGGAATCCATGGTGGCCTCGTCGTCGCGAGCATGATCCGAGCAGCAGTCGACGCCACCGGCGCCTCGCCTGCCGCGGTCAGCGCGCACCTCGATCGGCCGGTCCCACCCGGCGTAGCCGCCCTGACAGTCGATGACGTGCATGGCGGCCGTACCGTCAGTTGCCGAGTCGCACTTGCCGATTCCGCTACCGCGCTCGTTCGTCTCGCGCGCGATATCAGCCACACAGTCCGGACGACCTCATCAGTGGAACCGGCCTCTGACGACCCGTCGACTCTGCCACGCCTCGAGATACCGATCGACTTCGTACCGTTCTCACAGCATCTCGACATTCGCCCGATCAACGCCGCCCGACCGTTTGCAGGTGGCGACTCCCCCGAGTTCGATGTCTGGATTCGCTTGCTCGACAATCTCGATTTCACGACGACAGAGCGCTCTGCAGTCCTACTCGACGCATTGCCGCCCGGGCTTTTTGCGACCCTGACGATGCCTGTTGCAATTCCCACCGTCGAGTTCAGCGCACATTTTGCTCCCACCACACCGTCGGATTCACCGTGGCACCGCCTGCGCCATCGCACCGTGTGGGCAACAGACACGCTGTGCGTCGACGAGACCGAATTATTCACCGCAACAGGCGAACTCGCGGCCCAGGCGAGACAGCTGCGTCGGATACTGAACTGAGAGCCGGACCTGACCGACTTCGGCGCAACACTGCTCTGATTGACCTGGTTTTGCTACGAGCCGTCCTCGAACTGGTACCACGGGCCGCCGACATTGATGAGCGAGAGCAAAAATCGCGTGCCACCGGGTAGCTTCACCAGCCATGCCAGCTTGGCCGCGACGATAACCAACAAATCCGGTGCGGCGACAACAACGATTCGTGTCGTACGCCAGGTACGGAAAGGCCACCATGCGAAGTACGGGCCGAGCAGAACAAACATTGCAACCACGGCGCCCACTGGAACGACGTATCGGTGAGGGTCTCGTCACGAAAGGTGTAGTGCTGGGTAAACAACGGAAATCACCTAACCTACGCGACACTCGGAAGCGATGGAAACCAATTCGGGAGCCTGGCAGATCAGTAACCCAGCGACCCAACTTCTCCAATCCGAGAGCTCGGCCTCGCCTTGCCACGACTGCAGTCCGGGTGAAGGATGGGCGCGACACTAATTTCCCGCCTGCTGGAGGGCACCGTAATGAATCTTGTTCGCCGACTGGCCATCTGCTCGTCCGTAGTGATCGGTTCGGCTCTGGCGCCGGTAGCCGCGGCCTCCGCTGCAGTCACCGTTCCGTTCCAGATCGATCCGGCTCCGTACGGGAACCCGAATGGCAGCTTCGACGCACCCGCGGTCCGCTGTGTGGCCGTGGTCGGCGAACAAGCGGGCACGCTGAGGATCACCGGAGGTAAAGAAGGCCGGTGGGGGTGCCTGCTCTCGTCGGAAGTGCGCTGGTTGAACTTGTCGACCGGGACGTCCGGAACCGCCCGACTGTCTGACGGACTGCACGGATACCCGGCCGAGGCGACCCTGCAGACCGGCACCGGGCAAATCGCAGTCGCGGTTCTATCTGCGGCCGGAACGATTACCCCTGGCGTCGCAACCTTTTTCGTTCCGTAAGTGATCGCCACACTCTGAGCCGCCGGACCCCCGATATCCAACGGGCGCAGATTTACAGCCATGCACCTCAACGATTCCGCAGACGGGTCTCGCGGCCTGAAATAGTGATGTCCCCCGCGGGTTGCGGTCCAGCGCTTTTCGAGCGCTGGACGCTAGTCTGCTCGGCAAACTCTTCAATTCAGATCGTTATCGCAATTCACAGGACCGATGGACGGACTCGGGCGCTTTGCGGGCCCGTTGCTTGTCGTCCGAGCCGGGCGCAGACCGCGTCTATTCCACGTCGTGCGAGACCGGCCGGATCGCCAGGCCTTTCCATGAGCGTCCTTAACAGTTCCCGCTCGAAGTTCGCGTGGTTCCACAAGCCGCTGTCAGCGGTCGGGCCGGGATGCTCGACGTAGGTGACGGTAAACGGTGTGGTCATGGTGTCCACAATGCACAGGCAACAGAGAGGAACTCGTCGCCACGGGCGTAGCCGTCATCTTCGAGTAGGTCTACGAATGCATGGTTGAGCGCCACAGCACATCTCTGAACACCTGCATCTCTGACCACCCAAAGATTGGCAGCATGGGTGTATCCGGTCTACCTGAGATAGGATCACTCATAGTTCCTCGTCAAGCCGCGGCAACGAACTGTCTTCATCAGCCATTGCAATATTGCAACGGCCACGCCTAGACAGGTAGGACAGCCATGCCCCTTACGAAGAAATTCTCGGAAAAGTACAACGACGCACTGATCGCATTGGCCACCGCTACCCATCGCCCCGCCAACGTGGTCAACCTTGCCGGTGACTACGCCATCCGCGTCGACCTCGAATACAACCGCTACGTCTTGGCCACCAACACCGGCCGGGGCCTCTCGGACGAGCCCGATACAAGTGGATCCTGGACGATTCGTGTCTTTCAGACCAACATCGAGTCGATACCGGACACACTGCTCGGCGAGGCTGCCGACCCATGGCTCGTAGACGCGTTCGATTCCGCACTCACCCGCCTCGAAGCCGACGGTAACAAGATCGTCGCGGACGCAGACTTCGGTGACATGGCACGACCTGATGCAACCGCATCAACCGCATCAACCGATGTCATGGCACCAGCTCAAGCCGGGTCGTCAGTCGTGTCGCTCAGCTGAGAGATCGCGGCCAGAATCGAATTCTCGGCTTCCAGCAAGTAATCGTTCGATTCCAACGAGCGTGATTCCGTCGTCGATCACCTCAGTGCTGGGCCCATGTCGGTGTGGGCATCGAGTTGCCTTCATGGTTCCAAAACTTCTGTTGCGGAGGAGCATTGGGCAGGACTGAACCGATAGGCGGCACTTTGCCATTCAACGGGCACTTGCCATTCAACGGGCACTTCTCCGTGAGACTGCCGTCCGGTCGGGCGAAATCGGGAAACACACCCGCCCGGACACGCTATGGAGACCCCGACGGTCGATCCGCTCTCGAAGCCATCGAACAACGTTCGAGCGATAACCCCTCAGAGATTTGGACCTGCGAAGATTTGGACCTGCGAACCCGGCCTAGGATCAGCGAGATATGGCGTTAGCCGCAAAAACCGGCCAGCGTGTTGTTTCGGCCACCCGCTCAGCCGATATCCACGGTCAACTCTTCTGATACGGGATGCCCGAATATCTTGGCGGCGATTCCTAGCGCGGGTTCCGGCGTGTTCACGGTGGAACTGCCCGAGGCAATGTCGCCGCTATGAGCGAACGGGATGTCGATCGCCGTCATCGCGTTCGCGAGGTGAAGGGATGAACGAGCGCCCGTCTAAGCATCCACGTTCTTTAAATCTACATCGGCCAACACAGATAATTCGCATGCCCGAAAGAGCAACAACTTAGGCGAGACGTTTCCCGCAAAGACTGATGCACGCCCCGAACAGCTGAAATGCAGGAAACTCTGGAGGTCAGCCAGTGCCGACTGGACCAAATCTAAACCCGTAGATATAGATTTTATGGTCACAGATGTTAAGGTCGCGTGACAACCCATTACGATCAGCCGATTACGATGAGGAGGTTCACCGTGACTTTCGAACGTCAACCGCCCTCACTGCGCGGCGTGTACGGGATCTCGGTGATGTCGGAGTTATCCGGCATCGGACCGCAGACCTTAAGGCTCTACGACCGAAGAGGGTTGTTGACCCCGACGCGCACCGATGGCGGAACCCGCCGCTACAGCGAAGCGGATCTGACCACGCTACGTCGCATTAGCGAATTGATCGCCAACGGAGTGAACTTAGTCGGAATCGGATTGATCCTCTCACTCGAGGCCGAGAACGCAACTCTTGCGACGCGGATCAATCAGATGCACTAATCGGCCGACGCGCAGCTTTGATTGTCGGGACCGGCGACATCAGCTGGGAGTGACGTCGCGGGGCTGCTGATACTCCCGAAGTCAACATCGGCAACAACTTGTTGCCGAGAGCCTCAAGGTGATGGAGGGCAGAATCGAAAGCGTCGACGAGCCTTTGGTGTGTCGCTTCGGCGAGACGTTGATCCGATACGCCGTCGATTTCGGCCTGAAAGAATCGAACCAACGGGGCCGAACTAGGCGCACTCCCTGCCTGATGGGGCGCCGGCCACGCATCCATCAGGCAGAGAGCAGCGAAACTGCTCTGCCACAACATTTCCCAGCGAAGCACTTCCCATATTCGGCGTTACTCGTTACCAACCGGAACCTCGCGGAGGACCACCCTTTCCGCCAACTCGAGCACGGACACGTTCATCTCTTGCGAGAGCGTTCGAAGCATCTGAAACGCCGCTATGGCATCGACGTCGAAACGTTCCATGAGCATGCCCTTGGCTTGGCCGATCAGATCACGTGAGGCCAGCGCACTGCGAAACTGCTCACCGCGACGTGCACTCGAAAGCGCAATGGCCGCATGGGTAGCCAGATTGATCGCCTGCTCCTCCGTTTCGGCGTCGAACCCGCCGGCATTGTCCGAGAACAGGTTCAATGCGCCGAGTTCGTCGCCATCGGTATAAAGCTGGATCGACAACACAGACCGAACCGGAGTCTGCTCCCGCACCGCAGTCATAAACGCGGGCCACCGCGGATCCGAAATTACGTCGACTATCCGCACCGTCTGACGAGACCAGATCGCATCGAAACACGGCCCCTCACCGTGCTCGTGCTGCAATTCGTCGAACCGCGTCGGCACTCTACCGGTCGCTGCAGCCGACTCGAAATGCTCAGGACGATGTCCAGGACGATGGCGGCGCACCAAGGTGATCCCCGCATGATCGACACCATGGAGCAGTTTCACCGCAGCCTCGGCGACCTCCTCGAGCACCTCCGACGGTGCCATAACACCACCGGTAAGCGTTCCGTGCACCGTCCGCGCCACCTGCGAAATCCGCCCATAAACATCCAGAACCGACTTCTCCGATGTCTCCACTGCCATTCTTCCTTCCACCCGCAGTGTCACCATAAAAATCATCTACGCGCAGGTCGGAGCGCCGACTCCCGACCGGGATCGAAGAATACTCGAACTCCCAGCCCACTCCATCATCCGGTCCGACGAACTGCCGGCACATAGTGGGCCCGCCACATATGGCGATCGACGAATGCCACCGGTGCCGGGCACCCGAGAACACACCGCCGCGAGTCTTACCGCACAGTCGAGCGTCTCACCCAGTATCGGCCGCGCCGGATCCCGCAGCCTTGTCGATCGCCCATATCGACTCCGAAGGACCGCACATCCGACTGCACTAACTCGCCGCAGAGGAGACCCGGCCCCTGGCACCGCTCACCTCTCACAGTCGATGTGTCAACTACAGCGAGTGGCGTCGACATTCGGCTACCGCCGACAATCAGTGCCGAACCTATGACTGCGCAAGCGATTACGCAGCGACTACGTTCCCAATTGCGAGTGTTTTTCACCAGATAACGTTCGGCTGTATCGGTGAGCCGGAAACATCTGACCCGCCGTGGAAATTGGGGTCCACCGCCAGCTCCGCAGCAGACTCTTCCTACTCAGTGAAACTGTCGGATAATCCATTGCGCAACACGTTTCTCGCCCCAATCTCGATGTGCACTGCACGACCGGCAGGGCATCAAGCAGCACCGCTCCAATGTCACTGCAGACGTTTCAGGCACAATCTGCGACCCGGAGCTCATCAATCGACAGCAATAAATCTATCCCGTAAGACACAGATTTCACGGAAGGGGAAGGGGAGGTTTCGCCCCCCAAATGCGACATAAACAAGCATTTCATCTGGCAACGGCCCAAAAACTGGTGATGCAAACCATGTTTTCGCCTCCAGTTTCGCCCGTCCAGGCTTGCCAATTATCTACTTCTCCTGGTATAGATTTAGAGCGCCTGAAACTGCACATACTGCCGCTACTGCACACTTGGCTTCAGGAGGACGATGACAGCGATCGACATCCAGTCCGCTCGGCCCGGCGCGATCAAACCCCGGAAGTTCAACTGTGAACACCGGGAGCTCGAGTTCCGGATCGCCCCGATGTTCGGGGACCCCATGAGGAAGGAATTGGCCGCAAGCATCGGCTGAACAGACAGAGACGATCTTTGGCGATGATGCCGCAACTGCACGCACACATTCGCGCGAACAGTTCGACATCTCAAGAGAGGAAGACGTATGTCCGATTCACGATACCGGGACTGAGCACTGACGACGGCGCGAACGTGGCTGCAGTGCCGCAGAAACGACTGAGCGCATACAACCATCCACACCTCACCGAAGACTTACTCATCAGCCAAGAGTCAGCCGACAAAGCGCGCCAAGACTGAACCCGCCGTTGTACGGCGTTCAGCCGGATAGCTACCGGCGATAAGTGAGGAGAACTCCGGAACCGTGACGCAACGCGAACATCGCATCTTCCAACGGCAGCAACGCTTGTTGCCGGGTTCGATCATGGCAGAACATCGCTCGGCGCCGCAGCGATCGCTTCCTTCTAACAGAACGACATCAATGGAGGAATTCACACAATGAGCGCAATAACCAAAGCAATGTACAAACCGCTTTCCCTCGCAACGAGCGTGATTGGTGGAATCGCCGCTGGAGCGGTGTTTCAACAGATCTGGAAGCGCGTCGGGCATGACGAAAAAGCCCCCGACCCGCAAGATCTCAACAGATCGAGCAAAGAAGTCCTGATCGCGGCGGCGCTCCAGGGAGCAGTTTTCGCCGTCGTGAAAGCAGCAGTGGACCGAGCTGGCGCAAAAAGCTACCGGGCTCTCACTCACGAGGACCCGATGTGAACTTCAGCCACTTCGCGCATGAGACACGTCGAGCATCGTCGCATCTCGAATAACTGAATGCCAGGCGCGAAACATGGACGGCAGCAACGATAGTCGATTCCCCTCGGCCGACGAGCCGAGATGAACCCCGGAGGTACTTTGACCGACAAGCAAGCACGTACAGGCGAGGGTCCACCCGACGACATCGAGACTGTCCACACAGATCCCAGCAGCGAAAACGCAGCCGGGGACGTGCAATCGGATCCTTCCGGCGGCGAAACCTGGTCCGACGAGGGCGGCGCCACCACACAAGGACCTGCAACCGATCCACACTCGCGATAGAGCGGACCAGAGGCGATACCCGCACCGCAGGAAGGTTTTCTTGGCAAGCTACCGCACCGTACCCGACGTGCGTGATGATCAGAAATAGGCAGCGTTCGGGGATTCCAACGATATTCGCTGATCCACAAAACATCACTGGCCCGTACCACTGGGTTGAACAGCAACACGCATCGCTGACGGAGTGAAATACGGGCGAGCCAAAATCTCCGCGATTGATCCATTCGTCGAGGTTCACCCGTACCGACACTTCATCGGGAACGGAACAAGCCCTACCGCAAAGTGCGCTCCCGCGCTCTCTCCACGACACATATTTCTGACAAGTTTCTGACAGAGAATCGAGGAGTCATCGTGTCCAAAAAAATCTCTAAAAAGAGCCCTCCGATCTCCGGAGCGCCCGGCCAGGCGACTCCGCCGCTGGAGGAACCGGTCAAGCCACGCATTCCGTTGCCCCCGAAGGCCGATCAACGCTCCCCTCAACTGCGCACGGCGACAGCCGAAGTCGTCGAAGGACCACCGTCGGCGCGCTCGCAGCAGGGCGAATATCTGACCACCGCACAGGGCGCCCGCCTTTACGACACAGACCACTCTCTCAAAGCCGGAGAACGCGGCCCAACTCTGCTCCAGGACCACCACTTACGGGAAAAGATCACCCACTTCGATCACGAGCGGATCCCCGAGCGCGTCGTTCACGCCCGCGGCGCCGGCGCCCACGGAGTGTTCCGCGCCTTCGGTGCCGCTGAAAAGGTCACCAAGGCAGGCTTCCTCCGCAGAGGAGTCGAAACCCCCGTATTCGTCCGCTTCTCCACAGTGCTCGGCTCACGCGGCTCGGCAGACGCAGTCCGAGACACTCGCGGCTTCGCCACCAAGTTCTACACAGCCGAAGGAACATTCGACCTGGTCGGCAACAACATCCCGGTCTTCTTCATCCAAGACGGAATCAAATTCCCCGACATCATCCATGCCGCGAGATCCCGCAAGCACAAAGCGCACACGACACATTCTGGGATTTCGTCTCCCTCCACACCGAAGCCACCGCGCACACCCTCTGGAACATGTCCGACCGCGGTATCCCCCGGTCGTATCGAATGATGGAAGGATTCGGCGTTCACACCTTCCGTCTTCTCAACGACGACGGAGAAACCTCGCTCGTGAAGTTCCACTGGAAGCCGCGCCTGGGTGTGCACTCGGTGGTATGGGAAGAAGCGCAACTGATCAACGGGTTCGATCCCGACTTCCACCGCCGCGATCTCGCCGACGCCATCGAAGCGGGTGCGTACCCGGAATGGGAACTGGGCATCCAGATCTTCCCCGACACCCCCGAGCAGATGTTCGAGGGCATCGACCTCCTCGATCCCACCAAATTCGTTCCTGAAGAACTGGCCCCGGTTCAACCGATCGGGGTGATGACGCTCAACGCGAACCCGACCAATTTCTTCGCCGAAACCGAACAGATCGCCTTCCACCCGGGGCACCTCGTGCCCGGTATCGACGTCACCGACGACCCGCTACTACAGGCCCGCCTGTTCTCTTACCTGGACACCCAGATCAGCCGGCTGGGTGGACCCAACTTCGGTCAGATCCCGATCAACCGCCCACATGCACCGGTCAACGACATGTTCCGCGACGGAATGCACCAGAGCGCAGTACATTCCGGTGTCGCCCCCTACAAGCCGAACTCCCTCGACGGGGGTTGCCCCTTCATGGCCGGCGCAGAAGTCGGGGCGTTCGTCGAAGTACCGGTAGCGCTCAAGGCCGGTACAAAACTTCGCGGCGCGCCAGCAACATTCGACGACCATTACTCGCAGGCGCGCCTGTTTTACAGCAGTCTCACTGTCATCGAACAAGACCATGTGGCACAGGCGTACACCTTCGAACTAGGAAAGTGCTACGAACAAACGATCAAAGAACGAGCCCTCGGTGTGATCGCCAACATCGATCCCGACCTGTGCGCGAAGGTCGCCGCCGGCCTTGGCCTCCCGGCCCCGAAGCCGTCAATTCCGTTCGACGACGCACCGATGCCTAGCTCTGCCCTGTCCCAGATCGGCGCGCAATGGCCGGTCACCGGCCGGGTGATCGGCATCGTCGCCGATGAGAACTCCGACCTTCCCGCCGTCGAAGCGATAGTGTCAGGCCTCGCAGAAAGCGGGATAGTGCCGCTGGTGATCGCCCCGCACGGCGGCACATTGGTCTCGGACTCGGTCACTGTTCCCGTCTCGCGCACCTTCGATACCGCACGATCGATCGAATTCGACGCTCTCCTGCTCGCAGGGGCACCTGCAGACCCACGAGTGAATATCCTCCTGTCGGAAATGTTCCGGCACGGCAAGGCCATCGGCGCATGGAATGACGCGACGGAACTTCTCGAAACCGCAGAACTCACTGCGGCGGACGGCGTCGTGACCGGCGAGGACAGCGTATCGGTACTTGAACAAGTGGTCACACTGCTCAAGTCGCATCGAGTATGGAGCCGACTCTGACAAGTTGTCAGTGAGCGGCTCCCGGTGCGGCCGAAATCGGCAGTCACGCTGCACCGCCGAGGAAGATCAGTTCTGTAACTGCAGAGGAGTCATTCTCTGTCGTTCTTCTTCGTACATGGGGATGGTTCCCCACGTAAACCCATAGCCCTGGAGACTCCAGGGCACGTGACGAGCCACTGATGGCCCGGCCGATTTTGTTTGCACTTCAGTCGTTTAGGGCAGGCGAACGGCGACAACATTCCAGCGAGAAGAGGTCGATCAACGTGCGCGCAGTTACATGGCAAGGTAAGCGGAAGATCAGCGTCGAAACAGTTCCCGATCCCACCATCGTCGAACCCACCGACGCCATCATCAAAGTCACCACCACAAACATCTGTGGATCCGACCTACACCTGTACGAGACCTTGGGCGCGTTCATGACCCCGGGGGACATCCTCGGTCACGAGCCCATCGGGATTGTCGAGGAGATCGGATCCGACATCACTGATCTCGAAGTCGGTGACCGTGTCGTCATCCCCTTCCAAATTTCATGCGGCAACTGCTTCATGTGCAACTCCAGCTTGTACACGCAGTGCGAAACGACGCAGGTCCGTGACCAAGGCACCGGCGCGGCATTGTTCGGATTCTCCGAACTTTACGGCTCGGTACCAGGCGGACAAGCTGAGTACTTGCGGGTCCCACAAGCGCAGTTCACTCACATCAAAGTACCTGAAGGACCTGACGATTCACGCTTCGTCTACCTTTCCGACGTGCTGCCGACGGCCTGGCAATCGGTTGAGTACGCCGCAGTGCCACCGGGTGGTTCCGTGACGATCCTCGGCCTCGGACCGATCGGAGATATGGCCGCTCGCATTGCTCAACACAAAGGGTTTCGAGTCATCGGCATCGACCGGGTACCCGAACGCCTCGCACGCCTGGAAAAGCGCGGCGTTGAAACACTCAACCTCGACGACTACGGCGACAAGATCGGCGACGCCGTCCGCGCTCTCACCGACGGCCGCGGAACGGATTCCGTGATCGACGCTGTCGGCATGGAGGCTCACGGGTCGCCAATCGCGAAGCTCGCGCAGCAATTCATCGGGCTACTTCCCGACGCGATTGCCGCACCGGCAATGCGCACCGCCGGTCTCGACCGTTTAGGCGCGTTGTATTCGGCAATTGACATCGTCCGACGCGGCGGAACGATCTCGGTGATCGGCGTGTACGGCGGAAAGATCGACCCACTTCCTCTGATGACTTTGTTCGACAAGCAGATTCAACTGCGAATGGGCCAAGCCAACGTCAAGAAGTGGGTCAACGACATCATTCCGCTCCTGACGGACGACGACCCCCTCGGAGTCGACACCTTCGCAACCCACCAACTGCCATTGGAACAGGCACCGCACGCGTACGAGATCTTTCAGAAAAAGCAGGATGGAGCAGTCAAGATTCAACTGAAGCCTCACCTGTAGCAACCTGCGAGCACCTGCTCGGCTTCGCATGTCACGCAGTAGGTGGTCGCACAGTCTGGAAACGCCCCACCTCGCAGACTCACGCGGTGGGGCGTTTCCGGCCACAATCAATCAAAAGCTCCCCCACCGGCATCCGACGCCAGAATTTCACCCGAACACGGGCGGTCCGCGGTTCTCTCAATCCCGCACCGACCGCGTATCGACGGAGCTTCTTACCGAACCGCACAACCACCGCTCACGGACGCGGTCGACATAACGACGAAAATCCTTGTGTCCGAGGAAAACAAGATCGTTGCAGACGCAGACTTCCAGCAAATCGCGTGTTCAATCAAGTAAGGCTGTCGGCAGATTCACTCAACTGAGCAATCCGCGCCGCAAGCACCGAATTCTCCGCCTCGAGCGAAAGAATCAACCGCACACCAACCAAATTGACCCCGTCATCGACCAACCCGGTAATACGACGCAAAGTCTCCAAATCTGACTCGCTGTACCGACGCGTTCCACCACCAGTGCGAGTAGGCGTCAACAACCCCCGCCGCTCGTACAAACGCAACGTCTGAGGCCCGACTCCGGATAGCTCCGACATCACCGAGATCCCGTAAACACCGCGCAGTGAATGCGACTGAGACTCCAACGCCACTGCACACCTCCTCACGGATACCTGGGCACTACGCCGATTTTAGCATCCGACATTAAAGAATCTCGACCAGCAGATACAGATTCCTTGCAGCCAGAGAGACAAATCATCCACGCTTCCGCCTTATCCACCTCGGCAAGCAGATTCGGCTACCAGAGGGAGAACTAACATCGAGAAATCGTAACCGACATCACGCCATTGTTGATGGACGCACCTCTCGTTTCCCAACAGATCAGGGCAATTTGCACTGCAAGAGACTGTCTCTGATCGGTGATTCGCCCTGGACGCTCAATTTCCGTCACAAATCAAATTCCGCGGCCGGAGCTAATGATTAACTGTAAATTCGGGGCAACTCACAAGTCGAGTACCGCTGAAATTTTCAGTAGTGAGACAGCAGAACAGTGAGACAGCAGAACCTAGACTCCGCAACCCCTTGCCGGCAATCACCCAACTAAACGGTCGACCCAACTGACCGAGCGGCGCGGCAGACACGCAAGCGATCATCTCCAACCTCGACCAAAGCCAAAACCTGCCTCGAAGCGGAACTCCGAGCGTCTATGTCGTCGGTCGACGAGGTGCTCGACGCGAACCGGCGACCGCGCGACCATCTCGCGACAATAACCCCCAATGTCCACGCGACGTTGAGAGTGCCAGGCACGAGGCCATCAGCGTCTGTAGTCAACCCGCGCTGTAGTGCTCGATTGCCGTCGCGGCAAAAACAGAGCATCCAACGATTGTGAACTCGAGTTCGTTTGCGTCGCCATCCGCCAAGAGATCCACCAGAACCGCCTGGTCCGTGACAACCAATTCTTCGCTCCTGCTGTGGTCCACCACATGAGAGACGATCAATGCAGATTGGCCGTTCGGCGCTTCGATAACTGTCACTACCGGCTCGCGCAGTATTCCATCGCTCCGTTGCAGGACTACGCGAGTGCATTCCTTGCCGCAAGTGCGTACGCGACCTCTGGACGCATTTCGCGCCGAGAAAGCCGGCCGTCGAACAACTCTAACTGGAGCTAGACGGCCGACGTACAGGTTTGCCATCACGGTGATCAACGACTGCTGACAACCGGGCTTGACCTTCACACAGTGACAAGGACTCAGATGGTCGACGAAGGAGGTGGTTGTCGTGAACACAACCAACAACGGTGGGTCGAATACTCACCTCGTCGACGCGCTAGCTGCGACCGACTCGTCGGACCGGCTTCGGGCTGCACTCGCTGTAGGTACCCGGGGTGATCCGGGCTTGATGGAAGCCCTTGTCGATCGATGCGCTGTTGAACCGGATTTCTTTGTCCGCGACATGCTTACCTGGGCGTTGTGCCGACTCCCCGCCGAAGTGACAGTGCCGAGACTGACCGACGAACTCGAATCCGACTCCGTCCAGGCTCGCAGCCAGGCGCTTCACACCCTGTCCAAGATCGGGGATCCCATTTCCTGGCCTGCCGTGATAGCACTGCTGCATGACGACCACGACGAGGTCGCGTGCAGCGCCTGGCGGGCGGCTGTGGCACTCGTACGACCAGGCGACGAGGCCGCGCTTGCGGCTGATCTGGCCACTGAACTCGGACGAGGCGACACGGACCTTCACCTCAGCCTCAGCCGGGCGCTGGTGAGTCTCGGGGAGTCCGCTCTACCGATCCTCGACGCGGCTGCGTCGAGTCCTGATCCAAAGATTCGCTCACATGCAGTTGCAACTAAGCGGCTTTACTTGGATCCCGACAGTGGCTTCACCCTCGCAGTGGAATTGGCGCAGCGTGTAGCTATCGTCGGGCCGCACACGTAGAGAACAGGAGTAAAGATGTTAATCGGCGAAGTCTCGCGGCAGTCCGGTGTCAGTACGCGAATGTTGCGTCACTACGACGCCTTGGGCCTGGTGGAGCCCACCGGCCGCACGTCCGGCGGCTACCGCGAGTACTCAGCCGACGACATCCGCCGGCTCTTCCATGTCGAGAGCCTGAGGACGCTCGGGCTCTCGTTGGACGAAACCAGACGCGCCCTGGACGACCCCGATTTTGCTCCCGCCGATCTGGTGGGTGATCTCATCAAACACACGCGCCAGCGCATCGCTGCCGAACAGGAACTGCTCACGAATCTCGAACGCGTCGACGCCACGGCACCGTCGGAGTGGGAGGACGTTTTACGAATGGTCACCCTGTTGCGTGCGCTCGAGTCGGAGTTTGCTGCCCGCCGTCAACAAGCAATCCTGAATCAGGAGGGCAATGCGTCGTTGCCCATCGACGCATTGGTCGAGGCAGCATTGACGGAAGACGATCTCAATGTCGCCGGCGCGCTCCAGTGGTCGTTGGACAGGGCCGCCGGTCAGGGAGTCACAAATCTCGCCGTCGGCCTCCAGTCTCAGGAGGTCGACGTCCGACGCCGCGCCGTTGCCGCAATTGCAGCCGTACACACCTCGGAGGCAACCACACATCTGAGACAAGCACTCGAGGATTCCGACGCCACCGTCCGCTCACGCGCGGCTCTCGCTCTCGGCGCTCGGGGAAGCGTCGACGCGATCCCTGCCCTCCTCGAAATGGTCTTGACAGGCCAGCTCGACGTCGAGGCTGCCGAAGTTCTCGGCGTCTTGACGGACGTCTCGCCATCACCCGACACGATCGTCGATCAGATGCAGACCACACTCGACAGCATCGCCGACGCACCGACTCGGTTGCGAATTACTCAGGCGCTTGCGGAGATTCCCGGTCCATCGGCACACGGAGCTCTCGCCCGGCTGACCCAGGACAACGATCGAACGATCGCGGCCACTGCGGCTTCGATTTTATCCACCCACGAGCGCAGGCATAGACAGCGTTAACCGCTAGTTGCCGAGATGCGGTTAAAACAAAGCCCCACAACATATTCCTGGCCCAATCACGTTTATCCAGGTTATTCCGGGGAACCGGCCGGCTCCCGCGTGCCACCTGCGTTAGCGTGGGACTGCGAAGAACGTCTTCGAGACACCTCTTCAGAGATACGAGGTCACCACGGTGACAAAGTCGCTGGCAGATGACCCAACCGCGGACAATGTCTCACGACGCGCCGGCTACGAACCCGAACTGAAGCGAACTCTGAACTCATTCCAGATGTTCGCGATCTCGTTTGCGTTCATCTCCGTGGTAATCGGCATCTTCGGAACCTTCGATTCCGTCCTTGCCAACGCAGGACCAGTCGGAATCTGGTTGTGGGTCGTGGCAGTATGCGGGCAAATCCTGGTGGCGTTGGTTTACGCGCAATTCGCAGCCCGCATTCCGCTCAGCGGGTCTTCCTACCAATGGGCGTCGCGGCTGGCGAACCCCAAAGTGGGCTGGGTATTCGGCTGGCTGGCAGTCTGGGCGTTGGCGATCGGTGTGAGCGCAATCGACAATGCGCTTGCCAGTCAGTGCCTCATGCCCCTGCTCAACATGGAACCGAACGAGGACACGGCACGAGTAATCACCGTAGTCACTCTGCTGATTCAGACTGTGCTCGCCATTGCCTCGACACGGATTGTCGCACTGGTTAACTCAGCCGCTGTAGGTGTCGAATTGGCGATTGTTGTGGTGCTCGGCATTGCGCTGATCGTTGCTGTGGTGGTGACGGGAAACGGCACAACCGACAACCTCACATCGCGTGGTATCACCGAAGGCGCTCCCGATTACTTTGCCGTCGGCGGCGGGGTGATGGCTGCGATGATTCTGGGTTTTGCCACGCTCCAGGGATTCGACGCCGCAGCGAACATGGCTGAAGAGGCCAGAGACCCGTTTCGGAGTGTCCCCCGCGCAATCGTCGGATCGGTAGTGGCAGCCGGGATTCTGGGAATGTTCTTCCTGATCGCGCTGACCGTCGCCATCGACGACATCCCCCAGATAACCGAAAGCGGCTCACCGGTTGCGGCGATCATGCGAGATCAACTTGGTCCCGTGGTGGAGCGAATATTGTTGGTAGCGATATCATTAGCGTTCTTTGCCGCCGGACTGGTCGTGATGACTGGAGTGTCACGAATAATTTTTGCGATGTCCCGCGATGCACGCTTCCCTGCGCACCGACTGATGCGGCGAGTCAACCCTCGTACCAAGACACCGATCCCGGCGACCATACTGGTTCTTGTCATCGGCGTCGTCTTGATGATCGCACTACCAGGTGCCGCATTGCTCGAATTGATCCTGGCATCAACGATCATTCCGTTCCTCCTCTACGGCATGACGATCGTCCTCTATCTGGCCGTACGCAGGCGACTCGATCACAAGCCGGGCGCGTTCGAACTCGGCCGCTTCGAGTTGCCGATCGCGATTGCCGCGCTCGTGTGGATACTGTTCAGCTTGTTCGTACTGATTGCGTCGGGAACGTTGACCCCGGTATTGGTGGTGGCCGGCTTGATCACAGCAGGAGCGATGTACTTCTGCTATCTGCTCAAATTCAAACCCGAGACACTGAACAACGAGCCTGGACTCGAGGATGCTTTCGAAATCTAGTTGAACCGGCGCATGCGTGTGGGCTTCGCATCGTCTTTGTTGGTGATGCGAAGCTTGGGCGCGGTATCTATTTCCGGCGCAGCCGGATTCAGTCTCGGTGCACCGGGCCTTGACGGGTGGTGGAGCGTCGGCGTCCTTGTTTCTGGTCGATCGCAGCTGGTGGGATGAACCAAGGTTTGTGATCATCGCCCATCTTGATTTCCCAGATCCCGCGGAACCCACTGGTGCTGTGGATCAATCGGTGGTGGCTACGGCAGAGGAGGGTGAGATTGTCCATCACCGTCAGACCGCCCACTGACCAGGGTTTTATGTGGTGGGCGTCGCACCAAGCCGGAACCGCATCGCAGTTAGGGAAGGTGCAGCCTTTGTCCCGAGCAATCAACGCAGTCCGCTGTTCCGGTGTGACGAGGCGTTTGTGCGGCGTCGCATCGAGCGGTGCACCGTTGCCGTCCATCAACACGGTGGAGAGCATGCAATCACACGCAAGCATCCGGGTCAGGCTCACACTCAGTGGTCCCATCCAGGGCATGTATCCGACATCAAGATCTTCGACATCAGGCTCATCGAAATCCGCCGCGACATCGCTGCGCAGGGTGGCACATTCCCGATGCTCCGCAAGATCTTTCGCAGTGATGTGCACATTCACGTGCGGACGCTGACCACCATCAACACCGGTGACGGCATTGTCGAGATAGCGGCGAATAAGCTCCGTGAACGCATCCGCGGTTCGTTTGGCTGCCGATCGCTGATCCGGGGTCCCGTCCGCGGCCGGTTTCGGCATCGACAACCCCGAGAGGGCCGACAACAACATCTCACTGGTCAACGCGTCGAAATCACCCTTGATCGCCACGCGCCCGTTGAGCGTCGGCGAAATCCGCAACACATTGAGATCATCATCCTCACCGGGCGGGATCTCATCGGATTCGAAGATCCGCTCCAAAACCGCAATCGCATACCGCAGCTTGATAGTGGTCGCCTCCACGCCGGATGCGGCAGCAAGAAGAGTCTTCATACAGGACGGTAACGCCCTGTCCGGCATTCCTTTTGGTGGGGATTCGCAGAACGCGACGATTATTGCCGCATGATCGAGCGAGAGGTCGCCGGCCTCGAATTGGGCAGCAATATCCGGGAATACCCGCAGTGCAGCACCGAGGGCAGCGATCTTGTTACCGGCCGCGTTCTGCAGCATCGTATTCGCCGCCAACCAGCGACCAACACCCCGGTAACAGAGCACCTGTTCATCCGGGTTGAGTGCCAACTCGTCGACTGCGGCAACCCGAATCGCTTCCAGCCGAAGAATTTCCGCAGACGCACAGACGGCAACGTCCCGAACCTCAGCCGGTCGCAATCGCCACAACCTGCCCCGCACACCCACAGCCGAACCGGCAACAACATCCCCCACCGAAACAAAATCGCTCACCGTAGTCATCAAGGCCTCCCCACCCGTGACCCCAATTATACTCGAACAACCATTCGATTCAAGAGGCATTTCGGACAGGTTCCAAAAATATTCACTCGAGAGTCATTGATGCACAGCAATATTCGACAAGGAGGCTGCTACTGCGACTTGGCTTGTTACCCCGAAATGACCGAAAGCAATTGAGATTCTGTCACGTTGTCGCCGCCGCAGCATCCTGCTCGTCGAAGCCGGCGAACATGTCTACCAACCCCTGCGGCGAATTCTCACTGAAGAGAATTTCGAGGCTCTCGGCAGATTCGGCAGCAGCCTTGGCTGCTCGCGGAAATAGCTCTGCTTCATAGGCAGCGAGCGCAGATTCGACGTCACCGGAGTGTTCGCTGACTGCCAGGGCGAGCAACGCACCGTCGTACATCGCAAGATTCGCGCCTTCTCCTGCGAATGGGGACATCACGTGCGCGGCGTCGCCAAGGAGGGTGACGCCGGGGACGCGCTTCCAGGAATGATCTATAGGGAGGGCGACGATGCGGCGCGGAGTCAAGCCGGTGTCGGCACGGGCAATCAAGTCACGAAGGGAGTTGTCCCATCCGTCGAGCAATCGGAGAATCGCACTCGTTGCCGCGGGAACATCAGTGAAATCGATAGTGTCAATCCAGTTCTCATCGGCACGGACACCCAAGTAACTGTGCAGACTCCCATCACTTTCGCGGTGGCCCAGGATTCCGATGTTTCCGCGGAATGCAAAAAGCATGCCGCCGCCCATGACCGCAGCCGCCGAGGGGTGACGTTCATCGGCGTCGAGCAGGTCCGCTTCGATGAAGGAGATCCCGCTGTACGTCGGCCAGGCGTCGGAGACGAGCGGCCGGACTTTCGACCAGGCGCCGTCGGCACCGATGAGGAGGTCGGTAGTGATGCTCCCACCGTCCGCAAAGGAAACCTCGTGGCGACCGGCAACGCCCTCGACCTGACTGATTCGGGTGACTTTGTGCCCCCAATGAATAGCCTCGTCGGGTAGAGAATCTATGAGCATGTCGCGGAGGTGGCCGCGGTCTACCTCGGGTCGCGAGAGAGTACCGCCATCAGCCTCTTCCCGAAGGATTGTTCCGGCGTGATCGAGTATGCGCATTGCTTCGCCACCAGGGTGAATCAACGCGCAGAAGGGTTCCCACAAACCGGCGGCGCGTATGGCCTTCTGGCCGTTGTGGTCGTGGATATCGAGCATG
This sequence comes from Rhodococcus sp. WS3, assembly GCF_003797085.1. Lineage (NCBI taxonomy): Bacteria > Bacillati > Actinomycetota > Actinomycetes > Mycobacteriales > Nocardiaceae > Rhodococcus > Rhodococcus sp. WS3. Next base: position 631,557 of record NZ_RKMA01000002.1, read on the forward strand.
CCGCCTTGCACTCGGGTGCTGCGGCTGGGCTCGAGTTCGAACACAGCCGACGTGATGCCGTGAACATGGAGGACGCGGGCAGCGATGAGGCCACCGAGCCCCCCACCGATGATCGCGATGGGGTAGTGAGTAGTCATGGTTCTCCTCGAAAAGTAGTTTCAGTCAGGGCGATTCGTGGTGTGTGAGTGATGTCGGAGTGGCCGCGATACCGGCAATGAGCGCTCGTATCGACCACGTCATGCGCTCGGTGGGCGCGCCGGCGAGAATCGCATCGGCGTGCTCGGCGATGCTGGGAAGTTCCTTGGGGTCGGCAGTTCGAACCGCGCGCACAAGGCCTTCCCACGCGGCCTCGTCATCAACGGATGCGTCGATGTCGCTCGGACTGGGAGTGCTGTGCTCGGCGGCGGCCGCGGTGGCATTCTGGAGAAGCAGATCAGCACCCCAAGCCGCACGCGCAGGATCAACCCCGCCGTCGATCAACAGCCCGAGCACCCGATCGAATATCCGGAGCGAATTCGGGCCAGACGGACGAAGCACGAGTGCCGATCTCGCCAAACCAGGAAATGCGAACAGAACGTCCGCATAGTCGCGCAGTAGCGCCACCAGCCGATCTTGCCAGTCTCCGTCCGGTGCCACATCCAGCGTCCGAACGAGTTCGTCGAGGACGCCGCCATGCAGTTCGGCAGTGTTCGCGACATAGACGTACAACGCGGAAGGACCTGTGTCGAGCGCTTGCGCGACACGACGCATGGTTGCCTTCTCGAGCCCCTCGGCGCGCACGATCTCGATAGTTGCGGCGATGATCCCCTCGCGAGAAAGCGCGGGTTTTGCCGGCCGTTCACGGCGACTGCGGTTGGGGGTTGACATACCGAAACTCTACACGAACATGTTCGTTACGAACATGTTCGTCGGGTCTCTTTTTAGGAAAGCGTCGCGGTTTCGCCACCACGCAAGACGAACCAGTTCACTCCCGCAGCACAAATGAGCCCCCGCAGCATTGATCAGGCGCGCGGGGGCGCAATCAGCGCGCGACGCGGCGGAACCACACCAAGCGCTGCAACAGCAAACGGCTCCGCAAATTTGGGCCCGAGTCCGGTTCAGGCAAACCCGAGTTCGCGCACCGCGTTTCGTTCTTGTTCCAGCTCGTTCACCGAAATATCGATGCGAGCGCGCGAGAATTCGTCGATCGACAGCCCCTGAACGATGCTGTACTCGCCACCGGCACACGTGACGGGGAACGACGAGATCAAGCCCTCGGGAACGCCGTACGAACCATCCGACGGAACCGCCATCGACACCCAGTCCCCCTCGGCCGTTCCGCCGACCCAGTCGCGGACGTGATCGATCGACGCACTTGCCGCACTCGCCGCTGACGACGATCCACGGGCCGCGATAATCGCCGTACCCCGCACCTGGACCGTCGGGATGAAATCGTTCTCCACCCACTCGCGGTCATTGATCACGTCGAGCGCCGGCTTGCCCTCGACCGTCGCGTGAGACAGGTCCGGGTACTGGCTCGCGGAGTGATTACCCCAGATCGATACCCTACGAACCGACGCTGCCGCCGCACCGGTCTTCTTGACCACCTGCGCAATGGCGCGATTGTGATCGAGCCTGGTCAAAGCTGTGAAGCGTACGTTCGGAACATCAGGAGCGTTGTTCATCGCGATCAGCGCATTGGTGTTGGCGGGGTTGCCCACTACCAGCAGCTTCACGTCGGAGGCCGCATTGTTGTTGATCGCTTTGCCGTGTGCAGTGAAGATCGCGCCGTTGGCACTGAGCAGATCGGCGCGCTCCATGCCCTTGCTGCGCGGCCGAGCGCCCACCAACATCCCGACGTTTGCGCCGGAGAACGCAACGTCGGGATTGTCGGTGATGTCGATAGAGTCCAGCAACGGGAATGCGCCGTCTTCGAGTTCCATCGCCACCCCCTCGGCAGAGGACACGGCAGAAGGAATTTCGAGCAGTCGCAAGCGAACCGGAACATCGGGTCCGAGCATGTCACCTGCAGCGATCCGGAAAAGTAATCCGTAGGCGATCTGACCCGACGCTCCGGTCACCGTGACGGTTACTGGCGAAACACTCATTGCCGACTCCTCCACTTGCCGTTCTGCTTTCACTTCTGCGAACGACTTCCACGCTAGTCCAGCAAACCCGCCACTTCGTGGTCCGTGAGTGTGGTTCTCGGCACTCTTCCCGTTGCGCTCACCAGCTCCACTGCCCGGTACAGTGGCCGCTCCGCCAAACCGGCACCACGCGCTTCCGCGCGCAGTTGCTCGATCAGCACCGACGACAAAGCTGCCGCGGGCACCAACTCACTCGACGCCAAGGCGTCGGCCAGCTTGCGGAGCGCAAGGATTTCCAGCTCGCGCCCTCCCCCTGCGGTGTAGAGAGCAAGGGGAATTCGCACGCTGGATCGCGCGTCGGTCAACTTCATACTGACTTCGCTGATCCGCCCCGTGCGCACCATGAGCTCGGCGGTGACCACCTCCGCCGCGTCGACCTCACCGGTGCGGAAACCCGCCTGCGCCCGAATCTTCTTGCCGTACAACGTGATGTGTCGACGCAAGGTCATCAAGATCGCAAGCGACGTCGGAACGGCGATGATGAAGCCGACCAGCAGCGCCACCGTCGTCGAGGCAAAGACGCTCACGACCAGGCCGACCACAACACCGAGCACAATCACCGCGACGGCAATCCGCTTGAGTCTCGGCGCAATCAGCGCGATCGGGACAAGATCAAGCGAAACCGGTTCTACGTCACGAGACAACGAGAGTCCCGAGCCTGTCGACGATTTCATCGAGCGAAACCGACTCCTGCTCACCCGTCGCGAGGTGCTTGAGGACAACAACACCTTCTTCGAGTTCACGCTCACCCAGGACAAGCGCAAAGGCCGCACCGGACTTGTCGGCAGCCTTCATCGACCCCTTGACGCCACGGTTTCCGTAGGCCAGATCGACACGAATGCCATTGCCACGCAACTGATGTGCAATGGCAACCAACTTACCCTTCGCTTCGGATCCCATCGGCACGCCGAACACATCGACGCGCGCCGGCGGAGCGACGGACTTGCCCTCAGCTTCGAGTGCCAGCACCGTGCGGTCGACACCGATACCAAAACCGATGCCGGACAACGGCTGTCCACCCAACTGCTCCATCAGACCGTCGTATCGACCGCCGCCGCCGATACCGGACTGCGCGCCCAGACCGTCGTGGACGAACTCGAACGTCGTCTTCGTGTAGTAGTCGAGGCCACGGACCATGCGCGGATTGACGACATACGGAACACCCAACGCGTCGAGGTGGCTCAGGACCTCGTCGAAGTGCGCCTTGCAGCTGTCCGACAGGTGATCGAGCATGAGCGGCGCATCTGCCGTCATCGCCCGGACATCGGGGCGCTTGTCATCGAGGACGCGCAGCGGATTGATCTCGGCGCGGCGACGGGTTTCTTCGTCGAGAGGAAGTGCAAAGAGGAACTTCTGCAGCAGTTCACGGTACTGCGGGCGGCAGGTGTCGTCACCGAGCGAGGTGATCTCGAGACGGAAGCCGTCGAGTCCCAACGAACGGAACCCGGCGTCGGCAATAGCGATGACCTCGGCGTCGAGCGCCGGATCGTCGATGCCGATGGCCTCGACGCCCACCTGCTGCAGCTGACGATAGCGACCCGCCTGCGGACGCTCGTAGCGGAAGAACGGGCCCGCGTAGCTGACCTTGACGGGAAGCGTGCCACGGTCGAGGTTGTGCTCGATCACGGCGCGCATGACTCCGGCCGTACCCTCAGGGCGCAGAGTCACGGAACGATCACCGCGATCGGCGAACGTGTACATCTCTTTGCTGACGACGTCGGTCGACTCGCCAACGCCGCGGGCGAACAGTGCGGTGTCCTCGAAGATCGGCAATTCGATGTGGCCGTATCCGGCCAGACGTGCGGCGCGCGTCAATCCGTCACGGACGGCGACAAATTCGGCGGATTGCGGCGGAACGTAATCCGGGACGCCCTTGGGTGCAGAGAAGGTGCTGGCTTTACTCACGAGTGGTTACTTTTCCTTATTTCTGTCCGCTGAGTCCAACGAGAAACGGATTGGAGCTTCTTTCGGCGCCGATGGAACTGTTGTCGCCGTGCCCGGGGAGGATGACTGTCGCGTCGTCGAGAATCAGAAGTTTCTTCGTGACGGAATCGAGCAATTGTTCATGGTTGCCACCGGGAAGGTCACTTCGCCCGATCGAGCCCTGGAACAGGGTGTCGCCTGTGAAAGCCAGATCGACCGGACCTTCTGCAGTACCCGCCTGGGTGCGGAAGACAACAGATCCCTGCGTATGGCCCGGCGTGTGATCGACCGCAAAGGACATTCCGGCGAGCTCGAACGAGTCCCCGTCGGATAGTTCGATGACCTCGTCCGGTTCGACGAAGGACATGTCCTTGATGAAGTCCTTCATCGTCGGACCGATTCCCCGGGCAGGGTCGGTGAGCATGTAGCGATCATCCGGGTGAATGTAGGCCGGCGCCGAGTACCGCTCGCAGACCTCACGCGCAGACCACATGTGATCGAGATGCCCGTGCGTCAGCAACACGGCCGTCACCGACATGTCCTTGGAGTCGAGAAACTCGAACAGCGGCTCAGCAGCGTCCTGACCCGGATCGATCACCACACACTCGCAGGCATCGTCCTGAGCGAGTATGTAGCAGTTGGTCTGGAACATCCCGGCCGGAAAACCAGTCACGAGCACTTGAGGTAACTCCTCTTCGAAGGGCGAATCAGGCAACACGGTGTCACGTACAGCCTAAAGCTGCTGCCCCGCCAGTAAGTTCTCAGGTTGCAGTGGGAGACTTTCCGACAACTGAAGTTATACCGACCAGACGCAGTTCCACCCGTGAATATGGAGGACTCCAGCAGTGCCGAGTAACGAGCAGCGCCGCCAGGCGGCAAAACGCAAGCTCGAGCGCCAGCTCGAACGCCGCGCCGAGCGGGCGCGCAAGCGCAAGCAAATGACAATCGTCTACACGGCTGCTGGTGTCGTCGTGGCTGTTGCCGTCGTCGCCGGGATCGTCCTGCTCACCCGAGGTGACGACAGCAGCACCGAGAACACCGCTGACGACGCCACATCGACGTCTGAGCAGACGGCCGCCGCCATGCCTGCCGGTTTGCTCACGCCCTTGGCAGAGACCGTCTCGTGCGCTTACCCGACTGACGCTGCGCCGGCATCCAAGCCGAACAACCCGCCACGCGCGGACGGCATCCCCACCACGGCGCCGGACGCGACGCCGAGCATCAGCATGGAGACGTCGCAGGGCAATATCGGCCTCGTCCTCGACGGAACGAAGTCGCCGTGCACGGTCAACAACTTTGTGAGCCTCGCGGGTCAGAACTACTTCGACGCCACGACATGCCATCGCCTGACGACGAGCCCCTCATTGCAGGTCTTGCAGTGCGGCGACCCGTCGGGCACCGGTAGCGGCGGACCCGGTTACCGCTTCGACAACGAGTACCCGACCACTGCTTTCGACGCCGCAGACCCGGCCGCTCAGATGCCGGTGACGTACAGCCGCGGAATGATCGCGATGGCCAACGCCGGGGCCGGCACAAACGGTAGCCAGTTCTTCCTCGTCTACGGCGATTCACAGCTCCCGCCTGACTACACCGTATTCGGCACGATCGACGAGACCGGGCTTGCGACGCTCGACAAGATCGCGGCGGGTGGCAGCACGCCCGAGGGCGACGGCACGCCGAACCTCACCACCGATATCAGGACTGTAAGGATCGACTGATGAAACGCACGTCCCTTCTGATCGCGGCCGTCGGCGTCACCGCCCTCGTCCTCGCTGGGTGTTCCAGTAACGACTCCGAGTCCGATTCCGCGTCGTCGAGCACTCAGGCGAGCGCGAAGTCGACCACGAAGTCAGCACCACTCGACATGTCGCAGTTCGAACAGTTGCCCGCCGTTCCGGCGCCTGCTGGTGCCACGGTCGACTGCACCTATGCCCCGGCGGCGGGTGCAGCCAAGACGGTTGACACTCCGACTTCCACCGGCGTCCCCGCCGAGGGCACCGTAAACGTCCAGTTGACCACCACCGCCGGACCGATCGGTATGGAACTCAACCGCACAGCCGCCCCGTGCACCGTCAACAGCATGGTCAGCCTGGTCGAGCAGAAGTACTTCGACGACACCCCGTGCCATCGCCTCGTCACCAGCCCGGGCTTGCAGATCCTCCAGTGCGGAGATCCTTCGGGCCAGGGCACGGGCGGACCGGGATTCGGCTTTGCCAACGAGTACCCGACCACCGTGTACGCCGAGAACGATCCGGCGCTGTCGTTGCCGGTCGTCTACCCGCGCGGCACTCTGGCCATGGCTCATTCATCACAGCCGGACAGCAACGGTAGCCAGTTCTTCCTCGTCTACGACGATTCACTCCTCCCGCCCGACTACACCGTTTTCGGGACCATCGACGAGGCCGGTCTTGCAACCATCGAGAAGATCGCCGCCGACGGTGACGACGGAAGCATGGGAGCCACCGGCGGCGGTGCCCCGAACACCCCGATCACCATCGAAACAGCAGTAGTCGCCTGATCTGACAGCACAAGAAGGGGCGATACGAGAGATTCCTCTCGTATCGCCCTTTTCTGTCTTGTATCACCGACAAAGCGGGATCATCACTGCATGAGGATTCTGATCGCAACAGCGAGCAAGCACGGATCGACTGCCGAAATCGGTGAGCAGTTAGGCCGCGCGATCACTTCGGGGTTACGGGCACGGAATATCGAGCCTCAGGTCGATGTCATGAAAGCCCATGACGTCGACACAGTCGAAGGCTATGACGCCGTCGTTCTCGGCAGCGCGATCTACCTCGGGAAATGGCTCAAGGATGCGACCCGTCTGGTGGATCGCGATCTCGATGCCCTGCAGAAACGTCCGGTGTGGTTGTTCTCCAGCGGCCCGATCACCCCTGGTGACAATGCCGACAATCTCAAGTGGATCAACACACCGTGGGCTGTTGAGCACCACATGTTCGGCGGCAAACTCGATCCGTCGGTGCTCTCGTTCACCGAGCGCATTGCGACCAGAGCGGCAAAAGCGACCGAAGGCGATTTCCGATCGCCGGACGACATCGCCGCTTGGGCCGACAGCATCTGCTCGACCCTCGCAGCCCACCCGGATCGGTGAAGGTCGAAGGACACACGTGACCGCCGTAGATCTGTACTGGCTTCCGCTCGGCGCCGGCGGACATGTGGTGCGCTTCAACGGCATTGTCTACGAACGGTTGAGCGCCTGGTTCACTCATCGAACACCGGTGCCGCTTTACCATTGCGCGCTGCGAATCACAGTGCCGCCCAACGTCTATTCGATCGAGATGACTCCGGTGTGGCAGCACAAGGAACCCGATCGCGGTGTTGTCGCGGAAGGTCCGGTCGGCGCGCACTGGGCCGGTAGATCGAAGTACTTCCGGTACGAAGTGCACTGTTGGCGGAACGGAACGGTCGACGATATCGAGGAAGCTGTCGAGAGTCCGCTGCGTCTATCGGCGGATTCGGCAGTTGCCGAGCAGATCCTCGACGAGATTCGAACGGTTCCCACCTTCGTCTGGGGACGGGATGCCGTCGGCGTAGGTGACATGTGGAACTCGAATTCCGTTGTGGCCTGGGTCTTGACCCGATGCGGCGTCGATCTTTCCGGAATCGAGCCACCGCGCGGCGGGCGGGCTCCCGGCTGGCACGCCGGAATCGCTGCAGCGGCAAGACCTTCCAGGCGCACGTAAGCGACTGGCGCCGAGCAGGGAATCTGCTCGGCGCCAGTCGGCGTGAGAGAACTACGACGCCGACGTCACTCGATACACGTCGTACACGCCTTCCACATTGCGGACCACGTTGAGAACGTGGCCCAGATGCTTCGGGTCACCCATCTCGAAGGTGAACTTGCTGATGGCAACTCGATCACCGGACGTGTTGACCGACGCAGACAAGATGTTGACCTTCTCGTCTGCCAACGCCTTGGTCACATCGGAAAGCAAGCGGTGACGATCGAGCGCCTCGATCTGGATCGCGACCAGGAACACCGACGACGCGGACGGTGCCCACTCGACGTCGATGATCCGTTCGGACTGGTCGTGCAGCGAATTGGCGTTGGTGCAATCCGTGCGGTGAACACTGACCGCGCCGCCGCGCGTGACGAAGCCCAGAATGGAATCGCCAGGCACCGGTGTGCAGCACTTGGCAAGCTTTGCCACCGTGCCCGGAGCACCGGGAACCAGGATGCCGGAGTCGCCGGTACTGCGAGTACGCACCGGCATGTTCGACGGTGTCGACCGTTCGGCCAGTTCCTCCTCGACTGCGCCGACGCCGCCGAGATGAGCCACCAGACGCTGTACGACGTGGTGCGCACTGACCTGGCTCTCACCCACCGCGGTGTACAACGCCGAGACGTCCGGGTACCGAAGCTCGTTCGCGATCGTGCTCATCGACTCGGCATTCATCAAGCGCTGCAACGGAAGTCCGACGCGTCGTACTTCCTTGGCGATTTGATCCTTACCGGATTCGAGAGCTTCCTCGCGTCGTTCCTTCGCGAACCACTGACGAATCTTTGCCTTGGCCCGCGGGGAGACGACAAACGACTGCCAGTCACGGCTGGGGCCTGCGGTGGCCGCCTTCGACGTGAAGACTTCCACCACCTCGCCGTTGTCGAGCTTGCGCTCGAGGGCGACCAGACGTCCGTTGACGCGGGCACCGATACAGCGGTGGCCCACCTCGGTGTGCACGGCATAGGCAAAGTCGACCGGCGTCGAACCTGCAGGCAAGGTCACCACGTCACCCTTGGGGGTGAAGACGAAGATCTCCTTGACGGCAAGGTCGTAGCGCAGCGACTCGAGGAACTCCCCCGGGTCGGCCGCTTCACGCTGCCAGTCGAGTAGCTGGCGCATCCACGCCATGTCGTCGACCTCGGCGATGTCGCCGGCGTGCTTGCCCTTGGTCTCCTTGTACCGCCAGTGCGCGGCGATACCGAACTCGGCCGTCCGGTGCATGTCCTGCGTACGAATCTGGACCTCGAGGGGCTTGCCCTCCGGACCCACGACCGTGGTGTGCAGCGACTGATACACGCCGTACCGCGGCTGTGCGATGTAGTCCTTGAACCGCCCCGCCATCGGCTGCCACAGTGAATGCACAACACCGACTGCCGCGTAACAGTCACGGACCTCGTCACACAGAATGCGGACGCCGACAAGGTCATGGATGTCGTCGAAGTCGCGGCCCTTGACGATCATCTTCTGATAGATCGACCAGTAGTGCTTTGGTCGTCCTTCAACCACCGCATTGATCCGCGACGCGGACAGCGTGGAGTTGATCTCGGCCCGCACCTTCGCCAGGTAGGTGTCCCGCGACGGCGCGCGATCGGCAACCAGACGCACGATCTCGTCGTACTTCTTGGGGTGCAGGATCGCGAACGACAAGTCTTCGAGTTCCCACTTGACTGTCGCCATTCCAAGCCGATGAGCAAGGGGTGCAATAACTTCGAGAGTTTCGCGAGCCTTGCGTGCCTGCTTCTCCGGCGGCAGGAAGCGCATGGTCCGCATGTTGTGCAGGCGGTCGGCAACCTTGATGACCAGCACCCGGGGATCACGCGCCATCGCGATGATCATCTTGCGGATGGTCTCGCCCTCGGCGGCGGTGCCCAGGACAACCTTGTCGAGTTTGGTGACGCCGTCGACCAAGTGCGCAACTTCGTCGCCGAAATCGCGCGTCAATTCTTCGAGCGAGTAACCGGTGTCCTCAACCGTATCGTGAAGCAATGCGGCCACCAGTGTGGTGGTGTCCATCCCCAACTCGGCGAGGATGCTCGCGACAGCCAGCGGGTGAGTGATGTAGGGATCGCCGGACTTACGACGCTGACTGGAGTGTCGTTCCTCCGCGACGTCGTACGCGCGCTGGAGAAGCGCCAGATCGGCCTTCGGGTACAGCTCACGATGCAAACTGACCAGCGGCTCGAGAACCGGGCGGATGGTGGCATTACGCTGCCCCGTGATGCGCCGAGCAAGGCGAGCTCGAACGCGGCGAGACGCCGACGCCGGTACGGCTGCACTCTGACCGATCCGATTGCCTGCTGTTTGCGACGAAGCGGAACTGTCGTCCGGAGCACCGGACTTCGATGGTGTCGTATCCGGAGCCGGGTTGGTACCCGATTCCTGCGACACTGCACCCGAGTTCTGTGATCGATCAAGATTCGACGTCATGTCGCCACCTCCTACCACCGAGTTGGTTAGACAACCGCCCCGTAACGGGAAATTGCCCTGGAGGTCTACCAGACCCCCAGGAGCCAACTTTAGTACTCAGACCTTGACCAGGGACGTCAGCGGGTACTTTACGAACCGATCACGGCCCCTGAGTTCTTCGATCTCGAGCACCACGGCCACCGCGACGACGGTGGCGCCGGCCAGTTCCACCAACTGCACGGCTGCTTCCAATGTCCCTCCGGTAGCCAGAACGTCGTCGATGACCAGAACATTCCGTCCGGTGAGATCGAACCCGTTTGCCGGAATCTCGAGCGTCGACGACCCGTATTCGAGGCTGTACGAACGTGAGAGAACAGGTGGCGGCAGTTTGCCCACCTTGCGCACCGCAACCACACCGGCGCCCATTCGAGCGGCAGCACCGGCTCCGAGCAGGAAACCACGCGCGTCGACGGCCGCAATCGTGTCCACATCGGGTGCACATGCAATCAAACCGTCGAGAACAGCACTGAAACCTTCGGCGTCCGCGAACACCGGCGTCAGGTCTGCAAAACGCACACCCGGACCTGGGAAATTGTCGGCCCACCGTGTCAACCGGACTACGGCATCCGACGCGGCCAGATGCACTGCCTTCAATTCGTCTGACGTCATCCTTGTCCCACCCACACTGATTTCATTCGAAATCGTCATCTACGCAATACCCATCTGTCCATGTTCCAGCCACTGGCCGATCGAGTCGGATTGGCAACCACGGCACTCATTCCTTGAGCGACGGCAACAGTTCGCACCTGATTGAACAGAGGAATAGTAGGCACCTGCGTCCAGAGGATGTTCTCCGCCTCCACCGACAGTCCCAATTGCGCAGCTATTGCAGGATCGGTGTCCAACTGGTCGATGATCTGATCGACCCGCGCATTTCCGTATCCACCGAAATTCGAGGAGTTACCCGACCGCAGTGCGCCGCGCGCGTCGATCATGTCCGCCATGCCCGCTGCACCCGCTTGACCGGCGGTTCCGGCCAGCACCGCGTCGACGCCACCCGTGCGCAGTGCGTCCGGTGTGAAATCCGGGGAGCTGACGTCCTCGATCGTGACTCCGGCAGGTTCGCACGCCGCCTTCACGTCGGCCACGATCTGGGACCGCACCGGATCCGGAGCCAGGTACCCGACACGCACGGTCAACGCATCCAATCCGGCCTCGGACAACGAGACCTTGGTGGCTGCGACGTCCGCTGCGCTGTATCGATTACCGTCGGTCGCCGCGGCATCGCTGTACACCAACGAATCGGGGACTACGAGACGCGAATCCACCGTTCCGGATCCGACGCCGACCGCCGGCGCGTCGGGCGTGCTTCCGTACTGATCGAACAGCGTCGACCGAGGCACACAATGCCCGAATGCCCGCCGGGCTGCTTCGTCGCCGAGAACCCCCGACGTCGACAAGATGAATTGCTCGATGGACCTCGACGGGATCTGCTCGCTGGTGAAACCGGAGAGCGCGCTGAGGTCCCCGGCCGAACCGGAACCGACGTCGATCACTTCGATCGATTGGTCGACAGCATCCTTGGTGAGGTCCACTCCACGGGGCCACACCACGATGCGGTCAGTGGCCGGTGCATTGCCCCACCACCGCTCGTTGGCGACCAGCACCAGCCCTCCGTCTTCGGTGTAGTCCTCGACTCGGTACGGGCCCGAGGACGGCAATACCGACGTATCCAACTGACCGGGCGTCATGTTCCACCCGGTGTTCCAGAATTCGGCGATCTTCGTCAGTGCCTCGGTGTCATCCGAGTTCACGGCCGACACCAGGTCTGGCACGCCGGCGCGTTGCATCGCGATGTGCGACGGCATCAGTGCCGTCGCCCCGAACAGGGAACGCCACTCGGTGAACGCGCGGCCGGGTTTGAACACGACGGTCGCGTCTTTCGCACCGGGCTGGCACTGCACCTGGTCGATATCGGAGTACCCCAACGTGTTGGCTACATCGAACATCGGCACGTCCGCGCCGTCGACGGTTTTCGTGAATCGGCCACTCGATGCGGCCCACGTGAGAACCAGGTCCTCGCAGGTCAGCGGAACACCATCGGAGTACACGGACGAGGGATTGAGCGTGTACGACACCGTCAGCGCCTCACCCGGCAACTGCGCCGCGGTACCGATGTCTGTGTCCGATACCGGAGCGCCGACCGGCCCGGTGAAGGTGAAGCCAGGCAGCACCCGACTGAGCGCCGCCATCGTTCCCGAGACGGCCCCGGCCGTCGTGTTGCCGTTGTACGTGGTGATCGTGTTGTCGATTGCGTATCCGATGGACGGAGCCTGCTCGGTGTCGTCCTCCGAGCAGGCCGCCAACGAACCTGTGACCACCGCGGTGGCAGCAACAAACGACAGTGAGCGAACTACTGCTCGCCTCGCTTGGAGCATGATCAGTGAGCCTTCTTTTTCCGCTTTCCGGTCGGCCGAGCGCCAGGCGCGGGAGCAACTGCGGCACGTTGCGTTACCGATGCTCCGGCACCGACAGACTCTGCGGTCTTGGCACCGAGACCCTTTTCGGCAAGCGTAGCCCGGCGAGCGAGAACCTTGCGGGTGTGAACGGCCACAGGTCCCCATCGTTCCTTCATCGACACGAGGAGCGGGGTCGCAAAGAAGATCGACGAGTAGGCGCCAACGACGATGCCGACCAACTGGACGAGGGCCAGGTCCTTGAGGGTTCCGACGCCGAGCATCCACACCGCGACCACCATCAGGGCGATCACGGGCAACACACTGATGACGGTTGTGTTGATCGAACGCATGAGCGTCTGGTTGACGGCGAGGTTCGCCTGTTCACCGTACGTGCGACGCGTCAGATGCAGGATGCCTCTCGTATTCTCCTCCACCTTGTCGAACACGACGACGGTGTCGTACAGCGAGAAACCGAGAATGGTGAGCAGACCGATCACCGTCGCAGGTGTGACTTCGAATCCGACGAGCGCGTAGATACCCGCGGTCACGATGATGTCGAAGAACAACGCGATGATCGCGGCTATCGCCATGTCTCGTTCGAACCGAACCGCGATATAGATACTTACGATGACCAGGAAGACGATCAGCGCGAGCAGAGCCTTCTTGGTGATCTGACCACCCCACGTCTCGCTCACATCGGCAAAGCTGATGGCATCGCGGGACGGATTACCGTTTCTGTCCTCGGGCTGGAATTCGTCGAAGAGTGCATTCTGGAGCGTCACGATCTGCTGCGCATCGAGCGTTTCCGACCGAATCTGCACTGTGGCACTCGAACCCGAACCCACCGTCTGAACACTCTCCGGTTCGAAACCGAGAGCTTCGGAGTAGACGGTTTCGACCTGCGACGTCTCGACGCCGTCTCCGGCCGGGAACTGGATGCGCGATCCGCCCTCGAAGTCGATACCGAACGTGAAACCGCGGATCAACATTGCCAGCAGTGCGATTGCCACGAGTGCGCCGGTCAGGCCGTAGTAGAACCGACGCTTGCCGACTACCTCGAATGCGCCGGTACCGGTGTACAGACGCGACAGCAGACTGTGTTTCGGCATCGACGCCTGGTCGACCCCGGAATCGGCTGTTACGGAACGTGCTTCCCGGTCCGCCGAGGAATCTCCGGCAGAGTTGTTGTTGGACTCACTCATGCTCGTGTCTCCTTAGCCGACGCAGCGGCGGCAACCTTACGTTCGCGGGCTACCTCTTGGACTGCTCCCAATCCGTTGACGCTGGGCTTGGACCAGAACGCCGAACGGGAAGCCAGATGAACCAGAGGCCACGTCACGAGGAAGACCACGACGACGTCGAGGATGGTGGTCAAGCCGAGGGTGAACGCAAATCCGCGCACCTGGCCCACCGCCAGTGCGTACAGAACGGCGGCTGCGATGAAGCTCACCGCGTTACCCGAGAGGATGGTGCGGCGGGCACGGGCCCAACCACGGGGTACTGCGGAACGGAAACTGCGGCCCTCACGCATCTCGTCCTTGATGCGTTCGAAGAACACGACAAACGAGTCGGCAGTCATACCGATACCGATGATCAGACCTGCCATGCCGGCGAGGTCGAGGGTAAACCCGATGTACCTGCCCAGCAGCACCATGATGGCGTACACCATGACACCCGAGAGGACGAGGGACAGCGCCGTCAGCACGCCAAGCATTCGGTAATAGACGAGGCAGTACACGAGTACGAGAACGAGGCCCACCGCACCCGCGATCAACGCTGCTTCCAACGATGCCAGTCCGAGTGTCGCCGATACAGTCTCGGCTTCCGAGGCTGCGAACGACAGCGGCAGCGAACCGTACTTCAGGGTGTTCGCCAGTTCCTTGGCGCTTTCCGCGGTAAAGCTACCGGTGATCGAGGTGGCGCTACCGGCGGGCGTTGCGCCCTGAATCGTGGGCGCACTGACAACCTTCGAGTCGAGGACGAAGGCTGCCTGCTTGCCGATGTTTGCCGAGGTGAACTGTGCCCAGGTGTTACTACCTGTGGTCTTGAACGACAGGCTGATCTCATGACGTGACTGCTGTGAATTGAACACCGACGACGCGTCCGCGATTTCCTGGCCGTCGATGATCGACGGGCCCAGAAGGTAGATGTACGCACCGTCCTGAGAGCACGCGACGAGCGGAAGCGTCGGATCGTCGTTACCACGCAGCGGATCGGCCACGGAGCAATCGAGATTGGCGACGGCCTGCTCTTGAACCGTGGGATCGGTGCTCTGACGCAGCGCTCGCGCAGCGGCGATCTCGGCTGCGGCGGCGTCACTGGCGTCGGCGGAGTCACTCGGAGCGGCCGGTGCCGCCGGCTCTGTTGTTGGCGCTGCTTCCGATGTGGGAGCGGGTTCGCTGGTTGCCGGTTCTTGCGCTGGGAACGGGCGGTTCTGCGGAGCCTGTGTGGCCGGTGCCTCCGTTGCGGGCGCCTCTGCTGCCGGTGTTTCCGCCGCCGGTGTTTCGGCGCCGGGAGTAACAGCCATTCGATTGGCGTCGCGGGTAGCTACATCGATCGATCCGGTAACCGGACGGATGTACAAACGAGCCGTCTGACCCAACGACCGCGCCTGCGCGCTGTCGTCGCCTGGCACCGTGATGACCAGATTGTCACCGTCGATGACAACCTCGGACCCGGATACGCCGAGCCCGTTGACACGGGTCTCGATGATTTCCTGAGCCTGCTTCAGACTGTCCTGACTGGGCGCGCTGCCGTCCGGCGTGCGCGCGGTCAGCGTGACACGCGTTCCACCCTGCAAGTCGATACCGAGCTTCGGTGTGGCCGATTTATCGCCAGTAAAGAACACCAGCGCATACAGCGCCACGACCAGGACCCCGAACAGGGCCAGGTAGCGGGCTGGATGCACCGTTCCGGTGGAAGGTGCCACGATCTTTAAGTCTCCTCATTAGGTGCCGGACGTGAGCGGTCCACGACCGCTCGAGTTGCGCCGTTCGAACGTGCGGCGATGCGTTAACTACACAGTAACTCTAGAGCAGGGTCACGACGTGACTGCGTTCAGGAATCCTTGGTGAGTCGGATTTCGGTGTCAGTCGCCGATTCTTCGAACTCGGAAGACGCGTCTTCGTCGTCACTGTAATCCTCGACGACATCACTGACACGCTCGCGGATAACCAGACGCGACCAGGTGGTGACGACGCCGGGCGCAATCTCCAGTTCCACGGTGTCGTCGTCCAACGACGTGATGGTCGCGTACAGGCCGGCCGTGGTCTGCACACGGTCGCCCACCTGCAACGAATCCTGCATCTCGGAAGTCGCGGCCATGGCCTTCTTCTGCTTGCGCATGCCCAGGAACATCGGCACCAGCAGTGCGAGGATCAGGAGGGGGAAAAGCAAACTCGACATGTGTTGATCAACCTCGGTTTTGTAGCATGTTTTTCGCCACGCGGGCCCCGGATGGACCTACGCAAGACACCAGTGTGCCACTAGTTCCTTAGGAAACCCGACAGTTCGCCACTAACGGGAGGCTCCGACAACGCGAAATCACTCCGCGTCCGGGTCGAACAACGACGCTTGTGGCTCCCTTGCGCGAACCTCGATACCACCCGCAGCGGCGTCCGGTGGCGGCGTCATGCCGAGCTGTTTCCAGGCTGCAGCAGTGGCAACACGACCGCGCGGGGTCCTGGCGATCATGCCGGCGCGAACCAGGAACGGCTCGCACACCTCTTCGACAGTCGACGGTTCCTCACCGACCGCAACCGCCAAGGTGGACACTCCCACCGGGCCGCCGCCGAATGAACGCACGAGCGCACTCAACACAGATCTGTCGAGACGATCCAGTCCGAGTTGGTCGACGTCGTAAACGGCGAGAGCGGCGCGGGCGACCTCCATCGTCACGATCCCATCTGCCCTCACTTCGGCAAAATCTCGCACTCGCCGCAGCAACCGGTTGGCGATACGCGGCGTCCCTCGCGAGCGTCGAGCAATTTCGGCACTGGCATCAACTTCGAGATTCACGCCGAGGATGCCCGCCGATCGCATCAGAATCTGTTGCAGCTCATCGGGTTCGTAGAAATCCATGTGCGCGGTGAACCCGAACCGATCTCGCAGCGGACCGGTAAGGGCGCCGGATCGGGTGGTCGCCCCTACGAGGGTGAAGGGCGCAACTTCCAGCGGAATCGACGTAGCACCTGGACCCTTGCCGACCACGACGTCGACTCGGAAGTCCTCCATCGCGAGGTACAGCATTTCCTCGGCGGGACGGGCGATCCGATGAATCTCGTCGATGAAGAGAACGTCACCCTCCACCAGATTGCTCAACATCGCCGCAAGATCACCGGCCCGCTCGAGAGCCGGGCCTGACGTCAACCGCAGTGAAGAACCCAGCTCACCCGCGATGATCATCGCCATCGACGTCTTGCCGAGTCCGGGCGGACCGGACATCAGAATGTGGTCGGGTGTTCCGCCGCGCATCTTTGCCCCGGTGAGTACCAGTTGCAATTGCTCGCGCACGCGCGGTTGACCGATGAAATCGTCCAGGCTCTTGGGCCGGAGACTTGCCTCGACCTCACCGTCCCCCGCCACCAATTCGGCGCTGACCTGGGATTCGTCGTCGAAGTCGTCGATCGGGTCGAAATTCATCGAGTTTTACCGAGCAGGGAGAGAGCGGATCGAAGTGCGACGGACGTAGTTGCGCCGGGTGTTTCCGCGAGCACGGAATCCGTGGCTTGTTCGGCTTGCTTGAGCGGGAACCCGAGCCCTTCCAAGGCCTCGACAATCTGATCACGGATCGCATTTGCTGCGACTGCCCCCGACACCCCGGCGGTCGTCGGTACTGCGTCGACCTTGTCTCGCAGTTCCACAACCATGCGTTCGGCACCACGTTTTCCGATGCCAGGCACTCTCGTCAACGCGGTGAGATTGCCCTCCGAGAGCGCTCGCCGCAGCGCATCCGGCTCGAGTACCGCCAGCGTGGCCATCGCCAGGCGAGGGCCGACGCCCGACACCGTCTGGAGAAGGCTGAACAGATCCTTGGACTCGAGATCGGAGAAACCGTAGAGCGTCATCGAATCCTCACGCACGATCATCGTGGTGAAAAGCCTCGCCTCGCTCCCCCGGTGCAACGCACCCAGCGTCACCGGCGTTGCGTTGACGCGGTAACCGACACCCGCAGCCTCGATAACCGCATGATCGAGAGCTATGTCGAGTACCTCGCCGCGAACCGACGCGATCATCGTGAACCTGCCTTCTTCGTGGTCTCGGCCAATTTTGCCTGATACTTACGCATCTGTTCCGCAGCCATTGCCTCGGCGCGCGCCATTCGTTCGATCATAGGTGCCCGCCAACAGTGGCAGATCGCCAGCGCGAGTGCGTCCGCCGCGTCGGCGGGTTTCGGAGCGGTTTTGAGATTGAGGATTCGAGTCACCATCGCGGTGACCTGCGCCTTGTCTGCAGTTCCGCTCCCGGTGACAGCCGCTTTCACCTCGCTGGGCGTGTGAAAGAACACGGGAATGCCACGGCGCGTGGCCGCAACCGCAACAACACCACCGGCTTGCGCCGTCCCCATTGCCGTACTGACGTTGTGTTGCGCGAATACCCGCTCGATGGCAACGACGTCAGGTTTGTACTGCTCGATCCACAGTTCCGCCGCATCCGAGATTCGGAGCAGGCGAGGTCCGAGGTCCATGTCAGCAGGCGTGCGCACCACGTCGACGGCAATGGGACGCACAACTCTGCCGTTACTCCCATCGACCACACCCAACCCGCAACGGGTCAAGCCAGGGTCCACTCCGAGCACGCGCACTTTTGTCACACCTCTCCACACCGAACAGCTGTTCGATAGCTTAGCGGTGTACGGGCGAACTGCCGACATCAACACGCAACCCGGCCGCGACGATTACCGTCACGGCCGGGTTGAGCATGGCTGCGTCGAACTAGTTCAGCGTCGACCTAGTCGGCGTCGAGTGCTGCAAGCACCTCGTCGGACAGATCGATATTCGTGTAGACGTTCTGCACGTCGTCGGAATCCTCGAGCGCGTCGACGAGCTTGAAGATCTTGCGGGCGCCGTCGACGTCCAGCGGAACCTCTACGGATGCACGGAAATCGGCTTCGGCGGAGTCGTAGTCGATCTCGGCTTCCTGCAGAGCACTGCGAACCGCGACAAGATCTTGTGGCTCACAGACGATTTCGAAGGTCTCGCCGAGATCGGTGACCTCTTCTGCGCCGGCATCGAGAACTGCCATCAACACGTCGTCCTCGGACTGCCCGTTCTTCTCGAGCGTCACGACGCCCTTGCGAGCGAACAGGTATGAGACCGAACCCGGATCGGCAAGGTTGCCGCCGTTGCGCGTCATCGCGGTACGAACTTCACCAGCTGCGCGGTTGCGGTTGTCGGTCAGGCACTCGATCAGCACAGCAACACCGTTGGGCCCGTAGCCCTCGTACATGATGGTCTGCCAGTCCGCGCCGCCAGCTTCTTCACCTGCGCCGCGCTTGCGCGCACGCTCGATGTTGTCGTTGGGGACAGACGTCTTCTTAGCCTTCTGAATGGCATCGAACAACGTGGGGTTGCCCGTGGGATCGCCACCGCCGGTTCGTGCCGCCACCTCGATGTTCTTGATCAGCTTCGCGAAGGATTTGCCACGACGTGCGTCGATCACAGCCTTCTTGTGCTTGGTGGTGGCCCATTTTGAGTGGCCGCTCATGCGATTCAAGCCCCTTTCCTGCTGTGTTGCGCACGCCGAATGCGCTTCTTTCAGCTCTGACGATGTTACCCGTCCCACGTCGCCACATGCTGCATCCCCCGCACACTAATTCGTCAAACACGAGATTGTTTGCATAGAATGCAAACATGTTGATTCGCATCGATCACGCCTCGGCGACGCCACTCGCCGATCAGATTGCGGCCGGAGTGCGCGGGGCCGTCATCCGCGGCGAGGTCGGCCCCGGCGATCGACTTCCGTCCGCTCGCGCACTCGCCGAGTCGGTTGACGTCAATCTGCACACCGTTCTGCGTGCGTACGCGGCGCTGCGCGACGAGGGCCTCATCGATCTACGACGCGGGCGCGGCGCCGTCATCCGCGCCGAGTTCGATTCCGGCGCAACAGCTCTCCACGAATCAGCACGAGAGTTTGTCCGCCAGGCCCGCAATCTGGGTCTCGACACAGCCCACATGCTCGACCTCATCAAGGAGACCAGCACACAATGACGACCAGCAAGGTCCGGCTCTGGACCGCAGCCTCGTTGACCTTCATCCCCACGGCGGTGTTGATCGTGGCACGCCTACTGTGGGGCGATCAGCTTCCGCACACTGTCGCCAGTCACTGGTCCGGATCGACGCCGGACGGATTCGCCACAACCACAACGTTCTTCGCCATCACACTGGCAGTGTCGTTGATCGCCTCCGTCGTTGCCGCGGTCACGGCGATTCGTGCGGGCGACTCCGCTCCCCTGCTGTTGTCCGTCACAGCCACCGCAGCCGCGACGTCAGCGACGATCTGGATCCTCAGCGTTGCCTTGACCCTCGACGCCGGCGCCCCGGAGAACGCACGTATCGGGTGGTGGATAGCTCTTCCCATCGCTGCGGCAATGACGGGAATCGCCGCTTGGGCGCTCACCTCACGGGGCGGAGCCAATGTCGAACCGCTGCTCCCCACCCCGACGCTGGACACACCGCTCACTGCCACCGAACGCGCAGCGTGGATCGGCCGCGCACACAGCGTCTGGCCGTGGGTCCTCTCCGCCGGTCTGACAGCACTCACGGTCGGCACCGCCGCATATTCCGACTGGTGGGTAGCTGTCATCCTGCTCGCCGCCACCGTCATGACAGCAGCTTTCGCGTCCGTCACGGTCCGCGTGGATAATTCCGGACTGAGCATCAGCTCGTGGGGCATCCGGTGGAAGAAGATTGCCATCTCGAGAGTGAAGTCCGCGTCGGCCGACGCCATCCGGCCGCTTGAGTGGGGTGGATACGGCTATCGCATCACTCCACGCGGCACGGCGGTGACACTGCGCTCCGGCGAGGCAATCGTGCTCACGCTCGAGACCGGGCGCGTTTTCGCCGTCACCGTCGACCACCCGGAAGATGGTGTCCGACTCCTCAATTCACTCGTCCAACAGGCTGGCGCTCGCGAAATCTAGCCCCGAACCAGGTCGACGAAGAGCTCGTGCACACGACGGTCCCCCGTCACCTCCGGATGGAACGACGTCGCAATCACCGAACCTTGCCGAACAGCCACGATCCGGCCGGCAGCTTCGCCTGCTGCCGCCGGCACCTGGGCAAGAACCTCGACGCCCGGGCCTACCCGTTCCACCCACGGCGCGCGAATGAACACGGCCCGGACAGGATCTCCGACAATGCCCTCGAATTCGAGGTCCGATTCGAACGAATCGACCTGACGTCCGAAAGCGTTGCGGCGCACGGTCATATCAATAGCATTGAGGTGCTCGGCATCGGGCCGGGTGTCGAGCACCTCGCTGGCCAGCAAGATCATGCCGGCGCACGAACCGTAGGCAGGCAGTCCACCGCGAAGCCGTTCGCGAAGCGGTTCGAGCAGTTCGAAAACCTGCAGAAGCCGGCTCATCGTTGTCGATTCACCGCCGGGAATCACGATGCCGTCAACCTTGTCGAGTTCCTCGGGACGGCGCACACCCACGGCGTCCGCCCCCGAATCCGCCAAGGCAGCAAGGTGCTCCCGCACGTCACCCTGGAGTGCGAGTACGCCGATCAACGGACGAGTCATGCCTGTGTTCCTACCTTGTCTTCACTACCCGAGGGGTCTTCACTAACCGAGGGCTCGCGTTCGATCCGCGACAAGCCTTCCTGGACTACCGCTGCCACCATATTGCCGCTTCGATCGTAAATGCGCCCCTGCGTCAGCGCTCGCCCGAACCCGGCCGACGGCGACGTCTGGTCGTACATCAACCATTCGTCGGCCCGGAACGGACGCAGGAACCACATCGCATGATCGAGTGAGGCATTCTGCGTCTTCACGTCCTTGTGCGGCACATTCGAGGTGTTGAGCAGCGTCATGTCACTCAGATAGGCCAAGGTGCAGATGTGCAGAAGTGGGCGATCCGGCAAGGTGTTGCGGTAACGGATCCAAACCCGCTGCTGCGCAGGCATATCCGGTGCCGAGTTCGCAACGTCTGCAGGCACGATTCGCAGATCCCAGTTCCGCCACTCCTCGTGAAGCGGTGTTCCGGCAAAATCGGGAATGGTCAACGGGTCCGGCAGTTCCTCCGGCATCGGGACATTCGGCATCCGGTCCTGATGCTCGATGCCCTGGTCTTCGACGTGGAACGACGCCGACATCGAGAAGATCGTCTTCCCGTCCTGGACGGCGTTCACCCGGCGTGTACAGAACGAGCGCCCGTCACGGATCCGGTCCACGAGATACACCGTGGGAATCTTGGGATTACCCGGCCGCAGAAAATATCCGTGCAACGAATGCACGTGGAAGCGCTCGTCAACGGTGCTGACTGCGGATACCAGAGACTGGCCGGCTACCTGTCCACCGAAGGTGCGCTGCATGACAGTGGGGTGAACTGCCCCTCTGAAAATATCCTTTTCCAGCGTTTCGAGCTCGAGGATCTCCTCGATACCAATCATGTGTCCTCCGGCAGAGTAGAGGCCGACAGCGCCGGCGGGCAACGGGTTCACATTATCGGTTCGCCGCCCGCACACGGCACCATGGTGGTGTGAACGCCTTCATCCCCTCGACCCCGCAGGCACTGGCCGAACAGGTTGTATCGCTGTGTGAATCACACCCGACAGTTGCGGTGGTGGCGCTGGACGGTGCTGATTGCGCTCGGCCGGTCGAACTAGCCGAGTTGATCGGTGTTGCCGCGCAGGCGCGGCAACGTCCGAGTGCTGTTGTCTCTCTTCACGACTACGTGCGGCCGGCGTCGTTGCGGCTCGAGTTCGGGCACGAAGATCCGCTGAGCTATCGAACGATGTGGTTCGACTACGACGCTCTGGACCGTGAAGTCGTGACGGCGGCGCGGGCGCGTCGTACGTGGCTTCCCCAACTGTGGGACGAGACAGCAGACCGGTCGGCACGCTCATCCCGCCGAACCGTTCACGAGCGAACGGTGATCATTGTCGCCGGACCGATGCTGCTTGGCCGCGGTCTCGACTTCGACGTCACCGTCCGATTGAACATGTCCGAGGCGGCGATCCGGCGGCACACACCGCCTGCACAGCTGTGGACCGTCGACCCGCTACTCGAGCATCAGGGTGGTGTGACCGACCGGATCGATCTGGACGTGCGTTACGACCACCCCGCTCGACCTGCCGTTCGCGTCTACTGAGTACGAAGGTGACGCGTCAAACCTTCCTGAACCACCGCGGCGACCATGTTTCCGCGCCGGTCGAAAATCCGTCCCTGAGTCAGGGCGCGACCGAACCCGGCCGACGGCGAGGTCTGGTCGTACAACAACCACTCGTCCGCCCGAAACGGGCGCAGGAACCACATTGCGTGATCGAGCGATGCGGCCTGCATTGGTGTGTCCTTGTGCGGGATACGAGAGGATCCCAGCAAGGTCATGTCGCTCATGTACGCGAGGGCGCACACGTGGAAGACCGGGTCATCCGGTAGTGCCTCCCGCGAGCGGAACCACACTTGCTGCTGAGCCGCGGCGCCTGGACGCTTGCTGATATCAGCTTGTGGGACGAGCCGTAGGTCCCAGTCTGCCCATTCGCGAGCCAGCCACGCGGTCTCGCCGTCGTCGGAGTCGGTGGCCAGGCCCAGCGTCTCAGGGTCGGGCACAGGCGGCATCTCGTCCTGGTGCTCGATGCCCTCGTCTTGAACGTGGAACGACGCCGACATCGTGAAGATCGCCTGCCCGTCTTGGATTCCTGTCACCCGTCGTGTGGCAAAAGATCTGCCGTCGCGCACGCGGTCGACCAGAAAGACAGTGGGCTCCTTCGGGTTTCCGGGTCGGAGAAAATATCCGTGCAGGGAATGAACTAAGAATTCCGGATCAACGGTACGCACGGCCGAGACAAGTGCCTGACCTGCCACTTGCCCACCGAATGTTCGGGGCAGCGTGGTCTCCGCAATTATCCCTCGGAAAATGTCGCGTTCGAGGCGTTCCAGTTCCAGAATTTCTTCGATCGTCGCCATCGCTACTCCCGTTCTCCGCATCTGCTCAATTCTCACCGAGAGTCACACAATGCCTGACGGTGGACAAATTCAGCGAATTCAACCACAGCAGACACGCGAAACACCCAAAACGGGCCGGGTAGTTCTTTACGATTCAAATTAAGCTGAATTCGCGATCGCAGACCGGGAGAACCCATGCGCCGTCACAGCACAACAGCAGCCATCGCTTTGACGATGAGTCTCGTCGCCCTGACCGGGTGTGGCACCTCGCCGGAGGAGAGCGATTCCACTGACGTGTCGCAGACTCTGGTCACGTCGTCAAACAATGCCCCGGCACCGGCGTACGCGGCAACCTTGCAGCCGACCATCGAGAAACTGATGAAAGACAACGTCATTCCCGGCGCAGTGGTGCTGATCTCGTCACCGACACAAGGCGACTGGACCGCGACATTCGGCACACAGGTCATCGGCGAGGACAAACCGATGTCACTGAACGACTATTTCCGCGTCGGAAGCAATACCAAGACCATGACGTCGACGGTCATTCTCCAGTTGGTGCAGGAAGGAAAACTCAGCCTGGACGATCCCATCGGTAAGTACATCGACGGGGTGCCCAACGGCGACACGATCACCATTGCGCAGCTATCCGACATGCACAGTGGGCTGTACAGCTATTCCTTCGACCCACAATTCAACGCGACGCTCGACAACGACCCGCAGAAGGCGTGGACACCGGAGGAATTGCTGGCCATCGCGTTCTCCCACCCCGTCGATTTTGCTCCGGGCGAGAAGTTCGAGTACAGCAATACCAACATCGTGTTGCTCGGCCTGCTCATCGAAAAACTCACCGATATGACTGCGGCACAAGCATTCCAGGAGCGCATCTACGAACCCCTCGGGTTGACACACACCTCCTTGCCGGACGCAACCGATTCCTCGATCCCCGACCCCCATCCACAGGGCTATTCCTTCGGCACCAATGTCTCCACGATCGACACCTTCGCCCTCCCTGAACCAGAACTGAGCGCAGCGCTGGCCGGCACCTTGAAGCCGAACAACGAGACCGATGCCAACCCGTCCTGGACGTGGACGGCGGGCGGCGCAATTTCGACGGTCGGAGATCTGGCTACCTACGTCAAAGCCCTTGTCGGCGGCGGGTTGCTGAATGACGACATGCAGAAGATTCGCCTCGACAGCATTCAACCCACTGATCCGAGCAATCCCTCGGCCGCCGGCTACGGTTTGGGCATCGCACGCTTCGGACCTGCCCTGATCGGCCACGACGGCCAGATTCCCGGATTCATGTCATTCATGGCCCACGACCCGAACACCGACCTCACCATTGTGATCGCCACCAACCTGGCGACGGTACCGAGCGGTGAGGGATCGGCGCTGGTTCTGGCCAAGGGCATCATTCCCACCTTCTACGGCGGGGGCGGCGTACCCGGCGGTGACCCCGCGGCGGTACCCGCGGCGCCAACACCGACCCGCTGACTAGTGATCTTCGTCCAACTCGCCCGATTAGTCCCCTCTCGCGTGAGAAAATAAGACATGACCGCCAACGATCTCTCCTCGAACTCACCAGTCGCCGTACTCGCAGCCGAAGAAAGCTGGAAGCTGCTGAGCCAAGCCACATTGGGCCGGATTGTGGTCGGAGCTTCCGGACACGTGGACATTTTTCCGGTCAATTACGTGGTCGATGACAACCACATCTACTTCCGCACCGCGGAGGGAGCCAAACTCGTCGAACTGACCATCAACGATCGCGTTCTGTTCGAAGCCGATCACGTTGGCCCAGAACAGGGATGGAGCGTCGTAGTACGCGGAACCGCGCATGTCATCACGTCGTTCACCGAAACCGCCAAGATCGACGAATTGGGGTTGCGGTCCTGGATTCCGACGCCCAAGTACAACGTTGTCGAGATCACCGCATCCGAAATTACCGGCCGCGCCGTGAAATTCGATCACAACCAGAGCTGAGCGCAATCGAAACGCACCACTAGCCAGGTCAGCCCACCGCCCCGGCCGACAGCGCAGCCTGCCAGCCTCCGTACTCGCTGATGTCTTTGCCCGTGGACGCTGCCTCCTGGTCACAGCCGAACCCGGTTCCCCAACTGCCGTCGTCGAATTCGACCGATCCGAGCATCATCGGCGTCGGCAGTGCCGCGAGAAATGTGCCGAGCGCGGCGGGAGTGAGTTGCCAGCGCTCCCCCACAATCGACACGCCGCCCTCTCTCACCCGGATCAATCCTGGTTTAGGTGGCGCGGTGTCCAGCGCACTGAGTCGGTAGCGCGGAGCGGTGGCAGCCGGCCCACACCAGCGGGCACCGAGTCCGGTCAGCTGATGCTCGAGCGGCTGACCGCGCAGGTGAGCGCCGAATACTGCCAGCTCGACCGTGTCCGCGGGCGCTGAAGTCCATCCGGTTGCCTGGTCGCCATTCACCATCGCCGCGATGTCAGCAGCGACGCCGTCCTCGAACGCACGCGCCAGCACCGTCACACCGAAATGCGCATCGCCTGCCCTACCGGCAGGAACCGCGACAGCTGACAGGTCGAAGAGATTGCAGAAGTTGGTGTACGTGCCCATACGGGAGTTCACGCCGATCGGATCGCCCGCAACGTCGGCGATCGTCGGATGTTCCGGGGCCGTCGGCACCATGAGGGCATCGAGTCCGTCGAGCTCCTTCATCGCCCGGTTCCGCAACTGCGCCAACAATTCCCGGTCCGCGAGTAGTCGATGTGCCGGTATGACTCCGGCCGGCGCAATGATCGAACGTACCGTCGGGTCCACCGCATCGGCGTGCGCGTCGACGAATTCGCCTACCGCCGCATATCTTTCAGCGACAAGCGCACCGTCGTACAGCAGCTTCGCGGCGTCGAGGAAAAGCGTCAGGTCAATCTCGACTACCTCGGCACCCGCAGCCCGCAGCTGTTCGACAGCTGCTCCGAACGCTGCCGCCCACTGCTCGTCGAGTCCGGTCAACACAGCTGGAACTGCGACGCGTGGCCGCGGCGGCGCGGCCAACCGGACGTCGCTCGGCCACTGGCGGCCCGGTGCGCCTGATGCCATCACGGCCATCGCAGACTCGGCGCCGGCCAGATCCGCGGCGAAAATGGTCACGCAATCGTAGGAACTGCACGCCGGGACCACTCCCTCGGTCGAGACGACCCCGACGGTCGGCTTGATGCCGACAATGCCCTGCAGACCTGCTGGAACACGGCCGGACCCTGCGGTGTCGGTACCGATCGCGATGTCGACCAGCCCGAGCGCAACAGCTACCGCGGATCCAGAACTCGAGCCACCCGAGATGTACTCCGGCCGACGCGAGTCGCGTACAGCGCCGTGGGGGCTGCGCGTGCCGACCAGTCCGGTGGCGAACTGGTCGAGGTTCGTCTTACCCAGCACTACTGCGCCCGCCGCCCGCAGAGCCGAAACGGCGGCCGCGTCGACCGCGGGTGTGTAGGCGAACTCGGGACATCCGGCGGTGGTGGGTAAGCCTGCCACGTCGACGTTGTCCTTGACTGCGAGCACCAGACCTCGTAGCGGCAGGTCAGCGGTGGAGGCATCGACGCGCGCGGCCTCGGCCATCGCGTCGACCTCGGGGCGCAGGTGTATCCAGATCTCCGGCCGGTCGACGCGCTCGATCGACCGATATGCCGCCGATACCCGCTCGGTCGCGCTCACGCGGCTACCTCCTTGACTGTTGTTGTGGTGCGGGCAAACTCACCCGCAGCTGACCAGGCGTCCCGCTCGGCGCCGAACGCGACTGCCTGGGTTGCACGGAATGCCGAAATGGAGTCCGCATTGTCGGTCAGGAACTGCTCGTGTTCGGCGAGGGAGAAACTGCCGTCGGTGATCTGCACGCCGCCGGGCCCACCTGCCGCCGTCTCGGCGCGCAGTTCGAGCAACTCGTCCGGCTCGACGGGATACCAGGAGATCCGGTCGAAGAACCGTAGCAACCAGGGCGTACCGTCCTCGAACGGTCCGGACTTCTCGGGATAACGGTGATTCCACACCTGGGTGGTGCGTCCCACGAACTGGTAGCCGCCCGGCCCCTCCATGCCGTAAATGCACAGGTACGCTCCGCCGATACCGACCGCGTTCTCCGGCGTCCAGGTACGTGCCGGGTTGTACTTGGTGGTGACCAACCTGTGTCGCGGGTCGAGCGGAGTGGCAACCGGCGCACCGAGATAGACGTCGCCCAGTCCGAGGACGAGGTACTCGGCGTCGAAGACCGTGTCGAAGACGTCAGCGACCGAATCCAGCCCGTTCATGCGCCGAATGAACTCGATGTTCCACGGGCACCACGGCGCATCGGCACGAACACCGTGCATGTAGCGCTTGATCGCCTCGCGGGTGGACGGGTCGTCCCAGGACAAGGGCATCCGCACCGATCGGCTGGGGACCACGAGTTCGGACGAATCCGGGATCTGTTCCTCAGCTTCGGCGAGCAAACCCATCAGCTTCGACACCGGAAGCACATCAGGGTCGACGCGCACCTGCAGCGACCGGATGCCGGGGGTGAGATCGAGTAGCCCAGCCGGCTTCTCTGCCTCGAGTCGCTGATGCAGCGCGTGCGCCCGCGCCCGGAGCGCGAGGTCGAGCGTCATGTCCCCGTATTCGACAAGAACGTTGTCGTCGCCCGAGCGGCGATACGTCACCGCAGTCTTGCCGTCGCGGCGGGCGATCACTCCGTCGTCCCCGTCGCCGCCGTCGCTGAACACTGCCGGCAGGCTCGCGCGCCGACTCAGGCCCAGTTGACCTTTCGATGCGGCGCGATCGGCGCGGATCGGCACAAATCGAACCGTATCGCCGGGGCTCAGTTGGCCGAGCTTCCACCGTTCCGCGGATACGACGGTGACCGGGCAGACAAATCCACCGAGACTCGGACCGTCCGGCCCGAGCAGGATGGGGGTGTCACCGGTGAAGTCCAGTGCGCCAACCGAATAGGCGTTGTCGTGAATGTTCGAGGGGTGTAGTCCGGCCTCGCCGCCGTCGTTGCGCGCCCAGTCAGGCTGCGGACCGATCAACCGGACGCCCGTGCGATCGGAGTTGAAGTGCACCTCGTAGTCGGTGGCGTACAGCGTGTCGATATCGTTGCGGGTGAAGAACTCCGGTGCGCCGTGTGGACCCTCGGTAACGGCGATCTCCCAGCGGCCACCGATCACCGGTACGTGTTCCATCGGAACTGGTTGGGCGGCATCGGGGTTGCATTGCCCCGCTCCGCAGCTCAACACGTCACCCTCGCGTAGCGTCCGCCCCTCGTGACCGCCGAACTTGCCGAGAGTGAACGTCGCTCCACTGCCCAGGTAGTCGGGCACGTCGATCCCGCCGCGGACCAGCACGTAGATCCGTAGTCCCGGACCTGTTGTCGCCCCGACGTCGAGGACACCGCCGGCGGGAACCTGCACCGGCGCCCAGGCCCGGACCTGCAGTCCGTTCACTCGGACAATGACAGGTGCGCCCGTGACACACACGACGGTGGCCTCGGCGAATCGCAGTGCTGGTCCGGCCATCGTGCATTCGAGCCCGGCGGCTCCCGGTTCGTTCCCGAGTGCTTCGTTGCCGAGCCTGAAAGACAGGTCGTCCATCGGGCCTGACGGGGGAACACCGATCTGCCAGTAGCCGACGCGGCCTGGCCAGTCCTGGACGGTGCTCAACATACCGGGGCGCTGAACGGTGATCTCGGTCATCGCTCTTCCTCCGGACGGGTCACGATCATCCGTACCTCTGTGGGGTCGAAACCGTTGCAGGGGTTGTTGATCTGCGGGCAGTTCGATACGAGTACAAGCGTGTCGATCTCAGCGCGCAGGGCGAGGCGCTTACCCGGCGCGGAGAGCCCGTCGACAATGCCGAGTGTGCCGTCCGCGTCGACCGGAACGTTCATGAAGAAATTGATGTTGGAGACCAAGTCTCGTTTACCAAGGCCCCACTTGGCTCCCTCGATCAGGAAGTTCTCGACACACGCGTGCTGATGCTTGGTGTGGTGGCCGTAGCGCAGGGTGTTCGACTCCTGCGAGCACGCGCCACCGACGGTGTCATGGTTGCCGACCTCGTCACCGACAAGCGTCATCAAAGCTGTTCCATCGTCGGCGCGAAGCACGGACCCTGTAGTGAGAAACAGATTGCGCTGAGCTGCAACAGTTGCGGCGGCCGAGTACCGAACAGCGTGATCATCGGCAGCATAGAGGAGGGAGTCGACGGCTTGATTGCCGTGCAGGTCGACGATGGTCAGGACGTCACCGGCCCGCACGATCGCGGACCAGGGTCCGCGGGCGCCGACAGTGTCATCGAGGATCACGGCTCCGGGGACAAGAGCGGGAGTGTCTACGGCGGTGGTCATTTGGCGTCCCTTCCGAGCTGTGCTGCATTGACGGGCTGTGCTTCATTGACGGGCTTGGCGGCGTTCCAGGCGTCCTCGGTGTTGAGGACTGCGCGGCGGTACTCGGGATCGTTGTTCGGCAGAGCCTCCAGATCCTCGGGTGCCGTCCATGCCACTACCTCGAGGGATGTGGTGCCGAACGTGGTGGCCGGGTCAAGCGGGTGTGCGGTATTGGCGATCAGCACGATCACCGGGAGATGAATCAGCAGCTCCAACTCCGTTCCGGCGCCGGCATTTCCGGTGCTGGTGAGTCCGCCGTCGGACTCGACGCGCACTCCGTGGAATAGGGACAGCACCGGCGGCAGATCACGCGCGGTCAGACCATGTTTGGCCGCAGCGAGTGTCAGCAGTTCCCGGCCCGCGGGCGCACCCGAATGGACGGATCCTTCGCCGTACTTGGCTGTGTTCGTAGCCAGTGAAGTGGTTCCGCAGAACGCGTCGTGGTGACCGGAGGTATCGGCCACAACGGTGGCCAGCACCCGTCCCTGGTCGGAGAGCAGCGGATGCCCCACCCTCAGGTACGCCTGCCACGGAACCTTGACGGTATCGGCGATGTTGAGCCGCTCGTGCGGAGCGTCAGCCCGGTAGAGCAGCAGGTTCGCGCAGGCACTGCCGGCGATGTCACGCAATCGGAGCCGCGTGCCGCGGGCCAGCACCTTCGAGGTGTAGCGGCCGCCGGGCACGGTCTCCGCCCAGGTGAGCCGGTCAGCGTCGATACCGGCCGGAGGCGTGGGCCAATCGGAGGCGGGAAGGACGGGCATCGAGTCGGTGATCGCACCGGCCTGCGAGCGGGCGTGCTCGCGGGCGGCTGCTGTGGTGTCGGTGGCTGTGTCGGTCGTGGTCACTTCGAAGCTCCAATCGTGACGGGGTTCGGAACGGTTTTGCCGCGCGGGTAGCAGAGAGCGCCAACCAGGACGACGGCAATCACGGTGATCGGGGCGGCCCATTGCAGGATCGGCATGTCACCGGACGGGTTGAAGATTTCGGCGCGCGGCCAGGACAGGTTGATCACCATTGCGGCTCCGTACAGCACCGCCGCGATGTTGACCGGGACTCCGAAGATGCCCAGTGAGAACAGCTTTCGGCCTTCGGAGTCGTACTGGACATCTCCGTGCGGCCAGCCTTGCAGCCGTCGACGCAGCAGCGGAACGGTGACCATCAGGTAGGCGAGGTAGATCAGCACGATGCACACACTCGACAGTGTCGTGAAGATTGCCGAGTTCCCGACGTTGACCGCGAGCACCAGGATGCAAGCGATACCGATCAGGACGGATGGCGCGATGGGAGTTCCGGTGCGGGCGTTGACCTTCGAGAGGGTCTTCGATGCGGGCAGGCGGCCGTCGCGGGCCATGGAGAACATCAACCGGGACGCGGCGGTCTGAATTGCGAGGGTGCACACGAATACCGCGATAGCGACGTCGATCAGCAGCAGGGTGCCCCACGGGGAGCTCAGGATTGCGCCGAGCACGTACGGCAGGCCTTCGGTTGCGAGCCGACCGTCGGTGAGGCTCGGCGCTGCCATCAGCGCGCCGACGATCATCAGGCCACCACCAAGAGCAGACACCGACAGTGCCAACCGAATGGTGCGCGGTGCGACGCGACGCGGATTTCGGGTCTCCTCGGCGAGCTCGCCTGCCGAGCCGAAGCCGACCATGACGTACGCGGCCATCAATCCCGAGACGATCCAGGCCCAGATGTAGCCGGGCTCGCTGCCTGCGGCGCCGGTGTCGAATACCACCTGCGGGCCACGCTGGGCGTGGGTGAAGAACATGCCGATCACCGCGATAACACCGATGATCTCGCAGGTCACGCCGATGTTGTTGATACGCGACATCCAGTTCACACCAACACAGTTGATCGTGGTCGTGAGCACCAACAGCACCGAACCGAGCAGTACGGCGTTGGTCGCGCCACTCGAGGACGTCAGCGAGCTGTCCTCGCCGACGATCTGGAATCCGCTCCACACGTTTGGCAACACCACCTGCAGGGCGATCGCCGCCGCAGCGGCGGTAACGATCTGCGCGATGATCATGAACCATCCGGCAAACCACCCGATGATCTCGCCGCCCATCCGCCGGGACCACTGGTAGATGGCGCCTGAGATCGGATACCGCGCAGCAAGTTCGGCGAAGCTCAGCGCCACCATGAACTGGCCCAGGAACACACAGGGCCACGTCCAGAAGAATGCCGGTCCGGCAAAGCTGAAGCCGAGTCCGAACAACTGGAAGATCGTGGTCAGGATGGAGACGAACGAGAAGCCCGCCGCGAACGACGCGAACTTGCCGAGCGAGCGGTGCAGTTGCTGCTCGTAGCCGAACTCGGCGAGGTCGTTGTCGTCGCTGGGCTTGGATGCCGCGATCGTCATTGATTCTCCTGGGGGCCTGGGGGCTGTATTCCTGTCAGTTGACAGTTTTCTGCGCTCCCGTTCCCTACTGGTGTCTCTCATGTTTCGCTGTGTAGCGATTGCGTTGCGAGTCGATGACATCGGTTACCGGAACGTTTCCGAACCCTCACGCGGGTAGTCGGTGACACCCGACGGGGCGGTACAGCATTAGATAAGGGCCATGAATGTCGTCCGCGATCCATCGATGCTCCCGGTAGGCGAGTTGTTGCGTGGTCCTGCGTTGACCTGCGCGCCTGAGACAACCGCCGCAGACGCTGCCCGCGCCATGACTGCAGCCGGCCGACGGTACGTACTCATCCCCCTGCGTGAGAACGCGCTGGGCATCTTCACCGACGGAGACCTCCGTCGGAGGATTGTCGCGGCCGGACTGGGCACCACCACCCCCGTTTCCGAGGTGATGACCACTCCCGTACACACGGCCAACGCTGACCGGCTCGGCGCGGACGTGCTGCTCGATATGCTCGAACGCGGCGTGCGGCACCTGCCGGTACTGTCCGCTCGCGGCGACGTTCTTGGTGTGGTCGAGGACGCGGATCTGTTCGCCACCGCAACTCGGAGCGGATTTCTGGTGCGCAGCACAATTTCTCAGTCCGCCGACGCCGACGAACTCGTAGCTGCGACAGCACGGATACCGGAGCTTGCAGTGGGACTCTGGCGAGCGCGCGTAGCGGCGCTCGACGTCAGCGCCATCGCGTCGGTACTCATGGACGCCGCCGTCACCCGAGCCGCGAGCTTGCTCGCCGACGGCCATCCCGGTTCAACCTGGCTCTCATTCGGCAGCATCGCCCGCCGCGAGGCCATGCCAAGCTCCGATGTGGACAGTGCCCTGATCTGGGCGAACGACGACAGTCCCGAACAGCAGGCCCGCGAAACCGCGTACGGAAAGCGGGTGCACGAACTACTGGAACGCTGCGGACTCCCCTCGGACGCCAACGGGGCGGTAGCGTCGAGCCCGCGGTTCGCGCGTTCCGAATCCGACTGGCTGCGTGGGCTCGACGGCTGGCTCGCCGATCCTTATGCCGATCAGGGCATCGTCATGGTGTCACTGCTCGCCGACAGTCGCGTCGCGCTCGGCGACCACCAACTTGCTCTGTCCCCCGTCGTATCCCAGCGACTCGATCCCGATGCACTACGACTGCTGCTCAAGGAAGCAGTCGAAGGTAAGGCGCGGATGCATTCACTGCGCGAGCGTCTCACCCGCCGCACCGATTCCGTCGACATCAAGGCACAAGGCGTGATGCCGATCGTGAACATCGCGCGGTGGGCTGGGCTCGCCGCAGGCTGCGCGGACCCGTCAACCACCGTGCGACTGCGAACGGCAGCGAACTCGGGAATCCTGCCCGACGACGACGCGACGATGCTCGCCGAGTCGTTCGACGTGCTGGCTCAGATCCGGCTACGGCATCAGTGCGAGCAGATCGAGCGAGGCGCGACCCCGACCGATGTCCTACCGCTGGACTCGCTGACGCCCCTGTACCGGAGTCTGCTCGCGAGCGCCGTCCGCGAGATCGCAGGGATACAACGGAAACTCGCATACACGGGGCCGCCGGCATGACGGAATTGACTGCCGCTCAGCAGCACGCGGTTCGTCAGACTGTGGCTGCTGAGCGACTCGAGGGATGGCAGCCTACTGGCGACGACCTCACCGATCTGGACGCGCTGGCCGTCGGCACGTTCACGTACGAGGACTACATCGAACGCCACCGTAGTGCCGCGTCCATGCGCGCGGTCCCGCGTCGTCGACGGCTCGCGTTACCACGTCCGTACCTGGTCACCGGGACTTCTGTGCTGCGCAACAACTTCGGATTCAGAGACCAGACCCAGCTTCGGGACGTCGAGTACGCCGCGACCGCAGCCCGCCTGCTCCAAGCGCATCTGCAACAAGCGCCGACTCCGCGCCAGGTGGACGCCGAGTACATCTTCGGGTTGCACGGGCGTGTGTTCGGTGACGTGTTCGGATGGGCGGGGCAGCAACGCATCGTCGACATCACCAAGAACGGGGACGGTTTCGCGCCGGTCGGGACGATCGGCCGTTATCTGCGTGAAGTCGAGATCGCGGTTGCCGCGACGGACTGGCACCGCGCGGACCGCGGACGCCTGGCCTACGCACTGGCCACTGTTTATGTCACCTACAACCACGCGCACCCGTTTCGCGAAGGAAACGGCCGTACCGGCACCCTGCTCCTGCACCAACTCGTAAGCTCGACCGGGTTCCTCCTCGACCTGTCGGGTATCGATGCGGCGGAATGGGTTGCCGCCTCTCGTGATTCGTCTCCCTTTCGCCGCACCGGCGCACCGTCGCCGCGACCCATGATTCCCGTGTTGCGGCGCGCACTCGTAGACCGCAGTGATGGAAGGATGGTGTGATGACCACAACCGGAGCCGGCCGCCCACGGCTGTCGACACGCAAGCGTCCCGGAGCAACGGCACGCGATGAGATTCTCGATGCCGCGGCCGAGTTGTTCACTACCGGAGGCTTCACCAGTACGTCGACCCGAATGATCGCCGATGCGGTGGGCATCCGGCAGGCGTCGCTTTACCACCACTTCGCAAACAAGGACGACCTGCTGACCGCGCTGCTTGTCGGGACAGTCACCTCCCCCTTGGCTTTTGCGGAAGACATGCGCGAGAGCCCGGAATCCGCCGCAGTGCGTATGTACGCCCTGACCTGGTTCGACGCGCAGCAACTCGCGAACTCGCGGTGGAACCTTGGTGCCCTCTACCTGCTACCGGAGCTACGGACCGAACGATTCGAACCGTTCCGAGCTCAACGCGGCACACTCATGGATCTGTACACCGCATTCGCCCGTGACGCGCTGGTCCAGATCAATCCTGACCGCGAAGTCGATCTCCAGATCGCGCAACTACCGTTCCGTCTCGTCGAGACCGTGATCAACACAAGGTCGGACGCTGAAGCGGAAGGTTCCAGTGCCTCACCTTCGCCGGAGGTGATCGCTGATGCCTCGATCCGGATCCTGGGATGGACAGGATCGACCACTGAACTTGCTTCTCGTACAACGGCACTTCTTGACGAGTACTCCGGCGGACAACGTTAGTGCGCCAGTGTGGGAAGTTCGTCGAGCAATCTGTCGAGCAAGTTCAGGTCGTAACGATTCGGGCGCGGTTGTGCCGGCGTGGCGATGTCACCCTCAGTGGGGAAACCGTGAATGACCCGGCCAATTTGCGAATCCGAGTCGACGCTGTGCAAACATCTGCCGAACTGCGGCGAACCCGTGCTCGAATCGGGTAATCGGTTCCACCCCCACAGCGGCCAGACACCAGCTGTAGTGCAGTTTCAGCGGATTGCTGTCGCATATCGCGTCACCACTCGCATCCTCGAGCGCTAATGCTTGCATCCAATGGTGTGCATTCACCCGCGCCCAGTATGCCGTCTGTTCCATAGCGTCGGATCCGTCCGGTTCCTGACCCGTCGGGCTGTATTCAGCGACGAACCGCCTGCGACTGGCTCGGCACCACGTGGTCTTACCTGCGGCACTAGGCCCTTCGACGGCGATGATCACCGGCACACCCTACCTACGGCTCGTCGACAGTGCCGTGCTTGCACAGCCTCCTCGATGAGCGACGTTAGGGCACGATGGTCGAATGGCGGTTTCTCAAAACGGATTCGCGCGTGCAACCGGTGCGGTCGCGGTGGCGACCGCAGCAAGTCGCGCAACCGGCTTTATCCGCACCCTTGCATTGGCCGCGGTGCTAGGCACTGCTGTGGTCGGTGACGCCTACAACGGCGCGAACAGCATGCCGAACATGGTGTACGAACTGCTCCTCGGCGGCGTGATGAGCAGCGTCCTGATCCCTGTTCTGGCGAGGGCACGACTCCGCGGGAGAACTTATTCGCGGGTTTTCACCCAACGCCTGCTGCTGGCGACGATTCTCGGCGCCGCTGTCATCACCGCCATAGCGGTGGCGTGCGCCCCGTTCCTCGTCGCCGGCTTGGTGTCGGATACGGAACAGACACAGCTGACAACCGCGCTGGCGTACTTGCTGTTGCCCGAGATCTTCTTCTACGCGATCGCAGCGACCGCGACAGCCGTGCTGAATATCCGCGAAAGCTATGCGTCGGCGGCCTGGGCGTCGGTGGTCAACAACGTGATCGTGCTCGCGATGGTCGTGGTGTTCGCTGCGATACCGGGACCTGTGACGCTGCTGCCGTCGACGATGACCACCGCACAGGTTCTCGTCTTAGGTATCGGGACAACGATCGGCATCGTGGGACAGGCTGTGTGGACGGTGACCGCGTTGCGTCGTACCGGATTCCGGTGGAGTTGGCGGGTACGCCCGGTGCCGTACACGTGGCGCCCGGTCCGCGTCGGGGCAAGGCTGCTCGGCTGGGTGCTGCTGTATGTCGCGATCAGTCAGGCAGGCGTCACGTTCGTGCTCAGAGTTGCATTCAGCCATGGCGGAGTCTCGACCTATACGTACGCCGACCTGCTGTTCCAGGTGCCGTACGGCATCCTCGGGGTGTCCCTACTGACCGTGCTCATGCCGCGTATCTCCCGCGCGGTGGCGCTCGGGGACCGTGACGCTCTGGTCACCGACATGGGCCGCGCTGCCCGGTACTCGGTTGTTGCGCTCGTCCCCGCCGCAGTCGCGATGACCCTTCTCGGGCCGATACTGACCACGGTAATGTTCGTCGGACGCGTCGATGTCGATGCCGCTCGCACTATCGGTGTGGCGCTGGCACTGTCGGCATTCGGGCTTCCGCCGTTCGCGTTGGTCATGCTGCAACTGCGGGTCTTCTACGCCGGCAATGACATGCGCACGCCAGCCTTGATCAACGCCGCAATGGTGGTCACAAAGGTCTCCGTCGTTACACTCGCTCTCGCATGTCTACCAAACCAGGTGATCGTGGTGATGCTGCCGGTCGCAAGTTCACTGTCCTACGTCGTCGGTGCCATCAGCGGGCACTTCGTGTTGCGCCACCGCTACGGCTTGCTCGGCTTCCACACAGTGCTTGCAACATTCTCGAAGGTGCTATGGGCGTCGATAGCCGCCGGCGGGGTCTGCGTCATGACAGTCTGGGCCTCACACCAACTGATCGACAACCCTCGCACGGCCGCAGGAGCATCACTGGTCGCCGTACTCGTCCTCGGAGCACCGACATTCCTCGTCACAGCCACAAAGATCGGCATCCCCGAAGTCCGCACCGCCAAGGCCCTGCTCAATCGTTGAGAAAGCAGGCACCGCACCCACCGAACTGACGTGGTACGGCGCTACCCGCCGGGGATTCGGACGGCTAGTGCAAAGGTAGTCCCGCTCGGGTCTGACTGTGCGGGACCACCGTTGCACGACGCTAGCCCTTGATGAACGCGAGAATGTCCTGGTCGAGGGCATCCTGATATGCGCCGTAAATGCCGTGCGGGGCTCCCGGATACACCTTGAGGGTGCCGTTCTTGACGAGCTTGACGGACTTTTCGGCAGCAGCGGCGATGGGAACGATCTGATCGTCGTCGCCGTGCGCGATCAACATCGGAACGTCGATCGCCTGGAGGTCCGCCGTCTGATCCGTCTCCGAGAATGCCTTGACGCAGTCGTATGCTGCCGCAAGGTTCGCCAACATTCCCTGTCGCCAGAAGTCATCCTTTGCACCCTGCGAGACCTCAGCGCCGTCACGATTCGCGCCGTAGAACGACTCGCTCAGATCCTTGTAGAACTGCGACCGGTCTTTCAGCACACCAGCGCGGATTCCGTCGAACGCCTCGATGGGCGTGCCTTCGGGATTCTCGTCCGATTTGACCATGATCGGCGGGACGGCACCGGCGGTGATCACCTTTGTCACACGGCCTTTTCCGTGCTGCGCCGCGTACCGTACAACTTCACCGCCACCCGTCGAATGACCCACGACTACAAGCTCTTTCAGGTCCAAGGTTTCAACGAGCTCGGCGAGGTCGCGAGCGTACGTGTCCATGTCGTTGCCGGTGTAGGTCTTCGACGAGCGGCCGTGGCCACGACGATCATGCGCAATGACCCGGTACCCGGCGTCCGCGAACAACTTGAGCTCGACTTGCCACGCGTCGGAACTCAGTGGCCACCCGTGGCTCAGTAGTACGGGTTGGCCGGCGCCCTGCTCCGTGTAGTAGGTCTCGGTTCCGTCAGAGGTGGTGATGTACGGCATCCTTGGCTCTTTTCTCGTGTGATGGAAGGAGATCTGAAAGCGTGCACGTGCCGACTGTCCGACCTCCCTGACGCTACGGATGCCCACACCGGCGACACTAGAGACAAAGATCGACAACTTTTCCTACAAATGTCGAACGCCACGTGATCTACAAGCGTCCAGTCTTCATGTGCACGACTAAATTGTCTGCCACATCCCAATCCACAGCCACGCGAAACCGCCGAAGCCCGGTGTGATCTACCGTTCTGACTCCGTGAGAGTAATCGCAAGAGCGGAGCGATCGAGCTTTCCCCGCGGAGTGCGCGGCAACTGATCGACTCGGAGAATTCGCACCGGCATACTCGGACTGGGAAGGGTTGTTCTCAAATGCCGCCAGATCGTGTCGGTGTGCAAACCTTGATCGCTGACAACAATCGCGACCGCCGGGGCCTCCCCCATGCGTGCGTCAGGAACACCGATGCACGCGGCCTCGGCAATCCCAGGCAGTGAGGTCAATGCCGCTTCGACGGCCGCTGGTTCCACTTTGAGGCCCGCACGGATCAGCATCTCGCTCTCACGACCGAGCAATTGCAGACGCCTGGCCTCCACGTGCCCTCTGTCGCCGACAGTCATCCACCCGTCGACCGGGCCGTTTACCACCCCGGTTTCGGTGAGGTAACCGTCGAACAGCATGTCGCTCTTCACATGCACAAGTCCGTCGCGAATCTCGGCGTCGACGCCGTCGAACAGCTCGCCGGCCGAAAACTCGTCGAGGTCACCGAGCCCTCGATCGAAGGACACAAAACTCAATTCCGATGCGCCGTAGAAGTGCACCAACGAAGCATTCGGCAATATCGCCTGCAGCGCATGACGCCCGGCACGCGGCCACCGAGCGGCCGACGAGATCACTTCACGGACACAGTCGACCGGGCCGATGCCTGATCGCACGAGGTCCCAGGCGATCGTGGGAACCGAATACAGATGGGTTGCACCCGTTTTCACCGCTGTTTCCGCGCCACGGAGATCGACAGTGGCACCGCGGGTGAGCGCATGGAGCGCTCCGTACAGAAAGTGGGTGTGGTCGAGGACGCCCGGTACGGACACTCGATCTCCGACACCCACGTCGAACACGGCATCCGACCGATCAAGAGTTCGCGCCCAGGACAACTGATTTCGGACGAAGAGCTTCGGCTCGCCGGTAGTGCCCGACGTGACACCGATCAACAGTTCGGACTCGGCCGAAGCCTGATTCGACGCCCCGTCACTTTCGAGATCAACCGCGGTGACAAGTTCACCCGAGAACCCCAGCCTGCGCAACCGCCTGTGCTGCTTCGATTCCGCGACAACGGCTCCGGGAACAGACAGCTCGAGCACCCGCGCCAACTGCGGCCCGAGCAGATGGCGATGAAGCAGGACCACACTGGTACCCGTCCGCATCGCAGCCGCGACAACCACCAATGATTCGACGTCCGAGGTCGGCAGTACCGCGACTCGGTTCATCGACGCCAGTCCCGCGGTGACCCGGCACACCCGCGTCCAGAAATCGGCGTAGCTGATCTCGTCGCGCGACGAGACAACTGCGACCGTCGACGGATTGATGCGAACTCGTCGAGCAATTCGTTCCGCCAGAAGTTCGCTCATCGTTGCAGCCTCACGAAACGCGCTCGACCAGCATCGCAATGCCCTGACCGCCGCCGATTGCGCATGCTGCAAGCCCCAGTTCCGGGCCGCCGTCGGCGAGCATCTGACTTGCCAAGCGCACCAACAGAACAGCTCCCGAAGCACCCCACGGATGGCCCATCGCAATTGCCCCGCCTTGCGGGCAGATGATGGATTCGTCGAGTCCGAGTTCGTCCGATACTGCCAGGACTACGGAGGCAAACGCCTCGGTGATTTCGACAATACCCAGGTCGGACGCACCGATTCCGGTTTTTGCGAACAGCGAGCGAATGGCGGGAACCGGCCCGAGTCCCGGCAATGCCGGATCGGACCCGGCAACAGCTGTGCCGAGAATTCGGAGCGCCGGCATTCCCTGCGCGAGTGACTCTGTCGTCACTGCCAGCACTGCGCTGCCGTCCGAGATGCCACACGAGTTACCGGCCGTTGCGGTGCCGTCGACCCCAAAACTTGGACGAAGCCTCGCCAACCGTGCTTCGGTCATGCCGCGACGAATCCGCTGGTCAGCGGCGACGGCGCCGATCGGCACAATTTCGGACGAGAAATCCGACGCTGCCGCGAGCGTGTGCGAACGCGTTGCATACGCATCCTGGCGCTCGCGGCAGATGCCACGCAATCGCGCGAGATCATCTGCCGCACAACCCATATCGGGATCGGCAAAGCCCTGCGGAGCAAACGGCGCCCGGGTGTATCGCGTCAGTTCACCGCCCGAAGTGGGCGGCCAGTATCGCCACGGAGCAGTACTGGCGGATTCGACGCCACCCGCCAGGATCAGCGTGTCGTTTCCACTGCGTACGCGCAGCGCGGCCTGCATGACCGCATCGAGGCCCGAACCGCATTGTCGGTCAACGGTGACGCCCGGGATAGAGAATCCCAGCCCGGCCGCAAGCGCTGCGATACGAGCAGGATTGCCGCCGGGGCCCATGCAGTTTCCGAGAATAACGTCGTCCACGTCGGCCTCGATACCGGATCGACGCAGCACAGCATCTACTTCGCCGAGTACCGGGGCGGCGAGGTCCGTCGTTGTGAGGTCTGCAAATCCATGGCCTGCATTACCGATCGGGCTTCGCCGTGCGGCCACCAGAACAGGAGCGGAATTCATGAGTGCAACTCTTTCACGCGTCCTCGAGCGACTTTGCCACTACCGGTACGTGGCAGTTCGTCGACGGTGATCCAGCGACTCGGCATGGCTTCTCGTGCCAACAACGCCCGCGCCTGCGCACGAATTGCCTGGAGAGTGACGGCGTCGTCGTGCTCGATCACAGCTGTGATCGTCTCTCCGAGAACCGAATGCGGCGAACCGATTACGGCGGCGCCTCTGACGCCGTCCATTGACTCCAGGGTTCGCTCGACGTCCTCGGCCATGACGGTGGTTCCGCCGACGTTGATCGCAAACTCCCCGCGTCCGAGAATCGTCAACTCCCCGTTCGATCCGAGGATCGCTCTGTCCCCGACACCGAACCACTCCGCTGCGCCCAGCACTCGATACGGCGAACGGACAAACAAGAGTCCGTCGCGAATCTCGGCGTCGACGCTGTCGAGTAGACGCATCGGCTCAGGCACCCGCCGAACAGCGACAATGGAAAGCTCTGCAGCGCCGTAGTATTCGACTATCTCGATCCCCGACGCTGCGGCCCGGGCACCGTCGTCCAACATGGTCCCGGCAACAACAGCAGTCCGCAACCGCGGCGCCTCGAGCACAACGCGGCGCAACACGGCGGGAACCGCATGCACAACCGTCGCCTCCGCCGGGTCATCGGTGACACACGCGCCTCGCCACAGTGCATGAACAGCGCCGAACAGGTGCATTGTTGCGTGAAGTGGCCCGGTGATCAGCACTCGATCGTGCGCCTCGATGCCGGTGACGGTAGTGAACTCGGGGAAGCTGTCGAACCACGACGCCGCTGTCCTGGCCAGCGGACGTGGCCGGCCGCTGGAACCCGACGTGGCAACAAGCAGGAACGACGACGGATCGATTTCGCCGCGCTCGGGTCGCGTCGCCGGATCCTCCACGATCACCGCGGTTCCACGACGCGCGGCAGCAAAGATGCAGATCAGCGCTTCCAGCACCGGCAGCGCCGACGCGTCACACACGGCGACCTGAGGCGATCGCTCGACGGCGGCGTCAAGTTCCGCATAGGTGAGAGCTGTGCCGCCGAGATCGAGCGCCCGCTGGTCGCCGTGTCCCCCGAGTGCTCCGATCACCGACGAATCAGTCCTGGATATGCTCGGTGTACCCCCTTGGCGACAACACTCGCGACAACCACCTTCAACGCATCGCCGGGGATAAATGCCACGTTGGTACTCAGTGCCGCACCGATACCCATGTCGGTCCGCAGGATGAGCCCTGCCGTGCCGAACAGATACACGACAACAATTCCGCCAAACGCGTTGATCAAAATACCCAGCACAAGCGGGTACTTCGGCAAGATCCTGGCAGTGAGCCAGCCGATGCACAGTACCGCGGGAATCCAGCCGATCAGGTAGCCGGCGCTAGGCCCAGCGAGGGCAGTGAGTCCGGTGCGTCCGCCTGACAGCAGTGGCAATCCCATCAGTGTCAGTGCCATGAAGACGGCAACTGCCGCAACACCTTTCCGTGCACCGAGGATCGCACCGGCGAGAATAACTCCGAGCGTCTGCAGCGTGATAGGCACGCCGCTGATACCGATCGAGATAGCGCCGGGAAGACCCAATGCAGCGATCAGCGCCGCGAAGACCGCGATCTGAGCCATTTCCCTTGCTTGAATGCCGACCGGCGACGCCTGGGCGCCCTCGAGACTTGACATGCCCACTCCTTCAGATACTTGAACGACGTTCAAGATAGC
Source organism: Rhodococcus sp. WS3 (assembly GCF_003797085.1). Lineage (NCBI taxonomy): Bacteria > Bacillati > Actinomycetota > Actinomycetes > Mycobacteriales > Nocardiaceae > Rhodococcus > Rhodococcus sp. WS3. The sequence goes on from NZ_RKMA01000002.1 coordinate 674,721, forward strand.
AGGTCTGCGACTACACCAGTAGTCCCGGCATTCGACATAAAACTGCTGGACGCATGACCAATCACATCGGTCACGCGCCCAGCGGTTTCATTTCCTCTCACGCGAACTCAGACCAGAAGCTTGAGTTTCAGCTTGATGATCGTTTCCACGTCCAAGCCGAGTCCGTCGACGAGATAGCTGTCGAAGGATTCGTAGTTGTTGTCCAGTTCGTCGAATGCCGCCTGCAGATAACTGGCATCGACCCCGAGGAGCAACCGATAAACCTCGGCGTACTCCTGACCCTTTGCGGCGGCAATACGAGCCACCTTTGCGTCGATCGACGCCGCGGAGTACTCGTTGGTGAGCAGATAGTCCTCCATGATCGTCTCTCGAGATACACCTGCAATGCTCAGTAGCAGCGCCGATGCCCAGCCGGTGCGATCCTTGCCTGCGGTGCAGTGGAAAATCTGCGCACCGGGGGTATCTGCGAGCTGGGTCAACAGCTCACCGAATCCGGCACGGGAGACGGAATCACTGACGGTCGACCGGTAACCGGACTGGACATACGCCAGCGCTTGCTCTTTCGTAGTAATGGACGCGACGTCACCGCTCGGATCAGCCGCAAGGACCTGTATTTTCTCGTATCGAACGCCGCTGGGCAGAGTGTTCGGGTTCGCCGCGATCTCGGCCTCGGTCCGCAGGTCATACACCGCAGTCAGATGGAGCGAATCGAGTGTCGCAAGGTCTTCGGCGCTCGGGGTTATCGCGTTGGCGCGGTAGAACACTCCCTGGCGCACGTGCAGGGCACCGGCTCCGACGTAACCGGATTCCCGGCCTGCCACATCGCGAAAATTGTCCACCGATGCAAGTCGGGGTGCCACGACGGCAGTCGGCGCACTCGAGCCGAGTTCCGACGATCCTGAGAACGGTAGATCAATCGGCGCCGCGGTCGCAGCGCTTGCGCCGGCTAGCACGAACGAACCAGCCGATGCGAGCGCAACACACGTTCGGGCCGCTCGACGCAAGCCTGTAGGGCGATATGACATCTGATCAATCCTTTCCACAAGGAGCACAAGAAGTTTCGGATATGAACCGCGGTTAGACCGTTGGCGGGGGAAGCAGCTTTCGTGCCGCAGCCTGGGATGCCAGAAGCAACTCGGCCCGATTGTGGCCGCTATTTCTGATTGCCGCCGTTTCGTGCTCTTTCACCACCACGACGGGACCGTTGGCGATATTCGCAAGCCCTTGGGCGGCAACATCGCGAGGGTCCGAGATGCGAAGGCCCGGCGTGTCCATGTTCAAACCTGCGCGGGCCATAGCCGGGGTTCGAGTGAGGCCGAGAACCAATTCGAGCACATCCACGCCATGGTCTTGCATCTCGAGCCACAGCCCTTCGGCGAAAGTTCTGCAGAAAGATTTCACCGCCGAATAGACGCTGATCTGGGCCGAGCCCAAATAGCCGCTCAGCGAGCCCACCAACAAGATTCCACCACGTCCGCGTTCCCTCAGCCGACCTCCGAAGTGGTGGACGAGCAGCAGTTGACTGGTGATGTTCAAATCGATGACGGACTGAAACCGAGTGAGATCGCCGGTGGCAAATTCGTGACCGTAGGTGTTGGCTCCCGCGTTGTAGATGAACAAGCCGACGTCGATGTCATCTGTTATATCCCGAATGCGATCAAGCGCATCCGGGGCCAAGAGATCGACCGACAGCGTGCGAACCTCGATGCCCCGAGCGCGGCTGGCATCAGCTGCTTCCGCGAGTGGCCCTTCCTTGCGCGCCAACAGCACCAAGTTGAAACCTTGATCGGCCAACTGGGTGGCGAATTCCGCTCCCACGCCTTCCGATCCACCTGCAATTACTGCCCACGGCCCGTACTTCGCGATGTCCATTGCTCTCCTACCTCATCATGTGTAATGGCTGCCTGTCATAGTGCAGAGCCCGCTCGGGGAGCGAGAGCGCCCAGCCCGCTGACCGGGACGGAACGACGTTTGCCGGCAACTGATCCCCCAGCGATACTTGAAACTGTTGTAAGGCATAGCCGTACACCGCCAACGGGCCAAGCAGGCGCGTTTCGTAGGCACTCCACACCGTGGCGCACAGGGATTCTCCCCGAACCTTCGCGCATCAGAGCGAAAGGGACCATGATGAAGACGGACGCACGCCAGCCATAACTCTGCGTCCCGTGAAGTAGTCGACTGATGCGAGGAGTAGTGCAGAAATGGGCACCATGAAAGCTGCGGTTGTACATTCGTTCACCGAACCGTTGACGATCGACGATATCGAAGTCCCGGAACCAGGGCCCTTCGAAGCTTTGGTTCGCGTCGAGTATTCCGGTGTCTGCCACACCGATTTACATGCAGCGCACGGCGATTGGCCGGTCAAGCCGTCGCCACCGTTTGTTCCTGGCCACGAAGGCGTCGGGACGGTCATCTCGGTTGGCGAGTCGGTTACCCGGATCAGCGTCGGAGACACTGTCGGAAACGCCTGGCTGTGGAGTGCGTGCGGAGAATGTGAGTACTGCGAAACCGGGTGGGAAACCTTGTGCCCCAACCAGAAGAACGGTGGCTACTCGGTTGACGGATCATTCGGTGAGTACATGCTCGTCGACTCCCGCTACGCGCCGATCATTCCCGCCGGGGTTGATCTCTCCGCGGTGGGTCCGATCCTGTGTGCCGGCGTCACGGTCTACAAAGGACTGAAAGTCACCGACACGCGACCAGGGCAATGGGTACTGATCTCCGGAATCGGTGGCCTCGGACACATCGCGGTGCAGTATGCCGTCGCGATGGGGCTCCGCGTGGTTGCCGTTGATATCGACGACGCCAAACTGGAACTCGCCGCCAAACACGGCGCCGAACACACCGTCAACGCAAGCACGGTGGATGATCCTGCCGCAACCATCAGCGCCCTCACCGGCGGCGGAGTTCACGGAGCACTGGTCACAGCTGTCAACGCACACGCCTTCCCCCAAGCGGTCGGCAGTTTGCGCCGCGGCGGCACCGTCTCCCTGGTCGGGCTCCCACCCGAGAAATTCCCCCTCGACATCTTCACCACAGTGCTCTTGGGATTGACTGTGCGTGGCTCGATTGTCGGTACCCGTAAGGACATGACCGAAGCTGTGGACTTTTTCGCCAGGGGGCTGATCAAACCCACCTATTCTCTTCGGAAGCTCGAGGACATCAACAGCATTTTCACCGACATGGAGGCCGGTCAGATCGACGGCCGTATCGTCCTCGATTACACCGCAGGCAAGTCCTGAACTGAACTAGCGACGAGTAACCGTCAGGGCAAAGCCTCGCGGACGCATCGTGAGTTGCTCCTGAACCTCGAGTTCGTAGGACGGGTCCGCTGTGAACTCGTAGCGATGCAGGATCACTGCGAGCGCCATGAGCATTTCGTGATATGCGAACTGGCGTCCGATACATGCCCGCGGTCCGGTGCCGAATGGTTTGTATGCGGCACCGGACCGCGCCCTGACCTGTTCGGGGAGAAAGCGATCCGGACGGAATTCGTCTGCGTCCGCGCCCCACACGGCTTTGTCGCAGTGCACGCGCTGCAGGACAACCATGACCCAGTCGCCCTTCTTGAAGGCGTATTTCCCTCCGAGGAGAGTGTCTTCCTTGGCTTCGCGGAAATATCCCGGAGCCGTCGGCCACAGCCGAAGTGTTTCGTCGAGCACTCGCCGTACCGCGCGCAACTTTCCCACCTGATCGAACTCGACTGCCGGAATCTCCCGGGACGGCCACAACGCGTCAACCTCCGCCCGAGCCTTTACGGCTTCCTCGGGATGCTGGGACAACAGCCACAGGGCAAAAGACAAAGCGCCGGCCGAGGTCTCGTGGCCGGCAACCAGGAAGGTCAAGATCTGGTAGCGGATGTTGACCGGATCAAGCCTTTCCCCGGTGGCCGGGTCGACCGACTCCAGCATCAAGGTCAGGAGGTCAGGTCGATCGGCACTGTTCACTTGCCGATCTTCGACAACTCGATCGACCACCGCGTTCAGATATTCGACGTCCGTGGTGTGGCGGCGACGGCGTCGGCGGTCGAATAATGCCCGGCCCGGAATCGGGAGGCCCTTCTGCTGAATGTATTCCAGAGCTCCGAGCATCGCCGTCACAAACGGATCGATATCCTCGCGATCGTAGGAATTGAATCGATAGCCGAATCCTGCTCTGCCAATTGTCTCGAGGGTCAGTTTGCTCATCTCCTCGGACACGTCGACGGGAGCATCGGCATGGTCCCAGGCCCCGACCATCTCCCTGACGACATCGAGCATGGTGTCGTGATAACTGCGCATCGCCGCTTGTGTGAAGCCGGGCATCAAGATCGCGTGAGCTTTGGACCAGTTCGGTTCGTCATTTTCGGCTGTGAACAATCCGTCACCCGAAATCGGCCGCAGCTGACGTAGCGGCCGGGCAAGGTTCTTTTGCCAGCGCTTTTCGTCATTCACATCCTCGGCCAGGTCGACCCCGCCGATGAAGCTCAATCGCATTGTCAGAATTCGACGCTGGTAGATCGGACCGAGCGACGCCAGAATCCGTGCCGTGTTCTGCATCGGCTTGACTGGGTCCAGCCCGATGATGTCGCCGAGAATCGGCACTCGCCGCGGAGGGTGGGGCGGAACTTCGATGCTCACTGACGACTCCTGGCTGTTGGCACTGACATCCGCCGGAAGTCTACGGGGCAGCTCGGTGACACCCACTTCGCGAGACCCAAGACTGCTACCGACATCATGAAGCCGCTGGATTCCGTCGGGTGCCGACGGCCCTCTCGTGCGAAGAGTCAGTCAGGTATCGACATTTCAGTGCATCAATAGCACTGTGTACCACCGAGTTCGCATGGGATGGCAATCGACAGCGCAATTCGCCATTCCCATGGCAACGGAAGGAACCAGATCCAACCACCTGCGATCATCGCGAACCCCTCAATCCCCTGCATCGCACTACGTCGAATTCACGTATCCACCGTTCGACCGACCTCACTGAGATTTTCCGACGGTATCGAAGGGCGACAGAGGACCGTCAAGACCGTTGATCCGGTTGAGTCGGGCTTCGAGCATCGCGGCATGTTCGGGTCGGCAGTGGGTCGTAAGCCGCATCAACAGTGCGCGGAGCCGATCGACGGTCATGGGTGACGTAGTGGCGCTGGCGATCACGTCATCGAGCCCGATCTGGACATAGTCGTCCAGAGTTGGGCGAGACAGCACTACTCGGACGTGCCCGGAAGAGTCGGTGATGTATGTCGGCGCGGTGTCGACAGACGCCACGCGGGTAAGCAGATCTTCGATTTCGTCTAGAGCTTGCACCGCGGTGGCCGGATCGTTGACGGCCGGAGACAGGGCTCTCAGAGCGATGTCTGCCAAGAGCCGGAGCGCGAGTAACGGGTCACCGTCGAATGTGCGTTCGTGGCCAGTGACCAGAGCATCGAGAAATGTTGGTGCCGAGAGTGACCCACGATGTACGTCGGCAACGGACGCACCGTACAGCAGTGTATCGCCTTGCATGACCTGAAGAACGACGACTACCTGAGCAACTGTCGCTGCCTCGAGCAAATCGTCGATGATGATCTCATGCAGCACGGCTGGCGGGTTGGGCCATATGATGGTTGTGTGATCGGCAGGCAGCGCCAATGGCGGTGACGGTGATTCCGAACCCCTCGTGCTGTAGTACGCGCCAAGGACTGCGCGGCCCCGACTGCCTATCGATTTCAGAACCGGTGCCAGCTGGATAGCGGCAAAAGAGTGAATCTGAAGCGCTCGCAGAAATGCCAGCATGGCGAGCAGGAGTAGTACCGCGATAATGGGAACGACCACGGAAACTCGGGCGCGGTTGCCGATGGCGAGTGCTGCGGTGATGGAGAATACGGCCTGCCCCACCGCGAAAGCGAAGGTTCGCCACACGATCGGATCGTCGCGGAACAGCGTCAGCCGGGGTGTGAAAGTTGTTGCTGCCCACTGTACAACAAGAAACAGCAACGAGAATATAACCGCGATGGAACCCAGCAATCCCAGCCCTACCGCAACCAACATATCGGTCACCTGGCGGGCTGGGACTGTTGGCCCGAATTCGACGAGTGGCATCAAAAGACCCAAACTCACACCGGCAAAGATCGAAACAAGCTGGCTCAACCCCGCTCGCCACCGACGGCGTCCGCGAATAAATCCATGCTCGACCGGCTTGCTCATCGCCCTATCCGCTCGAAGTCATCGAAGCTCACTCTCGAGCATTGCCCGCCCCCTGGTGCTGTTGGCGTGATACCGCAACCCTCGAGATGCCCGACGAGCCGATGAGGCGGATCTGGGGTACACCGGTGAGCTGATCAGATCGTTTTTGTAGCGTCGGGCCGCCAGGTCGCAACTGCCCAGATCACCACGACATCGAGCGCAATGATCACGATCGACCACAGTGGGTAGTACGGCAGCCACAGGAAATTGGCCACGATCGAGAGCGCTGCGATGACAAAGGCCATCCCGCGGGCCCATGTCTGTCCCACGAACAGCCCCAACGACACCGCAATGCCGATGATTCCGAGGATGATATGTATCCAACCCCACGTCGTGACGTCGAATTTGAACGCGTAGTTGGTTCCGACCACTACGATATTGTTGTCGGCGAGAGCAGCGATACCTTGCAGGAGAGCAACGACACCTGCGACAAACAGCAGGGCAGCCGCCGCTACCGTAGTACCAATCGCAAAGCCCTGTCGGACAGGATGGTTCGCGGGAGCTTGGTTCGGAGCAGTCATGACGTCCCCTTCATCGGCAGAATAGCGTGTGAACAGTTTCCCGAGATTCAGTAGGGCGAACATCACCCCGAACGGGTGAACCCACACTCATGTATTGGTTGGAACGGTATGTCGCTGCCGCACGTCCGCAATGTACTCACGGATCGCGTCGCGATTCTTGACGAGAAAGTGAATCTTCTCGTCCAGCCCGGACGCTTCCGCCTCGAGCATCGCCAGCATCTCCGGTGTTACATCATTCATATGGATGACGCGTTCTTGATCCAGACACGGAAGGATCTGCCGAATCACTCGCGTCGGAAATCCCATCTCCAACAGCCCTCGTATCTGGAAAACCCGATCGACCATACGTTCGTCGTAGTCCCGGTAGCTGTTTTCGGATCGTCTCGGAGCGATCAGGCTTTGTTCCTCGTAGTAGCGCAACAGCCGCCGAGATACCCGCGTGGCCGTCGAAAGCTCGCCTATCTTCATGTAGTTGAGGATGTTTCGAGCGAACCGAGGTGCAGGCGCTCACGCAGCGTGCCGGTCAGGCGATTCGATCCGAACACTAAGCCGAGTTGCTGAAGGACGAGTGGGATATCCGAGCCGTTCACCGCCGGCCGTAGTCGCGCACCGTCTGCACCAGCTGCCACAAGCTCTTCGATCCGACGGACGAGTTCACCCACCGAACCGACAAATATTTCGGTGTCCGACGAATACGGTGCGCCTGACAGTTCGTCGAGTGCCCTCTTCATGGTCACTGCCTCGTGGCGAGTCGCACCGAGGAAGACGACAAGATCCACCAGGATAGTCAGCGGTCTAGCGATCAAGTCTCGTTGCACTGCAGTGCATTCAGTTTCCACAGCGTTCAATACGTCGCCGATGGAGACCCCGTTCGCGCTCGGAGTCGGCGTCACCAGAATCACGTCGGCTGCCGCGGTCGCCAACTTGTAGGGGACGTTGGCGTGATGTGCCAACGCGAGAACGACGGGTTGCATAGCCGTGGTGACCGGGACGCCGAGTGGGCCTGCGATGTCGTAGGTCGCGGTCGTGATTGGCTGGGCCGAGATCTTGTTGACATCGACGAATCGTCCGTCCGTCCCGTCCAAGAGTGCGTCTTCCGTCCATGTCGACCACAGTGCTCGGAGTATCTCAATCGACTCGGTAGCTTTCGAGAAAACTGGTGCCAGTCGGGTTCCGATCTTCTCGGGAAAGTAGATGTCGGACTCTTTCAGTTCCGGAACGGGCTGTGGGCGAACGAAATGATGTGTGTCGATGCTTCGCGAAGTGATCTGGGCACGAAGCCCGACTCTGCCTCCGCTCAGGACGTTGAGCGATGCTATTTCGGTGGCGATACTGTATGGCTCACTGTGAGTGAGGTTTCTCGCGGCAATCACGCCGAGTTGCTGCGTTCCGAATACGGCCAGCGCGGTCAGTGCGACCGGCGACAGTCGGCCGCGCACCTGGTCTTCTTTGCCGTCCATTGTCCGGAAGTCCGACGACTGAAGCCCGATCGATTCCTCGAAGGTCACGAAATCTACGACGGATGCATCGATGTCACGCAACAACGCCAACCAATACGGAGCAGTGAACAGTTCGGTCGGCGTGTGACCCTGTAGTCGCCACGCCGCTGGATGCCATCCGGCAGGTTCCAAAGCGATGCCGATTATGGGTAAGCGGTGGGACTGTGGTGCGTTCATATGTGAACCTGATCTTCCTGATGGATGTGTGCGGGAGATCGGAACCCGCCACCGCGAGCGGTCAATATGATCACTACGGAGAGTAGGGCGAGGGTCACCGTCCACCACGGCAGAGATCGAGCGCCGTTGAGGGTCAGTAGAACTCCGCCCAACACCGCTCCTGCAGCCATAGCACCATTCCACAGCGTTGTAAGAAGTGCCTGAGCGTCGTCTGCATGCGAGCCTGCGGCAACCGCTGCCGACGTTTGCAGCAGAGTCGGAATTCCTCCCCACCCCAGGCCCCATATTGCGGCAGCGACATAGACGAGCAGTGAATCCTCGGTAGTGACGGCCAGAACGGTTGCGGCAACTGCAATCGAGACGGCACTGACCACGGAGAAGGTCCGAAGCTTCGTGTGAATATGTTGACCTACAACAACAATGCTGATCAGGCATGCCACTCCGAACGCCAATAGAATGAGGTCGGTATCGCCTCCCATACCGATCGCCTCGAGGAACGGGGCAATGTACGCGTACATGATCGTGTGCCCCAACACCACAGTGATGGTCACGATCAGAACCGCGTCGACACCGGGGATTCGTGCGGCCCCGAACATGCTCCGCTGTTTCCGGTTTCGCGGCCGGCCAGGACGATCCGGAACTGTCAACCCGATCGCAACGAGTAACGCAACAGCCAGACCCGACATGAGATAGAACGGCGCACGCCACCCGGCGGCGTTTCCCAAGAATGTTCCGAACGGAACGCCGAACGCCAGAGCCAGCGGAATTCCTGCCATAGCCACCGCGATGGCGCGGCCCTCGAGATGTTTCGGGGCAAGACTTCTGGCGTACCCGGCAAGCAACGCCCACGCAATCCCCGCAGCAACTCCCGCGACAAAGCGAGCGGTCATCGTCAGAACATAGTCGGAAGAAAATGCGGTGACGGTGTTGGCGACCGCAAACCCGAGAATCGCACTCAGCAGTAGCACTTTCCGGGACCATGACGCCGTCGCTGCAACCAGAGGAACCGTCGTCAGCGCCGTTCCCAGCGCGTAGACCATGATCGTCTGCCCGGCAGCGGATTCACTGACATCGAGACTGTCACTGATTGCGGGTAGCACTCCAGCCGGGAGAGTCTCCGTCAGGCTGGTGATGAAGACGCACGCGAACAAGGCCAGTAGCGGGACTCTCGGAAGCTTGTCCGGAAGACGTTGGTTGGTGCCGAGAACTTGTTGCTGTGAAGCGATGTCATCTGCCATGGACCGATTGTCAACCCTCACATCAATGTGAGGGTCAAGCATTCCACGCGTATCGGATCGCGAGCCAATCAATGTGATGCCGTGTGAGTTTCGTTCGTCCAGTCGAGAAACTGGCCATGGGCACCGGCTAACCCATGAGGTACACCGTCGAGAGAGACGACAAACTTACCGCGACGCGTCTGCGTTGACGTCGTCAACCGGTTGTCGATGGCCGGAAGGACTCCGACCCCTTCATTGGCAATCCAGTGACATGGAAGCGAACCCACAGTGTCCACGAACGCCGCTCGATCCGACGGGGCGAGGTAGCTGAGAACAGCACTGTGAAAGACCACCACAGTTGTGCCTCGAGGTGTCTGCTCGACGAGGTCCGCAATGGTGGAATTGAGATCACCGCGAATCAGATGTGGCGGATCCTCTCGAGCGAGGGCGGCAGCGTCTCGCAATCGCTGTCTGCGATGCTCCTGCTCGGGCCACACGAGACTCTCCAACCAACTCATGTCGTCAACGTTGGCCACATCAAGTGGATTGAGGTCGATACCCGCCCGGTACACCACTTCTGGGACCTTTTGCGGAATCGGCGGATTTCCGGTCGTCGCACATTCGAGCAGCACCGTGGACGGACCGTCTACCGGATGCAGACACCGGTTGCCGTCGTAGAGGTAGCTGTACCGATCCGGATACAGACACAGGCCAGCGGACGCGCCGACCTCTATCAGGGCGAACGGACCCTTCAACAGTCCGAGGACGGGAAGCAGCACGGCGTCGCGACCCGTTTCGTTGGTCTGGGTAGTCCGGGTGCGTGCGAGTTGTTCGACCTCGAACCAGTGCGCACTCACCCACCGACGAAACGACTCGTACGGAGCTATCGGGGCACCGAGATGACGGCTGGCGCCGAAGACCAGGTTCGGTTGCCGTCGGGGTTCTGGAAGTCGATCGATGAGGGCGAGGACCGCTGGGTCCTGTGAGACCCCGAAACCCCAGTCCTCGTAGATCGCCGAATTTCCTCGCGCTTCCACTTCCGCGAATGATCGGTACCAGAGCGAAGTGTCCACCATCGATGTCTACCGAACGTGGTGGGGTTCGGGAAGGTTTTCGATCACGCTGAACAAGAACGACGGGGCCGCCGAGTGGATTCCCCACTGAGCGGCCCCGCATCTCGCTTTCCTACGACGTCGAATCAGGTGTGATCCAAGCGTTTCCGAACAACATGATGCCGTCGGCGCTCGGCGTGATTCCGTAGACGTTCTTGCTCCACGGAATGAAGTACTTACCCGTGTTGACGACCAGCATGGGAGCCGTCTCGTTGACAAGGGTCTGGATTTTCTCGATCACTTTCGTGCGATCTTCGTCGGTCGGCGCCGATTGCATCTCGATCAGAAGGGAATCCATGGTCGCGTTCTTGTACCCGATCACATTCGACGACGATTCGCTGTACAGATTGCCGTACATCCGGACGAACGGCGATTCGTCGAGCACGTTGAAGCCTGCATACCCGATGTCGTAATCATGTTGGGCGTACATGGTTTTCACGAGGTCGTTGATGCTGGTCGTGTACACGATCTCGACCGTGAATCCGACGGCCTGCAGCATTGCCTGGAACGCCAGCGCACTGCGCTGGGTGGCCGGGTCGTTCAAGCCCACATAGGTGAGCTTGCCGTCGTATCCGTCCGCCTTTGCTTCGCCCAGGAACTTCTTTGCAGCCTCGGGGTCGTACCCGTTTCCGGCGACGGATCCGTGCCACCGCGACCACGACTGGAACATATCGCTGCCGGGCATTCCGTAGCCGGCTTCGACCCGCTCGTTGAACGTATCGGGGTTGAATGCCGCCACGATCGCCTTACGAACCCGGACGTCGGACGCCGCTCGCCCCTCACGCTGATTGATGTTGCCGACACCGCCCATATTCACGGTGTAGACGTATCCCACGTCTCCCGCGCTCAGAGCGTTATGAACAACCTCTGCGCCTCGTAGGTATGCGGCCTGGACACCACCGGTGTGCAGGGCGTCGAGTTTGGCCTGCTCACTGACGATCGCCGGGAAGCGCAATGTGTCGAGATTCGGCTTGCCGTTCCAGTACGCGGGGTTGGCCGCGAGCACCAGTTCATCCTGAGAGGCGAACTTCTCGACGACGAAGGGGCCCGCTCCGATCGGCGCGAATGCTCCTGTTGTCATCGACGACGGTGCCACGATCATCCCGGGACCGGTGGTGAACATGATCGGGAACTCGTTCCACGGCTGCTTCAACGTGAAGACGACGGTAGCCGATTCGGGCGACTGTACGTCGGCAACGGTTGCCTTCCACACCTGCGTGTGGGTCCCCTTCTTCTCCAGATAGTGGTTGATGCTCCACAGCACCGCGGCGCCGTCAACCGGTGTCCCGTCGCTGAACTTCGCTCCGTCGCGAAGCGTCAACGTCCAGACGCTGTTGTCTCCGTTGGCTTGGAGCGATTGTGCGAGTTGCGGTTCGAACGCCTTCGTTTCGGGGTCGTACCGCACGAGGAGGTCGTAGATCGCGGCCATTTCGTTGCCGCCGGTCGCACCGCCATCCTGCCGGTCGGCTGGATCGAGGCTGCTGACGCCGTTGTACGTCGCAAAGGACAGCGTTCCACCAGACGTCGGTTCACCTCCGTCCCCCTGATCGCCGACCAGTCCGGTCGTCACGTCCGACGTATCGGTCTCCGAACCCGATCCGCCCCCGGCGCAGCCTGCAACAAGCACAGTCGCCGCCGCCAGAGCAGTGAACGTGGTCGCGGCACGAGCGAATGAACTACGACGCATGTAGACCTTCTTTCCTAGGGTGTTCGGGAGGATATACCGTTCAGCACGTGATTGATTCGGGAATCGGCCGAGCGCCACGCACCAGTCGTCCTGGTAGGGCGCCGGTGTGCTCGCCCTCCTCGAAGACAACTTCACCCGCGACAACAGTTGCGACATAGCCGGTCGCGGTTTGCATCAACCGACGACCACCGGTTGGCAAGTCGTACAGCACTTCCGGTTGGTCAGCCTGTAGCCGGTCGAAATCGATCACGTTCAGGTCCGCCCGGTACCCCGGCAGTACCTGCCCGCGGTCAAGTAGACCAACCACCGCGGCTGTGTCTACGGTGTGCCGCTTGATCAACCACTCGATGGGAAACAATAATTCGGGGTTCCGGTGGTCACGACCCCAGTGCGTGAGCAGTGTTGTCGGAAAGCTTGCGTCGCAGATAGCGCCGCAATGCGCACCACCGTCACCGAGCGCCGGCACGGTATCCGGCCGAGCGAGCATCTCGCGGACGGCATCCAGATTCCCACCCGCGTAGTTGAGCATCGGGAAATACAGCAGACCACGACCGTCTTGCGCCATCATCGCATCGTAGGCAACCTCGACCGGCGACACACCGGAACGCTCAGCAAGCGCAGCGACCGAATCATTCGGTCCCGGTTCGTAGTTGGGCGGGTCGCCGAGAAGGTAGACGCTCTCGAACTTGGTCGAGAGTCTCTGCACGAACTCACTGTCCGATACCGGATTCTCCGCCAGAAGGGCCGCTTTGACCTCGGGGCGAGACAGCTGCACCACTCTCTCCTCGCGAGCAAGATCCGCGAGTGCCGCATAGCTGGGATACGCCATGAACGGATGCCAGCTCAGCTCCCAGCCGAGCATGACTCCGACAGCTCTCGGTGCCACCTGGCCGGTGATCGGAATATTCTGTTGCGCAGAGACTTCCGCCAGCCCATCCAGTAGTGACCGCCACTTGTCCGGCGCCCGGTCACTCTGGACGATGGACACGGACATCGGCCGCTGCGCTGCCTCGACTATGGCGCTGACAAACTCCATCTCCTCCGGTTCGTCCATGAAATCGGAGATGAAGTCGATGACGCCGGCCCCTGCCTTCGCCAGACCATGTGCCAGCCCGGTCAACTCCTCCCGAGACGCCGTCAGACTGGGCGTCGGCTCGCCGGCAGACGTCTTGTGCACCGCAGACCGCGACGTCGACCAACCGAGCGCACCAGCCTCGACTGCCTCGGCAACAAGGTCACGCATCCGGTCCATTTCAGCGTCGGTCGGCCGGGCCAGATGGTCACCTCCGCGCTCCCCCATTACATACGTGCGAAGTGCGCCGTGTGGCAGTTGCGCGGCAAAGTCGATGGCATGCGGCGTATCGATCGCGTCGAGATAGTCGGGAAAAGACTCCCAGTTCCAGCTCATCCCTTCAGCAAGAACACTTCCGGGAATGTCCTCAACGCCTTCCATCAAGCTGATCAGCCAGTCGCGCTGCTCGGGTTTGACGGGTGCAAAGCCAACTCCACAGTTACCCATCACCACGGTGGTGACGCCGTGCAACGACGACGGTGTCAACAACGTGTCCCACGTGACCTGTCCGTCGTAATGCGTGTGGATGTCGACAAAACCGGGGGCGACAAGCTTTCCGGACGCGTCGATCTCACGACGCCCTGCCTCGGGTACCACACCGACGACGGTGATCGTGCCGCCGTCGACAGCCACGTCTGCCCGCCGCGGCACGCTGCCCGTTCCGTCCACAACGGTCCCACCGCGAATCACCAGATCATGCATGGTCTACTGCCTCCGTCGAATCGGACTGCTGGGCAACGCCTTCGAACAAACGCGCTGTTGCTGCTGCGGCTGCGGCAGCGGCCGCTGCCGCAGCCGCCGATACAGCCGTGAACTGGAGAAATCCGTGCGGCAGGCTTGGGAGGTGCTGCACCTCGACGGGCACCCCGGAACCGCGCAGCCGCTCGGCATATTCGAGGCCCTCGTCCAGCAACGGATCGTGTCCACCGACAACTACGACGGCCGGCGGCAGCCCGGACAGGTCCGCAGCGCGAATCGGTGCAAGATCGGGCGAGGTCCGGGCGTCCACGTCGGGGCAGTAATGATCGAGAAACCATCCCATCTCCCGTGCACCGAGGAACACTCCTGAGTTGGCGACGTAGGAATCCCGCGTCAGATCGGCGTCCACCACCGGATAGATGAGCACCTGCCCCAAAAGGTTGACGGCGTCATCGGACCGCATCAATTGCGCGCTCACCGCTGCGAGATTGCCGCCGGCGCTGTCACCCGTGACGACAATCCGTGGATCCAGCCCTTCGGATTCTGAAGCGACCCAGCGCAGCACCGTCAACGCATCATCCACGGCGGCCGGGAACGGGTGTTCCGGTGCCAGCCGGTAATCCACGCTCACTACCGGGACGCCAGCAGTCTCGGCGAGCAGCCGGCACATCGGGTCCGCGTAATCGAAATCCCCGGTGACCCAACCGCCGCCATGGAAATGCACGACGGTACCGGCGTGTGTCTCGTCCACCGGCCGGTAGATCCGCACCGAAAGCCCGTCACCTACTGCATGCGTTTCGATCGACGCCACCTCGGGCCCAGGTGCGCAGGCCTGCAGCGCACCTCGTATCCGCTCACGCGCATCCGCTGGAGACAGCTCAACCATCGGCGGAAGCCCTGCCCCCGACGCCGCGTCCGCGACGGCCTGAAATGCCGGATCCAACGCACTTCGCTCCTGCACACCGCTTGTCATGAACTAGAATCTAACTCTAGTCTGTGAATATGACAACGGTCACATCAAAATCGCGAGTCGGCGTGCGGCTGTGTTTACGAGCGTCGAACGCCGCCTTCGCTCAGACCGTGCCGTTCAACGAAAAGATCATGTCGACAGTGCGATCGAGCAGTCGATGAACCTCGGCGGCTTCCTGACGTCCCAATCCGAAAAGTACCAACTGATGAGTCAACACAGCGGTCACAATCGACACGATGTCCGCAGCGTCGCCCGCGGGCAGATCGGCAAGTTGCGCGCGATACGAGATCAGCACCTGGTCGGAGAATTCGGCAAAGATCTCGGACACGATCGGATCCGTCGACTGTCTGAGTGTGCTTTGCAGACGAAGAAAACTCGGATACTCCTCGAACCGACGGACCGAGTGGTGCAAGCGCACCCGTATCCGCTCGGCGGGCGAGCGCGACGTATCAACCGGGTTTCCGTGCTTGATCGGATCCGTCGCCGACCAGTCTCGCAACACCGCCGCATACAGGTGCTCCTTGGACGTGAAATACCGATATACAGTTCCGAGCGCAACGCCGGAACCCTCTGCAACATCACGGATTTGGATGCGCTCGAACTCGTCCGCAACCAACAACTCGCCGGCGACATCGATGATGTGTTGGCGCCGCGCCTGTTGACCTTTGGGCAACGACGCGGGATCCAATTGCGCCGGCCTGTCGTTGGGCCCTGCGTCCACGTTTGCATTCCTCCCGTTACATCCGAACAGCGTGCGGCGTACTCACAGCCTGCACTGATGCTACTGGCACATCCCGTCGTCCCCGCCCCTCACCGTGAATCGAGGCAGTCCCCATGCTGAACAACCCTCCGCAGACTCCAGATTGCGACGCAATTGTCGTGGGCGCCGGATTCGCCGGCCTCTATGCGCTGCACAGCCTTCGGCAACGAGGCCTCTCCGTTCGAGGGTTCGAAGCAGGTAGCAGCGTCGGCGGAACCTGGTTCTGGAACCGCTACCCCGGCGCCCGGTGCGATGTCGACAGCGCCGACTACTCGTATTCATTTGACGACGACCTTCAGCAGGAATGGATCTGGACAGAACGCTTCCCCGCGCAGCCTGAGATTCTCTCGTATCTCGAGCACGTCGCCGATCGATTCGACCTGCGCAAGGAGATCACATTCGGAATTCGTGTGACATCAGCCGATTTCGACGAAACGGCGGGATTGTGGACGATCACGACCGACGACGGAGATTCTGTCACCGGTCGGTGGGTCGTCATGGCAACCGGTGCACTCTCATCCGCGCGAATGCCAGAATTAGCCGGCCAGCAGGATTTCCGCGGCGAGGTCCATCACACCGGACACTGGCCGTCTCAGGGCGTCGAGTTCACGGGTAAGCGCGTGGGCGTCATCGGTACCGGATCGTCCGGGGTACAGGCGATCCCGCTCATCGCCGAGCAGGCCGAACACCTCACCGTGTTCCAGCGGACCCCGGGATTTGTCATCCCAGCGCGCAACCGGCCACTCGGACCCGACGAACTCGACGAGATCAAGGCCGACTACCCCACCCGCCGCCAGAACCTGCGTGAATCCCACGGTGGCTGGATTCTCCCGCCGCCCGTCGGACTGGCACTCGAAACCGCGCCGGAAGTCCGTGACAAGGAATACGAGAGCCGCTGGGCCGGCGGCGGAATCGCCTTCCAGAACACCTTCGGCGACATCATGATCAGCGTCGACGCCAACGAGACCGCCGCTGAATTCGTACGATCGAAGATCCGCGATACAGTCGAAGATCCCACTACGGCAGAGGCACTGTGCCCCAAGGGGTATCCATTGGGTTCGAAGCGGTTGTGCATCGGAACCGACTATTACGAAACTTTCAACCGCGACAACGTCACGCTGGCGGACCTCCGCGCCGCACCGATCGAGCACATTGTGCCCGAGGGAATCCAGACCTCAGCGGGACTGCACGAACTCGACATGATCGTCTACGCCACGGGATTCGACGCCATGACCGGCGCGTTGAACGCCATCGACATCCGCGGGCGAGATGGCATAGCACTACGCGAGACCTGGGCGGCTGGGCCACGCACGTATCTCGGCGTTGCGGTTGCGGGCTTCCCCAACATGTTTGTCCTCACCGGACCAGGCAGCCCCTCGGTCTTGTCCAACGTCGTGGTCTCGATCGAACAGCACGTCGAGTGGGTAGTGGACTACATCGACCATATGCGCCGCGTCGGCACGCAGTTCGCCGAAGCTACCCATGCCGCTCAAGAGCAGTGGGTAGACCACGTGACCTCCATTGCCGCGGATAGTCTCTATATGCAAGCGGATTCGTGGTATCTCGGCGCCAATGTTCCCGGTAAACCGAGAATTTTCATGCCATATATCGGCGGCGTCGGAAACTATCGAAACCTCTGTACTCAAATCGCCGCCGACAATTACCGCGGGTTCACAACGACCCCCGAACTCGCGTAGCTGTGTATAGCGACGGCGCTACGTCCTGAATTGCTTGCTCACCGAGGCTGGACGTGTTCGTCCAGAAACTGCTGGGTCATGTCGGCAATCTCGGACGCGTTCGCGTGAAACAGGTAGTGGTGGCCGTCCAATATTTCGACCCGTTGAATCGACGGGTTGGTAATTGCCGCGCGGTGCGACGACTCCCATTCCGGGTCGGCTGTGAGTGACGACGACGCGAGAATAGACATGGCCGGCATAGTCGGAGGCAAGGTAGCGCCCTCGACGCCTCGTACATTCTCAGCTTCGTGCGCGGTCTCGGCGAGCATCGTTGAATTCAATACCCACGAGTAGGAACGCAAATAGAGTTCTTGCTGCTCAGGGGTATATTCGGCGGCGTCGCCGAGACTTTCTCGGTAGTCGGCCGCGAGCCCCAGGTAATCGGTATTCATATCCAAGTAGATCAAGTCCCGTACCCCGCCGAGCGCCGTGACCGTAGACATCCAGCCCGGCCACTCCGGCGCACCTTCGGCAAGTTCGGACGTATATCGCTCGTCGTCGACTCCTACTACCGCGGCCACCTCGTCAGGATGGTTGGTAACCCACCACATCGCGTACAGACCGGAAAGGGAATGCGGCATAAGAACATAGGGTCCGTTCAACCCCAGGGCACTCAGCGCAGAACGGGTCTCGTCGACGATTGCTTCGCTGGTTCGCGGTGCGTCTGTGCCGTCACTGAGTCCCAACCCGAAGTTTTCGACGGTAACCACCGTGTTCGCCTCAGCGAGGCGTCGCGCGAGGGGTGCAAAATCGAGGATCGGCTCAGGTGTACCCAAACCTGGCATGAGGACGATGGTGCGTGGGCCGGAGCCTTGAATCGCAACGCTCATCCGATGTCCGTCCACCTCGACGTAACGGTGCGAGGGACCGATCAGCGCCTCGATGGCTTGCTTGTCCCGTGGAGTTTGCCACCGATGATTGATGGTCGAGATCGCAACAGCACCAACAACTATCGCGAGCACGGAGACGCAGATCCATCGCACCACGCGAAGGAATCGCCGCCGCGGCTTGCGGCCCGTCGAATCACCGACCTGCTCCTGCGATTGCGGCTCGACGACAATTGGATCAGTTCCCCTGGTGTCCCCCACACGACTAACCTAGCCGACGCCGCTTCTGGAGATCAGGCAGAAGGCAATTGTCGGAATTTGCCGTCAACCGGGCAGCGTTTCTCCGCCGATCGGCGCAAGCACCTCCCCGGAGTAATAAGACGACATAGTTTCCGAGGCAAAGAACACGTACGAGGGTGCGATCTCGTCCGGCTGGGCTGCCCGCCCGTACGGTGCCTGTTGACCAAAAGACTCCACCTTGTCCTTGTCCAATGTCGCCGGTATCAGCGGCGTCCATACCGGGCCAGGGGCAACACAATTGACGCGAATCGATCGCTCACGCAACGACTGGGACAGTGAGTACGTCAGCGCAATGACGGCCCCCTTGGTCGCCGAGTAGTCGATCAAGCTCTTATTTCCGCGCAGGCCGTTGATCGACGCCGTGTTGATGATCGACCCACCGCCTCTCAGATGGGGAACCGCTGCCTTACTGACGTGGAAATAGCTGTCGATGTTCACCGCGAAGGTCCGACGCCACTGCTCGTCCGACAGCTCGACGAAGTCATCGACAGGTTGTTGGTAGGCAACATTGTTGACGAGGATATTCAAGCCTCCCAGCACGTCCACCGTCTGCCCGACCACATCATTGCAGTGGTACGGATCCGCGAGGTCGCCCCGCATCAGATGACACTTTCTGCCGTGATGCGCAACAAGTGCGGCGGTGTGATGTGCGTCGGCGTCTTCCTCGAGATAGGCAATCGCGACATCGGCTCCTTCCTTGGCAAATGCAACAGCCACAGCCCTTCCGATACCGGAATCGCCACCTGTGATCAACGCACGCTTGCCGTCGAGCAGTCCCCGCCCGACGTAACCGTTCATCTCGTCGTGGGGTTTTTCACTCATGTCGCTGGTGTGCCCGGGGTATTCGATTCGCTCGCGCGGATGCTCACTCATCACAAGCCTCTCTCGTTGTGCCGCTGTTCGCGCTGCCAGCGATCAGCTACCCGGCGAGTCCAACACTGAAACCCGAAACCCACCTCAGGGTTGGCGAACGGAGTATTGGGGAACACGACCGGCATGATCGATCCTTTTGCGTTGGCGTACAACACCCCGTCGGGTACCGGGCCCGATCCGGTTCCGCCGAACCCCGTGCCTGAACCAATCCCGCCAGCGCCGGAACCCGTACCGCCGACGCCACCGCCGGTACCCCCGACTCCTACGCCGCCCAACCCCTATCCACCGGACCCGATTCCCCAGATCCCGTAAACGACTCACTTCTAGGAGTAGTCGCGCAAGACCAGTCGACAGGTCTCCTCCACATTGCGCAGCGCCTCTGGATAGCCGATACGACCAGTGGTCCACAAGATCAACGAATTAAGCATCACACTGCCAATGGAAAGCGAGGACAGACGAGCCAACTCAGCCGGGACTCCGTCCATCAGACTGAAGATCACCGAGCGGTTGGCGGCGGCTCGCTCGTCCATCGTGTCCCGAACGTAAGGGTCGTCCGACGTCTGCATGTCGACCTCGAGCCGCGCAAAGTGGGGCCTGCGGTGGAATGCCTTCATCTGGCGGCGGTACAGGTCGAGGACTCGATCAAGGACTGAGTCGTGGCCGCCATACCGCGCACGTCCACTCGCTTGCTCACGTGCAAGCCGATCAGCGAGGATGTCGTTCCACGCAACTATCGACGCCGCCAAGAGTTGCTGTTTGGCCGGGAAATAGCGGTACACCGTTCCGAGCGCGACGCCCGACCGTTCGGAAACCTCGCGCATCTGGACCTTGTCCGGGCTCATATCGGCGAGCATCTCGATGACAGTGTCGGTGAGTGCCTTACGACGTTCGAGCTGGGATGCCGTCATGTCGTCTGGGTTCAGCGGAAAGGCGACAGATGCATCGGTCACTGCGCGATCACTCCTTCAACTTCAGAACCTTGCGGGCGTTCAAATGCAGGAATTTCGGCCACACGTCGTCGTTGAACGGCACGTGCGGCATGTCCGTGAAGATGCGGTCCAACGTCAATCCGGCCGGAAAGTAGCCCGCATACATGATCTTGTCGGCGCCACGCGAATTTGCGTAATCGACTATCGCCTTGGGGTAGTGCTTCGGCGCGAAAGCCGACGTCGAGTAGTACAAGTTCGGCCACTTCAGCATCAGCTTGACTGCCAATTCCTCCCACGGTTCACAGCCGTGCCTGGTGACGAACACCAGATCGGGGAAATCGAACATCACGTCGTCGATGAGTTCCACATGCTGTACAGCAGATTTCAAGCGCGGCCCCGCGATACCGGCGCACGCAAAGATCGGGATATCGAGTTCGACGCACTTCGCGTAGATGGGGTACATCTGGGGCGCGTTGAGTGCTACCTGCGGAAAAGTGCCCGCGGCAAAGGAACTCACTGATCTGATGCCAAATTCCTCGTACTCACGCGTCATTGTCGACAGGGTGCCCATGATGTCGTTGGGGTCCACAGCGGAGCCTTGTGGCACAAAACGGTCGGGGAACCGTTGCACTGCAGTCCTACCCGACTCTGTCGCCACGGTAACCATACCGATCTCAATACCGTGCTTGTCCATCTCACGCAACGTCACCGACACCGGGTCGTCGGTGGGCAATTCCTTGGGCACACCTTTGAACATGTACTCGGCCGGAAACTCGAACGACTCCCGACTTTCCCGGTCCTTGGTCTGCTCAGTGATGAAGTCGTACTCGTGCCCACAGGCTTCACGGAAGCCAATGAGAGTGTCGATGATCGGAATGTCCTCGTACGACGCCATACTTGCAACTCCTCCACCGTCGGTTCACCTACCGAATCGAATTCAAGAAATGAAACTGTGTTCTATTTATTGGTGAGCCTCAGAGTAGAGCTTGGTCGCGTAGATGTCCATCGCCGCCGGATCACGAAATATACAGATAATATGCTGATTCGGATGCCGGTGATACATCATGTTCTGACCGACCAGCGCATCGCGCATTTGCATAGACCTGAAATATTGTTCTAGATCTGGACGCCACGTTTGCGTGAGTCATCCTGCCCGGACGCCTTTTATCCGACACTCCAGCCTCGGGCGCGGTCATATGCGCCCGTGTGGGCAGCAGGAGCGGGGTGGCAAGTAGGAGAACGCCTGCCGTCGTGATCCCGGCCAGCGGACTGGTGAGTGTCGCGAGCACGCCCCACACCAACATGAGCGTCGCCTGGGCGAGTTTGCTGCTGACGCTCCATGTGGTGAGGACCTGCGCGGCGTGATCGGCAGAAGTGCGCTGCAAGCGTTCGGTCGCATTAATGGGATTGAAGATGCCCATACACGTGATCAACAGGCCCTCAACGACAATCACCGTGATAAGTCCGGCGACGCCGGGTTGGGTGAACGCGAGGCCGAGCGGGAAGATCGAGCGCAGCCAACCGGAGACGATCATAACGCGGTGGCGCCCGTACCGAGCGACGAGTGGCGCGGAAAGGCGGGCACCCGCGAAACCCCCGAGTGCTGGGATGCCGAACGCAAGACCGTATTGCCAAGCGGGGAAATGGTATTGACCGAGAAGGAGGACGGCCAGGAGGGGGCTGGTTGCCATGATCAGGCCACTGACTATCACGGAATTGAGAAACAGACGTTGTAGGACGCGGTCGGCGTGAATGTACCGCCAGCCGTTCATCAGCTCGGTGGCGCGCGCTCTGGTGGGCGCGCCACTAGGCGCCTCGATGTCGTCGCCACGAATGCGGAGAACCCCGAGAGCGGACAGCAGAAAGCTGAAGGCGTCGGCCGCGACTGTGACGACTGGACCGAGCAGTCCGATGAGCGCGCCGCCAAGGGGCGGACCCGCCGCGGTTGCCACCCAACTCGTGCTTTCAAATCTTCCGTTTGCGACAAGGAGGTGATCGCTGCGGACGACATGTTTCAGATATGCGCCGGAAGCGGCAGAGAAGACGATACCTGCGGTTCCGGAGACAACCGAGACAACCAGCAGTTGCCCATAGGTCAGGATGTCGAAGAAATACGCGATCGGAATACTCGCCATTGCGAAGAATCGGGCCAGGTCCGTCGCGATCATCACCGGCCGTTTTGCCCTGCGCTCGACCCACGGCCCGAGCGGGAACGCAACGATCGCGGCAACGGCAAGTCCCGCCGATCCCAGGAGCGCGACTGCAAATGCCGATGAGTGCAGCACTTGCACAGCAATGAGGGCGAACGCTCCGAAGGCAAGCCACGTGCCGTAGGTGCTGATGGCGTAGGCCGTCCACAGCCAGCCGAAACTGCGCCCCAAGTCCACCCGCATACAACTCCCCTTTGCAACGCCGACGTCGGCATGAATCACACCAGCTGTACCGACGCACGATCAAACAACCGACAGTCGGCGAGCCACAACGATCAGTTGTGCATGAATAGGCTGGGTGAATGGATACCGAAGCAGTGCGATCATTCGTACGGGCAGCAGAGCTCGGACAGCTGCAACATGCAGCCAACGAGCTGGGTGTGACACAACAAGCCGTCTCGAAGCGTATCGCCGCCCTGGAACGCGAGCTGGAAGTTCGGTTGTTCACCCGTACCGCCCGCGGAGTCGAGCTGACACTCGACGGACAAGCATTTCTCCCGCATGCGCGGAACATCGTCACGGGAGTCGAGCGTGCCATCACTGCGGTCCGACCAGGTTCGCGGGCACTTCGAATCGACGTTCTCGGCCTGCGTAGCGCGCAGGCCGTTATTCTGCACGACTATTGGCGGTCACATCCCGAAATCAATCTCGACGTAGTGACTCTCAGAGTCAACGACCCGCGCGTAGCCGTCGCCGCCGTCGAAG
The DNA here is from genome assembly GCF_003797085.1 of Rhodococcus sp. WS3. NCBI lineage: Bacteria > Bacillati > Actinomycetota > Actinomycetes > Mycobacteriales > Nocardiaceae > Rhodococcus > Rhodococcus sp. WS3. The sequence continues at coordinate 698,221 of NZ_RKMA01000002.1, forward strand.
CGGGCGAGATCGACGCCACGTTTCGCACCGTGACAGATCCGACGATGTTGCCGCGCGACGTGCGCACGATTCACGCTTTCGATTCCCCATTGGAACTCCTTGTCGGACCACGACATCCACTTGCCTCCTCGCGAACACTGACGCCACCTCAGCTGCGCAGGCACCGGATCTGGGTACCGGGTATCGCGCCCCGCGCCGAATGGGGAGAGTTCTACGATCAGCTCGCCACCGAATTCGACTTACGCATCGACGCCACCGGCCCGCACTTCGGCGACGAAGTCCTTCTCGAGACCCTCGCGGACTCCGCGGACGTGGCCACTCTCGTCGGTGCGCGCGACCGCTACATCTGGCCGACTAACTACGACCTGCGCCGCATTCCGATCGTGAATCCAACTCTCGCATATCCGCTTTCGCTCATTCTCCGCACCGCGAATCCACACCCTTCACTAGCGGCAATCATCAAGCACTTCGGAAACCTGACACCGCTCCCGGAAGCGGTATGGCGTCCATCCTGGGCAACGTCGGCGCCGCAATGACTGCGATCCTAGGGCGCCACGGCTACCTCGCAGTCACGCACGAAGGCGTCGAAAACACTGCGACGTTGCTCCCGCGGTCCACGAAGTATCGCGGAGGGATGAATCGTCGCAAACACGGTCGGGTCGCACGAAACCGGAATGTCATCACCAAGATGCAGTTCCTCCTGGCGATGTGCGGCGTTGGTGATGTAGACCGTATCCATCTCGATCTGCGCGGAATCGAGCGCCTGGTGCAAGATTTTGCCTGCCGCACCGACAAAGGGCTTGCCCGCACGGTCCTCCTGGCCCCCGGGCTGTTCACCGACCAGCATGACCGTCGCAGAACGCCTTCCTTGTCCGAGGACAGTCTGCTGCGCCGCATGGAAAACTGACACCCACGACAGTCGGCTGACGCCGCTCTCAGCGTAGAAAATACTACGACTGTCCGGTACAAACTCCTGTGCCCCGATTGCTCTCGGTGCTCGATTGTCGGCGACCATGGTTTCGTATTCCCCTGAACAGCAACAACAATCATCACTCCGAAAGCGTGTCGTAATGGCACCAATCGGTGGTTTTTCACACCTGGCGACGGGTACACCGAAAGCGAACACATCCCAACTCGGTAGGAGGAGCACCGCCATGCCTCGCAAGGGATCCGATCCCCATCTCAAAGACCAGGAACTGTACGAGGACCTGCGCGACAAGGGCGAATCCAAGGAGAAAGCCGCACGAATATCGAACGCCGCTGCCAGTCGCGGGCGTGGAAACGTCGGCAGAAAGGGCGGTGAGGCAGAGAACTACGAGGACCGCACGGTGACGGAACTGAAAAAGCGCGCCAAGGAAATCGGGCTGTCCGGCTACTCCTCGATGAAGAAGAGCGAACTGATCGATTCGCTCCGCAACCACTGACAGTGCGAACGGTACCCAATCCCATGGCAACTACGACATCGCGGGAGTCCCAAATCGCTGTTGGAAAAATTCAGTGGCATCGGACCGGTCGGCGCCGACAAACTTGCCTCTCTAGTCGGCAACAACGAGACCGCACGCCTCGCAGCAGCGTTGATCCGGGCATCTCTCGACGATGAACTTCGCGAGAAGGTCCTGCAGTGATCCAGACTTCGAGGCGTTGACTTCGATATTGTGCCCGCGTTGACTGGATAGCGAGGACTTGTCGCCTTATATGCACTCCGATGTGATCGTTCCGGAGTTCGATCACGAAGTCGAGAGGACGGTCATGACAAATAATGCACCCGGTGAGCATCTCTCCGAGGAACCTCAATCCGAGCGAGGCGAACCTGGCTCTCGCGATACCGGTTCGAACGAGCCTGGCGGCGGACCCGTCGACCGGCCGGAAGGATCGTTCGATCACGAGGAGACCATCTCTACCTCGGACACCGACGACTCCGATTCAGCGTCCGAGTAAGCCGGCCTGAAAATAGCCCGACAGCCGACCTCTGATTCAGGCCACCCCCACTACCCTCAGCACCGCCGTCGTCGCAGCTGCGCCCACCACAATCACCACGAATGGTGCACGGCGCCAAATCAGTACGCCTGCGACAGCAACACCGAGCACCCGCGCCCACCCGGCAAAACCGTCACCGGAGTACACGGTCTGCGTAGCGGCCAGCGATACCAACAGTGCGGTTGCGCCCAACCCGAGCATGCGTACCGCCCGCGGACTGAGATGAATTCGATCCCGCAACACTGGCCCGGAAATACGAAAGCCAAAGGTTCCCAAGGCAATCAGGCCGATGATCCACCAACTCATCGGTTACGGCCCGCAGCGATCAAACCGAGCAAGCCGGCGATGACGCCGAGACCGGCAGGCAACACAGGCGTCAGAACCACCGCAATGGCCGCCCCCAGCAACGCAACCCGGCGGTCGAGCCGGTCTCGCCACGCTCCGGCGGTGAGCGCCAGCAGTGCTGCCGGAAATGCCGCGTCGATACCGAGCGCGTTGGGATCGCCCAGAAGATTGCCGCCGACTGCGCCTATCGCGGTACCGATATTCCACGCAAGAAACAGCGTGATTCCCGCAGCGAAGAACGTCTTGCGGGCACGAGCCACGTCACCGTGCGACGCAAGCTCCGCTGTGGTGAAAGCCGTGGCTTCGTCGGTCATCAGGTGCGCGCCGAAGATGCGTGAGCGCCAATTCCCCCGCAGAACGTCGGCAAGCACCAATCCGTACGGCAGGTGACGCGCGTTGAGAAGCAGCCCACCAAAAACGACAGCGGCGGGGGCTGCACCTGCAACCACCGCCGCCACCACGAGAAACTGAGCTCCGCCCGCGTAGACGATGCCCGACAGAGCAATAACCTGCGGCAACGACACCCCCGCCGCTACCGCAACCGCTCCGAACGAGGCACCGACCAACGCCATCGCCAATCCCAACGGGAGTAGAGCCGCAAGGGATTGACGATCAGGCACCAAGTCAGATTACCGCCCTGGAAAAAATCACCAACCGCGCTCGGCGAGACGATGTCCGACGGGCAGGTCGTCGACGTTGATGCCGACCATTGCTTCGCCCAGACCGCGAGAAACCTTGGCCAGCACGTCCGGGTCGTCGAAGAACGTCGTGGCCTTGACGATGGCCTCGGCACGCTGCTGCGGGTTACCGGACTTGAAGATGCCCGATCCGACAAACACGCCCTCGGCGCCGAGCTGCATCATCATCGCGGCGTCGGCCGGCGTGGCGATGCCACCGGCGGTGAACATGGTGACGGGAAGCTTGCCGGCCTTGGCAACCTCGACGACGAGCTCGTACGGAGCCTGCAATTCCTTTGCCGCGACGTACAGCTCGTCCTCGCTGAGCGAGGTGAGACGACGGATCTCCGCGCGGATGGTGCGCATGTGGGTGGTGGCGTTGGAGACGTCTCCGGTGCCGGCTTCACCCTTGGAGCGGATCATGGCCGCACCTTCGTTGATACGACGCAGTGCTTCACCGAGGTTGGTAGCACCACAAACGAAAGGAGCCGTGAACTTCCACTTGTCGATGTGGTTGGCGTAGTCGGCCGGGGTGAGAACTTCGGACTCGTCGATGTAGTCGACGCCGAGGCTCTGCAGGATCTGCGCTTCGACGAAGTGGCCGATACGCGCCTTCGCCATGACGGGGATGCTGACGGTGGAGATGATGCTGTCGATCATGTCCGGATCGCTCATACGCGAGACGCCGCCCTGGGCGCGAATGTCTGCGGGGACGCGCTCGAGTGCCATGACAGCTACAGCGCCGGCGTCTTCGGCGATCTTGGCCTGCTCGGCGGTGACCACGTCCATGATCACACCACCCTTGAGCATCTCGGCCATACCGCGCTTGACGCGTGCGGTGCCAACGGCAGTGGTGGGGGCGGAATCGGGGGTGCTCACAGCAAACTCCTGCAATAGTGGCGTGATGATCGAACCCCAGAACTGTAGAACGAACCGGCCTTTGATTCCGTAGCCAATTTGCCATTGCTGGCCTTAAATACGATCAGCGGATCGAGCGTACTTCCGGATCTTCGGTGCCATCAGCGACGGTGGCAGCTTCTGCCAGCAGGTTTGCCAAATCGAGCGGATACACCGGCTCCCCAGCCCTTGTCAGTTCACGAATGACGTCAGCGCTGCACCACCGGTAGCCGGAAATCGCACGTTGTTCCAATTCGGTGTGGCCCTTGAACACCGGAGTGAAGCCAGAGGTACGAGTGGTGAAGAACAATTCCTCCGAGCGGATCAATTCGCCGTCGAACGGGAAGATCGCGACGCGGCGCCACAGCGGTCCACGGAGGTCTTCCGGCGCGATCGTCAACCCTGTTTCCTCGGCGACCTCACGAACTGCAGCGGCCCGAATTTGTTCGCCACGCTCGATTCCCCCGCCGACGGTGAACCAGAACTGACGGTCCGGGATCTTCGGATCATGTCCGCGCAGAAGCAGCACGCGGTTTTGTCGATCGAGCAGCACCACTCGTGCGGACGTCCGAGCCGTATCCACGGTGATGCCCTCGGGAACTGCGGCCGCGGTGGTCCGTTCGGTGATCTCGAAATACTGTGGCAGCGGCGCGGTTCCACCCAGGTGAAGCCAGCGGACCAACCTACGGGTTCGCAACGCGAGGGTGTCACGGACAGCGTCGTTGTGGAACCGCCGAGCGATCAGTACCCGAGCCTCCGCGTCAGCCAGCTCCGCAACCAACTGCGGCCGCAGCGACGTCGTTCCATATGCGGCAAGCGCATTGGAGAGTCGGTTCTCCGCCAGCTCACGGTCCTGCCGATCGGCACGTTCGGCAGCATCCGCCAGCTTCACGAACCGTCGAGCGTCCTCGGCACTCATGTCGACCGCCGCAGCGCGAACCACAGCGGCCCGACGCGACAACGCCGCATCGAGCGCCAGCCACGACTGATCGGACCGGACGTGCAAGCGGTCCAACCGGTTTGCCGTTGCGTACGCCCAGAGCCCGATGACCAGAACAACCGCAGCGATGAGCCCGAGGACAAAAATTGTCAGTGCAGAAAAAGTCACGATCCCACCACATGCACGCCGGCGCCGCCCACGGTCACGGTCTCGTAGACCCGCAGGATCTGTTCGGCCACAACAGGCCAGTCGTATTCGGCAACCACCGCGGTCGCAGTATTGACCAAAGCTCTACGACGGTCAGGATCACCGAGAACCGAATCGATAGCCACGGCAAGTGCGTCGGAATCCCCGATCGGAACCAACAATCCGGCCTGTCCGTCGCGAAGCACCCGGCGGAAGGCGTCGAGTTCACTGGCCACGACTGCGGTCCCCGCTGCCATCGCCTCCACCAGCACGATCCCGAAGCTCTCCCCACCGAGGTTGGGTGCGCAGTACACGTCGGCACTCCGCAACGCCGACGCTTTCTCCTCGTCACTGACCTGACCGAGCAGACGCAAGTGGCGGGAGTACCGACCGGCTTCCTTACGAAGCTTGTCCTCGTCGCCGCGCCCGACGACAATGACCTCGAGGTTCGGATGACGCTCGACCAGCGCGGGCAATGCACCCAACAGCACCGCCATCCCCTTGCGCGGTTCGTCGTAGCGACCGAGGAACAAAATGGTTCCACCTTCGCGCGGATAGCCGGGTAGAAGTTCCGCCCCCGCAAACGCAGCAACGTCGACGCCGTTCGGGATCTCGACGGCGTCGGATCCCAGGGACTCGACCTGCCACCGACGGGCCAACTCCGAGACAGCGATGCGGCCACTGATCTTTTCGAGGTAGGGAGCTAATACGCCTTGGAAAGTGCTCAGTACCAACGACTTCGTGGTCGACGTATGGAACGTCGCGACAATCGGCCCCTCCGCAATGCGCAACGCAAGCATCGACAGACTGGGCGCGTTCGGCTCGTGAATGTGCAGAACGTCGAAGTCACCTTCGGCGATGAACTTACGCAAACGCGCATTCGCGGTAGGCCCGAAGGACAACCGCGCGACGGAACCGTTGTACGGAATCGCGACGGCTTTGCCTGCCGAGACGACGAACTCGGGCAGTTCGTCGTCATCCGACGACGGCGCCAACACACTGACCTTGTGCCCGCGCTCGATCAACACCTCGGCCAGATCCACCACATGCGCTTGCACCCCACCGGGTACGTCGAACGAATACGGGCAGATCATGCCGATTTTCATTCACCCTCCATGCGGGCGAGCCGCGATTCGGAAAGGTCGGAACGCCAGAGTGGTTGAAGCATGTGCCAATCCGCCGGGTGCGCTGCGATGTTGATCGCAAACTGGTCGGCTAGCGCCTGAGTGGCCGGGCCGACGCCTTCGGACACGTCGATCGGCGGATCGATCTTGAATCCCCAACCGTCGTCGGTGAACCAGCAGTGCACCGGTAACAAGGCCGCTCCGGTGTCGATGGCAAGCTTTGCGGGGCCGGCGGGCATGCGAGTGGGTTCGCCGAAGAACGTCACCGGCACGCCCTTTTTCGCTAGGTCGCGCTCCCCTAGCAGGCACACAATTTTGTTCTCGTGCAGATCTTTCGACAGTTCAACGAACGGTGGATGCTCCCCGCCGCTCAGCGGGAAGATCTCGAAGCCGAGGCTCTCGCGATACTCCACAAAACGCTCGTACAGCGATTCCGGCTTCAGCCGCTCCGCAACCGAGGTCAAGCCACCCCACTGCTGAACACACCACACGCCGGCCATGTCCCAATTGCCGCTGTGCGGCAAGGCCAACACAGCGCCCTTGCCGTCTGCCATTGCCTTCTCGAGGTACTCCTGACCCTCGACCAGATCGCTCAGTGCCTTGCCCGTCACCGCCAAATCCATCGACGGCAATCGGAACGCCTCACGCCAATACCTCGCGTACGAGCGCATCGACTCCTTGATCAGCTGATCCGGAACCTCAGCCGGCGTCGTTACGAGAACTCTGGCCAGGTTCTTGCGCAGTTGTTCTGGACCACCTTTGCGCACTGCAAAATCCGCGCCGGCGTCAAAAAGCTTGACCGCGACGGACTCCGGCAGACTGCGAACCAGTCTCCACCCGGCGGCGTAACCCAAATCGGTAGCGCGCTCGGCAACACTCACTTGTCGGACTCACCTTCGGTGTCGGATGCAGCCGGTGCGATCGGTAGAAGCTCCCGTGCACCAGGCGAATTCCGCACCGCAAGCACACGCTGGAAAACAGTCACGATACTGCCCGCGGCAAGAACCCACATGGCGATGTGGATCGCCCACGGCAATCCGAGGCCGGTGAGGCCGGAACCGACCAAGACGATGACCAGACGATCCGGACGCTCGATCCAACCGCCATCAGCCGTCAGACCGCTCGCCTCGGCTCTGGCCTTCGCGTAAGAAATGACCTGGCTGGTAACCAAACAGATCAGTGTTGCCACCAGGAGCCACTTGTTGTTCTCGTGGTAGACGGCCCACCAGGCCAGGCCCGCAAAAATCGCACCGTCGGCAACACGGTCACACGTGGCGTCGAGAACCGCGCCATAGCGGGTTCCGCCGCCACGGGCGCGAGCCATCGCACCGTCCAGCATGTCGAACATGACAAAGAACCAGATGAGGATGGTTCCCCAGAACAGATGACCGGACGGGAACAGTGTCACGGCGCCGGCGATGCTCGCGACCGTGCCGATGATCGTGACCGCATCGGGCGTCAATCCGGTCTTGATCAGAGCTTGGCCCATCGGTGCCGTCACCTTGGACACCGATGCGCGTCCGAAGAAGCTCAACACCTCTGGAAACCTCCACCTCGTGAGTCCCGAAGCGGGACCCGTCGAATCAACTCGGTTCGCTCACTCTTGCCAAGCACGAGCGAGTAATCCCCTGGTCTCGCGCAACAACTGCGGCATCACCTTCACACCACCCAAGACAGTGATGAAGTTGGCGTCGCCACCCCAACGTGGAACCACGTGCTGGTGAAGGTGCTCGGACAGCGATCCACCCGCGGCAGCGCCGAGGTTGAGACCCACGTTGAAACCGTGCGGGTTGGACACACTCTTGATGACCCGCAGCGCGCGTTGCGTGAACGCCATCAACTCGGCGCTTTCCTCGGGCGTCAGGTCCTCGAGTGCCGCGACCTTGCGGTACGGCACCACCATTAGATGGCCGGGGTTGTACGGGTACAGGTTCAGGACCGCGTACACATGCTCACCGCGGGCGACGATCAACCCTTCTTCGTCCGACATCTTGGGAATGTCGATGAACGGTTCACCGGTCGTGCCGGGCGTGTTGGGCGCCTCCGTGATGTACGACATGCGGTGGGGCGACCAGATCCGCTGAAGATGGTCTGGATCACCGACACCCTGATCGATCAACGAACCTGGACCGTCGCTACCGGGCATACTCATGGCGCCACGCTTGGCTGAACCAGTTCCGCAGTCGGAGAGGCATTTTCGCGCCGAGCGATCCACTCCGTGATGATCCGAACCGCGTCGTCGGTGGGAATGCCGTTGATCTGAGTTCCATCACGGAAGCGGAAGCTGACGGCGCCTGCCTCGACGTCGCGCTCACCGGCGAGCAACATGAACGGAACCTTCTGCGTGGTGTGGTTGCGGATCTTCTTCTGCATCCGGTCGTCGCTGAAATCGACCTCGGCTCGAACGCCGGCCGCCTTGAGCTTCTTGGTGACGTCGAAGAGATGATCGACGAACGCCTCGGCGACCGGGATGCCGACAACCTGCACCGGCGCGAGCCACGCCGGGAACGCACCCGCGTAATGCTCGGTCAGTACACCGAAGAAGCGTTCGATCGAACCGAAGAGCGCACGGTGGATCATGACCGGCCGGGTCTTGACGCCGTCACTGCCGGTGTATTCGAGGTCGAAGCGCTCAGGCAGGTTGAAGTCGAGCTGAATGGTCGACATCTGCCACGTGCGGCCGAGCGCGTCCTTGACCTGAACGGAAATCTTGGGGCCGTAGAACGCGGCTCCACCCGGGTCCGGCACCAAAGTCAGACCGGATGCTTCGCCGACCTCGGCGAGTGTTGCGGTCGCCTCTTCCCAGACGTCGTCGTTACCGACGAACTTGTCCGGGTTCTTGGTGGAGAGCTCCAGATAGAAATCGTCGAGACCGTAATCCTTGAGCAAATTCAGCACGAACTGCAGCGTGGTGGTGAGCTCGTCGCGCATCTGCTCGCGGGTGCAGTAGATATGCGCATCATCCTGAGTCATGCCGCGCACGCGTGTCAGACCGTGGACGACGCCGGACTTCTCGTAGCGGTACACGGAGCCGAATTCGAAGAGCCGCAACGGCAATTCGCGGTACGAGCGACCACGTGCACGGAAGATCAGGTTGTGCATCGGGCAGTTCATCGGCTTGAGGTAGTAATCCTGGCCCGGCTTGCGCACGGTGCCGTCCTCGTTCAGTTCCGCGTCGATGTGCATCGCGGGGAACATGCCGTCGCGGTACCAGTCGAGGTGACCCGAAACCTCGTACAGATGCCCCTTGGTGATGTGCGGGGTGTTGACGAACTCGTAGCCGGCCTCGATGTGGCGGCTGCGCGAGTAGTTCTCCATCTCGGTGCGGATGATTCCGCCCTTGGGATGGAAGACCGGCAGACCGGAGCCCAACTCGTCCGGGAAGCTGAAGAGGTCGAGTTCACTACCGAGCTTGCGGTGATCGCGACGCTCGGCCTCGGCCAAGAGCTCCAAGTACTCATCCTGAGCCTCGGTGGATTCCCATGCGGTGCCGTAGACGCGCTGCAGGTCGGCATTGTCCTGGTTGCCTCGCCAGTAGGCAGCGGAGCTTCGGGTCAACTTGAAGGCCGGGATGTGCTTGGTGGTCGGGATGTGGGGACCACGGCACAGGTCGGACCAGATGGTGTCGCCGGTCCGCGGATCAAGGTTGTCGTAGATGGTCAGTTCGTTGCCACCGACCTCCATGATCTCCGGATCGTCGATGCCCGACTTGTCGTTGATGAGCTCGAGCTTGAACGGCTCGTCTGCCAATTCGACGCGAGCGTCTTCGATGGAATCGACCAGGCGGCGGGAGAATCGCTGCGATCCCTTGATGATCTGCTTCATCCGCTTTTCGAGCTTGGCCAGATCCTCCGGGGTGAAAGGACGATCGACAGCAAAGTCGTAGTAGAAACCGTCGGTGATCGGCGGGCCGATACCCAGCTTCGCGTCGGGGAATTCCTTCTGCACTGCCTGCGCCAAGACGTGCGCGGCCGAGTGGCGGATCACGCTGCGGCCGTCCTCGGTGGACGCGGCTACAGGCTCAACCTCGACGTCGACCTCCGGGGTCCACGACAGATCCTTGAGCGTTCCCTCGCTGTCACGAACGACGACAATGACGTCCGGTCCCTTCGAGGGATATCCGGCCTCACGCACTGCAGTCCCGGCGGTCGTCCCCGCGGGCACCCGAAGTGGGGCGGCTGAGTGCTCTGGCGCGGGACTGGTCACGGCGATGTGCTCCTAATGTATTGCGGCAAGTAAGACGTGCATCGCACCCACAGCGAGCACGTGCACGATCATGTTATCTACCCTGCCGACCCGACGAGTCAACCGACTGAAGTTAACAAGCCACTTTCACCTCAGAGTGGCGACTCGAGCCAGGAGTAGTCGAGGCCAACCCAAGTCCCGATCAGGCCGAAGGTGCCCAGAAGCCACAATGTTGCAACAACGACCACTGTGGTGAACAGAACGCCGATTCCCTTGACGAACAGGGACTGTTTGCCGAACCACGTCATGAAACGGTCGTACCGTGCCTTGGCAAAATGCAGCAGTCGATGCGCCCAGGCAAACTCCGACGCCAGGATTCCGAGGCCGGCAAAGACGATAAGCCAGCCAGGTCCGGGATAAGGGATGGCCAGTACACCGGCCGCCAATACGACGAGACCGACAAAACCAACCGCGATTCGATACGCGAGATTCAAGCTCGGGCGGGCGGCAATGTGCGCGCGCCACCTCGACCAGCGGGACTCAGCTTCGTGGATACGAGACTCGGCTTCGCGAAAGAGCGTCAGGTCGGAGTCGTCGACGGGAGGGTCGACCTTTTTGGTAGTCAACTTCCCTCACCTGTTTCCATAGAAGAGCACGTCTTTGCGACCCAGGTTACCGAAATCTCGAGTGCGCCCGGATTGGCACGTCGGGCGCAGAAACGACTGAAGGCGTCCCCGATCTCTCGGGAACGCCTTCAGTCTGTACTTGTGGTCCCGGCTGGGATCGAACCAGCGACCTTCCGCGTGTGAAGCGGACGCTCTCCCACTGAGCCACGGGACCTTACGAACTATTCGAACGCATGCGCTCGAACGAGTTGGAACATTAACACGCTCGCCCGCCGAACACGAATCACCAGGTTGGCATTCATTCTCCTCCCCGAACGCCCAATTTCACCCATTTAAGAACTTCACGAACGCACTCGACCGGCCCATAACATCGCAATTTTGAGCGATTCCACTACCGAAACGCCTACTGAGCTGGTGATTTGTATGAATCCGACACCGTCGGCTAATGTTTTCAACGCACCGAGGAGAGCAACCAACTCCCCAAGCAACACGGTGCGATGCGGACGTGGCGCAGCTGGTAGCGCACAACCTTGCCAAGGTTGGGGTCGCGGGTTCGAATCCCGTCGTCCGCTCGAGAGGTGTAACTCAACCTTTTACGGTGGAGTGGCCGAGTGGTGAGGCAACGGCCTGCAAAGCCGTGCACACGGGTTCGATTCCCGTCTCCACCTCGCGCGATTAGCTCAGCGGGAGAGCGCTTCCCTGACACGGAAGAGGTCACTGGTTCAATCCCAGTATCGCGCACCACGTCAGGCCCTCGGGCCTGATGGTCAAGACCCGCTTGCGGGTCTGATAGGTTAGACACGCACTGAGCGCCGGCAATGGAGTTCAATGCACATGCGGACGTGGCGCAGCTGGTAGCGCACAACCTTGCCAAGGTTGGGGTCGCGGGTTCGAATCCCGTCGTCCGCTCCATTTTCATCTCCAGACCCGCGCGATTAGCTCAGCGGGAGAGCGCTTCCCTGACACGGAAGAGGTCACTGGTTCAATCCCAGTATCGCGCACCACGGAAATACGCAGAAAGCCGGAATCCTTACGGGATTCCGGCTTTCTGCGTTGTGCACTAAGACTTGCTGCACCACTCGCGCTGATACAGAATCCCGACAAGGGTTCCCGTATCAGCGTGAGCGAGCAGTAAAGGCGACGCTTCAGTTCGAGAAACGGTTTGCTGCTGACGTCATCGCGCGAAGTGATGACTCTGTTGCCGACTCACCGATGCCCATAGCCCAATTCCGACGACCATTGCACTCCGTGAAAATGAAGGTGGCTGTGCGGTGGCCGATCTGGTGCTGGTGAAATGACAGGATCTCCAGCGCGATTCCTGCGTCGTGCAGCATCGACGTCATTGCAGAAATTGCTCCGGTTGCGGTGGCGGAGGCCGTCGCGATGCGCTCCCCCAGACCGAGAGTTGCTTCGTACGTCCAACGACCGGGGGCGATCTTCTCGCTCGACCATGCACCGAGACGGATCGGGCCACTCATTGCCGCGTAGGTGGATTCGAATTCGTTCCACGACATCTCAGCGCATTCGGCACGCAGGCCGGCAGGCAGGGATTTTCCATGACGCGCAGCAAAAGGATCGCCGGCAAAGGAATAAGAAGAATCAGAAGCGAAGGCGAAGTTGTAAGTCATTGTCGTGGTCTTCCTGGAATGAAGTGGAGGACCAACTGGTAGCACGACGACCCGCAGCGGGGGGTCGGTCCGATTCAGACCCCGCTACGGCGGTGTACTACGAGAATGCGCTTCATGTGAGTGAGGCTAGGCGGCCAGGCGCCAGAACGCAAACCTGGACGCTAAACCCGCGCTGCCTTCTGAGCCGCAATCAAGCTGCGATACCACTCGAACGAAGCCTTCGGGGTGCGTTTCTGGGTGTCGAAATCGACGTGGACCAGGCCGAATCGTTCCTGGTAGCCGGCTGCCCACTCGAAGTTGTCCAGCAGCGACCACACAAAATAGCCGCGCACGTCGACACCGTCGTCCATGGCCGATCGCAGGGCCCGTAGATGTGCGTCGTGGTACTCGATTCGAGCAGTGTCACTGACCTCGCCCGAACTGTTCAAGGTGTCGTGAAACGAACATCCGCTCTCGGTGATGTAGATCGGCGGCAGGGACTCACCGAACCGCGACTGGAATGTTCGCAGGATCTCGCCAAGCCCTTCGGGAACGATCGGCCATCCGAAATCGGTTGTGGGGTAACCGGTTATCGCCACCGGAGCAAAGGGAAGTCCCGGCGGTAGATCGATCTCGAGAACACCGTCGGTGCCCTGTCCCTCGACAGGGGCAGCGATCATCGTCGGCTCGTAGTAGTTGATGCCGTACCAGTCGAGGGGCGCATTGATGATCGTCAGATCCTCGTCGACCGGTCCGGTGAGGATCTGCGCAAATTCGTCGGCCGGATACTTTCCGAGCAGTATCGGGTCTGCGAACATCCAGTTGACGACGTGGTCGTAGATGTCTGCCGCCATCACGTCTTCCGCCGAATCCGTTGCGGCGCGCACCGGAGCGTGATTGGACGCGATGCCAATGCCCGAGCAGCCCGCCGACCGCAGCGCGTCGACTGCCAGACCATGCCCGAGGAGCTGGTGATGTGCGGCCTGGAAGGCGGCGAATCCCAAGGCAAGTCCCGGGGCATGAACTCCTAGGGCGTGGCCGTACAGAGTGTGGACAACAGGCTCGTTGAGTGGCATCCACAGGCCGACACGATCGGCAAACCGTTCGCCCACAATCTGCGCGTACTCCCCCAACCGATACGCGGTGTCGCGATTCATCCAGCCCCCTTGCTCTTGCAGAGCTGACGGCAGATCCCAGTGAAAGAGCGTGACGGCGGGCGTAATTCCGGACTCGCAGAGCCTGTCGATCACGCGGTCGTAAAAATCGAGCCCCTTCTGGTTCACGTCGCCTGATCCGGTAGGGAGGATTCGCGACCACGACAGCGACAGGCGATACGCGTCAAGTCCCAGCTGCGCCATGAGAGCGACGTCGGATTCCCAGCGGTGGTAGTGATCAGCAGCAACTTCACCGGTCTCGCCACGCACCACAGCACCGGGTTGAGTGCAGAAATCGTCCCAAATCGACGGCCCCCGACCGTCTTCGGTCACTGCGCCTTCGATTTGATACGCAGCCGTCGCGGTTCCCCACACAAATTCGGGGGGAAACATTGCTGTTGGATGTGCACTCATAGCCGTCAGTTAATCAAAGAATGCTGCGCGACACGCGACTTTGTTGGACACTCGACCAGTACCAAGTATCAAGTAGCGTTCGGCGGGCAGTGCCCAACCACAGACAAGGCCACATTCGATGACGGATCACACCCGCAGCCTGACGAAGGCTCGGATCGCCACCTCCGTGGCTTTCGGACTCCAGGGTTTTCTTCTCGCGTCGATTCTGACGCAACTGCCCGCGTACCGGGACTTGTTTGCGCTCAGCGAGTCGTTGCTGGTCGTTGCGGTTGTGTCGGTGTCAGTGATCGCCGGCCTCGGCAGCGTTCTCGCCGAGCGACTCGCAGTTCGAACATCGAGCAAGACCACGCTCCGCACAGGACTGGCCGTCATCGCGGTCTTCGGCGGCGCCACCGGACTGGCCCCCAACTCTGCACTCTTTTTTGTCTGCCTCGCTGTCTACGGAATCGGCCTCGGCATCGTTGATGCGGCAGCAAACATGCAGGCCGTCTCGATCCAACACGCCAAGGGACGCTTCATTCTCAGCTCGTTCCACGCAGCCTGGAGCGTCGGGGCCATCGCCGGCGCGCTCTACATCTCGGCAACCGCAGGACTCGACATCTCGGTGCGGGTTACCCAGGTGGTCGCGGGAGTGATTGTGGCCCTGCTGCTTCTGGTATTCGGACCGTCATTGCTCGATCGAAGCGCAACAACCATCGCGGATACGAATACCGGTGGCTCCGTCACGCTCACGGTCCCGATGCGAGCGTTTGTCCTGCTCGGCATCGCGATGGCACTGTTCTACGCAGTCGATTTCAGCATCGGCAACTGGTCGACCCTGTACCTCGAAGACGTCCTGTTTGCCGACGCGAGCACTGCCGCTCTGTCGATGGCTGCCTACCAAATCGCGGCTTTGGTTGCGCGATTGACCGGCGATTATTGGGTGGGCAAGTTCGGTGAAACTACCGTCGTCCGCATGGGATCAGTGATCGGCGTGATCGGCATGACGATTGTCGTGACGGCGCAATCTCCTGCGATTGCGATCGCCGGGTTCCTGATCGTCGGTCTTGGCCTTCCGGTGATCGCCCCGATCTGCTTCAGCGCTGCCGGTCGGATGGCGCCACCCGATCAGGTGGATACCGTCATCGCTCGCATCAACCTCTTCAACTATGTAGGCACCGTTGTCGGCGGCGGAATCGTCGGAGCTGTTGCCGCATTCAGCGACCTGCGGATCGGGTTCCTCATACCGCTGGCGTTCTGCGTGATTCTGATTGCGCTTGCACCAGCGTTTGCCCCGAAACGCGCCGAGAGCCTGGCGGCTGAGAAAGCCGGATAGCCGTCACTGACACGGCAAGTGGTGTACTTGAGCGACCATTGCACGTGCAGGGAAGGACGAAGTGACGTGAGCATCACCGTTGACCGGGCCGGAATCTGGGATTCCGAAGCAATCGCCGACGTGGCCGCGGTGACGTTTCCGCTCGCCTGCCCGCCCGATGCATCCGACGACGACATCAATGCCTTCATCGACAACGTGCTCTCGGTCGACAAGTTCTCCGAATACCTGACCGACCCGACGCGCACGGTTCTCAAAGTGATCTCGAGCGACGCCATAGTCGGCTACGCGATGCTCATCGACGCCGAACCGTCCGATCCCGACGTGCGGGCAGCACTCACGCTCCGCCCGACAACAGAATTGAGCAAGCTGTACGTGCTTCCCGGCAATCACGGAAGCGGCGCCGCAGCATCATTGATGGCCGCGGTGGTCGCTCACGCCCACGAAAGTGGCAGCGCGGGAATCTGGCTCGGAGTGAACCAGGAAAATGCGCGAGCGCAAAAGTTCTACGCAAAGCATGGCTTCACACGGGTAGGGACCAAGACCTTTGTCGTGGGCACCCAGCTCCATCACGATTTTGTGATGGAGCGACCGGTGAACTAGGTCGCGGCAACCTCGAAACGAGACAACGCAAGCAGACGCGACATGGCGCGCAGGTACTTCTTCTTGTAACCGCCGGCAAGCATCTCCGGGGTGAAGATCTCGTCCAGGCGAGCGCCGGACACTGTCACCGGAATGCTCGCGTCGTACAGGCGGTCGGCAAGAACCACGAACCGAAGCGCAACCGACTGGTCTGTCGCGGGGTGGACGCCGTCGATGTAGACAGCACGAACACCCTCGACCAACTTGTTGTATCGCGACGGGTGCAACGTGCTGAGGTGCTTGCACAGCTCGTCGAAGTTGTCGAGCGTTGCGCCGTCGACGGACTCGGCGCGCGCAACCAACTCTTCGGAGGAAATCGGCTCGGGAGCGGGCGGCAGATCGCGGTGACGGTAGTCAGGACCGTCGACGCGAATGGTCTCGAAGATCGAGCCGAGCTTCTTGATCTCGCGCATGAAGTCCTGCGCAGCAAAGCGGCCCTCACCGAGCTGACCCGGGAGTGTGTTGGACGTCGCAACGATGGACACACCGCGCGTCGACAGCTCGGACAACAGGCGAGAGACCAGCATGGTGTCGCCCGGATCATCGAGCTCGAATTCGTCGATGCACAGAACGCTGTGCTCGGAAAATGCCTCGACGGCCTTGTTGAAGCCGAGTGCGCCGACCACGTGCGTCAGTTCGACGAACGTGCCGAAAGCCTTGGGCGACGGAACGCTGTGGAAGATCGACGCGAGAAGGTGCGTCTTACCGACACCGAAGCCGCCGTCGAGGTACAGACCGGCGCCCGTGGCCTGAGTCTTCTTGCCGAACAATCCGCGACGACCGCCGGCCCGAATCTTGGCTACACGCTTGGAGAATTCCTCGGTCTTGGCAACGGCAGCTGCCTGACTCGGCTCGTTGGGATCCGGGATGTAGGACGCGAAGCTCACGTCGTCGAACATTGCGGGTGGAACCATTTGAGCGACCAATTGATCGGCGGGTACCACCGGACTGCGATCGACAAGACGTTGAGGCATCCATCAAGGGTATCTACGTGGTGTGATCTCTCATATGCACCATCTGGATTTTGCGACCTACTTCACACCCGATCAGCCGCAGCGGCTCCGAGAGCTCTATTCATATCCGGAAAACTTGCAGCATCCGTGGGTTCGGGTGAACTTCGTGTCCAGCATCGACGGTGCCGTCTCCGTCAGTGGGCTCAGCGGCGGTCTGGGCACCCCGGCGGACAAGACGGTGTTCGACACGCTGCGCGAACTCTGCGACGTGGTTGTCGTCGGAGCCGGAACCGCGCGCGCGGAGAACTACGGCGGCGCCGTGATGAACGACGACGCTCGGGCACGCCGGGTCGCGTCGGGGCTCGCCCCTGTGCCCCCGATCTTGGTTGTCTCGTCACGCGCGTCGATCGACCCCGAAAGCCGGCTGTTCTGCGACGCCGAGGTCCCACCGATTCTGCTGGTCGGCTCCGACGCAGACGCCGCTGCCGTATCGAGGTTGAGCGATGCCGGTGCCGACGTTCACCGAAGTGTCGGCGCGGCGGTGCGCAGTGTCGACGTCGAGAACACAGCATCCACTCTGAATTTGCCGCGAATTCTGTGCGAAGGCGGACCGTCCCTGTTCGGCCAACTGATCACGGACAACGCCGTCGACGAACTATGCGTGACGACGTCTCCGCAACTGGTCGGCGGCAACGCGGGGCGGATTTCCCTCTCCGCGCAGTCCCTTCCCACCCCGATGATGCCTGCACATATCCTCACGGACTCCGACGGCACGGTGCTGTCGCGGTGGGTTCGTCAACGTCCTCGGCACTGAACCTGGCACTCTGGTCGGCATGCGCAGAGCGGCTTTGATTGCAGTTGTCCTGGCGACCTGTTGTGCCTGTGGCGCAGGGCCCTCCATTCGCCCGGACGTCGCCGTCGAAGGTCACACCGGTGGCACCCCCGGGAGTTCCGATACGTCACAGGCGACACCTCCCCCGGTTCCCGCTCCGGCCGTCCCGACCAGCGATCTCCCGTGGCGCGACTGTAGCGGGACATCTCTTGCCGACGCCGCGTTGGCGGCCGCCAGCACGGGCGTCATCGTCGAATGCGCCGAATTCAGCGCTCCCATCGACACCAGCGGCCGCATCGACGGAACATTCACGGCTGCGGCGACCCGGGCCCGAACCTCGGCTACTCCTGCTGACGCCTACCCGATTGTCTTCACATCCGGGACCGATCGGTCGTCGGGAAGCACCTTGGCCATGCTCTCTGCCACCGGACTGACGGCCGTCCTCGCAGCCCACCCGGTTGTGGCCCTCGATCGCCGCGGTATCGACCGCTCGACGCCGATCGAATGCATGGAACCCGATACTCGGCGCGGACTCGCCGATCTCGGCCAATTCGAGCCGAGTTTCAGCGGAGACGCAGCCGACGCCGTCGCCACCCTCGGGCACGACGCCACAATCTCCTGCACCGACTATCTCGATCCGCAGGAACTCGAATTCGGAGCCGACGCCGCGGCCGACGACATCAACGCACTGCGCACGAGATGGGGCGTCGACACCATCGCACTGTGGGCTGCAGGCTCCGGTTCGGACATCGCATTGAGTTACGCCGCAACATATCCCGACAACATCGCACGATTGATCCTCGACTCACCCGCACCGATCGCCACCGATGCCACCACCGAGGAGGAAAGCCGAGTCCAAGGCCAGGAAGCAGCGTTGACGGCGTTTGCCACTCGCTGCGCGGCGCTGTCCTGCTCACTCGGACCCGACCCCCGCGCGGCCGTCGTTGCATTGACCGAACGCGCGCGAGCCGGTGAGTTCCGGCCCTTGTCCGCGGCGTCCATCACCCGCGCAATCTCGGCAAGTCTTGCCATCGCGAGCCAGAATCGTCAACTGGACACAACGTCTCTGGCCGACGCTCTCAGTGCGCTCGGAACCGGAAACCCCGTACCCATGCGCGAACGTGCCGCAGCCGCAGAGAAAGCCCTCGCCAGTGACGGTCAGTTTGTCGGACGCTGCACCGACGGCGTTCAGTGGCCGGGAGTGGGGCGCATCCGCGAACTGCAACAAACGTGGGGTAAGTCCTACCCCGTGTTCGGGAACGAAGCCGCACTCGGATTGTCGGCCTGCGCAAGTTGGCCGACAACCGCTCCGACACCCTTGCCCACCGCGTTGAAACCGACTGTTCTGGTCCTCAGCGGTCAAGCCGACCCCGCCGTCGGCAACACCGGGCTGGCCACCGTCACCGGAGTTGTCACCAACGCCGGCGCCCGGTTCGCCAGCCTCGATTGGCAAGGCTCCGGACACCCCGCGATGCAATCTGCCTGCGTGCAACAGGCCGCGGTGTCCTACCTGGACAATCAGAGCCTGCCGGCCAACGGCAATGTGTGCCCGGCCTAGCCGAATATGACGGCCGTCACCCACCATTGCAGGGTGCATCCCCAGATCTGTTTGCGTCTCGGTGTACCGTTCCGAAGTGTTCCTTAGACAAATCGAGCCTCGCACCGGGCGGACAACCCAACAAGTCGTCAACTACGTTTTGTGGCCGATCGCCGTGATGACCGTGATCAATCGCGTTGTCGTCAAAGCCGTCAACGGGTCGATCACCGATGATTTCCGGCCGGTCTACAACGCCGCGCTGGCATTCTGGAACGGCCGCGAGGTCTACACCGCGGACTTCAACACGGTAGATCCGCACTACTTGTATCCCCCATCGGGATCCTTGCTGATGGCACCACTGGCCATCCTCGATCCCGAGCGCTCGCGCTGGCTGTTCATCGGCGCCAACGCGATTGCGATCCTGGTCGCGCTCTATCTGCTGCTACGGCTGTTCGATCTGACAATCAGCTCCATCGCCGCGCCAATTCTCGTACTGGCCGCGTTCTCGTCGGAGACCGTCACCAACACTCTGGTGTTCACCAACATCAACGGCATCGTGCTGCTCAGCGAGATGGCGTTCCTGCTGCTCCTGATGCGCCGTAAAGATCTATGGGCAGGCGCATCGATCGGCATCACTCTGGCCGTCAAACCCACTCTTGCGCCGCTGCTGCTGCTCCCCTTGGTTCGTGGTCAGTGGAAGGTTTTTGTCACAGCACTCGGCATCCCGTTCATCCTCACCGTCGTCGCGGTGCCTCTCTCGGCGGATCCGATGGCATTTGTCGAACGCACGGTTCCGTACCTGCTGGAATCACGCGACTACTTCAACAGCTCGATTGTCGGTAACGGCGCCTACTTCGGCCTGCCCGATTGGTTGGTCCTCACCCTGCGCGTGGTCTTCGCCGCCATGGTCCTGATCTCGCTGTGGCTGCTCTACCGGTACTACCGCAATGACGATCTGTTCTTCCTCACCACCACAACCGGCGTGATCATGACCGCGTCGTTCCTGCTGCCGTCGCTCGGGCAGATGTACTACTCGATGATGCTGTTCCCGCTCCTGATGTCGGTGATTCTCAAGAACTCCGTCATGCGGAACTGGCCGGCCTGGCTTGCCGTGTACGGGTGCATGACATTCGACGACTGGTGGTCCTTCCGTTGGCCCGCCTTCGGCCGGGCAGCGGAGTACATGAAGAGCACTCTCGGGTGGAGCCTGCTGCTGATCGTGATCTTCTGCGTCCTCGGTTACCGGTATCTGGTTGCCCGACGCGAAGGACGCCTGGACCGCGGAATCGATCCCGCCTACCTCCTCGATCCTCCTGTGGATGCCGTCCCACCTGCAAGCAAAGCCGAACCTGCAGTAAAGGATTAGCGTGTAGGCATGAGTTCTACAGATAACGCCCCCGAAGTCACCTTCACCGACGAGCAGTGGCGCGAAAAACTGACCCCGGCCGAGTACGCGGTCCTGCGTCAGGCCGGTACCGAACGGCCCGGCGTGGGCGAGTACACCGACACCACCACCGAAGGTGTGTACTCCTGCCGAGCGTGCGGCGCCGAACTTTTCCGCAGCACCGAGAAGTTCGAATCGCATTGCGGGTGGCCGTCGTTCTTCGATCCGGCCAACTCCGACGCCGTCATCCTGAAGGAAGACGTGAGCCTGGGAATGCGACGCGTCGAAGTTATCTGCAAGAAGTGCCACAGCCACCTCGGCCATGTCTTCGAGGGTGAGGGCTACCCCACTCCGACGGATCAGCGGTACTGCATCAACTCGATAGCTTTAGTTTTACACACGTCCGCGTGAGTTAGAAACCAAAGAGGTCCAGGTCTTTCGACCTGGACCTCTTTCGGCATTCAGAAGCTACTTGCGCTTCTTCCCTGCATCGCTGCGCTTTTCGCGCCAGCTTCCATCCTTGTTGCGGTCACGATCCTGCGTGCCACCGCCGGGTGCGGGAACCTGCGGAACCTTGCGCGCCGTCATCGCTTCACCGGCTTAACGGTGATCGTACGAGTTACCGTGACAGGCACTCGTACAGTCCGGGTAACACGAACAGTTGTAACGCGGCGTGTCGCCATGTGTCCTCCTGGACACTCTGGAGAAAACTCAACCGACCTTCATCTTGGCAAGCCAAAGAAGAATGTGTAGCCTCTAGTCCACATCGCCAAATGTTGGGTTCGAGGTTCCAAGTCGGTCAAGCGGCCTTTTTGGGGCCTCATTCTCATTTCGGGTATCAAACCAACCGGCTTGACAGGGACAACTTTCCCCCTCAAATCGCTCCAGCACAAGCAATCCGGGCTTGGGACTGCGCAAAAGAACCCTGACAAAGGGAGCATTCTCGACATTGCCCCAGGTCAAGAACACAAAATCTTTTATTATAACGATTTGATAACGGCCTCTTTTTTCGTTATTAAATCTCAATAATGCCCGTAAGGGTGCCTAACACTTCCCTGGTTGGCTTATACCTAGCTTTGCTCCCAATTGGCCGAAATGCGCCACAAAGGCTCTCAAAATCGAAATCAGCACGGAAACAGTGCATAGCACAGAGCTACGACAGAAATGGCGCACGCTGCAGAGGCCTGAGCCACACTGCATCACGTTGACACACCGTTAGCGTCCCTGATAATGCACTCAAACGCACTCAAACGCACTCAAACGCACTCAACATCTACGATCAGCGCATGTTTCTAGCCCAAGCCGAACCAGTAGTTCACGAAGTCATCATCCAGAGCAGCACACCGTGGCACATCTACATTGCTGCTCTCATCGCCGGAGCAATCGCAATCGGTGGCTGGTTTGTTGTACATCGCACCAGCCAGAGCAGGGACCTACTCAGTTGGCGCCGAACGACGCTGGTTCAGTCTGCAATGGAGCTTCTTGAGGCAAGCAACGAAAGATTTGAAGCAGTCAACACTCCGTCAACAGACAAGACCACTACAAATGACCTCATGCGGAAGATTACAAGGCAATACGAGACGATCCGGTTGATCGCGGACGATGACCTGGGCGATGCCGCAAGAACTATATTCGATGGACATATTTACAGCGCCAACGCAATCTCACGCATACCTACCAGCATAGAGTCCGAAGCAATGCACCAACAAAGGATGCACTTCATTTCTATTTACCGCATGGATGAATGGGAATTGCAAGGAAAACACGAAGATCTAATTACAGAATTGAAGAGAATCATTTCAGCCAAAAAGAGAAGATTCGGAAAGTCAAATCACGGCGAACCGGAAAACGTTGATCCCGACCTAACGGCAAGCAGTCAGATAAACAGAGCGAAAGTAAACAAAGAATGATATAATATGGTTATTACGCATGATCTTCCTTCGCATATAAGTGGCATTACGGTAGAAAAAGGGCTACAAGCAAATTGCTTGTAGCCCTTTTTCTGTCATCTTGCAATCTGAGTGATACTGTCATCGAACAGTTCTAGATACAGCTCATAGCGGTCAATCTGACCATTCAAGTCGATAGGAGTGCCAATGTTGCCGATATTGAACACTTCTGGGTAGAACTCGTTGTCGATCAGGTGATCGTAGTTTGCCGTCTTTGCTGCGCAGATTTCCGGCTTGCTGGCTGAGTTCGAACTGACCTGCTGAATTCTCAAGCTTGACGAACTTCTTCTTTGTGTATTCCTTACCGAACTGCTCAAGGCTGTCTTCAGGATTCAGCGCTACGACAGCGCAAGGCACTGTCTCAGGTTCGAGATAGTTCCACTTTCGTTCGGCTGAGCCCGTTTCAGGATCAAACGTCACTCGCTGAGTGTAAATATCCACCAGGCTAGGCCAGGTTCGTACAATGAATCTAGGCATCACCGGTACCACCAATCAGGCATTCTATTCGCTCTGACCGCATTAGGTCCGGTCATGATCGAACGTGACTTGTTCCAACTGAACTGCTCACTGCAAGCACAACCAACGGACTAAGGGTGTACGTCTTGCCTCCGTATTTAACGGTTGTATTATCTTGCTTCACTTCTTCCACGTTCGCTTGTGCGAACACATCTGAGTTATCCATATAGGCAGACTGCCAACACACGGCATATCTAAGCCAGTGCTCGTCTGCATCATTCGTGACAAGACTTTCCGGCCTCCCCGCAATCACTTCAACGATTGCCTGAGCTTCTCTGATCTGCTGATCATTGACCGTGCATACAGTCATATCCAGGACATCTGCATCTGTTGCTAACATTTAACTTCCCTCCAAACTTTGTATAGCATCTATTGCTATATTGTCCGTGTAGTCGAACTTATCCCCTGGTCCTCCGCTATTGCGATTCAATCTGATCTGCATCTGATACTCATTAGCAATTGTGAACGGACCCGTTGAACCGAACGTGTAGTCAACAGCGTGATAAGGATTCGCAATTGGAACTGCATAACCATCCGAAAACACTGAACCATCAGGTCTACGAATGAACACGCTTGCCGTGTAATACATCATCACATCGACAGGCTGCTTACGTTCGTCATCAATTTTGAACAACACTGAACCGTGCGGATTCTGACCTACGTAGAAATTTCTCATGGTGCATCACTGATCATTGCAACAGCGAACAATCGGCCAAGCGTCAAATTCTGCTCGGAAACTGAGAAGCCAAGCTGAAACTGACGTGTTTGAAAATAGTCGCCGATAGTCGGCCACGTCATCGTGAACTCGTATTCGTAATTTGTCATAGGAAAACGGGACAGCTCAACATTCGAATGAACGCTGAGCTGTCCCGAATTGCTTACGCTCCTGCAACTTCCAAGATGCCGAAAGCTTTTGCTCGTCCAACAGCAATTGCTCTACGAGAACGCATCTTCAAATGAGCTTCGTCAGTGCTCCAACCAGCTTCAGTGCTGATCATCGTCTCGATAGGACTTCTAACAGCTAGAATCAAATGCTGACGGTTGCCAACGATGAGTAATGGATTTCCTGTTGGGTTCTGCAAGTTGGTTGTACTTGTCTCTGCTCCGTCAGAGAACTGCAACTTGTAGCCGAACAATGTCGCTGACTGCGTTGCCGATACCTCTTCAACAAACAACGGCCTACCAGTGCTGTCAACAAGACCGCGCAATCTTTCCTTGATTCCTGTATGAGCAATAACAATAATATCGCTGTCAGACCAGAAACCACCCTGCTCAACCTTGCCGAATACTTGGCAGATCTTGTCATAGGTTACCGCTCCGGCTGCTGCGATTTTATGAGCTGCTGCACCTTGGCTCACTTCTCTATAAACAGAAGTAAAAGGTACGGTTGTACCGTTTCCTGCTGCTGTTGTTCCTAGACAAGCGTTGTCCAATGTCTTTCACGCGTGCAGGTGAAGATTCCGTCATCGTCACGGAATTTCTGCGTTGCCTTCACACCAGTGCCCCGGCAAGCGCCTAGCTGTGACCCGTGTGCACGCACCACTGCGCACGGTTACACAGCGAGCGAGGCCAAGTCAGTCGAGCGATCGCGGGCGTGCGCGGGGTCAGGCACCGGAACGGCGTCGATCAAGGCCCTCGTGTAGGCATCACGCGGTGCGGTGAAGACCGCGTCGACGCTGCCGATCTCGACAACGGAGCCGGATCGCAGCACTGCAACCCGGTCCGCGACCTGGTGGACAACGGCGAGGTCGTGGCTGATGAACAGGCAAGCAAACCCGAGATCACGCTGCACCTCGGTGAACAGCTCCAGCACCTCGGCCTGCACCGAGACGTCGAGTGCGCTGGTCGGCTCGTCCGCAATCACCAGCTTGGGCGTCAGCGCCAGTGCGCGGGCGAGTGCAACGCGCTGCCTCTGCCCACCGGAGAGCTGATGTGGGAAACGGTCGGCCAACGTACTGGGCAACCGAACGGCGTCGAGCAGTTCGAGTACGCGAGCGCGCCTTTCCCCCGCCGTACCGATCTTGTGGACGTCGAACGGCTCACGGATCGTTGCTGCGATCGTCAGTCTCGGGTCGAGAGACGCAGCGGGGTCCTGGTGAACAAATGCCAGATCACGGCGTAGTTCTTGCAGCTGACGGGACGGCGTTTCAGCAAGATCGTGGCCACCGAACAGAACACGTCCCGCCGCCAACGGCACCAGGCCGGCAGCAACGCGGCCGATCGTGGTCTTCCCGGAACCCGACTCACCGACAAGACCGAGGACCTCTCCCCTGCGGACCGTCAAGTTCACGCCGTCGACTGCCAGAAAGGCGGGACTACCGCGCCTGGCCGGGAACTGCACTGTGGCGCTGTCGAATTCGAGCACAGTGTCCTCGGTCGACTCAGGAGTAACCGCAGCCGCTGCGGCACCCTCGGGAAGACGCGGCACTGCGTCCAGCAGTCGACGGGTGTACGGGTGGGTCGGCGCGGCAAACAGTGTGTGCGTGTCACCAGTTTCGGCAACTTCGCCATCTCGGAGGACGATCACCCGATCAGCATGCTGCGCAACAACTCCCATGTTGTGGGTGATGAGCAGGATTCCCATTCCGGTCCGCTGACGGATCCGGTCGAGCAGCGCCAGGATCTCGGCTTGCACGGTGACGTCGAGCGCGGTGGTCGGTTCATCGGCGATCAGTAGATCGGGGTCGTTGGCCAGGGCCAGCGCGATCGCAACGCGCTGCTTCTGGCCACCCGAGAGTTGGTGCGGAAAGTAATCGACGCGGCGCTGCGGATCTGGAATCTCCACCTGCTCGAGAAGTTCGATTGCGCGGACGCGAGCATCACGGGAAGAGACCGTGCGATGGGCGCGAATCGCCTCTCGGATCTGCCATCCGACACGACGGACTGGATTGAGCGCGCTCTGCGGTTCCTGGAAGATCAGCGCGACCGTAGAGCCACGCAGCCGATTCAATTCGTCCTCGGTCGCGTCGAGTACGGATGTGCCGTCAACATCGATCGAACCGCCCGCCGCGGCTCCATCAGGGAGAAGGCCGAGGATCGCACGGGCTGTCATCGACTTACCCGAACCGGACTCCCCCACGAGAGCTACGACCTCCCCCCGACACACCTCGAGAGTGACATCGTTGACGACGGGCGGCTGCTGCTCGAAGGCAATATGCAGGTCGCGGACGGAGAGGAGAGCAGTGCGCACGAGAGGTGTCCTTGTTCGGGAGAAGAGTGGTTACCGGCGCCGGGACCGGGCAGCCAGCGCTTGCGAAATCAGGAGCAGTCCGAGGACCAGAACAACAACGACCAGGAGAGGACCGAAGACAAAATACGGCGAGTGATAGGCATTCTGGGTTCCCTCCTTGATGAGTGATCCGAGCGACGGCATCGGCGGGATAACTCCGAGTCCCAGAAAGCTCATCGCGCCTTCGATGAACACGCCGACCGACATTGCCAACGCAAGTTGAACGGTGAGGGGTTCGAGGCAGTTGGGCAGTACGTGGCGTCGCAGTATCCAGCCTTCGCTCGCACCCAGGGTTCGGGCGGATTCGACGTACGGCAGCTCGCGCACCGTCAGCACTGACGTGCGCATGAGCCTGCCGAACACCGGGATTTCGGCGAGCACGATGACAACCGAGATCGTCATGATTCCCGGGCCGATGACCATCGTCAATGCAATAGCGAGAACGATGGTCGGGAATGCCAGAATCAGGTCGAACGAGCGTTGCAGCACGGTATCAAGCCAGACGGCGCGCGATGCGGCAAGGCCGAGAAACGAGCCGATCAGAGCTCCTAACGGGACAGCAACGAAGATCACCAGCAAATCGATTCGTATGCCGTACAGCGTCCGCGAAAATACGTCGCGGCCAACCGAATCCGTACCGAACCAATGATCACTGCTCGGGCCGAGCAGAGTCGCTCCACGTATCTGTTCGTCCGGCGCGAACGGAGCGAGCCACGGGGCTAGCAGTCCGGCAAGGACTACAGCCCCGACCAACGCGGCGCCGATCAGTCCGCGACCGCTTCGCAGTGCTGCCCAGCGGTCGTCGCGATCTGCGCCGGTTCCGTCGGTGGACTTCTCGAGCGATATGGTCATGACTGACTCCCCAATCGAATTCGAGGGTCGAGCCACGCGTTGACGAGATCCGTGGCGAGCTGAACGATGACAAAAAGAACCACGGAGAACAGCAGCATCACTTGAACCACCGGGTAATCCCGGCTCGAGATCGCGCGTTCGATGAGGTTTCCGAGGCCTGGCCAGGCAAAGATGGCCTCGACGAGTACGGCTCCACCGAGTAGATGACCGATTTGCATCCCCAATACCGTCACGGTCGACGGCAGAGCGTTGGGCAGCACCTGAGTCAGAATGATCCGTCGACGCGAAATACCAAGGGCACGAGCCGTTGTGACGTACGGCTCCGCAAGTTGACTGCGAAGCGACTCGGTGAGAAACCGGGTCAGCGCGGCCGCAATCGGAAGCCCGAGACATACCGCGGGGAGAATCAGATACTGCACCGTGATGCCCGGGTCGTCCAGGAAGCCTTTGCGGGGAATCCCGCCGGCCGGCAATACCGCCCAGACCACACCGAACAACACCACCAGGAGCGCGCCCGTCACGAAGTTCGGGATCGCGACGGCGACCGTGCCGAATGTGGTCACAATGCTGTTGAGCCACCGCCGATCGATGATGACCGACACCGTGCTCGAGGTGAGCGCTACAGCAATCGCAATCGCCAGGGCGGTGACCGAGAGGAGCAACGTATTGCCAAGTGCGTCGAGCATCAGCGTGGAGATCTCACCGCCGAGAATCAACGACCGACCGAGATCGAAGGTGAGGATTCCGCCAAGCCACGAAAAGTACTGACCGAGTGGAGAACCGTTCAGCCCCAGCTCTTCACGCAGGGCTTCCAGAGCTTCCGGAGTGGCATCTGCACCGGCCAACACACTGGCCGGGTCACCAGGTACCAGCCGCAAAAGGGTGAAGATCAGCACCGAACCCACTGCCAGAACCAGCAGGGCCGAGGGCAGGCGCCGAAGTGCATACGAGAGCATGACCGATCACTCACTCAGATAGGCATTACTCAGGTCGAGTTCCGCCCTCTTCGACCAGTCCACATCGTGGACCGCGGCGGACATTGCGAGGGTGTTGTCTGCGTTGAGCAGTCCGATCACGACGGCGTTGTCGAGCAGTTCGTGGTTCAGAACCTGGTATGCCGCAGACGCTTCCGGGCTTTTCGGATCCGTGATCCGCCACACCGCTTCGGTGGCAGCCTGGTAATCCGCATCGATGAAATTGGACGTGTTCTTGTAGGCGTTGAACGGGTAGGCACTGGTTGGCAAGGTTGAGGGTGTGTACTGCGCAAATACGTGCGAGGTGATCCAGAGTCCGCCGTACGTGCCACCGATCAGGTTCTTGACCGATGTCGCAGCATCGATCGGTTCGATAACCGTCGTGATACCGACTGCGGCAAGGTCCGCTTGAATGATTTGCGCGATGGATTCCGACTCACTCGATCCCGCGGTGTAGCTGATCGGAATGACCGGGATGGCGCCGACCTCGGCGACGAGGGCCTTTGCCTTGTCGACGTCATGGTTGTACGTGGAGTTGAGGCTCGCATCGAACGCCGGCGAGTATTCCGGCCACGGCAGGTTGTCGGAATTGCCATGCCCTTGATAGACGTCTTCGAGTAGGCGTTCGCGATCCACGGCATTCGCGATTGCCTGGCGGACGCGAACATCACCCAGGCCCGGAGCCTGCACGTTCGCGCCGATGTACCACGTGCGCAACACGCCGGTCTGGTCCACGACCTCGAAATTGGAGTCGGCGGCGAGCATATCGGCGTCACGCGGAGCTGCGTTGAGCAGCAAATCCAGCTGTCCTGACCGAAGTTGCGACACCCGTGTCTGCGAGTCGGGAACAATGACGTACTCGACGCCGTCGAGGTTGGGCGCACCACCCCAGTACTGCTCATTGGCCTCGAAGGTCATTCCGCTTCCGGGTTGCCAGTTTGCGAAGGTGAAAGCTCCGGTTCCGTTGTAGCCCTTCCCCGAATCGAAGTCGGCCATGGTGTTGCGGTCGATGACGGGCACGACGTCGAGCAGATCGAAGAAGTTACCCGCCGGATGCGCGAGAGTAAGCACAATCGTGTGATCATCAGGCCTGGCGTAGTTGGTGATCAGCTGCGCAGTTCGCGCGAGCTGTCCGGAACGCGCTGGGTCCGCATAGGTTTCGAGGCTGAACTGCACATCGTCGGACGTCATCGGGCGTCCGTCGTGGAACGTGACATCGGGCCGCAGCGTAAGCGTGATCGTCAACCCGTCATCAGACACCTGCCACGATTCGGCAAGCGCGGGCTGGGGGTCGAGGCTTCCTGCCGGGTAGGTAATCAGCGTGTCGTAGACAAGCCCGGAGAGCGCAGCATTTACCGGTACGCCTGAAAAGAACGACGCCGGGGTCAGATCCCCACTGTCGCCGATCCGCAGCACACCGCCATCTACGACCTCCGTGCCGGCGGCCGCCCGATCCACTGCCGAGCTACATCCCGTCACGGTGAGTGCACCGAAGAGAGCAACGGCGACTATCCCCCGCAGGGAGGGACGTCTGAGGACGGAGCGGCTGTTCACGGAGAAACCTTTCGAGGGGCCCTGCACGGGCAGGTGCTGCTGTTGATCGGGATGAAAGATCGTGCTGCTCGCGGACAGTGGTTCGTGAGCAGCTTGGAGAAGCGCGAGGTGACGTCAGAGTCAGCGAGCCGGGATGGGAGCTTCCGGAGCAACCTCGATGCGATGAATTCGGCGCGGCTGATCCGCGTAGTCGTAGATCGCGTTGTGCTGGACGAAGTGGTTGTCCCAGATAGCGATTTCGCCAACAGTCCAGCGGCGACGGACGGTGAATTCCGGTCGGATCGACACTGCCTTGAGTACACCCAGGATCGCGGCGCTCTCTTGTGCGTCGAGTTCGTTGATGTAGCTGGTGAACAGGTCGTTGACGAAAAGCGCTTCGCGTCCGGTCTCGGGATGCCGGATCACCAACGGGTGGTCGGCTTCGGGGACATTCTCCCTCGGTGCGATGCGGTGTTTTGCGGTCAGGCCGTAGAGGAGTTCACGCAGCGGCTCCGACAAAGCGTCGAGTGCGTCGGACTGGTTGGACCACATGGTGTCACCGCCGAATTCCGGAAGGACCTGCATGTGCAGAACGCTGAACCTGGACGGCGCGTCACGCCAGGACACGTCGCAGTGCCAACGGTTGGCCTGGTACGCGCTTCCGTTCTCTGTGCCGATCACGCTGATCTCGCGGTAACCCTCGTCGCCAAGGTTCAACAAGTGCTCGTGTGGGAGAACAACCTCACCGAAGTGCTGCGCAAACGCGCGGTGGATCGCCGGATCGAGGCCCTGTTCCGGAAAAAAGAGCACGCTGTAGCGGTACAGCGCGTCCTTGACCAGTTGAACATCGGCGTCCGTCAGTGAGTCCACTCGCAGGCCCCGGACTTCGGCGCCGATCTTGCCGGCGAGGGGCACGATTGTAGTTGTCGTGGGTTCTGCGATTGCGGTCATCAATCTTCCTCGAAACATAGACGTGGGTGTGCACATCGGACTGCGTTCAAAGTAATCAATGTTTCTTATTTTGAGCATCGTTAAAATTTCGATGATTTAAGCATTGACAGACGTCAGCTTGGTCGATATTCTGCCAGCAACTCACGCAGAGAATTCACCAATGCTCTTGCAGTCCGGCTATATTCGACCCGACGAGTCCAGCCACAACACTGTCGCCGGTAGGGTCGACCAGTGTGACCTCAAAACGTGGCCGATACCGCGCGGGAGAACAGACACGCGTACAACTCATCGAAACCGCGGAGCGGCTTTTTGCACTCAGCGGTTATGACGGCGTCTCCATCTCTGAAATCCGCATCGCGGCAGGCCAGCAGAATGCATCGGTAATCGCCTACTACTTCGGTTCGAAGGAAAATCTGCTGCACGCGATATTCGCGTACCGCCTGCCCGACATCAACGCAGACAGACAAGCAATGATGCTCCGAACAAGCTCACAGGGCGCGAATATGACTACGCGCGAGGCATTATGGGCAATTGTGCAACCCTTGGCCAACAGCATCAGCCCCGACAACCACTACGTCGCACTACTCGATCGGTTGATGGAGACGGAAATCCTCGGCCGCGTCTTCACCACCGCAGATCCGACTGTGACAACAAGCGGATCCGCCGTCAACCAGAGCCTCAACGACAGCCTTGTCGAACTTGCGGAAGATGTTCGACTGCAGCGCATTCAGATCGTTTACACCAGCTATCTCCGGGTATTGGCGGGTTACGACAGACGCGGCACCCGACCCACCCATGCTGAACTGTCCGCTCTGATCGACGGATGGGAAGCACTACTGCGAGCTCCGGTTTCCCAGGAAACTCTCGACGCCCAGAAGGAAGCCCAGCTGAACCCGACTTCATCGAGTCACTGAAGGCGTTGATGCTTCGGTGCGCAGCGTCAAACGCTGCACCCCGAAGTCTCTTGCAGGCCCACTAACAGTGCCGCCTTCTCGTGACACTCACTCCACGCTTGTCGGCGGCCAGTTGAAATCACTCGGATCGAAACGGATCCATTCCGATCCATATGC
Organism: Rhodococcus sp. WS3; assembly: GCF_003797085.1. Classification (NCBI taxonomy): domain Bacteria; kingdom Bacillati; phylum Actinomycetota; class Actinomycetes; order Mycobacteriales; family Nocardiaceae; genus Rhodococcus; species Rhodococcus sp. WS3. The sequence continues at coordinate 730,087 of NZ_RKMA01000002.1, forward strand.
CGTGATTCGACCGTCACTGGGCGGTCACTTTCGTCGATCCCGCATTCCATTACCGTGCGCAGCGACGGCCACTCGCCGAGCACATATGAAATCGAATCCAACACTGCCACAATATATTCAAGCGATATTTACCGCATTAACGGGCCTGGTCCCGTAAGCCAGTGGATCGCGGCGTTCGATGCGGGAGACTACTCCAACGCCCTTCATACGAAACTCGGGATAGACCCCGAATCCTGACTTCCTGTTGTCGCACTCCACACCCCGCGGCATGCGCTTGCCGATACTATTCGTGTCGAATTGATCTCATCGTCTGCGTCAGGATGGACACTACACATGGCACACGACATCAAGACTTCATCCCTTCATGTTCGTGAGGTGTCGTGGTCCCATCCTGATGCCGAGGCATTACGCGGCGAAATGGCTGCCGAAGTGGGGCCACGCTACTCCGATCGCATATCCACCACGGACCGTGCCGCCGCAAATTCGGTTGACCCACAATCAGTTCACCTGACTGTGGTGGCGTACGCCGACGGCAGCGAAGCCGAAGAACCACAAGCAGTAGGTCATGCCACGCTTCGCTGGAACGGCGCCGATCTGGAGTTGAAGCGGATGTACGTCAGGCCCTCGCATCGCGGCTCCGGCGTATCCACGCTCCTGTTGGACGCAGTCGAGGATGCGGCCAAGCAGGCTGGTCGGCCACGGCTGATTCTCCAGACCGGGGACCGTCAACCCGATGCAGTCAGGTTGTACGAAAAGAGCGGATACTCGCGGATCCCGATCTTCTCGCCCTATGAAGTAATGCCGTTTTCGAACTGTTTCGAGAAGGCCTTCGTACAACCCCGCGACTGAGCTCGGCTTCGCTGACGATCACGTCCGCGATCACGAGCTGGTTGTAGACCTGGCGCCGTTCATCACCGGCCGGCTCCCGCTCGAAGAGACGATCTCGGAACGGCTGCAACGATTGTCGTCAGGTTGTGATCGGGCGGGGCACCTCGGGTCCCACTGCGGTAAGCGCCCCAGGTGTCCTCCCCTTTCCCCACCCGATCTTCTCCCGGTAGCGTCCGATGTGATCGCGCTCGATCACATCGGCACTTCCCACTGGTGCCGATTGCGGATGCACGTACAAGGCATCGGTCGGGCAGTATGCCTCGCACATGAAGCACGTCTGGCAGTCCGATTGGCGCGCGATCACGGGAACACCTGATGGCGTGCGATCGAAAACATCTGTCGGACAGACTTCTACACACTTGTCGCACCCGATGCAGTCCTGTGCTGACACCAGTTCGATCACGACGCCACCAAACTTGCACCGGCGGGATCGGCCGTAGTGGTCCACACCGCGTCAAGTCCTCCGGTCAAGATATGATGATGCTGCGCGACGTCGAGTTCCGGGAAGTCGTCTCTCTTGCTCATCCCCCGAGTTTCGGTCCGTGCCAAGGTCGAGTGGTACATCCAGCGACCCACAGCGGTGATCGCCGCCGCCTGACGAGCTGCCATCCGTTCAGCGGGCGCGCCACCCAGACCCACACTCGCTGCACTCCAGAGCAATTCGAGTTCGTCGAGCGCCGCCGACACTCGATCTCCGCTCCGCAAGTAGTTCTTGTCGAAGGGAAGCAATTGCTCCTGAGCAGCTTTCACCACGTCGACAGCAGTCAGGCGAGAGTTGGACGAGGGACCTAGCCCTACCGTCCCCGCTCCGCGGAGACCGATCCTTGATCCACGCCCCACCGACCGCGCGTACCTCGCGGCACCCGATCCTGCCCATGAACCGGACGACATCGCCCAGGCCGCGTTGTGGCTGCCACCGCCGGTGAACCCTCCGCATATACGTTCGCGAGTTGCAGCGTCCCCAGCAGCGAACAGTCCGGGGACAGTCGTGGCGCAATCGTCGTCGACGACGTTGATTCCACCAGTACCGCGCACGGTCCCCTCTGCGAGCATCCCGACCTCGAACCTTTCGGTGAAGGGGTCGATTCCGCGGCGATCGAATTGCAGGAAGAAATTGGGCTGCCCCATCCTCATTCGACGCTGCACCTCGACGTCCGCACGGTCGATCTGCGCGAAGACGGGTTCGGACTTCAAGGTTCTCGCGATGACAGATCGCCCCTTCGCCGAGCCGGCCCCTTCGAGTACGCTCCCGTCAGCATGGAAAAAGGTTGCGTAGGCGTAGTACGCCGTCTTCGTGATGGTGGATCCGGCCGCAGCAATTCCGTATGCGTTGGAGAACTCCATTCCGGAGAACTCGGCCCCCACCTCAGCTGCCATCAGTGCGCCGTCACCGGTATCGACGTTGGTACCCAATGCGCCTGAGAGAAAGGCACATCCGCCGCTCGCGACCACGACAGCACCTGCGGACACTCGATAGTCGTGATGCTCGTGACGCCGATATCCGCTGGCGCCCCGCACACAACCTTGTTTGTCCACCAACAACTCCAGCGCGGGCGAATGGTCGAGAATTCGCACTCCGGCGCGGCGGATCCAGGCGCGCATTCTGCGCATGTATTCCGGCCCCTGCAGGCCGGTGCGAATCTGCTCACCGGTACGCGCGTCGACGGGGAACGGGTATCTGCCTTCTACCGCCAGGAGGTCCATGTTGGTATACGTCTGCTCGAGGACGCGGTCCATCCAATGGTGATCGGCGAGGAATCCGCCGAGTGCCTCACGCCCTGCTTTGGCCTTTGCGCGCGCCGCAGGTTCGGGTTCGACGTACCAGACACCTGTGCCCGACGGCGCAGTCGCCCCGCTCGTCCCGCAATACCCTTTGTCGACCAGGACGACGTCCGCACCGGCCTCGGCGGCACGCAACGCTGCCCAGGCGCCGGCGGGACCACCACCTATTACCAGCACATCGGTGGAAACTTCGAGGACGTCCGTCACTGGTCTGCTCCTGTCAAAGGTCTACACGACTGAACCTGATACCGCTATGTTTCTCCAGCGAACGCTGCAGTGCCACAATCAGGATCATCGTGAATGCAACCGGCTCTGCCCTTACGTCGACGAAGTGTGGACGAAAACGCGTACGCACGGACGGAGTCACCTTTGGGACGCAAAGGAATTCGCAGGTTCACGCAGATCGAGGTGATCGCGCAACGTGACTCCGCTGTATTCGGACCGGAAAATGCCCCGCTCCTGAAGAACCGGAACGACAAGGTCGACGAAGTCCTCCAGCGATCGAGGCAGGACAGCGGGGATAATCGTGAATCCGTCCACAGAGCCGCTCCGCCACCAGGTTTCGATATGATCAGCCACCTGTACAGGATCACCGATTACCACACGATGACCGCCCAAGAATTCGGTCAACAGATGACGAACAGTGTGGCCGGTCAATGCTGCATAATCGGCGAGCGACGTGAAGAATCCTTGGGGGCCGACACGACCGGACGGCAGGTCCAGCACATGCGCGGGGAGCGGCGAATCCAGGTCGAACTCTTCGTCCGGGAATCCCAACCACGATGCGAGCCGGCGAACGGGTGCACTCTCTGGACGAAGGCGCGCTTGAAGTTCGTCGAACTTCTCTCGCGCCGCGTGTTCGGTCTCTGCAACGATCGGCACCAGTCCGGGCAGAATCCTGATCTGATCCGGATCGCGGCCGAGTGCAGCAGCTTTCGACCTGATCTCCGTGGAGAACTCTCCTGAAGCGTCGAGTCCGAACTGGGTGGCATAGATCGCCTCGGCATGGGCTGCGGCGAATTCCCGCCCTCGAGAGGAGGATCCTGCTTGGACCAGAACCGGTCGTCCCTGTGGCGACCTCGTGACGTTGAGCGGGCCGGCAACGGAGTAGAACTCGCCTCGGTGCTCGACAGCGTGTACCAGATCCGGATCTGCAAAGCGCGCGTTCTCTTGATCACCGATCAGAGCGCCGTACTCCCAACTGTCCCACAATCTTTCGAGAAGTTCTACGTATTCCGCTGCACGGCGATATCTCTCGTCGCGTTCCGGAAGGTGGTCGATTCCGAAGTTCTTGGCCGCATTCGGCTCGAACGTCGTCACCACGTTCCATCCGGCACGACCACCGCTCACGTGATCCAGCGAGAGAATTCGACGAGCAAGGTTGTACGGCAGATTCAGGGTGGATGACACAGTGGGAATCAGACCGATCCGGGTGGTGGACACCGCGAGCGCACTGGTCAGTAGCACCGGGTCGAGGGAGGCCGCCGGTCCACGGCCGATGCCCGGGTGCTGGACCGGGATATCCGGGAACAGCAACGCATCGAGTTTGCCGCGCTCGGCGGTCTCGGCGGCGCGGCGGTAGTGGTCGAGAGTGACAAAGGCGCTGGGATCGAGTTCCGGGTCGAGCCAGGCCGCCGAGTGGTAGCCCGCGCTACCGACGTTGACGAAGAAGTGCAGCGAACGACTCATCACGCCACCACCTGTTCGACGTGCGACGACGGAATCGCATGGTGAGGAGCGGCCAACCCGAGATGTCCACGAAGCGTGGTGCTGTCGTAGTCGGTGCGGAAAACACCGCGGCGCTGCAACTCCGGCACGACGTGATCGACGAAATCGTCGAATCCGCTCGGGAGCACGTCCGGCATCAGGTTGAATCCGTCGGCAACGCCTTTGTCCACCCAATCTACGATGGCATCGGCTATCTGTTCCGGAGTGCCGGTGACGATCCGGTGTCCGGCACCTCCGCCCAGTCGCCTCAACAGCTGCCGAACGGTCAAGCTCTCGCGCCGGGCGAGACTGACCGCGATCTTGTAGAACGTCTGCGATCCACCCGCGTCGTCCGGATCGGCCAAGAGCTCCCACGGCAACGAACCGTCGAGAACCAAGCTCTCGCGAGGAACTCCCAACTGACCCGCCAGGCGGTCGAGCGCGTACTCGGGAGGCACCAATTCAGCCAACAGCTCACGACGCTCATGAGCCTCGGCTTCCGTACTGCCGATCACGGTCGACAGTCCAGGCAGGACGATGACGTCCTCGGGCCCTCGGCCGTATCCGCGCGCCCTCGCCTTCACATCGTGGTAATACTCCCGAGCCTCGTCCTCGGTCTGCGCCGCTGTGAAGATCACCTCGCCGACCCTGGCCGCCAGTGCCCGTCCGTCTCGCGAGGCACCCGCCTGCACAACCACCGGCTCACCCTGTGGTGACCGCGGAACGTTGAGCGGGCCTGCCACGTCGAAGTGTTCGCCGTGATGGTCGGTGCGGTGAATCCGTGTGGTGTCGGCGAACACCTGGCCAGATTTATCCCCCACCAACGCGTCGGGTTCCCAACTGTTCCAAAGCTTTCGTACCACTTCGACGAACTCTGCCGCACGTTCGTACCGCCGGCCGTGATCGGGCTCGTCGTCGAAACCGAAATTGCGCGCTGATTCCCGGCCCGCCGTGGTGACGACATTCCACCCTGACCGTCCGCCGCTGAGTTGATCGAGCGTCGCAAAGCGTCTTGCCACGTCATACGGATCGTTGTAACTCGAAGACAGGGTGCCGATCAATCCGATCCTGGACGTCGACGCGGCCACCGCAGCGAGCACCACCGACGGTTCGAGACTGTTGAACGGCCGATAGCGCAAATCTTCCCGGATCGCCGGACCGTCGGCGAGAAATACTGCGTCGAACTTAGCGGCCTCGGCCTTGCGCGCGATGTCCACATAGTGTGCGAGGCCGAAACTCGCCAGCGGATCGGTTCCCGGAAGTCGCCAGGAACCACCGAACACACCGGCGTTGAGGATGTTGACGTTGAGATGGACCTGACGGGTCATCGATGTTCGCCTCCTTCGTAACTGAATACATGAAATCCGCGACCTGAAGGACATGGGTACCGATCGCGGCAGACTTCACGACGCGAGACGCAGCGGTACCGCAGCCATCCTCAGCGCGCGGATCGCCGCAGCCACCGCCGGTCGCTCGAGCGAGGCCTGACGATACGTCACACCGATCTCGCGGGCTCCGTTGGCGACAGGGCAGGCAACGAGGTGCTTGGCCGACTCCGGCACAGCCATCTCCGGCAGCACCGTCACACCGAAACCGTGATCGACCATCTCCGCCATGGCACTGAAGCTTGCCGAACGATGCTCGATTCGTGGGGTGAACCCGGATTGCCTGCAGGAGAACATGATCGACGCAATCGACGGAGCACCGTCCTTGGCCGCAATCCAGTCGGCATCGGCAACTGCTTCGAGACCGTACAGCTGAGCCCGCTCACGCAGCGGTGCCGGCGCCAACAGCACGAGCGGATCGGTGAACAGGAACTCCGAGCTCAATCCGACGGGGAGTTCGCTCGTACGAAACGAATACGTGTAGGTGATCGCAAGGTCGACTTCTTGTTGCCTCACTGCCGGTACGGAATCGACCGGTACCGCGTCCACCAATCGGACTCGCAGACCCTGATGTTCCCGATGAAGACGGGTTGCTGCGGGAATCGCGAGTCGGGTGAGAGCGGTGGTAAACGTCGCGAGGGTGAGGACACCCGTGACCGATTCACCGGTGGCCGCGACAGCGCTTTCAGCCTCCTCGAGCGCAGCGATGATGCGTGCGGTGTGGTCGACCAGAACCCGGCCGGCATGGGTGAGGCGCAGGACTCGTCCCTCCCGACGCGTGAGAACTGTGCCGACCTCCTCTTCGAGGAGACGCATCTGCTGGGAAACTGCAGATGTCGTGATTCCGTGACGTTCGGAGACCGAGGTCATCGTCGTCAGTTCCGCGAGGTCGTGGAGCAGAATCAATCGTCGTATGTCATACATGATGTGTCCTCGCGGCCAGGCAATTGAGCGGAGCGCCCGATAACACATTGTGCTGGAAATCCCGGCGCCTCCACAGAGTTGGGATCACCGGGATTCGAGCAACCTCAGCGCGAAACACTCGGAAACAACAGACCGAAGTTTCAGATTGCTACAGCTGCAGTTGAGATTTCAGAAGTAGCTGATCGGTGGCGGCAACTCCCCGTTGACCTCGTAAGCTCCGAGATAGCGCAGTTTGTAGCTTCCGGGATTGTGCGAGGACAGCGTCCGGGCATTTCGCCAATGTCTGTCGAGATTCTTCGACTGGCTGGTGGTGGATGCACCGCCAGTTTCGAACAACAACCATCCGGCCTTGCCGGCGAGTTCGTCGGCGATCACCTTCGCCTTCGAGACATCAAGAGCAGCAGCCAGTCTCAGTTCGGCGCGCTCGTCCGGATCGGTTGCCCGCACCGCCGCGTCCAGCACCTGGGCTGCGGCGCGCACTGCCGATGTCACGGCAAACGAGTACGCCGATATCTGCCCGATCGTATGGTGCACCACCGCCTCCCCCGATGGATGGTCGGCTTGACCGTGAAAATAGTTGCGACTACGGGCGTTGACTGCCTCCACGGAATCCGCGACGATGCTGCGAACGATTCCGGCGATGACCGTCGTGAGATACAACTGCGCAAACGATGCCTCGTATTTGTCGACGGACGGACCGTCTTCAGGAAGGACCTCGTCGTCGCGCACGATCACGTCGAAGTATCTGGTCGAGCCACTTCCGGTGAGTCGCTGGCCGATTCCGTCCCAGTCATCTGTCCGATCGATACCCACCCGCGTGGCGGGAATCGCCACGGTCACCGGTTTTCCGGTCTCCCAATTCCCCTTCACAACCAGATAGTCCGCGTACAGGTTGCCAGTGGAGTAGAACTTTTCACCACGCAGAAGAAGTTGGCCGTCCTGCTTACGCACGGTGGTTGTGAAGTCCGCCTGGGCGTCGCCTGACGTGGGCGTGGTCCGTTCACCGTACGATCCGAACACCAACGTACCGCGCGCTGTCTCTTCGAGGAGTCGTCCTCGGATTCCGACGACCGGCAGGGAGAGTGCATTCTCGACGAAGCCGAAGTGGTTGCGCAGCGCATGCGCGATGGACGGGTCCGCGGAGGCCAGATCAGCTACCACATCGAACAATTCGACGAGACTGATGCCGTGGCCGCCCGCCTCGACAGGTAGACGCAACGCGCCTATTCCTGCCTGTTTAAGTTCGTCCACCAAACCGTAGGGGATGTCGTGGTGACGATCTCGGTCGGATGCTCCGACACGTATCTTCGAGAAGAGTTCGGCCAACCCGAGTCTGCGTGTTACCGGACCTGGATCGATCGGACCAGGTGGAAGCGGATTGGTGGGCGTTTCGAGCGTGGACGTCATGACGCAACTCCGATCGTACGGCTGTGGGTCCTGTGATCGTCGAGCAGTTCCTGCCGGTGAACATGCGGTACGGCGGCGACAAGTGCACGGGTGTAGTCGCTGCTCGGATTCCCCAGTACCTGCTCGACGGCTCCCGACTCCACGGTGCGACCGGCCCGCATAACCGTGACATCGTCGGCCACCAGACGCACGACTCCCAGATCGTGTGTGACGAACAGGTAGGTCAGCCCACGTTCGGCTTGAAGATCGACGAGCAGTCGTAGGATCTGGGCCTGCACCGACACGTCGAGCGCGGAGACCGCCTCGTCGAGGACGAGCACTTCCGGGTCGGCGGCGAGTGCGCGAGCGATGGCAACTCGCTGACGCTGACCACCCGACAGTTCCGCCGGTTTGCGAAGCAGATACTCAGGGCCGAGTGCAACGGCTGTCAGCAGGTCGGTCACCCGCGCGCGGATCTCCTTGCGGTCCTTGGCGATCCCGAAGGTTCGCAACGGCTCTGCGATGGTGCGCTCGATCGTGAATCTGGGGTCGAGCGAGGACATCGGATTCTGATACACCAGCTGGATCCGTCGACGAACAGGGTGCAGTGCCCGATTCGACAATCCCGAGATCGGGTCGTCGTGCAAGTACACCTTTCCGAGATCCGGAGTCGTCAACCCCACCACGGCGCGGGCCAGCGTCGACTTCCCGGCGCCGGATTCCCCCACCACCGCGTGCGTCGTTCCGCGGCGTAGCCGTATCGAGACGTCGTCGAGCGCGGTGAAGACATCACGCGCGCCGGTCGCGTCGACCACTGAGAAGTACTTGGTGATCCCGTCTGCTCGGAGTACCACCTCCCCGCTGTCGCCATTCACCGTGTCGCCGTTCGCCGGTTCGACGCCGACGTCTGGCGCCAATCGGCCGAGTTGGAACGACGGTGCGGCCTCGAGCAGTTGCCGCGTGTACGGGCTCGCCGGATCGCCGACCACCGATTCGGTAGTGCCCTGCTCGACGATCGTTCCGCCCTGCATGACGATCAGACGGTCGGCTCGCTCCGCGGCGACCCCCAGATCGTGAGTGATGAGCAGAATGCCCAAGCCGAGTGTGGAGCGCAGGTGCTCGAGGTGATCGAGGATCACCTTCTGCACTGTCACGTCCAACGCCGATGTGGGCTCGTCCGCAATCAGCAACTCCGGATCGTTCGCGAGTGCGATGGCGATCAGAACACGTTGCTTCATACCTCCCGAGAGCTCGTGGGGAAACTGCGAGTACAACCGCTCCACGTCCGAAAGTCCGGCCAGACGAAGCTTTTCCAACGCCACGGCCTTGGCTGCTGACTTGCCTATACGTCGGTGCAGACCGACAGCATCGAGTACCTGGGTGCCAACGCGTTTGACAGGATTGAGCGAGTTACCCGGATCTTGCGGAACGAATCCGACGAACGGACCCCGAACCTTGGCCAGTCGCTTGTCGTTCCAGCCGGTGGTGTCCTCCCCGCGGAAGCGAATGGTGCCGCTGTCGACCCGCGCCGACGACGGAAGTAACTGCAGCGCAGAATGAATGGTGGTGCTCTTTCCCGAACCGGACTCACCCACCACCGCCACGAACTCGCCGGCCTCGACGTTCAGGCTCACATCACGCACGGCCGCGACGGAGCGACCTCTACCTCTGACATAGCTGACGCTCAATCTGTCGATCGCCAACAGCGGCGTCGACGTCGGGGCCGGCTCGGTACCGACAGGTGATTCGAGAAGCTCGGTCATCGCGACTCTCCTAACGACTTGCTGATTCGATTGGTGGACAGGACTACTACCGCGATCACGATTCCCGGAAAGATCGCGATCCACGGATACACGGCCAGATAGTCGCGGCCTTCGGATACCGCCAGCCCCCATTCGGGCTGCGGCGGCGGCGCGCCGTAGCCGAGGAAGCCGAGCGCTGCGACAGCAAGGATCGCCGCACCGAATTCGAGCGCAGCCAGAGAAAGGACCGCGGCGAGTGAATTGGGAAGAACATGCTGCAGAACAACCCGTCCGAACTTCGCCCCGGATCCGTAAGAGGCTTCGACGAATTCGGTGTGCGCCACTTTGAGAACCTCGGAGCGCATGACACGAGCGAAGGCTGCGATGGCGGTGATTCCGACGGCGACCGCCACGTTCAGTGTTCCGTAGCCAAGCGCAGTCACGACGGTCATCGCCAGGAGCAGGCCGGGAATGGCAAGCAGCACGTCGACAAAACGCATCACGACACCGTCCGCACGCCCACCGATGAAGCCACTGAGAAGACCTGTCGCGGAGCCGATGACAAAACCGACAGCTACTGCGACCAACGTCGCCGTCAACGTCGTCGACGTTCCGTAGATGGTGCGTGCCAACAGGTCACGTCCGAGCCGGTCGGCGCCGAACGGGTGCTCGAAACTCGGCGGCGCAAAGCTCGCGTCGACGTCACCGTCATAGGGGCTCTTGCTCGTGAAGAGACCGGGTACGAGCGCCCACAAGATCACCACGACGATGACAATCCAGGACAAGGCCAGGCCAGGCGCAGACACGATCTCGCGTGCTCGGCGGCGCAGCCCGGCCGAGTACCCCGGCGATGGCTCCTCCGTGACCACCGTGCGGGGGATGTCGACTACTGCGGTCATGAGAGCACCAACTCCTGCTCGACGGGCTTCTTCTGCGCGGAGTCGACATCCTTGGCTGACACACCCGACCTCGAATTGAGCACGGCAGTGCGCAATCTCGGATCGAGCAACGGATAGACGATGTCGACCAGGAAGTTCACCGTCACGAATACCAAGGCTGCGAACACGACTGCCGCCTGGACCAAGGGCACGTCCTGGGTCCGCACCGCGGTCTCCGTCAACCTGCCCAGACCGGATCGTGAATAGATCGTCTCCACGATCACCGCTCCCGCCAGTAGGTTGCCGAGGGTGATGCCGGCAATTGTCAGAGCCGGAAGCGCGGCGTTCTTCACCACGTCGTTGACCAGAACCCAGAGCCGCGTTCCGCCCTTTGCCGTCGACACCGCGACGTACGGTGATCCCAATCCGATGGTGAAGTTCTTCACCAGCAGCTGGGCGATGGGAGCACTGACGGGGATCGCCAAGGTCACCGCCGGCAGAATCAGCGAAGCGACGCCGTCATTGCCGATCGACGGAAACCAGCCGAGCTGAAACGAGAACACCTGCAAGATGACCAATCCCACCAGGAAGACCGGGACGGATACTCCAAGTGCCGGGATGCTTGCGAGGGTGTTGGCCAACCATCGATTGCGCGTGTAGGCCGCACCGAGTGCCAGTGCAAAAGCAAAGACCACCGCCATGGTCAGTGCAACTGCGGCCAGTATCACCGTCTGCGGCAGGACCTGGGCGATCATCGACAAGACAGGTTCACCCGTCCGCGTCGACTGTCCGAAGTCACCCTGCACGGCGCGCAGCAGACGAGTGAAGTACTGCTCGAATACCGACCCGCTCATTCCCAGCTGATCGCGGACCACATCCTTCTGCGCATCACTGACCAGGTCACCGTCACTTGGACTGAACATGACATCGACAGCGTCGTAAGGCAGTACGTAGAGAAGCACGAACGTGAAAGTGTAAGCAGCCCAGATGACGAAAAGCGATTGGCCCAGTTTGGCCAGCACGTAACGGGTCATGGCTCAGCTCTTCTCGATCCACGTGTCGTAGAAGACATTCCGCGACTGCGCTTCGTAGCTGATCCCGTGTACCTTCGGATCTGCCGCCGTGACCTGAGCCGGGTTGTACACCGGCGAGGTCAAGGCTGCGGTGTCGAGGATGAACTCCTGCGCATCTGCCGCCGCCTGCGCGCGCGCCGTCGGATCGAGCGTGGCGCTCACTCCGAGCAGAACGTCGACTGCCTGCTGATACAGCGGATTGTCCTTCGCAAGCTTGCCGGCGTTGGAGAACAGCGGAGAGTACGTCTGTTCGAGGACTGCGACATCGGCGCGACTCGTGTTGGCGACCTGAATGTTGTAGACGCCGGACTTCTTCGATTCCGCACTGAAGTCGGGGATCGGGAGAACCGCCAGATCGAGCTCGATACCGATCTTGGCCAGGTCCTGCTGAATCAGCTCGTACGCGGGCTTGTTGACCACCAGATTGTCGATGCCGAGAAGCTCGAGAGTGAGCCGCTTTCCGTCACGCTCACGGATACCGTCGGCACCCGACTTCCAGCCAGCCGCATCGAGGATCTTCGCCGCCTCGTCCTGGTTCTCGGTCAGATCGGCACTGAAGTCCTTCCATCCGGGAACCCGCGAGGAGATCGCCGAGGTCGACACCGCGTAGCTGTCCGTGAGCACGGTCTTCTTCAGGGCGTCACGACTCCAGCCCAGATTGACTGCCTTGCGCACAGCGATGTCGTCGGTCGGAAAGACGTCGGTCTTGAAGTCGAAGGCGATGTCGCGTCCGGGAATCAGTTGGGAAACAATCTGATACCCCTGCGCCTTCAGCGGCGCCTCGTCCGTCGAATTGACATCGAGGATCGCGTCGACCTCACCCGACTTCAGCGCACCCGTCCGAACGCTTGCCTCGGGAATCACCGCAATCTCCACCGTGTCGAGGTACGCCTCGCCGCTGTGCGCTCGACTCGCCGGTGCCCAGTCGTACCCTGCCCTCTTGGTGAGCACCGTCTTCTCCTGGTAGATCTGCTCGGTCACGGTGTACGGACCGGTGGTGACGATGTTCTGCGGGAGCGCGCGGTCCGCTTTGCTCAGCTGGAGCGTCGAGTGTCCGACTATTCCGGAGAAATAGTGCGAAAGTGCATGCAGGAAACCGGCATTCGGCCGATTGAAGGTGGCCTTCACCGTCAGTGGATCGATCACTTCGCTGCTGACGAACCCGACCCAGTACGCGGTCACCGCGGGAACGCCGAGTGCCTCGTTGCCGAGCCCGAGAATATCGAAGTTCTCCTTCACCACCGCAGCGTCCAGTTTGCTTCCGTCGTTGAACGTGACATCGTCACGCAGGTGGAACGTGAACGCGGTCAGATCGTCGTTGTACTCCCACGACGTCGCGAGCCACGGTTCGATCTCTCCTGTCTCGGGGTTCTGGTAGGTCAGTTTGTCGCTGGTGTTGCTGGTGATCAACGACTCCGGATAGCTACTCCCGGAATGTGGATCGAGGTTGGCCGGGGCATCGAGAACCGCGAATCGCAGTGTTCCACCGGAGACCGGATCACCTCCCTGCGCCGAAGCGACCTTCGCCTGCGCAGAGCATCCGGTGGCCGCGATACCGACTGCAAGAAGAAGTGCGCCGACAGCGCGCCAATGGCGGATAGATTTCACGAAAGTGCTCCTATTGTGCGGTTTTTCAAATACACCGATGCGCGAAACGGCAGACGACACCCAAGGGGACTGACTGCCGTGGGCATCATGTGAGTGGACGAAGTGCGCCCGGAGTCGGGGCGCAACGAGGTGAATCTCGATCAGGAGTGGGTCAACAACTGAGACAACACAGCAGCGGACGTGCGTGGACCACGCCGTCGCTGCTGCTGTGGCGACCGAGATCGCCGTCGTTGTTGTTGGACACGTCTAACTCCTGATAACCGAGCCGATCATGTGCGATGCCGAACGCATGCACTGCTGTCACGTCCACTATCGAAGTAATTCCGCGTCACAACAACCCATCGGGGCTACGCAATCATTTAAGAAGTACTTCACCGACGACGGCCGGGGCCGGGATAGCGGGTCAGAGACTGTTCATGGTCTTCCATGCCTGATGGAGGGCAGCGTACCGCCCACCTGCTGCAGTCAATTCGGCGTGCGATCCTCGTTCCACCAATAGACCGTCGTGGAAGAGCAGAATGCTGTCTGCGGTCTCCGCGGTGATCATGCGGTGAGCAATCGTGACCGTCGTGCGTCCCTTGGTCAGCTGGGCCAGTGCGCGCTGCACGGTGACATCGATGGCGGGATCCACCCCGCTGGTTGCTTCGTCGAGTACCAGCAGATCGGGATCCACCACAGCGGTCCGCGCCAGGGCCACGAGTTGTCTCTCGCCTGCGGACAACGCATCGCCTCGCGTTCCCACGAGCGTATCGAGCCCGGAACCGAGACCCTGCACCCATTCGGAGAGGCCCAGATCGCACAACACGTCCATGACGTCGGTACGGGTGGCGCCGGGACTCCCCATTGCGATGTTCTCGAACACCGAGCGGTCGAACAGGAACCCTTCCTGCGGGACGATGGCGACACGACGGGCGAACGAACTGTCGGTGATCCTGCGGATGTCGACTCCGCCGAGTTCGATCGATCCGCTGGTCGACAGGAGTTGACGGGTCAACAGTTTCGCGAAAGTTGTTTTTCCCGAGCCGGTTTCGCCGACCACAGCCACGTGCTCATGTGGCTCGATGTCGAGGTCCAGGCTGCGGATCGCATGTTTGCTCGGGTTGTACGAGAAATCGACCGCGCGCATCCGGACGCCGACGCCGCCGACGGGGAGCGGCGTACCCGCACCAGCTCCCACGGTGACCGAAGGCTCGGAAAGCAAGTGGAACACTCTGCGCAATCCTGCTACCGCACTCTGCGACTCCCCCAGAATCGACACGGAGAACTGCAGCGGGCGCACGAAGAACGTGATGAGGAACAGGAATGCGACCAACTGACCCGCAGTCAGATCCATCCACTCGATGTGACCGGTACCCACGGCGGCGCCGAAGAGCACGACCGCAGCTGTGATGGTTCCGCTGGCGGCTTCACCCAGAGACATGTTGACGCCCAACGGCAATTGGGTGTGCAACAGCGATTTCCTCGTCGTGTCGATCAGTCCGTCCACTCGCGCCTGGATACGTGCGTCGGCTCCGTACGAACGAGTCACCTCGGCGCCGTTCACCATGTCGGACACACCGTCGTACAGATTCGCGACGGCTACTCGGACTTCGCCGAATCGGCGGGCGATCACTCGTTGGATCAATCGCATGGTCACCACCGCGATCACGGAGACACCGATCACCAACAGTGCCAACTGCCAGCTGTACACCAGCATGATCGACGATGCGACCAACATCTGTGCGCAGTTCGCAACCAGTGTGACACCACCGGTCTGGACGAACTGCGACACCGTGTCGACGTCGCTGGTGACGCGGGCGACCAGCGATCCGCGGGCTGTGTCGTCGAATCTCGCGGGCGGCAACCTGAAGATGTGAGTGAATGCAGCTGTGCGCAGTGCCGCCAACGCGTTTTCGCTGGTGCGGATCAACCGGCGGTTGAGCAACCACGACGCCGTTCCCGCTGCCGCGACGCCGAGTGCACCCACCCCCACCGCGCCGAGGAGCACAGTCGAATTGTCATTGTCGGCATTGCCGTGCAGCAGTGCGTGATCGAGGGCGTACTGCACCGTCAGCGGAACCACGATTCGTCCGCTGGCAGCGACAAACGCCAGTAGAACGGTCAACCACATTCCGCGGAGGAGACCGGGGTACAGCACTCGAGTCGCTCGGACTTTCGACGCCAGGGACTCACTCATGACCGGCCGCCGGCCGCGTCCAACTCGTCGATGTCCATTCCGTCGGCGTAGGCGTCGACTATTTGCCGGTAGCCGTCGTACTGCGCGAGAAGGTCTGTGTGAGTGCCGGAAGCGGTGATCACACCGCCGTTCATCCACAAGACGCGATCGGCCAGAGTAACCGTGCTCTTGCGCGCCGCTGTCATCACGACGGTACATCGACGGTCGCCGCCGCGTTCGCTCACGAATTCGCGACGAATGTTGTCGAGCACGTCGCGCTCGACTGTGGGATCGAGTGCGCTGGTCGCGTCGTCGAGGATCAGCAAGGACGGCGAGCCGGCCAGACCGCGGGCCAGCGCGATCCGTTGACGTTGGCCACCGCTGAGTGAGGCACCTCGTTTCCCGACCGCGGCGTCCAGCCCACCGGGAATGCCTCGGACGAACTCTGCGGCCTCGGCCACGTCGAGAGCCCGCCAAACCTGGAGATCGTCGATATCGCGACCCAACGTGACATTCCCTCGAATCGTGTCGTCGAACAAGAAGGACGTCTGGCTCACCACTGCTACCCGGGTTTCGATTTCTCCGTCCGCGAGGCTTCTCACGTCGATACCGTCGTAGCGCACAATGCCCGTATCAGGATCGGCAAGCCTGGCCAGGATGCGGACGAGCGTCGTTTTCCCGGATCCGGTGGCACCGACGACGGCAACGACATCACCGGCGTCGAAACGCAACTCCACCGGGCCGATGGCTTCACCAAGTGCCCCGTCGTACGTGAAACGCACCGCCTCTACGTGCACCCCCAAAGCCTTCTCACCGGCCAGCGTTTCGGTTCCGAACTGCGTGTAGTCGACGGAATCGAGTACCGAAGCAGTGCGTTTGTTCCCCACCACGGCCAGCGGCAGAATGCTGAGGAACCGGCCGATCATGCCCAGCGGCAAGGCCATCGTCAGGAACAGATAGATGGTCTCGACCAGCGTGCCAACAGTCAGCTCGCCCGCGGACACTCGGCCAGAACCGATGAGCAGCACCACCAATACCGTTGCCGTCGGGGCAAGTTCGACGAAGGGATCGAAGGCCGCACTGACAAAGGACATCCGAGTATTCGCAACGCGGGTGTTCTCGGCGGCGCGCACGAATCGTGCCGACTCACTGTCCACGATCCCCAGCGTGCGGATAACCTGCTCGCCCTCGATGGCCTCGTGCGCGACGCTACTGACCGCGGCTCTGGCTCGTTGCGCGTCACGAGCACGCGGTGACATCACCCGCTGGTACACGAAATTAGCCAGAAGCACGACGAACACCAGCATCAGCGCGACCACCGCGAGGTACCGGTCCGAGCGCGCGATGTTCGCCAGCGCCACCAGGAGCATGAACACACTGCCCATCGCAAAAGCGAAGAATTGCATGGGCGCCCACTGAACTTCGACGTCGGAGACCACGTTGGAAAGCAACTGCCCGGTGGAGTGCCGCCGATGCCAGGGAACGCCGAGCTTGGCATACTGCCGTATCAACGCACGCCTGGTCGACGCTTGGTTGCCGTACTGCACGTATGCGGCCGCGACCGCTCGAGTGACGATGGTGATCACTCGAAGAAGTGACACTCCGGCGATGGCGCCCAAAGCGATCCACCACGACCGCGCCGAAACCTCGGCATCCGTGAAGGCCGGGATGATCAGATGATCGGTGGCCCAGCCGATGGCGACAGCACTGAAAACCATCGTGGAACCGTTGATCAGTCCGGCGATGATCGACAGTGGAGTCGCTATCCGATACCCCAGGCTCCCCTTGGCCATGACCCGCACGCCGGCACGCAGCACGGTACCGGTTTCCATCGAATCGAGATCGTCGCCAGGCAACGAAATGGCCGAACCTCCACGCATCGACATCGAGAAACGAATTACGACTGCGGCGAAACAGGTTCGGCAACGGTCAGACCCGCCGCCTTCCACGCCGGGAAACCGCCGTCGACGTGGACCACGTTCACGAACCCGCGCTGAAGAAGCCCCTCGGCAACCGGCGCGGAACCGGCAATCGAGCCACACACCACGACGATCGGTTGATCGAGCGAGTTCACCTCCGAGTGCTTGGCGGGCGAGTCGAGTCCGAACTCGGCATCGAGGTCATTGCGGTCGACGACCACGGCTCCTGGAATTGCGCCATTCTCGTTGCGGCCCTTCGCGCTGCGCACATCGATGAGCAACGCCCCTCCGGCCACTGCTGCTGCGGCGATTACCGGAGTGACCAACGCTGGTTCGTTCTGCGGCGACATAGTGGTCCTTCATGGTTCTCGGGTACGGAAAATAGATGCACAGTTAGATGCACGTGCACGCAATTGAGTCTGCACAGCGGTTGCCCGAAGAACAAGCAAGCTGATCTACGAGGATTGTTTAGATTTGCTTTAACTCGTTGCGGCTCAAAGATACTCGACACTTCAGTCCGATCAACTCTTCGTGATCACAACTCTGGCGAATGCTGTTTTCTACAAACATAATTGATTGCCAGCGCGGGTGTGGCCGAGAGGCGAGGCAGCGGTCTGCAAAACCGTCCACGTGGGTTCGAATCCTGCCATCCGCTCCATCACCGATGGGCACCGACCTCGAAGTCGGTGCCCATCGGGTTGAGATTTGCCGCGATAACAACAGATCACGCGCTCGTTGCGATGTCCGCCGTCTACACCGGGACTGCAACCAACTCGGTTCCGGACCGATGCGACTGCGGGCGTCGACGGTCCCCGAAGGACAGGCCAAATCTCTCTCGCAGAGTTGGTGCTGTGTACTCACGCTGGAACAGACCGCGTGATTGCAGGATCGGTACAACCAGGTTTGCGAAGTTCTCGAGGTCGACGGCAGTATCCGCAGGCATGATGGTGAAACCATCCGCTGTTCCGGCCTCGAACCACTCCTGCAGATCGTCGGCAACCTGCTCAGCCGAACCCACCACAAGGCGATGCCCCGAACCGCCTGCGCCACGCGTCACCAGTTCACGCGGCGTGAGCGGACCCTCGTGAATCAAGGCGCGCGTCGACACACTGAACCCGGTCGAGAACGCACCTGTCGGAATCGTTCCCGGCAGGTCGGCTTCGGAAATCACGTCGTCGGGACCGAACGAGCCTTCGGGTAAGCCCAGATTCGCAAGCAGAACTGCAGTCAATCGTTCGATCGGCAATGTCGCATACAGTTCCTTTTCTCGAGCTCGGGCCTGCTCCTCGGTCGCCGCAACCAGCACAACAACTCCGAGTGATATTTTCACGTCATCGGGCCCGCGACCGGCAGCGACGGCCCGACGCCGGATGTCATCTCGAAAGGCAACCGCTTTCGACTGCGTCTGTGCCACCGTGAATACGACGTCGGCAAAATCTCCGGCCAGTTTCAACCCGCCTTCCGACCCGCCTGCCTGCACCAACACCGGACGACCCTGTGGCCCCGGCGGGACAGGAAGCGGGCCGGCCACCGAAAAGAACTCCCCGACATGGTCGCTGGAGCGGATTTGGGAGACGTCCGCGTACTGACCTGACTTCTTGTCCGCGACAAGCCAATCCGGTCCCCAGCTGTCCCACAGACCAGTCACCACCTCGAGAAACTCCCACGCCCTCCGATAACGAGATTCTTTGTCCGGGTGCTCGGACAGGCCGAAGTTCGCAGCTGCCGCCGGTGTCCCGGTGGTCACGATGTTGACGGCGGCACGCCCCTTGGTGACATGGTCGAGTGCTTGAAATCGACGTGCCAAGTTGTACGGCGAGTTATAGGTCGTCGAACTGGTAATTACGACACCAAGGTTCTCGGTGATCGCCGCCAGATGGCCGAGTAGCACCAGCGGATCGATTCCGGTTCCAGGTGCCTCCTCGATCTCGCCGCGCAACGCCGGCCCATCGCCGAGGAAGACGGCGTCGATCTTGGCCGATTCTGCGATCTGAGCGAGCCGCACAAAATGATCGATATCGAGATAGGCCAGTGGATCAGCGTGCGGTAACCGCCACGCGTGCCGGAAATGACCCGGCGTCATGAGGGACAAGTTCAGGTGCAATCCAGTCATCGCAGAAGTCTCACAATCGGGTTATGAAGGGACGGACGCAGCGGCCGATCGCCAGCCCAGCAAAGGGGCCAGCTCCCGGGCGCTGGTTTCGAGCAATCGGAGATGTTCATCCCGGTCTGGCACCCCGGGAACAAAGCTCACCAGCAAATCGGTGATGTCACGCAGTGCCGGGTCGGCGGCAAGTTCAGCTGCCAGTGTCTCGCTGGGTCCGATCAGTGCGTTGTCAGCCGCCAGATAGTCCTCGACGCTCTGGCTGCGGGTCTGTTTTCCCGACGTGCTCCAACTCTGCCAACGCTGCACACCCGGGGTCACCAATCGTGTTGCCACTTCCCGATCCGGATGTGGATACACCGCGCGCGACACCTGTACCCGTGGCGAGCGCACGGGGTCATTCCAGGCGCCGCGGTAGCTGTCGATCCACGCCGCCTGTCGTTCCTGTGCCTCTCGCGCGCTCCCACCCCGAAACGTTGTGGCCCTGGACAACTGCAAGCCGTCGCCGGCGAGAGCCGCTGCTCTGGCCGCATCGTGAGCGTGCGTGGGTTCACTCGTCGTGGCCTGCCACAATCGATCCCGTACGCCGTGACCAGGTGGGTACAGGACCTCCCCGGCACTGTTGAGAGACTTCCCCTCGAGTGCGCCGTGCAGTCGGTCGATCGACTCGCCAACCAACCGCTGTTTGTCGGAGAGATCTCGCCCGAACGCTTCCCAGGCCCCCGGGAAAGGCCCTGAACCCAGGCCAAGTTCCAACCGTCCATTACTGAGTACGTCAAGCGTCGCAGCGTCTTCGGCAACCTTCAGCGGATCCTCGAGGGGAAGCACCAATACCCCGGTGCCCAATCGAATTCTGCTGGTGTGCTGGGCGATCGCCGCAAGCGTGACCAGCGGAGCCGAGATATGTTCGTTGCCCTGACGGAAATGACGCTGGATCACCCACCCGGAGTCGTAGCCCAATTCCTCAGCGGCAACGAACAATTCGATCGCCTCGCGGTAGGCCTGCGCTGGTGACAGATCCCGGTCCAGATGGAGGAGGAAATTGAGCCGGAACGGTCGTCCATCCTCGATGCCCGCACCGATCGGCGCTGCGACGGACGTCATCTCAGAGGTTCAGCCCGGTGCCGTGAACACCGTGCTCTTCGATGATGGCGAGTTCCTCGTCGGTCAACTCCGGGAAGCTCAGTGCCTGCAGATTGTGGTCGAGCTGCCACGTCGAGCTGGCCCCCACCAACGCCGACGTGACTGCTGGCTGCCGCAAGACCCACTGAAGCGCCAACTGCGCCAACGACTGTCCACGTGATTCCGCCAGTTTGTTGAGCTCGGATGCACGCTGCCGATAGGTGTCGGTGAGGACATCGGGACTGAGGAAGGTGCTGTTGACTGCTCGGGCATCGGCGGGGATCGTCTCGAGGTACTTGTTCGTGAGCAGACCCTGAGCCAGCGGCGAATACACGATCAGCCCGAAGCCGTCCTCTTGCGCCAGTTCGAGCAATCCGTTCTGCTCGATACGCCGATCGAAGATCGAATACCTCGGCTGGTGAATGAGCAACGGAACGCCGGCCTCGCGGAGCAACACTGCGGCTTCGTGCGCACGCTCTGGTAGATAGTTCGAGAGTCCGACATAGAGCGCTTTGCCCTGCTGCACAGCTGACACCAGGGCTCCGACAGTCTCTTCGATGGGAGTCGACAGGTCTGGGCTGTGGCTGTAGAAGATGTCGACGTAGTCAGTGCCGAAATCACGCAGACTGTGATCGAGCGAGGCCAGCAAGGACTTGCGGGATCCACCCTTCAGATACGGGCTGGGCCCGATCGCGTTGCCTGCCTTCGTCGAGAGGATGATCTCGTCGCGGTAGGACGCCAGATCCTTCGCCAGAACCCTTCCGAAGTTCTGTTGCGCGGCGCGGTGCGGCGGGCCGTACCGGTCCGCGTTGTCGAAATGGGTGATCCCCAGGTCGAAAGCGTGCAGGATGATCTCCCGCTGCGTTTCGAACGCGTAGTCGGTACCGAACTTCTGCCACAGCCCGAAAGAGAACGCGGGAAGGTCGAGCCCCGACGCACCGCTTCTGCGGTACGGAATCTTGGTGTAGCGCTCGGCATCAGCAGTGTAGGTGGTTTCGAAAGTGCCATAGCTCATGAGTGTGAATGTCTTTCGGTAGTTTTCAGTAGTTTTCAGTAGGTCAGCGGTGGTCGCGGCGAAGCTCGGCCGGTGTCAACGACGGAGTGTCTCGCCCGGTGTCTCGCTCGGAGAATTGTGTACCCGGGTCGACGATCTCATCGATGCGATCCAGGATCTGATCGCTCAGCTGCACCGCCGCGGCCTTCACATACGCTTCGAGATGTTCTTGCGTTCGGGGGCCGATGATGACACTGCTGATCGCCGGATGATTGAGGGCAAATCCGATCGACAGATCGACAAGTGTGAGTCCGTTGTCCTCCGCAAGCTGGGCAAGTGCATCAGCTGCCACCAGTTTGCGTTGGTTGCGCTCGGCACTCACGTCGAAGCGACCCGGGATCAGTTCGGCACGAGCCGATTCCGGTTGCTGCGCGCCCAACCGATACTTGCCGGACAACCACCCGGCGGCAAGCGGGCCGTAGGAGAGGACGCCAACACCGTACTTCCTCGCCACAGGGAACACCTCACGCTCGACGCCACGCACCAGCAGCGAGTAAGGAAGCTGCTCGGTGTGAGGGGCGACAAGACCGTACTTCTCGGCAAGCCAATGGGCTTCGACCTGTTGATGTGCCGGAAACGCGGAGGTTCCGTAGTACCGGATCTTGCCCTGACGGATCAGGTCGTTGAGTGACTGCAACGTCTCGAGCAGGCTCGTATCCGGATCCGGGCGATGTGCCTGATAGAGATCGATGTAATCGGTACGCAGCCTGCGCAAGCTGTCCTCGACCGCCCGCGTGATCCAGCGGCGTGAATTGCCCGCGTGACGAGGGTCGGTCCCGATCTGGCCGTGGAACTTCGTCGCGAGGAACACGTCGTCGCGCCGACCTGTGAGCGCTTTCCCGACGATCTCTTCGGAAACACCCAGGGCGTACACGTCCGCGGTGTCGATAGCCGAGACACCGAGATCCAGAGCGGACGAAATGATCCGAAGGCTCTCCCCTTCCTCTTGCCAGCGGCCGAAGTTCATCGTCCCGAGCGTCAGTGGAGTGATCCGGACACCGGTTCGGCCGAGTACGCGGTCAACCTCGATGGTCATTGATTTCCTTTCACATGAATGGTGCTGTGCACAAATCTGTTCAGAACAACCCCGTGAGAGGGGGCTCTTCCCCGGTGAGGTGATAGGCGCCGGCGACTGCCGCTTTCCACTGACGCGGATTGTGGTTCGCAGCCGTGCGGGCATTACGCCAGTGACGGTCGAAACCCCACTCGCGGTTCGTAATCGAACCGCCACCGACATCGAAGAGCAATTCCGAAGCGCGAAGCGCAGACTCGATCGCGATGACGCCTGATTCGGCGACGACAACGGCGGCATTCGCGCCGGCCCGCCGCGCATCCTCGCCCGCCAATCCCCGCAAGTTCTGGAGCTCTTCGGCAGCCGACAACACCACCGCGCGTGCTGCCCGTACCCGCGCACCGAGTTCTCCGACGGTCGCCCGCACGTACGGATCATCGACGCTCTGTGTCGCCGAGCTGTGCTTGATGGGACGAGCCTGCTCCCGCACGAACCACACCGCATCATCGAGCGCGCGCGCCGCAATGCCCGCCTGTACCGCCGCGAGATAGAGCTGCGCGAAGGAGCCCTGCCACGGATTGTCCGGACGCGAGTCCTCCGCGACGACAACCTCGTCATCCGAGACCCACACATCGTTGAACCAGGTGGAACCGCTCTGCGTCAGCCGCTGGCCGATAGCGTCGAAGTCGTCACGTCGGTCTACGCCCGCGCGATCAACGGGCACCGTGAATCGGATGATGGTGCCGTCCTCGGTGACTGCTTGCGACGAGAAGTACGTCGCGTACAACGCGCCCGTCGAATAGAACTTTCGTCCGTTGACGACATAACCATCACCGTGGCGCCGGGCTGTGGTGGATACGCTTCCACTCGCCCCGCCGTTGCGCTCGTTGCCGGTACCCACGAACAACGCGCGTTGACGCAAACGCTCCAGATTGATCTCCCGAAGCGGAACGTCCTCACGACTGGCGACCTGGTTCGCAGCCAAAAATGTCGGCCGAAGCGCCTGCGCGACATTGGAATCCGCACGGGAAATGTCGATGACCAGCTCCACGACATCTCTGACGGTTCCTCCGCCGCCACCTTCGGCAGTGGCGATGCCGGTAAGGGCAATTCCGAGATCGGCAAGTTCACGGACATCATCGAACGCATAGTCCCGTGTCTCTTCGCGAGCCCGAGCAGTGGCACCGAGGCGGGTCAACACCGGAGCGGCAGCTGCTCGGATCCCGGCGACAGTCAAAGATTCCTCCCGACGCTCCACGCCGTGCTCCGGTACGGGTGCCGGAGACACATGTACGGCGGTCATGCAAACACCTCTGCGCTCTCACGCAGTGCGAGTGTCGAACGCAGCGTGCGCCCTATCGGTCCCGCAAGTTGAGGCACCACGTCCCTGACAAGGTCCACAATCGCAGCTTCGTCACGTCCACTTGTCGCGAGGACAAATCCGTCGACACCGTTGTCAGGCGCCCACTGCTTGAGTTCTACCGCACTGACGGCACCGGTCAACCGGGCCAGCAGCGCAACATCGGATCGCCGGCGTCCAACGGAATGAAGTGCGCCCGACAGGGCAGCGTCGGCCCCGTCGATGTTGTTGCGCTCCACGATGACGACGTCCGCAACCGCAGCGATCCGCGACCATCCCAGAGCGTCGGGATCGGCAGCCACGACCACGGGGCGACCTTGCACCGACGCCGGTCCGTCCAACGGTCCGGCCACGCGATAGAACCGACCTTCGTGATTGATCGGTGCGATCAACGTGTCGTCGACAAAGGTGGCACGTTCCTGGTCTCCGAGCAGTGCCGCGCGCGGGAACGACTCCCACAGCCGCGAGACGATGTCCGCATACTCGACCCACCGTTCGGATGTCTCCGATGCCTGGGGGTCTGGGGTTGTCGCATCGCTGACCTCGTCGCCCTCCCCCGGCGCGAGGACAACACCCACGCGGCCGTCTGTCGCACGATCCAGCGACAGCACTCGCCGAGCCAGGTTGTACGGCGCATTGTGCGTTGTCCGCGCATCGATCAGGTACCCGAGGTGTCCGTACCGACCAGCGAGGTAGCTGCCGACAATCGAAGGATCGATCGTGCGCAGGCTCTCGACCTCGTCGACAAGTCTGATGCCACTTGCGTTCACGCTCTGGGCAACTCGTGCGATTGCATCTGCGGCGGAGACTGATACTTGTCCCGCCGACTCACCCACCGCCAACTCCACGAACACGGTCATCTGTTTCTCCTCATTCCGCGCTCACGAGCGGGTACTCGTCTGTGGTGGTGTATGGGACGCCAGGCACACCGAGCCCGAGGTGATCACGCAGAGTGGTCCCCTCGTAATCGGTGCGGAACAGGCCTCGCCGGCGCAACTCCGGCACGAGATGGTCGGCAAAATCGTCGAACCCCGAAGGCAATACATCCGGCATCACGTTGAATCCGTCGGCCGCGCCATGGCGGAACCACCGCTCGATGTCGTCGGCGATCTGTTCCGGAGTGCCGACGACTATGCGGTGCCCGCCACCTCCGGACAGCTTCTTCAACAGTTGACGCAGGGTCGGATTCTCGCGCTCGATGATGCCGAGGACAACCCGGTAGAACGTCTGAGATCCGCCGGCGTGATCCGGATTTCTCAGTAGCTCAGGAGGAATCGGCGCATTGTCGTCGAGTCCGTCCAGGGAGAATCCGAGTTGTCCGGCAAGCCGATCGCGGGCGTACGCATCGGGCAGCAACTCGTCGAGGAGTTCGCGCCGCGCTCTAGCCTCCGCCTCCGTGCTGCCCAACACTGTCGACAGCCCGGGAAGAACGACCACCTCGTCCGGCGAACGACCGAACTTCCTTGCACCTTCGCGGATCTCGGTGCGAAATGCTCGCGCCTTGTCCAGGTCCTGTTCCGCGGAGAAGATCACTTCACCGATCTGCGAGGCCAACCGCTTTCCGTCACTGGAGCCTCCTGCCTGCACTATGACAGGCCGTCCTTGCGGTGATACGAGTTCAGTTCGCGCTCCCCACTTGGTGACCACCTGGTCGACCACAGTCGCGGCTCGGCGATAGCGGAGACCGTGCTCCGGCTCGCCGATATGGCCGAAGTTGCGCGCTGCGACCGGCCCCGCCGTTGTCACTACGTTCCAACCGAATCGCCCACCGCTGACGTAATCGAGGTCTCCGAGTCGCCTGGCGATTTCCTCCGGATCGTTGTACGAACTCGACAGTGTCCCGATCAGTCCGATCTTCTCGGTCTGTGCGGCCACCCGCGCCAATACTGTTGTGGGCTCCAGGTTGTTGCCGGATCGGTGCCTGATACTCGGGTCCAGTAGAGGACCGTCGGCGAGGAAAACCGCGTCGAGCTTGGCCGCCTCGGCCTTTTTGGCGATTGCTGTGTAGTGCTCGATCGTGTAGCTCGCCAGCGCGTCGGTATCGGGGAACCGCCAGGAGCCTCCGAAGACACCGGCATTGAGGATGTTGACGTTCAGATGCAGTTGCCCGCTCACAGCTGAACCCTTTCGCTCTGGTCGGCAGCGTTGGCTGCCGACGGCCGATCGGCGTAATAGCCTGATACCGGCGCATTTCCGTTGACGTAGTAGTCGCCGATCACCCGCGGCTTGTAGATGACCGGATTGTGTGACGCGAGCGTGCGCGCGTTGCGCCAATGTCGATCCAGGTGCGCTCGCCTACGAGCTGTGGACGAACCGCCCGCGTTGAACGCATCACTGGAGGCTGCCAGAACAGCGTCGATGACTGCTACCTGCGCAGCAGAGGCCTGGATATAGGCGTCGGAATACACCGCCTCGTCACCGGTGGCATGCGCCTCGTCCAACCGACGCGCGGCGTGACCGAGCAGAGTTTCCGCCGTCAGCGTGCGGGAGTAGAGAGTTCCGACAACACCGAGCACGTCCGGATCGGCGACTGCATCCTGCGTCAGGGCATGCCGACTGGTGCGGGTTCGGTTACGGACGATATCGATGGTCTCAGCCAGGACACTCCGCGCAATCCCGACCAGGTTCGCCAGATGCACGATCTGAACGAACGAGTCCAGCCCACGCAAAGATTCGGTATAGCGGCCGATCTCGCCGTTGGACTCCACTGGGACATCAGTGAAAATTGTTGTACCACTACCGGTCTGGCGTTGTCCGACACCGTCCCAGTCGTCGACATGCTCAACGCCCTGGTGCCGGGCGGGGAGCACCACGAACTCCCGGTGCCCGTCGCCGTCCACGACCGCCGCCCGAATGTAATCCGCGAAGCGGGAGCCTGTCGAATAGAACTTGGTACCGGAGACAACCCGCTCGCCCGCGTCACTGCGCCTGACCCGTGTGGTGATCGTGCCCCATCCGCCGCCCGAATCAAGGCCGGCAAGACGGTCGGCCGGCTCCGACTGCGCATTGCCGAACACCGCACCACCGGCGACCGTAGTCAACCAATACCCCCTCACCTCGGAATCGGTTTCCAGCCGCAGAATCTCGGTGGTGGTGAAGTGCCCACGCCAGATCTGCGGCACGTTGGCGTCTGCTTGCCCGGCCTCCGCGAGCAGGGCGAACAAGGTCGGCAAATCGACGTCGAATCCGCCGTACTCGCGGGGGACTCGCAGCTTGCCGAATCCGGCGTCGGCAAGCTCCTGTACCAGTTCATACGGGTGTTCGCCGGACAGATCACGTTCTCCGGCACCTTTTGCCAGTTCACCGAAGATGGACCTGAACCGGATCAGAGCGGCATCGAAGGTGTCGGGTCGAGTAGTCATGGGGTTCCTCGGGTAGTGGTGAGTTCGCGTCCGGCGATCGCCTCGAGCAACCGGACGGTGTAGTCGTCCGTGGGATTCGAAAAGACCTGTTCCACGGATCCTTGTTCGACAATTCGTCCGCGCTGCATCACCGCAACTCGATCTGAGATTGCGGAAACAACAGATAAGTCGTGCGAGATGAAAACGTAAGTGAGCCCGCGCTCTTGTTGAAGGCGCTGTAGGAGTTCGAGAATCTGTGCGGCCACAGACACGTCCAGCGCCGAGATCGGCTCGTCGAGCACGACAACTTTCGGTTCGACCACCAGCGCACGGGCGATTGCCACACGTTGGCGTTGGCCACCGGACAGTTCACGTGGATGACGGCGCGCAAAGTCAGCTGGTAGTGCCGCGGCTTCCAACGCAGCCGCCACGCGGTCGACGTTTCCCCGGCGTCGTCCCCAGTGCGCCTTCTGGAAAGACCGCAGCGGTTCTTCGACTACGTCGAAGACTGTAAACCGGGGATCGAACGACGAGTACGGGTTTTGATACACGATTTGCAGGTCACGGCGCAGTGGCCGAAACTCCGAGCGGCTCAGTGCAGTGATGTCCGAACCAAGCACGGACGCGCGCCCGGACGTCGCAGTGGTCAACCCCGCGAGAATTCGGGCAGTGGTCGACTTTCCGCTACCGGATTCGCCGACGATCGAAAAAGTCTCGCCTTGCCGAACGTGGAACGAAATACCGTCCACGGCAGGGACTTCGCCGTAATCCTTGTGCAGGTCCGCGACCTCGATAACCGTCTTCCGTGCCGCGAGCACAGAGCCTCGATTCTCGCGCACCGACAACCGCGATGGCACGCTGTTCAACAAATGCCGGGTATAGGCATGCCGTGGATTCGCGAGAACCTCCGCTGTCGGTCCGACTTCCACCAGATGCCCGTTGCGCATGACTCCGATGAGATCGGAGCGGTCTGCGGCAACACCAAGATCATGGGTAACCAGAACCATGCTCGTCGACGATCGAGCCCGCAGGCTGTCGATGAGATCGAGGACCTGTTTCTGCACGGTCGCATCGAGTCCCGACGTGGGTTCGTCGGCGATGATCAGATCAGGTTCCGCGGCCACTGCGGCTGCAACCAGCACTCGTTGCCGCATTCCCCCCGACAACTCGTGCGGATACTGCCCGTATCGGCGTTCGACATCGTCGAAACCGACGAGCGCGAACAGTTCGTGAACACGCTCACGCCGCGCATCCGCGCCGAGGTCGGTATGAAGACGCACCACGTCTTCGACTTGATGCCCCACCCGGCGGACCGGATCGAGGGACACCGTCGGGTCCTGCGGAATCAGACTCACCGACCGGCCACGGATCTCGCGCCACCCCTTGGGGTTCAACGCGGTCAGCTCCTGACCACGGAAGACGATCGAACCCGAGATCACTTCGCCGTTCGTGGGGAGTAAGCCGAGGATCGCATGGCCGGTGGTGGTCTTACCCGATCCCGACTCCCCCACCAGCGCCAGAACCTGACCGGGGCCGACGTCGAAGCTGACATCGTGCACCACTGGCGCAAGCGTGCGATTCGTCCGATAGCCAACGGTGAGTCCTTTGACGGACAAGACTGGATCCAGGCTCATCGCGAACTCCTTGTCGTGAGGTGACGAGCGATGTTGTTGGTCGCCAGAACCACCGCGATGATGGTGAGTGCGGGATAGAGTGTGAGCCATCCTCGAGTGGCAATGAACTGCCGCCCATCCGAAACAAGCAGTCCCCATTCAGGATTCGGTGGCTGAGCACCGAGTCCGAGGAAGCTCAGTGAGGCAATCCAGATGATGGCGATCCCGAGTTGAACGGCGATCAGCGATACGGTCGGCGCCAACGAGTTCGGAACCACGTGGCGCCGCAGAACCGTGAACGTGGTTGCGCCGCTGGTGATCGCCGCCTCGACGTAGTTACTTGCCCGCACGGTGAGTACCTCGGACCGGATCAATCGCGCGAACGTCGCCGCCGAGGTCAGACCCACTGCAATCGCGGCGGGAATCAAGCCCGCCTGCCCCACTTTTGCCGTGTACACCACCACGATCGTGATAGCGAGCAAGAAACCGGGGACGGACAGCACAACGTCGATGAGTCGCATCACCACGGTGTCGACGAACCCACCGAACCAACCGGCAACTGCGCCGAGCACCGAACCGACGATCACCGCGACGGCGACCGCCATGCTGGCGCCCAGTAGCGACGCCCGTGCGCCGTAGACGACACGTGCGTACATGTCGCGACCGAGAAGGTCGGTACCAAACCAGTGTTCGCCGGACGGAGGTAGTAACTTACGGCCGTTGTCGACGGCAATCGGATCAAAGCTGGTGAACACCCCTGGCAGGAGCGCCCACAGCAGCGCGAGTACAAAAATGGCGGTCGACAGCACCAAACCCCAGTTCCGGGCAGCCCATCGCACCGTTTCTCGAACGATCGACGCAGTTGCGTCTGGCTCTGCACCGCTCGTCGGCGGCGTATTCTGCGCCGTTGTGTCGTCGATGATGACGGTCATGGCATCGACACCTCCGCCGGCAGCCGGCGCTGAACCGAAACGGGTACAGGGGCGACGCCAGTTGCCTTGACGCCGAATCCGGGAAGTACCAGCTTCGTTCGGGTTCTACGAGCGGTGACGCGTGAGTTTTGCCCGTCCACAAGAACCCGCGGGTCGATGTACGGGTACGCCAGGTCGACCGCGAGGTTGACCGCCACGTATGCCAAAGCCGCAACCAACACCACTCCCTGGAGAACCGGGAGATCCTGGGTACCGACCGCATTCACGGTCAGCTGGCCGAGTCCGGGTCGAGCATAGACTGCCTCGGTCACCACAGATCCGGCGATCAGTTCGCCGCAGGCAAGTCCGAGAAGCGTCAGTACCGGCAATGCAGAGTTTCGTAGTACGCCCCGGCGGAAGGCATACCCCTCCCCAGCGCCCTTTGCATGCAGTACGTGAACAAATGGCAAGTCGCGGGTTGTGGTTATCGAGGTGCTGAACACCTGCGCTAGCGGTGCAGCGATGAGAATAGCCAATGTCGCGGCCGGAGCCAGTAGTGCCAGGAACGAACCGTCGTCGGACGACGGAATCACATGCAACTTGAACGACAAGAATTGCAGTACAAGGATTCCCACCACAAAGGTGGGTACCGAACCGAACAGCGCCGGTACCGAACCAACCACACTTCGCACCGACGCCCACGGAGCATAGTTCGCGACCACGGCGATGACAGCTGCCAGGACGAGGCCGAAAACCAATGCCAGACCGGTAAGTTGGAGCGTGCTCGGTAGGACATCGCCGATGAGGCCGGTCACCGGTGTGCCATTGGTGAGCGAATACCCCAAGTCTCCCCGCAGGATTCCACCCAGACCACTGACATACTGCTCCAGCAACGGCCGATCAAGTCCGTAGTACTCGACCAGCGCCCGCGCGGACTCCGGGGACAGTTGGGCCTCCGGGTTCTGGATGCGGTTGTTCACCGCGTCCCCAGGTAATGCGCTGAGGAGAAAGAAGGACAGGGTGTAGGCGGCCCACATCACCAAGATCGACTGCCCGATTCGCTTCAGGGTGTAATTGCGCATTCCTCCGTTGCCTCTCACTGCGAAACCCATGTGTCGTAGAACCACGACCGGCCGGTGGATTCAGTGGCAAAACCGTGGACGCTGGAAGCGAGGCCGAAGACCTGGGTCTCGTCGTAGAGCGGTATCGAGTAGCCCTCGCCGAAGATGTGATCTTCGATCGCCTGGATCGCGGTCTTGCGATCATTCGGATCGAATGCAGACGACTGCGCCGCCAAGAGTTGATCGAACTTTTCGTCCTTCTGGAAGTTCTTGGTCCCGTTCTGGCGGTCACTGCCATACGACGTGCGCAGGACACTGGGTTCCGCGGTGGACGTCTGACCTTGCGTGAAGTACCAGTCCGGCGCGGAAGCCAGTTGGGACTCGTATTCCGTCAACGACGGGCGCGTCAGCGTGACGTCGACGCCGGCCTTTCGCCACTGCGACTGAACAACTTCCAGAACCGACTGCGAGACCTGATAGTAGGGTGCCACCCGCAAGTGGAAGGCCAATCGATTGCCGTCCTTCTCCCGGACCCCGTCTGCTCCCGGCTTCCAACCCGCTTCGTCGAGCAGCGACTTGGCCTTGTCGAGGTCGTAGGTGAGATAGCTGCTCGAATCACCACGAAGCGGCGTTCCCTGAACCAGTGCACTGGACGGAACCGGGTAGTTCGGGGACAGCACAGTCTGGTTGATCTCCGTGCGATCGGTGGCCGCCTGCAACGCGAGACGGACCCGCTTGTCCTGAGTTGGCGCTTCCGGATCCTTCAACTGAAGGGTCAGGTCGTTGGTCTCACCCTGCACCGAAATCGGTAGCAGGACTCCGCCGCCCGCTGCCACAGTTTCCTCGTCGTACGGCGCGATGTTGCGCGCGATCTGTGCCTCACCCGACTGCAATGCGCCGACTCGCGTTCCGGCTTCCGGAACTGTCTTGAAGACGATCTTCTCCAAGTAGGCTCGGCCGGAATGACCCGAACCTTCGGGCGCCCAGTTGTAATCGTCGCGTCGTGCGAGAGTGACGCCGCTGGTTCCGTTCACCGACTCGACCACAAAGGGGCCTGTTCCCACCCAGTTACGAATATCACTCTGACCGTTGAGATCTCGATCCAGCAGCGACTGCCCGAGGATCGAACTGGCACGGTAGTTCGACAAGATCTGAATGAAGCCGACATTGGGCTTCGCCAGCTTGACGACAACCGTCCGATCGTCGACCACATCGGTGCCGGCGTAATCGGTCCAGAACGGATCCACGGTGATGCCCTTCTGCGGGTCGCCGATGCCGTGCTGATCGAAGTTCGCCTTGACCACTCCGGCATTCAGCGCAGTGCCGTCGCTGAATGTAACGCCGGACTTCAGCGTGAATGTGTACGACAGATGGTCATCGCTGACCTGGTACGACTCTGCCAACCATGGCCTGTATTCACCCGTTTCAGGGTCCTGCCAGATCAGCCGCTCAGCAAGATTGTTGGAAACCTGGCTGTTGGACCACAGCGAGTTCGTAGGTTTCCACGCCGCGTAATCGACAGGGTCGTAGAA
The DNA here is from genome assembly GCF_003797085.1 of Rhodococcus sp. WS3. NCBI lineage: Bacteria > Bacillati > Actinomycetota > Actinomycetes > Mycobacteriales > Nocardiaceae > Rhodococcus > Rhodococcus sp. WS3. The sequence goes on from NZ_RKMA01000002.1 coordinate 762,644, forward strand.
GGTCAGCGTCCCGCCGTCCACCGGTGTTCCGGCGGTGCCGTCCGACGCCGACGCGCCACCACAGGCGGCAAGTGCTACGGCCAGTACTGTCACGGCCGCCGCAGACTTGACGGCACGTTGAAAACTATTGGTGAACAAAGGAATTTGCCTTTCTTGAAGGGCTCCGAAGGGAGAGACGGACGATCACCGTCGCGACTGAACGAGAACGCAGCCCGTCGAGGTCTGGTAGACACTGAATGGAAGTCAACCCGATCCAGGAGCAAACGTCACCTCTTGCATTCACGATGATCACAATCTGGTGAAAATTGCTCCGCCGCAGTAGATTTCTCTGTAGGGACACATGCGATCGCAACAGCGAGTTTTTCTCGCGACGATCCGAATCCCCTCTTCGCCGCTGCCGAAATCCAGTACACCTCGAGAGGAATCGTGCCTGTATGACTGTCTCCGAACTCGCCACACACGTGAGAGCTCAGGCAGTTACGGCTGTCAACACGCATCCGTTGGTGGCCAGTGCCAAGCAGTATGCCGACGCCGTACTGCTACCGACCGCGCTCGAAACGGATCGGCACGGAGTAACCCCTGAACGCATTGTCGAGTTCTCCGACCTCCACCTGTTGAACCATCTGGCGCCGGCCGAGTTCGACGGGGCACATGTCGACCGACACAGTGATCGACTCCTCCACGAAGTCCTGGCCGGTGCCTGCCTGAACACGTGGCTCGTATGGGCGCAGCATGCACCAGTGGTCGGGCGACTGGCCGATGCACACGCGGCAGGCACCGAGTTACCCCCGATCGCCCACCAGATTCTGCGCGGACGCCTACTGACCGGAGCGGCGATCAGCGACGTCCGGCGATACCCCGACCACTTCATCGCGGCGACGCGTGAATCTGCCGGCTGGACGTTCTCCGGCACTATCTCGTGGGTCAGCGGTTGGGGCCTGAACACCGTCTTGATGGTGGCTGCTGTCGAAAGCTCGACCCGCACCGTTGTGACCGCACTGGTACCGATCAACGAGCGTGTTCAGTCCTCCGACCTGGAGTTGAGTGCCGTGGCCGGTAGTCGAACGGAACGAGTGACATTGTCCGAAGTGTTCGTACCGGAAGCGCATGTCATCAGCAGGGTTCCTCTATCCAAGTACCGCACAACCGATTTCAGCACGGCAAGCGACGCCCGGCCACATCATTTCGGGCTTGCCGACAGAGTCCTCGGCGAACTCGAGCAGGCTCATCCCACTTCCCGTGAGCTCGCCGACCTGTGGCGCCCCCGGATCGCGCAGCTTCGGACCGACGCATACGCACTCTCCGACGCAGCCAAGAGCACGGGGAACGAAAGGCACCGAATCGATGAGCGGCTGGCGGCAAAAGTTGCCATGGGCGAAGCACTCGTCACCCTCACTCACGCCCTTGTCATAGCCCGAGCGGGACGGGGCATCGTTCGCGACAACACTGCGCAGTTGTACGCGCGCACAGCCCTCTTCGTCCTGGTGCAAGGACAAACAGCCGAAGTACGTGACGCGCAGTTGTCCCATCTCGCACAGATCAGGAAGAAGCAATGAGCACCGAATTCCTCTGGTACATCCCCAATCAGGTTGAGCCCGGCCACCGCGGCGACAACACGCAGGCCGGTCACAACAGCCTCGAAACCCTCACTCGCCAGGCACTCGCGCTGGAGCAGAACGGTTGGACCGGTGCCCTGATCGGCGCAGGCTGGGGGCGTCCGGACACCTTCACGGTGGCTACTGCACTGGCCGCGCGGACAACCACATTCGAGCCACTCATCGCGATCCGCCCCGGATACTGGCGGCCGGCTAACTTTGCGGCGTCTGCGGCGGCACTCGATCACCTCACCGGCGGTCGCGTCCGCGTCAACATCGTATCCGGCAAGGACGATCTCGCTGCCTACGGAGATACCGATGGTGATCAAGCGAATCGCTACGCGCGGACCCAGGAGTTCCTCCAACTCGTTCGCAAACTGTGGACCGAAGAGAACGTGACCTACCGCGGCGAGCATTTCCACGTGGAGAACTCGACCATTGGGCCGCGCATCGAGACTCGGCCCGGCCGTCCACACCCGAAGCTCTACTTCGGCGGCGCCTCGGAAGCCGCCGAGAAAGTCGCAGCCGCGGAGGCCGATGTCCAATTGTTCTGGGGCGAAACACTTGACGGTGTCGCCGAACGCATCGACAGACTCGAGGCACTGAGTCGACAGATCGAACGGCAACACGCCCCACTGGAATACGGTTTGCGGATCACCACCTTTGTCCGAGACACAACAGAGCAGGCGTGGAAAGAAGCCGAGGAAAAAGTCGCACAGATGGCAGCCCGCCAGCGCGAACAAGGTGCACCCGAATCGCTGGCACAGAATCCACACCGTCGAAGCGCAGTTGGCCAACAACGCCTGCTCGATCTGGCCTCGCGCGGTGAGGTACTCGATGACAACCTCTACACCACGCCCGGCAAAGTGGGCGGTGGTGGCGCGGCAACCACGTGGCTGGTCGGTTCCGCCGAAGACGTTGCAAAATCGCTACGTAAATACGAAGATCTCGGGATCAGTCACTTCGTTCTGTCCGACACCCCGTACTTGCCCGAGATCGAACGCCAAGGCAGCCAGCTGCTTCCGCTACTTCGCGGATGACCGCCGAGACCGACACTCCAACTTCTCTCAGCCCTAAGTATCGACGCCATCTGGTGATGGTCTTCGCGCTCACGAACACCATCAGTTTCATCGCGATGATCCAGATCCTGCCGGTGATCCTCATTCCCATCGCCACCGATCTCGATGTCTCACGCACCGCCGTGGCAGGTGCCTCCACAGTATCGACGCTGGTGGGCGGACTGGCCGCTTTGCCCGTCGGTCGCATCCTCGACCGGCGGGGCGGACGCATGCTCATGGCCACCGGCTCGGTGATCGGAGCAGGCTCGGTACTGATGTGGTCACAGGCAACCAACCTGATGTCGCTGTATGTTGCGTTTGCCTTGATCGGGCTGGCACTGGCAATGTCGACGTACGAGTCGACCTTCGCGGTGATCGTGGTGGCGACCGAAGCGTATCAACGAAATCAGGCGATTCTCACCGTCACGATGATCGCCGGACTGTCGACATATCTGGTGTATCCACTCCTCGGTTGGATGAACAGCGAATTCGGCTGGCGCACAACCTTGATCATCCTGTCGGCCATACTCGTCACTACCGCGGTTCCGGGTCATCTGTGGGCCGTACCGTCGCGCGCCGCTCATCGCAACCGAGTCCGGGCAAGGTCAGGAACGCCTTTCGGTGCAGCACTGCGGCAGCGCCGGTTCTGGTTGCTGCTGATCGCTTTCGTCGCTCAGGCAGGATCGGCGTCGGCCTTCCTCCTACTCGTGATCGCATACTTGCTCGACCAAGGTCACTCTGTTGCGGTCGCAACATCAGTGCCCATCGCTGTCGGTGTCCTGCAGATTCTCTCGCGGCTGATACTCACAGTGGCGGGCACCCGACTGGCCATCACACCGGTCACGTCGTGCGCCTTCGCCATACAGGGGTTCGGCCTACTGTTGCTACCACTCGCGGGCTTGTCGATACCCCTGACGTTGCTGTGCGTTGCTGCTGTGGGTCTCGGCCAAGGCGTCGGCGTCATCGCGCGGCCGTCGATATTGGCCGACAACTTCGGCGTTACCCACTTCGCGAGTGTCCTTGCCGCGATCACCATTCCGACAGCGCTGGCCCGAGCCGGCTCACCACTGCTCGGAGCGTGGCTCGCCGATTGGCGATTTCTCGTGGTCAGCGGGTCACTCGCACTGATTGCCGCCGTCGCGTTGCTTCCACTCATCGGAGTGAAATCCACCGCGGAAAGCGGGCTCGTGGCCGCACGCGAGTGAACGTTGTGTGCACTCAGGCCCGGTTACTGCGTCAGAAATTCCAGTTCAGTGCGCCGCCGGATGTGGACAACTCATCCACCGCGCCCGTGACAAACCCCTCGCGCCCCTCGGTCACGACCTTGCCGACATCCACGGACTCGCGATGGTCCATTGTTATCTGGCCCAGCTGAATGGCCAGGCCGGAGAAGACGGCCGACGCTGCTTCCACCGCAGCGGCTTCGAGCACCCCGGTCAGTAATTGCCGCAACAGCATTCGGACAGTAACCGCGGTAGCGACCTCCGCTGCGCCTGCTCCTACCGCACTCAGCCCGAGAGTGGGAATCGCTGCCGCTGCCATGGCCGCCAACTCGAGCGCCAGCGCGACCAACGCCGCGATGATCGCAAGTTTGGTGTACTCGATCTCCGTCGCCGTAGCGTTGCAGGATTCCGCTAATTCCGTTGCGGCAGCAATCAATCGATCAAAGACATCAGCGACGCCACCGGAATCCTGCCAGAATGCATCGAGTGAATCGTGCGTCTCACCGGTGATTGCTGTCAGTACTCCTCTCAGTGTGACATCACCACCCATGGATGCACTGGTCAGATGGTCTGCAATCTCGGTCCACGCGTCACCCAATCGCCACAAGGAAGTCTCGTCCCCCTCCGGCCAGTCGCTACCCACTGCCACACTGGCAACGGCCTGCAGGTATCCCGGTATCTCGATTCCCATCAGAGACCACCTGCAAAGTTGTCGGCAAGTTCTGCGTCGACGCCCTCGAAGTTGTCCGATGTCCGGTACAGCGCATCCGTGAGATTCCGCATGACGCCGGCCATCATCGAGATACCGGCAATCACCGACTCCGAGCCCGGAAGGTAGGCGGCGGCAAAAGTGTTGCCGACCTCGTCATTTCCCCAGCTCGAACCTTCGGCAGTCATTTCCCGTTCGAGATCCGCTTTCGACCTCTCGATGTCTTCCGCGAGTCCCACGAATCGCGGTGCCAATGCACGCACAATCTGAACATCGATCCACAGTTCAGACATTGCCCGCGCTCCTCAGAACGGTCTGATCCCAATCCTGTTCCATGTGCTCGGCTATCTGAGGCACTGCGGACAGACCGCGCACGCTGGGCGCTCCGGTTATCAGATCCGGAAGATCCAACTGCGTCGCAGTTGTGAACGGCCTCAATATCTCGGCGTTTTGGCGACGCATGTCTGCCGACGCTGCCGCCGACGCCGCCAGCACCGACGCACCAAGCTTTTTCGGCGTTGATTTCGCACACGCGTCCGATGAGAATTTCACGCCGACAACGGCTCCGGAGGCATTGACGACAACCTCCACCAACCCGTCAGCCGACAGAGCACGCGCAGTCGATAACGCGATCTTCTCCTGCGCGAGCGCAAGTAACCGCGTCCGCTCGTGCAGGTCCTCCATCATTGAATCAATCTGCCCGCGAAGGACTTCCGATCTCCCCCGTGCCGAATTCCACTGCGCTGTACTCACGATGGCCCCCCCACCTCGCTCGACGTGCTCACCCGGATATCAGGTGCTCACCAAGTTCGACGCGGCCTGGCCTCGATCGGTTCCGTCAGCGTGGATTCAGCACCGGCGGATCAAATGCGCGAACAGGGGGAAGTTCCCCCTCGAACTTCTCGATCTGCACCAGGACGTGTTGTCCGGTGCATCCGTGTGACAGCAGCGACGTGCCGACGTCCGGGGTCAGAACATTGGGATTTCCGTGGACACACAGCGAGTCCGGGTCGGCCGGATCGAGTGGGTCGTACCAGGCTCCCGTCGCAAGTTGGACAACGCCCGGGTGAAGGTCTGCATCGACGACAACACCTGCCAGGCACGCGCCGCGATCATTGAACACCCGCACCACGTCCGCGCCGACAATGCCTCGCTCTGCCGCTGCATCGGGATGCATCCGAATCGGTTCTCGCCCGTGAATTTTCGACGCCTGGCTCACGGCACCGTGATCGAGTTGGCTGTGCAGCCGCGTCTTGGGCTGGTTGGCGATGAGGTGCAGCGGAAAAGCCTCCGCACGTGGACCTTTCAGCCATTCATCAGGCTCGTACCATCGGGGATGGCCGACGCAGTCGTCGTAGCCGAAAGATTCGACGGTTTCGGAGAATATCTCGATCTTCCCGCTGGGTGTGCCAAGCGGATACTTCTCGGGATTCTCGCGGAAGTCGCCGAACAGAACCTCGTCGCCGCGCGTACGCATCCGGTAGTGACCATCTGCCCAGAAGTCCTCGAACGACGGGGTGTTGCCACCGTCCGCGTCGACGCTCGGCTGCCACTGACCGTAGAGGTGCTCGATCCATTGCTGCGACGATCGTCCCTCGGTAAACGTGTCACCGAATCCCAGCGCGTCGGCAAGTGCCGCGAAAGTCTCGTAGTCGTCGCGCGCACCTGCAAACGGTTCGGTGACCTGGTGCATCGCGACCAGCAACGCGTCGTTGCGCGTACAACTGAGATCGGAGCGTTCGAATGACGTGGTCGATGGCACCACGATGTCGGCGTGTCTGGCCATCGGCGTCCAGTACGGATCATGAACGACGATCGTGTCCGGACGTGCCAAAGCCCGCCGCAGCCTCGGGATGTCCTGATGATGGTGGAACGGGTTGCCGCCTGCCCAGTAGACCAGGCGAATGTCGGGATAGGTGAGGCGTCTGCCGTCGTAGTCGAAGTCTTCGCCGGGCGAGAGCAGAAGATCCGATACCGCAGCGACCGGAATGAAGTCCGTGACCGGATTCCGTCCTTGCGGAAAGGTGGGCAGCGGGTACGGGATCGACGTCATTCCCGGCTCGTTCATCGAACCGTAGCCGTGTCCGAATCCCCCTCCGGGAAGCCCTATCTGACCCAGCATCGCGGCGAGAGTCACCCCCATCCACGGGGCTTGCTCACCGTGTTTGATGCGTTGAAGTGACCAGGTGACAGAGACCAGCGTGCGACCGGCGGCCATGCGGCGGGCCAGGTCGACCAGTATCTCGGCAGGGATTCCTGAAATCTCCTGGGCCCAGTGAGGATCCTTCGCGATACCGTCACTGCGTCCGAGCAGGTACTCCTCGAATCGCTCGTAGCCGACGCAGTACCGGTTCAAGAATGCGATGTCATGCAAACCCTCCGAAGCGAGGACATACGCCAGCGCCAACATGATCGCCACGTCGGTCCCGGGAATCGGTGCGATCCAGTCACATTCACCGTCGAGATCGTCACGCAACGGGCTGATCGAGACGATCTTTCCGCCGCGACGACGGAATGCGTCGATCGCGCCGCGAGTCGGATGCTCACTGGTACCACCGGCATTGACGCCAGTGTTCTTGATCGGCACCCCACCGAAGCACACCAACAGATCGGAATGTTGCGCGATGACGTCCCACGACGTGGAGCGTTCGAACAATTGACTGTGGGTCCCGACCACACGGGGCATGATGACGCCCGTTGCTCCGAGCGAGTAGCTGTGTACCGATTTGGTGTAACCGCCGAGTTGATTCAGGAACCGGTGAACCTGACTCTGCGCGTGGTGGAATCGACCGGCGCTGGCCCATCCGTATGAACCACCGAAGATCGCGTTGTTGCCGTGAGTGTCAACGACCCGGCGCAATTCGCGGGACAGCAGTTCTGTCAGTTCGTCCCACTCGACCGAGACGAACTCGTCAGAGCCCCGCTTTTCCGTGGGGCCTGGACCGTTCTCGAGCCAGCCACGACGCACTGCCGGGCCGGCCACTCTGCTGCGACTGCGCACCGAACCGGCGAAGTTGCCGAGCATCGGCGAAGGATTGGAATCTCCCTCGTACGGATGCACCGCAGTGACTTCGCCGGCTACCGATTCGGCAGTGAACATGCCCCAGTGAGACATGTGCTGATGACGCCGATTCGGCGTGGTGGCCACAGCAGCTACTTTCGATCAGGGAAGGGAAAGAACCAGCTTCTCGATGTCGACACGCGGTCCGGTGAAGAACGGAACCTCTTCGCGCACGTGCAAACGAGCCTCGGTGGCGCGCAGGTCGCGCATGAGATCGACGATGCGAATGAGTTCCGGTGCCTCGAAGGCAAGAATCCACTCGTAGTCGCCGAGCGCAAACGACGGCACCGTGTTGGCGCGAACGTCCTTGTATCCGCGTGCCGCCATACCGTGATCGGCGAGCATCTTGCGACGGTCCTCGTCGGGAAGCAGGTACCACTCGAGCGACCGAACGAACGGGTAGACGCAGATGTAGTCGCCCGGATCCTCGCCCGCGATGAACGACGGCACGTGGCTCTTGTTGAACTCGGCCGGACGGTGCACGGCGGAGTTGCTCCACACCGGAGCGCTGATCTTGCCCAGTGTCGTGGTGCGGCGGAAGTCCGAGTACGCGGCCTGCAGCTGCTCGATGCTGGCTGCATGGGTCCAGATCATGAAGTCTGCGTCTGCGCGCATGCCGGCGATGTCGTAGATTCCGCGAACCACGACGCCCTTGTCTTCGAGACCTTCGAAGAACAAGCGGGCGTCCTTGACCGCAGCTTCCCGATCGTCGCCCAGCACACCGGGTTCCACCTGGAACACGGAGAACATGAGGTATCGGATTTCAGAGTTCAGTTTGTCGAAATCAAGGCGTGCCATACCTCTATCGTGCCACCCGTTCGAAAATCCGTGTCGCCGCCGTCGTGCCAGTGGCAACACACGCCGGAACGCCGACGCCGTGTAGCCACGAACCGGCCACCTCGATACCGTCCAACGCTGCGACCGACTGTTCGATTTCAGCCACTTTCTGCACGTGACCTGGTGCGTACTGCGGCAGTCCCCCATGCCAGCGCTGGACAAAGGACGCAGCCGGACTCGCAGTGATTCCCGTCACTGTTGCAAGATCAGCGCGGGCCAGAGCGATCAGTTCGTCGTCTGCGCGATCGACTATGTCTGCGGCACCGAAGCGGCCGAACGACGCCCGCACGAGATGCTCACCCCGATCGGCGAGATGCGTCCACTTGCGACTGGACAGCGTGAATGCCTTGGCCGTGAGATCTGCGTCCGTTGCGACGAGGATTCCCGAATTCTCCGGCAACTCGACATTGCCCGGCAGACGCATCGCCACGACAGCCGAGGACGCCAGCTCGATCCGAGCCGCGATCCGGGCGACCTGTGGCGCGACGTCAGCGAGGAGCACTGCGGCGTTCGGAGCGGGAACTGCCAGGACAATCGCGTCGACCGCGCCGACCGGATCGATGAACCAGCGGCTCCCGTCGGCGCGCACGACTCCGGCCTCCGCGTGAACGACATGCGCGGCAGCTGCCTCTCGGAGTGCATCCAGGAGCACTCCGTATCCGTCCTTCAACGCACCGAAGACCGGCCCGGGAGCCGGCGTCGGCAGCGCCGCTGTCACGGCTTCGGACAGGCTCCGCGCTCCGGCGTCCAACGCCGCCGCGAGGGTCGGCAATGCGGCCCGTATTCCGATGTTCTCCGCCAATCCGGAGTACACACCCCCGAGCAGTGGATCAACCGAGCGGGCGACTACCTGATCGCCGTATCGATCCGAAACAAGTTGGGCCACACTGCTATCCGAACCCGGAGTCCAGTCGATCCGGCGCTCCGGTTCGGCCGCGATTCGCGCCAGGGTTGCGTCGTCGACAAGATCATCGACCGCGTCGGCGCTCGCCGGAATGCCCATCAACGTGCCTATGGGGAGACGATGCAACGAATCCTGCGACCAGATCAACGGAGTGCGTCCCGCCGGATACACGATCTGGTCGGTGAGACCGAGCTCGGCCAGAAGTGCCGGAACCTCGGGCCGACGCGCAATGAACGCCTCGGCGCCGACATCGATCGGCCCGCCGCCGATATCGACCGTTCGCAACTTTCCGCCGAGCCTGCGGCTGTGGTCGACGATCGTGATCTCGGCATCTGCTCCGAGGCTACGGCGAAGCCGGTAGGCGGCGACCAGGCCGGAGATTCCGCCCCCGATCACCGCTACCGACGGACGCGTTGTCCTCACAGCGAATGCACCAGCTCCACCGCCGCCGTGATTGCCGCCGGATCGGTATCCGGAAGAACACCGTGTCCGAGGTTGAAGATGTGCCCGATGGCGCCGGCCTCGATAGCGCGGTCACCTTCAGCCGCGATGCGTCTGACCTCACGGTCGACCGCCTCGGGACCCGCGAACAGCACTGCCGGATCGAGATTGCCCTGCAGCGCCTTGCCCGGACCGACTCGCCTCGCGGCAACGTCGAGCGGAATACGCCAGTCGACGCCTACGACGTCAGCCCCGGCTTCACCCATGGCGCCGAGCAGTTCACCGGTGCCAACACCGAAGTGGATACGCGGCACTCCTGCGCTCGCCACCTCGGCCAACACGCGCTCGGAGTGTGGAAGTACGAACTCGCGGTACTGCGCGAGCGAGAGGGCTCCGGCCCAGGAATCGAACAGCTGAACAGCGTCGACACCGGCGTGGAGCTGCGCCTGCAGGAAGCAGATCGTGATGTCGGCGATCTTGCCGAGGAGCTGGTGCCACGTCGCCGGATCCGACAGCATGAGCGCCTTGGTCTTCTCGTGGTTGCGGCTCGGTCCACCTTCGACCAGGTACGACGCCAACGTGAAGGGCGCTCCGGCAAACCCGATCAACGGCACCGAACCCAACTCGGCGGTGAGCAGACGCACAGCCTGCGCAATTGCGCCGACCTCGTCGGGCACCAACCGTGGCAGGGACGCGACATCGTCGATCGAGCGAACAGGATTGGCAACCACCGGACCGACACCGGCAACGATGTCGAGGTCGATGCCGGCTGCTTTCAGCGGCACCACGATGTCCGAGAAGAGAATTGCGGCGTCGACGTCGTGGCGACGCACCGGTTGCATCGTGATCTCACAGACCAACGCCGGATCGAAGCAGGACTCCAACATTCCGATCCCGGCGCGGATCTCGCGATACTCGGGCAGCGAGCGGCCGGCCTGCCGCATGAACCACACCGGACGCCGCACCGGCGACCGACCGGTGGCCGCCGCCAACAACGGCGCATCCGGAAGCACGCGCCGTGCGCTGTACTCCGCTGACCCGATGGTGCCTGAATTCAAGTTGTCCAACCCGCTCATCAATCCTCGCGCTCTCCGCCAACATGTGTATTCGACCGCTCCCAATGCTGCCATGTTCGGCGCGCAGAAAAGTCCACGTCACATTTCGTGACGGTGCTCACACTTATCTGTGCGGAGCACGTCACAGTTGATCGGCGCGCCTCCACCTCAGGGACCTTTTCCCCGACTAACGTCCTGACCTGTGACAACTTCCGGATCCACCGCTGACCCGGCCGAATTCCGTGCCGCAATCGCCGCAATGGGCTCAGCACAGGTCCGGTCCGAGATCGAAGTCGGTCCGATACGCCCGCCACAACGACTTGCCCCGTACAGCCACGCAATCGGCGCCGAGGTGCTTCACCCCGAATCGGACACCGTGTCCGAGCAATCGGAAGGTGATGCCTTCGGCCGACTCATCTTGCTTTTCGACCCCGACGGGGACGAAGCCTGGAACGGCACCATGCGTCTGGTCGCCTACATCCAGGCCGATCTCGATGAATCACTTGCCGCTGATCCACTATTGCCCGAAGTTGCGTGGAGTTGGCTGGTGGATGCTCTCGAAGCCGGCGGCGCTCCGTTTGTAGCGCTCGGCGGCACGGTCACGGCAACAACGTCGGTTCGCTACGGCGACATCGCGGGGCCTCCGCGGGCGCATCAACTGGAACTGCGGGCCTCCTGGACTGCCACGTCAACGGAATTGGGACATCACGTCGAGGCATTCTGCGAAGTGCTGGCCTACGCCGCGGGCCTACCACCCGCCGGGGTAACAGAATTGTCGCGAAAGAACGACTGATCCCCAACGCCGGTTTGATCATTCCACCAAAATCTAACTAGAACCCGTTCTAAAATCGGTAGATGCAGCGTCTCAGCGGACTTGATGCCACCTTCCTGTACCTGGAAACGTCGACACAGCTACTCCACGTCTGCGGCCTGGTGATACTGGACCCGTCGACCATCCCGGGCGGTTACCGCTACCGATCACTACTCGGCGAGTTGGACTCCCGCATGGCAGCGATGCCGACGTTCCGGCGCAAGCTGAAAGATTCACGCTTGAACCTCGACTACCCCGTCTGGGTGGACGACCACGACTTCGATATCGAACGACACTGCCATCGCACATCGGTACCGGCGCCAGGTGGCCACGACGAGCTGGCAGAACTTGCCGGACATATCGCGAGCCAACCGTTGGACCGTTCCCGTCCGCTGTGGGAAATGTGGGTCATCGAAGGACTTGCCGACGGAACCATCGCCGTCATGTCGAAGATCCATCACAGTGCCGCTGACGGCATTACCGGTGCCAACATCCTGGCTCAACTGTGCAGTCTGGAACCGGAATCCCCCGCACTGGTAGACACCACAACCGAGAGCGCCGGTGACGCCGGCACACTCGACATCGCTGTCGGCGGCCTCCTCGCCGTAATTTCCAGGCCTGCGCGGCTGGCGCGCCTCGTCCCCGGCGGTATCGCGTTGCTGCCCAAATGGGTGACCCGCGCGCGCAAAGGCAGAGCGATGCCTGCGCCGTTCACCGCCCCTCGAACGTCGTTCAACGGCGCCATCACCGGTCATCGCAATATTGCCTTCGCCCAGCTCGACCTGGCCAAAGTGAAAGCCGTGAAGGACCGTCACGGCGTCAAGGTCAACGATGTCGTTCTTGCGCTGTGCGCCGGAGCGCTGCGCAACTACCTCGAGGAGCGCGGCGAGCTTCCCGAGGATTCGTTGGTCGCGATGGTTCCCGTGTCGGTTCACGGGAAATCCGACCGCGCCGGCACAAACCAGATCTCCGGTATGTTCACGCAACTGGGCACCCAGATCGTCGACCCACTCGACCGCTTGCGCGCGATCAGCGAATACAACGCGACCTCGAAAAACCATAACGAGGCGTTGGGCGCAAACATGCTTCAAGACTGGTCACAATTTGCGTCGCCGGCAGTTTTCGGCGCCGCAATGCGCGTCTACTCCTCACTCAAGCTCGCAGAACGGCACCCCGTCGTGTCGAATCTCGTGGTGTCGAACGTTCCCGGCCCGCCGGTTCCGCTGTACTTCCTGGGCGCACGCATTACGGGAATGTTCCCACTGGGACCCATCTTTCACGGCGCCGGACTCAATGTGACGGTGATGTCGCTCGACGGCAAAGTAGATGTGGGCATTGTCAGTTGCACGGACCTGGCACCCCAATTGCACGAACTCGCGCAAGGATTCGCCCTGGCGCTCGACGAACTCCTGGGAGCAGCCGAGAAAGGCGACGAAGAAAGTGACGGGGAAGGTTGCGCAACTACGACGCCTTCTGCGACGTAGAGTTATCGATCATGTCCGAAGTCACCGATGATGCAACCGAGCCCACGTCCGATGTCGAACCACTCCTGGTGCCGCGTGACGGTGTGCCTGATGTCATCACCACCGCAGACGGGATCGCGAAGGCTGCCGCTGAATTGACAGCGGGCACCGGGCCTTTGGCTGTTGACGCCGAGCGTGCGTCGGGATTCCGGTACTCCGCCCGTGCGTATCTGATTCAGCTCAGACGTGAGGGCGCCGGCTCGTTTCTGATCGATCCGATCCCCACCGCCGCGGACATGGCACCGCTGGCCGAGGCGATCAACCCTCTGGAGTGGGTTCTGCATTCCGCAGATCAGGATCTGCCCGGACTGGCCGAGTTGGGGTTGTATCCGGCTGTACTTTTCGACACTGAATTGGCGGGCCGACTGGCCGGATTCGAACGGGTCGGTCTGGCCGCGATCGTGGAACGCACGTTGCATGTCGAGCTTCGCAAGGGCCACGGCGCCGCCGACTGGTCGACACGGCCACTGCCGGCACCATGGCTGAACTACGCCGCGCTCGACGTCGAAGTGCTGCTGGAATTGCGCGACGCCATGGAAGCCGAACTGCGTGCACAAGGCAAATTGGATTGGGCGAAAGAAGAATTCGAGCACATTCGACTTGCCGGCCCGCCGAAGCCGAAGCCGGATCGCTGGCGCCGCACGTCGCACATCACGTCACTGAAGACCACTCGCCAATTGGCTGCGGTCCGGGCGCTGTGGCAGGCGCGTGAAGATCTCGCACGTAAGCGCGACGTGTCTCCCAGCCGAGTGCTGCCGGATTCGGCGATCATCGACGCGGCGCTCAAGGATCCCCGGTCGATGGATGCGCTGCGGTCGCTGCCCGTGTTCGGCGGACCGAGGCAACGACGCTATTCACGAATCTGGATGACTGCATTGGAATCAGCTCGGTCCCTGCCGGACAGCGAGCTTCCCCCGAAGACTCCGCCGAACATCGGCCCGCCAGCTCCCGGACGGTGGGCGCGTCAGGATCCCGAAGCCGCCGATCGTCTGACCGCAGCCCGCGCAGCCTTGTCGGATCTCAGTTCCGAGGTATCGGTCCCCGTCGAGAATCTGCTGCAACCGGAGCTGGTGCGTCGTCTGTGCTGGGACTGGACAATCGAGCCGGGATCGGACATCGCCGTGGTCACGGCTGCGATCGAGACGAAGCTCACGTCCGGCGGCGCCCGATTGTGGCAGCGCACCTTGACCGTGCCGGTCCTCGCCGAGGCGCTGAACTCGGTAGTTCCGGCAGAGGACGACGCGGTCGCGGCCGAGGAGGAAGCAGCGGCAACCGGCGAATCCTGACGGGGTTGCGGGTGTGGGTGGAGCAATTCGACCCGTTAAGTTACCGGTGAGTAATGGGCAGTAGTACGCTTGTTACAAGGCCGGACGCTTGGCCGTGATTGCCGAACCGTAAGTCCCATCCGCCCAGCGCGTGGTGGGCATCTCCATCAGGAGGAATTCGCGTGGCTCCATCCACACACAACCAACGCAACGTCGTCTTTGTCGACGGCATTCGCACCCCGTTCGGCAAGGCAGGCCCCAAGGGCATGTACGCCGAGACGCGTGCAGACGACCTGGTCGTCAAAGCCATCCGCGAACTGCTTCGTCGCAACCCGCAGCTGGATCCCGCGCGGATCGACGAAGTGGCGATCGCTGCCACCACTCAGACCGGTGACCAGGGACTGACCATCGGCCGCACCGCCGCGATCCTCGCCGGCCTGCCCGAAACCGTCCCCGGATTTGCCATCGACCGCATGTGCGCCGGCGCGATGACCGCCGTCACTACCACCGCGTCGGGCATCGGCTTCGGCCAGTACGACGTTGTTGTCGCCGGTGGCGTCGAGCACATGGGCCACCACCCGATGGGTGAGGGCGCAGACCCCAACCCGCGCTTCCTCGCCGACCGTCTGGTCGACCCGAGCGCACTCGTGATGGGTAACACCGCAGAGAACCTGCACGACCGGTTCCCGACCATCACCAAAGACCGCACGGACGCCTACGCCGTGAACAGCCAGAACAAGTACGACGCTGCCAAGAAGGCCGGCTTCATCGCCGACACGCTGGTTCCCGTCGCGACCCGCAGTGCAGCCGGTTGGGGCCTCGCCACCGAGGACGAGCCGCCGCGCCCCGGAACTACCGTCGAAGACCTCGCGAAGCTCAAAGCACCGTTCCGCCCCGCCGGGCGCATCACCGCCGGTAACGCCGCAGGCCTCAACGACGGCGCCACGGCAGCACTTCTCGCCGGTGAAGACACCGCAGCGGAGCTCGGACTGCCCGTCGGCATGCGCATGGTCGGCTTTGCCTACCAGGGCGTCGACCCCGCGGTCATGGGTATCGGACCGGTCCCCGCCACCGAGAAGCTTCTGGCACGCACCGGTCTGAAGATCGAGGACATCGGACTTTTCGAGATCAACGAAGCGTTCGCGGTTCAGGTTCTCGCGTTCCTCGAGCACTACGGCATCGCCGACGACGACCCCCGCGTCAACCAGTGGGGCGGCGCCATCGCGTGTGGCCACCCCCTCGCCTCGTCGGGCGTGCGCCTGATGACGCAACTCTCCCGCCAGTTCGCGACGCGTCCCGACGTGCGCTACGGCTTGACCACCATGTGCATCGGCCTCGGCATGGGCGGCACCGTCATCTGGGAGAACCCGAACCACGCTGACTACCAGGCAGGAGTTAACTAAATGTCTGATATTGCAACAGCATTCGCCGACGAGGTCGTGACGAACGCGTACACCAAGATCATCTCGGTCCCCGGCATCGAGGGCCCGTTTGCACTGATCACCCTCGACAACGGCTTCGACCACACCAAGCCGTCGTCCTTCGGCCCCGGCGGGCTCGCATCCTTCGACGCCGCACTGGACGAAGCTTTTGCCGCGAACCCGGTGGCCATCGCCGTCACCGGAAAGCCGTTCATCTTCGCCGCCGGTGCGGACCTCAAGGGTGTTCCCGCGATCACCTCACGTGAGCAGGGACTCGAGCTGGGCCGCTTGGGCCACAAGGTGTTCCGACGCCTGCGTGAGTCCTCCGTTCCCACGTTCGCCTTCATCAACGGCGTCGCCCTTGGCGGCGGCCTCGAGGTCGGCCTGCACAGCCACTACCGAACCGTTGCGGCCAACGCCGGTGCCCTCGGCCTGCCTGAAGCGTTCCTCGGCCTAGTCCCCGGATGGGGTGGCACGCAGTTGCTCCCCAACCTCGTCGGCCCGTCCAACGCCGTCACCGTGGTGATCGAGAACTCGCTCAACCAGAACAAGGTGCTCTCCCCCAAGAAGGCACTCGAACTCGGCGTCGTCGACGTCGTTCTCGATTCCGCCGACTTCATCGAGCAGTCACTCGCCTGGGCCGCGCAGGTTCTGGCAGGTACCGTCACTCCCGCTCGCCCCGAGATCGATCGCGGCCAGGGCTGGGACGACGCGATCGCCCGTGCGAAGGCCATCGTCGACGGTAAGACCAAGGGCAACGCTCCCGGCGCCGTCAAGGCTGTCGAGCTGCTCGAACTGGCTCGCACCACCGACATCACGGATGCGGCTTCGCTCGACAAGGGCTTTGCGGCCGAGGACGAGGCGCTTGCCGATCTCCTCCTGACCGACGAGCTCCGCGCCGGCCTGTACGCCTTCGATCTGGTGAACAAGCGCGCCAAGCGTCCCGCCGGAGCGCCCGACCGTTCGCTGGCCCGCAAGGTCAACGGCGTCGGCATAGTCGGTGCCGGTCTCATGGCCAGCCAGCTCGCGCTGCTGTTCGTCCGCCAGCTCAAGGTGCCGGTCATTCTGACGGATATCGACCAGGAGCGCATCGACAAGGGTGTCGGCTACGTCCACACCGAAATCGACAAGCTCCTCGGCAAGGGGCGCCTGTCCCCCGACGCCGCGAACCGTCTCAAGGCCCTCGTCTCCGGCTCACTCGACAAGGCCGCGTTTGCCAAGACCGACTTCGTCATCGAAGCCGTCTTCGAGAACATGGATGTCAAGAAGAAGGTCTTCGCGGAACTCGAGCAGTTCATCGCTCCCGAAACCATCCTCGCGACCAACACCTCGTCGCTCTCCATCACGGAGATGGCGTCCGAGCTGAAGCATCCCGAGCGCGTGGTGGGCTTCCACTTCTTCAACCCGGTTGCCGTTCTCCCGCTCCTCGAGATCATCAAGGGCAGCAAGACCGACGACGCCACGCTTGCAACGGCTTTCGCCACCGCAAAGTCACTGAAGAAGTCTGCTGTCCTGTGCGGCGACAAGGCCGGCTTCGTCTTCAACCGTCTCGTCACCCGCACGTTGGGTGAGGTCATGTCCGCCGTTGACGAAGGCACCCCCTTCGACGTCGCGGACAATGCCATCGCCGAACTCGGCATGCCCATGTCGCCGTTCACCTTGCTGGCCCTCGTCGGACCCGCAGTGGCTCTGCACACCGGCGAGACCCTGCAGGCGTCGTACCCGGACCGGTTCAAGAGCTCGCCCGGTCTCGAAGCACTCGTCGAAGCCCGCAAGCCCGGCGTCTGGACCTGGGGCGAGAACGGCCAAGCTGTCGATCCCGAGGTTGCCGCGCTGTGGCCTCGAGGCGACAAGGTGTCCACCTCGGAAGAAGTACTCGAGCGCACACGCCGTGCCTTCGCCGAGGAAATCCAGATCATGCTCGACGAAGGCGTCGTAGCGGCAGCCGAGGACATCGACCTCTGCCTGCTGCTCGGCGGCGGATTCGGATTCTGGAACGGTGGCATCACGCCGTACCTGGACCGCACCGGCACCTCCGAGGCCGTCAACGGCAAGCGCTTCCTCGCGCCTGGTGTTGCAAGCATCTGATTCTCTCGCTCTGACGAAGCCGAACGGCGCACTCGAATTTTCCGGGTGCGCCGTTCGCGATAGTTCACACTGTGCGCAGCTCAAAACACTGTTCCGACATCCTCTTTCACAATGTAGTCAAGTGCCCGCTCCGCCACGGCAGCGATAGTCATCGACGGATTGCACGCAGCAGCATTACCCGGCATCAAGGCACCGTCAAGCACGTACAGTCCGCGCTGGCCCTGCACGCGACCTTCGAGATCGCAGACCGTTCCCATACACGCGCCGCCGAGCGGATGCCACGTCGACGACAGCAGCGCATTCGTGTCAGTGAGGATGCCGGTGTTCCCGGCGATCTTGTGGGCGGCCGGCCCGATGTGGCCGAGCTGGATGGCAGAGTCGCCGTCCTTCGGCCAACGGAGCACTGCCTCGTCCCGCGCGGAGTCGTACACAAACCGGCCTCGGTCTCTACTGACACCGAATCCGACCATCACCGTGCTGTGCGCATCGAACGGCACCGGCGGGAACGACGCCTGAATGAGGGTGAACGCCGAATCCGGGTCGTCCCAGTTCCGGCTTCCGTAGACAACCGGGCCGCCTTGGGTGCTACCGAAATTCTCAGTGGGGTCGGACCAGATGTAGATGCGGTCGGCATTGGTGCCCCAGCCGCCGCCCAACTCGCCGGGCAGATCGGGAATCCGCCCCTGCGCACCGGCCCGCACGAGCAACTTGGTCGTGTTGGCGCTGCCCGCGGCCATGACCAGTGCCTTTGTCGTCAGGATCTTGTTCTCGAGCACCTGACCGGCTGTGTCGGTGCGGTTCACATATACCCGCCACCGGCCGTCTTCCGCGCGTTCGACGTCGGTAACCTGGTGCAACGTCTCGACTTTCACCAATCCTGTGGCTTCTGCGGCGGCGATGTAGGTGACGTCTACCGAGTGCTTACCGCCGTTGTTCACGCCCAGTGCGCCGTCGCCGTTGGTGTACGAGGCTTTCATCTCACCGCGCAGTTCGGCCAGCGCAAAGTCCCAGTCGATCGGCATCGGGATTTTGGACACCGGAAGCCCCGAACGCGTTGCATTGCGGGCGAATACACGGGCTGCCTCGTAGTTCGGACTCGCAACCAACTCGTCCGGCGCTACTGCGAGTTGCAGCATGGATGCCACGCGCTGATAGTGGACGCGATCCATCGTCGCGTAGTCCAACTGCTCGGGAAAGTGCTCGTTGAAGACGGATTCGGCAGGTTGCAGCGTCATACCCTGATACACCAACGATCCACCGCCAACGCCGGCCGCGCAGATCGATGTCATGTTCTCCCCGGACACCGTCTCGAGCAACCCGACGTACGGCTCGAAAGCAACTTCTCTCCCGAAGAGCGTCGGATTGGACTGGTGCCACAGGATCCGTTTGTCAGGACTGGCCGGATGGGGAAATGTCTCGGCGTTCGGGCCCGACGGCCACCGAATTCCCCTCTCCAGCACCGTAACCGGAACGCCCGCCTCGGCCAGACGAAGCGCGGTCACGCCGCCACCGAATCCCGAACCGATCACGACAACGCGGTGTTCTTCGCGGGTGAGCGGCACCCCGACGGTTCTGGCAGCGGTACCGGCATCGGCCCGGGCAACACTCGGTATGGCCACTGCGGCCATTGCCGCGGCGGCTCCGGACAGAAAGGCTCGCCGTTTCAGTGCAGACATAGCTGTGCTCCCTTGGTGAATCGCCGATGTGCCGGCGGCGAAAACTCACGGGGCACCAGATAATCAGGGGGAAGTGCCTAGTTCCGTATGGACAAAACAACCGAGCGAGTCCAAAACTAGACACTTACCGGAAAAGTGTCAAGAAAAGTTGAAGAGAAAGCTGATATCTAGGCTGTGGAACCCATTGCGGGTTGAAGCCAGCGGGTGAGAAAGGTTCGTAAATCGTCGTCGGAGTGGATGGACTCACTGTCGAACGCGATGACCGACAAACCCAGTCGAACGGAAATTTCGATAATGCCGTCCAACTCCTCCTCGGTTGCGAGCCCTCGCTCGACAATGGGTGAAAGAAACTCGTGTGCAACAGGTTTGGCACGTACCATCATCTCCGCCGAGAACACCGGATCACCCCGCTCGGCAAGCAACAACGTCGTCAGCACCGGGTGCGCCCGCACCTCGGCCCGCGACGCCACGATGAATTCGACGACGTATTCGCAGGCGCTCTCCACAGTAGCCAGTCGAGCCTTGATACCACTCAACATCTCGACAGTAAGATCGGACATCGCCTTCGACACCACTTCTTCACGGGACCCGAAGTTGGAGTACACAGTCTGGCGCGACACACCGGCTTCATGAGCGATCGCCGCCATGTTGACGGCCTCGAACCCGCCACCCTCGATCAGTCGAAGCGTGGCGTTCAAGATCTTCTGCTGCGACCGCACCGGACAATTATCGCCTATTACTACCCGATTCACCCAAACCAGGATTGCAACAAGGCCGCAGGTCACGACGATTTTCGAACCACTCGTGAAGATTTTCGGGCGAAATCACACGTTCGTGACCCAGTTCACGAAATTATGGGCTATGTTGTTACTCGCCGGTAGCTCATAGGGGTGAGCTCCGCACCACACCTTCCGAGCACTGCCGAGATCGATTGCCGCACCTATGCGTACGGCGTTCCGATCCGGCACGCGGGACTCTGCCGAGGACCGTCTTTCACACTTCTTTCTGTCGATCGCAGCAACTCGTGCGCTGTCGTCGACACGCATCGAGAGGCTTCCATGAAGAAGTTGTCCGCAGCATTTCGGCGCACGTCCACTCGACGACTCCGGATGGCCACATTGGTCGGCATGTCCGTCGTCGCAACATCGCTCTGCACCGTCACCGCGATCAACCCGGCCGCTGCCGCTCCGGCGATCCCCGAGTTTTATCAACCGCCGGCGGAATTCCCAGAAGTTCCCGGAAGTGTCATTCGCACTGAGCCGATGACCCTGCGGGCATCACTACCCCCGTACAACGGTCCGTGGCCCGCGCCGGCGCAACGAGTCATGTACACATCACGACTCCAGGACGGCACGCCCGCCGCGGTGACGGGCACCTACATCGACTCGTCGAAGCCGTGGCAAGGCACCGGCGAGCGACCAACCGTTGTCATCGGACCGGGCACGATGGGCCAAGGCGACCAGTGCGCACCATCGCGTGCCTTTCCCGACGCACTGCTGATCCAAACCGATCCACTGTCCATGTCCGCAAATCAGGAACTGTTCTCCGCCGGAACCTGGAATGCATTGGGGGCCCGCGTTTTTGTCACCGACTACATCGGTCTGGGCACCCCCGGCGTCCACACCTACGTCAATCGAATCGAAGAAGCACACGCAATGCTCGACGCCGCCCGGGCGGCGAACATTCTCAGTGGAACCGGCTCCGACACTCCCTTGGCTTTCTGGGGATACTCGCAGGGCGGCGGAGCGGCTGCAGCAGCGGCCGAACTCCAGCCGAGCTACGCACCGGAACTCAATCTCGCGGGAACCTGGGCTGGCGCTCCTCCCGCTGATCTGCGATCGGTACTCGGACAGATCGACGGCAACCTGATCGGCGGGGTCGTCGGATTCAACATCAACGGATTGCTCGCGCGTTATCCTGACCTGAATACATCGCTGGACAAGCGAATCACGCCGCAAGGGCGCGCGGTTCTTGATCAACTGTCCACCGAATGTGTCGGCGACATCATCGTGAAACACCCCTTCATGCGCACCGACGCACTGACGGTCGACGGCCGGCCCCTCCTTGCACACTTGGACGAGATCCCTGAAGCGGCAACGATTCTCGATGAACAACAGGTCGGCAACCTGACGCCTACGTCTCCAGTTCTCGTGACCAGCGGAATCAACGACGACACCATCCCCTATTCCCAGGCTCGCAGCCTTGCGCAGTCGTGGTGCTCACGCGGTGCCACGGTCACCTTCAGAACCAACGACCTGCCACCGATCGCACCCGGTACAACCTTTGTTAACCACTTCGGTCCGGAAATCATCGACGGATTCGGCCCGAACAACGCATTCGACTACCTCCGCGATCGCTTCAATGGAGTACCGGTGAGTGGATGCCAGTTCGACTGATCCCGAAGAGGTCGCTCTCAGGCCGCCGGAACAGGTTAGGCTTTCCTACATGAAAACTACCGTTCGCGGATGGGCAGCACTGGGTCTGGCTGCACTCACCGCCACCGCACTCGTAGCCTGCTCATCCGATTCGGACTCCTCGTCTGCTCCGGCGAACTCGGAGGGTTTCCCGGTCAGCATCGACAACGTCTTCGGCACCACCACGATCGAAACCCAACCGGAACGGTTGGTCACCCTCGGCTGGAACGCTCAGGACATCCTCTACGCCCTCGGTCTCACTCCGGTCGGACAGCCCAAGTACACATACGGGGCCGACGACAACGGAGTGATGCCGTGGGCACAGGAATACTTCGACGTTGACAAGACCACGCTGTTCGACATGCCGGCCACTGGCGAGCCGCCCGTCGAAATCGTGGCTTCCCTGACTCCCGACGCGATCCTTGCCCCATACGAAGGATTCGAGAAATCGGTCTACGAACAGCTGAGCAAGGTTGCGCCGACTGTCGCCTATCCCGGCGATGCGTGGCAGACAACCTGGCAGGACCAGACACGCATTGTCGGAAAGGCCGTAGGCAAGCCGACCGAAGCCGACGCATTGATCGAGGGCCTCGACACCACTCTCGCCGACACTGCCGCTGCGCATCCCGAATACGCCGGAAAGACCATTGCCGTCGTCAACTTCGACACCGACGCCAGCAACGTCAACGTGTACCTCCCGACGGATCCCCGTGTGCAGGTGTTGAACGAACTCGGGTTTGTCAACGCTCCCGGCGTCGAAAAGCTCGGCGCTGCCAATGCCGGTGGATCGTTCTTCACGACGCTCTCCTACGAGAACATCGCCGACATCGACGCCGACGTGATTGTCGGCTTCACCGACGGAACCACCGACCCGGCAAGCATTCCCGCGGTCAGCGCACTCGACGCCGTCAAGCGCGGATCGACGGTCTTCCTCAGCGACACCAGAGTCATCGGCGGCCTCAGCAACGTCAACGTACTGAGCACCCCGTGGGTCCTCGATCAGATCACGCCGTCGTTGACGGAAGCTGCCAACCGCGCCGGCTGACAGTAAGTAACCGCCGCGTGTCGGTGTCACGACCTAGGCTCTGCGCATGGCTGAACTTGCTGCTTCCGTGACCAGAGTTGTCAATGCACCCGTGGACACCGTGTGGCAGGTCGTCACCGACCTCGACGGCGCGGTCGACACCCTCACCGGCGTAACCCATATCGAACGGCTTGCCGGTGAGGGGTACGCCGTGGGCACCAGGTGGCGTGAAACCCGCAAGCTGATGGGCAAGGAAGCATCCGAGGAAATGTGGGTCGTGGAGGTCGAGGCGCCCATTCGCACTGTGGTGAAAGCACATTCGAATGGCATGGACTACACGTCCGGATTCACGCTGAAGCCCGCACCCGGCGGCACGCTCCTCGAAATGAACTTCGCCGGTGTTTCCGAAGCCCAGTCGGCCGTGTCCAAAGTCCTCGGTGCTGTATTCGGGCGCCTCGGGCTTCGAATCACCCGAAAGATGATGGCTGCGGATCTCGCGGACTTCGCCGCAAAGGCCGAACGGATCGCATCAACCTGACGCGCGATCGGCGTCGCCGATGAATGTCCCGAACAACTCAGGTGGATAACAAGACTCGACTAACCGCCAAATCGCGCGTGGTGGGCGTAGCGTCCAGAGTGCTTTTACACGCGGACGACGCAGCGGGGCATCGTTCACTTGGCCCGGAGGGGGCAGGAATGGCATTCAGCGGTACCACCGACAGTGGCGGTTCCGGCGCTACACGCGCCGCCGTCGGACATGCAGTTCTCTTTGCCGGCGCTGCCGCGCTCGGCGGATTCCTGTTCGGATACGACACAGCTGTCATCAACGGAGCCGTCGGAGCGATCCGCGACAAATACGACATCGGCGCAGGTGCCACCGGCCTGACCGTGTCCCTGACCCTGCTCGGCGCAGCCTTGGGCGCTTGGATAGCGGGGTCACTAGCTGATCGACTCGGTCGCATCCGCGTCATGCAGATCGCGGCAGTGCTCTTTGTTGTCGGCGCCGTCGGTTCGGCCGTTCCGTTCAGTGTCTACGACCTGACATTCTGGCGCATCGTCGGTGGCGTCGCTGTCGGTTTTGCGTCGGTGATCGCGCCGGCATACATCGCGGAGATCTCGCCGGCCGCTATCCGCGGCCGCCTCGGTTCGATGTATCAATTGGCCATCGTGCTCGGAATTGCGGTGTCACAGTTGGTCAACTACGCCCTGCAAGCCGCTGCCGGTGGCGCGCGCAATCAGATCGCGGGCCTCGAAGCCTGGCAGTGGATGCTGATGCTCGAGGCAGTACCTGCACTTCTGTATCTCGTGATGACCACCACGATCCCGGAGTCTCCGCGCTTCCTCGTCGCTCAAGGCAAGGATGATCGGGCGCGCAAGATCATCTCCGACCTCGAAGGCGGCGAGCATGACGCCGTCACCGGCCGGATGAACGAAATTCGCGAGTCTCTCAAACTCAAGCAGGCCAAAACCACTGTGCGCGAGCTCTTTTCGAAGCGCCTCGGTGTCTCGTACCTGGTCTGGCTCGGCATCGCCTTGGCAGCACTCCAGCAGCTGGTCGGAATCAACGTCATCTTCTATTACTCCAGCACGCTGTGGCAGGCCGTCGGATTCGGCGCAGACCGCTCGCTCCTGATCAGCGTCGTCAGTGCGCTGGTCAACATCGTCGGCACCTTCGTCGCGATTGCCGTCATCGACCGCGTCGGGCGAAAGCCGTTGCTGCTGGTCGGTTCCGCCGGTATGGCAATCTCACTCGGCACCGCGGCTATCTGTTTCCATTCGGCAACAGTGACAAAGAACGAGATCGGCGAATCCGTCGCGACACTCAGCGGCGCCAACGCCACCATCGCCCTCATCGGTGCAAACGCGTTTGTGTTCTTCTTCGCGCTGTCATGGGGACCGGTCGTCTGGGTCCTCATCTCCGAGATGTTCCCCAACCGTGTGCGCGCCACCGCAGTCGGTCTCGCCACTGCAGCAAACTGGGTCGCCAACTTCCTGGTGTCCTGGACCTTCCCGTCGCTGGCCGATTGGAATCTGTCGCTCACCTACGGCGGCTACGCGGTAATGGCACTGCTGTCCCTGTTCGTGGTGCTGAGATTCGTAAAGGAAACACGAGGCAGCACACTCGAATCGGTGCAGTAATTGCAGCACCAGCTCAGATACGTATCGGCACTGCTGGGAAGCAATTTCCAGCAGTGCCGATCTGTATGAAGCGTTACTCAGCCTTGGGCAGGGGCGTCGCCACGTGCAGGCGCATCCCCGTTAACGTGAACCGCGGAGCCACCCATGCTGGCCACCCAACCGGTGATCTTCAGGGACAGATCCTGCGCCGTCAGACCCAGTTCCTGATGGATGGCTTCACGGGAGGCGTGATCCAGGAACTGCTGCGGCACACCCATGTCGCGGCACGCGGTGTGAACACCCGCAGCCCGCAACGCTGCGGAAACCGTCGATCCGATACCGCCGTGCACCCCGCCGTCTTCGAGGGTGACAACCAGCGCGAACTTGTCGGCAATCTTGACCAGCGTGTCCGAGACGGGCAGAACCCAACGCGGATCGACGACAGTCACCGCGATGCCCTGCTTGTCGAGACGATCGGCGATCGCGAGGGCCAAGGAGGCAAATGGACCGACGGCAACGAGGAGCACATCGCCGCGATCGCCGTCGGATTCACGAAGCACGTCAATTCCGTCGAGCCGCTTGATCGCCGGAATCCCCTCGGGGACAGCACCCTTCGGGAACCGAACGACGGTGGGACCGTCGTCGACCTTGAGTGCTTCGTCCAATTCTTCACGGAGCGTGACGGCGTCACGTGGAGCCGCAACACGAATTCCGGGAATGATGCCGAGCAGTGACAGGTCCCAAACACCGTTGTGGCTGGCGCCGTCGACCCCGGTGACGCCGGCACGGTCGAGAACCACCGTGACCGGCTGCTTCAGGAGCGCAACATCCATGAGCAGCTGATCGAAGGCACGGTTGAGGAAGGTCGCGTAGATAGCGACCACCGGGTGCAATCCGCCGAGCGCCAATCCAGCTGCCGACGTCATCGCATGCTGCTCCGCGATACCGACGTCGAACATGCGGTCGGGGAACTTCTCCGCGAACGCGGCCAGGCCTGTCGGGCCGGCCATCGCGGCTGTGATCGCCACGATGTCCTCGCGGCGCGAAGCCTGCTCGATCAACTCGGCGGAGAAAACTGATGTCCAGTCGAGTGCCGGCGTCTTGTCGGAGCGACCGGTCACGGGGTCGATGACCCCGGTTGCGTGCATCTGATCCGCGATGTCGTTCTCGGCGTGCGCGTAACCGTTGCCTTTGCGGGTGACGGCATGAACGATCACCGGTCCGCCGTATGCCTTGGCCCGGCGCAACGCCGATTCCATGGCCTGCTCGTCATGGCCGTCGACAGGGCCGAGGTACTTGATGCCGAGGTCGGTGAACATGACCTGCGGGCTGACCGCGTCCTTGAGACCGGCTTTCATTCCGTGCAGCACCGAGTAAGCAGCGCGACCCACCCAGGGAAGCTTCTTGACCATCCTGCGACCGTTGTCGAGGGCCCGCTCGTAGCTCGGGGCGGTACGCAACGCAGAAAGGTGATCGGCGAGTCCGCCGATGGTGGGCGCGTACGAACGACCGTTGTCGTTGACGACGATCACCACCGAGCGATCCTTGCCGGCCGCGATGTTGTTGAGGGCTTCCCAACACATACCGCCGGTGAGCGCACCGTCACCGACAACGGCGACAACGTGTCGATCTTGACCGGTCAGCGCAAACGCCTTTGCCAAACCGTCGGCATAAGACAGTGCAGCTGACGCGTGGGAGGACTCGACCCAGTCGTGCTCACTTTCGGCCCGGCAGGGATATCCCGACAAACCACCCTGCTTGCGCAAGGTCTCGAACTGATCCTTGCGTCCGGTCAGGATCTTGTGGACATACGCCTGATGCCCAGTGTCGAAGATGATGGCATCTTGCGGAGAATCGAAAATTCGATGCAGGGCAAGGGTCAGCTCGACAACCCCGAGATTGGGGCCGAGGTGACCACCGGTGGCAGCGACCTTCTGCACCAGGAACTCACGAATCTCGTCAGCCAACTCCGAAACCTCGGCGTGGCTCAACTGACGCAGATCGTCAGGACCTTGAATGCGGGCAAGAACACCCAACGAGATCGCTCCTTCCGTGCTTCACAGCTGCACCGGTGCGCGCCGCGGCTGTCTGTACGACAGTTCTGTCAGTCTACGGAGCGACTCAGCGAACCGACACGCGGACTCGGCGGTATTCACCTATAACTTCGAGTTACAGCACCACCGGGGCGGCGGTCCGTGACTGCAATCACAGACAAAACGGATGGCCGGTCTTGTAGACATCCGCTCGGCGACCACAAATTGTGGAACTCGTCCGCCTACAGTCATCCTATGGGAAACGTGGTTGACGATCTGATCGCCCGAGTCTTCGACGACGTCCGATCACTCGATGCCGGAGAAGTCGCCGACTACATACCCGAACTTGCTGCCGTCGCCCCCGATTCGTTCGGGATCTGCCTCGCCACCATCGACGGATACGTCTACGAAATCGGCGATTCCCGGCATCCCTTCACGATCCAGTCGATCTCCAAGCCGTTCACGTACGCACTCGCTCTCGCCGATCGCGGTGCCGAGGCCGTCGACGCCAAGATCGACGTCGAACCGTCCGGTGAGCCGTTCAACGAGATCAGCCTCGATCCCCTCACCGAGCGACCACGGAATCCGATGATCAACGCGGGCGCGATCACCGCGGCCTCGCTGGTGACGGGGGCAGATCAAGCAACCCGCTTCGAACGAATTCGCGCAGCATATTCGCGTTACGCAGGCCGGGAGTTGCCGTTCAACGAAGCCGTCTACGAATCCGAAGCGCGCACCGGACATCGCAATCGCGCGATCGGACACATGCTGCGCTCGTTCGATGTGATCTCCGGCGACCCCAACGACGCCGTCGACCTGTACTTCCGTCAATGCTCCATCGACGTGACGTGCCGCGACCTGAGCCTGATGGCCGCGACGATGGCCAACAACGGCGTCAATCCGTTGACCCGCGAGCGCGCACTCACCGCCGTCGGCGTCGAACAGGTCCTCAGCGTCATGTCGACGTGTGGAATGTACGACGGCGCCGGGAAGTGGCTGGTCGAAGTGGGGTTACCCGCCAAGAGTGGCGTCGGCGGCGGCGTCATGGCAGTTCTTCCCGGGCAGATCGGGATCGCCGTCTACTCCCCCAGACTCGATGCTCACGGAAACAGCGTTCGTGGTGTGGCCGCGGCAAAGGCGCTGTCCAAGGAGTTGGAACTTCACTTCCTCCATGTGACGCGTGCGTCGAGGTCGTCGATCCGCGCGCGATACAACGTGACTCAGGCTCCTTCCCGAGTCAGGCGCACACCCACCGAACAGGCTGTTCTCGAAGACGTCGGCAAGCGGAGCCGGATCTACGAACTGCACGGCGATCTCCTGTTCACCGGCGCGGAGTCCGCCGTGCGCGAGATCGGTTCGGTGGACGAAGGACTCGAAGTGGTCGTGATCGACGTACGACGGGTCGACGACGCGAGCGACGTGGCGATTCGCATGATCACGGCTCTGCGGACCCAACTGGCCGACAAGGGTTGCGCCGTGGCATTGGTGGATCCGAGCGGGCTTCTCGGACAGGCAAGTTCGAGCATCAATCCCGCGCAACGCGGCGGACGGGTTTTTGCCGACCTCGACGCGGCGATGGCGTGGTGCGAGGACGCTCTCCTGACGCTCCACTGCTCACAGCAGCGTCAGCCGGCGAGCATGTCGATCGAGGATCACCCCGTCCTCGACGCGTTGTCACCGAAACAGGTGTCTGCCTTCGTGTCTCAGCTCGAGAGCCGAACGTATGCCAGGGGCGAAACTATCGCCCGCCGCGGTGATGCGGCGTCAGGGTTCTATTTGATTCTGCAAGGACAGGTCAGCACGACGTTCACCGACGTTCAAGGCCTCACGCACCGGATCGCGACGTTGTCCGCCGGAATGACGTTCGGCGAGATGACGATGTTCCTGAACTCCCGCTTCCTCAACGACGTCCGGGCCGACACCACTGTGGTTGTGGCTGTCCTCACGACTGCGCGGTACAACGAACTGACCTCTGCGGCACCGGAACTCAAACTTGCGCTGCTCGAGAGCCTGGCATCGGGCGCGTACGAACAACTCGACATGACCTTGCGCAGCGTTATCGGCGCAGGACGCATCTGATCGGAGAAGCCCCATGACCTTCACTCATTCGGAACAGTCGGACGCGACCAGCGTGACGGTCAGTGGAATCGGCCGCGCAACAGCCACTCCCGACATTGCCCGGTTGTCGATTGGCATCTCGGTGACAGACCCGGCAGTTGCCGACGCGTTCGGTGCCCTGGCCAGGCACTCGACCGCATTGACGGACGTACTGCACGCACACGGCATCCGCGGAGCCGACCTCGTGACAACAGGATTGAGCATCCACCCGCAGACTCAGTGGGTGGACGGCGGCCGAGCAGAAACCACCGGTTTCACTGCGTCGACGACATTTCGAATAGTAGTGCGCGAGTTGATTGCGAACAGCTCGCATTCTCCCGCCGCCGTTATCGCTGATTGTGTGTCCGCCTCCGGCGACGCGATCCGACTCGACAGCGTGGCATTCGACCTCGAGGATCGAACGGCGCTGGCCGAGCTCGCCCGCGAATCTGCCTGGGCGTCAGCACAATCAAAAGCCGCACAGTTCGCGGCCCTGGCACGGAAAAATCTGGTCGACACCCTCGAGATTGTCGAGGGCGCCGACCAGATGGTCCCGGTGCACGGTGTATTTGCCGCGGCTCGGGCAGATTCTGCTCCGCTAGCCGTCGAACACGGTGAGATCGAGGAAACGATCTCGATCCGTGTTCGATGGTCTATGGCGTGATCAGCGTGAAGCCGACTTTTCGAGGTTGACCTCGTCCGCCTCGGGTACAACGATGTCGATCGTGGTCCGCAGTGCCCGGTTCGGGATGAAGGAAACCGCTACCAAGGTCACGATGGCAACAACGGCTGCGACCAGGAAGATGCGTCCCGTTGCGTCGCCGTACGCGAATCGAACGATCTGTCCGACGAAGTCGGGCATGTTGTTCAGGTCGAGTCCGTCCTGCAAGCTCTTGCCTGCAACCATCTGCTGCTCGGGCGGCAGTGCGGACACGGATTCCTTGGTCAGGGTGCCGACGCGACTTGCCAGGATGGAACCCAGTACCGACACGCCGATCGCACCACCGAAGGTACGGAAGAACGCAACGATACTGCTTGCCGCGCCGATGTTTTCGACGCTGACGGTGTTCTGGACCGCGAGCACGATGTTCTGCATCAGCATGCCGGTACCCAAACCGACGATGGCCATGAAGATTCCGATGGTCCACAGGTTGGTCGCGTGGTCGATCGTCGAGAGCAGACCGAAACCGATGAGCAGCAGCACTGCGCCGGAAACAACGAACGGCTTCCACTGACCGAATTTGGTGATCATCTGACCCGAGCCAACCGAGGCGACGAGCATGCCTGCCACCATGGGGATGGTGAGCAGTCCGGCTGCCGTCGGATCGAAACCGCGAGCTGTCTGGAAGTACTGCGTCAGGAAGGTCGTCGCACCGAACAGGCCGACACCCACTGCGACCGACGCGATGATTGCCAACGCGGTGGTGCGCTCGGTGATGATCTTGATCGGCAGGATCGGATCCTTGACCTTGGATTCGACGAACATCGTCAGAGCCAGCAAGGCAAGTCCGCCGAAGACGAAGTACAGCGACTGCATCGAGAACCAGGCGTAGTAGTCATCCTGACCGGCGAAGGAGACCCAGATCAGCAGAACGCTGACACCGGCGGTGAGCAAGGTGGCACCCAACCAGTCGATGGAGACGTTTTCCTTCTTCTCGGTCTCGATGTGCAATGTGCGCTGCAGGAGGAACAGTGCGATGACTGCCAACGGAACACACACGTAGAAGCACCAGCGCCAACCGACCGTGTCGACGATGACACCGCCGAGAACGGGTCCACCGGACATCGAGACAGCCATGGCAGCACCCATGTAGCCGGAGTACCGACCACGATCACGCGGCGGAATGATGGAGCCGATGATGGCCACGACGAGGGCAGTCAAACCACCCATGCCGATGCCCTGAATCACGCGGGCGCCAAGAAGCAGCGGCACGTTATGCG
Organism: Rhodococcus sp. WS3; assembly: GCF_003797085.1. Taxonomy (NCBI): domain Bacteria; kingdom Bacillati; phylum Actinomycetota; class Actinomycetes; order Mycobacteriales; family Nocardiaceae; genus Rhodococcus; species Rhodococcus sp. WS3. The sequence goes on from NZ_RKMA01000002.1 coordinate 793,938, forward strand.
CTGCGCCGGCGATGATGGAACCGACCACGAAGATCACGATCGACGTCTGGACCAGCAACTTCTTGTTGAAGAGGTCAGACAATTTGCCCCAGATGGGCGTCGACGCGGCCGTCGCGAGCAGTGCCGCCGTGATGATCCAGGCGTACTGCGTCTGCGTTCCGTGCAATTCACCGATGATGGTCGGGAGAGCCGTCGAGACGATCGTGCTGCTCAGCAGCGCGGTAAAGAGTGCCGCGATGAGGCCGGTGAGGACTTTCAAAATTTCGCTGTGCGTCATCGCACCGCTCTCGGTACTAGCCCGAGTTTCTCCAACTGTGGCTGACATGTGCTTATCTCCCAATAGTTTCTACGCCCGCGACCGGCAAGGCCGGGTGCGGGACTGCAGGTGAAGCCTGACGATGGAGCGCTGCGCCGAACGTCTCGTTGAGACGTTGTAGCGATGACACTGCGGCCATGGCCTCTTCCTGGCTCCAGTCTTCGAGCATGCTGCGCAATCGCGCCGCTCGCCGTTGTTTCGTTTCCTCGAGAACGCTGTGCCCCTCGTCCGAGACCCGGATTCGGAACGCTCGCTTGTCTGCGGGGTCGGGACTTCGCTCGACATACCCGGCATCCACGAGATCGGACATCTGCCGACTGAGCGAGGACTGGCTGACACAGAGGTCTACTGCCAGCTCGTTCTGTCTGCACTCCCCTTTGGCTGCCAGCATGAACAACACACTGATCAGCGCCGGGGGCAACACGCTTTCAGCGCTGTGCGTCACCACGGCCCGCAAGGATCTGCCGAACAGGAAAACCGTGTCGACAAGAGCTTGGGCCGTATCCGGCTGCACTGACATTGAGAACCCCTGACAACGATCTACGCGAAAACTACTTGCAGAACGCAACTATACATTTAGTTGCATAGCTCAAGCAACCTCTGGCGACGCGATAAGGGTCACACCCGATTCGGGAATCAGCTAACCGACAGCGATCAGACCCTGACAGTACTCAACGCTCGAGCAGAGCTATGCATTCCACATGATGTGTTTGGGGAAAGGCGTCGAAGGCACGGAGTCCACCGATGCGGAATCCCTGCTCGAGATACAGACCGATATCCCGGCCGAACGATGCCGGATCACACCCGATATGAATCACACGTTCGGTGCCGGTCGACGCGATCGCCTCCACCACCGGTCGGCCGGCGCCCGCTCGCGGCGGATCGAGAACAATCACACCCGGCGCGGAAGACAATGACGCGCTTGCGACGATCTTCTCCACCCGGTCAGTGTGGAATCGGACCTGCTCCAGATCGGACAACGCTGCCCGGCCGTCCGATGTTGCCCGCGCCGACAACTCCACGGATTCCACGACGCCATCCGATCCGACAAGATCGGCCAGTACCGCCGCGAACACTCCGACCCCGCCGTACAGATCCCACGCGGTAGCACCGGAGCCGACACCGGCCCAGTCTCGCACAACATCTGAATATGCTTGCGCGGCACCACGATGCGCCTGCCAGAAGCCCGTCGCGGACAATTCCCACTCGCGGGTTCCCACGCGCTCACGCACGGTGTCATTACCGATCGCAACACGAGTTTTCCGCGGGCCGCTGCTCGCAGCACGGCGAGCCGTCGCCCCGCGCCGACCGGGCGCACGGCGCCCCGCCTTCGCGATGGTGGGCGCACTGATCTCGACCACATGCCTGGCACCGGCGGCGTCGAGGACCACCTGCAGTTCACTGCCCGGAGACCACTGATCTCCGGCCAATCCGTCGTAGGCACGTTCCTCGATCTGGGTGCATCGCAGGTCCGTGACAATGCGATTGCTACGAAACGCGTGGTACCCCGCCTCACCGTTTCGGTCGACGGCGAGCCGAACGCGAGTCCGCCACCCGGTGCCGTCGCCGGTGCCCGGCAGTTCCTCAACCTGCACGTCGCGTTCGACGCCGGCCAGTCTCTGCAATTGCTCGGCCACCACCAGAGATTTCATCTCTCGCTGGATCTGCAGATCGGCATGCGAGTAGTCGCAGCAACCTGCTCCTCCGGGTCCGGCGATAGGGCACGTCGGGTCGATCCGATGCGGCGACGCCTCGAGAATGGATACCGCGTCGGCGCGCGCAAACGATCCGCCCTTGTCCTCGGTAACGCGAACCAGTGCCCGCTCCCCTGGCAAGCCGTGACGGACGAACACCACACGCCCCTCGTGGCGGGCAACAACAAACCCGCCGTGACCGGGCTTGCCCAGTTCGGCCTCGAAGGTCTGCCCGGTCCAATTCTCACTCAACGAACTACGCCTGCCGTTCCATTTTCTTGATCAATCATTTTTCTCCGGCGTCGTAACCACGACGAGTAGCGCCGGCTGTCTTCTCGATATCGAGGGGTTTGGCCTTTGCCGACGAACTCAACTGCCACGGAACACTCGTCACCATGACGCCGGGCTGGAAGAGCAAACGGCTCTTGAGTCGCAATGCGCTCTGGTTGTGCAGGATCTGCTCCCACCAATGGCCGACCACGTACTCGGGGATGAACACGGTGACCACGTCACGGGGTGCGTCACGTCGCACTCGCTTGACGTAGTCGAGAACCGGCTTCGTAATTTCGCGGTACGGCGACTCGATCACCTTGAGCGGCACAGTCACATCGCTCTTCTCCCATTGCCGAACGAGCGCGCGGGTGTCAGGTTCGTCGACGTTGACGGTGATGGCCTCGAGCGTGTCCGGTCGTGTCGCTCGTGCATAGGCCAGGGCGCGCATCGTCGGCATGTGCAGCTTCGAGACAAGCACGATCGAGTGCGTGCGGCTGGGAAGCACACCGTCCCACTCCTGCTCCTCGAGTTCGGCGGCAACGCTGTCGTAGTGGCGTCTGATCAGCTTCATCACGCCGAAGATGGCCACCATCGCGACGATTGCGATCCAGGCACCCGCTGCGAACTTGGTGATCAGAACGATGATCAACACAGCGCCGGTCATGGCGAGACCGATCGAGTTGATGACCCGTGACCGTTGCATACGCGCGCGCTGCGCCTTGTCCGTCTCGGACTTCAGGTGGCGCGTCCAGTGCTTGATCATGCCGGTCTGACTGAGCACGAACGAGACGAAGACACCGACGATGTACAGCTGGATGAGCTTGGTGACCTCAGCGCCGAAGATGACCACAAACGCGATGGCTGCAGCCGACAGGAACAAAATGCCGTTGCTGAATGCCAGGCGGTCGCCGCGAGTGTGCAACTGACGCGGCAGATAGCGATCCTGAGCCAGGATGGACGCGAGGACGGGGAATCCGTTGAACGCGGTGTTCGCTGCCAGCACGAGGATCAGCGCGGTGACAATCGCGATGAAGAAGAATCCGATCGGGAATCCGTTGAACACAGCTTCGGCGATCTGCGCGATCAGGGTCTTCTGGTGGTAACCCTCAGGAGCACCGACCAGCTGTTCTGCCGGATTGTGGGCGTAGACGATGCCGATCTTCTGAGCCAGGATGATGATGCCCATCAGCAAGACGATGGCGATCGAACCGAGCAGCAGCAAGGTCGTGGCAGCATTGCGCGACTTCGGCTTCTGGAAGGCCGGCACACCGTTGCTGATTGCCTCGACGCCGGTCAGCGCGGCACAACCCGAGGAAAACGCGCGCGCGATCAGGAACGCGAAGGCAATTCCGTACAGATGCGAGTCCTCGGCATTGAGTGTGAACGACGACGATTCCGCGTGAACATCTTCACCGAGCACGTAGATCCGGAAGAACCCCCACGCCAACATCAAGAACATCCCGACGATGAAGGCGTAGGTCGGAATCGCGAATGCAGTTCCCGACTCCCGGATGCCGCGTAGGTTCACCGCCGTCAGCAGGACGATCGCCGCCACCGCGAACAACACCTTGTGCTGAGCCACGAACGGCAGTGCCGAACCGATGTTGGACGCCGCTGACGAGATCGATACAGCAACAGTGAGCACGTAGTCGACCATCAGCGCGCTGCCCACGGTCAAGCCCGCTGTCGGCCCGAGATTGACCGTCGCCACCTCGTAGTCACCACCACCGGACGGATACGCGTGGACGTTCTGGCGGTAGCTCGCCACCACGACAGCCATCACGATGGCGACCGACAGGCCGATCCACGGCGTGTAGGCGTACGCCGAAATGCCCGCAACGGAGAGAACCAGGAAGATTTCTTCGGGGGCATAGGCAACGGACGACATGGCGTCGGACGCGAACACAGGGAGCGCAATCCGCTTGGGTAGCAGCGTGTGCCCGAGTTTGTCACTTCGGAACGGCCGGCCGAGCAAGAGCCGCTTGGTCGCGGTCGAGAGCTTAGACACGTCCAAAGCGTAAGCCGTCGAGCCTGAAATGGAGTCATCCGCCGTAGAACTGCACCGTCATCCCCGCAATCACAACGGAATTGCGCCAGTCGAGACTTGCTCTTCCCGCTCAGCGATGTACGGTTCGTTTCGGCGTGCAATCGCGTCGAAAGTCCATGAACGGAGTAGGTCGTGTATGTCGTCATCATGGGATGCGGTCGTGTGGGATCTTCCCTCGCCGCGTCCCTGACCAGGATCGGACACGAAGTTGCGGTCATCGACCGCGATCAGAGTGCATTTCTGCGTCTCGACCATGATTTCCCGGGAACCACAGTCCTCGGCATGGGTTTCGACCGCGACGTACTGATTCGATCAGGCATCGAGCGCGCCGACGCCTTCGCGGCAGTCTCGTCGGGTGATAATTCCAACATCATCGCGGCCCGGGTCGCGCGCGAGACTTTTGGTGTCGAACGCGTCGTCGCACGAATCTACGACGCGAAGCGCGCCGCTGTGTACGAGCGCCTCGGCATCCCCACCGTGGCAACAGTTCCATGGTCGACCGACCGGTTCCTGCACACGTTGACCAAGGAAAGCCAGACGGCAAAGTGGCGCGATCCGTCGGGAAACGTCGCGATCACCGAACTTGCGCTACACGAGGATTGGGCCGGTAAATCCATCTCGGTTCTCGAAGGCGCGACCAATTCCCGGGTGGCATTCATCATCCGCTTCGGTACCGGCGTTCTCCCCGATCGCAAGACCGTCATCCAAGCCGACGACCAGGTGTACATCGCAGCGGTGTCCGGCACCGTCGCCGAAGCGATCGCACTTGCCGGCAATCCGCCTCCGAGCGACGACTGAGGCGGCTGCTATGCACACGTCACACCCGACCGCACTGCCCGAAAACATGATGCACCACAACGTGATTGGAAGTTCCAGGTGAAGGTCGCCATCGCCGGCGCAGGTGCCGTAGGTCGCTCCATTGCGCGCGAGCTGATTCGCAGTAACCACGACGTCATGCTGATCGAACGCAAGATCGAACACGTCGAACCCGAGTCAGTGCCCGAAGCCACCTGGGTACATGCCGATGCCTGTGAGCTCAGCCGACTCGAGGAGGCCTCGCTGGAGGAGTACGAGGTGGTGATCTCCGCAACCGGTGACGACAAAGCCAACCTCGTACTGAGCTTGCTCGCAAAAACGGAATTCGGCGTGCGCCGCGTTGTCGCCCGCGTCAACGATCCGCGAAACGAATGGCTGTTCGACGAGTCGTGGGGCGTCGACGTCGCCGTTTCCACCCCCCGGATGCTGGCATCGCTGGTCGAAGAGGCCGTCTCGGTCGGCGACTTGGTCAAACTCATGACTCTGCGTCAGGGGCAGGCCAACCTCGTCGAGATCACCCTGCCAGACAACACTCCCCTCGCCGGCAAGCCCGTCAAGCGGCTCGAACTCCCCCGAGACTGCGCGCTCGTGACGATCCTGCGCGGAGGCCGCGTCATCGTTCCCGAACTCGACGACCCGATCGAAGGCGGCGACGAACTTCTTTTCGTCGCGGCTATCGACACCGAGGACCAGCTCCGAACGGCGCTGCGTCTCGACGCCTGACACCGACATCACACAACGAAAGGGACAATCATGGCCGCTGCACCCGAAAATACCGTTGTCGTCGACAATCCGGCTCAGAGCCGCTTCGAGATTCACGTCGACGGCGAGCTTGCCGGGATCGAGGACTACACCACTGCCGGCGACGTGCTCTCGTTCAATCACACCGAGATCTATCCCCGTTTCGAGGGATTCGGATTGGCAGCAATCCTGGTGAGCGGCGCACTGGACCAACTGCGATCACGCGGGCTGAAAGTACACCCGGTGTGCCCGTACGTCGTGAAGTTCGTCGGCAAGCACCCCGAGTATCAGGATCTGGTCAGCTGACGTCGCGCTGATCCGGCTGATCGCCTGGCTCCTCGCCTACCGCTTCGATATCGCTCTCGGTAGGCGGGGGCTCGACAATCCGATCTGCCTTGCGCACAGCCCAAATGGTGACCACAAACGCCAGGCCGGCGAGCGGCCACCCCATCGCGATACGTGCCACCGCGAGCCAACCCGTGTGATCTGTGTCGTACAACTGCGACTGCACGACGTACCGGGCGCCGAACACCAACGCCCATGCCGCGGTAGCGATGTCGTAAGCCCGCACCGCGCCTTTGTGTCGACGCCACAGGTTGCCGTGACCGTTGAGAAAACCCCAGATGATGCCGACCAGGGGCCAGCGAATCAGTATCGACACTACAAATGCGGCACCATAGGCGAGGCTCGTGTAAATCCCGAAGAGGAAGTAGCCCTTCGCATCTCCGGTGCGGTGCGCGATGAACGCCGATACGGCGACACCGAGAACGCCTGAAATTGCCGGCTGGATCGACTCTTTACGGAAGACGCGCCACGCTGCGATCAGCACGGCCACGCCCACTGCCGCCCAGATGGCAGCGGTGAGGTTCCAGATGCTGTTGACCGGAACAAAGATCAGAATCGGCAGCGACGTGTAGACGAGACCACTCACTCCACCGAGTTGGTCCATCACCGATTGCTGTTTGGGTTCGCTCACCTGTCGAGGGTGCCACACGCGCCGCGTTATGCGGCAAATGCGCTGTGTCTGGTCCTACGGCTGCGGCTACTCGCCGCGCAGCTCGTAGTACGGATTGAAGATTGCCTTGCGCCCGTCCCGCTCGCCGACGCGGCCACGGATCAGGATGGTCTTGCCGGTCTCGATGCCCGGAATCCGGCGGCGGCCGATCCAGACGAGGTTGATGACCTCGGTGCCGTCGAAGAATTCCGCCTCGATACTGGCATTGCCCGACTTCGGACACGCGTCGACGCTACGGAGTCGACCCTCCATCGTGACTTCTTCACCGCGCCGACAGTCGCATGCTTTCCGGCCTCCCACGGCCTCGATGGACTCGGTCATTTCCTGTGCATCCAACTGATCGACATCCTCGGTGAGGCGACGAGTCAGTCGGCGAAAATATCCTGCGGCGGCGGGTGCCATTGCGCGCTCCTGCGAACAAATGTGACGCACGGGTTTCGCGTCACGGAAGGGCTGTGTGTTCGCCACTGTAGCCCCATTACGAGCGGGTAACCACACCGGTCGATCGGTGATCTCGGGGCACCAGGCAAGATCAGGTAATGGCGCTCACACATTCACCGTCCGTTGCCGTCGTTCTCCCTGGTACGGGCTCTGACGCACACTTCGTGGACCACGCGTTCCGCGGGCCGCTCAGCGCTCGAAGTGTGCGCACCGTCGCAATCGAACCGGACCCTCGGCGTGTCGTCGGCAGCTACCTCGACGCGATGGATGCCGCAGCCACCGAATACGGGAAAATCCTTGTCGGTGGTGTGTCCATCGGTGCTGCCGTCGCCTTGCAGTGGGCAGCGCTCAATCCGGACAAGACGTCGGGAGTATTGGCGGCGCTGCCACCGTGGACCGGAGCACCCGATCACGCACCGGCAGCGGCGAGCGCACGGTTCACCTCGTCACAGCTGCGCAGCGAAGGTCTGGAATCGGTCATTGCAGCGATGCTCGCCTCCAGCCCGGCCTGGCTGGGACACGAACTGGAACGTTCGTGGCGTTCGCAGTGGCCGGATCTGCCGGCGGCTCTCGACGAGGCCGCGACGTATTACTCGCTGACCGAAGCAGCTCTTGCGGAGATCGACGTTCCGGTCGGAATCGCGATAGCGCTCGACGATCCGGTTCATCCGGCGACCGTCGGCTACGAATGGGCGGCCGCGCTCCCCCGCGCCGAAGTGGGCACACTCGAGCTCGACCAGATCGGCCACGACGCCGCGATACTCGGGGCCACCTGCCTCGAGGCGCTCACGGCGGCCGGATTCTCTCAACCGCCGCGAGCGCCTGAAGTAAACGTGAGTTACTGACCCAATTGCTGCATGGCAGAACCGGATTCGCCCCGGCGCTGCGGCGGGACCGGCGGCGTGGGCGGCTGTTGCTGCACCTGCTGGCTCGCAGCGATCTGCTGATCGACTTGTTGCTGAGCTGCGGCCTGCTGCTGCGCGACCATCTGCTGCTCATGCGCGGCAGCGAGCTGCTCGGCCAACGCCTGCGGCAGCACCACCGGCAGCGGAGTCCGCACCGGATGTGGCTCCGCTCCGCGATTGACGACGGTATCGCGCAGAATGTCGCGCGCAATAGCAACCAGCGGCGCGCCGGCGGCTGTCGATCCACTGGGACCGGCCACAACACACCGAACCATCCACCGCGGACCGTCGACACCGATGAAACGCAAATCCATGGCAGCGGTCTCCGCGACCAGTTCGCGACCCCACGGACCGTTCTCGATGCTGACCGGCGAATTGTCGTCTCGCAAGGACTGCGCCAGTTCGGCGACAACCTCACGCCACTGGCCAGGCGATTTCGGTGCCGCGTAGGCGGCGACAGTGACCCGTCCGTGTTCGGTGACCAGGTGCACGGCCTGGGGTGACCCGTTTGGCGCCATCTCCACCTGCAGTTGACCGCCAGGAGGCATCGGAACCAGAACAGAACCGAGATCGAGTCGCTGACCGTTCCGACCGGCAGTCGGATCGTCGGACTCGATGTCCGCGATGTCGTACGGGCCCTCGGACTCTTCGCTGACCGTGTCATCTGCGTCGTCGGATTCGTCGACGTGATCGACATCCTCGTCCTCGAAGAAACCTGTCGGTTCCTCGTCTACATCTGACTTCTTCTTACGTCCGAACATGTTTCAGACTCCCTCTACGACAGGACTCACACCTGCATCGGTGTCGAGTATCGCGTGTCCGCCGCTCGAACCGTATCCACCGGTACCACGGGCGGTGTCGTCGAGAGACTCCACTTCCTCGAATACCGGCAGTTCGACGCGCTGAACCACTAGCTGCGCAATTCGGTCGCCGCGACGAATCTCGACCGCTGTGTCCGGGTCGAGATTGATCAGACACACCTTGAGCTCGCCTCGATAACCTGCATCCACGGTGCCCGGCGCATTCACGATGGACAAACCCGATTTTGCGGCAAGTCCGGAACGCGGATGGATGAGTCCGACAGTGCCGACCGGCAAGGCAATCGCAATACCCGTACCAACGAGGGTACGGCGGCCGGGCTCGATAGTGACATCGCTGGTGGAGCACAGATCCACACCGGCATCACCGGGATGTGCACGCTGCGGAACCGGCAGGTCTGGGTCCAGTCGCTTCAAGGCGATGGAGAGATGATCGCTCACGTCGGCCAAGACTACTCGGCGCAGACTGGAGAGAGGACTACTGGGCGCGGAGCACCTAGAGGACCACTGCGCGAGACGGACTATCCTTGACTCGTGCCCGAATCATCTCGACCTGACGTCGCTACCACAGCCCCTGCGTCCACGACGCTCTATTCCGAGCGCCTCTGGCTGCCCATCGGGTGGTGGATCGCCGGAATCGCCGTGGCCGCGCTCCTGGCAGCGGAAGTCCACATGGGGCGCCCGGGCCTGGTGTCGCTGCTCGCGTACGTGGTGCTGCTACCCATCCCGATCTGGCTGTCGTTCTGGCTCAGCCGCACCCGCGTCGAGGTTGTCGAAACCGGCGGGGTCAAGGAATTGCATGTTGGCCGAGCGCACATTCCAGTGAATCTGATCTCACGCGCCGCTGCGGTACCTGCTTCGGCAAAGAGTGCCGCGATGGGTCGCCAGCTCGACCCGTCTGCTTTTGTCCAGCACCGACCGTGGGTCAAGACCATGGTCTTGATCGTCCTCGATGATCCGGAAGATCCGACGCCGTACTGGCTCGTGAGCTCACGTCGACCCGAAGCACTGGTCAAAGCTCTCAGCGAAGACTGAGCAAAGTAGTAGGCGGTCTCACGACCGCCTTGATCCCTCGGTCGACCCGAAGACATCGGGTCGACCGTCGGGACGCAATGTAAAGCTGCGAAGAACTATCAGGCTGCGCAGTCCATGCACACGAGCTGTCCGTTTGCATCGCTCGCCAGACGGCTGCGGTGATGCACCAGGAAGCAACTCGAACACGTGAACTCGTCGGCCTGCTTCGGAACGACCCGAACCGACAGCTCTTCGCCGGAAAGGTCTGCACCGGGCAGCTCGAAGGATTCTGCAGTGTCGGTCTCGTCGATATCGACGACAGCCGACTGCGCCTCGTTGCGCCGCGCCTTCAGCTCTTCGAGCGAATCCTCCGAAACCTCGTCGGACTCTGTACGCCTCGGTGCGTCGTAGTCAGTTGCCATGTCGCTTACCCCTCATCCTTCTCGTGTATCCCGGTCCCATGAACGCCTGGAATCCGGTAGATCCCGTCATGCGCATGGAAACCGCCGTGGCATGGAGATCATTCCCTGTCGCTGCACAACGTGGCAGCGGGTGGAAAAGTGCCCGGAAACTTCTCCCGAGAACGTGATCTGTGCCTCATTTGGTTGTCATTACGGCATGGAGCCGACGCCCAGTCGAACGACCTGGGCCGCCAGACAGTAGCCGAAGTAAGCGCGAAAGTAGTAACCCATTCGGTCATTTCCGAAAAAAGTCTGCGAATCGTCACCAACTACACAGCATTTTGTGATCTTCGACCCCGAAAACTCCCCTGAAATCACCGCGGTATCACCGCAGCAGCACCGACGTATCAACTCGGCGAAATTCGGTTGACGGCCAGTCACCACACACCTGAACGGGATTGAACCGCGCGCCCTCTAAGGTAGGCACCGAACGTCACGCCCGCTCTGCTCGGCTTGACGACGAAGCTCCAACTCGTCCAGAAAGTCGAGGGATACCGTGGTTTCTCTGATCACCGAAGGCAGCGCGACCGACGACCGAGGTCGTCCGTTCCGGCGCCGACGCGTGTGGCCGGTCGTCGCGGTGTTCGCGGTACTCGCCGTCCTCGGCAGCGCGCTGTGGATCAAGATCCTCACGGCTGACGCAAAAATCAGCGATACGGTCGCCTGCAATCGCCCGCAGGCATCGTCCGATCCGGCCGCCCCACAACCGATGCCCCTCGGTTCGGTTGTGGACCGAACCACGCTGCTCGACGTGGAACCGGCGCCGCTGGCTGCGACCAAGGTTCGAGTCTTCAACGCCAACGGTGAAAGCGGTCAGGCCTCGCAGGTAGCCGCCCAGCTGAAGGACTACGGCTTTGCCAGCGCTCCAGACGTACAAGTGGGCAACGACCCGGTCTACGTTGATCAGAACATGCAATGCCAGGGCCAGATCCGCTTCGGGGAGAACGGAATCGCTGCGGCCAGTGCCGTGTGGCTGGTCGCTCCGTGTGCAGAACTGATCAGGGACGGCCGGACCGACGACACGGTCGATTTTGCGCTGGGCACGTACTTCAGCAAGGTCTCCCCCAACACCGATGCCGGCGAGGTGCTCCGCGCCCTCGCCGAGCAACCCGCGAATGCCGAAGCCGCGGCAATGGACATCGATCTCTTGAAGGCGGCGCGAACCGCTAGGTGCTGATCGGGCGGTCCGCACCGCATGCGGTGAGCATCGCCGCGAACTCGTCGGCGATCCCCGGGGCGCACGCGTAGACGATGTCGCCCGCCGCAGACGTCGAATTCGGGCCCGGAATGCAGATCACGGCACCGGCTTCCTCGGCGATCAACGAACCGGCAGCCCAATCCCATGGGCTCAGTCCGTGCTCGAAATGGGTATCGACGCGACCGGTCGCCACCATGCACAAATCCAGCGCCGCAGAACCGATCCGCCTGATGTCGCGCACCTGGGGCAAAATCTCCGCGATGAACCGCCCTTGTGCCTTGCGTCGCTGAGCGCCGTATCCGAAACCTGTAGCCACCAAAGCCATTGACAGCTCGGTCACCGGGTTGGCGGCGAGCTCACTGACCGCACCGTCCTCGGTGGTCATCGTGGCGCCGCCACCGCGGTGCGCCGAATACGTCGCCCCCGCAGACACATCGACTACCGCGCCGGCCACGGAAACTCCGTCGATCTGCACCGCTACCGACACCGCGAACGCCGGAACTCCGTAGAGGAAGTTCACAGTTCCGTCGATGGGATCGACAACCCAGCGGACCCCTACGACGTCGCCTGCGTCTCCGCCACCTTCCTCACCGAGAATCGAATCGTGCGGCCGCAGCGTCGCAAGCAGATCCCGGATCACCTGTTCCGTCTCGGTGTCGACGATCGTCACCGGGTCGGTCGGTGTGCTCTTGGCCGCAACGGTTCCGGCGTCGGAACCGTTCTCGCTCTCACCCGAACCGACGACGCCGAACACTTCCGGACGACGGGCGCGAACGTGCGCAGCAGCGCGTTCCGCGACGGCCACCGCCACCACTCTCAGTTCGGCAGGATCGAGCGAATCCGTGGACAACTCGGACAGGGAAATCTCTTGTGGGCGCACACCACCATCGCAACACATCCCTCGTTGCGCCGCACCACGCGTACCCAATCGGGTTAGTGTTTGATTCGGTCAGATCGCGACATTCGAATTCGAGCCCTCAGGAGCGCAGGACGATGACAACGACAGGTTTCGGAATCGATGTAGGCGGCAGTGGAGTCAAGGGCGCTCTCATCGATCTGAGCACCGGCGAGATGATCGGTGAGCGCATCAAGATCCTGACCCCGCAACCCTCGACTCCCGAGGCAATCGCCACGACTGTGACGCAGATCGTCGAGCAAGCCGGCTGGGCCGGACCGGTCGGCATCACCCTGCCGTCGGTCGTCACCGGTGGCGTCGCTCGCAGCGCCGCCAACATCGACAAGTCCTGGATCGGAACCGACGCTGTTGCACTGTTCGGCAAGGCTCTCGACGGCCGGGCCGTCACCGTTCTGAACGACGCCGATGCCGCAGGTATCGCCGAAGACACCTACGGCGCCGGCAAGGACGCGTCCGGGGTTGTCATCTTGCTGACCTTCGGAACCGGCATCGGGTCGGCGATTCTGCACAACGGAGTTCTGTTGCCCAACACCGAGTTCGGCCACCTCCAAGTCGACGGCAAGGAAGCCGAACATCGAGCTGCGTCGTCGGTGAAGGAGAAAAAAGAGCTGAGCTACAAGCACTGGGCCGTCGAGGTCTCGAAGGTGCTCACCACGATCGAGGATCTGACGTGGCCCGATTTGTTCATCGCCGGCGGCGGGATCAGTCGCAAACACGAGAAGTGGATTCCGCTGCTGACCAACCGCACGCCAGTCGTTCCGGCCGCACTCCTGAACACCGCCGGAATCGCAGGCGCCGCCCTCGCCGCATCAAAAATTTAGGGTGATTCCGCTGGCGATGGGCCAAGTGAAAAGGTGAAACAAGGGGTTAATCCGGTCCGAAAAAAGCCGTTAACGCCCGTCGTGACGTAAGAGTTTCCTGAGAGTCGTTACAATGGTGGAGTCCGGCTGCGCGCCGGCCACAACCATTGACCTCTCCGCCGGATCACCACTCTGGCGTGACGCCGCACGACACCGTCACGAAAGGGCGTACGTGGCAGCCACCGATACACGTCAGACTGCTGATTCTCCATCAGAGTCAGAGCCACAATCTTCAGCCGTGGAGGCGGCCACCGTCACAGCTCCGGCCGCCAAGAAGGCACCGGCGAAGAAGGCCCCCGCCAAGAAGGCAGCAGCTAAGAAGGCCCCCGCCAAGAAAGCTCCGGCGAAGAAGGCCGCAGCAAAGAAGGCAGGCCCCAAGAAGGCCGGGGATCCTGATGTAGAAGACGGCGACGTCGAGTTGGAAGACATCGACATCACGGACGGAGACCTCGAAGAGGTCGAGGTCGTCGCAGTCGGCGAGGACGAAGAGCCCGCCACCGAGGAACCGACCGACAAGGACAAAGCGTCCGGCGACTTCGTCTGGGACGAGGAAGAGTCCGAGGCACTTCGTCAGGCTCGTAAGGATGCCGAACTCACGGCGTCCGCCGACTCCGTTCGCGCCTACCTCAAGCAGATCGGCAAGGTCGCACTCCTCAACGCCGAAGAGGAAGTCGAACTCGCCAAGCGCATCGAAGCCGGTCTGTACGCCGTGCAGATCATGCAGGATCTTGCTGACAAGGGCGAAAAGCTGCCTGCAGCTCAGCGCCGCGACATGAGCTGGATCTGCCGCGACGGCAATCGCGCCAAGAACCACCTCCTCGAAGCCAACCTCCGACTCGTCGTCTCGCTCGCGAAGCGATACACGGGCCGCGGCATGGCGTTCCTGGACCTCATCCAGGAAGGCAACCTGGGCCTGATCCGTGCAGTCGAGAAGTTCGACTACACCAAGGGCTACAAGTTCTCGACCTACGCAACGTGGTGGATCCGTCAGGCCATCACCCGCGCCATGGCCGACCAGGCACGCACCATCCGTATCCCGGTGCACATGGTGGAGGTCATCAACAAGCTCGGCCGTATCCAGCGAGAGCTGCTCCAGGACCTGGGCCGTGAGCCCACGCCGGAAGAGCTCGCCAAGGAAATGGACATCACGCCGGAGAAGGTGCTGGAAATCCAGCAGTACGCGCGTGAGCCCATCTCTCTCGACCAGACCATCGGCGACGAGGGCGACAGCCAGCTCGGTGACTTCATCGAAGACTCCGAAGCTGTTGTCGCGGTTGACGCCGTCTCGTTCACCTTGCTGCAGGATCAGCTGCAGTCGGTCCTCGAGACGCTGTCCGAGCGCGAAGCCGGCGTGGTTCGCCTGCGCTTCGGCCTCACCGACGGCCAGCCGAGGACTTTAGACGAAATCGGACAGGTCTACGGCGTCACGCGTGAGCGTATTCGCCAGATCGAATCGAAGACGATGTCGAAGCTGCGCCACCCGTCGCGTTCGCAGGTACTGCGCGACTACCTCGACTAGTCACACCAGCTCCACAAAAAGAGCCGCTCCCCTGTTCTTCGGGGAGCGGCTCTTTTTCTTTCGTACAGCGTCAGGCCAAGAGTTTGTCCTCGAGCCGTGCGATATCGTCCTGGCTCAACTGAAGGCCGTCCCGGACGTAGTTGTCGAAACTGCCGTAGATGCGCTCGACTGTCGCGAACGACGTATCCAGCCACGACTGCTCGACACCGTCCACGAAGGCTATGCCGGTGCGGGGACCGGCCAGGTACTGGTTGCTCAGCATGTAGTCGGCGTTCACGTCTTCACGGGACACACCGAGCAGTGTCAGCAGAACGGCAGTCATCCAGCCGGTTCGGTCCTTGCCTGCCGAACAGTGGTACAGGACAGCGCCGTCCGTGTCAGCGATACTCGCCAGTGCGTCGTGGAATGCTCGGCTCGCTCCCGGATCACTCACCATGACCGTGTACATCGACGGCATATCCGCCAGAGCCGGGAAGTTCGCCGGGTTGGTCCCGATCACGTCGAACCAATTGCTCCGGGCACCCTCCGGGATGCGGTCCGGGGACATGGCGCGTTCGACGACCGTCCGGAAGTCGTCGACCGACGCCACGCCGCGCTGGTGCAGCACCGCAAGATCCGAGGGCGTCAGTTTGTCGAGTGCATTGGTCCGGAAGACCTGTCCCATCCGAACCGTACGTCCATCCGACGTTCGATAGCCGCCGACGTCCCTCGCATTCGACGCACCCTCGAGGTGCAGCGATCGATCGACCACAACCTGCGCTGCCGCCACGCCTTGGTCTGTGGTGGGAATCCCGCCCGCAAACGCGGGAACCGGAGCACACGCGATCAGGAAGGCACACGCCACTGTCGCGGCGGGACGAGCGAATCCGTTGGGCATCCAACCAGAATATTGTCGCAATCAGGACTTTGTGCGAACTCTGATGTACAACGAGGTGACCGGTTCGACAACTCGCGCCGCAACCGGACCGATCACGGCCATCAGAAGCACGTATGCCGTTGCGAGCGCTGCGAGTTCCGGTTCTACGGCACCCGCGGACACTGCCAGACCGGCGATGATGATCGAGAACTCGCCGCGGGCGATCAGTGCCGCGCCCGCCCTGGCCTGGCCCATGCGGGCCACGCCCTGACGTTTTGCCGCCCAGGCCCCGGTGATCAGTTTGGTGATCGCGGTGACGACTGCCAAGATCGCAGCCCACCCGAGCACGGGCGGAATGGTGCTTGGATCGGTGCTGAGTCCGAACACCACGAAGAACATCGCCGCAAAAAGATCACGAAGGGGCTCGAGCACCCGACTGGCGTTGTGTGCCGTCGAACCCGAAATCGCGATGCCGAGCAGGAAGGCCCCCACCGCCGCGGAGACCTGCATCGCGGAACTGACGCCGGCCACCAGCAGTGCAGCACCAAGCAACTTCAGGAGCAATGTCTCACTGTCGGGACTGTCCAGCAGAGCCGAGACATACCGTCCGTATCGCAAGGCCACCACCAAAACGACGGTGATGACCAGCAGCGAAATTCCCACAGCTTCGAGTCCACCCATGAAGCTGACACCCGCCAGCATCGCCGTCAGAATCGGCAGGTACACCGCCATCGCAAGATCCTCGAACACGAGGATCGAGAGAACGACGGGTGTTTCGCGGTTGCCCAGACGTCCGAGGTCGCTGAGAACTTTCGCGATGATTCCCGACGACGAGATGTAGGTGACACCGGCCATGACCGTCGCGCCGACAACACCCCACCCGAGCATCAGACCGACTACCGCGCCCGGTGTGGCGTTGAGAACGATGTCGACGATGCCGGCAACCCTCGACCGCTTGAGCCCGGTCATCAATTCGGCTGCGGTGTACTCGAGTCCCAGCAGGAGCAGGAGGAGAACGATGCCGATTTCGCTTGCGAGGTGCGCAAATTCGCCGATGTCGCCGAGTTGGATGAATCCACCCTGACCGAAGCACAGGCCACCGATCAGGTAGAACGGGATCGGCGACATCCCGAATCGTGCTGCGAGCCTTCCCAGAAGTCCGAGCGCGAAGAAGACCGCGCCCAGTTCGATGAGTGCAAGTGTGGTTGTATCCACCTGCCAGTCAGCCGTTGGTCAGGATTTTTGCAGCGGCAGCCAAGCCGTCGGGTGTACCGACTGCCACCAGCAGATCACCTCCGGTGAACGTGTAGTCGGGGTTCGGCGACGGATTCACCTGCCCGGCACGCATCACGGCGACGATCGAGACGCCGGTGCGTGTCCGCATCCCGGTGTCGCCGAGTGTCTGTCCGTCGTATCGGGAACCGTCCTTGATGTACAGCTGTTTGGTTCTGATCCCGGGTATGTCACTGTGTTCGTCTTCGAGCTGGGCCACGAGTTGCGGCGCCCCAAGCAGGTTGCTCAGCGCAGCGGCCTCTTCCGTGGTGAGCGGCAACGACGCGGCGCACGCATCAGGATCGTTTTCCTTGGACACGATGAGGTCCGTATGTCCGTCACGATGAGTGACGACACCCACGCGGCGACCGGAGGCCAGGACAAAATCCTTACGAGTCCCGATGCCCGGCAGAGGGGTGACTTCTACATTCATATATCAACGGTAGCGCCGATCTGTGACAAGTTTCGCAGGAGGGCGAAATTATCGTCGACCGGTGCTGCGCTGCGTATTCCATCGCGTCACCGCAGGGACGGAAATGCACCGTTCTCGTCGCGAATGTACGCAGTAACGGCAGTGACAGCCGCGACGGGAATCGGCCCGAACAGATGCGGGAAACGCATCGAATCAGGATCCGACGGCACCCCCGGTTCCCACTTGACTTCAGCTCCCAGCAGAGCCGGATCCAGGGAGAGCAACACTATGTCGTCTCGGCCCGCGAAGATCCGGTTAGCCGGTAGATGAACCTGGGTGGGCGTCGACATATGCACAAAACCCTCGGCGGCAAATCCGTCGGGAACGCGCTGCCCGACCTCTTGCGCACGCTCCCATTCGTCGCGTGTGCACATATGGAGCAACTCGGCCGATGCGTCGGCGCCCGTTCCGGTTTCCTGGTTCATCGCCCCAGAATATCGCTCTGTACACGCGGATTTGAATCAGCTCTCAGCGAACAATTCTGCACACAGAATGCCTGCCCAGCGCATTTCCAGTGAGACACAACACTAAGAAACTCTTCTGGGAACAACCCATGAACGCCAAACGTCTGTAAGAGTGGATCTACCGCGCCATTCCGACGCGGCGGACCAGGCCCCAGGCACGCGGCACGAAAGCCGTCAAGCCAGTACGGAGGAGTCATGCCCGGAACACTGACCAGCCCACAGTTGACCGCTGCCGACCGGTGCGACCGGTGCGGTGCCGGAGCACGCGTACGCGCCGTGCTTCCCACCGGCGGCGAGCTTCTCTTCTGCGGACACCACGCAACCGAACACGCGGATCGACTTCGCGAGATGAATGCCGTCGTCTCCGAGAGTGAACCCGCAAACTAACCTGTCAGCCGGGGGTGGCCTCTTCGCGAGGCGCACCATGAACGCCGAAACGGGCGATCACAATCACTGTGATCGCCCGTTTTGCCGTCTTCAGGATTGCTACCAGCTACGCAGAATCGCAATGCGCTCGGTGAGCTGATCGACCGTCGCGATTGCCGTCGGCGGGCCACCGCACACGCGACGCAGTTCGGCGTGAATGATTCCGTGAGGCCGTCCGGTGCGGTGCACATTCATCGCGACCAGACCATTGAGCTCGCGTCGCAAGGCACCCAGTTGATCGGCGGTAGCAGCGCGCTCGGCGACCACTGCGGCAGTCGGCGCCGGAGCCGACGCTTTGGCGGAGTTGTTGTTCACCTGTTCTGCCTGGCGTTGCCGTAGGAGTGCACGCATCTGATCGGGGTCGAGCAGACCGGGCAGACCGAGATAATCGGCTTCCTCGTCGCTGCCGGAGAACGTGGCGGTTCCGAACGAGGCACCGTCGTAGATCACCTGGTCGAGCTCGGCGTCGGCGCCGAGGGACGTGAACGCCTTCTCTTCCTCGCCGAGTTCGTCCTTCTGCTTGTTGGCGTCGGCGAGAAGATCGTCGTCGAGGCCGTCCTTTTCGCGGTGCGGCTTACCAAGGACGTGATCGCGCTGGGCCTCCAACTGAGCGGCGAGGTCCAACAGGACCGGTACCGACGGAAGGAAGACGCTTGCGGTCTCGCCTTTACGCCGTGAGCGCACGAATCGGCCGATGGCCTGCGCGAAGTACAGCGGTGTCGATGCACTGGTCGCATACACGCCGACGGCCAGACGCGGAACGTCGACGCCCTCCGACACCATGCGCACGGCGACCATCCATTTCTGGTCGCTCGCACCGAATTCCGCAATGCGCTTGGACGCGGTGGGATCGTCGGAGAGGACCACGGTGGGCTCCTCCCCCGTGATCGCGGTCAACGCCTTGGCGTATTCGCGAGCAACAGTCTGGTCTGTGGCGATGACCAGCCCACCGGCGTCGGGCATACCGGTGGAACGCAGCTGCCCCAAACGGGTGTCTGCTGCTTGCAGGACGGCGGGAATCCAATCGCCGGCAGGGTCGAGTGCGGTGCGCCAGGCTCGGGCGG
Source organism: Rhodococcus sp. WS3 (assembly GCF_003797085.1). Classification (NCBI taxonomy): domain Bacteria; kingdom Bacillati; phylum Actinomycetota; class Actinomycetes; order Mycobacteriales; family Nocardiaceae; genus Rhodococcus; species Rhodococcus sp. WS3. Next base: position 813,526 of record NZ_RKMA01000002.1, read on the forward strand.
TCTGCTCGGCACTGAGCGGCTCACCCAGTCGGGCGGTGAACTCTTCGCCGGCATTGTTGCGCCAGCGGGCCTCACCGGAATACGCGAGAAAGACAACCGGACGGACAACGCCGTCCTTGAGCGCGTCGGAGTAGCCGTAGGAATGATCGGCTTTGGATCGGAGCAATCCCTCTTTGTCGGGCTCGTACTGAATGAAAGGTATTGCGCTGTCGTCACTTCGGAACGGAGTTCCGGTCAGTGCCAAGCGCCGGGTGGCGTCGCCGAACGCCTCCTGAATTGCCTCACCCCAACTTTTTGCGTCACCGCCGTGGTGGATCTCGTCGAGAATCACGAGGGTCTTGCGACCTTCGGTCCGGACTCGGTGCTTAGTAGGATGCGCCGCCACCTGGGCATACGTCAGAACGACGCCGTGATAGTCGCTGGACGTCTGGCCGGTGGAGTTGGAGAACCGCGAGTCCAACGACAAGCCCGAACGTTGCGCCGACTCCGCCCACTGATGCTTCAGATGCTCGGTGGGCGCAACGACGGTGATCTGGTCGACAGTCCGGTCGCGAAGCAGTTCCGACGCCACTCGCAGCGCAAATGTCGTCTTACCTGCACCCGGTGTTGCCACCGCGAGAAAGTCCCGAGGACTGCTCGCCAAGTACTTGGTGAGTGCCCGCCGCTGCCACGCGCGAAGCGACCCTGTCGAGGCCGTCGGTTGCGCTCCGGCACTCTCGGTCGAGTTGTTCACTTCGGCTGCCCCTGTCACTTCTGTCGTCGTTGTCTCAGACGTCATAAGCGCGCCTCCGCTGGAATCGCACTGTTGCCTCGCGCTCCTAGATTTTTCATGAATGTCCGGCGACGAGCCTAACTGTCGCTACCGACGAAAGCCGCACCCGAAGCGCCCGGGCATGGCCGGATTCACTGTCGATCCCCTCCCCGCGGCGAGGTTTCGCGAGATCGGAGACACAACCTCACCGCGGAAAAATATGCGACACGGCGACGCCACGGTTGGGCAACGAGGTGTGTCATCAGGAATGCTGGAGTGATTATGAGTGAAAAGGCGGGCCCGAAAACGCACGAAAGTGATCTGCATCACCGCAGATGGCATCCGCTGCGCCGCACGGGCCAGCTGATCGGCCGCACTCTGAGCAAGGCTTGGGACGACTCGATCTTCGGCAAAGCCGCAACGGCTGCATTCTGGCAGACACTCTCACTGGCGCCGCTACTGCTGGGATTGCTCGGCATGATCGGTTACATCGGCGGCTGGTTCGGACCGAACACGGTCGAGATCATCGAGTCGAAGATCGTCACGTTCAGCGGGACGATATTCAGCGAAAACGTCGTCGATCAGATCATCAGGCCGACGGTCACCGACGTTCTCCAGCGCGGCCGGCCGGAAATCATCTCGGTCGGCTTCCTGCTGTCGCTGTGGGCCGGTTCGTCGGCGATCTCGACGTTCGTGGATTCGATTGTCGAAGCGCACGGGCAGAAGGATGCCCGTAACGCGATCTGGCAGCGAATTTTTGCGCTACTGCTCTACGTGATGTTCCTCGGGATGGCCGTGTTCATCCTGCCGATGGTCGCGCTCGGCCCGACCATGATCGGACGTGTGTTGCCGCCGTCGTGGTACGACGTGGGCTCCAACCTGGTCGACACGTTCTACTACCCGGCCGTAGGCCTGCTGGTCATCATCGGCCTGACAACGCTGTACAAAGTCGCGCTACCGAAGTCCCTGCCGTGGCATCGACTTCTCGCGGGCGCACTGGTGGCCGGTGTGTTCTTCATGGCCGCGAGCACCGGATTGCGCTGGTACCTGGGATTTGTCACGGGCACCGGCTACACCTACGGAGCCTTGGCGACGCCGATCGCCTTCCTGCTGTTCACATTCTTCCTCGGCTTTGCAGTGGTGCTCGGCGCCGAGTTCAACGCGACGGTGCAAGAATTCTGGCCGGCGCGAGCGACGCGCCTGGAACAGGTCCGCGAGTGGCTGGCCGCACAGCAGGACGACGACAACAGCGCCGGGCCGGTGACCACTCTGACGTGGCACCTGGCAACAAGTCCGATTCGGGTGTCCGGTGACAAGTCCGATCCGGCGGCAGTGCCGACCTACGGTCGGCCGCGAAGTCGGCGCGCCAACTCGGACGGCTGTGCCAGCTCGGACGGCCGTGCCAGCTCAGACGTCAAGGATTGCGACGGCATCGGAGCAGAAACGAACCCGGCGACCGACTGCACTGACACTGTCGAGTCGCCGAGCTCGGACTGCGGATCGGATCCGGCGCAACGACGCCGTTCCCGATTGCCCGGTCATTCGCCTTTGCGAAGTCCTTCGTAGATCTTCTTGCAGTCGGGACACACGGGCGATCCCGGCTTCGCAGACTTGGTGACCGGAAAGACCTCGCCGCACAGTGCAACCACATGGGTGCCCATCACGGCGCTTTCGGCGATCTTGTTCTTCTTGACGTAGTGAAAGACCTTCGGGGTGTCGTCATCGGTCGTTTCGTCGGTCGAGACGTCGGGACGTTCCTTGGTTTGGGTGCTCATACCTCCAATAATGCCGTCTACGCGGCAGCGGTGCGAGCGTCGGGCCGCGTGTGCAATTGTCGGCCGAGAGTGGAACAGTGGAGCTATGGCAAGAAATGGCGCGTTCGGTCACCCCGACGAAGCCGGAACACCCGACAATCCCGTATTGATCACCGAAGCACAGCTGTCCATCGACGAGCAGCACAAAGCGCGCGTGCGGAAGTACATGACGATCATGGCTTTCCGTTTCCCCGCGTTGATTCTGGCTGCCATCGCGTATGGCATTTGGGAGAACGGCTGGGTCTCGATGCTGATTATCGGTGCGTCCATCCCACTTCCGTGGATCGCGGTCCTCATCGCAAATGATCGACCACCGCGCACGAAGGACGAGCCGAGTCGCTACGACGGCCGACGCCGGGGCGCCGGCGAGATCGAGTCGAGTCCGCATCACATCATCGAGAGCTGACGCATCACCTGGTAGAAATTCGTCGCCTGCGAGAATGTCCGGGTGAGCACAACTCTCCTGTCCATCACCCCTGCGCTGCGCACGGCTCTGCTGCGCAATCGGTTCGACACCGACACCCTGCTCGAGCTGCTCGGTCCGGAAGTTCACGCAGCGCTCGGTCGCAGTGAACCGGTTCCGGTGCGACGCGCGAGCCGTGAGCACGGAGAAATCGGTGTTCTCATCCGGTTGTTCCTTCTCGCCGACGACTGTGCTCGCGAGGACGTCGCCGCCGCGTTGGCGCCGCTGACCGTCGACGATGCGATCGAAGCCGGTCTGCTCGAAAATTCAGCCGACTCCGCTGTGCGTGCCGCCGTGGATCTGCGGCCCATCGACGTCGGTGCCGGCGATCATTGGGTGATTTCGGACCTGGACGGTGGGATTCGTCCGAAGCAGTCCACGACCGCCGACCATGTCCTCGGTGTTGGACACGCCTCACTGTCCTTGCTGCAGGCAACACCGACGTCTCGCGTCGGAACGGTTCTCGATGTGGGCACCGGCTGCGGGATCCAAGCCCTGCACGCCAAGACCTACGCTGATTCCGTCACCGCGACGGACATCAATCAGCGCGCGATCGATCTCACCGCAGCAACTATGGCGCTCAACGGCCTCGACGTCGAATTGCATCAGGGTTCGTGGTTCGAACCGATCGAGGGACGAACCTTCGACCAGGTTGTCGCCAATCCCCCCTTTGTCGTCGGCGAGGCCCGCGTTCACCACACATATCGAGATTCCGGTCTCGATCTCGACGGGGCCAGCGAACTGATGATCTCGCGGTCCGTCGACTATCTGAATCCCGGTGGCACCGCAGCGCTGCTGGCGTCGTGGGTCCATGTCGAGGGCGAAGACTGGCGATCGCGGATCGCGTCGTGGCTGCCGGCACACGGTGTCGACGCCTGGGTGGTGCAGCGTGACGTCGCGGATCCCGCGCTGTACGTCGGGACGTGGCTCAAGGACGGCGGCCAGGACCCGCGGGACCCCGCCACCGAGGAACGCGCCAATGCGTGGCTCGATCATCTCGAGGAATCGCACGTGGAAGGTGTGGGATTCGGTTTCGTCTTCTTGCGCCGAACGGACTCGCCGACGGACTTGATGGCCGAAGATCTCCTGCACGGTTTCTCCGACCCGCTCGGGCCCGAGGCGCTGGCGTACTTCGACCGGGTTGCCTGGCTGCGTGAACACGACGTGCTTCAGGAGCGGTTTGTCGTCGATCCGAACACCGCCCTCGAACGCGTCTATCTTCCCGGCGAAGAAGGGTGGCAGCAGGTTGTCACTCGGATTCACCGTGGCAACGGACCACACTGGCAGCATGAGATCGACGACCTCGGTGCCGCACTACTGGCGGGCCTGCGGGCCGACGGACTTGTGGTCGAGGAATTGGTCGAGCTTCTTGCCGCCGCAAACGGTGAAGACCCCGAAGTTCTCAGTGCCGGCGTCGTCACTCTGCTCGTGTCACTCGTACGTCACGGATTGGTGTTGCCGGTCACCTAGTCGAGTTCCGATTGGGTTGCAGATTTTCGGGTTCTCAGCAACTTCTCAGGACGGCCCGGGGAACACAGCAGGTCAGAGCAATTTCGACGAAATCGCTGCGGGAACTATCTCGGAACTCTCACGCGTTGAACCTTGTGAGAGACCGCCGATAGGGAGGCAAGTCATGACAAGCCCCAGCACCACTACTCGCATTCGTCCGAGCGCTGCGGATCTGGACGCCCAGAGCCCGTCAGCAGACCTGGTCCGTGTCTATCTGAACGGAATCGGTCGCACCGCACTGCTGACAGCAGCAGACGAAGTCGAACTGGCGAAGCGGATCGAAGCGGGGCTGTACGCCAGCCACGTTCTGGCTACGGGAAAGCGCCTGACAGCTGCCAAGAAGAGGGATCTCGCAACAATCGTTCGTGAGGGAGAGTCGGCACGCAGCCACCTCCTGGAAGCGAACCTGCGACTCGTCGTATCGCTGGCCAAGCGGTACACCGGACGCGGCATGCCCCTCTTGGATCTGATTCAGGAGGGAAACCTCGGCTTGATCCGCGCGATGGAGAAGTTCGACTACGCAAAGGGCTTCAAGTTCTCGACGTACGCCACCTGGTGGATTCGCCAGGCCATCACCCGCGGAATGGCTGATCAGAGCCGCACCATCCGCCTGCCAGTCCACCTCGTCGAGCAGGTCAACAAGCTGGCACGCATCAAACGCGAACTCCATCAGCAGCTCGGACGCGAAGCGACCGACGACGAATTGGCGGAGGAGTCGGGAATCCCGGCACACAAGATCGCCGATCTTCTCGACCACAGCCGCGACCCGGTAAGCCTGGACATGCCCGTCGGCAGTGACGAAGAAGCACCTTTGGGTGACTTCATCGAAGATGCCGAGGCAACGTCGGCCGAGAACGCCGTCATCGCCGGTTTGCTGCACAGCGACGTCCGCAGCGTGCTCGGCACCCTCGACGAGCGTGAGCAGCAGGTTATCCGCCTGCGCTACGGCCTCGACGACGGCCAGCCGCGCACCCTCGACCAGATCGGCAAGCTCTTCGGGCTCTCCCGCGAGCGGGTGCGCCAGATCGAGCGCGAGGTTATGGGCAAGCTCCGTGTCGGCGATCGTGCCGAGAAGTTGCGCTCCTACGCCAGCTGATCGCGGCGCCGTGTGACACTCACCGGCCACCGTATGTTCTCCCATCGGGAACGTACGGTGGCCGGCTTTTTCGTATTGAACGCTGGGTGTCGAACGCGAGGTTCAGCGCAGTCGGCGGGGCCCCAGGTCCACGGCGCTCGGTTCCGGTCCGATGCGCACCCGGGCGTCCGTGATCTCGGCGCCGACAGCGGACGCCAGTACCGGCTCGCAGGCAAGCTCCCGAACTTCGGGGATATCGTCGGCCAACGTCGAGATCCGCTGCACTAGATCCACCAGCGCACCCTTGTTGACGGGGACGGCGTTGCGGTAGCCGGAGAGCAGCGGCGCGGCTTTGGGAGCGTCGATCAATTCGGTGGCGGCGTCCTCGGTCAGCGGCAGGACTCGGTAAGCCCGGTCACCGAGGAGATCCGAGATCACGCCGGCCAGGCCGAACGAGATCAGTGAACCGAACGACGGGTCGTCCTGCACGGCCACAACACACCCGATGCCCTTTGGCGCCATCTTCTGCACATGCAGGAGCGGCTCCCCCGACGCGGCAGCAAGGTCGCTGTACGCGAGTCGAACCGAATCCGGCCCGACAAGGTCGAGGCGCACACCACCAAGATCCGGGCGATGGCGCCATAGTTCGCCGGTTGCCTTCACAACCACGGGGTACCCGAGTGCGTCTGCTGCCTCTACGGCTTCGTCTTCGCTCAGGACCGAGCGGAATTCGACGACGTCGACGCCGTAGCACGCCAGAAGTTCCGATGCCTCGAAGTCGGAAAGCCAACGACCGGGCGAGTTTTCGAGCCAGGCGGCAACCATCTGGCGAGCCCGCTCGGAGTCGATGCCGGCTGGCCGCACCACCTTGGACGCGGGCTTGCTTCGCCATTCGGCATATCGCCAGGCCCGCGCCAACGCCAGTGCCGCACGCTCCGGTCCCGGATACGACGGCACCGATCCCCGAGTCGGATTGCCGGCGTCATCGCGGACAGTCAGCACCTCCGGCACTCCCTCCGCGGCCAGGAACGTCGTGAGAATGGGCTTGTCCGATCCCGCTACCGCATCCTTGAGCGCTTTCGCGAAGGGTTCGACCGGGATGGCGACCGGTGGAACGAAGACCGCGATGACGGCGTCGACGTCGAAGGACGCCAAGGCATCACGCACCGCTGACGCAAACAACTCGGGACTGGCCTGCGCGCCCAGGTCGATCGGATCGCTGACTTGGAGCCCTTCGCTACGGGCTGCGTCTGCGGCCAGTACACCAAGAGCAGTGGAGTTACCGATGACTGCCAGACGCGGGCCGGCCGGCAACGGTTGATAACCGAACAGCAGTGCGCAGTCGAACAATTGGGAGATCGACCCGACCTGGATGACACCGGCCTGCTCGAACAGCGCGCGGACAATGGAATCGTCGATCTCGACTCCGGTGGCCGCCAGCACGGGTGGCACTGCGTGGCGTCCGCTCTTGACTGCCACGATCGGCTTCTTACGCGCCACGCGCCTTGCGATCCGGGAGAACTTTCGCGGGTTACCGAAGCTCTCCAAGTACAGGAGAACCACTTCGGTGGACTGATCCGAATCCCAGTACTGCAGAAGGTCGTTGCCGGACACATCGGCACGGTTACCGGCAGAGACGAAGGCCGACAACCCGATTCGACTGCGCGCGGCCTCGTCGAGGATCGCGATTCCCAAAGCACCAGACTGGCAGAAGAACCCGACGTTGCCTGCCGCCGGAAGAACCGGCGCCAGCGTCGCGTTCAGGGAAATCGCTGGATCGTTGTTTGCCACCCCCAGCGCATTGGGTCCGATGAGACGCATCCCGTGCGCGCGGGCCGCATGGACAAGTTTGCGCTCCGATGCGCGACCGTCCGGGCCGCTGTCGCTGAAACCCGACGACACGACAACCAGCGCCTTGACACCCTTGTCGAGGCAGTCGTCGAGAACCGAACTGATGGATTCGGCGGGGACGGCAACCACCGCAAGATCGACGTCGTCGGGAATCTCGCGAACAGTCTTGTATGCCCGAACTCCGTGTACGGAACGATGTTCGGCATTGACCGGATAGACCGGGCCGGTGAACCCGCCACGCAGAAGGTTGGTCAGTACGGCGTTGCCGACCTTCGCCGGGTCGGCCGACGCTCCGATCACGGCAACGGACCGCGGACTGAGCACGTTGCCCATACTCCTGGCCTCAGCCGCCCGCTCACGGGAATTACGCACGGAGACAAGGGCTTCTGTGGGGTCGATCGCGAACTCCAGGCGCAGCACTCCCCCGTCGAACGTTCGGCTGACCTGATATCCGGCCTCGCGGAAGACGGTGACCATGTTGCGGTTCTCGGACAGGACCTCCGCCACGAACATCGTCAGCCCGTTTTCCGCGGCTGCCGCTGCCAGGTACTCGAGCAGGATGGGGCCAAGGCCGCGACCCTGATGAGCGTCGGCGACAACAAATGCCACTTCCGCCGACTTGCCGTCACCGACGTCGAGGAGACGCTCGTACCGGCCGACGGCGATGATCTCGTCGCCCAGCATCATGACAAACGCGACCCGATTGTGGTGATCGACCGTCGTGAAGTTCGTGACGTCGCGCTTTGACATTGTGGGGTAAGGGCCGAAGTACCGCAGATACCGCGTGCGCTCGGAGAGCTTGCCGTGGAATTCGACAAGCTTGTCCGCGTCCTCGGGGACGATCGGCCGCAGGGCAACCGCGCCGCCGTCCGAGGCGAGCACGTCGACAACCCACTCGTGCGGATAGTTGTGTGCCGCGTCGACCGCAGCGTCTGTCTTGGCTTCGGTGTCGGATTTTTTAGGGTCGGACTTGGGGTCGGACTGTTCAGTCACGGGGATCCTCCGGGTCGAGTCCGAGAAGGGGAAACGCAGCGCGGCGCGTCGCGATGATGGCGGAATCGATGCGGGTGAGCGCTCTGTCTACCGACGCCACTCCGGTTTCGGGCGTACCGCCCGGCCCGTCCCACTTCGAGAAGTTGATGTCGCCGCCGTCCCCCATGACCTCGGGAAGTTCGACGCCCGGTGCCATCGCCCCGGTCTTTTCCTTCCAACCGTCCGGAAGTGGCGTGTTCACATCGATGTCACGATCAAGCGCTGCCGCGATGAGATGCGTCCACGCCCGCGGAACGATCCGCACCAGCCCGTACCCACCACCACCGACCGCCAGCCATCGTCCTTCGGAGTAGCGGTCGGCAAGATCACGCATCGCGATGAACGCTGCTCGTTGACCGTCGACGGTCAACGCCAAATCAGCGAGCGGGTCTTCCCGATGCGAGTCGACACCACACTGGCTGATGATGATCTGGGGCCGGAACGCGGCGATCGCACCGGGCACCACCGCGTGAAATGCCCGCAGCCACAATGCGTCTACGGTTCCCGGCAACACCGGGATGTTGACAGCCGTACCCTCCGCCGCGCCGTCCCCGACTTCGCTGGACCAACCGGTATTGGGCCACAGCGTTGCCGGATGCTGATGCAGAGACACCGTCAAAACTCGTGGGTCGCCGAGAAAAGCGTGCTGCACGCCGTCACCGTGATGTGCGTCGACGTCGATGTACGCGATGCGGTCGTACCCGTTGTCGAGCAGCCAGGAGATTGCGACAGCCGCGTCGTTGTAGACACAGAATCCCGAGGCCCAGTCCGCCATCGCGTGGTGCATGCCGCCCCCGATACTGACCGCCCGACGTGTGCGGCCCGACGCGATTTCCTTGGCAGCGGCCAGGGAACCACCGGCAAGAATTGCGCTCGCCTCGTGCATCTGCGGAAAGACCGGGTTGTCCTCGGTCCCGAGACCGTGGGGAACATCCGCACCGGTAACACCGTTGGATGCTGAGTGGCCCGCTGATTTGACGGCGGCGAGGTAGGCGGGCGTGTGTATGCGGAGGAGGTCGACGTCACTGGCAGGTGTCGGCTCGAGGAACTCGATTCCCTCGAGCAGTCCCAGGCCACGCGAGAGTTCCATCGTCAGGTCGAGGCGGGTCGGATTCATCGGGTGATCGTTACTCCACCGATAACTCAGGTACTCCGGACTCCACACCACAACTCGATTCGCTCGAGGCATCGTGGGGTCCTCGTCAGATCTGATCGAGGCGGTCATGGGAACACGCTACTTCGTGTTCGACTGGTGCCGTGCACCACACTGTGTGGTGCCGTGCACCACACTGATCTCGAAAGTGTGTCCAGCCCGTCACACCAGGGATGTCGCCACCGGCCGAACAGCCGGACTCGCCGCTGATGGAGCGGCACAAGTTTCCGGAACCGAACGGTAGAATGGCCGTTGACGAAGGGGTTGAGTGTGAAGGATCTAGTCGACACCACGGAGATGTATCTCCGGACGATCTACGACTTGGAAGAAGAGGGCGTTGTCCCACTCCGGGCGCGGATCGCCGAACGGCTCGAGCAGAGCGGACCCACCGTGAGCCAGACCGTTGCGCGCATGGAGCGCGACGGATTGCTGATGGTTGCCGGCGATCGACACCTGGAGCTCACCGACAAGGGCCGCGACTTGGCCGTTTCGGTCATGCGCAAGCACCGCTTGGCAGAACGCCTGTTGGTGGACATCATCGGCTTGAAGTGGGAAGACGTGCATGCAGAGGCGTGCCGCTGGGAGCATGTGATGAGCGAGGACGTCGAGCGCCGACTCGTCGTCGTTCTGAACAACCCGACCACGTCGCCGTACGGTAATCCGATTCCCGGGCTGGATCAATTGGGCCTGGACGGGCCGAGCAATCCCGCCGAAACCTTGATGCGCCTCACCGATGTTCCGGCGGGCAAGCCGACGGCTGTGGTTGTGCGCAGGCTCGCCGAGCACGTGCAGTCCGATCCCGATGTGATCGCGCAACTGCGAGACGCCGGCGTCGTTCCGGACGCCAGGGTGACCGTCGAAACCCGCCCGGGTTCAGTGACGATCATCGTGCCCGGACACGACGGTGTGGAGTTGGCAGAAGAAATGGCGCACGCCGTACAGGTAAAGCTGGTCTGAGGAATTTCATGAAACTTTTGGTTACCGGCGGCGCCGGCTACGTCGGCAGTGTCTGCAGCACAGTGCTACTCGAACGCGGACATGAGGTCGTTGTGATCGACGACCTCTCCACCGGAAATGCCGACGCCGTCCCAGCCGGCGCCGACTTCATCGAAGGTGACGTAGCCAAGACGGCGGCGAAGGTCCTCGGCAACTCCCCGATTTTCGACGGTGTTCTGCATTTTGCCGCGCAGTCACTCGTCGGCGAATCGGTGTTGCATCCCGAAAAGTACTGGCAGGGCAATGTAGTAACAACCCTCGCGCTCCTCGAGGCCATCCGCGACTCTCGGACTCCGAGGTTGGTGTTCTCGTCGACTGCGGCGACGTATGGCGAGCCGGAGCAGACTCCGATCATGGAGACTGCTCCGACTCGGCCTACCAATCCGTACGGAGCGTCGAAGCTCGCCATCGACCACGCGATCACGTCGTACTCCGTCGCACACGGTCTTGCCGCCACCAGCTTGCGCTACTTCAATGTCGCCGGTGCGTACAAGTCTGCCGGTGAAAACCGGGTTGTCGAAACACATTTGATCCCGTTGGTGCTGCAGGTTGCACTCGGGCAGCGGGACAAGATCTCGGTCTTCGGCACCGATTGGCCCACGCCCGACGGAACTGCCGTGCGGGACTACATCCACGTGCTCGATCTCGCCGAGGCTCATCTCCTCGCCTTGGAGAAGTCCACGCCGTCCGAGCATCGCATCTACAACCTCGGTAGCGGTGCCGGATTCAGCGTCCGCGAGGTCATTGCTTCGTGTGCTCGGGTGACCGGACTTCCGATCAATGTCGAGGACGCTCCACGCCGTCTCGGCGACCCGGCCGTCTTGATCGCGTCCAGCGACAAGGCAATTGCCGAACTCGGGTGGACCCCGACGCGCACCGATCTCGATGTGATCGTCGCGGATGCTTGGCAGTTCCTGCAAGACCTCGGTTCTGCATCGCACTCCGCTCGGTAGATCTGCGACGCTTAAGTCCTCCAGGTCCAACTCACCTCGCCTCGGGCATCGCACTCACGTCGAAGTCCCGGGCGAGGTCGAGTCCGACTTCCGCCAGCCTGCGAATTCCGTCCGGTCGCATGCCGGCCTGCAGCGAGTTGTCGAGCAAGCCGGCCAGACTGTATTCAGGGTCCGCTTCCAGTGCATATGCGAGCGCGATACCGGCGAGTGGGCCATCACCGCGGGCATAGGCAAAGAATCCCAGAAGTGTAGCGGGATAAGAACATTCGGGAACCGGAAGTTCGTGCGTCAAGATCATCCACAACGCTTCCGCGGAATCTGCGTACTCCGTTGCCGCTAGACCCATGACAGTGTCCCGGACGCGCACGTCCGACAACACCAGTGCCAGGTGCGCACATTCACGGGCGTCGGGAAATACTCCGCGCCGCATCCGCTCGACAAACGCCAGAACTTCCTCGACCTCCCGGCGCACCTGAGCGAAGGGATCGTTCGAGCAGTGCGCCTCGCACCGCGCCGACGCGATCTGCGCGCGCCCCCGGTCGATCAACGACCCGATCGTCGCGTGGTTACTCGATTGCCCACGAACCGAGCGCACCAACTCGCTCCGCGACGCTCGGATGACACGGCCGCCGAGGACCTGGGCGGCCGCAACAGAGGACGAACCGGGATCGGGCAGGCGCCCATGCCGATCCGGCGCGAGGATGCTCATCCAGTCGCGACCCCTCGCGATCACCGGTACTGCGAACACATCGACGAGTTCGACGCCATTGCCGGTAAGCATGTCGTTGAATTCCGCTGCGATGTCGAATAATTCCCCCAACGGATGGTCTCCGATCATTACCAGGATCACCGCGACTGTTCCTTCTGTCGCACAGACTCGAACAAATTGCTCGAGGGCCGAGTGCATCGCCGGAGCGAGCTCGGAGCCGATGTTCGGAAAGTAGTCGTGCCTCATGATCGGTCCGAGTGTTTTTGGTGTGGTGTCCATCAGGCACAACGCGACGACGGAATCTTCGGGGCTGAACCCCATCAACGCTGGGATCGCAGCGATCAGCTCGCCTGGTTCCGAAAGGTGTTCGGACTCACGCGACGCCCAACTCTGCGCCTGGTCGTCGGAGGATTCGAATTCCCGGGAAAACGGTGATGTTGTCATGGGTAGACCATGTCAAGAGCAACCACCAGCCCGCGGCGCTCGACCTGGCAAAACGAAGCTCATGAAGCTCAGCTGTGCAGAACCAATTTTGTTGTGGATGAATCACGAACACAGGCACCGACTACGCGATGAGTGTCGGTGCGTCGTGCATGATTCTCAGCTGCCCGCGCGAACCTTCTGAACAGCGGCGGTGAAAGCCTCGTCCAGCGGCGCGGTGGACGGCTCGGTTGCACCGAATGTCATCAGCGTGGCAGCAATGCGCACATCACCGACCTGGGCCATCAGCGTCAACATCGTTTGGTCCCCGGTGGCCGAGGATGGTGTGGATACCGTCCGCCGCAAGGACAACGTCTGATCGGCATTGATCGGCGAAGGCGGCAAAATGACCGTCGTGACCGTCGACGTCACTCCGTTTGCGGTCACCTTCATCGAGGTGCAGTCTTCGGTCTGCGCTTCCAACGAGGTCAGGCTGGTGTCACTCCGAGTGAGCTCCACCGAGATTGTCGACCTACTCGCATTGTCGGTGCCAACAGCCATGACGGTGCCCGTCGGCCCGTAGTCCTGTTCGGGTGGGGCGCAGTCTGCGGGGTCGACGGTTGCTCCGCGCGGAACACCCACCAGATCCGGCGCGGCCATCGGAACAGCTTGCGCGGGAAGTACTACCGCGTCGAATGGCGGCGGAAACTCTGCAGGAGTCAGCAACAGGTCCGCTAGCGGCGCAGCCTTGGATGAAGCCGTTGTGCTTGGTGGCGTCGACCCTGCCGCACTGGGAGCGATCGACCCCGCTACGGCGGGTGTCTGTCCGCCGGCATCAGGCTGAGCTTCCCCGGAAATCGACGAGGAACACCCCGATAACAATCCGAGCGCAGCAACCACAACCACGACGTCTGCGAGCCTCGACCTGCCCGATCCCCGACCGACCATCACGTGTGCCTCCATTCGGCTGCAGCCGAATGGGAGAAATCCACCACGGCAGTACCTGTTCGTCACTCTGCCATGTCCTATCTCCCGGATCGTGGATCTCCGCCCACTGCGCGACGGTGTCGAACCCCGAACGTCGAACCCCAAAAGTCGAACCCCAAAAGTCGAACCCTGACCCGCACGCTTCGCTCCTGGCGAACGCATCCGCGTCGGAATTCGGGAATGCCCGAGCATGCCGGACACGTTCCACCAAAGGAACCTCGGCGAAAGACGACTCCACTGCCGACTCCACTGCGAATCGGCAACCGCCGATAGTGGACACTGGAAACAAGCACCGTGAAAGAAGGGGACTGCGATGGACGACCAGTCGAAAATGTACGAGCTGGAATTCCCGGCGCCCCAGTTGTCGGCTGCCGACGGCCAGGGCCCGGTTCTCATCCACGGACTCGAGGGCTACTCCGACGCGGGTCACGCCGTGAAACTTGCGACGAAGCATTTGCGCGAGAGCCTCGAAACCGAACTTGTCGCGTCGTTTGCCGTGGACGAGTTGATCGACTACCGATCACGCCGCCCCACGATGACGTTCAAGGCCGATCACTTCTCGGACTACGACGCCCCCTCTCTGAACCTTTACGCGCTTCGTGACACGGTGGGAACGCCCTTCCTGCTGCTCGCCGGTATGGAACCCGATCTCAAGTGGGAGCGATTCACCACCGCTGTCCGCTTGCTCGCCGAACAGCTGGGCGTACGCCAGACCATCGGGCTCAATGCGATCCCGATGGCGATTCCGCACACCCGCCCGTTGGGCTTGACGGCTCATTCCACGAACAAGGACCTGATCGGCGACCACCAGCGCTGGTCCGGCGAACTTCAGGTTCCCGGCAGTGCGTCGTCGCTGCTGGAATTCCGGATGAGCCAGCACGGCCACGAAGCCGTCGGTTTCTCCGTTCACGTTCCTCATTACCTGGCACAGACCGATTACCCGGCTGCGTCCGAGACCTTGCTGGAGAATGTCGCAGAGGTGTCCGGGCTCGAATTGCCACTCGCCGCTTTGGGTGAGGCTTCGGCGCGCGTCCTCGAACAGGTTAACGAGCACATTGCCGGAAACGAAGAAGTTCAGACCGTGGTCCACGCTCTCGAGCGCCAGTACGACACCTTCGTGACAGCGCAGGAACAGCAGGCGTCACTGCTCGCGGGTGAGGCCGACCTTCCCAGTGGAGACGAGATCGGTGCCGAATTCGAGCGGTTCCTGGCCGAACAGGCAGGCAATGGAGAGTTCGACACGCCGGATGACGGCGAATCCGACCGAAACTGACATATGAGCTGCGGAATTGCGCACATCGTGCGCATTCCGCAACCTCGTCGTTACCTGAGATGTTGTTCTCGATACATCTGTCGGATAGCCTCAAATTCTGCGTGACTTTTGTTGACGGCTCAACAAATCGGAGCGATTCAGTCAACAGCGGTCACGCGCTGATACTGGAGGCGACATGAGCAGACCCCGAACGCGGCAGCTCCGGCCAGTTCCCGACGAGGAACCGCGGATGATGTTTCGGACGATTCACGGTTACCGTCGAGCTTTTCGCATTGCCGGCGACGGCCCTGCAGTTCTGCTCCTGCACGGCATTGGCGACAACTCGTCCACGTGGACGGAGATCATCCCCCATCTGGCCAAGAACTACACCGTCATCGCCCCCGATCTTCTCGGGCACGGTCGCTCCGACAAGCCTCGTGCCGATTACTCGGTAGCGGCCTACGCCAACGGCATGCGCGATCTGTTGTCCACTCTGGGCATCGAACACGTCAGTGTCATCGGGCATTCACTCGGCGGCGGCGTGGCGATGCAATTTGCATACCAGTTCCCCGACATGGTCGATCGACTCGTGTTGGTCTCGACCGGCGGCATCACCAAAGACGTCCATCCGATTCTTCGGTTGATGTCGGTGCCGGTGGTCAACGAGGTCCTCAAACTTCTGCGCATTCCCGGAGCGATGCCGATCGTGCGTTTCGCCGGTAGTCTCGCCGGCGCCGTTCACGGATCGAACCTGCGCCCGGGAACCATGCTGCACGACACTCCTGACCTGATTCGTGTTCTCGCCGAACTACCAGACCCCACTGCCTACGAGGCATACCTGCGGACGTTGCGCGCGGTAGTCGACTGGCGAGGTCAGGTCGTCACAATGCTCGATCGGTGTTACCTGACCGAGAATCTGCCGGTTCAGTTGATCTGGGGTGACGAGGATTCCGTGATTCCCGTCTCGCACGCGCACCTCGCGCATGCGGCGATGCCCAACTCCCGACTCGAAGTTTTCCGTGGATCCGGACACTTTCCCTTCCGCGACGACCCCATGCATTTCCTTCAGGTGATCGAGGAGTTCCTCGCGAGCACCGCGCCACTGGTATTCGACGAGGCGCACTGGCGGCACATGCTGATTGCCGGGGTTGGTGAAAACACCATCACCGGTTCGTCGTCGACACGCATGGCGGTACTCGATGCGATGGGCTCGGACGAGCGCAGCGCAACCTGATCACCGCCAGCGGCTAACCTGTACAAGTGCTGCTGACGGAACTGCTCCCCGACAACGCGGATCCCGATTCCGTTTTCGACGCCTTCTTATCCTGGACGATCGAGCGTGGTTTGACGCTCTATCCTGCCCAGGAAGAGGCTGTGATGGAACTGGTCTCGGGTGCAAACGTCATTTTGGCGACCCCAACCGGTTCCGGAAAGTCGATGGTGGCGATCGGCGCGCACTTCTACGCGATGTCCCAGGGCAAGCGCACGTACTACACCGCGCCCATCAAGGCGTTGGTGAGCGAGAAGTTCTTTGCGCTCTGCGAGGTGTTCGGCGCGGAGAACGTCGGCATGATGACCGGCGACGCTGCCGTCAACTCGTCGGCTCCCATCATCTGTGCCACAGCGGAGATCGTCGCAAATCTCGCGCTGCGAGAGGGCCCCGATTCCGATATCGGCCAGGTAGTGATGGACGAGTTCCATTTCTACTCCGAACCGGATCGCGGGTGGGCGTGGCAGGTCCCGCTGATCGAACTACCGCACGCCCAGTTCTTGCTGATGTCCGCAACTCTGGGAGAGGTGGACTTCTTTTCCGAGGACCTCACGCGTCGCACCGGCAAGCCCACCACCGTCGTGTCTGGTACCGAACGCCCTGTCCCCCTGATGTTCTCGTACGCCACCACGCCGGTCGGTGAGACCATCGAAGAGTTGGTCACCACCAACCAGGCCCCCGTGTACATCGTGCACTTCACGCAGGCCGCAGCTCTCGAACGAGCGCAAGCGCTGACGAGCGTCAACTTCTGTTCCAAAACGGAGAAGGAAGCAATTGCCGAGGCGCTCGGCGGATTTCGCTTCACGACGGGATTCGGTAAGACACTCTCCCGCCTGGTTCGCCACGGCATCGGCGTTCATCATGCCGGCATGTTGCCCAAGTACCGACGGCTCATCGAAGTCCTTGCCCAGGACGGTCTGCTCAAGGTCATCTGCGGCACCGACACACTCGGCGTCGGCATCAACGTTCCCATCCGCACGGTGTTGCTGACGGGTCTGGCCAAGTACGACGGCGTCCGCACCCGCCACCTCAAGGCTCGTGAGTTCCATCAGATCGCAGGTCGCGCCGGCCGCGCCGGCTACGACACGATGGGTACCGTCGTGGTGCAGGCGCCGGAACACGAAGTGGACAATTTGCGAGCAGTCGCCAAGGCGGGCGACGATCCGAAGAAGATCAAGAAAATTCAACGCAAGAAGGCTCCCGAAGGATTTGTTTCGTGGAGCGAAGCGACATTCGACCGCCTGGTTGCGGCATCACCGGAACCCTTGGTGTCGCGGTTCTCCGTCAGCAACTCCATGCTGCTCAATGTCATTGCCCGACCGGGTAATTGCTTCGATGCGATGCGACATCTGTTGGAGGACAACCACGAATCGCGTCCGGCGCAGCGCAAGCACATCCTCAAGGCGATCTCGCTGTACCGCGGATTGCTCAGCGCCGGCATCGTGGAACGCCTCGACGAACCGGACGAGCACGGCCGGATGGCGCGGTTGACGATGGACTTGCAGCGCGACTTCGCCTTGAATCAGCCACTCTCGCCGTTTGCTCTCGCTGCGTTCGAACTCCTCGACGTCGAATCCGATACGTACGCACTCGATGTCGTGTCCATCATCGAATCGACGCTCGACGACCCCCGTCAGGTGTTGATGGGTCAGCAGCACTTCGCCCGCGGTGAGGCTGTTGCCCAGATGAAAGCGGACGGCATCGAGTACGAGGAGCGCATGGAACTCCTCGAAGAGGTCACCTGGCCGAAACCGTTGGCGGAGTTACTGTTCCCCGCCTTCGAGATGTACCGCGGCGGCCATCCGTGGATCACCGAATTTGCGCTCTCCCCCAAATCCGTCGTACGCGACATGATCGAACGTGCAATGACCTTTGCCGAATTGATCAGTCACTACGGGCTCACCCGCTCCGAAGGACTGGTTCTGCGTTACCTCGCGGACGCCTACCGCGCCCTGCGCCAGACCGTGCCCACCGAAGCGCGCACCGAAGAACTCGAAGACATCATCGAGTGGCTGGGTGAGTTGATCCGACAAGTCGACTCGAGCCTGCTCGACGAGTGGGAGTCGCTGACCGACCCCGGAGCCGAAGCCGACACCGAAGAGGTTGCATTCGGCGCCGACATTCCGCGCCCGATCTCGGCAAACCCGCGCGCGTTCCGCGTCATGGTGCGCAACGCGATGTTCCGTCGGATCGACCTCGCGTCGCGGCGACAGTGGAACGAACTGGAAAACCTCGACGACGGTATCGACGCCGCCGAGTGGGAAGAGCAACTGCTCCCCTACTTCGAGGAGTACAGCTCGATCGGAACGGGACCGTCAGCGCGTGGGCCGGCGTTGTTCCAGGTCGTCGAGGAAGGCGAGTTCTGGCGAGTGCGTCAGGTGCTCGAGGACCCGGAAGGTGATCACGGCTGGGCACTGCTCGGTGTCGTCGATATCCCGGAGTCCGACGCGTTGGGTGAAATCGTGTTCGACGAGCTCAGCATCGTCGAGGGCTGACACCCTGTGCGCCTTTCTGGTAGTGGGCACTACCAAAAAGGCGCACGGGGGCTTTAGCCCCTACGAGCCTTGCGCGGCTGATTGCGGCGCGAAGCGCGCTTCTCCTTGATACGGAGGTTCTCGGCGCGCACCTCCGCTTGCAGTGCGCGTTCTTTCTCCAGCCACTCGGGCTTTTCTTCCAGCAGGGCAGCAACTTGATCCGTGGTGAGCGCCTCTTCGACGCCGCCGCGAGCAAGCCCGGCGATGGAGATGCCCAGCTTTGCGGCGATGACCTGCTTCGGGTGCGGGCCGGTGCGGCGCAGTTCCAGCAGCCACTCCGGAGCTTCGGTCTGAAGCGCGGTCAGTTCTTCACGGGTCACGTCGCCTTCCTGGAACTCTTTCGGTGTTGCTTCCAGGTACACACCCAGCTTCTTGGCAGCCGTCGTCGGCTTCATCGTCTGGGGCGTTTTGTTCGACGTCATGCAACAAGAGTAGCCAGCCATCGCGTCGCGTTTTACCAAGGCGGTAACCTTGCCGGGTGAGCAACGCGGATAGTCCGGCAATTTTTCGACTCGCGTATGCCCCCGGGGTAACGCCGACCAAGTGGATTCGAGTGTGGCACGAGCGGCTTCCGGACGTCCGTCTCGAGTTGATCCAGTTTCCGGTTCTCGAGGTTGTGGCAGCGCTACGGGCGGGCGAAGCCGACGCCGGCCTGGTTCGGTTGCCGATCGATCGCACTGAGCTCAGCGCGATCTCCTTATATGCGGAGACGCCGGTCGTGGTGATCCCCAAAGATCACGTGTTCACCGCTGTAGACCAGATTTCCGTCGCCGATCTGAGCGACGAGATTGTGCTCAACCCTCTCGAAGACACCCTCGAGTGGCCGACGCGTCCAGGTAAGGCAGCAGCCGAGCGGCCGGAAACGATCGCCGACGCCATCGAGTTGGTTGCGGCCGGCATCGGCGTTGTTGTTGTTCCGCATTCGGTGGCGCGGTTGCACCACCGCAAGGATCTGACTTTCCGTCCTGTTGCCGGTGCTCCCGAGTCCCCTATTGCTTTGGCTTGGCTGGAGTCCAAGACCACAGAATTGGTCGAAGAACTCATCGGCATCGTGCGAGGACGTACCGCTCAGAGTTCACGCGGACGCAATGGTCAGCCCGCCGAGAAGATCAAGGGTTCGGTCAAGGCCAAGCAGGCAGCGAAGGAACGTCGTGCCGAGGCCGCGAAAGCCGATCACAAAGCCAAGAGTGCCGGAACGGCAAAGAGCGTCTCGGGCCGCAATACCAGCGGCGGCAAAGCCAAGGCCGGCGGCAAAGCGGGTAGCGGCAAGTCGGGCGGCACCAAGAGTTCGGGTGGCCGGTTCACGGGCAAACCGAAGGGCCGCTAGCGGGGAGTTCCGCCAACTCACCTCGCATCCCCAAGTTCTGCGCGCATGATGGAGTTATGACTTCGGTTGATTCGACGGTCCTGGCAGAACTGATCGCTGCGCTGCCGGATGGTGCGCTCCTGCGCGATCCGGACCTGACGGCCGGTTACCGCCAAGACTGGGCAGCCGATCCGAATGCAGGCAACCCGCTGGCCGTTGTCCGGGCCACCTGCACCGAAGATATCCAGGCCGTGATGCGCTGGGCCACCGAACATCGCATTCCCGTGGTTCCGCGCGGTGCCGGATCAGGACTCTCCGGTGGATCCAGCGCCGTCGACGGTTGCATCATGGTCAGCACCGAGCGAATGCGCGAGATCACCATCGACCCGGTAGCTCGGGTGGCCGTAACTCAGCCCGGCTTGATGAACGCCGAGGTCAAGAAAGCTGCCGCAGAGCATGGGCTCTGGTACCCGCCTGACCCGTCGTCGTTCGAGATCTGTTCCATCGGTGGCAATGCCGCTACCAACGCCGGTGGACTCTGTTGTGTGAAATACGGCGTCACCACCGACTATGTGCTCGGCCTGAAGGTAGTGCTCGCCGACGGCACTGCAGTGTCACTGGGCGGCCCGCTCCTGAAAGATGTTGCAGGACTCTCACTTACCAAACTGTTTGTCGGCAGCGAAGGCACTCTCGGCATCATCACTGAGATCACCTTGCGTCTGATTCCGGCGCAGCCGCCCGCTTCAACTGTCGTCGCGTCGTTCGATTCCGTCGAGGAAGCTGCCGACGCAGTCTTGGCGATCACCGGCAAAATGCGTCCGGCGATGCTCGAGTTCATGGATCACGCCAGCATCAACGCTGTCGAGGATTCTGTGCGGATGGGGCTCAACCGGAAGGCTCGCGCACTGATTCTGGCCCAATCCGATGCCCACGGCGCCGCTGGTGTACTCGAGATCGAGAGCATTGTCGCAGCGTGTGAAAACAACGGGGCCACCGAAGTTTTCGCGACAGACGACCAGGCCGAGGGTGATGCATTCACTGCGGCCCGACGCGCGGTGTTTCCAGCTGTTCAGGCGTTGGGGAATCTGCTCCTCGAAGATGTCGGCGTTCCGATGCGAGCGTTGCCACGATTGATCACGGGGGTGGAAGCCATCGCCGCGGACCTGGATGTCCTTATCTGCACCGTGGCGCACGCCGGCGACGGAAACACTCATCCACTGATCGTGTTCGATCCGTCTGATCCCGATATGACCGAGCGCGCCCAGATCGCATTCGGTCGGGTCATGGATCTGGCAATTGCACTGGGCGGCACCATTACCGGCGAGCATGGAGTGGGCCGGATCAAGCGCGACTGGTTGCCAGCTCAGCTTGGCGAGGACGTCATGGCGTTGAACCGGAAGATCAAAGATGCGCTCGATCCTCTAGGGATTCTCAATCCCGGAGCGGTCATCGCTGCGAAGTAGTCACACATCTCGAGTCCACTTTCGCTGACACCCGTCGGCGAAAATGTGCATGCCCAAACCTCTGCCCGCACACTCCGGACAAACACCTCGCGTTAGTGACATGCGACGACATTGGTCTAGACTCCATCGAGATTTACACTGACCGGGGGGACCAGTAAATGCGTAGATCCATCGTGGGCATTACCAGCGCAAAAAAGGCAAAATACCTGTACCAGAAATCAATTGGCGGGCAATGATGCGCTGCGATCCCGAACAGATGCACGCAACAGCGACTCGAATTTCAGACCTCGCCGACGAATTCTGGGACGACGTGGAAACGTTGCGCCGCGATGCCGAATCCTTGATGACAGCCGAATGGACCGGGGACGCGTCCCGAACCCACGCCGCACTGTGGGCCGAGTGGGTCGACTCCGCCCGCCAGGTCGCGGGCGCACTCACCGAGGACGCCGGACTGCTGCATCAAGCAGCTACCGAGTACAGAAGGACCGACGACCAGAATGCCGGCAGCATTTCGGGTACTCGACTGAACATGGACTTCTGATGGGCCGGTACTCTGCCGACACCGAGCAAATCCTCGGTCTCGTCGGCAGGGCGAAGCAGATCGGCATGCGCGTCGAAGCCCGCATCACCGACGTCGAACGGGAAGTCGTGGCCCTCAACGTCGACTGGGACGGCGATGCCGCCGATGCCCACCGCACCAAACACGAAACCTTGCACCGCGAACTGAAAGACATGCGCACTGCACTGTCCGAACTCGAATCGATGGCCCAGGGCGCGCACGATCGCTATCTCGCCAACGCGCGACACAACAGTGGGATGTGGCCCTGATGGCGCCGATCACAATGGACCCCGCAGTCCTCATCGACGCTGCCACACAGTACAAAACGGTCAGCAACAGCACTGACAGTGTGATCCGTCTGCTCGGTGAAACGCTCCAAACCAACTGGGGGTGCGCCGGAACCGACAACGCGGGAGCCGGGTGGGCCGCGAGCTATGACCCCGCCGCATTTGATGCCGTCGCCGCCGGAACAAACATTGTCAACGCGTTCAGCAAACTGCACGATCTACTCGCGGCGACCGGTGTCAACCACGCCAACACCGAGCGATCGAATACCAACCCGCCGGAGCCCCCGGAGGGGCCGGCGTCGCAGCTTCCGACCGTGTCGGCGCCGGCGTTTTACGGGGCGCTCGGCGGCGATACCGACCTGCCGCTCGGGTGGGAGTTGATTACTGCGTGGCTGCAGGGACACATGTGGCCCAACGGGAACCCCGACAAATTGAAAGCACTCGGGCGAGCGTGGCGCACAGCCGCCGAGGGGTTGCGCGATGCAAACGATGCAACGGGTACAGCGTGGGTCGCCCTCGAGGAACTCGACTCCGACGAGATGCCGCAGGTCCTGGCTCAACTCGACAATGTCTTCGTCACTACCAACGCCGTCGCCGATCAGTACGACACACTCGCCGCCGCCTGCGACGAGTGGGCACAGACAATCGAGGAGGCTCACCGCAAGATCTTCGACATCGTCGGCAAAGCCATCATCGTCGGGGCTTTGGCCGGCGCAGTCACCGCACTCTTTACCCTCGGTGCTGGTACCGTCGCCGCGGCCGGAGCGACGGGAAGTGTGATCGCTGCCAGCGTCGTTGGGGTACTCGGCGCCGTGGACGCGGTCGCCGTAGCGGTGGTCGGTGGCGTCGCCGCGGCGGGGGCTGCTGCTGTGGGTGCGGTCAACGAGCTGCAACCACTGCTCGAAGCCAACCCGACTACCTTCAATGCCAACACCGGCGGCGGAGGAAACACGCTCGGTTACTATCCCGCACCGCGGCACCTGCCCGGATTCCCGAATGCCAAACTAGTCAAAAGAATGAACGAGCGAAAGCGCTGGAAAGATGACAAAGGCAACATCTACGAATGGGACTATCAGCACGGTGCCGTCGAGAAATACAACAAGAACGGCACGCATCTAGGAGAATACGATGCGAATACAGGCACACAGACCAAACCCGCCGACCCAAGCCGCCGAACAGAAAGGTGAGACATGTGGTATTTAGAAGCTTTCGACAACGATACTGAATTATTAGCCGGGGAGTACCTCTTACGCGAAATGTCCGTTGAGATCGTGAAAGAAATTCTCGATATCGACGACAGCGACTTCGAATTACCCGTTGGGATACGTCAAAATGACGTACCTCTTGAGAAAGTTCCCGAGTTCGCTAAATACATTAACGAACCCTTCAAGATAGACCAAAATTGTGAATACGAAGTAGCATTCTTAACTGAGTAACAACCATCGAGAGTTCGAATACCAGTCGAGCCCGACGGTTCATCAGATCGACTTCACGACTCCGGACCCGCCACTCCACCCGCAAACCAGGAGAGAAGTTTATGTGGCATCTCCAGGCCTACGACAACGACGCCGAATTACAAACCGAGATCTACCTTTTGCACGATATGATTGCCGAAATCGTGAAAGATATTCTCGGCGTTGACGACAGCGGCTTCGACTTACCCGTCTGGATCCTAGAATGACGTACCCCTCGACAAAGTGCCCGAGTTCACTAAATACATTAACGAACCCTTCAAGATAGACCGAAATAGTGAGTTTGAAGTCTCAGATCTAACGGATTGAACCGAGCCTGGGCCTCGATTGTCAGCTCGAACCCGACAAGTTCAATTGATGCGGCCAGACCATCCGCGCCGCACCAAGTCGTCGAGCAGGAAAGTGAAACATGTGGTACCTCGAAGCTTTCGACAACGAGACCGAATTTCGCACCGAAAAATACCTCTTGCACGACATGACTGCCGAGATCGTGAAGGAAATCCTCGGCATCGACGACAACAACTTCGATCTACCCGTCGTCGCACGTTTCAGTTGCGTTCAACTCGACAAAGTTCTCAAGTTCGCGAAGTACACCCACGAACCTATCGACGTAATCGAAAACTGCGAATATTTCGTTGGACTATTCGCTGACTGAGTACTGTAAGAACGGCACGCATCTAGGCGATTTCGACTCCAATGCCGGATCGCCCGACTAAACCCGCCGACGCCAGCCGCAGACATGGAAAGTGAAACATGTGGCATCTCGAAGCTTTCGACAATGGAAATAATCGATTAGTCAAAGATTACGCTCTGCATGATATGGCTGTTGAGGTCGTGAAGGAAATCCTCGGGATCGACGACACGACTCCAAATTTCCCGTCAGAGTGGCTTTCCCCTCGACAAAGTACTCGAGTTCGCGAAATACACTTGTAAACCCATCGAGATAACAGAGAACCGCGAATACGAAATAGGCCTATTCGCCGACTGAACAGCAACACTGCACCTCGTCGGCCAATCCTCGAGGCCAATCCGGCTACATTCGACGCCAAGACCATTGAACCCGGAGAGATGTGGAATTTCCACAAGGCTCCGGAGTTTCTTCCGGGGTTTCCGGATGCCAAACCCGTCAAATACTGATCTGAGGGAATCAAACAGTATTGGTTCCGGCCTCAATGACAGTGTCACTGAGGGATCGGCTGCCCCGGCGCCACGGATTTCACCAGCTCCGCCAACTGCCTGAACCCTTCGGCGCGGCCGCTGGACGAGCGAAATACCAGTCCGATAGTCCGACCAGGGGCGGGTGCGGTGAATGTCGCCGTGGCGAGTTCACCCCGCCGACTCTCCACCGGCACAGCCGATTCAGGGACCAAGGTCACCCCGAGCCCGCCGGCAACACACTGCACGATCGTCGCCAAGGATGTTGCCCGCGTATCCCCGGAGAGCGGGTGGGCGTCGACGGAACGGCACAGATCCAGTGTCTGGTCCCGCAGGCAATGCCCGTCGTCGAGAAGCAGCAAGGGCAGTTCGTCGAGGACGTCAGCGGTGAGATCGCTGCGTCCTGCCAGCGCGTGGTCTGCTGGGACGACCAGAACAAAATCCTCGTCGTAGAGCGGTATCTCGATCAACCCAGGCGCACCAGCCGGCAGGGCGAGCAAGGCCAGATCGAGGGCACCGGAGCGGAGCGAGTCGAGCAGTCGTGCGGTTTGGTCCTCGATGACGTGAGGTGCAACCGTTGGCATGGACGTCCGCAATGCCGGCAGCAGTGACGGCAGGATGTACGGCGCGACAGTGGGAATCAGCCCGATCCGAAGTGGGCCGGCCAATCGATCCCCCATTCCGGCGGCGCTCGCGACAAATCCGTCGGCAGCCTCGAGAATCAGTTTCGCTTGGCTGAGAAGCCGCTGACCGTCGCCTGTGACGAGGACACGCCGGGTGCTGCGTTCGATCAATTGCACGCCGAGGCCCGATTCGAGTGCGGCCAACGCCTGCGAGAGTGTGGGTTGGCTCACACTCAAACGTGCTGCGGCGGTGCCGAAGTGCCGATGTTCGGCCACCGATACGAAGGCACGCAGCTGTGACAAGGAAGGTTGATAAGTCTGATCAGCCATGGCTATCAGTGTAGTGCCACCTATCACCTTTACCTTTTGACCACTTTGATGCAGAATGGACTCATACCAAAAAGCGCCGGTCACGCACCATGACGGTGAGACCCGCTTCGACGGTATCGAGAACTTTCGATCACAAACATTCGTGATCGTGCGTGTGAGAAAAACCTGTTCACAAGACAAGTAGGAGGACGAGACATATGGCTCTGCTGACAATCGGCGACCAGTTCCCGGCATACAACCTGAAGGCCGTTATCGGCGGCGACCTCTCCAAGGTCGACGCTCAGCAGCCCGACGACTACTTCACTCAGATCACGAGCGACGACTACGCAGGCAAGTGGCGCATCGTCTTCTTCTGGCCCAAGGACTTCACGTTCGTGTGCCCCACGGAGATCGCAGCATTCGGCAAGCTGAACGACGAGTTCGCAGACCGCGACGCACAGGTTCTCGGCGCTTCCGTCGACAACGAGTTCGTTCACTTCCAGTGGCGTGCACAGCACGACGAGCTCAAGACCCTCCCCTTCCCGATGCTCTCGGACCTCAAGCGCGAGCTTGCCGAGGCCACCGGCGTCCTCAACGCTGACGGCGTTGCAGACCGCGCGACGTTCATCGTCGACCCCAACAACGAGATCCAGTTCGTCTCCGTCACAGCCGGTTCCGTCGGCCGTAACGTCGACGAGGTTCTCCGCGTTCTCGACGCTCTGCAGAGCGACGAGCTGTGCGCATGCAACTGGAAGAAGGGCGACCCGACGATCAACGCCGGCGAGCTGCTGAACGCGAGCGTCTGATCATGAGCGTCGACAACCTGAAAGATTCGCTTCCCGAGTACGCCAAGGATCTCAAGCTCAACCTGAGTTCCATTGCGCGCACCACGGTTCTGAACGAGCAGCAGCTGTGGGGCACCCTCCTCGCAACGGCCGCTGCAACCAAGTCGGCGACCACGCTCAAGGAAATCGCAGCCGAGGCGGCAGACAACCTGTCCGCTGAGGCGTACAACGCAGCGCTCGGCGCAGCGGCGATCATGGGCATGAACAACGTCTTCTACCGCACCAAGGGCTACCTTGACGGTAAGTACGACGACCTTCGTGCGGGCCTGCGGATGAACATCATCGGCAACCCGGGCGTCGACAAGGCCGACTTCGAATTGTGGTCGCTCGCGGTTTCCGCGATCAACGGCTGCAACCATTGCCTCGAAGCTCACGAGAACACCCTCCGTCAGGAAGGCGTTTCCCGCGAGGTCATCTTCGAAGCGATCCGTGCCGGTTCCATCGTCATGGGTGTCGCGCAGGCTGTCGAGGCCAATGAAATCCTCGCTGCCGCACAGGTCTGATCCCAGACCGACGCAGTAGACGAAAGACCCTCCCCGCCTTCCATGGTGGGGAGGGTTTATTCGTTTTTCCGGCGCGCTACCCTGGACCGATGGGCATCGAAGTGAGTGTGGTCCGGGTCTTCACGGACGAGAACGGAAAGCACGGCAACCCACTCGGGATTGTCGACGCATCACTGGTCGAACTATCCGAACGGCAAGAAGTCGCCGCGACGCTCGGGTACAGCGAAACGATTTTTGTCGATCTCCCCGAAGTGGGCGCCGCTCGGGCGAGTGCCCAGATCTTCACTCCGGCAGCAGAACTCCCCTTTGCCGGTCATCCCACGGTCGGCCTCACCTGGTGGCTGCACGATCAGGCACGGCCGGTGACCACACTCGGTGTCCCCGCCGGCGAACTCGACGTACGCCGCAGCAGTAACCTCACATGGGTTCGCGCCCGCGCCGAATGGGCACCGGAGTTTGCTCTCTACCCCTTGGAAACGGTGGATGACGTAATCGACGCGGTTCCGTCGGACTACGAAACCGATCACTCCTACCTGTGGGCGTGGCAGGACAAACTCGAATCGTCCATCCGCTCACGGATGTTCGCTCCGGAAACGGGAATCCCCGAGGACGAAGCTACCGGCTCGGCAGCCCTGCGCATCACTGATCACCTGCGAAAATCGCTTCGGATCACCCAGGGACGGGGATCGATCCTGCACACCACCTACTCACCCGAAGGATGGCTCGAAGTGGGCGGACGCGTGGTTGCCGAGCAGTCACGAACTTTGTGACTGCCCTGCCGGATTCCGTCCTGCCTCGAGGTCTGCGGCGCTGAGCGTCACGGCAATTTCGTCGCCGAGTGCCACTCCGGGTGCAAGCGGCAGTTGATCGCCGCTCCAGAACTTGCCGGGATCGAACCAGTTGATGCGACGGTTTCCCACCATCAGGCCCATTGCCTCGTACGTCTGCGCGACAACCTCGGCGCAGTAGGCACTTTCGATGCCCGACGCAGGCGATTCGGGCTTCTTCCGGAACTTCGGGACGCGCCCGCCGAACCATCGTGACGCGAGCTTGGCGGTGGAGGGAAACGGCGTGCCGTCCAGGCGGGCTATGGTGCGCAGCAGCGCATCCTCTTGTTCACGGGTCACCGGGGTGTCGAGCTGCCGAAGCCAACCCTGCTGCCCGTACTTGGCTCCCCACACCTGCACGGCGGCCTTCAGATCATGGAGCTGAACGCCACGCTGGAAACGACCGGTCCACATGTCTTGCAACGAATGACCGAGCTCTGCATGCCACATGAGCGGTGGCAGATCGTCGATCACCACCGACATGCCGACGTGGTTGACCGGACTGTTAGTGAGCGTCTGAATTGCCTTGTCGGCCGTGGAATCTCCGCGGAAGATCCAGATATCGCCAGTGCGGGTAACACTGGCCGCCTCGTCGAGGGTCACCTGAGAGCGTGATCGTCGGTCCATAACCTTTAGCCTAGAGGCATGACACTTCGTGCCTCGCACATATGGAAGCTCGTGGGCCTCGCCGGCGCTATGGGGGTCGCGGCCACCGGAGTCCTCGCTGTGCGGAACGAGCGTGCGCGTCGGGCGTACTCCCCCGAAGAGATTCGCTCCGTCCTCCACGAGCGATACACACAGGCGTATGCCAGGGCGTCGGAGCAGGACACTATCGAACTGGAGCCGGTACCGAGCACACTGCGACGCCGGATGAAGAAGCTCTTCCGACGCCGCAGCTAGTTCGCAAATTTATCCGAGAGCGGCGAGGATTCCCGCAGCCATCTCGGCCACCTGATCGTCCGTCATCACGAAGGTCGGGGAAATTTGCATAGCTCCTTGACCTGCCGCGCGACCTGAAATTCCGTGCTCGCGCAGCGTCTTCACGAACGGCAGTGCCTCGGCCGGGTCTGCCAGCTGAACGGCGGCGACGGCCCCGAGCCCACTCCGGACCTCGGAAACCCGCGGATGCTCGGCCAGCGGCTGCAAGTGCGTGTGCAACGACGCTTCGAGCCGCTTGGACTCGGCGAGGAGGTTCTCACGCTCGAGAATGTCGAGGTTTGCCATGGCGGCAGCTGCCGCTCCGGCGTGCCCGCCGTAGGTGTAGCCGTGACGCCACCAAGCACCGTTGTAGAACGGCTCGGCGACGCGAGGTGCGATGAACACGGCACCCATCGGAACGTATCCGGAGGTCAAACCCTTTGCTGTGGTCATCATGTCGGGCTGCAGATCGAAGCGAGTGGATGCAAACCACTCGCCACCGATACGACCGAAACCGGTGACAACCTCGTCGACGACAAACAGTATGTCGTGTTCACGGCAGATGTCTCGGACCTCGGCCAGGTATCCCTCGGGCGGAAGGTACACCCCGCCGGCGCCGATGATGGGCTCGGCGAAGAATGCGGCGATCTTGTTCGCGCCGACCTTCTCGATCAGTTCGAGGAGGCTCTTGGCGTCGTCCCAGCCGACGGTGGCAGCATCGGCCATCAGCTCGCCGTACCCCTCGCGATTGACGGGGATACCGGCGAGAGCTGTTCCCGCAACATGCATTCCGTGGTAGGCCTTCTGGCGTCCGACGATGATGTTCTTGTCGGGCTGGCCGACCTCATGCCAGTACCGACGCGCCAACTTCGCTGCGGTGTCGACGGAATCGGAACCACCGGAGGTGAAGAAGATCTTGCTGCCTGCAACCGGCGCGATCTTCGCGAGCCGCTCAGCCAGTGCCTGCGTGGTTTCGGGGACAAAATCGCCGAAGTTGGAGAAGTGAGCGATCTTCGACAGCTGAGCGGCAACGGCGTCGGCGATCTCGGTGCGGCCGTGGCCCACGTTCGTGAACCAGAGCCCGGCAGTTGCGTCGAGGTACCGATTGTCCTGCGAGTCCCAGATGTACGCGCCTTCACCGCGAGAGACGACAAATGCGCCGTTCTTCTCGACCGCGCCCATATCCGCGAACCCGTGCCACAGTGCCGAAGCCATCTTTTTCCCCTTCGAGTCCAAACGAATACCAACGATGCTGGTGTGCACACGATGTGCAGCAACTATATCGACACCACAAATCGTCTCCCGCGTGATGCTGCCCTGCGTGGGGATCGCCGCCCTGGGCACGTAATCTCATCACCATGACTTTTGCCGAGAATCTTGCTGCCCTCCCCTCGATCGATCACCTCGCCGCCATCAACGTGCTCGACACCGACGGCACCGTCATCGACACCGTGGAGAACAAGCCGGGCAAATCCGGTTCGGTCAAGGTCTACAACCACCTCGCCCAGGTCTACGGCGCAATCACTCCTGAGGCCGCAACGGCTGCGCTGGCGATTTTTGCCGAGCACACAGACGATGCCCGCGCGAACCGCGGCAAGCACCCCAACATCGACCGTCTCGATCAGGTTCTTGCCAGCGGCAACACTCTCGGGCTGCAGGAAGTTCCGGCGGAGTAGCAGCCCGCGGTCCACATCTCACATCGCGACAGAGTCCCGGTCGGCGTCGCCGTACCGCCACCGCGCCCCCAGCTTGCCGACGGCGTTGACCGCCAGCGCCATCAGCGCCATTGCCACGGCAAGCACAACAAGCCCGATCACCAGGGCTACGTAACCATGGGCTCGCGGATCGAGGAAGGGATACGGGTACCAGTCGGCGATCGCTCCGCGAACCAGCGAATACACGGCATACAGGGCGGGAAAGGCGAGCCAGGTCAACGCCGACCCTTCGGAGATGCGGTGGCGCGAGGGCGAAAACACCCAGTCGGCAAGCATCACCAACGGCAGTATTTGATGCAGGGCGACATTGATCCAGGTGTCGTTCAGCGTCACATCGACATCCGAGAGCAGCACCGCGTAGACGATGCCTGTGATCACCATGTAGAGCGTCACGGCGCCTCGAACCGTCTGCCAGGTGCACGACTGCGGATCCCGCAGCCCTCCGACAATCAGTACCACGGCTGCGGCGATATTGCTCTCGATAGTGAAGTAGCTGAGATAGTTCACCAGGGAGAATCCCTCGGCGTTGCGTAGCGGGATCCATAACAAGGCGGTCAGCCCGTAGACCGCAAACGCAAGGCGGAGAATGCGTACCGCCATCGGAGTGGATGTCGCAAATGTCGTCACTGCCCGATCGTGTCACAACGCACGCTGCGGGAGTGAGATTTCCCGGCGTTCGATAAGCTGTCCGTCAGCATGTCTACAACACCACCGGCCCCGCTCTCACCACGACGAAGCGACCTGAAACGCGCCCTGTCCGAAGTCTCATTCCGTGATGAGAACCGTCTGCGGCGCAAACTCGACCGCGCCCGCACGCCGGAGAACCTGGCAACACTGGCCCAGGAGATCGAATCCGCGCGCATCCGGCTGGCCGAACGCGCGGCGAACGTGCCCGCAGTGTCCTACCCCGAGGCACTGCCGGTCAGTCAACGCAAAGACGACATTGCCCGCGCGATTTCCGAAAACCAGGTGGTGATCGTCGCCGGCGAGACAGGTTCTGGCAAGACCACTCAGATCCCGAAGATCTGCCTCGAACTGGGACGCGGAGTTCGCGGCCTGATCGGCCATACTCAGCCCCGGCGCCTTGCCGCGCGAACGGTCGCCGAGCGAATAGCCGAAGAACTCGACACCGAACTCGGCGACGCCGTGGGCTACACAGTGCGATTCACCGATCAAGTTTCCGACCGCACGTACGTGAAGTTGATGACCGACGGCATTCTGCTTGCGGAGATTCAGCGCGACAAGATGTTGCGCCGGTACGACACTCTCATCATCGACGAGGCTCACGAACGCAGCCTCAACATCGACTTCATCCTCGGGTATCTGGCGCAGCTACTCCCCCGCCGACCCGACCTCAAGGTCATCATCACCTCGGCGACCATCGACCCCGAGCGGTTCGCTCAGCACTTTGCCGTCGACGGGAAGCCCGCGCCGATCGTCGAGGTGTCCGGGCGAACCTTCCCGGTGGAAATGCGTTACCGCCCATTGACTGTCGAATCCGGAGATATCAGCTACGACCGAGATCCGGTCGACGCCGTCTGCGAAGCTGTTGACGAACTCAGCGCAGAGGGCGAGGGTGACATCCTCGTCTTCCTGTCTGGTGAACGCGAGATTCGTGACACCGCAGATGCATTGCGCGACCGCAGACTTCGCAGTACCGAAATCGTTCCACTGTATGCACGCCTGTCGGCAGCCGAACAGCACAAAGTGTTCTCTCCGCACACCGGCCGACGAGTTGTCCTGGCCACCAACGTCGCCGAAACATCTCTGACGGTTCCCGGCATTCGCTACGTCGTCGATCCCGGAACAGCGCGCATCTCGCGATATTCCGTCCGCACCAAGGTGCAGCGGTTGCCGATCGAACCGATTTCCCAGGCGTCGGCGCGTCAGCGGTCCGGTCGCTGCGGCCGTGTCGCCGAGGGCATCTGCATCCGTCTGTATTCCGAAGAGGACTTCGAAGCCCGGCCGGCGTTCACCGAACCGGAGATCCTGCGCACCAACCTCGCGTCTGTGATCCTGCAGATGACGGCGCTGGGTCTCGGCGATATTGCCGCATTCCCGTTTGTGGAGCCCCCGGATTCGCGAGCCATCAAAGACGGCATCGGACTACTCGAAGAACTGGGCGCTATCGCACGAGGATCCGACGCGTCGCATCCGGAACTGACTCCGATCGGCCGCGAACTGGCGCAGATTCCCGTCGACCCTCGCATGGCTCGAATGTTGGTGGAAGCCAAGACAAACGGAGCGCTGCACGAGACGCTCGTCATCGTCGCTGCACTGTCCATTCAGGACGTACGAGAGCGGCCCGCCGAGTTCCAGCAGGCCGCCGACGAGAAGCACGCCCGCTTCACGGTGGAGAACTCCGACTTCCTCGCCTATCTGAAGTTGTGGGACTACCTCCGCGAGCAGCGAAACGATCTGTCCTCGAGCCAATTCCGCAAGATGTGCCGCAACGAGTTCCTGCATTGGCTACGCATCCGCGAATGGCAGGATCTGCACGGGCAGTTGCGTCAGATTACTCGCGGACTCGGCTGGTCGGTCAACGAACTTCCCGCATCCGAGAATTCGGTCCACCAATCCTTGCTGGCCGGCCTGCTCTCCCACATCGGACTTCGCGAAGGCGAAAAGCGCGACTACCTCGGTGCTCGCGGAAGCCGTTTTGCGATCTTCCCCGGCTCGGGCCTGTTCAAGAAGCCACCCCGCTGGGTAATGGCCGCCGAACTGGTGGAGACAACCAGGCTCTGGGCCCGCATGTCCGCGCGCATCGAACCGGAATGGGCCGAAAAACTGGCACCACACCTGGTCAAACGGACCTACTCCGAGCCGCATTGGTCCTCCAAGCGTGGTTCGGCCATGGCGTACGAGCGCGTGACGCTCTACGGCGTACCCCTGGTCACCGGACGCGCTGTCACCTACTCGTCGATCGATCCGGAAACCTCGCGCGAATTGTTCATTCGCCATGCGCTGGTGCAGGGCGAATGGACTACACAGCACAAGTTCTTCCACGAAAATCGCGCACTGCTCGACAACGTCGAAGAACTCGAGAACCGGGCCCGCCGACGCGACATCCTGGTCGACGACGAGACGCTCTACGAGTTCTACGACTCACGCGTCGGCGCCGAAGCTGTGTCCGCGCGACACTTCGACAAGTGGTGGAAGACAGCACGCCGGCAAGACCCGAACCTGTTGACGTTCACGCCCGAAACCGTCGTGAATTCCGATGCCGCAACGGTTCTGGGCGGCGAATACCCCGATGCCTGGCGTCAGGGCGACATGCTGTTGCCACTGACCTATCAATTCGAACCAGGCAAGGACGACGACGGCGTCACCGCGCACATTCCCGTCGGTCTCCTCGCACAACTCCAACCCGTCGGGTTCGACTGGCTGGTACCGGGCATGCGTGTCGAATTGGTGTCGGCATTGATCAAGACGCTGCCCAAGACCATCCGGCGGCAGGTTGTTCCGGCGCCTGACTATGCAAGCGCAGCACTGGCTTCCGTGAAACCACGATCCGAACCACTGCTCACGGCAATGGCGCGCGAGCTGTCGCGTCTGGGCGCAACGCACATCGACGCGAAGGATTTTGATCCGAGCGCCCTTCCTGATCACCTTCGAATGACGTTTGTGGTCGAGGACGAATCCGGAAAAGTTCTGGCCAAGGGCAAGGATCTGGCTCAGCTACGACGCACACTCGCCCCGCGAGTTCAGAAGGAAGTTGCCAAAGCAGCGACCGGTACCGAGCGGGCAGCCTCGACGGTGTGGACCTCCGAGACGCTGGGCGCACTGGAGCCGACCATCACCAGGAGCATCGGCGGCCAGCAGGTCACCGGATACCCGGCGCTGGTGCCGGAAAACGGCGGTGTGGCAGTACGGGTTCTCAGTACCCCTGCAGCGCAGGCACAGGCGATGCGCGAGGGCACTCGGGCTCTTCTTCTCACGGCGGTGCCAACCCAACTCAAGGCAGTCACATCAGGGCTGTCGAATACACACCGACTCATGCTGGGACAGAATCCGGACGGAAGCCTGGAAGCGTTGGTCGAGGACTGCCGTGTAGCCGCAGCCAACGAGATCATCGCTGCCAAAGGTGGACCGGTACGGACACCGGAGGCTTTCGAGGCACTCGTCAAAGCAGCCCGATCGGAGTTGGCCGGGCGCGTGTCCGCGATACTGCGCATGATCGTTCCAATCCTCGAACAATCACACCGCTTGAATGTCGTCCTCCAGCGATCGCGCGGAGAAGCCGCCGAAGACGTTCGCGAGCAACTGAAATCGCTCCTCTTCCCCGGCTTTGTCGCAGAATTGGGTTCGGCGAGACTACGCGAGCTACCCCGGTACCTGGCGGCCGCGACATTCCGGCTCGAAGCGCTTCCTGCCAGCGCTCATCGCGACCACCAAGCCATGGACGTTCTCGATCGGGTGTACGCCGCGTACGACAGATTGCTGAATTCGCTGCCGGAAGAGCGTCGAACTGCCAAAGATGTCGACGCCATCTCGTGGATGATCGAGGAACTTCGGGTGGGACTTTTTGCACAGTCTCTGGGAACCCCAACTCCAGTCTCGGAGAAGCGGGTGCTCAAAGCAATCGAGGCGATCAAACGCTGACCGTCAGGGGTTCACTGCACAATGTTCACATTGGCGACCGAGCCACCAATTGTTGCGACAGTGTTGGCCAGACCTAACGTGACCAGGCTGTTGACTACTGCGAGAATTCCGTTCAAGGGCATAACGCCTCCGTAACGACAGATGCGGACTTTCGGCCCGAATGCTGCGATTCCGACTCGGACCGCTGAACGTACTCGTCGAGCGTAGGCGTCTGTCGCCGAAAAATAGGGACAAAAGCCCTATTTGTTCTCGGAGCGTTATCTAAGGACGATCCCTCGACGTGACTCAGTCGACGGCGACAGCTTCTTCACCGGACGCCTTGGCATCCACGCGATGACGCATATCGGTAATTTCTCGCTCGAAATCTTCTGCGGAGCTGAAGGATTTGTAGACCGACGCAAACCGGAGATATGCCACCTCGTCGAGGTTGCGTAAGGGGTCCAAGATCGCCAATCCCACTTCGTTGCTCGGAATCTCGGCCGAACCGGAAGCACGCACGGCATCCTCGACCTGCTGAGCCAATAAATTCAACGAATCGTTGTCGACATGACGACCCTGGCACGCGCGGCGCACACCCTTCACGACTTTCTCGCGACTGAAAGGCTCGGTGACACCACTGCGCTTGACAACTGACAGCACCGCTGTCTCGACAGTCGTGAAGCGACGACCACATTCGGGACACGAACGACGACGGCGAATTGCCTGACCTTCATCCGCCTCACGCGAGTCGACCACTCGGGAGTCAGGGTGCCGGCAGAACGGGCAATGCATCGCGGTTCCTTCTTCGTTGCCAGGAATGGCCGCAATTGAAGATTCCCACCAACTGCAAATCTTCGGAGGATCCACAGAGCAGATGCGCGACCACCCGAGGTGGTGTGACTGTCAAGCTCACAGCTTACTCGTTCGACACCACCCGAACGCATGCTCGGTCCTTCTCCGGCCACCGAGTGCCGATCACCCGCGCACTCCGAGACCTCGACTTGCACTGCGCTTACGTCAACGCCCCTGCGCGGCAGGAACAATCAGCGTCTGGCCTACCTTCAGCCTGGAATCATTCATTGCATTGAGATCCATGATCCGCTCGATGACGACCCCCACCGATTGACCGGGAGCAATATCGGCTGCGATGTCGCTCAACGATTCACCCGCTGCGACGCGCACAACGGAGGTAGCACCGACCGGATCCGAAGCACCACTTGTGGACACAGCCGCGAGCCCTACCAAACCGAGCACCGCGACGGCCGTCAACAGCACTCCCGTGGCCATGCTCCGCCAACCAACCCCGTCGGAACCGACACGATCGACATGGACAATATGAGGCGCCCGCGACACTCCCACTCGATTGCGGTGTTCGAAGTTCCCGCTATGTGGCCGTGAAGAATCCGAATCTCGATCGAATCGGCGATCACCAACCGGCTCACGAACGGAGTCACGACGTCCGCGGAATTCCGGCGTCTCGCGGCGGACGCGGTAAGCCATCGCCCCGACGGCCTCGTCGTATGGCGCGGCATCGTAGAACGACGCGTGATACTTGGGCGCCACCCGAGGATCCGGAAGTGCCTGATCAGAAGCTGGGTCGTACTCGAAAGCTGCGTCGTACTTCAGTGCTGCGTTGCCCATCTTGACCTCCGCGGATCTACACCGGCTCATTCGAACTCGTTAGCGGTTCGAACCTGCGTTCGATGGAACGCATGTTCGAATTTCTACCACGTCTGACTGACAAAGTCTTCTATTCGAGCGACACAGGTCGAACAGATGTTTGAAACCGCGAGCAATTGCGACTAGATTCGTGTCAGGTCACACAATGGGAATTCCGAACTGGGACTCCCGGGGCGACGTGTACGCACAGAGAACCACGCACCACCGACAACAAAGCTCGACCGAGACAACAAAGTTCGACCGAATAAGTCACAGCACCGCCGATAATCCTGATATCCACCGCTCGTCCACAAGCAATCACCGCAGACACGCAATCACCGCAATCACCGCAGACACGCAATCACCGCAATCACCGCAATCACCGCAAACACGGAAGGCTCAACGCCATGAAGGACGATCGCTCCACAAGTGCCGCAACGGCAGGCGTTGCCGCGACGTCAGCCGAAGCTCTCACCCAGCGGCAGCGCCGCGTTCTCGAAGTGATCCGGGATTCGGTGAGCGAGCGTGGATACCCGCCCAGCATCCGGGAGATCGGCGATGCGGTGGGACTGACGTCGACGTCGTCGGTCGCGCATCAACTCCGCACACTCGAGCGCAAGGGCTTCATTCGCCGCGACCCCAATCGCCCTCGAGCGGTGGATGTCCGAGGACTGGACGAGGTTGCCGCCGACACCGCTATCGCTTCGGTGACGAGGCATGCGTCGGAGATTCGTAGCGCCGCGGGCGATCCGCTTCCTGAGCCTGCATTTGTGCCGGTCCTCGGTCGCATCGCTGCCGGCGGGCCGATTCTTGCGGAAGAAGCCGTCGAAGACGTGTTCCCGCTCCCCCGCGAATTGGTCGGGCAGGGATCGCTGTTCATGCTCAAGGTTGTCGGTGAATCCATGGTCGAAGCTGCGATCTGCGACGGTGACTGGGTAGTCGTGCGTCAGCAGAATGTCGCCGAGAACGGCGACATCGTTGCTGCGATGATCGACGGCGAGGCGACGGTCAAGACATTCAAGCGGGTCAAGAAGGACGTGTGGCTGATGCCGCACAATCCCCTGTTCGAACCCATCTCCGGTAACAACGCCGTCATTCTCGGCAAGGTAGTCACCGTGATGCGCAAGATCTGACGCGTACAGATCAAAAACCAACTATGGCCCCGGCTGATGCCGGGGCCATAGTTGTCGCTGCTTCGATCAGAGGTTCAGGGACCGTCCGATGATTTCCTTCATGATCTCAGTCGTGCCGCCGTAAATGGTCTGCACGCGGGAATCCATGTACGCCTTGGCAACCGGGTATTCCTTCATGTATCCGTAGCCGCCGTGAAGCTGCAGGCAACGGTCGATCAGCTTGACCTGGGCCTCGGTGGTCCACCACTTGGCCATTGCGGCTTCCTGAACCGTCAGTTTCTCGGCGTTGAGCTGCTCGATGAACTTGTCGACGAGAACACGGACGGCGGTGGTCTCCGTCGCCAATTCGGCCAGCACGAATCGGGTGTTCTGGAAGCTGCCGATCGACTTGCCGAATGCCTTGCGGTCTCGGCAGTACTGGATGGTCTTCTCGAGAACGGATTCCATGGCCGCGGCAGCTACCACTGCGATGGAAAGACGTTCTTGCGGAAGGTTCTTCATCAGGTAGAGGAAGCCCATTCCCTCTTCACCGAGCAAGTTGGCAGCGGGCACCCGAACGTCGGTGAAGCTGAGTTCGGCGGTGTCCTGTGCCTTCATGCCGATCTTGTCGAGGTTGCGTCCGCGATCGAAGCCCGGCATGTCGCGCTCGACCACAAAGAGGCTGAAGCCTTGTGCGCCCTTGTCTGGATCGGTACATGCCACCACGATGACGAGATCGGCGTTGATGCCGTTGGTGATAAACGTCTTGGACCCGTTGAGGATCCAGTGGTCACCGTCGCGAACTGCCTTGGTCTTGATGCCCTGCAGGTCACTGCCAGTGCCGGGTTCGGTCATCGCGATCGCGGAGATCAGCTCGCCCGATGCAAATCCCGGTAGCCAGCGCTGCTTCTGTTCGTCGTTGCACAGATCGAGTAGGTACGGCGCCACAACGTCGTTGTGAAGGGTGAAGCCGAGCCCGCTGTACCCACCCTTGGTGGCTTCCTCGGTGATGATCGCGTTGTAGCGGAAGTCCTTTACACCGCCGCCACCGAATTCCTCGGGAACGGCCATTCCCAGAAAGCCCTGCTTTCCGGCTTCGACCCACACGCCACGATCGACGATGTTCTGCTCCTCCCACTGATCGTGGAAGGGTGCAACATGCTGTGCCAAGAACTTCTGGAAGGACTCCCGGAAAAGGTCATGCTCCGGTTCGAACAGGGTACGTTCCACGCCAGCTCCTACTGCTTCGATGCATCACGGGGCGAACGGATGTCCACTCGTCCCACCTGACTGTCGTTCTGACGGTAGAACTCCTGCGAGCACGCGTCGATGACTCGAACGATCACGATTCGTGACTGTACCGGTTACCTGTTACTCGAAGTACGGAATTTAGCTAGATAGCGCATGACCGGGTAGGCGACGAGGATGCCGATCGAGCCCCAGGCGATGCCGCCGAGTTCCACCGAGCCGATGGTGAGTGTCAGGTTGCCGATACCGGCGACCAGTGCGGCAGCGGCCACGGTGAGATTCACCGGATCGGTGAAATCGACCTTCGCTTCCATCCAGATCCGAACACCGAGAATGCCGATGAGGCCGTACAGCACCATGGTCGCGCCACCGATGACGCCGTTGGGAACCGTGAACACCAGCGCGCCGAACTTGGGCGAGAAAGCCAGGACGACCGCCGTGGCCGCCGCGACCCAGTACGCCGCAGTCGAGTAGACGCGGGTAGCCGCCATCACGCCGATGTTCTCGGCATACGTCGTAGTACCCGATCCTCCGCCCGCGCCGGCCAACGTAGTTGCGAGGCCGTCGGCAAAGAGTGCGTTTCCGGCGAGGTCGTCCAACGACTTTCCGGTCATCGCCGACACAGCCTTGACGTGTCCGACGTTCTCGGCCACCAGAACGATCACGACAGGCAGCGCCAATACGATGACAGACCAGTCGAACGACGGGCCGTGCAGGCTCGGGACACCGAACCAGTCGGCCTCGCGCAGTGCAGTAACACGCTCGCTGTCGAGGCCACCGTAGATTGCGGCAAAAACCCAGCCGATCACGACGCCGACCAGGATTCCGAGCCGGCCGAGCAAGCCCGGTCCGACCACGGTGACCAGAAGAATCGAGAACAACGTCACAGTCGCGATCAGGGGCTGCGACTGATACGACGCGGCTGCGGTCGGCGCCAGGTTCAGACCGATCAACGCCACGACAGCACCGGTCACCACAGGGGGCATGACCGCGTCGATCACCCGTCCGCCGATCACGCGCACGGCTACACCGATGAGCATCAGCACGATACCGACCGCCATGACCGCACCGAGCTGCGCGGCCGGGCCGGACCCAGCCGACGCGGTCAGCGGCGCGATGAACGCAAACGACGAACCGAGGTAACTCGGAATCCGTCCCTTGGTGATGATCAAGAACAGCGCGGTACCGATACCCGAGAACAGCAAAGTGGTCGTGACCGGAAAGCCGGTAATCGTCGGCACGAGCAGTGTCGCACCGAACATCGCGATGACATGCTGCATCCCGATGCCGACGGTTCGGGGCCAACTGAGCCGTTCGTCCGGGCGCACCACGGCGCCGTCGGCAATTCGTTTACCGTCACCGTGGACAGTCCAACCGATTCCGCTGACCCCGGTCGTCGTTTCTCGTTTAGTCACAGCCCGAAATACTAGGTCAGTACTGGTACTGCGACCTCATTCGGTTCAACTCAGGGCGAGTGCAGCAGCCTTTCGTGCCGACGCCGGATCGCCAGTGGCAAGTACTGCGGCAGCCGCAGCGACACACTGCTCCATGGTGACGGAACCGACCTTGGCGCCGACGCCCGCAACGGACGCGGCAGCACACGAGAGTGACGAGACACCGAGTCCGGCAAGAACGCACGCCAACAACGGGTCCGCCGCCGCCTCTCCGCACACACCGACGCGCTTGCCGACTGCCTGACCGGCCTGCGCGGTACGAGCAACCAATGCGAGCACCGCCGGTTGCCACGGATCGGTGAGCTCCGCGAGTTCGGACGACATCCGATCGGCGGCCATCGTGTACTGAGCCAAGTCGTTGGTGCCGATGGAGAGAAACTCGACGTGCTCGAGGATCTGATCAGCGAGCAAAGCCGCAGCCGGGACCTCGACCATGACGCCGGGAACGAGGCCACGGACTCGGACGGCCTCGGCAAAGCGCTTGGCTTCCGCCGGGGTCGCGATCATCGGCGCCATGACCCACGGCGACGAGCCCGTACGAGCTGCTGCAGCGGCGATCGCGTCGAGTTGCCGATCGAGAATTCCCATGTCCTGCCAGGCAATTCGGACGCCTCGAACACCGAGAGCGGGATTCGCCTCCTCCTGATGATTGGCGAACTTCAATGGCTTGTCCGACCCGGCATCGAGGGTGCGGACGATGATCTTCTTGCCCGCAAACGCTTCCAGAACTTCGGTGTAGATTGCCGCCTGCTCGTCGACCGTCGGCTCCGTCTCACGTCCGAGGAAACACAGTTCGGTCCGAAACAGTCCGATACCGTCGGCAGCGGTGAGCGCTGCCGCCCGGGCACCCGCACCGTCCTGGACATTGGCCAGTACGTCGACGGGCCGACCGTCGGCTGTGCGCCCTGGGCCCACCCAGGTGCTGACCCGTTCACG
The DNA here is from genome assembly GCF_003797085.1 of Rhodococcus sp. WS3. NCBI lineage: Bacteria > Bacillati > Actinomycetota > Actinomycetes > Mycobacteriales > Nocardiaceae > Rhodococcus > Rhodococcus sp. WS3. The sequence goes on from NZ_RKMA01000002.1 coordinate 855,267, forward strand.
CTCGAGTCTGGACTGCTCGACCTGTGCCTTTGCCTTGTCTGCATCGGGGTTGCTGATCACCTCACCGGTGGTCCCGTCGATCAGTACGGGAGTACCGGCTTGCACCGTCTCTAGGTCCTTGACTGCCACGATGCACGGAATCCCCAGTTGGCGCGCGATGATCGCGGTGTGGCTGGTGGGACCACCAAGAACCGTGACGAGCCCGATGATCTTGGTCGCGTCGAGACCAGCCGTGTCAGCCGGCGCAAGATCGTCGGCGCACAGAACGGACGGCGTCTCGGGCGCGGGAATTCCGGGTTCCGGCAGTCCGGACAGCTCGGCGATCACCCGATCGCGAATATCCTTGAGGTCCGTCACACGCTCTGCCATCACCCCGCCGAGTTTCGTGAACATCGTCACGAACTGTTCGGTCGCTGCGATGGTGGCCTGAACCGGAGGCACCCCGGCAGCGATGGATTTCTTCGCTATCCCGATCCAGCCCCGGTCAGCTGCCATAGCCGCATTTGCCGTCAGCACCTCTGCGGCAGCGCCAGTGGCAGAGGCCGCTCGGGCAAGCAGTCGACCTTCGACTGTCTTGGCCGCGGCGATGAAATCGTCCTGGGCGGCTGCCCGAACCGACTCGTCCAGCGGTGGGGCTTCTGCGATCAACTCGGGGCGCCGGGAAGGCCAGATTGCCGGGCCGTAAGCGACTCCGGGAACAACCGGTGTTCCATGCACACTCGCGATATCGATCTGTTCGGTCATCGGTCCTCCTAGAAACGATTTGCCCGACTGGCCACCAACCGTAGGTCCCACGCCGCGCCGACTTCCTGTTCAGCTTTGTTGTGACGAAGATTACTCGCAACTCTTGACATGTCAACACACTCGGGCGTAAAACAACATAAAGCAACATTGACTGTGACTCGCACCGCACCCGCGAATCACGACCGGCACCAGCAACGGAGAGACTGTGTACGCGGAAGAACGCCAACAAGCGATAGGCACGATGGTGTCGCAGCGAGGACGCATGTCCGTGGCGGCACTGTCCGAGACCTTCGGCGTCACCACCGAAACCGTCAGACGCGATCTGGCCTTCCTCGAACGAATCGGGCAGGTACGACGCGTCCACGGCGGCGCAGTACCCACCGCTTCACTGCACGTCACCGAACCCGGCATGGCCGAACGTGATCAAACCCGCGCAGAACAGAAAGACCGCATCGCCCGTTGCGCGCTGTCGTACCTGCCGCCGAACGGCGGTAGCGCACTCTTCGACGCCGGCACCACCACCGGTCGGATGATTACCGAAATTCCGACCGATCTCGACTTCACTGCGATCACCAATTCCGTTCCGATCGGAGCGCGACTCGCGTCGATGAACTCGGTATCGCTCATCCTCGTCGGCGGCCGGGTTCGCGGAGTCACCCAAGCAGCGGTCGGCGAGGACGCACTACGACTGCTCGGCACCTTGCGTGTCGATGTCGCCTTCATCGGCACAAATGCCATCAGCCTCGGACACGGACTGTCCACCCCGGACAGCGAGGAGGCAGCAGTCAAACGAGCAATGGTCAAGGCCGCCAATCACGTAGTGGTACTGGCAGATTCAAGCAAGGTGGGCCGCGAGCATCTCATCAGCTTCGCGCCGTTGAGCAGCATTGACGTCCTCATCACCGACGAGGACATCACCCCGACCGACACGTCCGAGTTCCACGACCAGGGAATCGAGGTAGTCATCGCATGATCGTCACCCTGACAGCCAACCCGAGCATCGACCGAACGGTGCAACTGGAGCAACCACTCCAGCGTGGCTCAGTCCTGCGAGCCCACTCCACGCGCAGCGATCCGGGCGGCAAGGGGGTGAACGTGGCACGCGTCCTGAGCGCGGCGAAACTCGAGGTTCTCGCGATTCTTCCCGGAAACCCGGGCGACCCGCTTCTCAGCACACTTGCAGATGGCGCAATCCCCCACCTCGGCGTCGCAACCGAGGGCCTCGCTCGCACCAACATCACCGTCGCCGAACCGGACGGAACCACAACAAAGATCAACGAACCTGGCGCGGCCCTCTCCGGCACAACACTCGACAACCTGGCACGCGAACTCGTTTCACGAGCAGATGTAGCCAGCTGGATTGTGCTGTCCGGTTCCATTCCACCTGGCGTCGATCCCGGCTGGTACGGCGAACTTGTTGCGGCACTGCGCGATCACCCCTGCAAGGTCGCGGTCGACACCTCCGACGCGCCACTGTCCGCTCTTGCCGAGAACTTTCCGCTCACGGCGCCGGATCTCCTCAAGCCCAACGGCGAGGAGTTGGCGCAACTCACCGGCGTCGACGGCAATGCCCTGGAAAATGCTGCACAAGAAGGCGATCCGGGGCCGGCGATCGCTGCGGCCACTCTTCTGGTCGAACGCGGTGTCGGCGCGGTGCTCGCAACTCTCGGAGCAGCGGGAGCCGTATTGGTCACCGCCGAAGGCACCTGGATTGCCACCGCTCCCCCGATCGTCGCGGTCAGTACCGTCGGCGCGGGCGATTCCTCGCTTGCCGGATACATCCTCGCCGCGACCGCCGGGGCTGATCCAGGGGAATGCCTTCGCCACGCTGTCGCCTACGGAAGCGCTGCCGCCTCCCTCCCCGGCACTACCCTCCCGACTCCAGATCAAGTCGATCTTGCAGGCGTCACGATCTCGTCTGCCACATCCGCACCCGCCCTGCCCACCGAACTCGCCTGACGCCGTAAGGAAATCGACATGTCCGAACCCACCGCACGCAGTTCCGGCTCCCCGATCATCAGCCCAGAACTGATCTCACTCGACACCAACCTCGGCGCCTCGAAAGAGGACGTCATCCGTGCGCTGGCCGCGCGACTGACCGCGGCGGGACGCGCCGACAACGCCGACGGTCTGGTCGACGCCGCCCTGGCCCGCGAAGCGCAGTCCGCCACCGGCCTACCCGGCGGAATCGCGATCCCGCATTGCCGCGCCGAGGCCGTGACGTCGGCGTCGCTGGGGTTTGCGCGCCTCGATCCGAAGGTCGACTTCGGAGCCCCGGACGGTCCTGCCGACCTGGTGTTCCTGATCGCCGCCCCCGAGGGCGCCGGCGCAGAACACATGAAGCTCCTGTCGTCGCTGGCTCGCGCCCTGGTGCGACCCGCATTTGTCACATCCCTTCGGGAAGCCCCGACGCCGGATGAGATCGTGCGGTTGGTCGACGAGGTGCTCAATCCGGCACCGGCAAAGCCGTCTACTCCAGAGCCGGCAGCTGCCGCTGTTTCCACAGCGAAACACTCAGCCGAGCCGACGCCGCCGGAACCGGCCCCGCCTGCCGCTGCCGAGCGTCACGTCGTTGCCGTCACGGCCTGCCCCACCGGAATCGCCCACACGTACATGGCCGCTGACTCGCTTGTTGCCGCCGGTGAACGCGCCGGTGTCACGGTCCACGTGGAAACACAGGGTTCGAGCGGCAGCACACCGCTCTCTCCGTCGCTGATCGCAAGTGCCGCGGCCGTCATCTTTGCCACCGATGTCGGGGTGAAGGGCCGCGAGCGGTTCGCCGGTAAACCCGTCGTGGCGTCCGGAGTGAAACGGGCGATCAACGAACCGGACAAGATGCTGGCCGAAGCACTCCGCGCCGCTGACAATCCCTCAGCGGCAACGGTGGACGGGACTGTCGCTGCCGGCGCGGATGACGGCGAGACCGGCGACGTCGGGTTCGGCACGCACCTGCGGCAGGTCCTTCTGACCGGTGTCAGCTACATGATTCCGTTTGTCGCCGCCGGTGGGTTGCTCATCGCACTCGGCTTCCTCCTCGGCGGTTACGAAATCTCCGGTCCCGCCGGGGACATCGTTCTCAACAACTCACTGACAAACCTGCCTGACGGCGGCCTCGCCACCTACCTCGGCGCCGTACTCTTCCAGATCGGTTCGCTGGCCTTCAGCTTCCTCGTGCCGGCGCTCGCGGGTTACATAGCCTTTGCCATCGCCGACAGGCCAGGTATCGCCCCCGGTTTCACGGCCGGCGCGGTAGCCGTCTTTGTCGGTGCCGGATTCATCGGCGGCCTCGTCGGCGGTCTGATCGCCGGTGTGGTCGCGCTGTACATCGGCCGGATCTCCGTACCGCAGTGGCTCCGCGGATTGATGCCCGTCGTGATCATTCCGCTGTTCGCCACCATGATCGTCGGCGCACTGATGTTCCTGGTCCTCGGTCGCCCCTTGGCCGCGATCACCACCGGACTCACCGACTGGCTCAACGGACTCTCGGGTAGCTCCGCCATCTTCCTCGGCATCATCCTCGGCCTGATGATGTGCTTCGACCTGGGCGGACCGGTCAACAAAGCTGCTTACGCCTTCGCCGTAGCCGGTCTGAACGTCGACGACCCCGCATCGCTGCGCATCATGGCCGCCGTCATGGCGGCCGGCATGGTCCCGCCGCTCGCGATGGCACTTGCATCCACCGTCCTGCGCCCCCAGTTGTTCAGTGAAGCAGAACGTGAAAACGGAAAAGCTGCCTGGTTGCTCGGCGCTGCCTTCATCTCCGAAGGCGCCATCCCCTTTGCCGCTGCCGACCCGTTGCGTGTCATTCCCTCGATGATGGCCGGCGGCGCCATCACCGGCGGTCTGATCATGGCATTCGACGTCACACTGAGCGCTCCGCACGGCGGAATCTTCGTATTCTTCGCAGTCGGCGGAATCGGCTGGTTCCTGGTTTCTCTCGCCGCCGGAACCGTCGTAGCTGCGCTGGCGGTCATCGGCGCAAAACAGTTCATCCGCAGTGGCCCGACAGACGCCGAGTTGGACCCCGAAATCGTGCCCGCTGCGGCATGATCGACATCACACCCACCACCACCCTGAGGAGTTCTCATGCCAAGTAAGACAGTTGCCGTAGGTTCCGCAGTTGGCCTCCACGCGCGCCCCGCTGCCCTCATCGCCGAAGCGGTGGGCGCCTCCGGAGCCACCGTGACTCTCGCCGTTGCCGGCGAAGAACCCGTGGACGCAGGCTCGGCGCTGATGATCATGACGCTCGGCGCCGCCAAGGGTGCCGAAGTCACCATCGAATCCGACGACATCGACGCCCTCGAGAAGGTTGCCGAGTTGGTTGCTGCCGACCTCGACGCCTGAATATCCGTCACCAGAGCCGGACGCTCGTATGAGTGTCCGGCTTTGGTGTTTCTATCTGCTGTGTTTCTATCTGCGCCTTCGGAAGCGGACGAGCAGACCACCACCGATGGCGATCACAACAACACCGCCGGCAATGCCCCACACCGCTGCGTTGCTCGACTCTTCGCCCGCTGACTCTCCGTTTTGCGACGCGAGTGCCATCTCGACTGCGCCGCGCAAGACGTACAGAGGCGGAAGCGCTTCACCCTTCGACTCGGAACCGATCACCAGATCGCCGGCTTCCGTGAAGGTGACGGACTCACCTTGAGGTTGATACGGCGTCGGGATGCGTAGCGGCCGCCCCTCGGTGAGTGCGGCGCCGATCCCCTTCTCGCCGACCCGGTAGAGATAGACATCCGAATAATTCCGCAGGGCCACCACCGAACCGTCTGCGGACACCGCGCCGCCGGTGAACATCGAAGCGGCAGTCCCGTCCCCTGTGCTGAGTGTTCCGACTCGCGTCAGCGGTGTCGGCCCGGGTTCGGCCAGCGCGGAAATACTCTGGCCCTGTGCTGGTGTGTAGATACTGCTCGTTCCGAAAAGTTCCTTCGTGACGACGAATACGCGGCCACTTCGATCGACCAGCACTGCTTCGGCGTCGTGCGGTCCGTCTGGGTAGGTCGCGCGATGCAACGACGCGCTACCCGACGCGGGGTCGAGCGTGATGAACGCGACGGTCTCGCGGGTCCTGAGGTTGTCGCCGATGTCCGCGAGAATCAGCGATCCGTCGTACCACGCGAGATCCTCGATGTCGTACGGGTCGATCGGCACGGGAATCCAGTTTCGCACAACACAATCGGTGTCCAGTTCCAGGACAACTTCGTCGTTTCCACTGTCGCCGACCCCGTAGATCCGGTTGCCGACGGCCACCATGCCGGAGAGTTCCTCGAGTCCGGGATCGGTCGGTGTGCAGAGTGGCTCGAATACACCCGTCTCCGGGGCGGGTGTATTCGATTGCGCTCCAGCACTTCCGGACAGCAGGACTACCAGTGCGCCGGTAGCAGCGGCAGTTGCGAAGTAAGAACTACGCACTCGGTGCGTACTCGACCAACTACGCACTCGGTGCGTACTCGACCAGAGCCGACGCCAACATCTGTGGAACGCGCGCGTGAACCCGGGTTCCCGATTCCTCGTGAGCCGACTCCAGAATTGTTCCGTCGGAATGGATCTTGGCCATCAGATCGCCGCGGTGGTACGGAACCAGTACGTCGACTTCCACGTCGGGGCGCACCAGAACCTCGGCCAGGTGGGCCCGCAATTCCGCAATTCCCTCGCCCGTCTTGGCGGAGACGAACACAGCGCCGGGAAGCAACGCACGCAATTGCGTGAGCGTCACCGGATCTGCGGCGTCGATCTTGTTCACCACGATCAACTCAGGCGGCGCAGGCGAATTGGTCTCGCGCAGAACGTCCGTGATCACTTCCCGAACAGCTTTGATCTGTTCGGTGGGCAACGCATCGGAACCGTCCACGACGTGCATCAGCAAATTCGCGTCGGCAACCTCTTCGAGGGTCGAGCGGAATGCCTCGATCAACTGGGTAGGAAGGTGCCGAACAAAACCGACGGTGTCGGTCAGTACGTACTCGCGGCCGTCTTCGAGCGACGCCCGACGAGTAGTCGGATCCAGGGTGGCGAACAGTGCGTTTTCCACCAGTACGCCTGCCCCGGTGAGCGAATTGAGCAAGCTCGACTTACCGGCGTTGGTGTAGCCGACGATGGCAACAGCGGGGATGTCACTGCGCAGTCGACGCGTCCGCTTGGTGTCGCGGGCCGCCTTCATGGCCTTGATCTCGCGCCGCAGTTTTGCCATGCGCTCACGAATGCGTCGACGGTCGGTTTCGATCTTGGTCTCACCGGGACCACGCAGGCCCACACCGCCGTTGCTGCCGGCACGGCCACCAGCCTGGCGCGACATCGACTCGCCCCAACCACGCAGGCGAGGAAGCATGTACTCCATCTGAGCGAAAGCGACCTGAGCTTTACCTTCGCGGGACGTGGCGTGCTGAGCAAAGATATCGAGAATCAGGGCGGTGCGGTCGATGACCTTGACCTTGACGATCTTCTCCAGCGCGGTGAGCTGCGCAGGTGTCAATTCACCGTCGCAGACGACCGTGTCGGCGCCGGTCGAGAGCACGATTTCACGTAGTTCCTGGGCCTTGCCGGAACCGATGTACGTAGCCGTATCGGGTTTGTCGCGGCGCTGTACCAAGCTGTCCAGAACCTCTGATCCGGCCGTGTCCGCCAGTGCAGCCAACTCGGCCATGCTGGACTCTGCCTGCTCAGCAGTTCCCTGGGTCCAGACACCGACCAGGACAACACGCTCGAGGCGCAACTGGCGGTACTCGACCTCGGTGACGTCTTCCAACTCGGTGGACAGTCCCGCAACGCGGCGCAATGCACCACGCTCGGAAAGTTGCATCTCGCCAACCGACGGGTTTCCCGAACCGGAGGACGCTGCGTAGTCGGACTCGTCGGCTGTGTACTCGGCCTGCTCGCCTGCCGGTGAAGAGTCGGCACCTGAGTCGGCAGCAAACGATTCTGCAGACTCGTCTGCAGTGGATTCTTGATTGTCATGTGATTTCGTCATACAAGATCCATGTTCCCACGAAACCTCACAGCGGCGCATCCGCTTTTCGCGCACGGCATACGCAGCTCACGCAAGTGATCGCCACCAGTCATCGCTGATCGATCCGGCTGCGAGCAGAACCGACGGTCCGCGAAGCTCGGCAACACCCTTGTCGATCGCAACCTGAACCGCGCCGCCGAGAACCTTGACGGTGACGGTGCCGTCGCTGCGACCGTCGTGGCGCAGCGCCGCAGCGGCTGCGGCAACAGTTCCGGTGCCACACGAGCGAGTCTCGCCGACACCGCGCTCGTACACCCGCATGCTGACGCCGCCGTCTTCGAGTGGCGTCACGAATTCAACGTTCACGCCATGCGGGAAGAACGCCGGATCGAATGCCGGTGCGATAGACAGATCGAGGGCCGCCAACTGCTCGGCGTGCAGATCTTTCTCGACGCAGGCCAGGTGCGGATTGCCGACGTCGATTCCCAGCCCGGTGAAGGCCCTGCCCTCGATGCTGGCGCTGCTGGTCCCCAGCTCGGTGACGGTTCCCATGCCTACGGTCACATCACCCGCGGTGGCGCCTGTGGCGTGAACTACCACCGGCCTCGCTCCGGCCCGGCTGCCGACCACGAACTCGCGACGGTTCTCGAGGCCGGACGCAGTCAGGTAATGCGCGAACACCCGAACACCGTTGCCACACATCTCGGCGATCGAGCCGTCGCCGTTGCGGTAGTCCATGAACCAGTCGTCGTCGGCAATTCCCGTCGGAATCTCGGTCAGGACACCGGCATCGGCGAGTGCACCGGCCCGCGCGACACGCAGAATCCCGTCGGCGCCCAATCCCTGACGACGGTCACAGAGCGCGGCGACGCGCGCCGGCTCGAGATCGATCGCGACATCGAGATCGGGAAGCACGACAAAGTCGTTCTGAGTGCCGTGGCCCTTGCTGAAATCCATGGGCGCCATCCTATCCGGACCTACCGGACCCTTACGCCGGTGAGGCCGTGACCACCAGGTTGTGCTCATAAGTGAATCCGGAGGGCATCGACGGATCAGGAACCGTCGGGCCGCCGCAGGTAACCAGAACCAGCCTCGGTGCACCCGTGTCCTCGAAGAACTCGGCCGGCAACGCCACCTTCTCGTAGAGCTTCAGACTCGCCGCGGTGTACGTGTACATGGTGCCCGCGTCGTCGGTGGCGTAGATCGGCGTTCCCGGTTTGATCTGGTGCAACGGCCAGAGCGCGCCGTGGGTGCGGTCGCCGTCGTCGACGTGCCCGGCAACAAGATTGGTGCCGTCCGGCTCACCGAAATGTACGTCGTTGAGGAAGTGCGAGACCTTGTCGGGGTGCGGAAGGATCATGCCGCGATTGGCGCCCAGACCACTGGTCACGATGTCGGCCCGCACGTCGAGGTCCGGGATCGCGAGTGTGTTCGGAGGCAGATCGGTTGGTGCCGCAGCCCAGACCATGCCGGGGTCCGGCGCTGTTCCGACCTCGAACGGAGCATCGGGCAATGGTGCGCTGATCGGTTTTCCCGCGGCACTGACAGCCAGGTAGACAAGGATGCCACCCGTCGCGAGAAACACGACGAGGAGAAGAACCAGGGGCAGAGTTGTCTTGCGCCTGCGGGGCGTTCGAGCGTGCGCCGCCGTCTGCACCATGTTCTCTTCACCCTTCGTCAGCCGGTCACCACGACCGATATCCATAACTGTAAGATAGCTGAATTCAGGGATTCGTTACACATCGGGCCGTGCAACTAGCGAATTTCCCCCTCTACAGCTGCGCGCGCGGCGTCCAGCAAATCGTCAGCGCCGCCGTCGAGCCAGTGCACTCGCGGATCGCGACGGAACCACGACCGCTGACGCCGAACGTATCGTCGAGTCCCGATGAAGGTACGTTCGAGCGCCTCAGCGAGGTTGTACTCACCGTCGAGATGCGCCAGCACCTGTGCATAGCCGATCGCTCGCGGGGCGGTCACGCCGTCGCGAAGACCCTGCTCGATCAACGCCTCGACTTCACCGACCAATCCGGTGTCGAACATCAACTCCGTACGCAGTCGAATACGCGCATCCAACCGTTCCGTCTCCCGATCGACACCTAATATCCTTGTGCCCCAACGAGGTTCACCGATCTGCGGAGCTGATGCCGCGAAGGGCTGACCGGTCAACTCCACCACCTCCAGCGCCCGCACCATGCGGCGACCGTCGGTCGGAAGGATCGACGCAGCCGCGGTGGGATCCGCCGCCACCAGCGCGGCATGCACCGCCGCAATCCCCTCGTCGGCAAGAACAGACTCCCACCGCGCACGCACAACAGGGTCCGTAGCCGGGAAGGCCCACTCGTCGAGAAGTGACTGCACGTACATCATGGAACCACCGACGATGACGGGTACTTTGCCCTCCGCCATCAGCCGCTCCGCGATTGTCATGGCGTCGTGTTGGTACCGCGCCACAGTGGCCGTCTCGGTGACATCGAGCACGTCGAGCAGGTGATGCGGAATCCCCCGACGTTCACCGGGTGGAAGTTTTGCAGTTCCGATATCCATGCCGCGATAGAGCTGCATCGCGTCGATGTTGATGATCTCGCCGCCGAACTCCTGCGCCAGATCGAGCGCAAGATCGGACTTGCCCGCAGCCGTCGGACCGACCACGGCAATGGGTCGACAATCCCCAGTTTTGGAATCCCCGATTTTGCTCACCGGCGCCACATCCCGACGTGATAGCCGACGCCAAGCGGTGCACTGCTGTAGTGCACCACCGCGTCGGGTTGCTCGGTGAAGACCGACGCCAAGACCTGCCACGCGGCCCGGCCCGACGCACCTATCTCGTCGCACAGCGCAGGATCCAGGTCCAGAAGCGCCGCCCGATCACCCTGCTCGAGCGCAGCGTCGATCACTGCCTGAACTGGCGCGGCTCGCTCGTCGAAGCTGCCCGGCGCCTTGGGGGTCAAGGTCGACGCTCCATCAGCGAGGACCAGCAGGCCGACCGGCTCGTCTCCGGCGTCCAGGAGTTCACGCAGCCGCGCGCCGAGTGTGCGGCATTCGTCCACCGACGCGTTAGTTGAAATCAGGTGTACATCGACGGACACGTCCGGCCCGGCCTGCTCGCGGAGCCAGCCCGCGATCAGAGCAGCCAACGGCAGCTCCGGATTGACCGGCCCGCGGGCATCGCCGTCGAGTCGGGTGCGAACGTCAGCTCCGAAGCCGGCAAAGGTCCCGACTTCTCCCCGTCCCACGCCTGCTGTTCCAGCCGTTTCCAGGACTTTCTCGGTGTCGGCGCCCACGGCGATCCATCGCATCGCCGTGGCGGCCAGTTCCTGAACTACCTGGAGCACAGCCGCCCTGACCTCGCCGGCCGGAGCCGAGTCGCCCGACAATTGGGGAACAAGAAGTGGGGGTGACGGGACCAGTGCGGCAGCTGTGAACACAGATGCCACGCTAGTCCAACCCGAGGTGACAACCTGACACCCTGTTACCTGATTCAATAGTCGTAGAACGTGAGTACCGGGTTCAATGGAACCAGGAATGCGATCAGGCAGCCGTGACGCGCGGCAGAGACGAGGACCGATGACCGAGAACAGCGAACCCACCACCGGAACAGAGACCAGCTCGGCACCCGGCACACCAACCCCCGGTGCTGCCAAGCCGAGCGCGTCGACGCCCAAACCGGGCGCTCCGAAACCAGGTGGACCGCGACCAGGCGCGCCACGGCCAGGACCGGCTGCCAGTCGGCCGGCAGTACCGACTACCCCGGCAAGCGACCCGAGCAAGTTCGGCCGCGTCGAGGAAGACGGCACCGCCTGGGTGAAGACTGCCGACGGAGAACGCCAGATCGGATCCTGGCAGGCCGGTGACGCCGCCGAGGGGCTGGCGCACTTCGGTCGCCGCTACGACGACCTCGCTACCGAGGTCACTCTGCTCGAGGCGCGACTGACCTCGGGTGCCGGTGATGCGAAGAAAACCAAGGCCGCAGCCGTTGCGCTCTTGGAAACGCTTCCCACGGCAGCCGTGATCGGCGATCTCGACGCTCTTGCCACACGCCTCGATCACATTGTTGCCGGATCGGACGAAGCCGCAGCTCACGCCAAGGAGGAGAAGGAGCAGTCGCGGGCAACCAATACTGCACGCAAGGAAGCCCTTGCCGCCGAGGCTGAGCAGATCGGTACACAATCCACCCAGTGGAAGACCGCGGGCGATCGTCTCCGCGAAATTCTCGACGAATGGAAGACCATCCGGGGTATCGATCGTAAGGTCGACGACGCCCTGTGGAAGAGATACTCCAAGGCCCGCGAATCCTTCAATCGACGACGCGGCGCCCACTTCGCTGAATTGGACCGCGACCGGGCCAGCGCCCGCTCCACCAAGGAAGAATTGGTCGAGCGCGCCGAAAAGCTGTCGACGTCCACCGAATGGGGACCGACAGCGGGGCAGTTCCGCGATCTTCTGACCGAGTGGAAAGCCGCAGGCCGCGCCCCTCGCGAGGCTGACGACACTCTGTGGGACCGGTTCAAGACCGCGCAGGACGTCTTCTTTGCAGCGCGTAATGCCGCGGCCGCGGAACGTGACGCAGAGTTCGAGGAGAACGCACAAGCCAAGGAAGCGCTGTTGGCCTCGCACGCCAACATCGATCCCGAGCACGGCCTCGACAGTGCCCGCGCGTCACTGCGTGACCTGCAGGAAAAGTGGGACGCCATCGGCAAGGTCCCGCGTGATCGCATGCAGGACCTCGAGGCACGGCTTCGCGCTCTCGAGAGCAAGGTCCGTGACGCCGTCGACGCACAGTGGCGTCGTACCGACCCGGAGGCCCTCGCCCGCGTAGCCCAGTTCAAGGAACGGGTCACGCAGTTCGAGGAGCAGGCCGCCAAGGCTGAAGCTGCCGGCAAGACCAAGGATGCGGAGAAGGCGCGCGCTCAGGCCAAGCAGTGGCAAGAGTGGGCAGACGCAGCCGAAGGCGCAGTTAACGACTGAGCGGATTTACCGTCGGCCGGCCCCGTTATGCGGGGTCAGCCGGCGTTCCACTCCTGATTCTTCTCAGCTTCCGCAGCAGCGATCCGGCGCTGTTCCTCGGCAGCCAACTGGATTGTCGTGCGCGCCCAGACGACCTTGAGCCAGTGGAACGTCAGGAATATGACGGTGAACCAGCCGATGACAAGTCCGATCGACGGTCCGGCTACGTGGAACGCTTCGGGAATTGTCTGACGCGACCAAATTGCCATCATGCCGAGCGCACTTGCGACGGCACTACCGGCCAGCGCGATCCACGCCACCGACCAACGACGCGTGACCAAGGCGAGCATCGAGAATCCGATGCCGAAGATCACAACAAACCAGACATACAGTCGCGAGAACAGTGCGATTCGCTCGGAAACCGCGTCCTGGTTGAACGCCAAGACGTCCCAGCCGTTGGCTGCCCCGGCGTGCGGAAGCGCAAGCGTTCCGACGAGCACCAGAACGGCAATCGCAACAACCATCGCTCGAACACCCGGATCGATTTCGCCGGCAATCTTCCGCTCGACGGCGTCGAGATCGGAACGGTATTCCTCGAACGAGGCATCGTCACCGGAAGGCGACGTTCTGTTGTCGTGTGCTGAACTCATGAATTGCATCCCATCTGAACGGGTTGTGGGGCTGGGGCACCGATCTTCGGCAGTCCGAGACCGACACCGATCGGTGCGGTCTTGGGCGTGATGCCCTGGTCGAAAGAATCTCCGGCGCGCGTGCGCCGATGGGTGAGCACTCCGTCGTCCGCAACGAGGTGGTGCGGCGCGCCGTGCGTGATGACCACCGTCACGACGTCGCCGGGGCGAATCGAGGTGTTCACGTTGCCTTCGGGCCGGAAATGCACCAAACGCCCATCGCGTGCGCGACCGCTCATTCGGTGCGTCGCCGCATTCTTACGGCCCTCACCTGCCGCAACAAGGAGCTCCACTTCGGTGCCCACGAGTTTGCGGTTCTCTTCGATGTTGACTTCTTCCTGCACCGCCAGAAGCCTCACGTAGCGTTCCTGGACCACGTCCTTGGGGATCTGGTCTTCCATCTCTGCCGCAGGCGTGCCCGGGCGGATGGAGTACTGGAACGTGTACGCATTCGAGAACCGCGCCTTGCGTACGACATCGAGGGTTTCCTGGAAATCCTCTTCGGTTTCGCCGGGGAAGCCCACGATGATGTCGGTGGTGATCGCGGCGTGCGGCATCGCGGCACGCACCTTCTCGATGATTCCGAGGTACTTCGACTTGCGGTAGGAACGCTTCATCGCCTTGAGGACCTTGTCGGACCCGGACTGCAACGGCATGTGCAACTGCGGGCACACATTGGCAGTGGTGGCCATAGCGTCGATGACGTCGTCGGTGAATTCGGCGGGGTGCGGTGACGTGAATCGGACGCGCTCGAGTCCCTCGATGTTTCCGCAGGCCTTCAGCAGGGACGCAAAAGCCCCGCGATCACGCGGTTGCTCGGGGTCGGCAAACGACACGCCGTAGGCGTTGACGTTCTGACCGAGCAGAGTCACCTCGGACACGCCTTCGTTCACGAGGGCCTGCACCTCGGCCAGGATGTCGCCCGGACGACGATCTACTTCCTTGCCGCGCAGCGCCGGGACGATACAGAAGGTACAGGTGTTGTTGCAGCCAACCGAGATGGAAACCCAACCGGCATAGGCAGATTCACGCTTCGCGGGCAGCGTCGACGGAAATGCCTCCAGCGCGTCGAGGATCTCGACCTCGGCCCGTTGATTGTGACGCGCACGGTCGAGCAGCGCGGGCAGCGAACCGATATTGTGCGTTCCGAAGACCACGTCGACAATCGGCGCCCGCTTGACGACGGTCTCGCGATCCTTCTGCGCAAGGCATCCACCGACAGCAATCTGCATGTCGGGCTTGGCCTTTTTGTTCTGCGCCAACATACCGAGTGTTCCGTACAGTTTGTTGTCGGCATTCTCGCGGACGGCACAGGTGTTGAAGACCACCAGATCGGGATCGACACCGGACTCCACCTTGCGATAACCCGCATCTTCGAGAAGTCCCGACAGACGTTCGGAATCGTGGACGTTCATCTGGCATCCGTGAGTCCGCACTTCATACGTGCGGGCAGGGGGCACTGCGGTGGTTGCCGAGGGTTCAGCGGTGGTCGCCGCAGGCGCGGTAGAGGTCTTTTCGTCGATCAGTGACACGCTTCAGCCTAGCTCACGTCCACTACGGCGTGTAATAACGCCCAGGTAAACCGACAAAGCGCCACATAAACGTCAACGGCGTAAAATTTTCACTACCGTTACGCGGAACCCTGACGAAATGCGGGGCACAGACGGAAACTACGCCTAAGGTTCTCGGTTATGACCCAAGCCGACGATGCGACGACGCCGACTACCTCCGGCGATTCCACATCCATGATTTCGATGACCTCGGTGAACAAACACTTCGGGGAACTTCACGTCCTGCAAGAGGTCAATCTCGAGGTACCCAAGGGCCAAGTAGTGATCGTCCTCGGTCCGTCGGGCTCCGGTAAGTCGACACTGTGCCGAACCATCAACCGGCTCGAACCCATCGATTCAGGCACCATCGCCGTCGACGGCAAAACCCTCCCCGAGGAGGGCAAAGCCCTTGCCGCACTTCGCGCCGACGTCGGCATGGTCTTTCAGTCCTTCAACCTGTTCGCGCACAAGACGATTCTCGAGAACGTCATGCTCGCACCGATGAAGGTCCGCAAGGCGAAGAAGGAAGACGCCAAGAAGACGGCACTGCAGTTGCTCGAACGGGTCGGCATCGCCAATCAGGCCGACAAGTACCCGGCACAACTTTCCGGTGGTCAGCAGCAGCGTGTCGCCATCGCTCGCGCGCTCGCGATGCAGCCGAAGGTGATGCTGTTCGACGAGCCGACCTCCGCTCTCGACCCCGAGATGGTCAACGAGGTCCTCGACGTCATGACCTCCCTCGCCAAGGAAGGCATGACCATGCTTGTGGTCACCCACGAGATGGGATTCGCCCGCAAGGCCGGCGATCGGGTGCTGTTCATGGCCGACGGCCAGATCGTCGAAGACACCAACCCGACAGAGTTCTTCACCCACCCCAAGTCGGATCGGGCCAAGGACTTCCTCGGAAAGATCCTCACGCACTGATCAAGTCCTGCACCGACGTCCACAAGACACCCGTCTCGACTGCACAGTTCGAATGTCGACACAATTGAGAGGATCTCCATGAAGATCAATCGTTCCGTCCGTTTCGGAATCGGAATCATGGCCATTGCATTCGCAGCAACCGCCTGTGGCGGTGGCGAGGAGAGCAAGACGGTCAGCGAGAACGCCGCTGACGGCAAGCTCACCATCGGCATCAAGTTCGACCAGCCAGGACTCGGCCTGCGCAACGCGGACGGCACGTACACCGGTTTCGACGTCGAGGTCGCGAAGTACGTTGCAAACGAATTGGGCGTCAAGCCCGAGAACATCACGTTCAAGGAGTCACCGTCCGCCCAGCGTGAGACGTTGATCCAGAACGGCGAGGTCGACTACATCGTCGCGACGTACTCCATCACCGACGCACGTAAGGAAAAGGTCGGCTTCGCCGGACCGTACTTCGTCGCCGGCCAGTCGCTGCTCGTCAATGCGGACAACACCGACATCACCGGTCCCGAATCACTGAACGGTGGCAAGATCCTGTGCTCGGTGGCTGGGTCCACCCCCGCCCAGAAGGTGAAGGACACCTACGCCAAGGACGTCCAGCTCCAGGAATTCGACACCTACTCGGCGTGCGTCGAAGCGCTGCGCAACGGCAAGGTCGACGCAGTCACGACCGACGACATCATTCTCGCCGGCTACGCGGCACAGTCCCCCGGTGCATTCCGTATCGCCGGTGAGCCGTTCACGACCGAAAATTACGGAATCGGCTTGGCCAAGGACGATTCCGAAGGCCGCGGCAAGATCAACGATGCCATCGAGAAGATGATCTCTTCCGGAGCGTGGGCAGAAGCATTCACCGAGACGGTCGGCCCGTCCGGTTACACGATGCCCGCTCCGCCCACTGTCGACCGGTACTGATCCAGCTGAGCAGTAGCCATTCCAGGTGGGGTTTCCATGTCCGGAAACCCCACCTGGGCAAGCACTTTCAACAACGACCCATGAACTGGGGAGACCGTAAGTGAAAATACTCGACGATTACGGAAGCCAGATCCTCGAAGCGTTCTGGACCACGATCCAGCTCACGATCTTCTCGGCGATCGGCGCATTGATACTCGGAGTGATTGTTGCCGCGATGCGGGTGTCTCCCGTACCTGTCGCCCGATTCCTCGGCGCCGCCTACGTCACTGTCTTCCGCAATACGCCGCTCACCCTGATCCTGCTCTTTTGTGTGTTCGGTCTGTACCAAACTCTCGACATCAGCCTCGCATCGACCAGTTCGTCAACCTTCGTGATCGACAACAACTTCCGCTTGGCCGTCCTCGGACTGAGCGTCTACACCGCGTCGTTTGTGTGCGAGTCGATCCGCGCCGGAATCAACACCGTCCATGCCGGACAGGCAGAAGCAGGACGGTCCCTCGGGTTGACCTTCCTGCAGAACCTCCGACTCATCGTTCTTCCGCAGGCCTTCCGCGCTGTGATCGCACCGCTCGGAAGCGTCCTGATCGCTCTGACCAAGAACTCCACCGTCGCCGCCGTCATCGGCGTGTCCGAGGCATCGAAATTGATGAAGGAGATTCTCGAAAACGAAGCCGCACTCTTCGTGACCGCAGGAATCTTTGCAGTCGGCTTTGTCATCTTGACCCTGCCGACAGGATTGCTCTTCGGTAAGCTCGCCAAGAAATTCGAGGTCGCACGATGACTAAGCAAGCAACGGTTCTCTACGACGCACCCGGCCCGAAGGCACGGGCACTGTACCGATTCGCTTCGGTTGTCGTAGCCGTCCTCGCCCTCACCATCGCGTATGTCGTGTACCGCGCGCTCGACGACAAGGGGCAGCTGACCTCCGCCAAATGGGATCCGTTCCTGCAGGCGAACGTCTGGACGACGTATCTGCTTCCCGGCATCAAGGGCACCTTGATTGCGGCAGCACTGTCCATCGTGCTTGCACTGATCCTCGGCGCAATTCTCGGAATCGGCAGATTGTCCGATCACCGCGTTGTGCGAATTATCAGTGGTGTCATCGTGGAATTGTTCCGTGCGATTCCCGTGCTTCTGCTGATCATCTTCATGTACGCCGTTCTTGCCGAATACAAGATCGTGAAACTCGACTACTTGGCGCTTACGGCCGTCGTGGTGAGCTTGACGCTCTACAACGGATCGGTGATCGCGGAAATCGTTCGCTCGGGAATCAACTCACTCCCCCGCGGACAAAGTGAAGCCGCCAAAGCTCTCGGTATGCGCAAATCTCAAATCATGGTGACAATCTTGCTGCCCCAAGCAGTCACAACCATGCTCCCCGCACTGATATCGCAAATGGTTGTTGCGCTCAAGGATTCAGCTCTGGGTTACATCATCGGCTACACCGAACTTGTTCGACAGTCCACCCAGCTGGGTGCTGCGTTCCAGAACTACCTGCCGGCGCTCATGGTGGCTGCTGTCATCATGATCATCTTGAACTCTTCGCTGACTTACCTGGCAACCAAGGTCGAGAAACGACTGAGGTCCGGAAAGCGAAAGGGCAAGGGCCCGATCGCTCCGCCTGTCGCCGATGTTGCGGTGTCGGTTCCGGGAATGGATCTGACCAAGCCGTGAACTGATCGACCTATTGCGTCACCGACACCAGAAGCGGGGTGTGTCACCGAATTCGGTGACACACCCCGCTTCTAGTTTTGTCGCCTACGGCTCCGCGCAGTTTTGTCGCCTACGGCTCCGCATAGTTTTGTCGCCTACGGCTCCGCGGCAGCCATCTCGGCTTTGACGACCTCGTACGACATGCTCGCCGAGTAGCCCTTGCGCGCAAGCATCGCCACCAGACGTCTCATCACCTTGTCGCGATCGTCGACCGGCTTGTTGCGCAACTTCTTTCGAACGAGATCTGCTGCCCGCTCACGCTCGTCTTCGGCATCGATCTGCGACAACGCTTCTGTTGCCACATCCTGATCGACGCCCTTGAGTCGAAGTTCGACGGCCAACGCCTTCTTGCCTTTGCCCGAATAGGTGTGACGTGAATGCACCCACTGGTTGGCAAAATCCGCGTCGTCGATGAGACCGATCTCCTGGAGACGATCGAGTGCCCGAGTAATAATGTCGGTCTCGTATCCCCGGCTGATCAGCTTCTTTTCCAACTCGGACCGACTGCGCGCACGGTCACTCAGGAGGCGCAGGCAAGCATCTTTTGCCTGCGCCTCCGTGCCGCCCTCGGCGCGCTGTGTACCTTCGCCGCGCTGCCTACGTTCGCCGCGGTGATCGCTGCCACCACGGCTGCCCGCCCGATCGGACCGCGAGCGAGACCGTCGATAACCGGTGTCGCTGCCACCGTCATCGTCGATGTACTCCATGACAGGGATCAGAAGTCGGCGGGAGCTTCATCGGTAGCGGTGACATCGGCACCGATACCCAGCTTTTCCTTGATCTTCTTCTCGATCTCGTCACGGATGTCGGTGTTCTCCAGCAAGAACTTTCGAGCATTTTCCTTGCCCTGACCCAACTGGTCGCCTTCGTAGGTGTACCAGGAGCCGGACTTACGGATGAACCCGTGCTCGACACCCATGTCGATGAGCGAGCCTTCCTTGCTGATGCCCTGGCCGTAGAGGATGTCGAACTCGGCCTGCTTGAACGGCGGGGCGACCTTGTTCTTGACCACCTTGACGCGGGTGCGGTTACCGACTGCGTCGGTACCGTCCTTGAGCGTCTCGATACGGCGGATGTCCAGACGGACAGACGCATAGAACTTCAAAGCCTTACCACCGGTGGTGGTTTCGGGTGAACCGAACATCACACCGATCTTCTCGCGAAGCTGGTTGATGAAGATGACGGTGGTGCCCGAGTTGTTCATGGCACCGGTGATCTTTCGCAGTGCCTGGCTCATCAAACGAGCCTGGAGACCGACGTGGCTGTCGCCCATTTCGCCTTCGATTTCAGCGCGGGGAACAAGTGCTGCCACGGAGTCGACAACGATGATGTCGAGAGCGCCGGAGCGGATCAACATGTCGGTGATCTCGAGCGCCTGCTCACCGGTATCGGGCTGGGAGACCAGCAGTGCGTCGGTATCGACACCCAACTTGGCCGCGTAATCCGGATCGAGTGCGTGTTCCGCGTCGATGAATGCAGCGATGCCGCCGTTGGCCTGCGCATTGGCAACTGCGTGCAATGCAACGGTGGTCTTACCCGAGGATTCCGGGCCGTAGATCTCGACGACTCGACCACGAGGCAGGCCGCCGATGCCCAGCGCGACATCGAGCGCGATGGAACCCGTGGGGATCACCGCGATGGGCTGGCGAACGCCTTCGCCCAAGCGCATCACCGAACCCTTGCCGAAATTCTTGTCGATCTGCGCCAACGCGAGGTCGAGCGCCTTGTCCCGATCTGGTGCCTGTGGTGCCATCGTGATCCCCATTCTCAAGTCTCTTCAGTGGTGTTGCGATCAGAGTAGATCCGGCTACCGACAAACTTTTGATTCATCGTGCCGACCCGCTCGAACCCTGCAGTCGCGGAAGCGGCAGTTACCACCGAACACACTCAGCATAGACGAACATCTGTTCGAAACACAGGCAAGGATCGAACATTGCCGAAATAAACTAGCGACGCGACGGCGGCACGTCGAACTCCGCGCACAACGCTCGCCACACCTCGCGGGGGTCCTGGCCTGCCTCGATAGCCTCTGCGGCAGTCAGTCCGCCCAGACTCAGGATGACGTGGTCGAGCAGCATCGAGTCACCTCGTACCTGCCCGAACTCTTCTCGTACCAATTCGTGAAACTCGGTCAATCGCACGGGCGCCACGGTAGTCCACCCAGGCAGCTGTGCACACTCCGCACAGGTCAGGCCGCCACTCCCCCGGCCACAACTTCCCGACACACCGCTACCGGGTCGCGGACGTCGGATGCCGTCGCCGCGGCAGCGCCGGCCGCGTCGGCGAAGCTGCGCTGGGAGAGAACCTGCAACACCGCGTCCCTGATGGATCCTGCATCAGCCGGTCGTACGATCACCGCACTACCGGCGCGAGCGGCACGATTGGCCAACTCCCACTGATCGCCGCCGCCGGGAACAACCACCGTCGGCACGCCGGCCGACAGAGCCTTCGCCAGCATTCCGTGCCCACCTCCGCACACCAGAACCGAAGCGTCGCGCAGCATCACGTCCTGGCGGCCGAGCCCGGCACGAACCCAATCCGGATACAGCGCGTCCGAACCGTCGAGAACCGACGCGATCAGCCGCAGCCCTGACCCTTCCAGGCCGTCGACGGTCTGCTCGAGCATTCCCACCGCACCGGTATGCGCGGTCGACGGCGCCACCATGACCAACGGTTCCGAACCTGGCGGCGGTTCCAGAATCTCGCGAGTCGGTTCCCATAACAACGGGCCGACGACGTGCGCGTGGGCAGGCCAATCCGGCCGCGGAACTTCCAGCGCTGGAATCGTCGCGATCAATCGTGCATGTGGACCTGGATCTACTGCGGGAAGTCCGACTCCGACGCGTGCCTCGGATCGCTGGGCCAGTCCTTGCTTGATCGAACGCCCCGTTGCCGCTCGCATCACGGTGTCGCGCAGGCGTCCGCGAAACCCGACGCCGGGAGCCAACCCGCTCCCGATGGGCGGCAGGCCTCGGGACGGCGAGTACAGCGGATGAGGCGAGAGCTCCACCCACGGAATTCCCAGTCGCTCGGCAGCCAATCCACCTCCGGCAGTGAGGATGTCCGAGACCACCAGATCCGGGGCTACCGCTTTCAGATCGGGCAGCAGTTCGGTCGAGATGTACGCCGCCCGCGAGTGGATCCGCGCACCGGCGTCAAGGTCGTCGTCGCCGGGCCTCGGCGCCAAGCCTTTGAGAGGTTCGGTGTTCACTCCCGCAGCACGGGCCTTCTCCACCCATCTCGACCCGGTAAACAGGATCGGCTCGTCGCCCGCGGCGATCAGCGCCAGCGACAACGCTATTGCGGGAAAAGCATGACCCGGGTCCGGCCCGGCAACAACGGCTACTCGCACCGCATCAGCGTGTCACACGCCACAACGACCGGTCATACCGCCCGGAATGCCTGCTCCGCCTCCGGCAACGCACGTTCACGATCGGAAGCCACCAGACCGATACGCGTCCGACGATCCAGGAGATCGTCCACGTCGAGTGCCCCCTCGTGAGACACCGCGAAGGCGAGTTCGGCGGCGCAGATATCCAGCCCGGCTACCTGACGAAGTCCGTCATCGCCCAACCCGACCACCGCTTCGGCTTCGGTGCCGTACCGCGCCACCAGCCCGGCGGGCGCTCGAACCTTGTCCAACACAGCTCGCGACGCGGCACCGACCAACGGCAGGTTGCGCGTTCGGCACGGACCCGCGTTCAATCCGCCCGCTTCGACGGCGCAGTCGACGGCGTCTTCCGCCATCTTGCGATACGTCGTGAGCTTGCCACCGACAACCGTGATCACATCGGTTGCCGACCGGACCACCGCGTGATTACGGGACAGGTCAGCAGTCGATCCCCCGCCGGTATCGAGCAACGGTCGCAAACCCGCAAAAGTGCCGAGCACATCGGCCCGGGTCAACGGAACTTCCAAAGCCGTATTGACCGTAGCGAGAAGGAAATCCACTTCCGCGTCCGACGCTTGCGGTACGTCGGGTACGGGGCCGGGCGCCGCTTCGTCGGTCAAACCGAGATAGATCCGGCCGAGTTGCGCCGGCAACGCGAAGACAAACCGATTGGTCTCACCCGGAATCGGAACCGTCAGTGCGGCAGTGGGGTTACCCAGCGATTTCGCGTCGAGCACCAAGTGCGTGCCGCGACTCGGACGCAGGGTGATACTGGGATCCACCTGATCTGCCCACACGCCCGTCGCGTTGACCACTGTCCGAGCCCGCAGCAGAAACTCGGTTCCGGTCAACTCGTCTCGCAACGTCGCGGACGTACCGGACACCTCGTAGGCACCCACCCTGGTCAGAATCCGAGCACCGAAAGATGCCGCTGTGCGGGCGATGTTCACAACCAGTCGAGCGTCGTCGATCAACTGACCGTCGTAGGCCGTCAGCGCACCACGAAGGTCCGCCTGCCGTACCGCCGGCACCAACTCTCGTGCCCGAGACGCGCTCACCGCGCGCGAGCGAGGCAACACCGACGACGGTGTCCGAGCCGTTGCCCGCAAGACGTCACCGGCTAGAAATCCGGTACGCACCAAGGACTTTCCGAAGAACGACGTCTGCGGGAGCAACGGTACGAGTTGCGGCATCGCCCGTACGAGATGCGGCGCCGTTCGCGTCATCAGGATTCCGCGTTCGACTGCACTCTCACGCGCAATACCGATATTTCCCGACGCAAGATACCGAAGTCCGCCGTGAGCAAGCTTGGAACTCCACCGACTGGTACCGAAGGCCAGGTCGTGCTTGTCCACCAACACAACACTCAGGCCACGCGTCACGGCGTCCAATGCCACACCGACACCGGTGATTCCGCCGCCGATAACCAGAAGATCCACGGAACTTCCGCGTGAGAGTTCGTCCCACTCGCGGGTCCGACGGGCGGCGTTGAGCGCCGACGGATCGGCATTCGGTGCACTGTGATCGCTGTCGGCCATCGTTCTAACCGTCCGTTCCTGCAGTCGGCGTCAGGTACGCCGACACCGCAATTCTCAACTGCTGCACCGCTGCATCGGCAGAAAGTCGATCCTGCAGTGTCGGTGCCGAGAACACCACCGACTGCGCCATCAGCAACAGCATGGACGCTATCTCGTCAGCATTTCCGTGACGGATCGATCCGTCCTGCTGCCCGGCTGTGACCACAGCAGTCATGAGTTCGAGTATCGACTTCTGGCTGGCACCAATGCGATCCACGATGTAGGTGGTCAGCAATTCCTGATCCGTCGACCGGATCTTCACGAACAGCGGATGATCGCGGATCTCGGCGACAACGTCGACCACTGCGGAGAGAAGTAGATCCCGAGCCGAACCCGTCGTCTGTATGTCGGGGAGGACCTCCCGAATTTCGCGAGTGAGGAGGTCTGCGACAACTGCTCTGGTATCCGTCCAGCGCCGGTAGACCGTCGGCCGGCTGACGCCGGCGCGCCGAGCGATCTCGGCCAACGTGGTGCGCTGCATACCGAAATCGAGCACGCACGATCGCGCGGCATCAAGAATGAGATTGTCGATCGCGAGGTTTGGAGTGCGCTGACCGTCGCCCTTTCGCGGCAGGACTTGATCATCTGCGTTACGGATTGCCATCGTGTGTAACACGCTACCCGACGCGCCGTCCGGCAGTGCGACTAGTACACGGCGTGTTCCGACTATCAGAAATAGTACAACTCGAACCCGACGGCACGGTCGGCCTCGAAGCCGGGTTTCGGCCCCGACACCATGTCGATCTGAGCCTGCGCCTGCACGCGTACCGGAATCTCACTCAGCGCCGCCAGATACCGTGAATGCTCGGCCAAGGAATCCACCGCTCGCGCCACCGTTGTACTCACGTCGACGCCGTGAGTCGGTGTCATCGAATTCACTGCAACCCACCGAACTCCGGTCCACGGTTCGAGTCCGATGTCCGACAGTTCCGGAAAGATCCACTCGTTGGCCGCGTCCGCGGTCGCGTCAAGGACACTGATTCCCAGCGCTCGATGATCGGCACTGTTGAGATAGCCAGGGCCCCAGGTGTTCGAGAAGTTCATCGTCACCACCAGTTCCGGCCGGTGCCGCCTGATCGCGGCTGCCAAGACGGAACGCAATTCGAGTCCGGCAATCAGTCGACCATCAGGAAGACCCAGGAACTCGACTTCACTCACTCCCACAACAGCGGCGCTGCGACGCTCTTCTGCCTCGCGGATGGGTCCGGACTCCGCCGGCGGCAGTCCTGCAATCCCGGCTTCCCCGCTCGTCGCGAGTACGTATCTGACGTCCTTGCCTTGATCCGTCCAGCGGGCTACCGCTGCAGCTGCGCCGTACTCGATGTCATCCGGATGGGCGACGACCACAATCGCGCGCTGCCAGTCCTCGGGGAATGGTTCCATACCGC
This sequence comes from Rhodococcus sp. WS3, assembly GCF_003797085.1. Taxonomy (NCBI): domain Bacteria; kingdom Bacillati; phylum Actinomycetota; class Actinomycetes; order Mycobacteriales; family Nocardiaceae; genus Rhodococcus; species Rhodococcus sp. WS3. Next base: position 880,051 of record NZ_RKMA01000002.1, read on the forward strand.
ACGATTGTGCCTGTCACATCCTCGAAACGGGTGTGTTTTCATCGTTGCCCGACATCGCCTTCACGAGGAAGTAGATGCCGACGCCCAGCGCGCCGACCACCAGAATCCAGAACAGACCCTTGATCAACGCGCCGACCACTGCAAGCGCGATCCACACGAGGACCACAGCCAACACGATTTTCCAGAACATGACGTACCTTCCTTGCCGTGAGCTTTCGGACTGGCTTAGAGAAAGTCCGTGACACCAGCCTGACACGTTCGGCCGGACAAAGCAGCAGCTCACCGGCAAGATCAGGTAAAGATCAGGGTTCACCCTGATCAACCATGACGAGACTGGGCATGCATCCAAAACACCCGTGATTCGCGCTGACGTAGACTCGCGAAGTTCCATCCAGTACGCCCTAAGGAGCACGTTCGCCGTGTCTACCACCCGAATTCCGGCCCGCGACCTCGCGCACGTTGCAGTGTTCGCGGCCCTCATCATCGCGTTGGGTCTACCGGGGGCGATCAACATCGGAATCTCCGGTGTGCCGATCACCCTTCAATCACTCGGTGTGATGATGGCCGGTGCGCTCCTCGGGCCTCGCAAGGCCGTACTGGCGGTGCTGACCGTGATCGCGCTCGGCCTGGTCGGGCTACCGGTGCTCGCCGGCGGGCGGACTGCATTATTTGCGCTGTCGAGTCCCACTGCCGGGTTCTTGATCGGCTGGATACCTGCGGCGTTTGTCATCGGATGGCTGACGACGAAGATGCTCCCGAAGTACCGAATCATTCCTGGAATCGGCATCAACCTTCTCGGCGGTGTTGTTGTTCTCTACCTCTTCGGAATCGCCGGGATGATGATCCGTGGACACATGACCTTCCTCGCCGCGTGGACCGCCAACGCCGCCTTCATCCCCCTCGATGCTGCGAAAGCCGTTGTCACCGCAGTGGTCGCCGCTCAGGTCCATCGTGCGTATCCGGCACTGCTTCGTGACAGCGTCGCCGCACGCGCAAAAACAGCAGTGGCGAACTGATTCCTCGATGAGCGAGATCATCTTCGAAGGCGTCGGGCACAGTTTCGGCGAACGCACCGTGCTCGATCGTGTCGACCTGACACTGACCGAGCAGCGCATCGGGATTGTCGGTGCAAACGGAAGCGGCAAGTCGACGCTTGCCCGCATGATCAACGGATTGGTGATTCCGGCAACAGGTTCCGTCCGTATCGACGGTTTGGATACCGCCAAGAAGGGACGCGACGTACGCAAGCACGTCGGCTTTGTGTTCACCGATCCCAATCATCAGATTGTCATGCCGACCGTCGCCGAGGACATCGAGTTTTCGCTGCGGCGAAGCGGACTCGGCAAGGCTGAACGGGCCCAGAAAGTCTCGTCGGTCCTCGAGCGCTTCGGATTGGCGTCACACAGCGACCATCCCACCCACCAACTGTCCGGCGGTCAGAAACAACTTCTTGCCCTGGCCGCCATCATGGTGACCGAGCCGAAGGTACTGGTGGCGGACGAACCGACAACGCTGCTCGATCTGCGCAACTCGCAGCTCATCAGCTCTGTCTTCGCGTCCCTCACACAGCAGTTGATCGTGGTGACCCACCAACTGGATCTGCTCTCCTCGTTCGATCGAGTTCTGGTGATCGATCGAGGGCTTGTCGTGGCCGACGGCCCGCCCGCGGAGTCCGTCGACTTCTACCGTTCCCTCGTCTCGTGACCACACTCGGCCACTACCGCGCCGGCACGTCCATCCTCCATCGGGCGCGGCCTGGCTACAAACTTCTCGCGCTGATCGTCGCAATCGTCGCGGTATCGGTATTCGTGCGCAGCCCTTGGCAATTGGTGCCACCCACCGTTGTTGTTGTTGCGCTCTACGTGGCCGCGCGTATTCCGTTCCGCATCGCGATCGCCCATCTGCGGCCGGCATTGTGGATGCTGCTGTTCATCGGCGGATTCCAGATACTCGTCGCCGGGTGGGAGCGCGCGGCCGTCGTCTGTGGCGTTCTGATCCTGTCGATCGCGCTGGCCGCGCTCATGGGTCTGACAACCCGCATTTCGGAAATGCTCGACGCCATCACGGCTTTCCTCACCCCGCTGCGCCGATTCGGGGTCAATCCCGAAAGAATCGCGCTCCTGCTGGCGATGACCATCCGGTGCATCCCGCTGATGTTCGAGGTCATCACACAGGTGTCCGAAGCACGCAAGGCCCGCGGTCTCGGCTTCTCACTGCGATCCTTTGCCGTTCCCGTCATCATCGGAACCCTCATGACCGCCGACGCGATGGGTGAGGCACTGGCTGCGCGCGGAGCTGACGACTGAACGCGGACCAGCTCAGCGATACTTCTGGGTGATCTCGTCGACCTCGCCGATCGCATCGGCCAGGCTGGACAGACGCTCTGCGGCCGCGTGCAGAGCCGACAGTTCACGGTTGAATCCCACCAGGGCAGACGGGGTGTGCGGCGCCGTCAAGGTTGCGGCTGAATTGACGAGATCCTCGTACTGACCAAGTCCGGCCTGCAGTTCGCGAACGGCACCTGCGATAGTCGGTTCGAGTGTCTCGGCAACCTTGGGGGTCGATGTCACGGCCCGTTCCATCGACGCGATATCGGACGACACCGCAAACATCGCGCGCAATGCGGAATCTGCAGTCACGGTGATCTCGTCGAGTTCGCCGGGATCGATGGTGTCTGCGCGTCGCAGCACACCAAGAATTTCGAACAGCGAAGTTTCTGCTCCGACCAGTCGTGACATCGGTATGAACGCGCGCGAGGACGACGGTGGCAGTCGCCGCCGGATCGGAGCGGGCGGCGGCCCGGCGTTCATCGACCGGTAGCGCCCGACTGCAACAACAGCGGGTACCGCAAACAGTGCGGCTCCCCCACCAGCGACAACAACGGACCAGTCCGGCGCCGACGCCACCGCAAGCCCGGCAGTGCCGATCACGGTTCCACCGGAGATGAATCCCCAGCGCTGGGCGCGTCGCCTCGCACGTGCTCGTTTGCGCTCGAATTTTGCCCGCGGATCTTGCCACCGCCGTGCTGCCTCCGCAGCGGACGCCGTCACTTCGCGGAGCGAATCTGCAGTACGGCCCAGCGCACCGAATGCGCCGGACATGGAAACAGGAACGGCCGACCTGGGCTCTCGCTCAGGCCGGCCACCTCGTGAAGAAAACATCAGTGTGTCGAATCGTGTATCTCTGGAAAACTGCAGACCGTGGATCTACTGGCCGCTGGTTCCGGCAGCAGGCGGCTGCTTTTCGATTGATGTCGGCGCAGGTGCCGCCGCAGTCCCACCGGACGGCAGTGCCTCGCCCTTCATGGATGCGCGAATCTGCTCGAGTCGGCTGTGCCCGGCCATCTGCACGGAAGCCTGCTGGACCTCCATCATCCGACCCTGCACCGAGTTCTGGGCAAGTTCGGCCGAGCCGAGGGCATTTGCGTAGCGACGCTCGATCTTGTCGCGAACGGCGTCCAGGCTTGGCGTGTTGCCGGGTGCGGACAGCGTGCTGTCCATGGATCGCAGCGATTCGCTGACGCGTTCCTGCATCTTGGCCTGCTCGAGCTGGCTGAGCAGCTTCGTGCGCTCGGCAACCTTGGCCTGAAGCGTCATAGCGTTCTGTTCGACGGCCTTCTTCGCCTGCGCAGCAGCCTGCAACGACTGATCGTGCAGCGCCTTGAGATCCTCGACACCCTGCTCGGCGGTGACGAGCTGAGCGGCAAAAGCCTCAGCGGCATTTGTGTACTGGATCGCCTTGTCGTTGTCGCCCGCAGCGGCAGCCTGATCGGCGAGGTTGACGGCCTGACGCGCGTTGGCGTTGAGCTTTTCGACCTCGTCGAGCTGACGACTGAGCTTCATTTCAAGCTGACGCTGGTTACCGATCACCGACGCGGCCTGCTGCGAGAGCGCTTGGTGCTGACGCTGCGCGTCCTCGATCGCCTGCTGGATCTGGATCTTCGGGTCGGCGTTCTCGTCGATCTTCGAATTGAAGAGCGCCATCAGGTACTTCCAGCCCTTGACGAAAGGATTAGCCATGGGTTTGATCCTGCCTCCATCTGATGCGCCGCGCGCTACGCGACCCGGTGAACGACCGTCGCACACCGAAACTCACCAATACATCAGGGCTGCGCTCCAACTGCCCTGACCCTGCACTGCCATACCGGTATATCTACCGAATCTATCGGGTTCAAGCGGCCAGTAGCTACGCAGCAGCCAAACTGCGCGCGTTGGGCGCCGGAATCACCACTCGGGTATCCCGGGCGATGGACGGCGAACCGGACACCTGTGCCGACACAGCAGCGGCTGCACCGGTCGGCGCGGCACCGGAAACCGGACGACCGAGCGCAGAGTTGGACTTCTTGGTGGCCAGAGTTTCACTGACGTCGACCAACACGTCGGACAGCGGTACGGCAAGCGCATCGCAGATCGCGGCCAGCAGTTCACTCGACGCTTCCTTGCGTCCACGTTCCACCTCGGACAGGTAGCCCAAGCTCACACGCGCACTGTTCGACACCTCACGTAGCGTGCGACTCTGCGAAACGCGCGTACGCCGGAGACTGTCACCGATTGCCTCACGCAATAGCAGCGCCATCTCGCTCCTCCTTCATCCGTCGTGCCGTACCTGTCTTTTCACAGGTCCGCACCGTCACCTGGCCACATCGGTACCGTCTCGACACCGTGGCTGTTGCACACCTTCACAACAGTCAACGTCCGAACTCGACCGATTGGTTCCCGAGCCTATCGTGCCCGGCGCTCTTCAACACGATCACATAACCGCGACACGGCTGCCGCGACTGCAGCGATTCGAATCTCCCACCGCTCTCCTGTCAACGACAGACGCTCACACAGAGTTCCGTCGGGCCCGGCAATCCCCAAGAACACCGTGCCGACAGGGTTCCCGTCCTGTTCGGTCGGCCCCGCTACACCGGTCAGTCCGACACCCCAATCGGCGACGCACCGAGTGCGGGCACCGTCGGCCAGAGCAATCGCCGTGGATGCGGACACCGGGCCGTCGAGTGCCAACGCATCTGGATCTACGCCTGCCAGCGTCGCTTTCAGATCGGTGGCGTACACCACCAGGCCGCCGCGCAGGACTTGGCTCGATCCGGGAACCGACGCCAGCGCAGCAGTGAACAGTCCGGCCGTCAGCGACTCGGCAGCCGCGACGCTCTCCCCCGCCACCACCAACGCGGCGATCAGTTCGCCGACACCGAGGTCGAGCAGCGGATCGCGCACAGGTCAGTGTCCGTCTCGTTCGGCGAACCGGACGCCGGCGCGCAATCTGATGGCTTGAACAACATATTCGAGGCCGGTGACGACGGTCAGCACAACCGCCGCGGCCATCAGGAGCCAGCTGACCACGTCCCAGCTGCTCGGCAAAGGGCACAGGTAGAAACCGATCGCTACGGCCTGGACGAGGGTCTTGAGCTTGCCGCCCTTGCCGGCAGGAATCACGGCATGGCGGAGCACGGCAAAACGCAGCAGCGTGATTCCGAGTTCGCGGGCGATGATCACGCCGGTCACCCACCACGACAGGTCACCGAGTACCGACAACCCGATAAGCGCAGCGCCGATCAGTGCCTTGTCCGCGATGGGATCCATCAACTTGCCGAAGTCGGTGACCAGACCGTATTTCCTGGCCAACTGGCCGTCGATCCGGTCGGTCACCGCGGCGACGATGAAGATCGCCATCGCGCCCAGACGCCACGACGTCGACTGACCGTCGTCGACAAAAAGCACGACGAGAAAGACCGGAACAAGAACGATCCGAATCATTGTCAAGATGTTCGCGATATTGAAAAGTGGGACGGGTTTGTCGGCCGGTGTTTCTCCAGTGGGCCCTACAGCAGCCCGATGGGCATCTGCTTGATCACGCGGGGAACTCATCGGATCACCGCGCGGAAGGCGGGCCGAACCCGGACGGTGACCGGGCGGGCGGGGTATTTCGTGGAGCGGACAGGCACGCGACTCAGAATATCGGTAGACCCATTGACTAATGTGCACCACATGACTTCCACCGCGCGCAGCGACACCGAAAGCCACTTGATCGTGCGGCGGGCACGAACATCCGACGTCCCGGAAATCAAACGCCTCATCGACATCTATGCCGGCAAGATTCTGCTGGAAAAGAACCTGGTGACGTTGTACGAGGCTGTGCAGGAGTTCTGGGTCGCCGAAAAGGACGGCCAAATTCTGGGTTGCGGGGCGATGCACGTCCTGTGGGCGGACCTCGGCGAGATTCGCACTGTGGCAGTCGATCCCACCGTCAAGGGCCAGGGAGCAGGCTTCCAGGTGGTCGACAAACTGATCGAAGTTGCACGCGAGTTGGAATTGGAGCGGTTGTTCGTGTTGACCTTCGAGACCGACTTCTTCCACCGCCACGGCTTTGTCGAAATCGAGGGAACTCCGGTCACCGCCGAGGTCTATACCGAGATGTGCCGGTCATACGACGCCGGTGTCGCCGAGTTCCTCGATCTCAGTTACGTCAAACCCAACACCCTCGGAAATACCCGTATGCTTCTGACGCTCTGATCGGTTCACTCACATCCCGAAAGCGGTCCCGATGTCGTTGTTCCTCGTCGAATACACCTATGACCCCGCAAAAAACGCCGAGCGTGACGCCCTCCGCCCCGATCACCGGGCATGGCTCGGTGATCTTCTCGAGCGTGACATCGTCGTGACGTCCGGCCCGTTCGCCGACGGCCTCGGAGCACTCATCATCGTCGACACGGCAGACGCCGACACCGTGGCACTTCTCTTCACGCACGATCCGTTTGCCAAAGCCGATCTAGTCGCGAATATCCGGATCACCGAGTGGGTGCCGGTACTGGGTCAGTTGGCCTGAACCTGCTCAGGCGCGGTCGCGGGTCTTCATCAGGCTCGCGACCGTGGTCACGGCCAACACACCGATGATGACGGACAGGGACAATGCCGTCGAAATCTCCGGCACGCTGACGTGTTCGCCGCCGTTGACAAACGGCAGCGTGTTCTCGTGCAATGCGTGCAGGACAAGCTTGACGCCGATGAACGCGAGGATGATCGACAGCCCGTACGAGAGGTAGACCAACCGCTCGAGCAGTCCGCCGATGAGGAAATACAGTTGGCGTAGGCCCATCAACGCAAAGGCGTTGGCGGTGAACACGATGTACGGCTCCTGGGTCAGTCCGTAGATCGCCGGGATGGAATCCAGCGCGAACAACACATCCGCAAATCCGATGGCAATGAGCGCCAACATCAACGGCGTAATGACACGCTTGCCGTCGATCCTGGTGATCAATTTGTCGCCGTCGTACTCCTCGGTAGTGGGCAGTACACGCTTCACAATGCTGATGATTCGGCTGTCACGTTTCTCTTCGGCTTCCTTCTCGTGTCCGTGGTCGCGGACCAACGTGTACGCGGTGTAGATCAGGAAGGCTCCGAAGAGGTAGAACACCCAGCTGTAGGCATTGATGGCCGCGGCGCCCACCGCAATGAAAATCCCTCGCATCACCAATGCGAGCACGATTCCGATCAGCAGGACCTTCTGCTGGTACTGGGGCGGGACCGCAAACGTCGACATGATGATGACAAACACAAAAAGGTTGTCTACGGACAGCGCCTTCTCCGTGACGTAGCCGGCAAAGTACTCGCCGCCGTACGTCGTCCCCCAGATCCACATCACGATCAGACCGAAAATTATCGCGATCGAGATGTAGACCGTCGACCAGAAGGCCGACTCACGAAAGGTCGGTGCATGAGGCGTCCGGACATGCGCGAAGAAATCGAAGACAAACAGGCCGAGTATCACCACTATCGTGATAACCCACGTCAACGGTGTCACATGCACGAGCAGCCTCCGATCGTCTGCCGACGGTTACCCGCCGACCCACGTCACTAGTCGTCGGATGAACTATCCTCCGGATCGCCGCCCCGAATGGACCACAACAATCCGTCCAACTCGTCGGGCTTCACCAGCACCTCGCGAGCCTTGGACCCTTCACTCGGTCCCACGATTCCACGATTCTCCATGAGGTCGATGAGTCGTCCGGCCTTCGCGAACCCGACGCGCAGTTTGCGTTGCAGCATCGACGTGGAACCGAACTGGCTGGTCACGACAAGTTCGACAGCTTGCAGCAGCACGTCCATGTCGTCCCCGATATCGGGATCGACGTCCTTCTTCTCGCCGGCCTTCGCAGCGGTGACGCCTTCGGTGTACTCGGGTTCTGCTTGGTTCTTCGCAAAATCCACGACCGCGGTAATTTCTTCATCCGTGATGAATGCGCCCTGCATACGGGTCGGCTTACCGGCACCCATGGGGAGGAACAGTCCGTCACCCATACCGATGAGCTTCTCGGCTCCCGGCTGATCGAGGATGACTCGCGAGTCCGTCAGGGACGACGTCGCAAACGCCAATCGGGACGGCACGTTCGTCTTGATCAGACCGGTGACGACGTCGACGGACGGGCGCTGTGTCGCGAGCACCAAGTGGATACCCGCGGCACGTGCCTTCTGCGTGATTCGCACGATGGCCTCTTCGACGTCACGCGGAGCGGTCATCATGAGGTCTGCCAACTCGTCGACGATCGCCAGGATGTAGGGGTACGGCCGGTAGACGCGTTCGCTACCCAGCGGTGCGGTGATCTCGCCGGATTTCACCTTCGCATTGAAATCGTCGATGTGGCGTACCCGGTTGACCTGCATGTCCTGGTAGCGCTGCTCCATCTCCTCGACCAGCCACGCAAGCGCGGCCGCCGCCTTCTTCGGCTGCGTGATGATGGGCGTGATCAAGTGCGGAATACCCTCGTACGGCGTCAGTTCGACCATCTTGGGGTCGATCAGGATCATCCGAACTTCGTCGGGAGTCGCGCGGGTCAGCAGCGACACGAGCATCGAGTTCACGAAGCTCGACTTACCCGAGCCGGTGGAACCGGCAACCAGCAAGTGGGGCATCTTCGCGAGGTTCGCATGGACGAAGTCGCCCTCGATGTCCTTACCCAGTCCGATCACGAGCGGGTGGTGTTCGCGTCGCATGCTCGGCGCCGTCAGCACGTCGGCCAAGCGAACCAGTTCGCGGTCCGAGTTGGGCACCTCGATGCCCACGGCCGACTTGCCCGGAATCGGAGCGAGAAGACGCACGTTGTCGGTGGCCACCGCGTACGCGATGTTTCGAGCGAGCGCGGTGATCTTCTCGACCTTGACGCCAGGACCGAGTTCCACCTCGTACCGCGTTACTGTCGGTCCGCGCGTGAATCCGGTGACGGCAGCATCGATCTTGAACTGTTCGAGTACCTCGCTGATCGCCTCGATCATCGCGTCGTTCGCCGAACTGCGCAGTTTCGGCGGGTCGCCGTCGATCAGCAGCGATGTGGGCGGAAGGTTGTAGTCGCCGTCCGTCACACGATCGGTGACAAAGCTTTCGGCCTCTTCGGGTTCCGGCTCGGGCTTGGGTGCCGGCTTCGCCACCGGAACCGATCGCGCGGGAGGTCTGGTCCGGGTCACCGGCTTTTCGGCGACCGGCGCTTCCGCAGCGGAGGCGGTCTCGTCCGCTGCCGGGGCAACTTCGTCCGGGTCCGCTGACCACAGGTCGAGGATTTCGGTCTTCTTGTCGCCGGATTCGAATTCGTCCGTCGGGTAGTTGTCGATCGGCGCCCGGCGGCTCGACCGTTTGGACGGCCGCAGCGGAGGCTCCGCATACGTGTCCACCGGATAACCGTCGGCGTCGAACTCCGATGACTCGTACGAGCCTCCCCCGTAGTCGCGACCGTAGCTGTCGTCGTCGAATTCGCTGCCGTAGTCCTCGAATTCGTCGTCGTCGCCGGACGGAGATCCGAAGAAGGACTGAAACTTACCGGGGACCTGTCGCAGGGTGGTTCCGGTCAACAACAGGATTCCGAAGCCGACAGCGATCACCAGCAACGGCACCGAGAGCCAGGCCGTCAGACCATTGGTCAATGGTCCGCCGACAACAGAGCCGACAAATCCGGCTCCGATTTCACGTGTGTCCGCAGTTGTCTCCGCACCGGAACCGATGTGCCACAAGCCCAGTGCGGGTAGCCCCACCAGCAACGAACCCATGATGAGACGGGTCCGGATCTCGGGGCGCGGCTCCGTGCGCATCAGCAGGATTGCGATTCCGACGCACAAGATCGGCAGAACGGCCGACACAGCACCGAACACCGCGCGAACGGCCGTTTCGATTCCGCCGCCGATCGGTCCACCCGCCGCGAACCACACACTGCCCGCGACGACAACACTGAAAGCAATGAGCCCGAGGGCAATTCCGTCGCGTCGGTGGCCTGCCTCGATATCGCCGACTTTGCTCACCGTGCGAGTGGTTGCTCCGACGCCACGAGCGGCCAGCGACCACCCGGCGGCAATGCCTTTGCCGACAACATCGAGCGGGCTGGCACTCTGCTTCGACTTTGCGACCGGCCGACGAGCCGCCGAGGACGCACCGGACGCCTTCCTGGGGGCTGCCTTCTTCGCCGGCGCTTTCCTCGGGGTCGATTTGGCTCCCTTACCCGCTCCCGCGCGGCCACCGGCGTGCGACGCTGTCGTGACGTTGCGGGGGGTGGAGACTGTTCGTGTTCGCGACTTTGCCGCGGGAGTTGACGCTGACGACCTGGTCGATGCCCTGGACGCGGACGTGCTTGTACTCGAACCTGTACCGGATCCTCGGGCGCTCGACTTACCTGCCATGACGTTCAGGCTAGTCGGTGCAACCCCATCCGGACCATCCGCAACACCAGCAACACCGTTCATACGTGCGAATCGTGATGTTCGCTACGCCGGCCGAATGGATCGAGCGCCGAATCAGAAACCGCGATCCAAGCCCATGACGGACTGGACGTCGGCCAGTTCTCCTTTGGCTTCGATCACCACTTCGTTGCGTCCGAAAGCGTGTAACAAGAGCTCGGCCGGCTCCCCCTGCAGAACCACCGTCCGGGTATCTGCTTTGTGCACAACGGCACTTTCACCCGACGGCAATTCGAAGATCACTTCGACGTCGGACTTCCGGTACCCCAGCTTGGCTACCTGGCGTGCGTACTTCCACAAATCCGCCTGACGATCTTGTGGCAGCGCCCTGGCCACCCAATGCTGATGCGCTCGGCGCACATCCTCGTGATGGACGAACATCTCGGTGGTGTTGACCTGAGAATCGAGCCAGTACATCGGCGACCAGCGCGGCGGTCCGCTGCGAACGTCGCGGAGTAGTTCTTCCCACGGGCGCGATGCGGCCGCTTTTCTGACACTCTCGGTATGTCCGGCCAAGGCACTGATCATGATTCCGGGAGCGGCGTCGAGACGCCGCTCCCGGACGATCAAATGTGCTGCCAGGTCACGATTTGTCCACTCCCCGCACAGGGTGGGTGCATCGGGGCCGAATTCGACCATGCTGTCCACCAGGGCGAGTCGTTCGTCATATGCGAAGGTCACCTTCGCCAACGTACGCGAAACTTCTCCCACTGCCGGGAGAAGTCGCTCAGGAAACCGCGATAACCGTCGGAATGATCATCGGGCGACGACGGTACTTGTCCGCAACCCAACGGCCGACCACGCGACGCACCGACTGTGCGATGCGATGTGCGTCGGTGATTCCTTCGCCCGCGAGGCGCAGAAGATCTGCTTCCACGAGTTGTGCAGCGTCCTTGAGAGCGGTCGGGTCGTCGGAGAATCCACGTCCGGACACCTCGGGGGTACTGACCGCGCGTCCCGTCGACTCGTTGATGACGATGGTGATGGCGATGAAGCCACCCTCACCGAGCACCAGACGGTCCGAGAGCGTCGGCTCGCCGACATCGCCCACGGAGAGTCCATCGACGTACACGTGTCCGACCGGAACTCGTCCGACGATCTCGGCAAGACCGTCGACCATGTCGACGACAACGCCGTCCTCGGCCAGCACGATGCGCTCTTCCGGAACACCCGTCGCCTTGGCCAGGGCTGCATTGGCGCGCAGGTGGCGCCATTCACCGTGCACCGGCATGGCATTGGTGGGGCGCACCGCGTTGTACAGGTACAGCAACTCACCGGCGGAGGCGTGACCAGATACGTGGACCTTGGCGCTTTGCTGCGTGACGACAGTGGCGCCACGCTTGGCCAAGCCGTTGACCACGGCAAAGACGGAGTTCTCGTTGCCAGGGATCAGCGAGGACGCAAGAACGACGAGGTCGTTGGCACGAATGTTGATCTGGCGATGCTCACCGCGAGCCATCCGCGAGAGCGCTGCGAGAGGCTCGCCCTGCGAACCCGTGGAGATGAGAACCAGTCGATCATCGGGAAGTGTGGCTGCGGTATCGATGTCGACGACCAGACCGTCTGGCACCCGCAGGTAGCCGAGATCCTGTGCGATCTGCATGTTCCGGACCATCGACCGGCCGACGAACACGATGCGACGGTTGTACCGCGCCGCGACGTCGACAACCTGCTGGATACGGTGCACGTGGCTGGCGAACGACGCCACGATGACGCGTTGCTTGGCCTTGCCGATGACGTTGTCGAGCACGCCGCCGATTTCGCGTTCGGGCGTGACGAATCCCGGCACTTCCGCATTGGTGGAGTCGACGAGGAAAAGGTCGACACCCTCGTCACCGAGGCGGGAGAATCCGGCGAGGTCGGTCAGGCGCCCGTCGAGCGGAAGCTGATCGAGCTTGATGTCACCGGTGTGCAGTACAACTCCGGCGTCGGTGCGGATCGCAATGGCGAGCGCGTCCGGGATGGAGTGGTTGACTGCGAAGTACTCGCAGTCGAACGGACCGTGCGTGGTGGAGTCACCTTCCACGACCTCGACGAGGTTGGGGCGCAGGCGATGTTCACGGCACTTCGCCGCCACGAGCGCGAGTGTGAACTTGGCACCGATGACGGGAATGTCCGCGCGAAGGCGCAACAAGAACGGCAACGCGCCGATGTGGTCTTCGTGGCCGTGCGTGAGGATGACGGCTTCGACGTCGTCCATGCGGTCTTCGATGTAACGGAAGTCCGGGAGGATGAGGTCGACGCCGGGCTGCTGGTCCTCGGGGAACAGAACGCCACAGTCGACGATCAGCAACTTGCCCTTGTGTTCGAACACGGTCATGTTTCGGCCGATTTCGCCGATACCGCCGAGCGCAACAACACGAAGTCCACTGGCCGGGGCCTTGGGCGGCATGCCCAGACGCGCGGTCGGGTCCACCTGCGGACGGTTGTCGGGACGCTTGTTCCCGGAACGCGAGTTACCGGACTTGCCGGCTGACGGGCGGTTGCCTGCAGCGCTCTTCCGGGCTTGTTTTTGCGGTGCTGCGTTTTGCGGCGCCGATTTCTGGGCTGCAGCCTTTTGCGGTGCAGCCTTTTGCGGTGCAGCCTTTTTCGGGGCCGACGCCGCGGCAGCAGGCTCAGCTGCTACCGGAGCCGGAGCTGCCGGCGGGGTTGCCGGCGTAGCTGATTCGGGTGCCGGGATCGAAGGCGGTCCGGCTTGGCGACTGGCACTACGACGTCGGGGGGGACGGGTCATTTACAAAACTCCTGCCGCATGCAGATCGGCGGCCAAACCGTCGATCTGCTCTTTAGTGGGTGCAACCTGCGGAAGGCGCGGTTCTCCGACATCGATACCGATGAGTCGCAGACCCGCCTTCGACGCGCTGACGCCACCCAAACGGGCGACGGAACGGATCACAGGGATCAAACTGAGGTTTATTTCGCGTGCACGGGCGATGTCGCCGGTGACAAATGCGGTGTGAAGCTCACGCAGTCGACCAGGAACCAGGTGTCCGATGACGCTGACGAAGCCGGTGGCTCCGACTGCGAGCCACGGGAGGTTCAACGGGTCGTCGCCGGAGAAGAACTGAAGTTCGGTGGTGCCGATCAATTCTGCACCCGCGTTGAGATCACCCTTGGCGTCTTTGACGGCCTTGATGCGGGGATGCTCGGCAAGACGACGGATTGTCTCCGTCTCGATGGGGACAACGGAGCGGGGCGGAATGTCGTAGAGCATGACGGGCAGGTCGGTGGCGTCGGCAACTGCGGTGAAGTGCGCGTAGAGCCCGGCCTGCGGGGGACGTGAGTAGTACGGCGTGACAACAAGAAGGCCGTGAGCGCCGACGCGGGCCGCGTCGCGGGCGAGTTCGACACTGTGTGCAGTGTCGTTGCTGCCGGCTCCGGCAACGATCTTGGCGCGGTCGCCAACGGCGTCGATTACCGCGCGGAGCAGGTCGAGCTTCTCCGATTCGGTGGTGGTCGGAGACTCACCCGTTGTGCCGGCAAGGACAAGGCCGTCGCAGCCGTTGTCGACGAGATGGGCTGCGAGGCGCACGCCCGTGTCGACGTCCAGCTTCCCGTCGGCAGTGAACGGGGTCACCATCGCAACGGAAATGGTGCCGAACGGACGCTCGACGAGAGAAGCGGAATCACCGTAGGTCATGGTCAGAAGGTTACCCGGTCAGTCGCTTACTTCTGCACACGAGTCTTCAGTCGAGTCGCGAACGTAACTTCACTCGGCAGCGAACGAGCTGACGGCAATTTCCGATCCGTCACTTCTGCGCAGAATCTCGTAGTCTCCGAACACATTTGGCGCAGCGGTTTGAAGTTGCCGCAAGCACTCGATCGCGACGCGCCTGATCTCGACGTCCGCGTGCTCGGTGGCGCGCATATCCACGAAGTGTCGCCAAGCACGGTAGTTTCCGCTGACTACGAGACGGGTTTCCGTGGCATTGGGCAGCACCGAGCGAGCGGCTTGACGCGCTTGCTTGCCGCGCACGGGTGCGCCGGGGACGGACTGCAATTTGCCTTCCAACGCAGCGAGCAGTTCGCCGTAGGCCCGTCGACTTTCCTCGGTGGCGGCCAGGAACAGCGCTTCGAGTTCCGGGTCACCTTCGACAGCCGGCGGGACCACGACGCTTGCATCGTTCTCCCTAACGAACCGCTGGGAGAGTTGCGAGTACGAGAAGTGGCGGTGACGGATCAGTTCGTGGGTACAGGAGCGCGAGATTCCGGTGATGTAGAAACTGACCGTCGCATGTTCGAGGACAGACGAATGCCCGACTTCTAGGAGATGTCGAATGTATCCGGCGTTCGTGGCTGTGCGCGGGTTGGGCTTGGACCAACTCTGATAGCAGGCGCGGCCGGCGAATTCCGCAAGTGCCTCACCGCCGTCGGCATCGGTTTCCCAGTCGATGTCGTCCGGCGGGAAGAACTCGGACTTTGCCACCATCTGCACTTTCAGTGACACCGTGTGCGGCACTACATACTCCTCGAGTCCGCCGGACACTTCCGGCTGTCAGGCCAACCGGACGCTTCCGGCCTTGCTGCGCGGCAACTCTATAGGCAGAAACCACCTGGGAAGCCCTGACGCCAGACGGCACCTTGACTGACGTCACTTTTGACGTCACTGTGGTGTCATGGATATTTCGGAGTACACCGCAAAGCTGCACGATGACCTCGTCACGGCGGCCGAACTCGGCGACGACCACACCCGTCGCATCGCGGCGTCACTCGCGGCCGCCATGGAACCGTCGATACGCCTCGTTCTGCTGGCCGCGGCAACCGAGCTCGCCAAGGAAATCGGAGCCGAGATCGAGGACCGCGACGTCAAGGTCCATCTCGACGGCAACAACATTCTGGTCGACGTCCAGAAAGCATCGAAGGGTTCCGGGGCCGAGGAGCCCGCCAAGGAAAACGTCTACTCGTTCGACGACGTCAGCGGCGACATCAGCCGGGTCACCCTGCGCATGATGGAGCAGATCAAGGCCCGCGCCGAAGAAGCCGCAAATCAGAACGGCGTCTCTTTGAATTCGTGGGTGTCGCAAGCCGTGCAAGGCGCTTTGCGGGATCAGATGCGTAAGAACGGCATGGACTGATCTAATTGCGTCCGAGCAAGTCCACGAAGTTGTTGCCGTCAGGCATGTAAGGAGTAAGTCGTATGGCCGTTTCGGGCGTCAAGGAATTCGAGATCAAGGCCGATCCGGCCACGGTCATGGCAGCGGTTGCGGCGGTGGACCGGTTGCCCGAATGGTCGTCTGCGCACAAGAAGATCACGATCGAGACCACGCATGACGACGGTCGGCCGCATCGCGTCCGGATGGCCGTGTCGATTCTCGGCATCAACGACGAGCAAGTTGTGGACTACACCTTCGACGGTGACGAGAAGGTGAGCTGGACCCTCGTCGAGAGTGGACAGCAGAACCAGCAGGACGGCTCGTACACCCTGACCCCGACCGACGGCGGAACGAAGATCAGTTTCGAACTGACCATCGACCCCAAGATTCCGCTGCCGGGATTCCTGGTGAAGAAGGCCCAGAAGACGGCGCTGGAGACCGCCAGCAAGGGACTGACGAAGTTCGTCGAAAACTTCTGACAGTCAGCACTATTCGCGCGCAACCCTCGCCTCCCGCAAGCTCGGACGCGAGGGTTGCCGCATTTCACGATCGCCCCGGACCGCCGCACTCGACGGAAAGTCCTTGGTGAAGTTCATGATTCACTGCCGCGACGGATAGTCGCGGGGTAACGTCGGCCTCGTGTCCGACGCGGTAGCACCTCCTCGCACCCCCGCCACCGTGCGTGTGCTCGTCTTCAGCGACGACGCCCATACGCGCGAACAGGTCCGCCTCGCCCTCGGCGAGCGCCCCCATCCTGATCTCCCACCGATCGAATACGTCGAGGTGGCCACAGCACCGGTGGTGATCGATCGACTCGACCGCGGCGGCATCGACCTCGCCATTCTCGACGGCGAGGCAAGCCCGGCCGGGGGCATGGGCGTCGCGAAGCAACTCAAAGACGAGATCGCGAACTGCCCGCCGATCGTGATTCTGACCGGTCGACCCGACGACGCCTGGCTGGCGTCGTGGTCACGCGCGGAAGCTGCCGTTTCCCAACCACTCGACCCGATCGAACTGGCGTCGGCCGTCATTCGTTTGCTCCGCGTTCGCCTGAACCTCTGATCGGCCGGTGCCTACACAGTTCCCTTGCGGCGGCGAGCACTTCGGCATCTCGGGAGCAAAACTCCACAGTTCGAAAATCAGCCCCAATGTCGGAGGCACCACCTAGGGTAAGTGTCACAGGTCACACGATCGGCGAGATGCTGGCAGTATCGATCTGGCAGGGACAGCAGGGCCTTCTGGGGCAGCGTCATTCACGGGGCGTCACGCTAAACGGAGAGAGGTTCGGTGCGACATGAACGCGTATGTGCCAATTCTCGTTCTGGGTGCCATTGCGATGGCCTTTGCCGTGGTGTCAGTCGTTCTTGCCTCTGTCGTCGGGCCTCGCCGGTACAACCGCGCGAAACTCGAAGCCTACGAATGTGGCATCGAACCGGCGCCCCGCGCCGTCGGTGGCGGACGGTTTCCCGTCAAGTTCTATCTGACGGCCATGCTGTTCATCATCTTCGACATCGAAATCGTCTTCCTCTATCCCTGGGCAGTCCATTTCGATTCGCTCGGTTTGTTCGGACTCGCGGCCATGGGCCTGTTCGTCGTCAACGTCTCGGTTGCGTATGCCTACGAGTGGAGACGAGGCGGTCTGAGTTGGGACTGACCTGATTTCCCCGCAGTTGCAAACACAGCAGTTGCAAACACAGCAAGTGCAAACACAGCAAGTGCACACGCATCCGACGGCAACTCTCACGACGGAAACGAGTCGAATATGGGTCTTGAAGAAAAGCTTCCGAGCGGTTTTCTCCTGACAACTGTCGAGGGCCTGGCCGGCTACTTCCGCAAGGGATCGCTGTGGCCGGCAACCTTTGGACTTGCGTGCTGCGCCATCGAGATGATGTCGACTACGTCCGGCCGATTCGACTTGGCGCGCTTCGGCATGGAAGCCTTCCGCGCGTCACCCCGGCAGGCAGACCTGATGATCGTCGCCGGACGGGTCAGTCAAAAGATGGCGCCGGTCCTGCGGCAGGTCTACGACCAGATGGCCGAACCCAAATGGGTGCTCTCCATGGGTGTCTGCGCGTCGTCGGGCGGAATGTTCAACAACTACGCGATAGTCCAGGGTGTCGATCACATCGTGCCGGTCGACATCTACCTGCCTGGATGCCCGCCACGTCCGGAGATGCTGCTCAACGCAATTATCGAACTGCACAAAAAGATTCAGGACATGCCACTCGGTGTCAACCGCGAAGAAGCACGCGCCGCTGCCGAGCGCGCCGCACTGGCGTCCACTCCCCTGATCGACATCAAGGGACTGCTGCGATGACCGATGAATCCTCCGACCGCCGCGGAATGTTCGGAGCACGCGGCAGTGGCGACACATCCGGCTACAACCGGTTGGCCCGCCCTGCCGCCGCACCGGATGCTGCGACGCGGCCCTACGGCGGATACTTCGACGAGATCACGGACGGACTGTCGGCTGCTCTGTCGGACAACGGAACTGCCTTCGACGACGCGGTCGAGAAGGTGGTGATCTTCCGCGACGAGTTGACGTTGCACATCGAACGTTCGTACCTACCCCAGGTGGCCCGCCGTCTGCGAGACGAACCGGACTTGCGGTTCGAATTGTGCCTCGGAGTCAACGGCGTTCACTACCCACAGGATGCCGGACGCGAACTGCACGCGGTGTACCCCTTCTCGTCGATCACCCACAATCGTCGTATCCGGTTGGAGGTGTCGGTACCGGATTCCGATCCGCACATTCCCTCGCTGGTGGGCACCTACCCGGCCAACGACTGGCACGAACGCGAAACCTACGACTTCTTCGGCATCATCTTCGACGGCCATCCGTCGCTCACTCGCATCGAGATGCCGGACGACTGGCAGGGCCACCCCCAGCGCAAGGACTACCCGCTGGGCGGAATCCCCGTCGAATACAAGGGCGCACATATCCCGCCACCCGACGAGCGCAGGTCGTACATCTGATGAACAACACAGCTGACACACCATCGCAAGAGACGGTCTACACCGCCTCAGGTCAGGACTGGGACCAGATAGTCGCCGCGGCGGCAGCGGGCCGATCCGATGCCGGTGCCGAACGCATCGTCGTCAACATGGGTCCACAGCACCCGTCGACGCACGGCGTGCTCCGTCTCATTCTCGAGATCGAGGGCGAGACGGTAATCGAGGCGCGATGCGGAATCGGCTACCTGCACACCGGAATCGAGAAGAACCTCGAATACCGGAACTGGACTCAGGGCGTCACTTTTGTCACCCGTATGGATTATCTGTCTCCGTTCTTCAACGAAACCGCGTACTGCCTGGGCGTCGAGAAGCTACTCGGCGTCACCGATGACGTCCCGGAACGCGCCACCGTCGTACGCGTGATGTTGATGGAACTCAACCGGATCTCCTCGCACCTTGTTGCGCTGGCTACTGGCGGTATGGAGTTGGGCGCTGTCACTGCCATGCTGTTCGGGTTCCGCGAGCGCGAACTGATACTCGACGTCTTCGAGACCATCACCGGCCTTCGAATGAATCATGCGTTCATCCGTCCAGGCGGACTGGCTCAGGATCTACCCGCAGGTTCGATTCCGAAGATCCGCGAACTGTTGAAGGTTCTGCCGAATCGTCTGCGCGACATGGAGTTGATGCTCACCGACAACACGATCTGGAAGGCGCGAACCAGCGGCATCGGATACCTGGACCTCACCGGATGCATGGCGCTCGGCATCACCGGTCCGGTACTTCGGGCCACCGGCCTCCCCCACGATCAGCGTCGAGCGCAGCCCTACTGCGGTTACGAAAACTACGAGTTCGACGTCATCACACACACCGGGTCCGATTGTTACGGAAGGTACTTCATTCGGGTGGAGGAGATGAAGGAGTCCTTGAAGATCGTCGAACAATGCCTCGACAAGCTGGCCCCGGGGCCGATCATGGTCGACGATCGGAAAATTGCGTGGCCTGCAGATCTCCAGGTAGGTGATGACGGACTCGGCAATTCGCAGAAGCACGTCGGCAAGATCATGGAGTCGTCGATGGAAGGCCTCATCCACCACTTCAAATTGGTGACCGAGGGTATCCGCGTTCCGGCCGGTCAGGTGTACGTGGCCGTGGAATCGCCACGCGGAGAACTCGGCGTTCACATGGTGTCCGACGGCGGCACCCGTCCATACCGAGTGCATTTCCGGGATCCGTCGTTCACGAATCTCCAAGCGGTAGCTGCGATGTGTGAGGGAGGCATGGTGTCCGATGTGATCGCATCGGTGGCCAGCATCGATCCAGTCATGGGCGGAGTGGACCGATGACAGACTCCACGAAAAACGGTGGCACCCGCGTCTTCCTCGAACTCGGTCCACGGCCCGAAGAGCCCACCCAGTTGGTGCGACCAGGGGCTCGAAGCAGCTACCCTGCCGATGTCCTGGCACGACTCGACGCCGATGCCGAGGCCGTCATTGCGCGATACCGTGACGATTCGGCAGGCGAAGGCGCGACTACCAGCAGATCCGCACTGCTGCCACTACTGCATCTTGTCCAATCCGAGGACGGCTACATCACGCCGGCCGGAATCGACTTCTGCTCAGGCAAACTCGGCTTGACCGGTGCCGAAGTCGCGGCAGTGTCCACCTTCTACTCCATGTATCGGCGCGGACCGACGGGCGAGTACCTGGTAGGCGTCTGCACCAACACTCTGTGCGCGATCATGGGCGGCGATGCCATCTTCGAGGCGCTCGAGGAGCACCTCGAATCGGCGGGCTCGCGTGACGAGGCGTCACATTCGATTTCCACGTCGGACGGCAAGATCACTCTCGAACACATCGAGTGCAATGCCGCCTGCGACTACGCACCGGTCGTGATGGTGAATTGGGAGTTCTTCGACAACCAGACGCCCGAGTCTGCACGCACGTTGGTCGACGCGCTCCGTAGCGGCGACCGTGTCACCCCCAGTCGCGGTGCCACGCTGTGTTCTTTCCGCGAAACCGCCCGCACCCTGGCCGGATTCGCGGATTCCCGCGCCGAAGCTGCCGAGGCTCAGACCAGCGGCGCCGCAAGTCTCGCGGGACTGAGAGTGGTCGCGGCGCACTCCACCGACAATCCCAGCTCCGGCGAAGGGAAATGACATGGCACTTGCGCCTGTACTGAGCCGGTACTGGGACGAACCCCACTCGTGGACTCTCGACGCCTATCTTCGGCACGACGGTTATCAAGGGTTGCGCAAGGCACTCGCGGGCACCGCCGACGACGTGATTGCCACCATCAAGGACGCGGGTCTGCGTGGCCGTGGTGGCGCCGGATTCCCTACCGGTTTGAAGTGGAGTTTCATCCCGCAGGGCGACAACAAGCCGCATTACCTCGTGGTCAATGCCGACGAGTCGGAACCCGGAACATGCAAGGACATGCCGTTGATGATGGCAACCCCTCACACGTTGGTCGAGGGAGTCATCATCGCGGCCTATGCAATTCGCGCGGCCAAGGCGTTCATCTACGTGCGCGGCGAGGTTGTCCCGGTGCTACGACGCCTACAGACTGCGGTTTCGGAGGCCTACGCGGCCGGTTACCTGGGACGCGATATCCAGGGTTCCGGCTTCGATCTCGATCTGGTGGTGCACGCCGGCGCGGGCGCGTACATCTGCGGCGAGGAGACCGCGCTGCTCGATTCATTGGAAGGGCGCCGCGGGCAACCGCGATTGCGGCCGCCGTTTCCGGCAGTGGCGGGCTTGTATGCGTGCCCGACAGTGGTCAACAACGTCGAATCGATTGCGAGCGTGCCGGCCATCATCCAGAACGGCCCCGAATGGTTCAAGTCGATGGGTACGGAAAAATCGCCCGGATTCACGCTGTACTCGTTGTCCGGTCATGTCACGACTCCCGGGCAGTACGAGGCGCCTCTCGGCATAACGTTGCGCGAACTGCTTGGTTACGCCGGCGGCGTCCGGGCCGGCCACACTCTCAAGTTCTGGACACCCGGCGGATCGTCGACACCGATCTTCACCGACGAACACCTGGACGTTCCACTCGATTACGAGGGTGTCGGCGCCGCCGGATCCATGCTGGGCACCAAGGCTCTGCAGATCTTCGACGACACGACGTGCATCGTGCGGGCGGTGCTGCGGTGGACGGAGTTCTATGCCCATGAATCGTGCGGCAAATGCACCCCCTGTCGCGAAGGCACGTACTGGCTCGTGCAGATTCTGCGTCGCCTCGAAAGTGGAGGCGGAACCGAGTCCGACCTGACAAAACTGCTCGACATCTCCGACACCATTCTCGGAAAGTCCTTCTGTGCCTTGGGCGACGGGGCGACCAGCCCGATCATGTCGTCGCTGAAGTACTTCCGCGACGAGTACCTGATGCATTTCGATCAAGACGGCTGCCCGTTCGATCCCGCGCGGTCCGTTCTGGCGACAGGAGCGTACACCTCATGACTGCAGCGGCTGATGTCGAAACCGGTGACGTAATCCCGTCGGACCTCGTCACCCTCACCATCGACGGCACCACGGTCCAGGTTCCCAAGGGCACGTTGATCATTCGCGCCGCAGAGATGATCGGTACTGTCATTCCCCGATTCTGCGATCACCCCCTTCTCGATCCCGTGGGCGCGTGCCGACAATGCATCGTCGAGGTCGAGGGCCAACGCAAGCCGCTTGCCTCCTGCACCACGACGGTCGCGGACGGAATGGTTGTCAACACCCAGGTCACCTCGCCCGTCGCCGAGAAGGCGCAGCGCGGAGTGATGGAGCTGCTCCTCATCAATCACCCTCTCGACTGCCCGGTGTGCGACAAGGGCGGCGAGTGCCCACTGCAGAATCAAGCGATGTCGACGGGCCGGACCGAATCCCGGTTCGGCGAGGAGAAGCGGACGTATCCCAAGCCGATTCCACTCTCTTCCGAGGTTCTGCTCGATCGGGAGCGGTGTGTTCTGTGCGCGCGGTGTACCCGGTTCTCGCAGCAGATTGCGGGTGACCCGTTCATCGATCTCCTCGAGCGCGGAGCGTTGCAGCAGGTCGGGATTTACGCCAACGAACCCTTCGAGTCGTACTTCTCCGGAAACACCATTCAGGTGTGCCCCGTCGGCGCTCTCACCAATACGTCGTACCGCTTTCGCGCTCGTCCCTTCGATCTGGTGTCCAGTCCCAGCGTCTGCGAACACTGCGCTGACGGGTGCGCCCAACGGACCGATCATCGTCGCGGGAAGGTACTGCGGCGCCTCGCCGGCGACGACCCGGACGTCAACGAGGAGTGGAACTGCGACAAGGGGCGATTCGCCTTCTCGTATGCAACACAACGCGACCGGATCACCACTCCATTGATCCGCGACCGCGAGGGCGCGCTGGTTCCCGCGTCGTGGCCATTCGCCCTTGATTTGGTGGCCCGGAAGTTTGCCGAATCACGGGGCAATGCGGGCGTACTGGTGGGTGGACGGTCCACCATGGAAGACGCGTACGCATACAGCAAGTTTGCACGTATCGCATTGGGCACCAATAATATCGACTTCAGGATTCGCGCCCAGTCCCAGGAGGAATCCGAATTTCTCGGCGCTCACATCGCCGGCCGATCGCTCGATGAATCTGTCACCTACGCAGACCTCGAGGCCGCCCCGGTCGCACTTCTGGTAGCACTCGAACCGGAAGAGGAATCGCCCATCGTCTTCCTTCGCCTCCGCAAGGCTTCGCGGACGCAGCAGACTCGGGTTCTGTCTCTCGCTCCTTTTGCAACCCGAAGTCTACAGAAAATGGCCGGGACACTTCTACAGGCGTCACCAGGGGACGAACCTACCCTTCTGGATTCACTGAGTGATCCCGACGGCGAAGTCGGCCGGCTGCTGCGTCAGCCTGGTGCAGTCATTCTGGTCGGCGAAAGACTTGGCGCCATCGACGGCGGACTCTCGGCGGCACAGCGATTGGCCGAAACCACCGGTGCACGGCTCGCGTGGATTCCGCGTCGCGCCGGAGATAGGGCCGCCGTCGAAGTCGGCGCTGTGCCGGGACTGCTCCCCGGTGGCAGACCGGTATCCGATCCTGCTGCTCGCGAAGATATTTCCTCGACCTGGTCGGCGGAACTACCCACCGAGCATGGACTGAGTGCAACACAGATGTTGGGATCGGACTCAGCGCTGGGCGCTCTGCTGATCGGCGGGGTCGATCTTGCCGACATGCCGGATCCCGACGCTGCCCGCGCCGCCGTTCAATCCGCCGGCTTTGTCGTCAGCCTCGAGATTCGACATAGCAGCGTCACCGAACTGGCCGATGTTGTGTTCCCGGTGGCGGCCGTCGCCGAGAAACCTGGCACATTCATCGACTGGGAGGGCCGCGAGCGTCCCTTCGAGACTGCCCTGCGGACCACCGGTGTGATGCCTGATCAACGAGTCCTCCAGGCGATTGCGACCGAGATGGGCATCAGCCTTGGACTTCCCGACGCTGCCACCGCGCACGCCGAGATCCTCGCGCTCGGAACGTGGTCGGGCAAGCGGGTACCCGCTCCCCGCTCCCCCGCGTCGGCGCGTCCCGAACCACAACCCGGCGAAGCCGTCCTGTCGAGTTGGCACCTACTTCTCGACCGAGGACGACTACAGGACGGTGATCCCAACCTGGCCGGAACAGCCCACAAACCGGTTGTGCGGCTGTGCGCGAGCACTGCCACGGAGATCGGAGCAATCGAAGGTCAGCCTGTGTCGGTCAGCTCGGACCGTGGAACTATCACGCTGCCACTGGCCATCACGGATCTGCCGCCGCGAGTTGTCTGGCTCCCCCTCAATTCGACCGGCAGCGAAGTCAATCGAGCGCTGGGAGTATCCCCAGGCGACATAGTCACGATCTCCAATCAGGTGCCGCAATGAGCACTGTCACGTTTATCGCTGAACCCGTGGACCTTTCGGCGTTCGGGCACGATCCACTGTGGCTGGTGATCGCCAAGGCTTTGGTGATCTTCGTGTTCCTGTTGCTCACAACGCTGATCGCGATCTACGTCGAACGCAAGGTCATGGCCAGAATGCAGATGCGTGTCGGCCCCAACCGGGTTGGCCCGCGCGGATTGCTGCAAAGCCTGGCAGATGGCGTGAAACTGGCTCTCAAGGAAGGCATCACACCGTCCGGCGTCGACAAACCGATTTACATGTTGGCTCCGATCATTGCCGTCGTCCCCGCGTTCATGGCATTTGCGGTAGTTCCCTTCGGCCCCGAAGTGTCGATCTTCGGGACGTGGTCGCCGCTGCAACTCACAGACCTTCCCGTCGGTGTTCTGTACATCCTCGCCGTCACGTCCGTCGGGGTGTACGGAATCGTCCTTGCCGGGTGGTCGTCCGGATCGACCTATCCGCTGCTCGGCGCTCTTCGATCCACGGCGCAGGTCATCTCGTACGAAGTGGCGATGGGCTTGTCGTTTGCCGCCGTATTCCTTTACGCCGGAACCATGTCCACGTCCGGGATCGTCAGCGCCCAGGAAGGATCCTGGTACGTCTTCCTGCTCCTTCCCTCGTTCCTCATCTACGTAGTTGCCATGGTCGGCGAAACAAACCGCGCGCCATTCGACCTTCCCGAAGCCGAAGGCGAACTGGTAGGCGGATTCCATACCGAGTACTCGTCACTCAAGTTCGCGATGTTCATGCTCGCGGAATACGTGAACATGGTGACGGTCTCGGCCCTGGCCACGACACTCTTCCTCGGCGGCTGGCACGCGCCGTTCCCGTTCAATCTCTGGGACGGCGCAAATTCGGGGTGGTGGCCGGTGCTGTGGTTCATCGGCAAGGTCTGGTTCTTCCTCTTCATCTTCATCTGGCTCCGCAGCACGCTGCCCCGGTTGCGCTACGACCAGTTCATGAATCTCGGGTGGAAAATCCTCATCCCGGCAGCATTGGTGTGGGTCATGGCAATCGCCTCGGTACGCGCCTTCCGCAACGCGGGGTACAACACCTGGCTGGTGCTGCTGTGCGTCGGTGTGGTTCTGGGCGGCACGCTTGTTCTTGCAGTCGGTGGTCTCTACCGGGGCCGTCGACGCGACGTCGAGCAACCACCTGCCGCAACCGCAACCGCAACCGCGCCTTTCGATCCCATGGCCGGCGGCTTCCCTGTGCCGCCGATGCCTGGTCAGACGGTTTCTGCATTCAGCCGAACCGGGGTTACACCCACCGAGACAGCTGCACCCACCGAAACATCGGAGGACTCCCATGCCTGAATTCCTCGGACCCCTTGCCGGATTCGGCGTCACGCTTTCGACCATGTTCAAGAAGCCGGAAACCGAGTTCTATCCGGAAGAGAAGCGGCCGACGGCGCCGGGTTATCACGGTCGCCACCAACTCAATCGGTATGCCGACGGTCTCGAGAAGTGCATCGGCTGCGAGCTCTGCGCGTGGGCGTGCCCCGCCGACGCGATCTATGTCGAAGGCGCGGACAACACCGAAGACGAGCGATACTCCCCCGGTGAACGGTACGGCCAGGTGTACCAGATCAACTACTTGCGGTGCATCGGTTGCGGATTGTGTGTGGAGGCGTGCCCCACACGTGCGCTGACCATGACCAACGAATACGAGATGGCCGACGACAATCGCGCCGGTTTGATCTACGAGAAGGACCGCTTGCTCGCACCCCTGAAGCCCGACATGGATGCGCCTCCGCACGCATTGCGCCCGGGAACCACGCAGGACGACTACTACCGCGGCGACATCGCGGCGGCCGGCCAGGAGCCGGACCAATGATCAGCGCGATCACCGCGGAGGTTCTCGCACAGGGAACGCTGACGTCGACGTCGACGGGTGAGGCCGTGCAGTTCTGGATTCTCGGCACTCTCGCCGTGATCAGCGCGCTCGGAGTTGTTGCGGCCCCGAAAGCTGTGTATTCGGCGCTGTTCTTGGCGATGACCATGATCATCCTGGCCGTGTTCTACATAGTTCAAGGTGCCTTGTTCCTCGGAGTTGTTCAGGTTGTCGTGTACACGGGTGCGGTGATGATGCTGTTCCTGTTCGTCCTGATGCTGGTAGGCGTCGACTCCTCGGACTCGCTGGTCGAAACTCTGCGGGGACAACGCGTCAGCGCGATCGTGATCGGTCTCGGCTTTGGTCTGCTGCTGATCGGCGGACTCGGCAACGCATCGATCTCGGGATTCACCGGGTTCACCAACCTCGAGCAGGGCAACATCGACGCGCTCGCCGATCTGATCTTCATTCGCTACGTCTGGGCCTTCGAATTGACCGGCGCACTGCTTATCACGGCCACGCTGGGCGCGATGATGCTGGCACACCGGGAGAAGATCGAGGCATCGATGAGTCAACGCGAACTCTCGCAGCAGCGATTCAAGTATTTGGGCAGCGACGAGCACAATCCCGAAAAGGGCTCGGCCACACCGCTGCCCAGTCCCGGTGTCTACGCCCGGAACAACGCTGTCGACATACCGGCGCGGCTGCCCGACGGCTCGCCGTCGGACATCTCGGTCTCGAGCGCCCTCACGCCGCGCATGCAGGATCCGACAAGCAGAGAGGAGAACAACCGATGAATCCCGAGAACTATCTCTACCTGTCGGTTCTGCTGTTCACCATCGGCGCGGCCGGAGTTCTCCTACGACGCAACGCCATTGTCGTGTTCATGTGCATCGAGTTGATGCTCAACGCCGCCAACCTCGCGTTTGTCACGTTCGCGCGGATGCACGGCAACCTCGACGGCCAGATCTTTGCGTTCTTCACGATGGTTGTGGCCGCCGCGGAAGTGGTTGTGGGCCTGGCAATCATCATGATTATCTTCCGATCTCGGCGTTCTGTATCCGTCGACGACGTAGACCTGCTGAAGTACTGATATGTCAGGAGGAATCACGTCCGCCATCTGGTTACTGCCTGCCCTGCCGCTGTGCGGCGCTGCCGTCCTACTCCTTGCCGGTCGTCGCACCAACACCTGGGGGCATCTGTTCGCGTGCGTCATGGCGTTGGCGTCGTTTGCCGTGGGAGTGGCGTTCTTCGTCAGCATGCTCGGCCGCGACACCGCCGATCGGAGCATCAACGAGCACCTGTTCAGCTGGGTGCCCGTTGACAGTCTGCAGGTCCAGTTCGGCCTCGAACTCGACCAACTCTCCATGTGCTTTGTTCTCCTCATCACCGGTGTCGGCTCGCTGATCCACATCTACTCGGTCGGATACATGGACCACGACCCCGAGCGCCGCAAGTTCTTTGCGTACCTCAATCTGTTCCTGGCGGCGATGCTGCTTCTGGTCCTCGCCGACAACTTCCTCGGCCTGTACGTCGGCTGGGAAGGCGTCGGATTGGCGTCGTACCTGCTCATCGGGTTCTGGCAGCACAAGCCGACGGCAGCGACCGCGGCAAAAAAGGCGTTTGTGGTCAACCGAGTCGGCGACATCGGCCTGATGATCGCAATGATGGTGATGTTCAACACTTTCGGATCGCTGTCGTTCACCACTGTTTTCGGCAACGCCTCGGGCGCAAGTGAAGGGGTTCTGACGGCCATCGGTCTCATGTTGTTGCTCGCGGCGTGCGCGAAGTCCGCGCAGGTGCCGTTGCAGTCCTGGCTGGGCGACGCGATGGAAGGCCCAACCCCGGTGTCGGCGCTGATCCATGCGGCAACCATGGTCACTGCGGGTGTCTACCTCATCGTGCGTTCCAACCCGATCTTCGACCTGGCACCCGACGCCCAAACAGTGGTGGTGATCGTCGGAGCGGTCACGCTCCTGTTCGGCGCGATCATCGGCTGCGCGAAGGACGACATCAAGAAAGCTCTCGCCGCGTCGACCATGAGCCAGATCGGGTACATGGTGCTCGCAGCCGGTTTGGGGCCCGCCGGATACGCGTTCGCGATCCTGCATCTCATCACCCACGGATTCTTCAAAGCCGGTCTCTTCCTCGGCGCCGGTTCGGTGATGCACGCGATGAACGACGAAACCGACATGCGACGCTACGGCGGACTGCGAGCATTCATGCCGTTGACGTTTGTCACGTTCGGGCTCGGATACCTTGCCATCATCGGTGTTCCGCCGTTTGCGGGCTTCTTCTCCAAGGACAAGATCATCGAAGTTGCCATCGGCGACGGCGGGGTCAAGGGCATAGTCCTCGGCCTGGTCACGTTGCTGGGTGCCGCACTCACCGCGTTCTACATGACCCGCGTGATGCTCATGACCTTCTTCGGGAAACCTCGATGGGACAACCAGAATCCACACGAATCCCCTTCCGTGATGACGTCTCCGATGATTGTGCTCGCGGTGGGATCCGTCGGCGCCGGCATGCTGCTGACCATCGGGTCCAGCTTGCAGAACTGGCTCGAACCCGTTGTCGGCGCCCATCACGTGGAGCCGCCGATACCCGCGTGGACCATCACCCTGATGGCACTGGTTGTGGTCGCACTCGGCGTCGGAGTTGCCTACCGCGAGTATGCAGCTCGGGAAATCCCGGTAGAGGCGCCAACTGCCGTGTCCGCGCTGACCGTCGCCGCCCGTCGTGATCTGTACGGCGACGCATTCAACGAAGCGGTGTTCATGAAGCCCGGCCAACAGCTCACCCAGACGTTGGAGGTGGTCGACACCAAAGGCATCGACGGTGCGGTCGACGGCTTTGCCGGGGCGGTCAGCGGACTTTCCGGCCTGGTCCGCAAGCTGCAGACAGGCTTCGTCCGTTCATACGCCTTGGTGATGTTCGTGGGTGCAGCGCTGGTGGTCGCGACGATGATGGCGGTGACACTGTGGTGAACGAATCTGTGACAAACGCCGGCTTCCCCGCTCTGACATTCCTGTGGCTACTCCCCCTTGTCGGCGCCGCAGTGGTGGTCGCACTTCCGGCCCGGATGTCTCACATCGCCAAATCCGTTGCTCTTGCGGTGTCGTTGGGTGTCCTCGCGATCGGTGTGGCCCTCGCCATCACGTTCGACCGCGGCGGACAGCAGTTCCAATTCGTCGAAAGGCACAGTTGGATACCCGCATTCGGGACCAGTTACAGCCTGGGACTGGACGGCATCGCACTTGTTCTCGTTCTACTGACGGCAGTACTGGTGCCGCTGCTCTTGGTTGCCGGATGGAACGACGTCCCCGCGGTGCCGGCGGAGACCCCGGACGAACCGCCACGACGCTTGCCGCACACATACTTCGCCTTGATCCTCGTAGTCGAATCGATGGTGCTGCTGTCGTTCAGCGCGCTCGACGTTCTGCTCTTCTACATTTTCTTCGAGGCAATGTTGATACCGATGTACTTCCTGATCGGTGGTTTCGGTGGTGCCAACCGGTCACGCGCCGCCGTCAAATTCCTGTTGTACAACCTGCTCGGCGGGTTGGTCATGCTCGCGGCAGTCGTTGGCCTCTACGTGGTGACCGCCCGCGCGGAAAGCCCATTCACCTCAGGAACTTTCGACTTCCAAGCCATCGCCGCAGCAGCTGCGAACGGCGACCTGGGTGTCGGGCCAGGTGTACTCAACGCACTGTTCCTCGGCTTCATGTTTGCGTTTGCGGTCAAGGCGCCACTCTGGCCGCTGCACAGTTGGCTGCCGGATTCGGCGGTGGAATCCACGCCGTCGACAGCTGTTCTGATGATGGCCGTCGTCGACAAGGTGGGTACCTTCGCGATGATTCGCTACTGTCTGCAACTGTTTCCGGAGTCGTCCGCGACGTTTGCGCCGTGGATCATCACGCTCGCAGTGATCGGCATCGTCTACGGCGCGATTCTCGCGATCGGGCAGACCGACATCATGCGCCTGATCGCGTACACGTCGATTTCGCACTTCGGGTTCATCATTCTGGGGATCTTTGCGATGACCAGTCAGAGCCAGGCCGGTTCCGCTCTGTACATGGTCAACCACGGAATCTCGACGGCCGCGCTGTTCCTGATCGCGGGTTTCCTTGTCTCACAGCGTGGTACACGCGCCATCGCGGCGTACGGTGGTGTGCAGAAAGTTGCACCGGTTCTTGCCGGCACCTTCCTCGTTGCCGGACTTGCCACTCTCTCGCTTCCCGGCCTGGCGCCGTTCATCAGCGAATTCCTGGTCCTGATCGGCACATACACGCGCTATCACGTCGCTGCCATCATCGCGACCAGTGCGCTGGTCCTGTCTGCGATCTACATCCTGTGGCTCTACCAGCGGATCATGGGTGGTCCCGAGAAAGAAGGCTCCGACAAAATCCGCGATTTGGTTCGCCGCGAACTTGTTGTGGTGGCGCCGTTGATCGCGCTCCTGCTCTTCCTGGGCATCTACCCCAAACCGGCTCTCGACATCATTACCCCTGCGGTCAGCCACACCGTCGTCGATGAGGTGCCCACACCCGTGATCGCCGATGCCGATGCCGATGCCAGTACCGAGGAAGGTGCCCACAAATGAGTTCCTTCGACGGATTGGCCCTTCTCGCGGAGCCTGCATCCCATTCCACGAGTGTCGAATACAGCCTGCTGTCACCGATGCTGATCGTATTCGGTGTCGCGGTGGTGGGAGTGCTGGTCGAAGCGTTTGCACCTCGCTCGGTGCGCTACCCCGTCCAGTTGGTCCTCGGTATCGGCGGATTGGCTGCGGCATTTGTGGCTGTCGTCGCACTTGCGGGCACTCGATCACTGGCAATGGCGGGATCCGTTGCCGTCGACGGTCCCACCCTGTTCTTGCAAGGCACCATTCTGCTGGTTGCGATTCCGGCCGTGTTGCTGATAGCCGAGCGCGGATCAGGCGATACGGTGCCTGCCGAGAATCACGAGGACGCGCTGGGGAGTTTCACGCCTCAAGCGTCGAGCGTTCCCGGCAGCGTTGCCGAACAAGAAGCAACCAAAGCCGGTGTTGCACAAACAGAAGTGTTCCCCCTGACGCTCTTTGCGGTCGGCGGAATGCTCCTCTTCCCCGCATCCAACGATCTCCTCACGATGTTTGTTGCGCTCGAAGTGTTCTCACTTCCGCTGTACTTGCTGTGCGGATTGGCGCGACGACGCCGTCTCCTGTCGCAGGAAGCGGCGATGAAATACTTTCTGCTCGGAGCATTCTCGTCGGCGTTCTTCGTGTTCGGCATTGCCCTGCTCTACGGCTACGCCGGCACGGTCACGCTCTCCGGTATCGCCGATGCGGCACGAATCGGAACGGAGAACGATTCCTTTTTGTGGCTCGGCACCGCCCTGCTTGCAGTAGGTCTGTTGTTCAAAGTCGGCGCAGTGCCCTTCCATTCGTGGATTCCCGACGTGTATCAGGGTGCACCGACCCCGATCACCAGTTTCATGGCTACTGCCACCAAGATCGCCGGCTTCGGAGCCATCCTGCGAGTGTTCTACGTGGCGCTGCCCAACGAGTACGTGAATTGGCGTCCACTGATGTGGGGCGTTGCGATCGCAACGATGGTTGTCGGTTCCGTTGTCGCTCTCACGCAGACCGATATGAAGCGAATGCTGGCGTACTCGGCCATTGCACACACCGGATTCATCCTGACCGGGGTGGTCGCCGATTCGGATGCGGGTCTGTCTTCGACGATGTTCTACCTACTCGCCTACGGATTCAGCACGCTCGGCGCTTTTGCGGTGGTCACTCTGGTGCGTGACTCTGACGGCGAAGTTGCCGCACTGAATCGCTGGGCCGGATTGGGTAGGCGCTCACCGTTGATCGGAATCGTGTTTGCGCTGTTCCTCCTAGCTTTTGCCGGAATTCCCTTGACCAGTGGATTCATCGGCAAGTTCGCGGTGTTCCAAGCCGCCGCGGAGGGTGGCGCGGCCCCACTCGTGATTGTCGGTGTCCTGTGCAGCGCGATTGCGGCGTACTTCTACGTGCGAGTCATCGTGTTGATGTTCTTCACCGATCCTGTTGACGACGCCCCGAGCGTCGTTGTTCCGAGTGCGCTCACCAGCAGTGTCATCGGCCTCGGCGCCGGCGTGACACTGATCCTCGGAGTGCTGCCGCAACCGGCACTCGATCTTGCCGAGCGAGCAGCGGAGTTCATCCGTTAAGTCCCGATACGGTGGATCGATGACAGTGGAAAAGCTCATCGTGCGGAGTCCGTGGTTTGTTGCCTTCGCGATTGTTGCCGTCGCGCACCTGATCCTCAACGGCGCGGACGTGACGCCGTGGGATGGCATCACAAAAGTGATGCTTGCTCCGCTCCTTGCCGCCTGGGTTCTGGTGGATCACGGACCGAAAATTATCGCCGCCGCGCTTATCGCGTGCGCCTTCGGCGATCTGTTTCTTCTCTGGGACGGCACCTTCATCGTCGGAATGGCGGCCTTCGCGATCGGCCACCTCTGCTTCATCCGTTTCTTCATCTCGCGCGGAGCACTGCAAGGTATCCGTAAAAACCCGTGGGTTCTCCTCGCCTACACCGCCGCCGCCATCGCCCTTGTTGGTTACACCTGGTCCGGCCTCGGCGAACTCCAGATTCCCGTCCCGATCTACGCCGCAATCCTGGTCTGCACCGCGGCAACCTCATTGGCTTACAACAAGACTGCAGGATTGGGCGGAGCACTCTTTCTCTTCTCGGACGCTATTATTCTGTTGGGCCAAGCAGACAAGTGGCAGCCCGAACCCACCGACATCTGGATCATGGCGTCGTACATCCTCGCGCTGCTCCTCCTGACTGTTGGCATCCTGAGCCAGGAGAAAATGAGGCTCGGTACCATCACAAGATGACTGAACCGGCCCCCAGCCAGCGCACACCCAGCCAGTGGGAAGAAATCACCGCTGCCGACCCATCACATTCCACGCGGTACATCGAACGCTTCCGGACCATGGCAGCGGAAGGCAATGACATTGTCGGTGAGGCTCGGCTGATCGACGCAATGCTCGGCCGCGGCGGCCGGGTTCTCGACGCAGGCTGTGGGCCGGGACGACTGGGAGGTCACCTGCAGAAAGCCGGCCACGAGGTTGTCGGCGTCGATGTTGATCCGGTACTGATCGCCGCAGCGGAAGCGGACTACCCCGGACCCACGTGGCTCGTCGGCGATCTTGCGGAGTTGGATCTGCCCAGTCGTGGAGTTGCGGCCGATTTCGACGTCATCGTGTGCGCCGGCAATGTGGTGACCTTCCTCGCGCCGTCGACCCGACGGACTGTGCTGGCCGGGTTCGCCCGTCATATCTCCCCTACCGGACGCGTGGTCGTCGGTTTCGGCGCCGGCCGCGACTACGAATTCTCGGACTTCCTGGCCGACGCGTCAGCCAGCGGGCTTACGGTTGATCTGCTGCTTTCCACGTGGGACCTACGACCGTTCACCGATAATTCCGGCTTCCTGGTGGCGGTGTTCTCCCGCGCAGAATAGTCGGCTCTATCGCTGATAGCGAGCCAGTACCGCACGACGGCGACGATCGAGCATCGATCTTCTTTCGTCCGCCGAAATCCGTTCGACCCCGGGTAGTTCCTCGGCCAGGTCAGCAAACTTCACGACTCGCACGGTGGGCGTCGGCAGATCGTCACTGCCGGCGAGCCACCATCGGTACACGCAACGAGTGAAGCGGTTTCCGGCCGTGTCGAGCCAATTGGCCACTCCCGGATCACGATGTGCAAGAACGGCCCGAAAGACCCCACCGTCGAGCACTGCTTGGTGTCCGTTGAGCGACGTCTGGCGGAACGTGTAGTCCAGCGACTGGCCCCAGTAGTCGCCGAGATGGATATTCCAGAAATGGCAGTCCGGTGGTGTCACCTCGATGATGACGGCTTCGTCGTCGCCGATCTCGAAACTTCCTCCGCCGTAGGCGATGTACCCGGTATCGGAAGCGTAGGTCTCACTTACGGGTGGCTGTGTTCGCAGTACGTTGCGCTCACCGGCGCGGGCCGCATACATTGCTGCCCAGTAGTCCGAGAATCCGTCGACGAACTCACCGACTCTCGTCACCTGACTGGCGATCACCACGGGGTCCGGCACCGGCCCGGTTCCTGAGAAGTCCAGCCGCTCGAGCGAAATGTGATACGGCTCTTCATTTTCCCAGTCGTAGAAGTACTGACGGATCATCAGCTTCGTCGCAGCGGCGTCCATCGGCAGCCAGTTCCCGTCATGGCGCTCAGCACTGATGATCACCTCGAAGTCGCCGTTTGCATCCAAGGTGATTCCGCCGGGATTCGACATCGCGCCAAGGGTGCCGGCCGTCGCGGCTTTGAACGCTGCCGCAAAATCTCTGCGCTCGAGCGCGGCGCGGTCCAGGTTCTCGTACAGATTGACGGAGTCGTACAACGTCAGCCCAAGATATCGCGCGCACCCGCCGGTACCTGTCAGTCGATATGTACCGGCCGCATCGAGAGTTGCGTGACCGAACAAGCAATCCGGAGACTCTGTCGCATAACGCTTCGTATTGTCTTGGAGGTGACCGACTTCCGGGTATTGCGGGTCGGCACTGAACACCATCTGCTCCAGCCCCGCATTGAGAAGATTCAGCAAGTATCGGTATCCCGCCGAGCGCATCGTGGGGTCGACTGCCACCGGGTCACGTGCCACAAGAGTGCCTGCGGACCGCAGGTCGTCACACATTTTTGCCCAGGCTGCATCCAACGCAGCATTATCGGCTTCGGAACGAGAGGAAACGTCCATCTTTGCTCATTTCTGTTTGTCAACAGTCACACTGATTGCCCAGCAGACAACGCAGCAACAGCCACCACCAGGACATGCTCGACATAGTCGTCGAAAGTTGCTGAAGCAGAGCTGATTCCGAGCGCACGACGTCTCATGTGTAGAGCGATCGCCGAGAACGCCATAGTGAACATCATCTCGACTCGCTCAGCAGCCTGATTCTCCGTCAGATGTGTCAATGAAGACACCAACCTTTGATGGATTTCCCGGTTCACATTGCCGGGGGAATCAAGATCTGGACCAAAATAGTCCACCGTAGGAAGGAGTCTGACAATGAATTCGGCGTAGTTCGCGCCGTCGACGGATCTGCTCACCGAGGATGCAAAAGGAACGATCGAGGCCTCGACGAGTGCTCGCAATTCGCGGCCACGGCCGGCTGCGTCGATTGTCGCCAAGAAGGCACGTCGATCCTCTGCGATTGCCACCATTCGGCGACGGAACACTTCAATGAGCAGTTGATCGCGTCCACCGAAGTGATACTGCACCGCGGACGTATTGCGTTGGCCCGCAATGTTTGCCACATCTCGCATCGAGAGCGCGTCGACTCCCTGGTTGCCGAGCAGCCGCTCGGCGACATCGACCATTGCACTTTTGGGATCTACTGATGCCATGCGAGGACGCTATAACGCACTGCATTAAATTGTCAATGCAGTGCGTTAATTCCGGGTGGCGTTCAATACCGCGTGTAGTGCTGCATGCTCACGTGCTCATCCGGGCAGATGCATTTTCGGTCGAGGTTCCGGTCCGAAGTCACGCGGCAGAATCGAACTCCGAGGGGATCGTGGGATTCCAGACTGTGCCCACAAGCCGGACAGGACGGCGTCGAATCTGCCGATCCTTGCGCCTGCTGCGCGGCAGGTGACTGGGAAACGTCGACAGAATTCGACACATCGGTCGGGTTCGAGGCCATGGCGGTTCTCCATTCTCGACCTTTCAACTTCCGGCCGATGTGGATGCCGAGGACGACGTGGCGTGACGGCACACATTCGATTTGCCCTCGGCATCCTCCACGCTACCCGCTTCGGTCTCGGCGTCGTCCCCTACCGGCCTAAGCCACTCGCTTAGCGGTACGCCCGCCGAATTCCAGCATCACAGCGCGTCCGGTGTCGTCGGTGACGAAGCGTCCCAACGCCCGAGTGGTGTCCGCACGAGCGGCGAAGTTGTTGTCGTTGACGAAGGCAATCGGGATCGCCGGCGGCCAGACGATGTCCTCGTACTCGCCGAGGTCCTTTGCGCTACCCATCCGGATGCCGATTCCCTCGTCACCAGGGGCGACTGTCATTGTCAGCGAACCCGCCTGATACTTGCCCAGGACCGCGTCGACCGCAGCGGGGGTGAGGTCGACCAGGTCGAGCGAAACGGGCGTTGGCAGTTCCGCGATGTTGCTCATGCACCAATCGACAATCTTCTTGGCGATTCCTCCACCGAGTGCATTGGTCAGAACGGTGATGGCGAAGTTCCTCTCGGGCACCGTCATGAACTCGGAGACCTGGAGATTGCTGACGTTGCCGCCGTGCCGGACGACCTGTGTGCTGCCGTACCTGGTCAGCAGCCACCCCAGACCGACCTCTTCGAACATCATCGCCGCCGGCCGCTGCGGTGCCTGCATCAGCAACCGTGTGGACTCGTCGAGCGGCTGTCCCTCGCCGGGGTGCTCGCCCGAGAGTGCGTAGCGCGCCCAGACCAGTTGATCCCGCACCGAGGACCACATTCCACCGCAGGGCGTCATGCCGCGGTCGAGCCCGGTTTCATTGGAAACAAACGGGACACCGTCGCGAATGTAATGGCCGAGCGCAAACCGATGAGTCATCACATCCCAGGGCAGGAAGGCCGAATCCTTCATGTCGAGAGGTTCCAGGACTCGCTGTGTGACCAACTCTTCGAAAGTCAGCCCGCTGATCTTGGCCACGACGTGTCCGGCGAGTACAAAACCGGAGTTACTGTACGAGAAGACCTCACCGACCGGGAATTCTTGTCGTAGCTCCTTCAGTCGCGAAACCGAGCGAACCAGTGCGTCTTCGCCCCAGCCTGCCGAAAGGCTGGCGTCGCCGGTGAATCCTCCGGTGTGGGTGAGAAGGTGGCGCATGGTGACTGTACGGGTGGCTTCTTCGTCGGCGAGGACAAGCTCGGGTACGTATTCGACCACCGGGGTGTCGAGGTCGAGCAAGCCGTCCTCGACGAGCGTCATGGCAGCAGTCGAGACGAAAACCTTTGTGGTGGAGCCGATCATGAACATGGTCTTGTCGGTGACCGGAAGTTGTGTCTCGACGCTCTCGATACCGCTGGTGACGACGATGTCCTTGTCACCGTGCACGATACCGACCGATACGCCGGGGATGTTCGCCTCGACCCTCCACTGGTCGACAAGTTCCTGCAACTGTTCTTGCATCTTTGATTCCTCGATTTCGCCGGCGTTCTGTATTGCTGCTTCTTCGGTCGGTGTGAGTCGGCTTACTGGTAGAGATGCGACGCAGATCCGTTGAGTGCCTTACCGCTTCATGCTACCTCCGTGAAAAAGCTTGGGCCCGAGCGATAATCGATTGGACGCGACTGAGTTACCGACTGCTATTCTCGACGGTCGGCGTGATGCGTGTCTCGGCCGATTCACAAAAATACCAAGCCGCTTTTTGTTCTGGGCCACCAAACCCGAATCGTCATCAACCGCCAGACCCCGTAATCAACTGTGGTTCAAACTTTTCCGGCCCGTATGGTATCGACACCGAAGGTGCCAGTGCGAGCGGGCGACCCTACCTTCCGTGTTGTCGACATTCATGTTTCCATCTCACCAGCCGTCTCACCGCTACACATCGGCTTGCGGTGCAGAGTTACTCAGCCTGAAGTACGCAATCGTGTAATCCTCAAGTACCGTCGGCCGGGTTTGGTGGGACCGGACGAAATATGGCTTGATTTTCTTGAGGATCGACCGAGACACGCGTCACGCCGATCGTGGAGATTTAGCAGTCAGTAAGCCAACCCGCGTTCAACCGATTCACTCGGACCCGCGCTCTTTCACGGAGGTACTATGAAACACCGGTCCTATCCAACACTTGCGGCGGCCGCCGGGCTCGCGCTCGTGTTGTCCGCTTGTGGCTCAGGAAGCACCACTGCAGGCGGCTCCGGTGGCGATCCCGTCACGGACGGTACGTTCCGGTTCGGACTTCAGGCGGATCCCGGCTCACTCAACCCGATCATGGCAGCTTCGACGGCCACGGCGGAGATCTCGAAGCTGGCGTACGACTACCTGGTCTTCCAGGACCCCGAAACCAGCGTCGTCGGACCGTGGCTTGCCGAGAAGTGGGAAGAGACGCCCACGTCGGCGACCTTCACCATTCGTGACGGGGTGACCTGTACGGACGGGTCCATCCTGACCGCCCAGACCGTCGCCGACAACGTCAACTTTGTCGCGGACCCCGCCAACGGCTCGCAGATGCGCGGAACCACCGTTCCGTCGACTGCAACGGCCACGGCAGACGTCGCGACCCGCACAGTCACGGTGACCACCCCGGCGGCCAGCCCGTTCCTGCTGCTGAACCTCGCCAGGTTGCCCATCGTCTGCGACGGCGCATTGAAGGACCCGACTGCCGCGAACAAGGCTTCGCTCGGTACCGGCATGTTCAAGGTGACGGAGGTCGTTCCCAACAACCACTACACGTTCGAACGCCGCGACGGCTACAACTGGGGTCCGGACGACACCACCTCGGAGACACCGGGTGTCCCCAAGACGGTCATCGCGTCCATGATTCCGAACGTGAGCACCGCAGCCAACCAGCTGCTGAACGGCGAAATCAACGCCGTGGCGATCTCCGGACCGGACAAGGCCCGTGTCGACTCCGCCAACCTGACCGTCGTCGAGCGTCCGGTTCCGGCCGGTCAGATGTACTTCAACCACCTGGCCGGTAACCCGACCAGCGACCCTGCCGTGCGTAAGGCTCTGGTTCAGGCCGTCGATCTCGACGACATCACCCAGGTTCTCACCGCTGGTAACGGAGTCCGTGCAACCAGCTTCGTCGCCCTCGAACCCCGCGCCTGCATCTACAACTCGGTGGACGGCAACCTGCCCACGTTCGACCTCGACGCTGCCAAGGCGACCCTGGACGCCGCAGGCTGGACCGCCGGATCGGACGGCAAGCGCAGCAAGGACGGAACCGCCCTCGAGCTCCGCATGTACTACGACGGCGTCGACGACTCGCGCAACGCAGCAGTCGAGATGGCACAGACCGCCTGGAATGCTCTCGGCGCAGTGGTCGAGGTGACCGGTGGCGATTCCAACAAGGTCATCGACGTCATGCTCAGCGGCAAGGACAACTCCGCCTGGGACATCGGCTGGATTCAGATCAACAACACCCTGCCCAGTGCGTTCACCGGCTTCTTCGCCGGACCGGTTCCGGCAGCGGGCAAGAACTTCTCCGACATCAGCAACGCCGCATACGAAGCAGGCGCAACCGAGGCCTCCAACCTTACCGGCGACGCAGCGTGTGATGCCTGGGCAGCCGCCGAGTCCGAAATCGTCAAGTCGGTCGACGCCGTTCCGTTCGCGAACTCGGTCAACAACACCTATTTCTCCAAGTCGGGACTCGCATTCGGTAAGACCTACATCGGGTCCGCACTGCGCGTCTACCAGTAGGCCGATTCACCGTCCCAGCATCCCGCCCCTCGGAAAGACAGCCCATGAGTCAAACAATTGAAGCCGCGACACCACACGCGGCACCGTCGGCTCGAAAGAAGTTATTCGAGTCCGACAGCTGGCCCGCGTACCTTCTGCGCCGCCTCGGCACGTTCGTGGTCTCTCTCTGGGCGCTGGTGACGGCTGCCTTCTTGATGCTCCAGCTGATTCCGGGCGATCCCGTCAGGTTGGCATTGGGACTGAACGCCCCGGTCGAGCTTGTCGAGTCGACCAGATCTCAACTCGGATACGACCTTCCGCTCTACCAGCAGTACTTCCGCTTCATCGGTGGTCTGCTCACTGGCAATCCAGGTGACTCGATCACCTTGAGGACTCCGGTCCTCGAGGTGATCGGGACCCGGTTGCCCGCCACACTCGAACTGGCCTTCCTCACGGTCATCACCGTGCTGGTCATCGGCATCCCGCTCGGGCTCATTTTCGCGGCGCTGACGCGAGGCGGCCGACGCCGCGGAGTCGAAATCGGTTACACCGCAACGTCGGGCACCATCGCCGTCATTCCGGAGTTCATGTTCGGTACGGCATTGGTCTACCTGTTCGCCGTCACGTTCCCGATCCTTC
The DNA here is from genome assembly GCF_003797085.1 of Rhodococcus sp. WS3. NCBI lineage: Bacteria > Bacillati > Actinomycetota > Actinomycetes > Mycobacteriales > Nocardiaceae > Rhodococcus > Rhodococcus sp. WS3. The sequence goes on from NZ_RKMA01000002.1 coordinate 920,581, forward strand.
CGGTCGCCGGACGAGGCGGGCCGGAAAGCTATATCCTGCCGGTTGCCGCCATGTCCATCGGCACCATCGCCTCCATGTCGCGGATCGTGCGCGCCGAGGCTCTCAGCGTGCTCGACATGGACTACATCCGAACGGCACGCGCCAAGCGGATGTCCGCAGCGCGCATGTACTTCCGTCACGCAATGCCCAACCTCCTGACCTCCACGCTGACGCTGGCCGGTCTCCTGCTGGGTGGCCTCATAGCCGGAACCGTGCTCATCGAAAGCATCTTCGCTTGGCCGGGAATGGGATTGGCCTTGGTCAAGGCCATCACCGAGAAGGACTATCCACTCGCCCAGACACTGGTCGTGATCTACGGCAGCATCGTCCTCTTCATCAATTTCATCGTCGACGTGGTGCTCGCTCTGATCGACCCACGATCCACCATCCGGGAGAACTGAGTGAGCACCTCACCTACAGTCGAAACGGCCGCAACGACGCCTCCTCGTCGGCACTGGCTGGTCCAGACTTTCCGCACTCCCCTGGGAATATTGGCTCTCACCTTTCTGACCGGGCTGATCGCACTGGTGATCTTCGGACCGATCATCTGGGGCGACGCCGCCGTCGTCGCCAATCCCAAGGCACTCTCCCAGGGGCCGAGTTCCGAGCACATCTTCGGAACCGACGCCGGTGGACGAGATGTCTTCGCCCGCACCATGACTGCTGCCCGGTTGTCCGTCCTCATGGCGCTGAGCGCCGTAGGCCTCGGCGTCGCATTGGGCTTGTTCCTCGGAACACTCCCGCTGCTCGCTCCCCGCTGGATCGGCCGGTTCGTCGTGGCGTTCCTCAACTTCGCCATCGCCTTCCCCGGTCTACTCCTGGCCATCTTCCTACTGGTCGTGCTCGGACAGGGCTCCGGCAGCGCCGTGATAGCGATCGGTCTCGCCATGGCGTCACCGTTCGCCCGACTGACCTACGCACTGTCTTCCTCGGTGAACGGCCGCGACTTCATCGATGCCGCACGCATCCTCGGAGTCACCAAGCCCGGCTTGCTGTTTCGGCACATACTTCCCAACATTCGTGAACCCCTCATCGTCAACGCCAGCATCTCCGTCGGCAGCGGACTGGTCGTCTTCGCCGGCCTGTCTTTCCTCGGCCTGGGTATCCAGCCGCCGTCCTTCGACTGGGGCCGCATGCTCAACGAAGGCCTGTCGAAGATCTTCGTCAACCCCGCCACCGCACTGGCGCCCGGCATCGCCGTCGTGCTCTCCGGTCTGACCTTTACCTTGGTCGGCGAGGCCATCGCCCGCGGCGCGGGTATTCGCAGCCCGATCAGCAGCAAGCTCCCCAGATGGAACCCGATCAACACGGCCACAAGCGAGTCCCCTTCGGCTCCGGTGGACGACAACGCTGTTCTCACCGTCCGCAACATGTCCGTCGCGGTTCCTGCCGGCAACGTATGGCGTCGACCTGTCGACAACATCAGCTTCACAGTCCATCGCGGTGAAACCGTCGGGATCGTCGGCGAATCCGGTTCCGGAAAGTCGCTCAGCTGCATGGCGATCTCGCAGCTGACCGATCACCCGACGGTCGTCGACGCCGGTCTTATCGAATTCGACGGCACCGTCCTGATGAAGGACGGAAAGCGGCCGGAAGGTTCTGCCGCACGCAAGATCGCCCGCCAACTCGGAACGCGCATGTCCATGGTGTTTCAGGACCCGATGTCCTCGATGAACCCGTCCCTCAAGGTCGGGTACCAGGTCGCCGAGATCGGCTGGCTACACGAGGGAATGAGCAAGGCCGAAGCCAAGAAGGCTGCCATCGACCGTCTCACAGCGGTGAAAATCCCCGACGCTCCTCACCGCGCGAAGCAGTACCCACACGAGTTCTCCGGCGGTATGCGTCAGCGCGCCATGATCGCCATGGGTTTGATGGGCAAGCCTGCATTGATCATCGCGGACGAACCCACCACCGCACTCGACGTCACCGTCCAGCGTGAGGTTCTGGGACTGCTGCACGAGGTTCGCGAAGAGACCGGTGCCGCAATCCTTCTCATCTCGCACGATATGGCCGTCATCACCGGAATGTGCTCGCGCGTCCTGGTCATGTTCGCCGGAAACATCGTCGAGGACATCTCCGTGGACGATCTGGTCGCCGGACGCTCACAGCACCCCTACACCCGTGCGCTGATCGCCGCGGTTCCCACCATGACCACCGACCGCGACAAGCCGCTCGCCACAGTCGACGAAGTCTGGCAGGTCGAGAGCCTCGGCACCATGACCAGCACCGCAGATGCCGAATTGCAAGAGCTGGTTGCAGCTGCAGAGGAGATCCGATGAGCAGGCTGGAGTTTCGCGACGTCAACGTCCATCTCGGCAACGGCACCAAACGATTCCACGCCGTCAAGAACGTCGACCTCGACATCCCTTCGGGTTCGATAGTCGGACTGGTGGGCGAATCCGGTTCCGGAAAGTCCACTCTGGCACGGGCGACGGTCGGTCTGGCCGAGCCGAGTTCCGGCCAGATTCTCCTCGACGGTGTCGACGTCGCCCATGCCCGCGGGGCGACGGCACGCTTGCGCCACACAATCCAGATGGTCTTCCAGGATCCGTACTCGTGCCTGGACCCCCGAATGACCATCGGCCAGTCCCTGGCCGAGGCGCTGCGATCCACCGAACGCCGCGACCGCGTGCGTCGTAGCCGCGGCGACCGGGCTGTCGAAGTCGCTCGACTGCTCAGCACGGTCCAACTCCCGGAGGAGAAGGCGTACGACTACCCGTCCTCGTTGTCGGGTGGCCAGCGCCAGCGTGTGGCGCTGGCCAGGGCACTCGCTGCTGCGCCGTCCGTGTTGCTTGCCGACGAGATCACCTCTGCGCTTGACGTGTCCGTGCAGGGCGCAGTCCTGAATCTCTTGGTAGATCTACAGAAACAGCTAGGTCTGACGGTTCTCTTCGTCAGCCATAATCTTGCAGTGATCCGCTACGTCTGTGACCACGTCGCGGTCATGCTCGGCGGCGAGATCGTCGAACACGGGCCGATTCTCGACGTGATCGATTCTCCTCGAGAGGCATACACGGCCAAGCTGTTGTCCGCGATTCCGCAATTCGGAGAGCCGATGTTCCGATGACACACTCGATCCGGCCGGCTTCACCCGGCGCCGGTGCGCCCGCGCTCTCCCCTGCGATTGAATTTCGAGAACTGGTCGACAATCGCGAAATAGAGAATCTCTCTGCAGTTTTCGACGACATCTGGGCCACCAGTCCTGGACCGGCCCATTTCGGCACAGCGATGCTGGTTGCCCTTCACCACGGCGGACATTACGTAGTGGGAGCCTTTTCCGGCGACAACATGATCGGCGGATGCGTCGGATTCTTTGTCGAGCCACTCGGCGAGGTTCTGCACTCGCACATCGCGGGGGTTCTACCGGGCTTCGCAGGCAAGGGAATCGGCCGTGCACTGAAGCATCACCAGCGGAACTGGTGCATCGAGCGCGAAGTCCGAACGATCCGGTGGACTTTCGATCCCCTCGTCGCACGGAACGCCTACTTCAACATCGCGCGCCTCGGTGCCGAACCGGCCGAATACAATCCGGATTTCTACGGATCGATGGCCGACGGAATCAATGCCGGCGATGCCAGCGATCGCATGCTGGTGAGTTGGGACCTCGACGCCGAATCTGCTCCGAGTTCCACTGTGGCCGTTGATGATATCTTCACAGTGCTCCAACCCGCCGAGGACAATACGCCTCGGATGCTCCCGATCCCGCCCGGCTGCGTCGACATCGCAGTGGGAATACCTCGGGACATAGAGCATCTGAGGACGGTCGACCGCGCCTGCGCCTTCGCCTGGCGCCATGCGCTGCGCGAGCACCTCGAACCACTCATCGCGTCGAAAGAATGGCAATCGACCGGCTTCGACCCCGGCGGCTACTACACGTTCACGAAAATCTGCGAGACAACCGGAGAAGAGCAAACCCATGCACATTGAGTCCGTCGAATTGCGCGAACTGCGCATCCCTCTCGTCTCCCCTTTCACGACGTCCTTCAGTACCCAACTCGAACGCAACACACTCGTTCTGAAGGTGAGCGGCACCACCGAGGGCCCAAACGGTGCGGTCTCGACTGTCGGCTGGGGCGAGTGCGGTTCGCTGAGCGATCCGTTCTACAACTCGGAGTACACCGCAGGGGCTCGAGCGATGCTGCGCGAGTATCTTGTTCCGACGCTGCGTAAATCGCAGACGGATCAGCCGCTCTCGGCTGAGACTGTCGGCAGCGTGCTTCACCCCGTCGTGGGCCACCAGATGTCCAAGTCGGCCATCGAAATGGCGATCCTCGACGCGGAATTACGTGCTCGCGGACAGTCTTTCGCTCGCTACCTCGGTGCCACTCGCACGCGGGTTCCCTCCGGAGTATCCGTCGGGATCCAGGACAGCATTCCGCAGTTGCTCGATACCGTCGGTGATTATCTGTCGCAGGGCTACGTGCGAATCAAGCTGAAGATCAAGCCGGGCTGGGACATCGCTCCCGTGGCCGCGGTGCGCAAGGAGTTCGGCTACGACGTCCCATTGCAGGTCGACGCGAATGCCGCGTACACCCTCGTGGACTCCCAACTGCTTCGTCGCCTGGACGAATTCGCGCTGCTGCTCATCGAGCAGCCGCTCGCCGAGGACGATCTGGTGCAGCATGCCAAGCTCGCGCAGACCCTGTCGACTCCGATCTGCCTCGACGAGTCGGTCGAGTCCGCGAAGGATGCCGCCGACGCGATCACGCTCGGTGCCGCTTCGGTCATCAACATCAAGCCGAGCCGTGTCGGCGGGTACCTGGAAGCCAAGCGCATCCACGATCTCGCCTCCGCACACGGTATTGCGGTGTGGTGTGGCGGAATGCTCGAGACCGGCATCGGCCGCGCAGCCAACACCGCTCTCGCCGCCCTGGACGGCTTCACGCTCCCCGGCGACATCTCGGCGTCGGATCGCTTCTACAAAGAAGACATCACCGAACCGTTTGTCATCGAGGACGGCCACATCGCCGTGCCGCAGGGACCCGGCTTCGGCGTGACTCCGCGTGAGGACGTCATGGAGCGCTTCACCGTCGGAACCGAGATTCTGTAAGTTCCACACATTCAAACAGCCGCCTCCACTGTCATCCAGTGGAGGCGGCTGTAATAATTTGCGCCGGCGACTGCGGGTGAGCCTAGTTAAGTTCGTCCATGAACGTCGTGAAGTGTTCGGCGATCTCCTTCGATTTGGTGTGGTGCAGGTAGTGGTCCCCGTCGAGCAGCACCAACTCACCATGATCGACGGAGGCTGCCTGCCCTTCGTGGAGCGCTGTCCAACTCTGGACCTTCGAATTCTGTACCGCAAACAACAGAATCGGAAGGTCGGCCGGGAACGTCTTGCCCATCGACGCAGCGAAGTTGCTGGAAAGATGGTCCATCTCGTTGAGGTAGGTGTCGCTGAAGTTGTTCTTCGCGACCAGACGGCTCATTTCTTCCTTCTCCGCGTCATCGAGGTACGCATCTGATTCTTCGTTACCCGCAAACTTCGCCAGAACGTCGGAGAAGCCCAATTGCTTTGCAACCCTGAATGCTCCGATCGGAAACTTCGTGTCCATGTTCGGCTGCCCGGGGACGCTGCTGTCGATTCCCACAAAAGTGGTGACCTCGTCGCGGTACTTCGCGGTGTAGTCCAGAGCATAGATTCCTGTGATGGAGTGCCCCATCAGGACGTACTCGTCAATCCCCAAAGCCTGCACAGCGGCATGTATTTCTTCGACGATGTTCTCCGTGGTGCGGTCCTTGTCCGTTGCGTCGCTGTATCCATAGCCGAAGGGTTCGATCGCAACAACCCGGTAGTTGGGCGCGAGTTCGTCGATCAGCGGCTTGAAGTCGAGAATCGGTGCGGACGTTCCGAACCCGGGTAGAAGCACGATGGTCCGATCGCCATTTCCACGGATCGAGACGCTCATGTTCTTTCCGTCGACGGACACGAACTGATTGCCCGCTTCCCCACTCGGGACGTTTGCCTTGCTGGAACCGAGGTTGAACACGAGCGCAATGGATACAACTACAACCAGAACAACGGACACCGAAGCAAGAGCTCTCAGTGCAACAGTACGAATCTTCTTCATTCTCATCCTCATCTTCTTTGGCGTCGCTACAACTAGGATAGGTTTGACAGCGAGGCCACACTGGTCTCGTCGAGTACACGCAACACGTTGTTGCCCATCAGCTTTGCCAAATCTTCGGCAGACCAACCGCGCTCGGCGAGACGATCGATCAATACTGCGAATCCCGATACATCGTGCATGCCGTCCGGAAAGTCGTCGAATCCATCGTAATCACTGCCCAATCCGATGTGATCGATTCCGGCAACCTTCCTGGCATGTTCGACGTGATCTGCGAGATGGTCGACCGTCATCGCCGGCCGATCGCCGACGCGTCCGCCCGTGAACCATTCGTTGTACTCGGCCGAAAGGAACATGGGGACAAAGGCGATCATGATCACGCCGCCGTTGGCAGCGAGCAACCGCATGACGTCGTCGGGAACGTTGCGTGGGTGCCCGCATAGCTGCGAGCAGGACGAATGACTGAAAATCACCGGCGCTGACGACGCCTCGACGGCATCACGCATGGTTTCCACCGAGACGTGCGACAGGTCGACGAGCACGCCGAGCCGGTTCATTTCTCGCACGATCTCCCGGCCGAAGTCGGTGAGACCGCCGTGAACTCGCGAATCCGTCGCGGAGTCCGCCCAGCCGGTGTTGTCGTTGTGCGTGAGAGTCATGTACCGAAGACCAAGGCGCGCCATCATTCTCAGGACGCCGAGCGAACTTCCGATGCTGTGGCCACCTTCCGCACCCAACAAGGATGCGACCTTGCCCGCGCTCCAGATACGACGCACGTCGTCACCGGTTCGCGCGAATTCGAATGTATCCGGATACCGCTCGATCATCCGGTACACGTAGTCGATCTGTTCGAGGGTGTACTGAACTGCCTCGGGTTCGGTCATGTCGCACGGTGCGTACACCGACCAGAACTGCGCACCCACACCCCCGCGCCCGAGCTTGTCGATGTCTGTTTGGAAGATGGAATCCTTCTCGAGATTCTCCACCGAATAGCCTGCGATCTGACGAGCCGTCCAGGCCAGATCGTTGTGACCGTCGATGACCGGGGCAAGACCGTAAGCATCGAGTGCAGCAGGATGATTCACATCTGGAAAGGGAGCGAGAGGTTTCAGCACGAGTTCTCCTGGATAAAGTAGTGTGGGCAGGTCGAGGGCCCTCATCGCCCTCAACCTGCCCGAAATTTCATTCAGCGGAGAGAATCACCTCGCCACGGCTATTCCGGGATTTTCTTGAAAAGCCTTGTCATGTAGAGATATTCCTCACCATCGATCGTGAGATGAGCCATCTCGCCCGAGGCACTTTCACTGCTGATCGCAAACCGTGAAGCAGACAACGGCACGACCTTGGTGGGCGGGGACGGGGGCTCACCGTCGATCTCGACCTTGGCGAAGCTCTGGACCTGGAAGCCACCGTCATCGCCGCGCGTGAGTTCGATTCGCACGGTGGTCGATTCATAGGTCCCGAGAATGGGCGACAGATCTATGCCGGCAGCATCCCGTTCGGACTTCGGCTCGGGCAGAACAAGATCGAATTCCTGAGCGATCTCTTTCTCGATCTCGTGAGCCAGAGCTCCGCCGCCGCGCGAATTCGTGACGACCGCCATGGCCAGGCCGAGCTCGGGAAACGTGTGGAATCGGGTGATCTGGCCGATCGTCGCGCCGCCGTGCTGCGCGGACGTGACTCCGCCCCAGTCGGACAGAATCCAACCCAGACCCCAGGCCTGATCGACGCTCGACACCGCTGTCAGGTCGAACTGCGGGGTCCGCATCAAACGCGCCGATTCTTCGGACAGGATGCGCTCGCCCGTCAGAGCCAGGCCGTCACGCATGTGTGCAGCACCGAAGCTCAGCAGAGAGCTGACGGATCCGAGGATGATGCCGGCCGGTCCGATGCCGCGAGGGAGCAGCCACTGCTTCGTCGGAACCACCGTGTCCGGTGAAGTCCGATCCGGGTTGCCCACGTGGCCGACGGCGGTGCGGAACAGCGGGGCGTCCTTGGCCTTGGTGATGATGTGCGTCAATCCGAGTGGCTTCCAGAGGTATTCGACCAACGCCTCGTCCCACGTCATCTCACGTAGAACCTCAACGATGCGGCCGGCCACTGAGAAACCTGCGTTGCTGTAACTTAGATGTCCGCCCGGCTTGGTCACGCTGATCGCGGTCGCGAGTTCGCCGACGTACTTCTCGACGCAGTCGTCACCGTCGCCGGTGTCGTTGAACAGGTCTCCGTCGATACCGCTGGTATGCGTCAGCAACTGGCGGATCGTGATTTCCTTCGTGTTGGACGGGTGCGCGATCGTAAACTCCGGAAGAACCTCCACCACAAGGGTGTCCAGCGTGAGCTTGCCCTCGTCGACGAGCTGCATGATCAGCGTTGTCGTCCAGATCTTGGTCGCGGATCCGTACTGGAACAGGGTGTCGGCATCCACCTCGACGCGGGTGTTCAAGCTGGTCAGCCCGGTGGTGATCACGCGGATATCCGCAGTTCCGTCGTCAGACAGCGCGATCACTCCCACTTGGGCGCCCGGCACCGCATGCTTCTCGGCCAGTTCGTCGAGTCGTGCCTGCCACTTCGGGGCGACAAGTAGGTCCTTGGGCAATTCGGTCACTGGTCGAACTCCTTCGATCATGAAGTCAATGGCATGGATGCGATCCACCTTGTGGTGCAGAACGTCTCGCAAAATCGGTCCTGCTCCACCAGCTCACTCTTCGAGGTGCGAGGCAAGCGGAAGGTAAAACCATCAGTCGATGATCTCAGCGCGGCTGCAATTTCGTCCTGGTCGATTGCACTGAACATGCACCCGAAATTGGTGCGATTCGACGAGCCTCGAGTGCCGCAGGGTTCGTCGTCGTGCGAGCAGCTACGAGAGTCCGCCGCCGTCGATTTCGAAAACGAACTCGACCTCGACGGCGCAACCTCGAGGCAGTTCGGCCAACCCGACCGCGGACCGTGCGTGCCGACCGGCACCACCGAAAACGTCGAGGAGCAGGTCGGAGGCGCCGTTGATGACTTGCGGTTGCAGCGTGAACCCGGGACCGGACGCAACAAAGCCGACGATCTTCACGACGCGGACGACCCGATCGAGGCCGACGAGCATGTCGACCGCGGCGAGTCCGTTGAGTGCACACAGTCGCGCAGCCGCGGCGGCGTCCTCGACCGATACATCCACGCCCAGCTTTCCGGTACAGGTGCTGACGCCATCCACCAATGGCAACTGCCCCGATGTATAGACCAGGTTCCCGGTACGCACAGCAGGCACGTATGCGCCCGCCGGTGTCGCGACCGGCGGCAGGGATAGGTCGAGATCTCGCAGGCGGTCTGTCCAGGTCGTTGTGCCGGTCATCGGGCTACCTCTCGTTCGAGCTCTATCGGCGAATTAGTCTCGGAGTCAGATGATCCCGGGAGGATGTGCGGGTTGAGCATGCCTGCTGGATCCAGCGCAGTCCGGATCGAGGCCATGAGGTCGAGGTCGACATCGCTCCGCCCGAGGGTGATCCAGCGGGCCTTCGCGCGGCCCACTCCGTGCTCGGCACTGATGCTGCCGTCGTGTTGGGTGACCAATCGAAGCACGAAGTCGGTGACGGCATCTCGTTGATCGCCGGTAACGTCGAGCAGATTGACATGGATGTTGCCGTCGGCGATGTGCCCGAAGCAAATCGGGGTGACACCGGGGAAAGAGATGGCAAGCCCTGCGGTCAAGGCCTCGAGGAAGGGTTCTATCTCTCGCAGCGGCGTCGCGATGTCCAACTTCACTGGTGGAGTGGATGATTCGGCGCTGACCGATTCGGTGTGACTTTCACGGTACTGCCACAGCTTTGTTGCCGGCCCGGTCTCGACGACGGCGCCCTGCACCATTCCTTCAGCTTCAGCGAGCACCCCGAGCAGGAGTGACTGCGCTTGCGTCGGTCCGGAGACCTCGACGAGTACGTCGAACGGTGCATCCGCGTCGAGCGGCGGTCGCAAGTGCCGATGCTTCCGGACCAGCCCGATACCTGCGCGAGTCATCAACTCGGCAGCTTCGAGCGTGAGTCCCGCGCGCTCGAGCCTATGGATCAGCTCCAGACCGGCACCCACCGATTCGACCCCGGCCATCACTACCTGTGTGTGAGCAGCCGGAACCACCAGACGCATCAGGACCCGGGTGACGACGGCGAGGGTACCTTCGGCGCCGGCCAGCAGACCCGGCAGGTCGTAGCCGACGTTGTCCTTGGTCAAGGCCTTCCAACGCGAGAGCACCCGGCCGTCGGACAGAACAGCTTCGACGCCGAGCAACCGTGATCGAGTGTTGCCGTACTTGATCATTCGCACGCCGCCCGCGTTGGTGGAGACAATCCCTCCGAGCGTCGCAGAATCACGTGAGGCCAGGTCGATACCCAGGTCCAACCCGTATTCGCGGACGGCCTGCTGCGCCTGCGCGATCGTGACACCGGCGCCGGCTGCCAGCGTGCGACCGACCTCGTCGATTTCCTCGATGACGGCGAGGCGGGTCGTGCTGAGCACCACCTCACCGCGCATCGGCACCGACCCACCGACCAGCCCGGTGTTGCCGCCTTGCGGCACGACGGCGACGCCGGCGCGGTGACAACAGGCGAGGACCGCGGAGACTTGGCCGGTGTCGGCGGGCCTGACCACAGCAGTGGTAGCGCCGTGCCAGTGCCCCGTCCAGTCGGTGACATATCCCGCGACAGTGTCGCGATCTGTCAAGACGTGCGCCGGCCCGACAATGCGGGCGAGTTCGTCGACGAGCGTCGTGGTCGATGCGATCACGCTGCGCTCCTCTCGAGCAGGCGGCCGCCGCGGTGGCCGGTGAGGTCTCCGCCGCTCACAGTCGGAATGCCGTTCACGAACACGTCACGTACACCGCGGGCGAGCTGCCACGGTGCGTCGAAGGTCGAGGTGTCCTCGATCGTGTTCGGGTCGAGGATCACCACGTCGGCAGCCATGGAAGGAGCAAGCATGCCGCGGTCGGTCACCTTGATTCGGGATGCCGGCAGCGATGTCATTTTCCGGATCGCGTCCTCGAGCGTCAGAGTGCGCTCGTCGCGAACATACCGGCCGAGTACTCGTGCAAAGGTGCCGAAGCTGCGTGGATGCGGGCGGCCGGGACCGGCCGGGGCGAGCATCGCGCCATCGCTGGCGACGGATACCTGTGGATGTGCCAGCACCGACCGCATGTCATCCTCGCTCATCGCGTGGTTGACGATGCTCACCGAACCCTGATGTGCGGCAAGTACATCGAGAGCAGCATCAGCGGCGTCGGTACCGCGGTCCGCGCCGATCTCGGATAGCGAGTGTCCGATGTAACGGTGGAACTCTCCGCTAGGCAGAGCCGCGATCACGACGCCGTCCGGGTCGATATCTCGGCCGAACCTGGACCTCAACTCGTCCGCAATGCGTATCCGGGTCTCGGGGTCCGCCAGCCGTTCAAGCAGCGCCGAGAGGCCGCCGTCGACGGCCCATCTCGCAAGCCTCGAGGACAGGTCCGTGCTCGACGCGGTGTACGGATAAACATCTGCGGTGACGTCCACTCCGCGTATCCGGGCTTGATCCATCAGTTCCAGGGCGCGGTTCACCGTCCCCCAGTTCTCCGGTCCCATCGCCTTGAGATGCGAAATCTGCAGACGTGCGCCGGCCCGCTCCGCGGTCTCGATGGCTTCCTCTACCGCAGCGGCCAATTCCGACGTTTCGTTGCGCATGTGCGTCGAGTACAACAGTCCCGCCGTCGCGGCGGCTGCCACCAGAGTGCACAGTTCGTCGGACTGGGCAAAAAGGCCGGGGATATAGATGAGGCCGGTCGAGAACCCGACGACGCCGGGCGCCGTCGCAGATTCGGTAATGATCGCGCACATCTGCTCGAGTTCCGTCGTCGTCGGAGGCCGATCCTCGTTGCCGATCACAGCAACCCGCAGTGTGTTGTGCCCTAACTGTAAGCCCACATTGACAGCCGGTCGTGCTGCGGTGACTGCGTCCCCGAATCCGTACGCGTCGGGCCACTGCGCCCCTGCCTGTCCGCTGTCGTGCGCCGGGAACGGTGACAGTCCGCAATTTCCGGTGACGAGCGTCGTGACGCCCTGTGCCAGTTGCGTTTCGGCGCCGGGGTGACCAAGTACGGTGAAGTCGGCGTGCGAGTGTAGGTCGATAAAGCCGGGAGCCACAATGCAACCGGTCGCGTCGATGGTCTCGGTAGCCGGGAACGGACCCGGACCGATCGCCGCGATCCGATCGCCGACGATGGCCACGTCGGCGGTGCGTCGTGGTGATCCGGTTCCGTCGACAACCGTTCCCCCGGTTATCGCGAAGTCGTAGTCCATGATATTTCCTATCGTGTTTCGATGACCATGATCAGCAGGTACACGTGGGAGTCTTCTGCCATATGTGGGTCCTCGAGGGCTTCGGCCCGTCCGATTTCGACAGCGTGTCGATCAGCACTCAGCATGCCTCGGCGCGCACACACTGTCCAAGTCGCATTCCCGCTTGTTCGATCATCTTCACTTATAGTTACAGCGTGAACCTGCAGCGGGCGCGATATCTGGTGGCAATCGCGGATCACCTTAACTTCACGCGCGCGGCCGCTGAGCTACATGTTGCACAATCCGCACTGAGCCAACAGATCAAAGTCCTCGAACGTGAGCTCGGCGTAGTGCTCTTCGATCGGCGAGGGCCCAGAATCAGCCTGACGGATCCCGGAATCGTCGCGGTTCGTGAAGCCAAATTCCTGCTCGAATCAGCCGACCGAGCCGTCGAACGGATCCGAGCCTCAGCGCTCGGGTCCGAGGGTGAACTGCGCATCGCGCACACGCGATCATGGGCCGGCGGGGCAGTTGCACTGGCCGTCAACCAATTTCGCGCCAGATACCCAAAAGTCGCGATTACCGAGCATCGCGGCTATACCACCCGGAATACGGCGCTTGCCGCCGACGGGGCTGTGGACATCGCGGTGGTGCGGCCGCCTCTTGACCAGTCGAAGCTGACGGTTCGCATTGTGGACCGTGAGCGACTCCTGCTCGCGGTACCGTCCGGGCATCCACTCGCCGCACGCGACGTCGTCGAACTGGCACAGCTTGCGGACGAGCCGGTGGTGTTCTGGCCCCGGGCGAACGGACCAGGCATGTACGACGCCATCGTCGAGATGTTCTGGCCCACAAGGGCACCGAACGTGGTCCGACGCGAGGCCGATGACGAGCAGGTACTTCACGCGGTAGCGGCCGGCGTCGGGGTAGCGCCGATGCCCGCCGGACGCGCCGCAACCTACCGGGTTCCCGGGGTTCATATGTGCGAGATCGACGGACCGGCAATGTATCTGACGGTCGGTCTCGCGTTTCGAGCCGACAACCCGAACCTCGCGCTCCGGCTTTTCCTCGAAGTAGTGGACCAGATAGTGGATCACCACTGAAACCAGTGCCAACCTTCGTCGATTCACACAAGACCAGGCTTCGGGATCTCACTATCCTCAGATCTACGGACACCGACGAAAGGCCCCTCGAATGACCGACACTGCCACCCACGTTGACAGCGCACAGCAGGAGATCGCTGCTGTTCTGGCCGAAGCGAAGACCGACGCGTTTGTGCACGTACGTGACATCGATTCCGGCGAAGAGTTCGGCTACGGCGCTGACGACGGTGTCATCCTCGCCTCCGTCTTCAAGATTCCCGTCGTCCTCGAGTACGCCCGCGCCGTAGCGGCCGGAACCCTCGATCCGACCGAGCACGCCACAGTGACGGCCGAGTTCCGTTCGGGCGGCATCGGTATCGGCGGCTGCGCCGACGACGTCACCGCCAGCTGGCGAGACCTCGCTCTGCTCATGATGAGCTTCAGCGACAACGCCGCCACCGACTTCATCTACAACCGACTCGGGCTCGACAACATCGTATCTACGCTGCGTAGTCTGGGTCTGGAGAAGACCAACTTGGTTCGCGACTGCCGCGGCCTGTTCAAGACGGTCTACGAAGATCTCGGAGTCGACGCTGGCACCCTGCTCGAATACCCCGAGATCGAAATTCTTCGGACGATTTCCGTTATGGATCCGTCCCGCACCAATTCCAGTACTCCTCGCGAGATCACACAGTTGCTGGCTGCAATCTGGCGCGACGAAGCCGGCCCCGCATCCGCCTGTGACGAGGTCCGAACGATCATGAGCAAGCAGGTCTGGCCGCACCGACTTTCTTCCGGTTTCCCCGACGAGGTCACTGTCGCCGCCAAGACCGGCACCCTGGGATTGGTACGAAACGAAGCCGGTGTCGTGACGTACCCGGACGGCAAGCGTTACGCCGTCGGTGTCTTCACCAAATCCCACGAACTCACCAAACGGGCGCCGAAAATCGACGCCTCGATCGGAACCGTCGGCCGCATCGCTGTCGAAGCACTCCGCAACAACAGCTGACCAGAATCCGCTGACAAAAAATGCGGGTCGCACTGAAAGATCAGCGCGACCCGCATTTTTCGGCTTTCGAGCTAGCGCGGCCCACGCAGTCGAAGGTGCACCATCAGCCGGAAGCGCACGTTCGGATCATCGAGATCCAGTGCCGCCATACTCTTCACCTTACTGAGACGGTACCGAAATGTGTTGGGATGCACATGCAATGACGCTGCCGCGTCACCGACATCACCGAAGGCGTTGAGCCACGCATCGAGAGTGTCGACAAACGAGGTCGCATGAGCAGCGTCGTGACTGGCGATTGCCTCGATCGGCCCGAGGTCCGAAAACCCTTCGGCAGCGACCTCCGACGCGATCTCCAACAGAATGGCATCAACGTGGACACTGCTGAAGGTGGCGACACTGCCGGACGCTCGTCCCGCCAACAACACTTCGAGTGCGTGCTCGGCATCGCGCTTCGATCGGCTCAACTGAGCCGGTCTGGTCACGACCCGACCGATCCCGATAATCGTATCGCCGGACGCTCCGGTGCGGTCCAGGAAATCCGAGGCCACACGAGACGCCTGCAACTCGGCTTCTGCCGGGGAGTGCCCGCGAACGGACAGCACCGCGTAGCCGGTTCCGTTGACCAGGGCAGCCGCCGACTGCGAGTGAACGGCACCGAGGTGCATCGCCAGAGCATCAGTCAATCGCACGATATGGGCGGCGTCATCCGGCTTCGATGACCCCTCGAAAGACCTTCGGCCCAAAGCCATTACGAGAGTAGGACCAGTGCCGAGGCCGAGCCGATTCATCGCGTCGACAGCACCGGCCCCTCCGTCGAGTAGAGTCGCGATCAGGTCTGCGCGCAGTCGACGCTCGGCGTCGGCGCCGCCGCGCAACCGCAACATCTGCAAAGCGATCATCCCTGCCGAATCGAGCAACGCGCGCGTTCGGTCTTCCGACAACGGCGCGACCAGTGCCACCCACATGGAGCCGAGGAACTCGTCGCCGGCCCGAATGGACACTGCGATACGTCCCATTTTGGTACCGAGGGTCTCCGCCGGCACCCACACCGGATCGTCGCTTCGATAGAGCCGGTCGAATACCCCTGCCTCTTCGAGCACTCGAATGTACTGGTCAGGGACCTGCCGTTCCAGAACGGTCGCGATACGCGGACCGTCACCTTCCTCCTGACGACCGGAGAACGCTATGACCCGTGAGCTTCTGTCTTCGATCGTGATCGGCGCGTCCAGGAGTGCGCTGACCGCGTTGGCAAACGCAAACAGATCCCCAGCCGGGCCACCTCCGCGAGAATGTATGTGGCCGACTTCGTTACGAGCTTCCAGCACCGAATGCAGCAGGCTTGTCAACTGAACCCACGAGACTCCTCTGGCCAGCGCCAACACGACAACACCCGTGGATTCGATGGTCTCCCGGTCCACAGAGCTCAGGTCGGAGCTGACACGCGCGACCACCACCGCTACACCACGCTCGGCCAGATCGACGACGGATTCCGCGATACGTTCACCGCCACTGATCCCGACGAGCAATACCATCGAGTCCGAGGTCGACGGCGAATCGTCTTCGGGATCGTGAATGACGACGGACGCAACCTCGTCCATCGACTGCGGATCACCGACAACCGCGTTCAGCACCGTGGTTCCCACGTCTTCGAGAAGCCGCACCAAACTGATGCGAGGTCGCACGGTGCCCACGTCCATCACTCCTTCGTCCTGTGAACGAAGTGTGTCATACGGTCCGACGCCGATACCTGAGCCTCCCGCAACGCCTGGGCCTCCCGGAACACCTGGGCCTCCCAGACCCTTCACGAAGTGGCCTCCACTGTCGCCTTGACGAATTCTGATCCCGGCGCACGATCCAGCACGTACTTCCCGGTCCGAGTGACGGCAACTACCACCCCGTTCTCGGCGAGCACGCCACCGAGAGCGTCGCGGACAGCCAGTCGCCAATCGTTCGCCACCGTCGGGTCCGAATTACGCAGTGCATACACGTCATTCGGCGTAGCCACGGTGACAAATCGATTCTCGGTCGCTTTCATCACGGGCAGACCGGCTTCCGAGACGGACAGCAGTTCGCTCGCTCCCAAGGACTCAGGAGTCGGAACCTCGCCGGCACCGGAGACGACATCCGAGACCTTGCTACTGCCGATTTCCCAGTCGATCAGCAACCTGTCGCTGTCGGCACCGCCGTTGAGACCGTCGTTCATCGGCGCGTAGAAACGCGGCAGATACTGGATCGGGAGCGCACCGAGTTTCGAGACGTTGAAGTAGGCATTGCGCGCGACGAGGGGATCGAAAGTCCACCGCACGTGGAGAATCCGCCGTTCCAGCGCCCACGCCCGCTGGAACAGTTTCAATGCAAGGCCAATATGACCGTTCTGGACAGTCGGGAGGATCCCCGTGATGTGAGAATGCAACGAACGGTGCTGCGGTTCCTCGAAGAATGCGACCGACGCACCGATCAGGTCTCCACCACGAAAAGCGCCGGCTACGTAATTACCGGAGTGCGCGAGCGCCTGCATCATGTCCCGGTGCACGGGCGGATTTCCGCTCTCCGGCTGCCATACCTTCTCGAACAGGTCGAAAACCTGTTCCAACTTGGCATGCCCGGTAACGGTTTCGATAGTCACACGCGCAAGCAAAGCGGCATGTTCGGCTTGGCTGATGTTCGGCGATGTCATCGTCACAGTCCTCCCTCCAGGACTCGAGTCACCAAACCGGCCAACAACGTGGCGCGCGGGATCATCTGATCTATCTCTACGTGTTCGTCGGCCGCGTGGGCGCCACCGCCGACGGCACCGAGGCCGTCCAACGTGGGGGTTCCGACTGCAGCGGTGAAGTTTCCGTCCGAGGCACCGCCGACCGCGCAGTCGCGCAACATCCCCAGCCCGTTCTCGCTACTGATCTGATGGGCGAGGAAGTACAGCTTCTCCGACGACGAGGCCTCGAGGGGACCCCGGTTGGGTCCTCCGGTCACCGAGATCCGGCTTTCGGCCAGTACTGGCACCAGCTCGCGAACCGAACGATCGATGCGTTCCTGTTCCTTCGCGGACCACATCCGAACGTCGCACCACAGTTGCGCTTGCGCTGCAACAGTATTGGTGGTGGTGCCACCACTGATGACCGACGGGACCACTGACGTTCCGACCGCCGGATCCGCGAGTTCCGCCACGGCCAGAATCTGATGCGCGAGTTCCACGACAGCGTTCACACCCCGCTCGGGTTCCAGGCCTGCGTGCGCAGCGCGTCCCTCGATAGTGATGCAGTAGAGCGACATGCCCTTCCGCGCTGTCTTCACCGCGCCGTCGGCGGCGGCTTCGAGGACCAGCACCGCCTCGACCTGGCGCGCGTGCTCCTCGATCAGGGCGCGCGAAGTCGGGGAGCCGATTTCTTCGTCGGAATTGAGGAGCACCACCACGCCGTCGAGCGACGGGAGAGATGCGAGCGCATGAAAAAGCTGAACGATGCCGGCCTTCATGTCGAAGACTCCGGGTCCGGTGGCGATGTTGTCGGTGACGGACCAGGGCAGTTCGGTGAGTGTCCCGAGCGGCCACACGGTGTCGAAATGCCCGAGGAGCATCACCTTCGGCTCCGCCCCGAACGACCAACGCAAGTGCTGACGTCCGTCGATGCGGATGCGTTCCGGAGCGCTTCCGAGATGTCGTTCCCCGATCTCGGCAACCACGTCCGCACAGGCGTCGACCGCCGCGAGATCTGAACTGGGTGACTCGGCGATCACCAAAGCGGCCAAGTCCGCCGCCATTGTCTTCTTGTCCACTCTCAGGTACTCCTGTCACCGACGTCGACTACTCCCGTCAAGCTTGGCCGAACCGACTACCGCAGATCTTGTCCAGGACTACTGTCCTTCCGACTCGAATTCGTCGTACGCCACCAATTGCTTCCCCGACGGGACTTCGGCGAATCAGGTTCGATTGGCAACCGTCACAATCGGCTTGACCCCGACTGCGGCCAATCGTGAGTTGACAGTGATCAATCCGAGTATGTCGTCGACACTGCCCAGAGTGTGCGCGATGGTACGGTCCGCGATCCTCCTCGAACCGGGAACAGCCTCCGCAAGCTCGGCAGCCGTAGTCGTGGGGTGAACGATCTCGAGCGTCCATTCGTCCCGGAGCGCTACGGGTTTCAGCGTGTCGGCCTTGCGCACCGCACGTTCCGCTCCTGCCCTGATGTGCTCGCACGCGAGCGACGGAGGCAGCGAGTTTGCAGCCGACCATCCATGCGCCTTCTTCACCTCTACGGTCTCCGTCGTCGGCGACGCTGCGTCCACCAGGGCGCAGATGATGTCGTCTCCGGTGACCAGGCCTACCGGAACACCCTGCGTCGCCGCGTACAGAGTGTTGACATCGGTCTCCGACACCGACTTACCGTCGAGTCGAACGTCGGCGAACAGACTCGAGAAAGTATGCGCCAGGACGCCGGGCCCACCCGCAGGCGCGTGATAGCCGACAAAAAGTGCAACGTCGTGATCCGACGTCAGACCCTCGGCCATGCACTGCAACTTCGGAGACCCGAAAATCACCCGAGCTCGAGGATCCAGATCAGCATGAAGCAGGTTGTCCATCGTTCCATGGCTGTCATTGACCAGGACGCTCGTCGCGCCACCGTCGAACGCACCGGCAATCGCAGCATTCGTCTCTGCGGTCATGAGCGCCTGCGCCCGCAGATACCCGCCACCGCCGCGAACCGTCTGATCGAGCGTCGCGATACCCGCGATACCCTCCATGTCCACCGAAATATAGACGTGCATCCGTGCCCTCCATCGAATCTGTTCCCGCCGTGTTGGTCGTTACACCTCACCTTCACATTCGTGCGTGTCAGATTCTTGTTCCGCCGAACGGTGAGCACACCTCAATTTGGGACGTTCACACCAGAATCCGGCACTGCACCCGTGAAACCATCGGGACACTATCGACCGACGACAGGAGTGCAACGCTTATGCAGGTCCACGACATCGTGTTCACCGGCGGCCGCGTGGTCGATCCGGCATCGGGCACCGACGAGGTTCGCAACATCGCGATCACCGACGGCACGGTTTCGGCTTGGGGCCACGACGCGATCGAAGCCCTCCGGACCATCGATGTGACAGGTCAGGTGATCTGCCCCGGATTCATCGACATGCACAGCCACGGACAGGAAATCGCCGAGCAACGGCTGCAGGCGATGGACGGCGTCACGACGGCCCTCGAACTGGAGGCCGGCGTCATACCCGTCGCGAAGGCATACGCGCGAGCGGCTTCCGAAGGACGCCCGATCAACTACGGGTACGCAACATCGTGGGCACACGCCCGCATGATCGAGCTCGCCGGCGCCGATCCCGACGGTGACATCCGAACACTTCTGCATCACCTGGGTGCGCCGAGCTGGCAGGGCGAGCCGACGTCGGCGCAGCGCGCACACATTCTCGAACTCATCGACAGTGACCTCGCCGCAGGAGCTCTCGGGATCGGAGTCGTGGTCGGATACGCCCCGAAGTCCGACCCCGCGGAATACCTGGAGGTCGCGGCACTCGCTGCCCGGGCGGGTGTGCCTACCTATACTCATGCGCGTCCGCTCATTTCGATGGATCCGTCGAGCCCGGTGGACGGTGCCGTCGAAATCGCCCGTGCTGCAGCCGAAACCGGCGCACATATGCACTACTGCCATGTCAACAGCACCTCCGGTGCGCACGTCGACCAAGCTCTGGCGGTGGTGGCGCGCGTTCAGGAAGCCGGCTCACGTGTCACCACCGAGGCGTATCCGTACGGTTCCGGGTCGACGGCAGTCGGAGCGGCCTTTCTCGATCCGGACAGGCTGCATCTGATGAATCTGACGACGCGATCACTCACCTTCGTTCCCACCGGGGAACGCATCGAGAACCGCAAGCAGTTGGAGCACCTCCGTGCCACCGATCCCGGCGCCTTGGTTCTCGTCGAGTTCCTCGACGAGACCGACGACCCCACACGCGAGATCCTCGAACGGGCAATGACTTTCGATCGAGCCGCAATCGCCAGCGACGCTATGCCGCTGACCTGGCCGAGGCGCACCCCGGCCGATGCACTGCAGTGGCCACTGCCCCCGACTGCACTCGGCCATCCTCGCGGCGCCGGTACCTATGCACGCGCAATCCGCACGCTGTATCGCGAGCGTCAACTACTGTCGCTGTCGGACATCATCGCTCGCTGCTCGTTGATCCCAGCCCAGATTTTGGAGGAGTCAATTCCCGCAATGTCGTCCAAGGGGCGGATCAGCCCAGGCAGCGACGCCGACATCGTCGTTTTCGACCCCGATAGAATTACCGACAACGCCACGTACGTCGACGGCACCCGGCCTTCCAGTGGAATCAGCCGGGTACTGGTCGGCGGAGTACCCGTCGTCGAGGGAGGCATCCTCGTCGAGGATGCACTGCCAGGTCGACCAATTCGCCGCTCGTGACCGGACAAGCTCTGACAGAAAGTCTTTTACTCATGAACATCGCCGATACGACCGACCACACGAACCCACCGATCGGCTGGCAGCACAAAGCCTTCGGAACCGACCTCAACGGTCTGCGCAGTTCCGACCTCGAAGCGTTGGGGATCTCCGCTCTCGACGGCGACCTCCCACTCCCGGTGATGACACTCGATCGGGAGGCGATCTCACACAATGTCGACCTCATGGCAAAGTTCTGCGCCGACCACGATGTCGACCTGGCACCTCATGCCAAGACCACGATGAGTCCGGAATTGGTTCATCGACAACTCGACGCCGGAGCGTGGGGAATGACCGCGGCGACGGTCGCGCAGGCCCGCATTCTCCGCGAGTTCGGCGTGGACACCATCATCATCGCGAGCCAAGTACTCGACCCGGCGGGCATTCGATGGATCTGTGATGTGCAGCAAACAGATCCCGGGTTCTTCGTCGCTACCCTGGTCGACTCGATCGAGAGCGTCCAACTTATGGAGAGCTTGATCGCGAAAGTCTCACCGAGCAGCAGAATCCGAGTACTCGTCGAACTCGGCTACGACAACGGTCGCGCCGGGGCACGCACACTCGACCAGGCACTCGACGTCGCCCGCGCAGCGTCACAGACCCAGTCACTCGTCCTCACCGGAGTCGAGGGGTTCGAGGGCATGATGCCGGGCGCGTCAGTGGCTGCCCGCCGAATCTCTGTCGATTCGTATCTCAGATCCGCGCGAGTATTCACAGAAATCTGCGTGGCGGAGAACCTGTTCGAGAACAACTCGACACAAGCCCCGCTCCCCCTGGTCACCTTCGGCGGCAGCGCATTTCACGATCTGGTAGTCCGCGAGTTGGCCGGCCGTTGGGCAACAGGTAACGGTGTGCGCGTCGTACTGCGCAGTGGTTGCTACATCACTCACGATCACGGCCTCTACGCCGATACCTCGCCATGGGCCGATGGTCCGCGGACTTTGCGGGCAGCTGCCGAGGTCTGGGGCGTTGTGCTCTCCCTACCTGAGCCGGGCCGGGCGATCCTCGGCTTCGGTCGTCGCGACGTCGGTTCCGACGCAGGCTTTCCCACAGTACTGTGGCGACGCCGAGACGGCTCCAATCAGTCGGCTCGGGAACTGTCCATCTCTGCACTCAACGATCAGCACGCTTACGTCGATCTACCGGCAGATTTCGACGTGCGTGTCGGTGATCTCCTGGGCTGCGGAATCTCGCACCCGTGCACGACTTTCGACAAGTGGTCACTGATTCCCGAGGTAGATGCACATTATCGCGTCGTAGGGTCAGTCCACACGTTCTTCTGAAAACCCGAGAAAGGCGTCCCCGCGGGGACGCCTTTCTGGTTCAGTCTTCGTCGTCCTCGTCGAAATCTGCGACGCCACGCTTCCAGTAACCCGTAATCAGGTAGTCGCCTTTATCCAACTTCAAGTTGTCGCGAACGAACCTGCGAAGCGGCTTGAGGCTCGTGGCTTCCCCGGAGATCCAAGCGTAGATACGCTCATCTTCAGCAACGGTGACAGTTCGCACTGCCTGCTCGAGCAGATCGGAATGTCCGGCCGGAACGTCACCGCGGTGCAGCCACCGGACCTCGACACCCTCCGGGACCGTCAACTCGATTTCCTGTGACGCGTCGGTAATTTCGATGAACGCCCACCCGGATGCAGCTTCCGGCAGCATCTCGAGCCACCGGGCGATCGCGGGCAGCGCCGTGATGTCGCCGGCGAGGAGGTACCTGTCGTACGTCCACGGCACGATGACGCCACCGGGCGGACCTGCCACATGGATCCGGGTACCCGGCGTCACGGCCTGGGCCCAATCGGAGGCGAAGCCACCTTCGTGCAGGGCGAAGTCGATGTCCAATTCCGCCAGATCCGGGTCGTACCGACGGACGGTGTATTCACGCGAGATCGGAAGCGGTCTCGGCCATTTCAGCATTGTCCCATCACGCTCGGGCAGGCGAAGTGTTCCGTCCTCATTCGGGTAGACCAGCCGCACATGTTCATCCGGAGCGTGCGACTCGAACCCTTCGAGTTCGGGTCCACCCAACGTCAACCGCAACAACCCTGATCCGACCATGGTGCTACGAACAACTTCGAGTTCACGAATGCCGATGGGGTACGGCACTTTTGCGCCGCTGGTTCCCGCCAGCACGTCGACAATGGTCGCGAGATGGTCTCCTCGATTCATGAACTACCTTCCTTTTCCCGCGCAGCAGTGGCCACGGGCACCGCATTTTCCGGGTGAGAGTCTGGGCGATCGAGCACGATTACCTCTGAAGTTACCCGCCGCACCGAACCCAGTGTTGCGAGGAGTATCAGTCCCAACGTCAGGCCTGCAATACCCAGGGCCAGCAGTGCAGTTCCCGGTTCGAGCCACTGGCCGAGGAATCCCGCTGCCATGGACCCGATCGCCGTACCTGTGACGGCCTGCACCATCCACAGACTCGACACTCGTCCACGCAATTCGTCCGGCGTGTTCTGTTGCAGGACGGCGAATCGCAAGATGTCGTTGAGGGCTCGTCCGAGTCCGAATCCGGCAAGGCCGAGGAAGGCGAGGAATACAGCCCCCGAAGCCCCGAGAATCACCAAACCGAGCGGCATGAGCGCGACCGATATCAACATAGCCGCGCCGTTGCGGTGAACGCGCCCAGTCCATCCGCTGGTCAGCGAACCGATCACCGCGCCCACTGCCGGTGCCGCGTACAGCAGACCCAGCATCGTTGGGCCACCGCCGAGTACGTCGTCGACAAAGGCCGGAAGCAGGACCATCGGACCACTGACAAACATGACCAGTAATCCGCTGATCAGGATTCCGCGGATCACGGTATGGGTACCCGCGAACTTCACTCCGGTCACGAGAGCGCGGACGGGGCTTTCGTGGTTGGTGCCGGGCGCCGGCGCCGGTCCGACAGCTTGGAAGAGAGTAACCGTGCCCGCCGTGGCCGCGGCGGCCACGAAGTACGTCACAGGAATACCGCCGGAGGCGATGATCACTCCGGCAATCGCCGGTGAGATCATCGTCCCGACATCGGTGGTCAACGCCACCAGTGCGCCGGCTGCCGCCATCTTCTCGCGGGGCAGCAGCGTCGGCATCAAAGCCATCAGGGCCGAGCTACTGACGCCGCCGGCCAATCCGTCGATCGCCGCTGCGACATAGATGACCCACATGGACGGATGCGGAAGCAGAGCGTTGCACCCGAGGATCACAAATCCGAGACCCGCAGCGCTGCGGGCAAGTTGGATAGTGCGTCGCCGATCGTATCGATCCGCAAGCACCCCACCGAACAGGCTGCCGACGAACATGGCGACGGCCATCGCCGTGGACACTCCGCCAACCTGCAAGGTCGACTTGGTGAGCTGGTACGTCTGCGCGGGAACGGCTACGACAAGTAGTCCGATCCCGAGCAGCGAAATCATTCGCGCGGAGAACGCGTACCGGAAGGGACGGCTGGTCCGCAATGGTGATACATCGATGACCAGCCCACCGAGTCGGGTCATGCGAAGGTCTGACCGATCAGGTCGAGGGTCGCCATTGCGCCGTCGTAGTCAGGACGGTAGCTGGTGGCGGGAAGCTCGAACGTCGTTCCGGCTTTGAAGGAAGGAAGCTGCGAGTACAGCGGATCGGTGGCAAGTTCTGCCATCGGGCGTCCGGATACCGGAATGACAAATGCGACAGGGGCGTCGGCAACCTGCGAGAGCATTTCCGGGCTGACCTCGAACGAGTCACCCGAGCCGAAGAGCTGCGGGTTTCCGGCCTTGGTCATGACGTCGTCGGCCTTGAATCCGAGTTCTGCAAGCATTGCGGGCAGAGCGGCAGTCGGCGGCACGAGGTACGGCTTGTTGTTCGCGAGCGAGAGGATGTAGACGACGTTGCCCTCGGGAACGGTGATCTTGCCCTTTACCTCTTTGACCTTGGCGTCGTATGCATCCATCAGAGCCGGAACCTGGTCGGAGCGTCCGGCTGCGTCGGCGACGATCTCGAGCTGCTTGTCCCATGCGGCAACGGTGCGCGGCACGAGGACGGTCGGCGCAATTGCTGTGAGCTGGTCGTAGAGCTCCTCAGCCTGCACCGAGGTGACACCCTGTCCGCCACCGATGATCAGGTCGGGCGCAGCTGCGGCGACGGCTTCGATGTTGAGCTGCTCACCGGCGGGCAGTTCCTTGGTGCCCTGGGCCTTTGCATCCGCTGCCCAAGCCGGCGGGAAGCCGCCGTCGAGGTTCGTCACACCCAAAACGCGTGTGTCGGTTGCGACTACGGGTGCGTCGAGTGCATAGAGGTAACCGGCGAGGCCACCGCTGAGCACCACGATCCGTTCTGCCGACGCCGGTACGGTGACAGAACCCTTCTCGGTTTCGATCACACGCGTCGTAGGTTCGTCTGCCTTTGCAGGCTCGTCCGAGGACGCGCTGCTGCAACCGATCATCGCAACGAGTGCAACGATCAACAGACCCGCAATCGCGACGAATCGTCGCCAACTTCGAATCGCGAGGGGCGGTGTGGACTTCATCATTCAACTCCCATTGTGTTTCCAACTGTGTGGTTTGTGGGCTGCGACAGATGACTGTCGAGCAGTGGCGCAATTGCCGCCCAACCGGCTGGGGTCACCAATCCGGCGTGGTCGAACGGTAGGTGGTGGACTGAAAGTTCCTGGTCCCCCCGGATTGTGCGCCAGCGATCGGCCAGCACTTCCCCGGACACACCCGTGTCAGCGGTGATCAGAGTAACCGACCCGGCGTAATTCGGGTCCACCGATCCCGACGCCAGTGAACGAGTGGCATCAAATCCGGTTCGCACCAACTCGACCAGGGCGGGTGCCTGCGCAAGGAGTTCCGGCGGGAGTGCCGCTGCCAAGTCCTGTTCGGTGCTGCGGTCTTCCCGGTTCTCAGCGGACCGGGTTCCGAGCGGGTGGGTGTCGATCAGACCGGTGAACCCTACCGCGTGTCCCGCCTCCGCCAACTGCGCAGCCATCGCGTGAACGACGTTGCCACCGAACGAGTATCCGAGAAGGTGATAGGGACCGTCCGGTTGCACGCCGCGAATCGTCTCGACGTACATCGATGCCAGTTGATCCACGTTCGTAGCTTCGAGGGTGTCGCCCGCGAGCGTCGGCAACTGCAGGCCCAACACCGGACGATCAGCCTCGAGCACCCCGGTCAGCGGTGCGAAAGGCCACGCGAATCCGCCCGCCGGGTGAACACAGAACAACGGTTCGGCGGCGCCTTCCGACCGTAGCGACACCAGGTGATCACGGCTGAGGTCCACGTCAAGGGGGCTTGCGATATGAGCAGCAAGTTCGGCAACGCTCGGGCGAGCCATCAACGTTCCCACGCCCACTCCGACGCCGAGTTCGTGTTCTACTTCGCCCACTAAACGCATGGCACGCAACGAGTCTCCACCGAGGTCGAAGAAGCTCTCTTCCGGATCGACGGTGTCGACACCGAGAACATGCGCGAAGACCTGGCACAGTTGCTTTTCGGTCTCGGTGCGAGGCGCGCGTGCCGCTGCCCGGGTCGGCGGCGCGGGCAAGGCCGCTCGATCCAGCTTTCCGTTGGGTGTCAGCGGAATCGAAGCGACGGTGACGATATCCGACGGAACCAGGTGCGCCGGTACACGTTCCCGCATGACCGCCCTGAGGTCTTCCGGTGCACAACCCGTTTCGGGAATCACGTAGCCGATCAGCCGTGGCGCTGAACCGTTGTCACGCCGAACGGTCGCCGCGGCGCGAAGCACTCCGGGGCACGCTGCCAGTGCAGATTCCACTTCTCCCAGCTCGATCCGGATTCCTCGGATCTTCACCTGATGGTCTGCGCGTCCGAGGTATTCGAGTTCGCCGTCGCGCCGTCGACGCACCACGTCACCGGTCCGGTACATGCGCCCGCCGACGCTGAAAGGGTCGGCGACAAATACCGACGACGTCAGAGCGGTCCGATCGAGGTAGCCCATCGCTGTTCCGTCACCGGACATGTACAACTCCCCCGCCGCCCCTAGCGGGACTTCGCGCAGACCTGAATCAAGCACCCGCGCCGACGCATTGAGGATCGGCCGCCCCAAGCACGGAGTGTCACTTGCCCGAACTGGCGAGCCCATCGCATTGATCGTGAACTCGGTGGGGCCGTACAGGTCGTAGCCGTCGACGCCGTCCTGATCACGCAACCGCGACCACAATTCCGCGGGAACCGCTTCGCCGCCGAGCATGACCAGCGCCGGAGTGTGATCACCGTCGAGAAGTCCGGCCGCCGTCAATTCCCGTGCATACGAGGGCGTCACGTTCACCACATCGATGCCGACGGACTGGTAGTGCTTGACCAACGACACCGGATCCAGCCGCGCCTGCTCGTCGATCACATGAACCTCATGACCGGCGAGGAGCCAGAACAGTTCTTCCCACGACATGTCGAAGGAGAAGGACACCGTGTGCGCGATACGCAATCGTCGCCCGGCAGCGCTGTTTTCGGTCGGCGTGAAGATTTCGGCCTTGTGGTTGTGGTACATCGTGGTCAGGCCGCGGTGGCCCACCACGACGCCCTTTGGTTTGCCCGTGCTGCCCGACGTGTAGATCACGTAGGCAGGCTGATCCGCCGATGTCGGACCGCCTACCGCTGCATCGGCAACAGTGGGTGTCTCGGCGCGGCCGTCAAGAATGTCAACGATGCTCGGCAGGTCGATGACAATGCTTGTCCGACCCTCGGCAGCGACGAGATCGTGTTGATCGGCGGTGGTGATCACCACGGCCGCATTGCTGTCTTCGATCAACTCCCGCAGCCTGGCGGCGGGATGCGCCAGATCCAACGGAAGGTAGGCAGCTCCGGCTCGCATGACGGCAAAGATCGCCACCACGTGATCCGCTGTCCGCGGAAGTGCAAGCGCAACAACGCCGGACGGCCCAGCGCCGGACGACGCAAGTATTCGCGCCAACCGATCAACTCGCGTATTCATCTGCGCAGCGCTCAACGTCACATCGCCGAATACGAGTGCGGTGTCGTCCGGTGTCGCCAACGCGCGTTCTCGCAGCAACGCGTCGACGCTGCCGCCTGGCTCTCCGGGAACGGGCATCGTGACGTGCTGCGACACGAACTCGGTGGGCGTCTGGGCGCGCGGAACCGCCGTGTCGGCCACTGTCGCCGCCTCGGAACGCGCCATCAGTTCGAGGATGGCTTCGGTACGAGCCAGAACGTCGTGCGCCACATCGCCCGGAACCAGATCCGGCCGGTTCTCGAGAACAAGCGCCATCGACGCGTCACCCCCACCGGGATCAACATCGAGTGTGAGCGCGTAGTGGGTGCCGTCCACCGCGTCGAATCCGACGATTCCACTGCGCCCGAACGTGTCCTGGCGTGCCTGTTCGTCGCGAGGGGTATTACGGAAAACGTAGAGCGTGTCGAACAGTGCGGCAAATCCGGCCGCGCGCTGAACGTCGCCGAGACCCACATGGTGATGTTCGAGGAGTGAACCCTGCTCGCGGAACAACCGTCCGAGGAGGTCGGAGATCCGCTCCCCGGGGCGAACATTCATGCGCACCGGAATCGTGTTGAGCGCCAGACCCACCATGCGGTCCGCGCCGTCCACCTCAGGCGTACGTCCGGACACCGTCGAACCGAAGACCACGTCGTCACGACCGGTCACTGCTCGCAGAGCCAGTCCCCAGGCCGCGGAGACAACCGTAGACAGGGTCACACCGGTCCTGCGCGCAAGGTCCCGTACGTCACTACTGATGCTCTGTTCCAACACAACTCGCGTGAACACCGGAAGAGGCGCACTACCGCCGGAACCGGTGCCACCGACAAGCGTCGGCTGTTCGAGGTCTGCCAGATAGTTCTTCCACGACGAAAGAGCTTCCGGGCGATCTGCCTCGGCGATCCAGCGCAGGTGATCACGGAAATCCGCCGGGGTTTCCAACGCCGAGTCGAGGTGGACCGGATCTGTGCCGTTCGAACGAGCATATTCGTACAGCGCAAACAGTTCCGCGTACATCAGCGTCTGCGACCAACCGTCGGTCAGCAAGTGATGCTGGGTGAATACGAGATGCGCGCCGCCGCCCGGCAACCACGCCAGAACCATTCGGATCAGCGGTGGAGCGCTCAGATCGAAGACGGTGGCGAACTCTTCTTCGTCGAGTGCCTGTACTGCACCCTCGATCTCGCCGACCGGAGTAGTGCTCAGGTCAACTTCCCGGAAAGGCATGCGGGCTGCCAGCGGAACAAACTGAACCGGAGCGTCGAACCCGGCGTGAGTGAAGCCGGCACGCAGGTTCGGGTAGCGGCGCAGAAGTGCATCACCCGCCGCACGCAGCGCAGAAATGTCCACATCGGCCTCCGCCGAGAACGTGAATTTCGGCTGCATGTGGTAGACGTCAGTGCCGCCGGCACCGTCGAGCACCGATTGGAAGTACATGCCTTCCTGCAACGGACCGAGAGGCAACACATCCCGCCAACCCGGACTGAGAATGTCGAGACGTATCCGCCGATCGGAGTCGACGGTCACCAAGGGGTTCCGCAACCGATCCGGCGCCGTTTCGGGAAGCGCCTTGCGGTCGACTTTTCCGTTGAGCGTCAACGGAAGCGCATCCAGCACCGTCAGTGTCTGCGGCACCATGTGTTCGGGAAGCAGCAGCGCAACTTCCTTGCGAACCAAAGCCGAATCGAGGCCGGTACCGACTTCAGCCACCACGTATCCGTGCAGAGTACCGATGCCTGCCGCATCTACTCGGACGGTGGCCGCCGCACGAGATACACCGCTCACCGCGCAGAGCGCGCCCTCGACCTCACCGAGTTCGATACGGAACCCGCGGACCTTCACCTGATCGTCCGCGCGTCGCAAGAAATGCAACACACCGTTCCTGCGTCGAACCAGATCACCCGTGCGGTACAGGCGGGCGCCCGGCACACTCGGATCCGCTACAAACCTGGTGACCGTCAGATCGGGTCGGTTCAAGTATCCGCGTACCACCTGCGAACCGCCCAGGTACAGCTCGCCTGCAACACCTTCCGGAACGTTCCGCAGATCGTCGTCGAGTACCCGTGCGTGGACGTCGGTCCATGGCCGCCCGATCGTGACCCGATCATCGCGATCGAGTACCGCCGATGTCGCCCACACTGTCGCTTCCGTTGGTCCGTACACGTTGCGCACCGACGGGCAGAATGTCACCAGGTCATCGGCCAGGTCTTGCGGCAGTGCTTCTCCACCCACCAACGCTCGAACCTGGAGAAGGCGATGCGCATTCTCGTGTTCCGTGACAACTCGCCACAGCGACGGAGTTGCCTGCATGACGGTGGCACGGCTTTGCGTGATCAACTCGAGCAGGGCATCCGGATCACGGACCGTCCCCCGATCGGCGAGCACAACGGTGGCACCGGCAGCCAGCGGACACAACAATTCCAGCGCGGCGATATCGAACGACACCGTCGTCACCGCAACAATGCGATCGCCTGGCCTGATCCACTGATCGCCGATCACAGTCTCGGCGAACGCCGCGAGATTGGCAGTGCTGACCATCACTCCCTTGGGTCGACCCGTCGAACCCGAGGTGTGGATGACGTAGGCAAGGTGCTCACCGGCCGGTCGCGGTTCTGCAAGAACAACATCCGAACTCGTCTGTGCTGCGTCCACGAGCACCACCGCCGGCGCAGTCGAAGGAAGTTGCCCTGCCACATCGGAACTCGTCAGAACACAAACAGGTGCCGCGTCCTCGATCATGAATTCGAGCCGCTCGGCCGGATAATCGACATCGAGTGGCAGGTACACCGCGCCGACACGCAGAACAGCCAGCAGTGCTGCGACCAGGTCCACGGATCGGTCAAGGGCAACGGCAACAACCTGCTCCGGCCCGGCACCGGCGGCAACAAGTTCGCGCGCCAATTCGTCCACCCGGCGCGATAATTGGAGGTAGGTGAGCGTCGACTCGCCGGAGATCAGCGCGATGACGTCGGGTACTGCGACGACATTCCGCTCGAACAGGATCGATATTCCCGCTGGAGCGTCAACTCGCCGCGGTGGGTCGTTATGCGGACGAGCCACTGTCGGCAGCAATTCGGGAACGGGAAGGTCCCCGTGCCGGGCGCCGCGCTCGAGTACCGAGATCACGGTATCGAGGAGGGCGTCCGCGGTCGATCCGTCGTACACCTCGGCATTGACGGTCAGGTGAATCTCGGAACCAACGCGCACAAACTCGAGATCGACAACTGCGTCGGCATGCCCCACGCGAGCGGCACCCAGACTTGCCCGTGAACGATCCAGGAGGTTCGCGAGTCGATCGAGACTCACGTCGGAATGCAGACCGGCGCCGGACATGGCGTTCTCGACCCGGTCCACGACCTGGGTAAAGGTCGGTCGGCCGCTCAGATCGACCCGGATGATCGACTCCGCTTCGGCGTCGACCAATCCGACCGCTATGTCGCGGCCGGCACCGAAGGTACTCAGCGCGGCGGCAACTGCAGCGAGCAGCATCGAATCCCGGTCGACGGTTTCGCCCAGCTGCCGAATGTACGTGTGGGCACGGTACGCCGGAGACGGAGTTCGATCGTAGGGAAGATCCACGTCGAGCGGCAGACCGCCGAGCACCTGAACCCAGTACTCTTCGTCGTCAGGATTTCCCGGCTCGGCGCCGCCGCGCGGCGCCTCGCTCTGATCCCCGACACCATCCACGGGCGCTGCCACGGTCGAGTCCAGCTCGAGCGCACCGAACTTCGTGTTGTCAATCCGCGCGACGCCGGCCAGCCCCAACGGGGTCGGCGTATCGAACACATCCGAAACCGATACGCGTAAGCCCAGCTTGCGCAGGCTTCCCACCAAACGCATAGCGGTCAGCGAATGACCGCCGAGGGCAAAGAAGTTATCAGCCGGGTTCACTACGGGAAGATCCAACACCGTTGCAGCGCAACGGCACAGTGCGTCCACGACGACAGGATCTACGGCGCCAGGCGCTGCCACATCCGACTTGATCGGCGCCGGGGATGGTCTGCGCATCGAAACGCGCTTCACGACGTCGAGGAGGTCCCCCGCGGGCAACGACGGCGAATGAACAACACCGCCCAGAATCTCACCCAATCGCGTCACCACCCGCGCAGCGGTGTCTGCGGGAATGGCAACAGGATCGTGGTAGAGCACAAGATCGAGGCCCAGGCTCGGCGGTGCCATCAGCGTCATCGGGTAGTGCGTGACACCACGGTTCGTGAAGCTACTGACGCGCAGCTCGTGCGAGCTGGGCTGGCCGGCTCCGGAATTCGGGAAATTCTCGAAAACGAGAAGTGTGTCGAACAGTTGCCCGATTCCCGCGATTCGCTCGATCTCCGCCAGGCTGGCGTGCTCGACGTCCTGCATATCGAATTGTGCGTTCTGCAAACCGGCAAACTGCTCGAGAAGAGGAACGTCGGTAGCGATGTCGAACCGCGCTGGAATCGTGTTGCTGAACAATCCGACCATAGCTTCCACACCGGAAAGATCGGCGGGACGACCGGAGACTGTCGCTCCGAAAACAACGTCCCACTGCCCGGTCAGCTCGGCAAGGACTGCAGCCCAGGCCCCTTGGACCAGGGTGTTGACAGTCAACCCGCGGGCGCGTCCGAGTTCGATCAACGCCGAGGCGTCCGTGTCCGACAGCGGTACCGGAACCTGCACCGGCACGCCTCGTTCCGACTGTCCGTCAGCAACGAGCGTCGGAGTGGTCAGCCCACGCAGACGCTTGCTCCACGCTGCCCGTTGCGCATCCTCGTCGCGGTCGGCGATCCACGCCAGGTAGTCGCCGTACGGAGTCGGCGCCGGCAGACCGGCGTCACCGTCGTGGTAAACGTTCATCAATTCACGCAGGACGATGGGCGTGGACCAGCCGTCGGTGAGCAGGTGATGCGCATTGAGGATCAGCCGATGGACATCACCGGGTAGACGAATCAGTAGGGCGCGCAGCAGCGGAGGAAGTCCGACGTCGAAGATGTGCTCGGCAGCCTCGTCCTCCAGGCGCTGCGCCGAACGCAGTGCTGCCGCCTTCGGTACCGCCGTCAGATCGACCGATCGCCAGGCGACCTTGGCCGAACGCGGAATTGCCTGCACCGGCCGATCGAACTGTTCGTAGTGGAACGCCGCGCGCAGGTTCGGATGCCGGTCGATGACCGTCTCGAATGCTTCGGCCAGCCGCGCGTCGTCCAGCGGTCCGGTGAGATCAAAACGAGCAGTGAGAGTGTAGACGTCCGCAACGCCATCTCGAACGGCGTGGAACAGCAACCCTTCCTGCAACGGGGACAACGGAAGAAGATCGGCGAGCGGGCCGTGAACCGACTCCAGTTCATTGATGCCGTCCTGATCGACCCAATGAGCCGAGCAGTCGGAGGGGGTCAACCCGCCGGCGCACAGCGCTGCATGCGCGGTGAGCGCCGCTAGAGCTTCGTCCCAATGTCCGTGCAGTTCATCGACGATCGCGGCGTCCAGCACCCGGCCCGCTGCCGTCCACTCGACAGCCAATTGGGGGTCACCGTCTTCGCGAACAAACGCATTGAGCGCCAACACTTCCGACATCGCCTTGGATGCCGGTTCGATCACGGAGAACGCGTCATGCTCGGGTAGCCTCCACCCGGTTCCCGGCAACGACGGGAAGCGTCCCAGATAGTTGAGCAGAAGTTCAGGCTCAACGACGTCGGAGAATTCCGGCGCCGCAACGGGATCGAGGTAGCGAAGTACCCCGTAGCCGACGCCCCCGCCCGGAACAGCGCGCTTCGCCTCCTTGACGCTACGCAGCAGAGCTCCGGCCGCCGCGCCACCGCTCAGAGCGTCGGTCAGTGCGTCGCGGCTCGAAATCGCGTCGGTGGGCACCGATACCGGGAACTCGCTGGTGAACCAGCCGACCGTTCCGGCGAAGTCGGTGTCGTCGGTCAGCGGATCACGGCCGTGTCCTTCGACGGTCACCGTCTGCGTGTGACCCAATTCGTGCCCACGACTGTTCTGCCACGAACGCAACGCCAACATCAACGCTGCCAGCAATACCTCGTCTACCCGCGCTCGGTACGCCGCAGGAAGCGTGGTCAGAACCGCTTCGGTCACTGCTGCCGACGCTACGGTTGTGGTGCGGGCCGCGGTACTCACGGTGTCCGTCGTGGGGTCGAGTCGACGAGCGCCGATCGGAGCAGCGCCCCCACCGCCGATTGCCGAGATGCCGGCGGCGGTCTTCCAGTAGTCGAGTTCGGATCGCAGTGTGCCCGAAGCCCCGAACTCCGCGAGCACGCCCGCGTGCCGACGCCACGAACTACCTGAGACGCCGAGCGTGGCGGATCGACGTTCTCGCGCAGCATCAGTTGCCTCGTGCAGATCGGGAAGCAGAATCCGCCAGGAAACGCCGTCGACGATCAAGTGGTGCGCAATGACGATCAACTGATCCGGTTGATCGGTTGGGGTTCGCAGCAACACGACGCGCAGGAGATTGCCTGCACGCGGATCGAGTTGCGCCGCAGCTGCTTCGGCGGTGCGCTGGATCAGTTCAGTGTCAGCACTTCCCGCGATCTCACTCACGAGCCCCTCTGCGCGCACGGCACCCGAGTCACGAACGATCAATTCGGTGGCGGCGCCGCCAGTTCCCCGTCGCAGTAGAAGTCGCAGTGCATCGTGGCGATCGAGGATCGTCTGGACCCCTGATCGGATGTCGTCGAACGCGACCATCTCGTCGATACGCACAGCGGTCCACTGTGCGTAACCGGCAATGGACTCGTCGGTGGGGTTCTTGTCGGTCAATGCGCGCACGATCGGTGGTGCGATCACTGAGCCGGTCGCTACGTCGACTACCGCAGCGGCGCGGTTGTCATCGTCGGCGACCTCGCGGGCCGCCGCTGCGATGGTCCCCAAATCGCGCTGCGCCAAAAGCTCTTTCGGAGCAATGAGCACTCCGCGCACACGTAGCCGACTACTGACGCTGATGGCGGTGATGCTGTCACCACCGAGACCGAAGAAGTCCTCGTCGACACCAACTCGGTCCCGTCCCAGAACCTCCGCCACCACAGCGCAGAGGACCTGCTCGCGCGGCGTGGATGCGGCACGACCTTCTGATTCCAGAACGGGAGCGGGTAGCGCCGCGCGATCAAGTTTTCCGTTGACAGTCACGGGAAGTTCAGTCAAGACAACAACAACCGAAGGCACCAGGTGATCCGGCACTCGCGTCGCAAGATCACGGCGCAGTTCGTCCTGCGGCGGCAAAGTAGCACCGGCCACAGCCACGACGTAACCCACCAAACTGGGGCGTCCACCGTCGGTGCGAATGACGGCTGCGGCCGCGCCGACGCCGGGCACGGCACCCAGAATCGCTTCGACCTCACTGAGTTCGATGCGATGACCACGGATCTTGACCTGCTTGTCACCGCGGCCGATGAATTCGTATCCGCGGCCCGGCACCCAGCGAGCCAGGTCGCCAGCCCGGTACATGCGGTCACCGGGAGCCCCGAAGGGGTCGGCAACAAAT
This sequence comes from Rhodococcus sp. WS3, assembly GCF_003797085.1. Lineage (NCBI taxonomy): Bacteria > Bacillati > Actinomycetota > Actinomycetes > Mycobacteriales > Nocardiaceae > Rhodococcus > Rhodococcus sp. WS3. The sequence goes on from NZ_RKMA01000002.1 coordinate 955,940, forward strand.
CGTTCAGCGGTCGCGGCTTCCCGCCCGAGATATCCCCTGGCCAACTGAGGACCGGCCAGATAGAGCTCTCCACGCTCGCCGTCGGCAACCGGCTTCAACGCGCTGTCGAGGAGATACGCGCGAGTTCCCGCGAGCGGGTAGCCAATTCGGGGTTCGGCGCCGTGGACGGACGTAGCAATCGCGTCGACGGTTGCTTCCGTGGGTCCGTACAGGTTCTGGGCCGGCACGTTCGCAGCGATGATCGCATCCCACAGCGCAGGCGGCGCGGCCTCACCGCCGACAACCAACAACGCAAGTGGGTGTGCGCCCGTCAACAATCCACTGTCGACCAGTGCCGTAGCCATCGAGGGGGTGGTGTCGACGACATCGATCCGATCGCGCGCGAACGCGGAAACCAGTGCGTCTGCGTCCTTCTGAAGCACTTCGTCGTACACATGCACTCGATGTCCACACAGCAGCCACAGCAGCTGGTCGAGGGATGCGTCGAAGGCAAACGAGGCCGTATGAGCGGTGTGTAGTTGTCGCCCGCCCACTCGGTTCGCAGCGTCACGGTAGATCGTCGCACTGTGGTGGTGTAGCAAATGCGCGAGTCCGCCGCTTCGCACCAGAACGCCTTTGGGTGTCCCCGTCGATCCGGATGTGTAGATGACGTAGGCGAGGTGGTCCGCGTGACGCGGAGCAGCCAGTTCACTCGCAGAGATAGGTAGATCGGAGTAACCCGTGAGTTCCTCGCGCAGCGTTTCGGACTCCACGACTACTGGATCCGGCCGGGAATCCCCCGAAAGTTGCTCCGCCAGTGCACCTGTGGTGAGCACAACCTTGGGCTTCGCGTCGTCGACCAGAGCCCGCAGGCGCTCTACCGGATGCTCCGGATCCAATGCCACGTACGCGGCCCCGGCTTGGAGCGTCGCGAGCAGTGCAACAACCATGTCGGCTGTGCGCGGTAATGCGATCCCGACTATGTCGTCAGGTCCGACGCTGCGGGCTCGCAACGCGCGCGCCAGTCGGTAGACGCGAGCGCCCAGCTCACCGCCGGTCAGAGAATCGTCGCCGCACACCAGGACAGTGGCCTCTAACTGTTGGGCGACAACACGATCGAACACATCTGCAACGTGCTCGATCCGGCCGGCGCTCGGCGCGCTCTCACGGTCGACCAGGATCCGGTCAGCCTCGGCGACGGAGAGTACGTCCACCTGCCCGACAGCCGGATCGTCCTCCCCGACCATCGCGTCGATGATGCTGACAAATCCCGCGAGGCGTCGTTCCACGGATTCACGAGTGTTGGTGCGGGCGTCCACCTCGAACCCGAGGAGCACCTCACCGTCGGCAATGGGTGTAACAGTCAAGCCGAGGTCTTCCGGCGGACCGCCTGCAACGTTGCGCAGCACGCCCACAGCACCTGCGAAGTCCAATGCGAAGTCGAATGCCTTGAGATTGATACCGATTCCGTGAAGCAACGCACCGCTGCCGGCCACCGCGAGATCGCGGGCCAGGTTCTCGCCGCGGTAACGCTGATGAGCACGCATGCTCTTCATCGACGTGGCAACCTGCTTGCTGAGGTCGCCGAGTCGATCACCGCTGCGGACCGTCAGACGCAGTGGCAGCACATTGACAGCCATCGCGGGAGTCCGGAGCGCCGTGCGACCGACCCGAGCCATCAGCGGCATCGCGATGACAACGTCCGACTCACCCAGCAGGCGATGCAAGAATGCTCCGTAGCAGGCAATAAGACCTTCGGCCCAGGTCGTACCCGTTGTGGCCGCCACTGCCTTGAGCTTGGTCAGGGTGTCGGCAGACATCACACTGCGGACCGCAACGGTTCGCTCGGCGGGCCCGGCAACCTGCTTGCCTCGACCGTCCAACGGCGGCAACGGGGTAAGAGCGTCACGCCAGTAGTCGCGGTCTTCGGCAAACTGCTCACCGCCGCGGTACTCCTCGTCCTCGGCAATCAGTTGCTCGATCGAGCCGAATCGTGTTGGTGCTACCTCACTTCCGCGCACGAGCGCGGTGTAATGGTCGGCCACGCGGCGCGAGATCATTGCCGCGCTGTATCCGTCGACGATCAGGTGGTGATAGAGCTGGATGCACCAGACTTCGCGATCGGTGAGCCTGATCAGCGAGTACGTGTACAGCGGGCGTTCCACCATCGCCCGGCAGTACTCCGACGCCCGGCCTCGTTCGGCGTCGACGAGGGCGTGCGCAACCGCAACCGGGTCACGCTCCGCCCGCAGGTCGACTATCGGGATGTCACCGACGGGAGCGTCGGAAATGATCTGTCGAGGTCCGTCAGGCGTCTCGATCATGTGCAGCCGCATGGTCTCGGCCTCGCCGATCGTCGCCCGGATGGCATCTACCAGAAGTGCGGTATCGATCGCGTCGTCGCCGACAATCTCGAGCACCTCGCCGACGAGATAACTCCGTGATTCCGGATCAAGTCTCTGCGCGTTCCAGATTCCGAGCTGAGCTCCTGTCAGTGCAAGCAAATTCTCGCTTGCCTCGATGGAGTTCGAACCTGGAAAAACGCTCACACTGATCCTTTCGCCGCGGACGTGCCACCCAAGGGTGGCCTAACCTCATTTTGGGCAGCCTAAACTAAATATGCGGCAAAGTGGAGGACTCACTCAGGGCAATTTTCACAACCGCTGCCAAGTCGACGCTTTCCGACAATTACCGCAGGTGAAATACCGAATCTTATTGAAAGAACAACTACTTCATTTCCGACAACACCGCTGCTGTATCAAAATGTGGGATCGAACCCGAAACGGAATGCGTCAGCCCATCACGGTGGCAGCGACGGTTCCGCCCAATTCGTAGCACTGCTCACGAACGTTTTTGTCCACGGGCACAATCACTTCGAGCGGCTCGGCCACCGGAACCAAACCGAGACCGGTTGCCAGTGCCCGCACCGACGACACAGCACCGGCAGTGTCATTGTTTCCGTGCACCCATAACCCATATGGACGCTCGGACACCGCACCCAAGCATTGGTAATAGGTGGTGTCGAAAAAGTACTTCAATGCCCCGGACATATAGCCGAAGTTCGCGGTGGTTCCGAAAATATAGCCGTCAGCACCGAGTACGTCGGGCACTGTCGCTGCCAATGCCGGGACAGCAATAACCTCGACGCCCTCGATCTCCGGATCATGCGCGCCTGCCAGCACGGCATCAAGCAATTCATGCGTCGCAGGCGAGGGCGAATGGTGAACCACCAACAAAGTCTTCACGTCCACGAGAATACGACGCGCTTACCGCAGACAAGGCCGCTTACCGCGAGCAGAGAACCTCAACCCATGCATTGATGGTCTGCTCTTCCGCCAACTCGGCAAAATCTGCATCCGCTCCGTCGGCGCGCCACTGTTCGACCAGCATCATGAGCCGCACCGAGTCCAGGCCCTCATCGGTCAGATCCGTGTCGTCGCCGAGTTGTTCTGCCCTCATCGACAGAACTTCGGCAACGTCACGCACAATCCGGGCCCGGTCCACAGTGCTGCTCATCGATCTCCTCGTATAGTACGAATACGGAATGACTTTAGGCCAGCCTAACCATATTGGTACGTTGGTACCCAACTTGAAACTGGACACACAAATCTCGCACAACTAAGGCTAGCCTCAACATAGCAATAGTTCCGGACAATCTGGAAGGGCGTCCATGTTTGCACTGGCCGAAGTCGCCGAATACCCGTTGCACACCAACCGATCTGACAACGGAGCGGATTCAGTTTTCCTGCTCTCCCGCAGGCAGACCTCGGTTCAGACCTCCGGAGTGGTGGAAGAATTCGACTCGGCGTTCGACGCTGTAGAGGGACTCAAGACAGGGCGGATCGACTCGGTTGTGGGCGCCCTCCCCTTCGCTCCCTCAACACCGTGCGCGCTCACCGCGCCGCTGAGTTTCACTCGAACGAGGGGTGATCTACATCACTCCGGTGCGGTGAATCTTCCTTCCGCGAAAGTTGCCGGATGCGAACCAAGCCCTCTCGAGCACACCCGGCGAGTTCGCGGCGCGATCACGCGACTGCAGGCAGGCGAACTGGACAAGGTTGTTCTCGCACGCACGCTCGCGATCGCAACCGAATCGCCGATCTCGCCCACAGCACTCACGAGAAAATTGATCTCGCTCGATCACTCGCACAACGGGTTCTGCGTAGACCTCTCCCCCGCCGGCGGGAAATACCGCGGGCGCGCTTTGGTCGGTTCAACGCCGGAAGTCCTGATCGAACGCCGCGGAGACATCGTCACCTGCCACCCGCTCGCAGGTTCGATTGCACGACACCCTGATTCGAAGCAAGACGAAGCACACGCCCAGGAACTCCTGGCGTCCACCAAGGATTTGTCCGAGCACAAATTTGTCGTCGATTCGATCAGCGCGGTTCTCGGACCGCTGTGCCGATCATTCTCAGCGCCAAGCACTCCCGAACTGCTCCGCACGCCTCAACTCTGGCACCTCGGAACCAAGATCGAAGGGGTACTGGCCGACCCGAACACAACGGCACTGGAGCTCGCGCTTGCACTGCACCCCACTCCGGCGATCTGCGGAACACCGACCGATGCCGCTCGCGATCACATCACCGGGACCGAGGACGATCGTGGCTTCTACGCAGGTGCCATCGGATGGTGCGATCGGACCGGCGACGGCGAATGGATGGTTGCCATCCGATGCGCTGAGATCGCGGCCGACGGCCTCTCGGCGAAGGCCTATGCCGGTGGCGGAATCGTCGCGTCGTCAGATCCCGATACGGAATTGCGTGAAACCAGTACCAAGTTCCGAACGATTCTCAGCGCATTCGATCTAGCCGAAGATCTTGCCGAATAGTGGCTCAGTTCCGGTCGATACACTCATTTTGACACCAACAGGTCGGGCGTTCAGTACCGTTTTGGGCGATACATCCTAATTCGTCTCTGGCTTCTCGCCTGGGGGGTTCCCTGTGAATCGAATGCGCGCATCAACCCGCCACGCTGCGATGGTCGCCGGCACAGTGACTGTCCTCGTCACCGGGACTCAGTTCGGAACCGCATCTGCGCAGCAGGTATCTCCAACCTTCGAGGTGTTGTGCACCCCGACTGACACCGGCCTCACCGAACTGTCCGGGTTGGCGGCAACGTCAACCGGAATGTATGCACTCGGCGACAGCGGAGCAGACGACCGGATTGCCGAACTCGACGCGGGCTGCCACGTCACTCGCTGGATACCGTTGGGGACTGAGACCTACGATGTCGAGGATCTCGACTCCACTACCGACGGCACTCTGTGGCTTGCCGACATCGGGGACAACAACAAGATCCGTACGTCCGTGGCGCTGATCGGATTCGATCCCTCCGGCGCGGAAGCTGCCACACCACGTGTACTGACATTTCCCGACGGCGCACATGACGCCGAGACCTTACTCATCTCGAACAACGGACTCCCCGTCATCGTGACGAAGGACTACCTCGGGTCGAGCGATATCTACGCACCGGCAGGTAATCAGAATGTGCATGACCTGAGCACCACTGTCCCGACACAACTGACCAAGGTCGGACACCTGCAATTCTCGCCGACCACAACTCCCGGCGGTCCGGTCGACGGAGCGGGAACAATGGCTGTCACCGGCGGCGCAGTCAGCACCGACGGCACGGTGGTCGCTCTGCGCACGTACACCGACATCTACCTGTATTCCGCCCCCGACGGTGACGTAGTCAAAGCCCTGTCCACCAGAGCGATTCGGGTTCCGCTCCCGAACGAACCACAGGGCGAGGCAATTGCATTCAACAACGACGGAGATCTGATCAGCGGATCCGAGGCCTACCAGGGGCCACTGCCACCGCTGCTCGTCTTTCGCGGAGCAACCGCCCTTGCCGTGGCGGGAGGCTCGGCGGGACCCCTGGGCTCAACGGGTTCGTAGACTCGGGGTCAATCCGCGGGACCGCTATTATCGCGAGGTGAATACACGAATTCGGATGAGCGGCGCTGCCATTGCACTGGTATGCACCGTTGCCCTCGGGGCAGCGGGATGCACCCACGCGGTCACTGGCACGCCGCTCCCCGATGCGTTTGTTCCGAGCGCCGACAACCCTGATCCGTCGGAAGCGATCGACGGGGTTGTGTATGTCGAATACCCAACGGCACTTCACGTCCAGCCCAATGAGCGTGTGGCATACACACATTCACCACCGTTCGGCGGGCGGCACGACGGGGTGTGGGCTAAATGCACCGGAATTGTGTATCCACAGGCGATCCGAACAGAAAATGCCGTTCATTCACTCGAACACGGTGCGGTCTGGATCACGTACAACCCTGACCTTGTTTCAGCCGGCGACGTCGAGCTCCTCACTGAAAGGGTCAGCGGAAACAGCCATATGCTGATGTCACCGTATCCAACGCTCGACGCCCCGATCTCGTTGCAGTCGTAGGGACATCAACTCGAGCTCGACCAAGCATCCGACATCCGAATCGATCAGTTCATCTCGGCGCTTCGACTCAATCCCGCAACGTATCCCGAAGTGGGAGCGACGTGTTCGATTCCGCCGTTGAGCTTCGACCCGGACAACCCGCCGCCGTTCGACCCCACCACTCCGGATCCGGCGTCCCCCACCACCGTTCCGGAGTAGACGGGTCTACTTGCCGCGCTCGCGTCGTTCCAATTCCACTGCCCGGCGCATGGTTTCGCGGGCACGGCTTCGGTCACCCGCGTAGTCGTAGGCGCGGGCAAGACGGAAGTTCTGCTTCCAGTTGTCGGGATCAGCTTCCCAATCAACTTTGACCGTCGCGAACAACTCGTCGGCTGCTGCGCGCTCGATCCGGCCCGACGGCAATTTCGGGAGCGTCGACGCATCGACGGCCAAGCCTTCGTCGTGGATCTGCTGAGCCAGGCGCTGATGGGTGAATCCCGCTCGCAATGTTGCGATCACCAGCCACAGTCCCAGGAACGGCAGGATGAGCACACCGATTCCCAGGCCGATGGCCACGCCGCCGCCGTCTTGGATGAGCTGAATTCCGCGTTGGCCCAGCAGCACGAAGTACACCGCCAAGGCAATACAGATCGCCGTGATCAAGATGAGCGTGCGGGTGGTTTTGTTGTTCATTTTCGTAGTACTCACAGGCCCGTAGTGCTCACAAATCCAGGAACGAATCGATACCGACGGTAAGGCCGGGGCGAGACGCGATCTGGCGAACGCCGAGCAGGACGCCCGGTGCAAAGGAGTTTCGGTCGATGGAATCGTGACGGATGGTGAGCGTCTCGCCCTGCGTGCCCAGAATGACCTCCTGGTGCGCGACCATCCCGGCCATGCGCACCGAATGCACGCGCACACCGTCTACATCGGCGCCGCGGGCACCGTCGAGTTCAGTGGTCGTGGCGTCAGGACTGGGACCGACACCAGCTTCGGCGCGCGCCGCGGCGATCATCGCCGCAGTGCGGTAGGCAGTGCCGGACGGCGCGTCAGCCTTGTGGGGATGGTGCAGTTCGATAACTTCGACGGAATCGAAGAACCGAGCTGCGGCAGCCGCGAAGCGCATAGACAGCACAGCACCGATCGCGAAGTTCGGGGCGATCAGGACGCCTGTGGTGGGCTGGGCGTCGACCCACGACTGCACCGCAGCCAGCCGACTCTCGTCGAAACCTGTGGTGCCGACCACGGCGTGAATGCGATTGGCTACGAGAAACTCCAGGTTTCCCATCACGACATCGGGATGTGTGAAGTCGACCACGACCTGAGTGCGGGTGTCGACAAACGTCTCGATCGGATCGCCGGTATCTACCTGCGCAACCAGTTCCAGATCAGCGGCAGCCTCGACTGCTGCGCAGATTGCCTGGCCGACCTTGCCCTTGGCTCCCAGAACCCCAACCCTGATGGGTGCTGCACTCACGTCTCCACGCTCCGTCCGATGCATTGTTGTGGGGTAAAGCCTACGCAACCGGGCAGATGGGCTCACCATCAGTGCAACAGGAGTTTCGTCACGACTGGCACACTGGAGTTGGTGAGCAACCGCCCAGAAATTCAGCCAACCGGCAACTTGCGTCCACTCGAGGTGGCGACCGGTGCCGTGATGGCCGGATTCACGGTCGCTCTTTCCGTCATCGCGACAGTTATTCCTCTGGCGAGTGCTCTCCACCTTGTTGCGGCCGTTCCGATGGGGATCGTTGCTCAGCGGTTCAGAATCCGCGCTGTGGTCGCCTCGGGGGTTGCGGCCACCGCAGTCGCGTTTGTTGCCGCCGGCTCCGGTTCTGCCTCAGCCGTTGCGCTGTGCGCCCTACTGGGCGGAATTATCGGCAACGTAAAAAGGCGGGGGCGCGGATTCTTTTCCGCGCTACTGGCGTCGTTCGTTGTCGGGCCGATTCTGGCCCTGTTCTCGATAGTTCTGCTGCTCATTCTCTCGCCGCTACGAAATCTGTTGTTGGATTCACTCGACAACACGGCTCGCGGCGTCGCGGAAATTCTCAGAAGATTTCCGTACTTCATCGGGATCGCGGATGCGATCGAAAGCAGTATCGGAGCCATCATCGATTACTGGTGGCTCTGGATCGCCGCGTCCGCGACGCTGGGCATCATCATCAGCACCGTCGTCTCCTACTTTGTTCTCGGCGCAGTTCTCGATCGGTTGGCCGCACTTCCCACGGTGGATCCGCTGGCCACGACGCCCGACGACCGGTCGATCAACCCGTTGCCGTTGACGCTCGAACACGTCGGCTTCACCTACCCGGGTTCTTCGTCGCCGGCGTTGACGGACATCAACTTCTCGATCGACCGCGGCGAATTTGTCACCGTCGTCGGGCACAACGGTTCCGGAAAATCGACCTTGACGCGCCTTCTCGCCGGCCGGGCACCGTCCACCGGACTCCTGGTTCGACCTGGCGCTGCGGGACTCGGACATCGCGACGGTACGGCGGTGGTTTTGCAGCGACCCGAAAGCCAGATCCTCGGAACGCGCGTCGCCGACGACGTGGTGTGGGGCCTGCAACCCGAGCATGTTCCGGACATCGAGGCGCTCTTGACCGAAGTCGGGCTGGGTGGAATGGCGATGCGTGAAACGTCGTCACTCTCGGGTGGCGAGATGCAACGCCTTGCTGTCGCCGCTGCCCTCGCGCGTCGTCCCGCGTTGCTCATCGCCGACGAAGCCACCGCGATGGTCGATCGCACCGGGCGAGAAGAACTAGTGGAACTGCTGGCAGCTCTCCCCCGTCGGCACAATATGGCCGTTGTTCTTGTCACCCATCATCAGGCCGACACCCGCCAAGCAGACCGGGTTATCCAGCTCGAGAACGGCCGGCAGATCGAACATGAGCCGGGCTGGATGGTCGGCACCGGAGCGCCGACGGTTCCCACCTACTGGCCGCGCAGCACCAAAGCCCTGCTCGAAATCAAGAACCTCTCGCACACCTACAACAATCGGACTCCGTGGTCGCGGACCGCGTTGTCCGACGTCAATCTCACCATCGGCTCAGGTGACGGCGTACTGGTCCTGGGCGGCAACGGCTCCGGAAAATCCACACTGGCCTGGATCATGGCCGGATTAACGGTACCCACGTCGGGCACGGCGTTGTTCGACGGCAAACCGATTGCCCGGCAGGTGGGTTCGGTGGGCTTGACCTTCCAACACTCGCGGCTGCAACTGCAACGTCGAACCGTATCCGAAGACATCGAGGCCGCCGGTGGGCCCGAAATCGGGTCGACGCAGGTTTCCTGGGCACTCGACGCTGTCGGACTTGATCGTCGCATTGCCAGCCGCAGCATCGATCAACTCAGTGGCGGGCAGATGCGCAGAGTGGTGCTCGCCGGTCTGCTCGTCCGACAGCCCCAGATGCTCATCCTCGACGAACCCCTCGCAGGCCTCGACCCACCCGGGCGAGCGGCCATCATGAATGTCCTGACCTGGATCAGGCGCAACGGCACCGCGCTGGTCGTGATTTCCCATGACGTCGACGGCATGGATGGCGTGTGCAGCAGGACAATTCATCTCGCTGACGGTGTCCTGACCGAAAGTCCCGTCACACTGGAAGAGACCCGGCGATGACCACACTCCTGCGCGAAGTTCCCACCACCTCACCGATCCACCGACTATGGGCCGGCACGAAGATCATTGCCGTGGTTCTCATCAGCCTTGTCATGGTGATCGCGCCGTCGTGGCCGTCCATTGCCGTGATCACCGGACTGCTCGTCATTACTGCCGCGATCGGCCACATTCCACCGACGGCAATCCCGCGCCCACCATGGTGGATATGGCTGCTACTGCTGGGCGGCGCCCTGGTCAATCTCCCGATCGGTCTCGACGCCGTGTACCTCTACCTTCGGGCAGTCACCTTCGGAATCATATTGCTGTGCGCGTCACTGATGTTGGCCTGGACCACCTCGATGAGCGACGTCGCACCCGCACTGGCGACACTCGGACGTCCGCTGCGGTTCCTACGAATCCCGGTGGACGAGTGGGCAACAGCCGCGGCGCTGTGCATTCGCTCACTCCCCCTCCTGATCGAGGAAATGCTCACGCTGGCCGCGGCTCGCCGACTCCGGCCGAAAGGCGTGGTGCACAGCGCGTCCGACAACACGATTATCGATCTGATCACTACCACGATGTCGGTGGCGATCCGGAGATCCGCCGAAATGGGTGAAGCCATCTCCGCACGCGGCGGAACGGGATTGATCGCCGCCTATCCGAAGCGTCCGCGTCGAGCTGATCTGCTGGCGATCATCGTTGTCGTTCTTTCCTGCGCCGGAGCGATCGTACTGACCGTGATCTAGGGCTGTGGTTGTGCAGTGATCCCAGCGCCCATCCAACGGCGCAGGTATTGCCGTAGTTCGTCGTCGCTCCGAGGTGGATTACCGGGGGATATGAAAAACGACTGCATCGTGCGCAGGACGTATTCGACGAGTTCCCGAAGAGCAGCGTCGTCGTAGCCGTACTTCTTCCAATCGACGTCGAATCGGTTGATCATCGCGATTCCGAAGGCCTGAGCCTCATCCGATGTGAGACCGTCAGGGTGAAGGTTCGAGTACGTTCCCGTCAGCAAGATGCCAAGATGTGGGATTCTGCGGACTTCGGTCAGTGTGTAGACAACGCCTTCGGTCATCGCGTCGACGGGATCTTCGATGCCGCTCACATGGGCAGTGAGCCGATCCAGAAATCCGGCGACCGATGCGATTGCCGCTGCGCGCATCAGGGCGTCGGAGTTGGGAAAGTACCGATACACCGTCTGACGGATCACGCCCAGCGACTCCGCGATATCGGCGATGCTGATTGCCGAGCCCGTTCGCCCGATCAAATCGACTGCCGCGGTGACGATTCGACGAGTTGCGTCGTCATCGTCGACTGGCGGATTTCCGCCCCACCCACGTCTTCGCGCCACTGCCTGTATTCCTCACTCGAATCGAGAAACCCAGGCTAACACTGCCAGTCGACACCAATTCTGTGCGCATGACGGAATTGTGACCATACACAAACGCTAATCTGTGTATGGTCACATTCAGAGCGTGGCTATCGGGGCATCCGGGCAGCCACCTACCCGACCGTCCGGAAAGACGAGGTTTCGAGAAGTGACTGATCTACACGTGCGAAAGATGAATTTTGCTTTCGAGGACTACGACGTCCCCTTCCTGTGGAACGAGGAGAATCCGGCCTTCTCGAGCATGGCCAATGCCGTCTCTTTCCTGGCCATCGGTTTCGAGAAGATGATCGTCAAGCTCATCATGCAAACCAAACCGCTGTTGACGGATCGCGCAGTTGCCGAGGAAGCCGACGCGTTCATGCGCCAAGAGGGACAGCATTCCTCGGCACATCGCCAACACGTCAAGGGCTTGATCAGGCGATATCCCGGCCTGCAGGAAACTCTCGACGACGTGGTCGGCGAGTTCGACAAACTCACTGCAGAAACGTCGGTGAACTACCGACTGGCATACACCGCCGACCTCGAAGCAACCTTCACCTCGGTGTTCAAGCTGATGCTCGACAACGAATCTGCACTTTTCCGCCCCGGCGACGACAGGGTTGCGTCGCTGTTCATCTGGCACTTCGTCGAGGAAGTCGAACACCGAAGTTCCGCCCTCATCATCTTCGACTCCGTCGTCGGCAGCGACCTCTATCGGATGCGCATGGCACCGTCAATTTTCCGGCACGTCATGAAAGTGATCAGGCTGGCCTCCCTGGGCTTCAACAAGCATGTGCCGCGCGAAGATCGGCAGGTCGACGCGATGGCCATGTTCGCGTCGTATCGCAACATGCAGTTTCTTCGCAAGCGTTTACCCGGGCTCGAGGCGCAGGACAACGGTCCGATGTCTCGCGCGTTCGACGTATTGCCGCTCGGCGAGCAACTCACCGCGCTGCGGGGAGTTATCCGCAGCCAACTGCCCAAGCACAACCCCGCCACCGAGAACTTGCCCGCACTGGCCGACGTGTGGTTCGAACGTTTCGAAGCCGGATACGACGTAACCCGCTGGTATACAGCTGAATCGAACAGCACAGGATCGAAGAGCACAGGGCGGTCGAACAATGGCTGACCTCTGTTCCCCCACTTTCGATCAACTCGCCACGGAACTCGGCTTCTCCTGCGCAGAAGCGGGTGGGTTGGTCGAAATCCGCAATCCCTTCGGGCTGGAGAACTGGACTCTGCCGGTTCTCGAGTGGACCATCATCATCGGCTCGGTGCTCGCTCTGGTTCTCGCGATCGTGCGCTTGCGGCGAAACGGCGATCCCACCAATCTCGTACTCTGGTTCGGCGCCACCGCCTATCTGTTCATCATCGAACCGCCGCTGTACTTTCCCGCGGCCTTCGGCATCGAGAAGCACGTGGATACGATGTTCGCGCACAACGTGTTCACCGTCGATTTCCTGTGGGGCAGACTCCCCCTCTACATCATCGCGATCTATCCGCTGATGGCAACGCTGGCCTTCGAAATCGTCAAGATGCTGGGCGTTTTCCGTCGGTACGGTGTGCTCGCCGGCGCAGTCTGCGTGGGCTTCGTTCACCACGCGTTCTACGAGATCTTCGACCATCTCGGACCGCAGCTTCGGTGGTGGGAATGGTCGACAGCCAACCCGATCAACCAACCGATGTTCGACGCCGTCCCACTGCCGAGCGTTGTTGTGTTCGCAGCCTTGTGGCCGATGTCGCTGGCATTCTGCGTCCAGTTCTTCGTTGGCCGCCACGTCGACGACGGCCAACACTTCACCGGGCTCCAATTGGTTTGGCGCACAATCGTCATCGGCGTCCTGGCCTCAGTGGGCACGTTCATCCTGCCGTTGCCCGCGACAGTCTTCGGCGCGGGCAGCGACACGGTCCGAGGAGTGCTCTACGCAGCGGAGCTGGTGATCCTCTCGGTTGTCGCGATAACACTGCTGATCCGCCAGTGGACCCGGTTGCGTACGCAGCCGTCTGACGCGCCCCCGTACACCAACAGGTTTGTCCAGTACTACAGCGTGGTGTACCTGTGCATCATGGCCGTTCTCTGGGCCAGCGCCCTACCCGATTTCTTCGGTGCCGTCGACGGTTCGACCAGCAACGGAGACCCGATCGGGAATCTCTGGTACACGCTGGCGTGCTTCGTCGTCGCAATACTCTGTGTCGCTGCAACATTCACCGTGACGCGTCGCAGTGCAGCAGCAGGCGACTCTCCGTCCACCGAAGAGCAACCCGCTCCTCACACCGCATAACTTGGTTGAAAACAGCTCGAGGTGGACGCACCCTACGGCACGCGGTGCGTCCACTTCTCGGTGCTGAACTTGGTCTCCACCAGCTCACGCGCCTGCGCCAACTCTGCCTCGGTGTAGGTACTGGTGCGGGTGTCGTGCTGCGATCGGAAGTAATTCTCGAACGCTGTCAGGATCGCGGCGCGTGTCATTCCGGTCTGAGAGCGGAGCGGGTCCACTCGTTTGGCCGCGCTCTTGGTTCCCTTGTCGGACATCTTCTCTCGGCCGATTCGCAGAACCTGCGTCATCTTCTCCGCGTCGATGTCGTAGGCCATCGTCACGTGATGAACGACTGTGCCGTCGGCGAACCGCTTCTGGGCTGCGCCGGCGATCTTGCCCTTGTCCGAGGCGATGTCGTTGAGCGGTACGTAGCGCGCGGTGATTCCGACTTCGGCAAGCGCGCCCATCACCCACTGGTCCAGGAAGGCGTACGACCGTTCGAAACTCAGCCCCTCCACCAACGACGCGGGTACCACCAACGAATACGTGATGCAGTTACCCGGTTCCATGAACATCGCACCGCCGCCTGAGATCCGGCGCACAACACCGATACCGTGGCGCGCAGCAGCTTCCGAGTCGACTTCATTGCGTACGGATTGGAACGAGCCGATCACGACCAGCGGCGAATCCCAGTCCCAGAAACGCAAAGTGGCCGGACGCTCACCGGACGCCACCTCGCGCGCGATGACCTCGTCCAGCGCAACGTGCATCGCGGGATCGAGGACCACCGGCGAAATGACGTCGAATGTGTGGTCCGCCCAGCTGGTGGCATGACCGAGCGCGCGGCGAATCGCGATGCCGACCGACTCCGCGGTGAACCCGATCATCGACACGGACTCGTCGAGCGTCGCAATGATGGCGTCCGCCAGCTGTTCCACGTTGGCATCGGCCGGCATACCCGTCAGCGCTCCGTTGATGTCATCCAGCGCGCTGTCCGGCTCGAGGAAAAAATCGCCGGAAACCGCGACGCCGGACAGCTGGCCGTCCTCGACCTCGACATCGACTGCAACGAGCTTGCCACCAGGAACCTTGTACTCTCCGCGCATGGGTTCAGCCTATCCCCGCGGGATCGCCCGTCGGCGCGCGCCGTCGGAGCATCCGTTGTTCGCGCAGGAGGGCAGAGTCACACATCGGATGCTCGGTGAGACAAAGCACCCCACCTGGTCGTGCCACCGTCGAGCGAAATGATGCCCAGGGTGCGATCATTAGCCCATTCGGCTCGAAACCTGACGAGCCACAACGGAGGTGCACATGAAGGTCCCGGCGTTCCACTCGACGGTTCCTTCCGATCTCGACGTCTACCACGACAACGAGAGCTGCATCCTTGCCGCGCGCATCGACCCTTCGGATCGAAGTGACGGCGTCGACGGTCGCCCGTGGTGCACTGCCTGTGCATCGTTGGACTAGCACCGCCTGACGCGCCTACATTCTGCGCTCCCGCAGTCGCAGGTTGACGATCTCGAGTGCCGCCTCTTCGGCGTGATCCAAGGCCTCGGCTTGCTTCACCGAAATGCTGTCGCACAGCCAATCCCAGTGCAGCGCTACCACGTTCCCTCGCACCGGAACGGGAGCAAGTGGAATGCCGTCGACGTTCCACCGCACGTGTTCGATCGCCTTCGGACCGCGGGTCAGTCGGTTACCGTCGAACGCGAGCGGCGAGGACTCCACCTCGGCATACTCGTCACCTACTTCACGTACTTCGCCCCACCTGATTCGGCAGTTCTGGAGGATGGACAGTGGCACCGCACCGTGCTTCCGCAGAAGGCGCACCCACGGATACACGGCAAGAACGTGGAAACTGTGATGCGCAAGAGCGCGATCTCGGCCATCGAGATCTGGGAGCAACCCTCCGTCGTTGCGCGTCCCGAATTCATGCCGTAGGTGCGCCACCAACTCTTCCGAGTTCACCGAATCCAGCAGCGACCCACCCAACCAGTAAGCCTCGATCACGCGTGGGTCGAGTGGGTCGTCCACGCCCGATGCCCGGGCCAGTGCCTCGAGATACGGCCACGCACCGTCGAACTGTTGCGCTCGGCCACGGTCCTGCTCTGTCACCGTTCCGGCCGCCTGACGCAAGAGCGCCGACGGATCGTCGGCTCCGCAATACCCCAATTCGTTCGGCGGATATGCGTACCTCGCAAACAGAGCCGGGCCGCTAACGTGAACGCCGGTCATCAACAGATCCGCGGAAGCTGTTCACCAGCAGGGAGATCCACTACCCGATTGCCACCAAGCGCGGTTCGGGCAACCACCATTCCGGAGTGCGCGCTCACGCACTCCCCGATCACCGTTGCCCCCCTTCCCAACGGGTGTCCACGCATGGCATCGAGCACGAGGTCGACGTCGGTGGGTGCGACAAACGCAACCAATTTGCCTTCGTTGGCCACGTACAGCGGATCCAGACCCAACAATCCACAGGCATCCCGAACGGCGTCGGGAATCGGCAGGTTCCGTTCCACGATCGCAACGCCGACATTCGACGCCTGGGCAATCTCGTTGAGCGTCGCTGCAACTCCGCCGCGCGTCGGGTCGCGAAGGACGTGGATGTCCGCGCCGGTGGCGATCATGTCCGCAACCAGGCCGTTCAGTGCGGCGCAGTCGCTGCGCACCTCGGTTCCGAACTCCAGACCCTCCCGGCAACTCATCACCGCCACGCCGTGAACTCCGATGTCACCACTGACGATCACTGCATCACCGACCTCGGCCCGGTTCGGCCGTATGTCGACACCAGCTGGCACGATGCCGATGCCCGCAGTGTTCACGAAGACTCCGTCGCCGTGACCGGCGTCGACCACCTTGGTGTCGCCGGTCACCAGACGCACTCCGGCTGAGCGAGCCGCGTCGCCAAGCGTGGCCGCCACCGTGGCTATGTCGGCGAGCGGTGTCCCCTCCTCGAGAATGAAGGCGGTCGACATGGCCAGTGGTTGCGCGCCGGCCATGGCAAGATCGTTGACCGTGCCGTTCACGGCCAGATCGCCGATGTTTCCACCCGGAAACACCATCGGTTTGACCACGTACGAGTCCGTCGAGAACGCCACCCGAACGCCGCCGATGTCGAGCACCGCGGAGTCGCCGAGTTCCGCGTCGGCCGCGTCGCCGAATGCGGGTAGGAACAAGTGCTCGATCAGCTCGGCGGACATCGCGCCACCACCGCCGTGTCCCATGACGATGTTCGGCGAATCACGGAGCGGCAGCGGGCAGACCCACGCCCCAGGGTCCACCACCGCACTGTTGTCAGCTCCCATGACCCGCCTCCTGCAGTTCCAAGCGTCGGTACAGGTAGTAGGCGGCGCACGCACCTTCGGACGAGACCATGGTGGCCCCCAACGGATTACGCGGCGTGCACTCCTTCCCGAAGGCAGCGCACTCGTTCGGCTTGATCAAGCCTTGGAGAACTTCTCCGGAACGGCACACCGATGACTCGTCGGTGTGAATGTCGGTTACCGAGAATCTTTGTTCCGCATCGAATTCCGCATACTTCGGCGCCAACTGCCAACCGCTGTCCGGGATGGGACCGATACCGCGCCACGTCCGGTCGGATACTACGAACACATCGTCGAGCATCGCCTTGGCTGCCACATTTCCCTGGGCCGTCACAGCCCGTGCATAGGCGTTCTCCACCTCGTGCCTGCCGGTTTCCAACTGCAGCACGGTCTTTCTGATGCCCTCGAGCAAATCGAGGGGTTCGAACCCCGTGACGACGATAGGCACCCGGTACTTCTCTGCCAGAGCGGGGTACTCCGATGTTCCCATCACACTGCACACGTGACCTGCGGCGAGAAACGCCTGCACCCGACACTCCGGGGAGTCCATGATCGCCGCCATCGCGGGCGGGACGAGCACGTGGGAGACAAGTAACGAGAAGTTCTTGATGCCGAGTCGGTACGCCTGATACACAGTCATCGCGTTTGCGGGCGCAGTGGTTTCGAACCCGATCCCGAAGAACACGACCTCCCGGTCCGGATTCTCCTTCGCGATGGTCAGCGCGTCGAGCGGCGAATAGACCACGCGCACATCACCACCAGCACTCTTGATCCGAAAGAGGTCGGACGCACTACCTGGTACTCGCAACATGTCACCGAACGAGCAGAAGATCACGTCCGGGCGGGCGGCGATCTCGAGCGCTTTGTCGATGATCTCCAGCGGCGTCACACAGACCGGGCACCCCGGCCCGTGAATCATCTCGATCTGCTCGGGCAGCAATTGGTCAATTCCATGGCGGATGATCGAATGCGTCTGGCCACCACAGACTTCCATGATCGCCCATCGGCGGGTAGCGAGTGTGCGAATCTGATCGAGTAATTTACCGGCCAACTCGGGGTCGGAGAATTCGTCCAGATACTTCATGATTGATTCTCCTTCTGATCGACTCCCAGAGCCTTGGCTGCGCGAGCAAATCCGTCGCCGAACTCCTCGTCGAGCACGCCGAGGTGCTCGAACTCCGCAAGTGTGCGTTGTGCTGATTCCTCGTCGAGCCTCTGAATCGCGAACCCGACGTGAACAACGACGTACTCTCCGACCGCGGCGCCCGGAATGTACTCGAGGCACACCTCTTTGCGGACTCCCCCGAAATTGACGACGGACATCGTGGTTCCGTCACGATCCTCGAGCGATTCGATACGTCCCGGTACGGCTAAACACATGGCTACCCTCCTGACTTCATCGCGAACTCCCGACCAGCACTTGGCCGTACGCAAGACCACCGTCGTTCGGTGGTAACTCGTGGTGCGTCAGCGGGCGGAATCCAGCATCTGACAGCAGTACCCGCGCCCGCGCCAGGAGTAACGGATTCTGGAAGACACCGCCACTCAAGGCAACGTCGTCGACGCCGGCCGCGGCGCGCGCTGCCTGCGCCCAGGTCACTACCAAACGCGCAACACTCTCGTGGAAGCGCGCACCGATCACACCTGCCGACACACCGTTCCGAAAGTCGTCAACCACGGAACGTATGACCGGACCGGGATCGGCGATCCACGACCCGCCGGCATCTTCGCCTTCACCGAACACGTAGTACCCACTGCCGCAGTCGATTCCCCGGGATATGCCTTCCAATTCGATTGCTGCCTGAGCCTCGTACTCCACACTTTGGCGGACACCGGCAAGTGCGGCAACGGCATCGAAAAGCCGCCCCATACTGGAAGTCTCCACACAGCCGAATCCCGTCTCCAACTGATGACCGAGGACGGAGCGTTCACGAGCCGGACACGCTGCAACTGGTGGAAGCTCACTGTCCCAGCCGATTCCCGCCGATCGCAGGTGCGACATCGCCATGCGGTACGGACGTTCCACGCCGGCGTCACCGCCCGGCAGCGCTACGTACCCGAGATGCGCTAGACGACGGAACCCTTTGTACGTGGCGAGCAGCATCTCCCCGCCCCACACCGCTCCGTCCGCTCCGTAGCCCGTTCCGTCGAAGGCCATTCCGATAACCGGTTCGGAGCCGTCACAGCCGTTCTCACCCATCACCGCAGCGATATGCGCGTGATGATGTCCCACAGTGCGCACCGGCCGTCCCGCCGCATGCCTTCTGGCCCACGCCGACGAGTGGTACCGGGGATGTTCGTCGCACACAACCTGACTCGGGGTGACGCCGGTAATCGATTCGAAGTGTGTCCGGGCCGCCGCGAACCCGTCCAACACGGCAACATCACCCATGTCTCCGATGTGTTGACTCGGCCAGGCGGACGTTCCGTCGGCAATCACGAAGGTGTTCTTCAGATCTGCGCCCACCGCCAGAATCGGTGCGACGTCCAATGGCAGTTCGATCGGCAAAGGTGCATATCCGCGGGAACGGCGAAGCATCACTCGGCGGCCGTCGACTACACGCTGGACGGAGTCGTCGCACGGCACCCGAATCGGGCGATCGTGGGTCAGGACGCTGTCTGCGAGCGCGGACACTCTTTCCAGATCAGTGCCGCGGAACAGGATTGGTTCACCACCGAGGTTCGCCGACGTCATCACCAGCGCTGTCGGCCCAGCCGCATCACCGGGAAGACCGAGCAGGAGGTTCTGGATCGGGTTGTACGCCAGCATAATTCCGATGTCCGGGATTCCCGGCGCGACCGAAGGCGCAAGGTCGTACTTCGACGCCTTGTCCACCAACACGATCGGGCGCGAGCATTCGGTCAGCGCCCGCGACTGCGTCTCGTTGACCCGTCCCACCGCGTACGCACCGTTGATATCTCGCACCATCACGGCAAGCGGCTTACCGCGGCGGCGCTTACGAGCTCGTAGTTCCTGTACTGCCGACTCGTTTCGGGCATCGCACGCCAGGTGATACCCCCCGATGCCTTTGACTGCAACAATCTTGCCGTCGCGCAAAAACTCTCGCGCCCGGTGTACGGCATTTTCGCCGTTCACGGGCACGGCAGCAGCATCTGCGTCTGTATCGACGAAGGTCAGGGTCGGGCCACACTGCGGACACGCAATCGGCTGCGCATGAAAGCGACGATTACGTGGATCGGCGTACTCGGCCGCGCATTCCGAGCACATCGGAAACCCGCGCATCGTTGTCGCTGCCCGGTCGTACGGAAGTTCCTCGATGATCGTGAACCGTGGACCACAGTTGGTGCACGTGATGAACGGATGCCGATACCGCCTGTTCCCCGGGTCGGCCATCTCGCGCAGGCAATCGTCGCAGGTCGCAACATCAGGCGGTGCCAACGTCCGCCCTGCAGTCGTCGTGTCCGTGTCCACGATCCGAAACCCGGCCCGCCCACACGCCTGAGCAGGCACGCACTCCACCGAGTCGATCCTGGCCAACGGCGGCTGGCGCACCCGCAGTACTGTCGCGAACTCCGCGAGCGATAGATCCTCGCCCTCGAGGTCGATCACCACTCCTCGCGGCGAGTTGCCCACCGTGCCCGTCAGCCCCAATTCGGTTGCGAGTGAATACACGAATGGTCTGAATCCGACTCCCTGCACCACCCCCTGAACATGAAGTCGGATGGCGGTGATCATGGCTCGCCCCCACCCTCGCCCTCGACCTCGACCTCGACCTCGACCTCGGGGCGTGATCGACCCATCAGCTCCAAACCCGCAAGCGCCTCGGCAGCGCCGGTCGCGTCCACCTTCTCGACGGCAAAGCCCATATGGATGACAACCCAGTCACCAGCGCCGACGGTATTCTCATCGAGCATCCCGATATTCACCTTGCGCGCCGCACCTTCCACATCGACGAGCGCCAGTTGTCCGCCGTATCCGTCGAGCAGCGCCACGACGCGTCCAGGGATACCCAGGCACATGGTCATGCCCCCTGATCAGCGGTTGCGGCGTCCGCCGCCATCGACCTGACAAGGCCGATAACAACTGACGCGGCACCGGTCACGGCAGCCTGAACCTGTGGTGTCAATCCGATCCCCTCGTCCACCGATTCGACGTGCGCACCAACGACAAACGTTCGCGGCGCTGTTCCACCGAGCGCCCGCAGACTGGAGAACACGGAGTTCGGATCCAACGAATGCGCGTCGAACCTTGCCGTGCTGTCATCCCTTTCGGCCTCCAGCTCGAATACCTCGACCGCGCCGGGTTTCCCGCTCGGCGGCAGCGCGTCGATCAGCACCAAGGCCTCCCACGCTTCCAGAAGGTCGTAGGCCAGGTGCACCCCTCGAATTCCGTAGTCCACCAACTGCACTCCCGCCGGCAGTTGCTCCTGTTGCAGCACCCGCACGACTTCGGGCCCGAACCCGTCGTCGCCGAGAAAGATATTCCCGACACCCGCAACCAGAACGCGCATGCGTGACTACATCTTTCGCATCCGTAGATACCGTTGAATATCCGGCATCGACACCACCAACACGACGGCCGCAGCGATCGCTGTTGCGCCGAGAAGTACCGTCGACAGCATTCCCATGCCCCTCATAGTGTGTTCTCCTCTCGATTGCTCTGCGTCTGCGCTCCGGGCACCGGTTCCACCTCGTCCGGAGCAAAATACAGATAGCGGCCGTACCAGTTGTGCAGGTCGGCCGCGGGATCGTCGAGCAGCGTCACCCCTACGTGAATGTCGCCGTCCACGTCTTCGTGGATGGTGGCAACGCGAGCGAGCTTGCCGTCGAAAAACAGGTCCTGAGCGTCGGCCCGCCGCGACGGATGCACGCGTACGGTGCTTCCCCCGGCTATCCGCACACCGCCCACCAAGATGCCGTCGATTCGCGGCGACACCCTCGTATCGGCCTCGGGCGACCACCAGTCGACACCGTCTGGCACTTCGGGAAGCATGGGAGCCGAGTTTCCCTGCGCGTCTTCCTGCCCGGCATGAGGATCACGAAGCACTCCGTGAAGGTCGGCAAACCCTTCGGGTGTCAGGGCCTCACAACGATCGATGATCTCGGCGGCTTTCGGATCTGTCGCCCGCGCCTGCGCTTTCTCCTCGTCCGTCATCGTCAGAATGCGCAGCGACAGGATCTCGTCGATTTCGGTGGAATCGAACAGCGATCCTTCACTTTGCCCCGCGATCACAGGAAAGTCGTACAGAATGATCGGCGATACCAGAACCGTGGTCGAGCGGTCCGGCAACGCTGGATTCGGGGTACCGGCCAACACCGGATAGCACCGATCTTGAATCAACGGGTATTCGTGTGTCTGCTCGTCATTCACGCTGAAAAGTGAGACGAACGACGGCGTATCGCACTGCATGATCACATGCGCCCCGAGCATGGAATACGCCGGCGCCGAATGCTTGTCGACGGCCACGATCGCGGTGGTGTTTCGAACATCCATCGACAACACAACCTGATCAGGCCTCCCCGACGCAGCCCGAAGATCAACGAGTCCGGACAGCGCAGCCCGGGTGCGCACAATGCGACCGATAGATGCGCCGGTCGCATCCAGGATCGGTTCGATCTCCGAAAAGGCCGGAACCTCGAAAGCCAGGCTTCGCCCTTCGCCAAGGTCCGTGAGCCGGTACGGACCCGACTCGATCTCACATTCACTTGCTTCGTCCCACGAAATCCATTCGTGGTCACCGGAAGTCACGTGATGCACTGACTCCCAGCCGTCCGGATCGATACGTCGTTGGACTGTTCGGCGCTGAAGGTGGAGAAACCGCAACGTGACACGCAGATCGCCGGCATCCGCGGCCACGACGGCTTGGGCCGACATCCCTGATTGCTCACCGACACCCAACTCTGATGCCCCCGGTGGACCGAGCACACCGAACTGCCAGCGTGACTGGTTCTTTCCCGAGTTCGCCCGGTACGGGTAGAGCAGGTACCCCTCGTACAGGATCGCGTCGGCTACGGCTCGAACGTCATGGTCGACACCCGCGTGTGTCATTGCGGCACCTCGATCCCCGCCAAGAGCGCGCCGACCGTGGATTCCAAGTCGGTGTAACCGTGTGTGGCTTTGAACCGGGTGAGTTCGGCAATGGTGTCATGATCGAGGCGTACCCAACCCGAACCCGGGTAATGCGTCTCGATCATGTGCTTCCACGTGGCCACCGGCATCTCGTACGACGCCGATCTGTCCCACGGAATTTGCTCGACCGAGAATCCGCGACTGCCGTCGGTGAAGACGGTGCCGCTCAGTAGCACGACTACCGGCACCGTGCCGTCCTGCAGGGCATGCATGTACTTGGATGCGGTCACCGCGACGTCGTACGTACACGGCATAGGAAGATCGGCGACCGTGACTCCTGAGAACCCCTGGACCACCGTCGAGCATTCCATCCAGAGGAAGGTTCGTAGCGTACTCGACCAACGTTCACGCCGACCGAACAAATCGAGCAGCGCGTCTTCTTCAGATGCGGAGTACGGCCGTCGGTGTGGTTCGATCCGAACCTGTGCTCGCACGGCCAGCGCCCGCACAGGTGTTCCGGTGGACTCCGAAATCTTCAGTTTCACTACGAGATTGGGGGTCACCGCGTACGGGTCGACCATGATGTCCACGACGGAGAACTCCAAGGCGGTCATCGCGACCGTTCCTCGACTCTGTGGAAGAACTCCGCGATCTCGGTGTGCGCATCCTGGCCGCCGTCGAAACCGCGCCACACCTTCCGCAATCGCCCTACCAACTCGTAACAGGCGTCGATCGGCACAATGAAACATCGGGGAGCCACCTCGCCCGGAACAACGTGAACGATCAAGGCCTCGACGTCTGCTCGCATCGTGCTCGTTCGAGGATTCTCCCGCAGCACCGCCTCGAAAGCATCGATGGGTAGCTCGGATTCCGTGGCCCCCGCCGGACCGGGATAAAACGCGATGAATTTGTCCAACACGGAATTGCGGAAGAAGAACGCCAGATTCACCGGAATTTCCAGCGATTCCCATCGACCAGGGCCCAGCTCGAAATCGTCGAGTTCCTCGTATCGATCCGGAACTGCCTTGTACCGCAGATCAGCGTCCACCGGGGCAAAAAGCAGGTAACACGGTCGACAGACGCACATCAGGGCGCGCACCGAGACATCGACGACGTGCTGATGGTCCTCGCCGATGCCGACCGCGCACATCTCGCATCGCGGACCGGTTGGTACCGATCGCGCCGACGCTATTCTCGTGAGAACCTCTCCCACAGTGGATTTTGCCACTACATCACCGATACCTGAACGTCAGCTGCTGAACTTCCCGGTGCAGCGCTGCCAGGCACTGCCACCGACAGGATCCCGTCGCGAGGCAGAAGCGGCAGGGGCGCAAGATGTTCCGCCCCGGCATCAACACCGGCACGGGCATCGACGCGCGCGCCTGCAGTTCGGACGTCGTAGTGAGTGCCGCAGTTCGGACAGGTCAGCACCACGCCGCTACGTGCGGGTCGCCCCATCATTCGCTCCAGCATCGCCCCCGCCATCGAGCGATCACAGACCGGACAGTGATCGCGGTAGGCGTACAGGGTGTCGCCGAGCCTGCATACCAACAGATCTGCGCCTTCGACGCAAAAACCTGCCACCTCACCTTCGCCGACCTCGGCGAACTCCGGCACACCGATCCAGTGGCCGGCGGCGTCGTGGTGGATGTGCGAGAACAGCGACTGCGCCGAGATCACACCAGCTTTGGGCTCATGTTCGGTTGGGGTCTCGACCTCGATGCCGCTCGTCTCGGGCGCCGCAGCCGTCACGGCGTCCTGCACGGCTGATTCGAGCGTGACGGACGACGACGGACAACTGTTGCAGCTGCCGAGCAGCCGCAACCGCACCACACCATCGGTCACCTCGATCAATTCGACGTCGCCGCCGTGCGACCCGAGGTACGGGCGCACACTGTCCAGCGCCGTACGTATGCGGGTTTCCACGTCGTGCGGATGTAGGCCATGCACGAGCAGAAGGCTCGAGATCAGGTCGTCACGGGTCATCTCATCTACCATCGCGGAATCCGCAAGGTGCACAGTGCGTTCGAGAGCTGCGCCGTAGAGTTGCACTACTTCACGCACCAGTTGCTCTGCACGATCACGTGCTACCGGTCCGCCCCCTGCGCTGGCCTGCAACAGAGTTTCGATGCGTTCGCCCGCTCCACGCCAGTAGTCACCAGGCGGTGCACCGCTCGCGTTCTCACCGCGCTCCCGGTCACCGTGCTCCCTGTCACCGTGCACCACGGGCTACTCCCCCGTCACGGATTGTGTCGGCGAATGCAGTTTCTCGATGGTCTTACCGCCACCGAGATACATGTGTACGCCACACGGCAGGCACGGGTCGAAACTGCGGACTGTGCGCATGATGTCGATACCCTTGAAATTGTCCCGATCGTTCTCCTCGAAGATCGGCTGACCTTGCACCGCATCCTCGTACGGCCCGGGAGTGCCGTAGCTGTCACGCGGGCTCGCGTTCCACGGAGTTGGCGGGTACGGGTGGTAGTTCGCAATCTTGCCGTCCCGAATCACCATGTGGTGGGAAAGAACTCCGCGGACGGCTTCGGTGAAGCCGCAGCCGATACCCTCGTCCGGAACTTCGAACGATTCCCACGTCTTGGTCCGGCCGGCGCGAATCTCCACCAAAGCCTTCTCCGCAAAATGTAACGCCGATGCGGCCGCGTATGCCTGGAAATACGTACGTGCACGGTTCCTTTCGAGCGTGTTGCTCCCGTGTTCGGGGATGTGCCACTCGAGTGTGACCGGCCCCTTCAGCGCTGTCTTGGGCAGATTGATCTGCACGCTGTGTCCGGTGGACTTGACGTAGCCGATGTCGACCAACTCCGCCAGCGCCGTGCTCCACAAGCGGGCGAGTGCGCCGCCGCCGGTATCGAGAGCAAGATTGTCTTTGCCGTCGAACCATCGAGGCGACATCACCCAGCTGTACTTGTCCTCCAGATCACGCTTCTGCGGATGAGGGTTGGTGTGCTGATTCCAGGGGTGACGCCGATCCACCGCGTTACCGAGAGGGTCGGTCTCGACAAACATCTCCTGGTCTTTCCAGTCCTCGTAATACGAAGAGCCCAGCATGATTCGGATACCGAGATTGATATCGACCAGATCGGTCGTGATCAGTTTGCCATCGACCACGATTCCGGGGGTCACGAACATCTTGCGTCCCCACTCGGTCATGTCCTTGTACTCGAAATTGCAGAATTCCGGATCCTGGAACGACCCCCAGCATCCAAGGAGAGTCCGACGCAGACCTACCTTCTCGTAACCGGGCAGGGCTTCGTAGAAGAAGTCGAACAGATCGTCGTGCATGGGCACGACCTTCTTCATGAACTCCACGTAGCGCATCAACCGCGTCATGTAGTCGGTCATCAGTTCGATGGTGGCCACTGTTCCGACGCCGCCCGGATAGAGCGTCGACGGATGAACGTGACGGCCCTCCATCAGACAGAACATTTCACGGGTCGAACGTGAAACCTGAAGGGCCTCACGGTAGAACTCGCCGGTGAACGGATTGAGAGTGCGCATGATGTCGGCGATGGTGCGGTAACCGTGCTGATCCTCGTGCCGGCAGCGGGTGTTCTCCGCCTGCGCCAGGACACCGGGATTGGTCTCGGACACCATCTTCTCGCAGTAGTCGACCGCAACAAGATTCTCTTGAAAGATGTTGTGGTCGAACATGTATTCTGCGGCTTCACCGAGATTTACTATCCACTCGCCCAGATGCGGTGGTTTTACGCCATACGCCATGTTCTGGGTGTAGCACGAGCACGTCGCGTGGTTGTCTCCACAAATACCGCAGATGCGACTGGTGATGAAATGCGCGTCGCGCGGATCCTTCCCCTTCATAAACAGGGAATAGCCGCGGAAGATCGACGACGTACTGTGGCATTCCACGACTTCCCGGTTCGCGAAGTCGATCTTGGTGTAAATGCCCAGACTTCCGACGATGCGGGTGATGGGATCCCACGCCATCTCCACCAGACCGTCACGATCCGCGGTAGAGGTGGGTTCGGGAACGATGGCCGTCATGTCAGTGCCTCCCAGTTTCGATGTATCTCGAGTTGTTCACCACGTGCGAGTGGCGCCGGTGAGCAACTTCGAACCCCGTTCGCGCCAATGCGGTTCCTTGTCCAAGGTGTGACCGGTGATCCGGCGCAGACTGTGAATCACGCTGCCGTACATACCCACAGCGGTGGACGAAAGCTTGCCGCCGGGTGGTTCGTCCATGAACGGCATGAATTTGTCCGGGAACCCCGGCATGGTGCACCCGATGCAGATGCCGCCAACGTTGGGGCATCCACCCACTCCGTTGATCCAACCACGTTTGGGCACATTGCATTTCACGACCGGACCCCAACAGCCCAGTTTCACGATGCACTTGGGCGAACCGTATTCGGTGGCAAACTCTCCTTGCTCGTAGTAGCCACCGCGATCACAGCCCTCGTGCACCGTCGCGCCGAACAGCCATTGTGGTCGCAGCGATTCGTCCAGTGGAATCATCGGCGCTTGATCAGTTGCCATGTACAACAGATAGGTCAGGGTCTCCGACAGATTGTCCGGTTGGATCGGGCATCCCGGCACACAGACGATCGGGATACCGGCCTTGGATTTCCACGTCCATCCCAGATAGTCCGGTACGCCCATCGCGCCGGTCGGATTTCCCGCCATGGCGTGAATTCCGCCGTACGTCGCGCACGTGCCGACAGCAACAACCGCAGTCGCTTTGGGGGTCAGCCTGTCCAGCCACTCACTGGTCGTGACCGGTTGCCCCGTCTCGCGGTTGTTGCCGAAACCGCACCAGTAGCCCTCGTCGTGCAGTTTCTCGTTCGGGATCGACCCTTCGACAACAAGGACAAACGGATCGAGTTCACCCCGATCCGCCTTCCAGAACCATTCCAGGAAATCGTCGGCGCCGCCCTCTGGCCCACACTCGAAGTCGATCAGTGGCCAATGCACCGCAACCTGGGGCAAGCCGGGCAGCGCACCGAGTGCAATCTCTTCGATGCTCGGCTGCGTGGCCGCGGTCAACGCCACCGAATCGCCGTCACAACTGAGCCCGGCATTGATCCACAGAACATGGATGAGAGTATCTTCCGCCTTCGCTGCTGCGGTGTCCGCAGTCGCATTCTGAGTAGTCATATCAGCCGCTTTCACGTGTGCGACGGCACCACTTGCTACACCGGGTCTGGTTCCACCGGATTCCTGCCGCCGGTATCGAACACCACCCGAGCCGATATTCGGCCCGCAACGTGGCACCCACTCATTTCATTAAGTACCCGAGCAGATCAGTTGTCAACGACAACTCAGGAAAGCGCCATTCGAGAATCGATCCAGTCATACCACTGCGACAAACCCTCACCCGTCGTTGCCGACAAAACAACAACGCGCACAGCAGGATTCAGCGATTTTGCCTGACGGATGCATGCCTCGACGTCAAATTCCACATAGGGAAGCAAATCGATCTTGTTGACGATGACGAGGTCCGCGACGGCAAAGATATGCGGATACTTCATCGGCTTGTCGGCACCCTCCGGCGTAGAAATTAGGACAACCTTGCCTTCCTCGCCGAGGTCAAAAAGTGCGGGACACACTAGATTTCCCACATTTTCAATCAAGAGTAGAGAATCGTCGAGCGGCCGATTCACGTTAATAGCCCGATCGATCATTTCCGCATCCAGGTGGCAACCCGCACCCGTATTCACCTGAACGACAGGAGATCCCGTTGACCGAATCCTCTCGGCATCGAGCGCAGTCTCCTGGTCGCCCTCGATGACGGCAACGGGAAATCGGCCGCGCAAGTCGTTGATCGTGCGAACCAGCAACGTTGTCTTACCCGCGCCCGGCGAACTCATAACATTGAGTGCGGCAATCCGGCGCCGGCGCATCCACTCGCGATTGCGGGTGGCAACTTCGTCGTTCTTGGCGAGTACCTGTTGTTCCAGAACAACGGTCGTGCTGTGGGAATGTTCGTGACTGTGTGAATGATCGTGACTATGCGGGTGCTCGTGGTCGTGCGGGTGCTCATGATCCTGACTGTGCCCCGATTCACCGGAGATTCGCACCCCCGCGCCCTCACCGCAGCCGCACGTTGCGCACATGATCAGCTCACTTCCATCGACAATATCCGTAGTTCACGCCCGGCGAGGATATCGACGTCGGCGCTGCCACAGGGGCAGAGCAAGATCATGTCCGGCGGTGAGAAAACCTCGCCGCATTCCCGGCAACGCACGCTCGTCGCGATCTCGTCGATGCGCAGACTCGCGCCTTCGGCCTGAGTACCCGCGGTCACGACGTCGAAGCAGAAGAGCAGCGAATCAGGCACAACAGCACACAGTCGTCCCACTTCGAGCCGCACACCGCATACGCGTCGCGCGCCTGCCTTGTCGCACACGGCATCGACCACACTCTGGGCAATCGACAGTTCATGCACGGCAGACCCGCAATTCACATGTGAAGGGACCGTACATTCCACGATAGGGCAGAGCCATGGCTTAGAAAAACGGTGGCGTAGAAAAACCGTGGCATAGAAAAAGGCTGCGATCCGCATGTACATGCGGATCGCAGCCTGATGCTTGCCTGGGAGAGGCTACTGTCCCGGAGTCGGCGCCTTGGATGTGGTCGTCGTAGACGTCACCGTCGTGGTGGTAGTGGCGGCCGCACTTGAACTCGCTGTCTCCGATGTCGGAGCACTCGAGACTGCTGCGCCCGTGGTGGGCACCACCGATTCGCTCGGTGTTGCGACTGCACCTGAGGTCTCGGAAACAGATCCGGCGACAGGAGCATCCGGCGACGTTCCCGGCGCGGTGGCGGAGTCCGTCGAACCCGTGGTTCCGGCAGGAGCCTGATTATCGGTGCCTTCGGCAGCGACATCGCCTTCGGCTGCGTCGTCAGCCATGTACGCGTCGACGGCAGCGACAAGCTCTACAGCCGTGGGCTTTGCCGTCGTATCGACGGGCTTACCGTCCTTGGCCTGCTGCGCGAGATACGTAAGCCACGCTGCTGCGTACTGCGCAGAAGTCAACGGCTTGCCGTTCGCGGCATCGGCGTCGCGCCAGTAGTCGAAGTGATGTCCGACGTCTGGACCGAGTGTCATCTGGTACGGATCACTCATGATCACCGGGATCGTGTTCTGGTTGGTGGCGATCAGTCCGACGATCTCCTTGAAGAGCTTCTGCGGCAGGTACGCCAGCGGAGAGACCTTCTCGGCGGTAATCGAGTCTTCGTCGGCCACGGTGGTCACCGTGGTGGCCGTACCTGGCTTGTAGTCAGGATCCGATACCTTCAGCATCACCTGGAGGAAGGTCTCGTCACCCTTCATCCAATCGGGATCGGATGAAATGTCGTTGAATGCTTCGAAGACGATCTGACCGAGCACAACGGCAACGTTGATACCGGTGGTCGGGGTGAGTCCCTGGGATTCGAGATCGTCGATGTTCAGCTGGCGTCCGACGTTCGCAGCCAGGAGCAAGAGCGAAATATTGCTCGGAGCCGAGCACGTGAAGTCACCGTCGGAGCAGAACGAGGCGACTTTGCCGTTCAGCTTGCCGAAGCTGCCCGCCGTGTCGGGGAGGACGCCCTGACCGGGTGTCGCCGACGTGCCATTCTGGTACTTCGTGTCGAAATTGTCCGGGTTGGTGAACGGATTCTGGGCGCCGATGAACGTGCCGTCTCCCTCTTCACGTCCCGCATCCGCGAGCATGACCACACCGACAACCTTGTCCGGGTCTACCCCGAACTCGTTGCTTTCCTGATTTCCGATGTCCATGGCAACACGGCGGACGACGTCAGCACCCTCGCTGTACCCGACGATCGAGAACTGCGTCTTGGGGCATTCCTTCGCGATCGCACTCATCACGGATTGGGTGTTTGCCGCGCCGGCGGCAACGGCATCCTCGTACGACGCCATGTTTGCCGGGTATGCGATATATACGGCCGCATACGAACCTGGCTTGGTCGTGTTGACCGAACCGGCCGGATTGATCACCTGATCGACGCGGTCACTCGTGTAATCGCCTGACAGCGCGGCAGGTAGCGGCTTACCGTCCGCACCGAGCAGCATCTTGACCGTGTTCGCGTCCGGAGTGTCGTGCCGACCGGCAACTGCGATGCTCACCATGTCGTGGCATTCGGTGACCGACGACGTCAGTTGCGTCTCGATCGTGCTGGACTGCGGTGAGTCCACGGCTACCGCCACAGCTACCAGCGCTGCAACGCCGAGCGCTGCAGGCGCCAGTGCGCCCGCAAGTATTCGATGTCGTGAAAAGAACCCACGAACCGGCATATTTTCTCCCCAATCCACTTTCGGAAAACGTACGACCGACCCCCGGGGCGTCACGCAACGTCATTCGAGTAGTCGTCCAGTTCGGGAGAAGCGTTACATCGGATAACGATCTGCGAGGGCTATGCGTGCTCGATTCGGCCTGAGAGGCCATGCCCTCACCCGACAAAATCCCTGTTCAGTCGTGCTCTGAGTCGAAAATAATGACCTGTCGGATTGCTTTCCCGTCCGCCAGTTCGTCCATCCCCGAATTGATGTCGCTCAGCTCGATTCTTGACGAGATGAGCTTCTCGACCGGTAGCTTTCCGTCGCGCCACAATTGCGCGTAGATCGGGATGTCACGGGCCGGGACTGCCGAGCCGAGATAGCTGCCGATGACGGTCCGAGCTTCCGCGACCAGTCCGAGCGGGGAAATCGACGAACGCGCGTCCGGCGCGGGCAGTCCCACCGTGACAGTGGTGCCACCCGCAGCCGTGGCGGACACGGCAGTCTCGAACGCGCGAGCATTGCCCGCAGCTTCCACCACAATGTCTGCGCGCACACCACTCTCGGACAAACCGGACGGTGTGAAGACATCGGTCGCGCCCAGTTCGAGTGCCTGAGCCAGCTTCGACTCGAGCGCGTCGACGCCGATGACCGTCGCGACACCCAACGCTCGGGCCGTCAGAATTGCTGCCATACCGACGCCACCCAAACCGACAACCATCACGGTGTCGGTGGGACGGGGTTTTGCCGCATTGAGTAGCGCTCCGCCACCGGTCAGCACTGCGCAGCCCAGCACAGCTGCGATATCAGGCGGCACATCGTCGTCCACGGCCACCACCGACTTGGCGTTGACGACTGCATGCGTCGCAAATCCGGACACTCCCAGGTGATGCTTGATGCTCACACCGTCACGCTGCAGGCGGTGCGCACCGCCGAGGAGACTGCCGTCATTGTTTGCGGCGCTGCCCACCGTGCACGGCATCCGGCCGTCGGTTGCGCAGCCGGCGCACTCGCCGCACCGAGGCAGGAAGGTCATGACAACACGATCCCCCACACGCAGGGCGTCCACGCCGTCACCGATCTGCTCGATCCGACCGGCCGCTTCGTGCCCCAGCAGCATCGGCACCGGGCGGACTCGATTGCCGTCCACGACAGAGAGATCCGAGTGACACAGTCCGGCCGCCTCGATCCTCACGAGGATCTCACCGGGGCCCGGAGCATCAAGTTCGAGTTCGGACACGGTGATCGGCATCGACGACGCGTACGGGCGGCTCCGTCCGATTTCTTCGAGCACTGCTCCACGAATCTTCAACTGCGCACCCTGATTTCGCTGGTTACCGACTAACGAACAATCCCACGCACTGACGCCGGCAGATCCCGGACACGTTTGTACGGACCTACCACGGCGGCGGCAAACGGCCGTGTCAGCAAAGTCTGTGCCACTTCGAGAACTTCTTCCGCAGTGACGGCGTCGATGGACGCCAATGTCTGCGCGACACTGCGATGGTTTCCGTAGTTGAGTTCACTGCGACCGATACGGTTCATCCGCGAACCCGAATCTTCCAGTGACAAAACAAGACTGCCCCGAAGCGCGCCCTTGGAGCGCGCAATCTCCGCGTCCGTGATGCCGCCTGCGGCCACCTGAGCGAGAACCTCGCGGATCACCGTGGTGACCTCACCCAGGTTTTCCGGCTGGCACCCCGCGTAGACCGAGAACGCCCCCGTGTCCGCAAACGTGTCCACCCCGGAATATACGGAATATGCCAAACCACGCTGTTCCCGAATCTCTTGGAACAGACGCGAACTCAAGCCGCCGCCCACCGCGGTATTGAGCACAGACAGCGCCCACCGATGACCTTCGTGACGGCCGAAAGCCCGCACACCGAGCGCAAGATGAACCTGCTCGCTGTCACGATGCGTCAAACTCAGTTCCGGCATCGTGCGCAGACGCAAAGTTCCTTCACGGCGCGGTGCCGGCTTCACACCACGCTCGAGGTGACCGGCAAATGCGCGTTTCGCCAATGTCACGACCTGCTTGTGGTCGACGTTTCCGGCGACGGCAAGAACCATCCGCTGCGGCGTGTACCGGCGCACGTGGAAGGAATGCAACTGATTGCGGGACATCGACTCGATGGAATCCACGCTGCCGATGATAGGGCGACCCACCGGGTGGTCACCGAACAGAGCAGTCAGAAACGCGTCGCCGAGGAGATCCTCCGGATCGTCGTCGCGCATCGCGATCTCTTCGAGGACCACTTGCCGCTCGACATCGACGTCAGCGGACCGGCACCGGCCGCGCAAAACGACATCGGCGACAAGATCCACGGCCATCGGCAGATCTTCGTCGATCACATGCGCGTAAAAGCACGTGTGCTCCTTGGACGTGAACGCGTTGAGTTCTCCGCCCACTCCGTCCATGACCTGCGCGATGTCGAGCGCTGTCCGCGACGGCGTCGACTTGAACAGCAGGTGCTCGAGGAAATGGGCCGCGCCGGCAACGCTGGGCTGCTCGTCACGCGATCCGACGCCCACCCAGACGCCGACCGACGCACTGCGCACACCCGGGATGAACTCCGTGACGACGCGGAGTCCGCCAGGCAGAACTGTCCGCTGGACTCCGGATTCGGGAAGAGCGTCGATCGGAGTTGCGAGTGCAGTACTGCGGCTGCGCGTCTTCTTCGCAGCATTCTTGGCAGTTGTCGTGCCTGAGGTCTTGGCAGTGGTCTTGCCTGGGGTCTTGGCCATGAAAAAGTTCAGCAGTCCTCGGTGCGGAGAATGATCAGGTCCGGAAAGTATGTGTCTACAGACAGTACAGATGCGGCCCCGCACGGAAATCCGCGCGGGGCCGCATCGAACAAACCGAGAAGAAGTGCTACTCGGAAGCAGCCTCTTCAGCAGCCGGAGCGGCAGCGTCGTCGTTGCCCTCTTCCACGGGGATCAGCGAGATCTTGCCGCGAGCATCGATATCGGCGATCTCGACGCGGATCTTGGATCCGACGTTGACCACGTCTTCGACCTTGGCAATACGCTTGCCGCTGCCCAGCTTGGAGATGTGCACCAATCCGTCGCGACCCGGCAGGAGCGAGACGAAGGCACCGAAGGCGGTGGTCTTGACGACCGTGCCCAGGAACCGCTCGCCGACCTTGGGGAGCTGCGGGTTGGCAATGGCGTTGATCATGTCGATCGCGGCCTGTGCAGACGGTCCATCGGTGGCGCCGACGAACACGGTGCCGTCGTCTTCGATGGAGATGTTGGCACCGGTCTGCTCGGTGATGGAGTTGATCATCTTGCCCTTGGGGCCGATGACCTCGCCGATCTTGTCGACCGGGACCTTGATGGCCGTCACGCGAGGTGCAAACGGGCTCATCTCGTCCGGGGTGTCGATGGCCTCTGCCATGACCTCGAGGATCGTGGTACGAGCATCCTTGGCCTGCGCGAGTGCGCCGGCGAGGACCTTGGACGGGATGCCGTCGAGCTTCGTGTCCAGCTGCAGAGCCGTGACGAAGTCCTTGGTACCGGCAACCTTGAAGTCCATGTCACCGAAAGCATCTTCGGCGCCGAGGATGTCCGTCAGTGCCACGTAACGGGTTTCGCCGTCGACCTGGTCGGAGACGAGGCCCATGGCGATACCGGCAACCGGAGCCTTCAGCGGCACACCGGCATTGAGCAGTGCAAGCGTGGAAGCACACACGGAGCCCATCGAGGTGGAACCGTTGGAGCTCAGCGCCTCGGAGACCTGGCGAATCGCGTACGGGAACTCTTCGACGCTGGGCAGAACCGGCATGAGTGCGCGCTCGGCAAGTGCGCCGTGACCGATTTCGCGACGCTTCGGCGAACCGACACGACCCGTCTCACCGGTGGAGTACGGCGGGAAGTTGTAGTGGTGCATGTAGCGCTTGCTGGTCTCGGGGCCGAGCGAGTCGACCTGCTGAGCCATCTTCACCATGTCGAGTGTGGTGACACCCAGGATCTGGGTCTCGCCGCGCTCGAACAGTGCGGAACCGTGTGCGCGCGGGATGATCGCAACCTCGGCGGACAGCGAACGGATGTCCGTGACGCCGCGGCCGTCGATGCGGAACTGATCGCGCAGGATGCGCTGGCGAACCAGCTTCTTGGTGAGCGAGCGGAACGCTGCTCCCAGTTCCTTCTCGCGGCCTTCGAAGTTCGGTGCAACCTGCTCGAGAACCTCGACCTTGACCTCGTCGGTCTTGTCGTCGCGTTCCTGCTTGCCGGCGATTGTCAGTGCGGCATTGAGCTTTTCGGACGCAGCAGCCTCGACGGCGGCAAATACGTCGTCCTGGTACGCCGGGAAGACCGGGTAGTCACCCGTGGGCTTTGCAGCCTTGGATGCCAGTGCTGCCTGCGCAGCGCACAGACGGGCGATGAACGGCTTAGCAGCCTCGAGGCCTTCGGCGACGATGGTCTCGGTGGGAGCCTGAGCGCCGTCGGCGATCTTCGCGATGACGTTGTCGGTGGCCTCGGCCTCGACCATCATGATCGCGACGTCGGCGTTGTCACCGCTGCCGGAAACGACGCGGCCGGCGACGACCATGTCGAACACGGCGTTCTCGAGCTGATCGACCGTCGGGAATGCAACCCACTGGCCGGCCTTGTTGTCCTCGGAGACGATGAGTGCAACACGCACGCCACCGACGGGACCGGAGAACGGCAAGCCCGCGATCTGCGTCGACGCGGATGCGGCGTTGATAGCCACGACGTCGTACAGATCCTGCGGGTTGAGGCTCATGACCGTGACGACGACCTGGATCTCGTTACGCAGACCGTCGACGAACGACGGGCGCAGCGGCCGGTCGATGAGGCGGCAGGTCAAGATCGCGTCGGTGGAGGGGCGTCCCTCACGACGGAAGAACGAGCCGGGGATGCGGCCCGCTGCGTACATGCGCTCTTCGACGTCCACCGTCAGGGGGAAGAAGTCGAAATGCTCCTTGGGGTGCTTGCTGGCGCTCGTGGCGGACAGCAGCATGGTCTCGTCGTCCAGGTAGGCAACGACGGCACCGGCGGCCTGCTGAGCAAGGCGTCCGGTCTCGAAACGGATGGTGCGGGTACCGAAGGACCCGTTGTCGATCACGGCGGTGGATTCGAACACGCCTTCGTCGACCTCTACTACGGAATTCTCTGTCATCTTTTTCTCTTCACTTCCCTCTCGTCTTCGCCGTACCCGCGCGGGCGTTCCCACCCTCCTGGTGGAAACTGCGCACCGAGGGACGTCCCCCTCTTGAATTGCAGAGGTTCCTACGTGCGAACTGGTCTCTGCTTCGGGACGTCACTGACGTTCGGGGCGGCCGTCGATCGAAGTCCGCCGGAACCACAGGGCATTCGCCCGGTCCGGAGAACCACTACCGACAACCGACACCACGTTCTCTGATGCATACGGTGT
The DNA here is from genome assembly GCF_003797085.1 of Rhodococcus sp. WS3. Classification (NCBI taxonomy): domain Bacteria; kingdom Bacillati; phylum Actinomycetota; class Actinomycetes; order Mycobacteriales; family Nocardiaceae; genus Rhodococcus; species Rhodococcus sp. WS3. Next base: position 992,543 of record NZ_RKMA01000002.1, read on the forward strand.
GCTGACTTCGCACTGCACCAACTGTGCAAATGCGCCGACAGCGGAAACTGCCTTGCGGCAGCTAACGCCGAAAGCCAGCGAAGCCCAGTATATGCGTGGCTTCGCCGGCTAACGGAGTGTTCGGCAAACCGGAGCCTGCCGTGTTGCTTTCGATCAGCGTCGTGACAAAAATCTAGCGACGCAGGCCGAGGCGCTCGATGAGCGCACGGTAACGAGCGACGTCCGTCTTTGCCACGTACTTGAGCAGACGACGACGACGACCGACCATCAAGAGCAGTCCACGACGTGAGTGGTGGTCATGCTTGTGGGTCTTGAGGTGCTCGGTGAGATCGGTGATGCGCTTGGTGAGCATTGCCACCTGAGCTTCGGGCGATCCCGTGTCGGTCTCATGCAAGCCGTACTCGCCGAGAACGGCCTTCTTTTCTTCCGTGGTCAATGCCACTTGATTCACTCCTGTGATGACGTTTGCGTGAAAGGAACTAGATCGGACGCGGCCGCCGCAAACCGCAGCACACACCGAGAGAAGATTCTACCAGGACCGTTGCGATCGATTTACCGGTCGACGGCAAGTGTGTCAGCCGACACTCTGTTCCCAGGCGTCAGCCGACACTCTGTTCCGAGTCGTGATCCAGAATTTCACGAGCGCGCTCGACATCGCGATTCATTTCCGCGATCAGCGACTCGATGGAATCGAACTTCTCCATCCCGCGGATCCGCGCCACCAGGTCGACGGCGACATGTTGTCCGTACAGATCTGCGTCGGCGTCGAGAACAAAAGCCTCGACGGTGCGAGCGCGACCGGAGAATGTCGGATTGGTGCCGACGGACACTGCCGACTTGTACCGCTTTCCCGGTACGAGCGTGCCCAACTCCTCGTCGGCTCCCAGAACGCTGAACCAGGCCGCGTAAACGCCGTCGGCCGGAATAGCCGAGAACACCGGAGGCGCGACGTTTGCCGTCGGAAATCCGAGTTCACGGCCACGCTTGTCGCCGTGCACCACAACACCTTCGACGCGATGCGGTCGACCGAGCGCCTCGGTTGCCGCAGCCATGTCACCGGCGTCGACGCACGAGCGAATGTAGGTCGACGAGAACGTCACCGCATGCTCGGCAAGCAATTGGACACCGTCGACGGCAAATCCGAATCGCTCACCCATTTCGCGAAGCAGATCGACGTTACCCAGGGCTTTCTTGCCGAACGTGAAGTTGTCGCCCACGACAACCTCGGCAACGTGCAGGCGCTCCACGAGGATTTCGTGGACGTACCGCTCCGGAGTCAGCTTCATGAAATCCGCGGTGAACGGCATGACGCAGAAGACGTCGATGCCCAACTCTTCGGCCAATTCCGCACGACGCGCCAGCGTCGTCAACTGAGCCGGATGACTACCCGGTCGCACAACTTCCATGGGGTGCGGATCGAACGTCATGAGCACACTGGGAACCCCGCGCTTTCGCGCCGCGGCTACTGCCCGGGCAATTAATTGGGCATGCCCACGGTGCACACCGTCGAACACACCGATAGTGAGTACACAACGACCCCAATCGGCCGGAACTTCGTCGAGACCACGCCACCTCAGCACGAAAGGCAGCCTACGGGGCGCACCGTCAGTAGTTTCGGTTGGACCCGCCGAGCGGTCTGCCACTGCACTACGTCGCAGGTACGGAACTTCCGCAATTCGTAGCCTAAGCTAAGTGTCGTGGCAGCTCACAAGACTGGACCCTCCGATACACACTCTGCACCGGATGGTGCCGCCGAATCCGGCGACGCGGATTCCCACCCGGACGGATCGATCGACACACTTGCACTGTCCTCGGTCGCGCAGGATTACCTGAAGATGATCTGGACCATTCAGGAGTGGTCACTCCAACGCATCTCCACGAAGCTGCTGTCCGAGAAGATGGGCGTCTCCGCCTCCACGGTGTCCGAAGCTATCCGCAAACTGTCCGATCAGGGCCTGGTCGATCACGCTCGGTACGGATCGATCGCGTTGACGGACACTGGCCGGGCGGCAGCTGTCTCCATGGTGCGACGCCACCGATTGCTCGAAACGTACCTCGTTCACGAACTGGGCTACGGCTGGGACGAGGTCCACGACGAAGCCGAAGTACTCGAGCACGCCGTCTCCGACCTGATGATCTCGCGCATCGATGCCAAACTCGGCTTCCCCGAACGTGATCCGCACGGCGACCCCATCCCGGCCGCCGACGGGACAATTCCCACTCCCCCGGCGCGCCAACTCAGCGACTTCGCCAACGGCGAGCGCGGGCGGGTTGCACGTATCTCCGACTCCGATCCGGAGATGCTTCGCTACTTCGATTCCGTCGGTATCACACTCGACGTCGAGATCACCGTGGTGGTGCGACGCGATTTTGCCGGAACCATGTCAGTGCGTTTGGGCGACAACCCGGACTTTATCGATCTGGGAAGCCCTGTCGCCCAAGCCATCTGGCTGGTCTGAATAACCTGGTCCGGACGAGTGACTAATCTTGACGCAGTGTCGCCGGGCGCACGACCATGACCGAACTCGCACGCTTTCCCTTTTCCTGCAGCAGGGCAATCGTATGGCCGCTGGGATCGATGGCCGCGTAGACACCTTTGAGCCCGATCGGTTCGAGCCACCGCCCCTGGCTGATGGCTTCGGCCTCGGCCACTGTGATCTGACGGTGTGGGAACGCAGTCTGGGCGGCCTGGTCGATATCGAGACTCACGCCGGGAGCCTCGGCGAGATCTTCGAGCGTGCGCGCGTGTTCGAGAGTGAACGGTCCGACGCGCGTGCGACGCAGTGCCGTCAGATGACCGCCGACACCCAACGTTCGCCCGAGATCACGCGCCAGCGAACGAATGTAAGTGCCGGACGAGCACTCCACGTCGACGTCGAGGTCGACGAATCCGCCCTCGATGTCGCGTCGGGCAAGAATCTCGAACGTCGACACCGTCACCGGACGCGCGGCAAGTTCGACGGTTTCACCGGCTCGCACCAGAGCGTGAGCACGCTGACCGTCCACCTTGATGGCGCTAACACTGGCCGGGATCTGCTCGATGTCACCGGTCAGCGTCGCCACCACTGCGGCGATCTCCTCATCCGTCACGGCCGACGCATCCGCTGAGGTGAGTACTTCACCTTCCGCGTCGTCGGTGGTCGTCGACGCACCCAACCGGATGGTCGCCGAATACGCCTTGGTGGTCAGTGCCAGCAGGCCGAGCAGTTTGGTGGCACGCTCCACGCCGAGAACCAGCACACCGGTTGCCATGGGATCAAGCGTTCCCGCATGGCCGACCTTGCGGGTATTCAACAGCTTGCGGCACCGGGCCACTACGTCATGGCTGGTGAGGCCTGCTTCTTTGTCGACGATCAAGATTCCGGCGCCGACAAGTCCGGAGGAAGGCTTTTCGCGAGCTGACACGGGTCTCGATTCTGCCAGCCGGACTCACTGCACCGAAATTGCCGTCAGGATCAGTCCGTCGGACACCATCCACCTACCGACGAATTCGGTGAGCGGCGCACCGGAGGTCGTCTCCCCCGGGACCAACAACTTGGATCGGAACGTGCCAGACGTATCCGATTCGGATTCGAACGTGATGTGTGCGTCCTCGAACCCCAACCACCGTTGTGTCAGGGGGAACCACGCCTTGTATGTGGCTTCCTTGGCGCAGAACAGGATTCGATCCCAGTGGACGGGACCGTCGCCGGCCTGCTCGCCCAGCCAGGTTCGCTCGTCCTCGATGCTGACGGCCGGAAGCACCCCGTCCGGCAAGGGCCCGTGGGGTTCGGCGTCGATACCGAGCGAACGAACCTGCATCGAGTACGCCAGCACCGCGCCGCGATATCCGTCGCAGTGCGCGAGGCTGCCGACAACGCCTTTCGGCCACAACGGCGCTCCCCGCTCCCCCCGCATGACGGGGGCCGCCGGAACACCCAGTTTCCCCATGGCGGTGCGGGCAAGATTGCGCGTCGTCACGAATTCGCGACGACGCTTCTCCACCGCACGGCCGATCAGCGCCTCTTCGCTGGGATGCGGGACAAGTCCAGGCGGATCCTCGAACGCCTCGGCAATCGCGATGCCGCCGGGCAGAATCTGTTCGATCACGTGTCGGTGCCTTTCTAGCGACCCGAGCGCATACGCTCGACTTCGGCTTCCTGCTCCGGCGTCACCTTGAAGTGGCCGCCCCATTTGTTCAACGTTCCCGGCGGGTACTCCGGCACCGGCAGAATCTGCCGCAACAGTTTCTCGGGCAGGCCGCGCCGACGCCACTCCCGTGGGTATCCGAGCGACACTTCCTCGAAGCGGACGCCGTCGTAGTAGGTGGTTCGCGGGATGTGCAGGTGCCCGTAGACCGAGCACACGGCGTTGTATTTCACATGCCAGTCCGCGGTCAGCGTCGTACCGCACCACAGCGCGAATTCCGGATAGATCAGCACGTCAGTCGGTTGACGAACCAACGGAAAGTGATTGATCAGCACGGTCTTCGTACCTTCGGGCAACGCGTCCAGACGCTCCTGCGTGTACGCGATGCGGGCACGGCACCACGCGTCGCGGGTTGCGTACGGCTGCGACGACAGCAGAAATTCGTCGGTGGCGACGACGTTCTTGTCCCGCGCGATCTCGAGGCCGTGTTCCTTGTCTCGCGCCCCGACGGGCAGGAACGAGTAGTCGTAGAGCAGGAACATCGGGACGAGCGTCACCGGACCGTCTTCGCCCTCCCACACCGGGAACGGATCCTCCGGCGTGATGACGTCGATCTCGCGGCACATGTTGACCAGGTACTCGTACCGCGGAGCGCCGTGAATCTGCACCGGGTCCTTGGCCGTGGTCCACAGTTCGTGGTTGCCGGGAATCCAGATGACCTTCGCGAAGCGCGAGCGCAGGAGCGTGAGCGCCCAGCGAATATCGTCGGTCTTCTCCGACACGTCGCCGGCCAGGATCAACCAGTCGTCCGGCGAGTCCGGGAACAGTTCCTCCGTCATCGGCTTGTTGCCGTTGTGACCGACATGGATGTCGCTCACTGCCATCAGCTTTGCTGCCACGATCCCTCAGCTTCCTCACTCGAACGCTCGACTGCATGTGCAGTTGTCTCGGTTCCCGTCACAGCCCACTTTCCCGACAGCGCACGCCAGGACACCGCAATCATCCGCAGTACGACAAACACGGTCAGGCCCGCCCAGATTCCGGCCAACCCCCAGTCGAAGGCCAGCGACATCCAGATTGCCGGCAGAAATCCGACCACCGCACACGCCATGGTGGCATTTCTCATGAAGGTCACATCACCGGCGCCGAGGAGAACTCCGTCGAGGGCAAACACGACTCCCGCGACCGGCATGATCGCGACGAAGAACCACCAGGCGATCGACATCTGCGCGAGCACCTCGTCGTCTGCCGTGAACAGTTGCGGGATCACCGAGTGCCCGGCGGCAAACAGAACGGCCAACAGCACTGCGAAGACCGTCGACCACACTGTGATCCGCCACGCCATTTTCTTGGCAGCAACTGCAAATCCGCCTCCCAGCGCGGCCCCGATCAGCGTCTGCGCGGCGATCGCCAATGAATCGAGAAGCAGCGCAACCAGGTTCCACAACTGCAGAACCACCTGATGCGCGCCCACCACGGCTGCTCCGAATCGCGACGCAACCGCCGCAGCCGACACGAAACAGGCTTGGAAAGCGAGGCTGCGGAGAATCAAATCGCGGCCCATGACCATCTGCGCGCGCATGATCGACACACGTGGTCTGACCGAGACTGGTTCGCGGAACAACGCCCACGCGAACAAGATGCCGGAAATACTCTGACCGACAAGATTCGCAACCGCCGAACCTTCGAGTTCGAGGCGCGGCGCACCCCATAATCCGTGAACCAGGATCGGGCACAGAACTGCCGAAATCCCCAGTCCCACAAGAACGAAGCGCAGCGGACGGATCGTGTTCTGCAGCCCGCGCATCCAACCGTTGCCGGCGAGGGCTACCAGAATGAGCGGCACACCCAGCACCGCGATGCGCAACCAACTCTCGGCCGCATCCGCGATATCGGAACCGCCCGCCACCGCCGACGTCAACGGCCCGGCAATCGCCTGCACCACCGCCACCAACAGCAGCCCGATCACCAACGCCAACCACGTTGCCTGAACACCTTCACCGACCGCCTCGCGATCGCGGCCGGCGCCGTGCAGTCGAGCCGCGCGAGCGGTGGTTCCATACGAGAGGAACGTCAACTGAGTGCTCACCAACGACAGGATGAGCCCGCCCACCGCCAGACCCGCCAACGGAAGGGCTCCGAGCCGTCCCACGACTGCGATGTCGAACAGGAGATAGAGCGGCTCGGCTGCCAGCACACCTAGCGCAGGCAACGCCAACCCGAAGATACGACGGCCGGTCACATCGACCTCGGCGCCGGATTTTGTCGCAGTTGCTGGCACAGGACTATCGGATGCGGTCACGATCGGACACTCACCCCAGTGCGGCAATCAACGCTGCAACCGTCTGCTCACTCGAATCGGTCGAGGTGTAGCCGGCCGAGAGCCGATGTCCACCGCCACCGAGTCTCTCCGCGACAGCCGAGACGTCGACATCGGTCTTCGCGCGCAACGATATCGACCAGCTGCCGGTTTCCGATTCCTTGAGCACAGCGGCAACCTCGGCTTCCGACGTCGTCCGGACGATGTCGACAACGCTCTCGATTTCCTCGGACCGCAGATCTCCGATGTCGTCACGGCGGATCACCGCGTACACGAGACCGCGACCACCTGCAGCGCTTCGTACCAGCGTCGCCGAGCCGAGCACCGACGACAGCATCGGCAGCCAGCCGAACGGATGCGTGTCGAGAAGTTGCCGAGCGATGGTGTCGCCGTCGATACCGGTGGCTAATAGCCGGGCCGCAAGAACATGCGTCGACGGCCCGCCCCAACGGAAGGACCCCGTATCGGTCACCAGACCGGCATACAGGCAATGGGCCACGTCTCGATCGATCTCCACGCCCCACGAATCGAACAACCGTGCCAGCAGAGCCGTCGTCGATGCTGCGGATTCGTCCACGACGTTGATCGCACCGAATTCCGAATTGGATCGATGATGATCCACGACGACGGTGCTGGCCGCACCAGCCAACCGATCCGCAAGAGCGCCCAAGCGCCCGGTGCTTCCCACGTCGACGGTGATCAGGACGTCCACTTCGGAACGCACGGAAGCCGGTGGAACCAACAGATGCAGACCGGGAAATCCGAGCATGGACTCGGGCAGGTGCGCAGGCCGGCTGAAGGCAACCTGAACCGAAACGCCCCTGCGCTCGAGCGCCAACCCCAATGCCAGACCGCTGCCGATAGTGTCTGCGTCAGGCTGGATGTGGCACAGGATAGTTGCCGTCCGAGCCGCATCCAGCACTTCGATTGCCCGCGCGAAGCCTGCCCGGCAAGGATCCTCGCAAGGGTCTCCGTAAGCGCGTGCGGTGATCGTCATCCTCGCTGCGGGTCAGTCGAGATCTCGAGCATCCGAGGCAACGACGTCGTCATCGTCGTCAGCAGCTACTCGTGGCTCCTTGTACGGATCTGCTTCACCGGCAGGCTGAGCTCCCTCGCGAGCCTTGGCGAGCTCGCCGTCGGCGGCACGCGCACGAGCCAACAGCTCTTCCATGTGGCGCGCAGTATCGGGAACGGTGTCCGCGACAAACGTCAGCGTCGGGGTGAAACGGACACCGGTGCCGGCGCCCACCTTCGACCGGAGAACACCCTTGGCCTTCTCGAGACCGGCTGCAGCAGCTTCGACGTCGGGTGCGGAATCGACCTTTTCACCCATCACGGTGTAGTACACGGTCGCATCGTGCAGGTCGTTGGTGACCTTCGTGTCGGTGATGGTCACAAAAGCAAGCCGCGGATCCTTGATCTCGTGGTCGATTGCGGTCGCGACAATCGTGCCGATTCGTTTTGCGAGCTTACGGGCCCGGGCGGGATCCACCATGATCTCTGTCTCCTTCTCCCTGGACTTTCGATTCCACGGACATTCGATTTCACGCACATCCGATACGAGATAACTCGATCGTTCACAATGTTCGATTTACAAGAATTATTACCGACACCAGTCTTGTGCATCGCCGCCCACCGACCAAATCAGTCCTCGGGACCGAAGACGCGCCGACGTACGGCAAGTAACTGCATTTCCGGTCGCGCCGCAACCGCTCGCTCACAACGATCGAGTACGTCGTGCAGATGATCCATCGACGAACTGACCGCAGCAACACCGACCAAGGCGCGGCGAAGACGCCCCTGTTCCCCGGCTTCCGCCGCACTGATCCCGAAACGTCGCAGTTCGGTCAGAATCGGCGACACCAGCGAACGCTTTTCCTTGAGGGAGTGGACATCTCCGAAAAGAATGTCGAACTCCAATGCACCTACGAACATATTCCCCCAGACCGTTTCTCGTCCCAGACCGCTTCCTCGTCGGCATAGCCGAATGGACTCTCCCGGACATTGTGGTCAATGTCCAGGAGAGTCCATGTCAGTCAATACTCACGAGCGCCCCCAGCGCCCGCGGCGACTACTAGTCGCGCGGCTTCTCACGAAGCTCGTAGCACTCCAGAACGTCACCGATCTTGATATCGGAGTAGGTGACGGTCAGACCACATTCGTAGCCTTCGCGAACCTCGGTGGCGTCTTCCTTCTCCCGCTTGAGCGAGGAGATGGTGACCGTCTCGGCGACAACCTTGCTGTCGCGGATGAGACGTGCCTTGGCGTTGCGACGGATGCTGCCCGACGTGACCAAGCAACCGGCAATGTTGCCGATCTTGGACGAACGGAACATCGCGCGGATCTCCGCCTTGCCCAGCTCGACCTCTTCGTACACCGGCTTGAGCAGACCCTTGAGAGCCTTCTCGACCTCGTCGATGGCCTGGTAGATCACCGAGTAGTACCGGATGTCGACACCCTCGCGGTTCGCCAGCTCGGTCGCCTTGCCTTCGGCACGGACGTTGAAGCCGATGATGATCGCGTTGGAAGCCGCTGCCAGGTTGACGTTGGTCTCCGTGACGCCACCGACACCGCGGTCGATGACGCGCAACTGCACCTCGTCGTCGATCGGGATAGCCAGCAGTGCCTCTTCGAGAGCCTCGACGGTTCCCGAGTTGTCGCCCTTGAGGATCAAGTTCAGCTGCGAATGTTCCTTCAGAGCTGCATCGAGATCGTCCAAGCTGATGCGCTTGCGGCTCTTCGCTGCCAACGCATTGCGCTTACGTGCATTGCGACGGTCAGCGATCTGGCGGGCAATACGGTCCTCGTCGACCACGAGCAGGTTGTCGCCTGCACCGGGGACGGACGTGAAGCCGATGACCTGAACCGGACGCGAAGGTAGTGCCTCGTGGACGTCCTCGCCGTGCTCGTCCACCATGCGGCGGACGCGGCCGTATGCATCACCGGCGACGATGGAATCGCCGACGCGCAGCGTTCCGCGCTGGATGAGCACTGTGGCAACGGGGCCACGGCCACGGTCGAGGTGAGCCTCGATCGCAACACCCTGTGCATCCATGTCCGGGTTTGCGCGCAGATCCAGGGAAGCATCCGCGGTCAGCAGCACAGCTTCGAGAAGCTGATCGATGTGCAGACCCTGCTTCGCCGAGATGTCGACGAACATGGTGTCTCCGCCGTATTCCTCGGCGACCAGTCCGTACTCGGTCAGCTGCTGACGGATCTTGTCCGGGTTAGCGCCTTCCTTGTCGATCTTGTTGACCGCGACCACGATCGGCACGTCGGCCGCCTGGGCGTGGTTGATCGCTTCCACCGTCTGCGGCATGACACCGTCGTCGGCTGCGACAACAAGGATCGCGAGGTCGGTGGCCTTGGCACCACGAGCACGCATGGCCGTGAAGGCCTCGTGACCGGGGGTGTCGATGAACGTAACGAGACGCTCGTTGCCCTCGAGCTCGGTGAGCACCTGGTAAGCACCGATGTGCTGCGTGATGCCGCCGGCTTCGCCCTCACGGACGTTGGCCTTACGGATCACATCGAGCAGACGGGTCTTACCGTGGTCGACGTGGCCCATGACGGTGACCACAGGCGGACGGGACTCGAGGTCCTCTTCTCCGCCGGCGTCCTCGCCGTAGGTGAGGTCGAAGTGTTCGAGCAGCTCACGGTCTTCGTCCTCAGGGCTGACGACCTGAACGACGTAGTTCATTTCGCCGCCGAGAAGCTCCAGCGTCTCGTCGTTGACCGACTGCGTTGCCGTGACCATCTCGCCGAGATTGAACAGTGCCTGCACAAGTGCTGCGGGGTTCGCATCGATCTTGTCTGCGAAGTCGGACAGCGACGCGCCGCGAGCGAGACGGATGGTCTCGCCGTTGCCGCGAGGCAGCCTGACGCCACCGACTGCGGGAGCCTGCATGCTCTCGTACTCGGCGCGCTTTGCCCGCTTCGACTTACGTCCACGACGAACAGCGCCGCCGGGACGACCGAATGCGCCTGCTGCAGCGCCGCGCTGACCGGGACGGCCACCGCCGCCGGGACGACCGCGGAAACCACCTGCGGGAGCTCCGCCACCGGGAGCACCTGCACCGGCACCTGCGCCGCCGCCGGGAGCTCCGCCACCGCGGTACCCACCGCCGCCGCCACCGGGACGACCGCCGGGAGCGCCACCGGGACGGCCCGGACGACCTGCGCCGCCACCGGGCGCGGGACGAGCGGAACGAGCAGGCATTGCACCCGGGTTCGGGCGAGGAGGCATGGAGCCGGGGCTCGGACGAGGTCCACCCTGACCTGCGGGCGGACGGGGTCCACCCTGGCCGGGAGCCGGACGAGGACCGCCCTGGCCGGGAGCCGGACGAGGACCGCCCTGGCCGGGAGCCGGACGGGGTCCACCCTGGCCGGGAGCCGGACGAGATCCACCCTGCGCCGCGGGACGCGGAGCGCCCGGACGAGGACCGCTCTGGCCCGGAGCCGGACGTGGTGCCGGACGCTCAGCCGGAGCCGAGGAGTACGGGTTGTTTCCGACGCGCGGAGCCTTGGGCATCGGACGAGGTCCACCGGGCTTTGCGCCGGTCGACGGTGCTGCCGGAGCAGCTGCAGCGGGAGCTGCCGGTGCCGCGGGAGCTGCCGGAGCCGGACGAGCCGGCTTCGGAGCGTTGCTGGGTGCAGCGGGCGCATTGAACGTCGGCGTGGGGACTGCCGGCGTCGTAGGAGCCGGTGCTGCGGGAGCGGACGGTGCTGCCGGGGCCGGAGCTGCAGCAGCCGGGGCTGCCGGTGCTGCGGGAGCCGGTGCGGCCGGCTTGGGGCCGGGACGCTGCCCGGGACGCGGTGCGCCGGGCTTTGCTGCCGACGGCGACGGTGCGCCTGGCTTTGCTGCGGGCTTTGCCGCTGCGTCGCCGGACGCGGGCTTGGTTTCTGCACCACCGGCAGACGGGAATGATTCCCGCAGACGACGTGCGACGGGCGCCTCCACTGTGGATGACGCAGACTTTACGAACTCGCCCTGCTCTTTGAGCGTTGCGAGTAGTTCCTTGCTGGTAACACCGAGCTCTTTAGCCAACTCGTGTACGCGGGCCTTGCCTGCCACTGCTCTCCTCACTGATGAGGTCGAGCAGGAGGCATCCCACAGATGTGGGTCCCACACGACCTCGGGTTATAGCCGATGGACGTTCATCGTTGGTGCTTCACGGTGTGCTCATGAGTGCTTGTGCCTGTTCTTCTCGAGAGGTACTGCTTTTGTGTGAACTGCGTCGACCAGCTGGTCGACAGCGGACGTGTCCAGATTTCCGGACACTCGCAGTGCTCTGCTGAATGCTCGGCGCCGCTCTGCCAGGCTCAGGCAACTCGGATCCAGGTGCAGCCATGCACCTCGACCGTGGAGCCTTCGCAATACGTCGGGGACAAGCAGGGAACCCTCCGGCCCCTGCCCACCAACCACGACCCTCAACAGATCGGCAGCCGACCCTTGTTCCCTGCATCCCACACACGTTCTGACCGGCGAACCGGGCGTCGCGCGCGCAAAATCCGAGGACTCACGTCGAACCATCGTCTACTCTACCGTCGAACTGTCTGGAACACTGCATTCCACCGTTATCCGTTTGACGCGCCGGAGCGATCCGACGCGTCGTCGACCGGTGCTGCATCGCTTCGAATATCGATACGCCAACCGGTCAACCGTGCAGCAAGGCGGGCATTTTGACCCTCCTTGCCGATGGCTAGCGACAGCTGGAAATCAGGCACGATAACCCGAGCTGCACGGGCATCGAGGTCGACAACAGTGACGGAGACCACTTTCGACGGAGAGAGTGCGTTGCCCACAAATGTCGCGGGGTCCTCGTCGTAGTCGATGATGTCGATCTTCTCGCCCGCAAGTTCGCTCATGACGTTACGCACGCGCTGCCCCATGGGACCGATGCATGCACCCTTCGCATTGAGCCCGTGAACGCGCGACGCAACCGCGATCTTGGAACGGTGACCAGCTTCGCGGGCAACATTGATGATCTCGACGCTGCCGTCGGCAATTTCGGGAACCTCGAGTGCAAACAGCTTCCGAACCAGGTTCGGATGGGTGCGCGACAGCGTGATCTGCGGGCCGCGCGCGCCGCGGGCAACCCCGACGACGTAGCACTTGATGCGCTCGCCGTGCTCGTAGCTTTCACCAGGAACCTGCTCGGCCGGCGGAAGCAGGCCTTCGGTGCCATGCGCGTCGCTGCCGATTCGCACGACAACCATGCCACGCGAGTTCGCGCGGGTGTCTCGCTGGATCACACCACCGACGATTTCGCCTTCGTGCGTCGAGTACTCGCCGAAACTGCGCTCGTGCTCGGCATCACGCAGACGCTGAAGAATCACCTGACGCGCGGTGGTCGCCGCGATCCGGCCGAAGCCCTCGGGGGTGTCGTCCCACTCGGCGCCCACCATATTTCCGTCGGAGTCGGTGTCGTGAGCCATAACTCGCACCGATCCGGTCTTGAGATTGACGTCGATCCGAGCGTTCTGCTTGTGGCCCTCGGTGTGTCGGTACGCCGTCAGCAGCGCGGTCTGGATCGTGGCGATCACTGTTTCGATCGGGACGCCTTTTTCGGCCTCGATCGCTCGCAACGCTGCAATGTCGATATTCACTTGTCGAACCCTTCTTCGTTATCTACGTCTTCTACGTCTTCTTCGGAATCGAGCACCTGTGCGTCGGACTCGTCGAGGTCCGTATGCACTGCCCGACCCTCCGGAATTCCTCCGGCAAGTTCCAGCTCTGCGTCGCTCGGCTTCGAAAACTCGACCTGCACAACAGCTTTCTGCACGTCTGCCAGCGGTATCTCGCGGACTGTCAGACCGCCGCGACCGTTCATGACCACTGCAACCGAATCCTCGCCGAGGACACCGATTCGACCGACGACGGTCTCGTCGGCAAGATCGATGCGTGCTTTGCGCCCACGTGCGCGGCGCCAATGTCGCTCTGCTGTCAGCGGCCGATCGATCCCGGGCGACGTGACCTCGAGCGTGTACGGCGCTTCCCCGATTTCCTCGAGGCTGTCGAACAACTCGGAGACGAGCCGACTGATCTCGGCAGCGGCATCCAGTTCGATACCGGCGTCACTGTCGACCATGATGCGAACGGCGCTGTGCTTGCCCGCATTAGTGACCACGACGTCCTCGACGTCGTAGCCCTTGGACTGCACGAGTTCGGAGACCAGCTCGATAACCCTGTCCTTGGATGGCACCGGCATCTCGCGAACTCCTCGTTTCAGTTGTCGTCGACTCGCATCGACTCGGTGTTGTCAGTCTGTGTGACCCAGGCCTGTGTGATGCAGGTCTCGAAGTAGCAGGTACCCAGTTTGTGGGCATGCCAAAGACACCATTCGCCACACTGTCCGGCCAAGCATCCAAGAGTACCGCCCCTTCGAGATGCCTGCGACCAGACCGACCGTTACACATCACACGTGAACACGTTTGCCTGATTCGAACGAATCGCGCGGTACCTGGCACCATGGACGAGTGCTGACGCCCCTATCCACCACCTCCCACTCCCGCCGGAGTGCGCTGAAGATCGCAGGTGCGGCATCGATCGGCGCCATCGCCTTCGCGGCCACAGCGTGTACTGACAACGGCTCCACCCAGGCCGCCGTAGAAGTCGACCAGCTGACCTCGCAGGCCGATCGCGCACGAGCAGACGCCGCCGCTGCAAGCAATTCGATCGCGCTGGCACCGGAACGTGTTGCCGCGCTCACGACGATCAGCGCGGAGCGCACCGCTCATGCCGATGCCCTCGACGCCGAGATCGCGCGAGCGGCAGGCGGGGGTGCCGGCACCACGTCAACGCCGTCAGCGTCGTCGACCGCGCCCGCAGCGCCCGCGGGGATCGACGCTGTGCGCGCGTCGTTAGCGGAGTCCGCTCGCAGCGCTGCCGATCTCGCCCGGACGACATCCGGCTATCGCGCCGGACTGCTCGGTTCGATCAGCGCGGCGTGCGCCACCCAGGCGGCGGTACTGCTGCCATGAGCATTCTGCGCACATCGACAACCAGTGATTCAGCCGTGCTCGACGCCATCGAATCCGAGAACGCCGCAATCTTCGCTTACGGCGTCGTGGCAGCGTTCTCCAACCCGGCTCGGGCCAACGAGGTTGCCACCCACATGGCAACCCACCGGGCGCGCCGCGACGCTTTGTCCGTCATTGCCGTCGACGCGGGCCTCACTCCCCCGATTGCCGCCGCCGGCTACGACATCCCTTTCCCGGTCACCGACGCCATCACGGCGGCGCAGTTGGCGGCACAGATCGAAGCCGACACCGCAACTACGTACCGCGCGTTGATCGAACAGGCCGATTCCGACGATCTCCGCACTTTCGGAGTCGAGGCGCTCACAGACGCCTCGATCCGCGGGGCCGGCTGGAATCTCGCACTCGGGACAACTCCCGCAACATCGGCGTTTCCCGGCGAATAGTGCTGTGCGCCTTGATTAACCGCCCGCGGTTGATAAGGGCGCACAGCAAAACTCACTTCCGAGTCGGCACAAACCACGCCGCCACTACTGCGACCAGTACAAAACATCCGCCGACTCGCAGGGCGGGCGTCAGTGCTTCGCTGTATCCCAGCGGCGTCAACGCTCCACCTGCGGCCAGGAACACCGCTGTCAGGACTGCGATTCCCAATGCGACGCCGATCTCGCGAAGTGTTGCGTTGGTCGAACTGGCCGTGCCGTGATCCGGCGCGTCCATGTCGACGAGTACCGCGGTGGCATTGGGCGCGAAGGTCAGCCCCATGCCGATTCCGGCCATGAGAAGTGCGGGGACGAGTGACGCGTACGTGGCGTCGGGACCGATGCGAGCAGCCAACCAGAACAACGCGCCGGCTTGCAGACCGAGACCGGTGAGAAGCAGCGGCCGCAGTCCCACTTTCGGGGCGAGGAAGCCCGCGAGCGGCGCAAAAACCATCGGCGCCGCCGTCCACGGAAGCGTCCGCAACCCGGCTTCGAACGGTGTGAACCCCATCGCGACCTGGAGGTACTGCGAGAGCAGGAACACCGCACCGAAGATGCCGATCGAGAAGGTCAGTCCGATCACGTTTGCCATCGAGAAGCTTCTGGATCGGAACAGACGCAACGGCATCACTGGATGCGACGTGGTTCTTTCGCGAACGATGAACAGCCCCAAGGCAACTACTGCACCCACCAGCGATGCGACAACACCGAAGGAACCCCAACCGTCGTCGTTGCCGTGAACGATGCCCCAGACAGCGAGGAACACACCAAGTCCGGCCAGCGCGACCCCGGCGACGTCCAAAGGCTGCTTCCGCCCGGTCGATTCGCGCAGTGCATACATTGCGAGCGGAACTGCGACGATTGCTACCGGCACGTTGATCCAAAAGATCCCTTGCCACGAAAAACCGTCGACCACAGCGCCGCCCACCACCGGACCCATCGCGATACCGAGCCCCGATACTCCACCCCAGATGCCGATTGCCATGGCGCGCTTGGCTTCCGGAACCGCAGCCACGAGCAGTGTCAGCGAGAGCGGCATGATGGCAGCAGCGCCGACGCCTTGAACGGCGCGTGCCGCGATCAACAGTCCTGCCGATGTCGAGAGCGCGGAGGCAATTGACGCCGCGGTGAACAGTCCGATCCCGCCGACGAACATGCGTCGCCTACCCCAGCGATCGCCGAGCGTCGTCGCCGACAACATCAACGTCGCAAACGCAAGCGTGTACGCATTCATGAACCACTGCAACTGGCTCACGGACGCATTCAGATCTTTCTCGATCACCGGCAATGCGCTGGTCATCACCAGATTGTCGAGGGTTGCCATGAACATCGGCAGGGACGCCGCGACGATCGCAATCGCAACCGGTACTGATCGCCTGCGGGTCCCTTCCGAACCGGGTGCGGCACCGGCATTCGCCAAAACAGTCATTGCACGCCTTCGCTTAGGTATCAGTTGATTACTTATTCGACGCTAAGTTATCAACTGATAACCTGTCAATATGCCGAGCGAAGATTCCGCCCCACCCAAGCGAAGGATGAGCGCGCCCCAGCGCCGGGCACTTGTCCTTGCAGCAGCCACCAGGGCCTTCGCCCGCGGCGGATATTCCGGCACCAGCACCGATGCGGTCGCGAAGGAAGCCGGTGTCTCGCAGCCGTACATCGTGCGCATGTTCGGAACGAAAGCAGAACTGTTCCGGGCAGTGTTCGCGCGAGCACTCGACGAGATCGTCCGAACCTTCACCGAAAAGCTGGACACACTTGATATCGAGCCCGACGATCCGGAGTTCTGGGCCGAGCTCGGTTCCGCCTACGGCGAGCTGATCCTGGACCGCGACCTACTGCTCGTCATGCTGCACGGGTTCGCCACCGGCACAGACGACATCGCCACCGTGTCACGGTTCGCGATGTCGAAGATCTACAGCCTGGTGCGCGATCGAACCGGTTGCACCACAGAGCAGGCCCGAATGTTCATCGCCAACGGCATGCTCATCAACAATCTGCTCGCGATGAAAGCGCCGGAACACATCGACGAGGATCCCGCCCTGGGCGAACTGTGCGTCAGCGTCTTCGGCGAATCGGCCGCAACAACACTCTCCGCCACCGGCACCGCGCCTGCATCCGACTCGGACACCTGACCGGCCACTGGGATTTACGTCACATGTGTGATCGAACGCACCATAGAGTCGGGTTCGACACATCACGTAAAACCGGACGAAAAGGACCGACGTTGGATCTTGCACAACGCATCGACGCCCTCGAGCAGATCGAAGAGATCAAAAAGCTCAAGTACAACTACTGGCGCGCCTGTGATGCCAAGGACCCGGTCGCGTTCCGCAACAGTTTCATCAAGAGCGGCGCGTCCATCGACTACGGCCAGCTGGGGGCGTTCGACGACGCGGGCCCGATGGCCGACATCTTCACCGCAGTCGCCCTGCGCAAAGTCGACGGCCACTACGCGGTCCTCGACATGCACCACGGACTTCACCCCGATATCGAAATAACTTCGGAGACTTCCGCACTCGGTCGATGGACGCTGCAGTTCCGCCAGATCGACACCGTCGCTCGGACTCAGAAATTGATGACGGGCGAATACGACGACGCGTATGTGATCGAGGACGGAGCGTGGAAGATGAGGCGCTGCCACTTCACGGAGACGTGGTCGATGACCACTCCCCTGTCAGCCGAGACCGTCCTCGCCGAGGGATCAGTGGGGAGCCAAGAATGACTGGATCAAAAGTTGCACTGGTAACCGGCGCGAGTCGCAGTGTCGGCAAAGGAATCGCGTTGGCGCTGGGCAGCGACGGCTGGACCGTGTATGTGACCGCGCGCGGTGAAGTCGGCACCAACAGCCCACTCGACGCTGCAGCTGCGGAGATCACCGAGCGTGGTGGCCGGGGAATCGCCGTGCAGTGTGATCACAGCGATGATCAGCAAATCGTTGATCTCTTTGCCCGCATTGCCGACGAGCAGTCCGGGCGTCTCGATCTCCTCGTCAACAACGTGTGGGCCAACCCTGCCGGCTACGCAGGTTTCACGGATCCGTTCTGGAAGCGCCCCGTCGCCGACTGGGACTCCCTGATCGGGATCGGTTTGCGCGCGCATTACGTCGCGTCCGTGGAAGCCGCCAAGTTGATGGTCCCGCGCGGAAGCGGTGTCATCGGCCATATCTCGTCGTTCGGCAGCCGCGGATACCTGCACTCGGTGCTGTACGGAATGTCGAAGACCGGCCTCGACAAGATGGCCGCGGACATGGCCGTCGAGTTGAAAGGTACCGGAGTCACCGCACTGTCCTTCTGGCTCGGTTTGATTCGCAACGAGCGAATGGAAGCCAGCGGAATGGAGAGCTTCGAGGGCTTCTCCCTCGCCGAAGCGGAAACCCCGGAGTTCGTCGGGCAGGTCATCACGGCACTGGCCAACGATCCCGACGTCAACTCCCGCAGCGGGCACACGCTGATCACCGCGGAAACTGCACTCGACTACGGAATCACCGACGCCAACGGCAAGCAGCCGGCGTCACATCGTGCTGCATTCGGTGGCGGCCCGCTCTTCTGAGCCACGCACACCGGACGCCGTAGCGGCGCCGCGCACCCCCGCGGTGCCCGGCGCCGCTACGCGCGCCTTGAGCGCAAGCCACGCACAGCCGATGACCACGATGCCGCCAGCGACGATGGACAGCGACAATTCCTCGCCCAGGATCAAGGCCGACCACGCGATGCTGAGAACCGGTTGAACCAGCTGCGTCTGACTGACTGTGGAGATCGGCCCCATCGCCAGGCCTCGGTACCAGGGGAAGAAACCGAGAAACATGCTGATGGCACCGAGGTAGGCAAACGCAAGCCATGAATTGGCGTCGGCGTGGACGGGCGTATTCACCACCGACACAACGGTCATGGTGGCCGTAACGGGCAGTGCGAGAATCAACGCCCAGGCGATTGTCTGCCATGATCCGATTTCGCGGGCCAGCAACGCTCCTTCGGAGTACCCGAGAGCAGCACAGATCACTGCCCCGACGAGCAGAAGATCCGCGAGGTGGAACGAACCGAGTCCGCCGCCTGCACATGCGACGAACACTGCCACCGATATCGCGCCGGCCGCACTCGCCCACCAAAATGCCTGACTCGGCCGTTCTTTCCCCCGAACTACAGCCAGTACGGCCGTCGCGGCAGGCAATAGCCCGATCACGACGGCGGCATGACTGGCCGGTGATGTTTGCACTGCAAACGTGGTGAGTAGAGGGAACCCGAGAACAACTCCGATGGTGACAAGGGCAATCCGTGCCCATTGCCGAAGGCTGGGAATGGCGGCGCGCGAAGCCAGCAGCGCAATCGTCGCCAACCCTCCCGCCACTACAGCCCGGCCGGCGCCGATGAACAACGGATCAAGGTCAGCGACTGCGATTCTGGTCAGCGGAACCGTGAACGAAAACGCCAGAACTCCCAGGAGCCCCCACCACAGACCCGATAGCGGTGCCGATTCGTTCACGATAGCGCTACTATTGTCATTCATGTCCCACGATAGCAGTAGCCGACGGGTAGTCGACGGCTTACGCACGCTGATCACGTCGTCGACCGCCGGAATGCAACTCCCCTCCACTCGGGCGCTGGCCGCAACGCACGGCGTGGGGCCTGTCACTGTGCAGCACGCAATCCGCCAACTCGTGGGTGAAGGCCTGGTTGAAACCCGCCCAGGTTCGGGAAATTTCGTCGCCCGCACGCGAGCGCCTCAGATATCCGACTACTCTTGGCAGACAACCAGTCTCGGGCCGAGCCGGGTCGACGCCAATCCCATCGGATCAAGCATGCTCACGGTTACGGCAGACACGATCTCGCTGCACAGCGGCTACCCAACGGACGAGTTGCTTCCCCTTCGTCAGATCCGCGGAGCACTGTCGAGGGCTGCGCGGAGCTCACATGCGGCACGTCGACCGCACACCGCAGGGCTTGGAGAACTCCGCGAGTGGTTCGCCCACGAGCTCACCACGGGCGGCGCTACCACGGTGCGCGATTCCGACGTCCTGATCACCCCCGGAGGGCAGAGCGCACTGTCTTCGACGTTCCGGGCGCTTGCAGGTCCCGGCGATGCCATCGTGATGGAGTCGCCCACGTACTGGGGTGCCATCGCAGCAGCCAAACAGGCCGGGTTGACCGTTGTGCCCGTCGCCCGCGGGACGCACGCGCCGGATCCGGATGATCTTGCCACCGCGTTCGAACTCTCCGGGGCGCGCTTGTTCTATGCGCAACCACATTTTGCAAACCCAACCGGAGCACTCTGGTCGGACACAGGGAGGCAATCGATCATGAAGGTCGTGCGCGATCACGGTGTATTCATGATCGAAGACGACTGGGCGCACGATTTCGGAATCGACAAGGAAGTCACTCCCCTGGCTGCGAACGACCCCGACGGCCACGTGATCTACGTCCGGTCGCTCACCAAGAGCACGTCTCCGGCACTACGGGTCGCGGCCGTTGTTGCACGCGGTCCGGCGCGACGACGAATCGAAACCGATCGCACCATCGATGACCTGTACGTTTCCGGGATTCTCCAAGCTGCGGCGGTCGACGTCCTCACCCAACCTTCGTGGCTTACTCATCGGCGAAACGTTCGCGAGCTACTGCGCGAACGGCGTGACCATCTGATCCGCGAATTGGATACTCATGCACCGGAACTCACGCTCACCCACAAACCCGCCGGTGGTCTCAACTTATGGCTTCGCCTGCCTGAGGGTTTCGATTCCGAAACGTTTGCAACCAGGTGCCTCACGCACGGCCTCTCGATTTCCCCTGGGGCCGAGTGGTTTCCGGCGGAACCAACCGCCGCATACATTCGTCTGAACTTCGGCGGTTCACATCCAGATCGTTTCGAGGAAGCCGCCCGGATCCTGGCCGCTCAACTCGTCCCGAAATGAGGGCGCCACAACGCTGGCCAGCCTGTCGAACACCGCTGTAGTCTCAGGTGATGGCACTCTCCGAGAATGAGCGTGAACAGTTTCTGGCCGAGCCGCACGTAGCAGCGCTGTCGGTGGCGAACAATTCCGAGCGCGGTCCGTTGACAGTCCCCATCTGGTATCTCTACTCACCAGGTGGCAGCCCCTGGATTCTCACGGGAAAAGGATCGAAAAAGGCCCAGCTCATAGAGTCTGCTGGGCACTTCTCCCTCATGGCTCAACGACTCGAGCCGACCATCCGCTATGTGAGCGTCGAAGGTTCCGTCGACAAAATCGTGCCAGGAACCGATGAGATGCTGGTCGAAGTATCGCGGCGATATTTGACCCCGGACAAGGTTGACGGATATCTCGACTTTGCCCGCTCTCAACTGGGTGAGCAAGTCGCGATCCACATGAATCCGCACACCTGGCTGTCCGCCGATCTCGGCGCTCTCTAAACACAGACGACGCAGGCTCGGCGCGCCGGTATCGGTGCGCCGAGCCAATGACGTCAGCTCTCGGTGAAGAACCGCACCCGGTTGATCCGATGCCCCGAGGGCTCGAATCCGAAGAGCGCGATGGCCGGTTCACCGCAGACGACAACGCTTGCCGTGACCGTGCGGCCGGCAGCGAGGACCTTGCCCCGGCTCACGCCAGTCAGAAGATCGTTGGCGTCTGCGGTAGACAGGTTCGTGCCCGCCGGAAGCTCGACCGGAATGGGCGGAATCCGGCCGACCTTTGCGGCGTCGAGGAATCGTGTTGCCGCCCGCTTGCCCTTGGACCCGACCCCGAGGATGCCGCTGGAGAAGCCAATCGCTCCCCCGATCCCCTGGTTGGACAGCAACTGCGGCGTGAGCTTGGCCGCAGCCTTGACGCCTGCTGCGCCCGCGGTGGCAAGCTGACTCAACATGGTCGCCAATTCCCAATGGGCGTAGAGGGTTCCGATCTGCAACGAATCCGGCTCGCCGACCAGGTCGTAGCGCAGATGCATCGGCACGTTCAGTACAACGCCCGTCGACATTTCGGTGGCGAGGCTGAGGTCGCGCCACACTGTTCGGCCACACACTATGTCGCGCTCGACATGGAACGTGATGGTATTCGGGGCGATGAATGTGTCGTAGAACTTCTCGATCGACGCCCGCCCGTTGTGCGGGCGCGAACCAACCGGATCGTTGACCTGACCATCCGAGCTGAACAGCGAGACCCACGCCGAACGATCGTGTGCGCCGACAGCTTTGGGAGATCCCTCGACTACCGCCATCAACTGATCGCGGGTTGCCACCGCGCTCATGCGCGCATCTCGTACGCGCCGTCGTATGCCTTGACCTGCTGCCACACGCGGTCGAAGCGCTCACTGTCTACGACGGGTTTGCGCACAGCTGCGAGCGCCCAAGCTTGCTGTTCCGGTGTCGACGACGGTTTCCCGTGCAGCGCAATCGCATAGCCGGAGAAATCGCGAATCTGGAAGTCGAAGATCTGATCCACGACATCGGCGTCGAGTCCGGCGATTTCGGCCTGCTCGAGGATCAGATGCCCGTACACGACGAGCGAGAACAGGTGCCCGACGTTGAGCATGAAATCGAGATCCTTTTGCTGCGCCGCGTCCGGGGCCGCCGACGTCAGCAGTTCGGTCAACGCGATCGCCTGCTCGTAGAAACGAGCGACATTCGGGATACCGGAGTGCTTCTCGTACACCGGCTTCCACTCGTGGAACTGAATTTTCGCGGCGCCGCGAGTCGGTCCCTGATTCCAGAAGAACTCGTCGTCCGCAGCGTCGTCGCGCGTGACAATCTCCGGGAACTCTGCCGGATTGAAGAGGTAGTTCGGCAAGAACTTGAGGATCAAGCCGACATTGACGTGAACGGTGCCTTCGAGCTTGGGCAGTGTGCCGATCACCTGCGCGGCTTCGCGGAAGTACGTGGACTTCTCGTAGCCCTTGGCAGCAATCACGTCGTGCAGAAGTCCGACAACGCGCTCACCTTCTGAGGTGACCTTGGCCTTGGTCATCGGGTTGAACAGAAGGTAGCGACGGTCATCGAGACTCGCACTGCGGAAGTAGTCGACAGCCCGCGCGCTGAACTGCTTCATCGCAACCAGCCGGGAGTACGCGTCGACAAACGCCGCTCGGACGTGAGCGAAGTCGGTGACGGGATTTCCGTACAGAATTCGGTTCTGCGCGTGGGTGATTGCCTCGAAGAACGCGTGCTCGCTGATTCCGATCGAACCGGTGCAGAGGTTGAACTTTCCGACGTTCACGGTGTTGAGCGCTGCCTCGAACGCCGCGACACCGGTGTGCAGGATGTCTTCCTCGCGGACCGGGTAGTCCTCCAAGCGGAAGTTGCTGACGTACATCTGACCACGGAGGACGTTGTCGACGAGGTCGTAGTTCGGGTGCGCGCTGTCCGCAACGAAGAACACGTACCCCTCGGGTCCGTCGACATCGGTGCGACGGCCGAATACCGACACCATTCCGGCGACGTTGCCGTTGCCGATGTAGTACTTCTCACCGCTGGCCCGGAAGGCAACGTCGCCGTCGGCCGGAGTGAGAAGCATGTCGGTGGAGTAGACGTCGGCGCCATGGTCGCGCTCGGAGAGTCCGAACGCCATGACTCCGCCGTCGGTGAGTTCCTGCGCTGCACGCTTCTTTGCGGCGTCGTTGTCACTCATCCAGATCGGTCCGAGTCCGAGGATCGTGACCTGCCACGCGTACCAGTAGGCGAGTCCGTAAAAGCCGAAGACCTCACTCAGTGCCGCATTGCGGGCACCGTCCCAGCGACGGTTCTCGTCGCCGTCGGCGTAGGCCGCCGGAGTCTGGAATGTCGCGAACAACTTCTCCTTCTTGACGAAGTCGAGGAAGTCCGACACCCAAACAGCTTCGAGATCGTCATGCAGGAGCTGATTCTTGCCACGGCTTTCGAACCATTCGACTGTTGCCAGCAGCAGCCTGCGAGTCTCGGGATCAAAACGGGCAAAATCTTCGGTGTGGGGGTTGAACAGCAATCCGTCGGTGTCAGACACGTCATACCTTTCGTCGATGCCGTAAACCTACCAGTGAGTAACTTAGGTTGGGAAGAGTTCACGAAGCCGGCGCGGTCCTCCGCGACGGCAATAGATCCGCCGGATTCCACACCCCCGTCCGAGCCCGCGTCAGCGGATAACACGCCACTCCGAGAAGTAACGCCGACATGTGCCCGACCGCAGTAAATGTCGTAGCAAAGATCAACGGCACCGCATAGAAAATCACTGCTGCACCGAGGTAGACGTAACGCCAGGGCTTCGAAATCCGGTACACGAGAACACCGACGACACCGGCCAATCCGTAGCTGACCCCGACGTCGAGAGTGTTGACCGCCGACTCTGCGACATATCCGTGCCGAATGCCTTCGTAGAGAACACCTTCACTGATGTAGGTGGCGCCGACGTGCGCGATCACGACAACGCACAACCACCGCCACGTCCCGAGCCAGCGCTCTGCCGTGGCATGAAAAACAGTGAACAGAACCAAATACCCCAGCCAGCCACCACCTTCGAGCCAGAAGGCACTCGAGAACAGGACGCGGATCGGGTCTTCGGAGAGGTGATGCAGATTAGTGGAGCGTTTACCGAGAAAGTGTTCCTCGACATTGTCGGGAAGATTCCGCAGGAACAGTGTGGTGAAGAGCAGGGCCAACAACCAGATATACGTCCCGGGTGCGCTCCGCACCCACTGCCATACCGCCTTTGCTGCCCCCAGCATCCTCACCGCTTCGAGTGTGCGCTCACTCGTTGACTACTGCAACGGCGAACCCGTCCCACCCCTTCGATCCGACGGTCCGGATCGCGGTGCCGTCGAGTCGCGGTTCGGCCGCGATCATCTCGAGGACGGCACGACTGGCCTTGACTCGCTTGTCGCCCAGGAATCACGCTCAGGAATCAACGGTCCACTACGTAGGACGCTCGACTGGGATACCCAGCCGAGCGTCCGCGAGATCCACTGCAAACTCCGGGACTTCCTCAGCGCCGACCTGTCGCCCGAACGCTCTTGTCAGAGCCCGATCGCGGCGAAAGATTCGAGATCTACGATGGCAGTGAAGGTGCGTTCCAGCAACGCCAAACTGGTCGCGTCAGTCTGCATTTTCGGCTGAATCGCACTTCGTCCGATCGTGAGTAGCCACGCAAAGCAGGGATAAAATGTCTGTTGACGGTATGCCAGCCACGCCTCGTCAAAGCTGGGAGCGGCGACGCCGGTCTCGGCAAGTCGCTCGAGGTAGTACCGAACCAGCTCATGTTCGTGAGTGCGGCGGTCGTCGACTGTGAGTGCGGTCGTCACGATGTAAGCGAGATCGTAGGCCCATAGGCCACGCACGATCACTTGCCAATCGGTAAATCCCATACGCCCCGACGACGTGGTGTATGTGTTGCCGACGTGTGTATCTCCATGCAAGAAGGTTTGAGGTCCACGGCTCGCAAGATCCAATGATCGTTCGAGCCCGGTCCAGAGGTCGTCGTACCGTCCGTTCAGCGCGGCCGGTTGGACGGCTGCCGCACGCTGGAAGCCGATTTCGCTCCTGCGTCGCATGCCGATGAAACGCGAGATTTGCTCGAGGTGCGCCAGCGGGGACTTAAGCCAATCCGGATGTTGTTCGAGCGACGGATCGTTCCAGTATCTGCCGTGGAACGAGGCCATGTCGCCGACCAGGTCCTTCATATTCTCGAGTGTTACCTTGGTGGTCGGTGAAGAAAACTGTGCTCCCCTGGTTACTGCAATGTCTTCGAGTACTACTACCGAGCGCCAGCTCTGCTCGTCGATACCCGCGAAGTATCCCTGTGGGGTCTCGATTTCCAGGTTCGGACGGATACTCGAGTAGAAACCGATTTCGCCGCCGATGACGTTCGCTGCCCCAAGGATCAGCCGTTGCGGAAAGCTGGTGGTCGTCTTGACGAACACGCGACGTGGCAGGCCGGCGGCCTGTCCTTTCGAGTTGTAAGTCACGTCGATTCCCCACCGGGTGGAGGTTCCGGCACTTGCGTTCACGATCGAGAAATTAACGATCTGAGCACCGGGATGAGCGTCACATAAAACTGCGGTGAGCCACTCCTTCGTAACTGATTGCGAGCTGGCCGGAATATCGGATCGGGATATCGCTTTGAAGCGGCTGGCCTTCTCCCACGCGACGTGACCAGCTACTTGAGCTGCGCGTTTTGCTAGTTCCACCTTCGAAGTAGGTGCGGTAGTTGACATGCTCATTTCTCCAGATTCTCGAAATATCTCGTTCTATGAAAGCGACAGAGGCATCGCTTCTCGGAGGACACGGGAGGTTGCGGCGTTTCCTGACATCCCCGACCCGCAGTCTGGATCGGGCAATGTGCAAAGACGCCGCAACCGATAGGCCGATTGCTTGCTGACTTCGCGATCGGTGGCGGAGTGTCGTTTACACCTGTCAGCGCGACACGCTCATCAGTTGCGGGGCGCGCTAATCTGTACGATCATTTGCGCAGACAGACAGAACTCCGAGAACTCCAGCTACCATAGGTCCGGCAACTAGCGAGAACACGGTTTGCACCTTTCGCTGTCTTGCAATATGCATTCCTGCCAGTAGGTCTCCGACGTCAGTGATCACTCCGAGTACCAACCACCGCTTCCGTTCTTGCGGAGTTGAAGTTGCCACCCCGATCCCATATGCCAGATCACGAATTCCGAACATTCGGCCGAAGAACTCGGAACCGGCTGCTTTCGATCTCGCTCCCACAGCAGCTTCTTCGAGTTGGCCGGGGGCCACGACCGCCACGGCACCGACAATAATTCGGAATACAACGAGAATGATTGTCGGTGTTGTTTGTAGTCTCGATTTCGATGTCGTACTCACGTCGTTACAACCCTTCTTGGAACCATCGTGCCCTGTCCACGAACACAGATGTTCTGCTCGCAGTCCCTTACTTCTACGTCGACGAAGATCAGCGCTCTTCCACTACGCGCGACTCGTGCCTCGATGCTCAGCGGGAAGTAAGACGGCAAACGGTACTGAAGATTCAATGTGCTTGTTACACATACCATTAGGTCCGGCATCACGGTGACAGACACGATTCCCATAGCTTGATCTATCGCCGCAGCCACCAAACCGCCGTGAGACGCCCCATTGGGGTTCACTGCCATCTTCGAGTCGGGCAGGGCGAAACGTGCAGTGCCCGAATCGATATGGCGGCATACCATTCCCAGCTCTTTGGATGCGGTCAGGCTGTTCGCCCATGCTCGCCACGCTTCGTTATCTTCACATCCGTACGGTGCATCACTTTCCAAAGGCAACTCTCCACCTTTGGAATCGACGACGGTGCGTCCATCAGTACTCATGCTTCAGTACCGACAAGGGTCTTCTGAGCGCTCATGAATGTTTGGCCTCGTCCTTCCTGGGCGCCGCATTCAGCGGAGAATCATCCGCGGACGGTGCATCGTCAACGCCAGGAGACTCGCCACTTCTTGCCGGCATGTGATCTAAGACATAATGCTAACGTACGTTATCAGCGAGCGCAAGATCGGAAATATGAGACACTCGCGCGGGCTGATTCTCCCAGAACGTTCATTGTGTGATGCTGGGTGCAACAGCCTGGTCACGCAAGCGTTGAACTGCTGATAAACAGCGAAAATGGCCAATCTTGCCGGCGCCTGCGATCCGGCCGACCGTTCGAGCAGGCACTCCTACGGCGAACCCGAATGCGACGCGTCGAATCCGAGCTAGGCTGAGAAAAATGAGAACGATCGTTATCCACGGCTTGATGCGGAACACTCGAATCTCGACGTAAACGCGGCTTGCCGTGGCCGCACTCCGATCAGGAGTTCGACCACGGCAGCTCGCGACTGTGCCAGCCAGGACCCCGATTCGACACAACAACGCTTCTGAAACACGTTGTGACACACAACCATTGTCCCAAATTGCGTCGAGAAGGTTCGTCCTGCGCTGGCGATGCACACATCCTTTGCCGCGAAAGCGGGCTCCAACGCACGTCGGTGCGCATCGCGCGCGAACAAGGTCACCTCGAGGACTGATGTTCGCGCTTGGAATCCGGCTCGCCCGCCGCTGGCGGGCGAGCCGGCGCCTGTGCCACGGAACTCAGTAAGACCGTGGAAGTTTCAACGTGTGTTCAGAGACGAAGTTGAGCACCATCTCTCGCGAAACGGGTGCAGTCAGCTGCAGCCTCGTCAGGAACCAGAACTGAGCCAGATCGTACTCGAGCGAGTAACCGTTTCCGCCGTGCGTCTGAATGGCACGATCGAGACAGAACACGCCAGCCTCAGCTGACGCAAGCTTGGCCATATTGGAAGTCTCGCCGGCCTCCAGGCCCGCGTCGTACATCGCGGCAGCCTTCTGGTTGAGCAGGCGTGCTTGCTCGAGTTTGATTTTTCCTTCTGCCAATGGGTGCGCGATCGCCTGATGCGCACCGATCGGCGTGTTCCATACCTTGCGAGTGCGCGCATACTCGGCCGCTTTTCCGAGCGCGTAACGCGCAATCCCTGTCGAGACAGCAGCAGAAAGGATCCGCTCCGGATTGAGGCCGTCGAAAGCCGCCCGTAGCCCGTTTCCTTCTTCTCCGATCAGGCGGTCGGCGTCGACCTCGACGTTGTCAAAGTAGAGCGTGAACTGCTTCTCGGGCTCCACGAGCGCCGTTTCGATCGGCTGCATCGTCAGGCCCGGGGTCTTCGGGTCAACCATCAGTAGAGACAGCTTGCCGCGCCCCTTCTCATCGCGCCCGGTGCGGGTTACGAGTAGCAACTCGTTGCAGTCGTCAACCCCGGAGATGTAGTACTTCTGCCCGTTGACGACGTATTTGTCGCCCTCACGCTTGGCTACCGTCGAAATGTTGTGCGAGTTGGATCCGGCATTCGGCTCGGTGAGGCCGAAGGAGAACTTCAGATCGCCCGAAGAGATTCCTCGAAGCCACCGTTCCTTCTGTTCGTGCGTACCATGCCGCGCGAGAATTGTTCCGATAATTCCCGGCGACACAAGCAGTTTGAGGAGCGGGCAGCCGGCAGCCGCTGTTTCCTCGAGTACGGCCACGAGTTCCTGCAGACCCCTGCCTCCGCCGCCGTACGCCTCAGGAAGGTGTACGCCGAGGAAGCCGTTGTCGCCGAGCGCTCGCCAGAGCTCCTCGGGCGCCCGACCTTCGTCGCTGACGGCTTTGAAGTACTTCGGTCCGTACTCCGAAGCAATGCGGAAGACGGATTCCCGCAGTGCCCGTTCCTCTTCGGTTGGTAGCAGCGAAAGTGACGGTTCGACCTGGGTACCGATTTGGGCCACAGTGGTTCCTTCCATTTGTGATTTCAACTGATACGATAACAAGCGTTAACACTACTGGGAAGAGATACCGGAGAATCGTACCTTCAACTGGCAGTTTGATAATCAGATGCCACCTAGGTTGCTTGTTACTATTCGTTCACACCATCAACGGAGGTCCGTCATGCTGGCTGCATACGTCGAGCAGTTCAACCCAGACAACCCAATCGCCGCACTGCAGGTAGGAGAGCGGCCGGATCCAGTCATCGACTCCGACGACTGGACCGTGATAGAAGTACGCGCCACGAGCATCAACCACCACGATGTCTTCACCGCTCGGGGTGGCGTCATACCGGAAGAGAGCCTTCCCCGAATCCTCGGCATGGATGCCGCCGGCGTGGACACGGATGGCCGGGAAGTGCTGGTGCACAACCTTGTCAACTCGACCGGGTGGGTCGGGCCGCCTCTTCTCGACCCAGGATTGACCGGATTGTCCGAAGGTTACGACGGCACCTTCGCCGAACAGGTGCTCGTTCCACGCGCGAATCTCGTTCTCAAGCCAAGCTCGCTGACGTTTGAGGAAGCGGCATGTTTGCCCACCGCGTGGCTCACCGCGTACAGGATGCTTTTCGTTTCCGCTGACCTGAGGCCTGGTGATCGCGTCCTCGTGCAAGGCGCCGCAGGGGGTGTAACGACGGCATTGACCTCGTTGGGATCCGCCGCAGGCTTCCGAATGTGGGTTACGGGTCGAGATGAAGCGAAGCGTGCACACGCGAAAGTGCATGGTGCGGAAGCAACATTCGAGTCCGGAGCACGATTGCCGGAGCGTGTTGATGCAGTGATGGAAACCGTTGGAGCGCCCACCTGGCAGCATTCGCTCAAAAGCCTGCGCAAGGGCGGCACATTGGTGGTTGCGGGTGGAACCGGCGGCTACCGCGCCGAGACCGACCTCTCTCGGGTTTTTGTCAACAACTTGCGCATCATCGGTTCCACAATGGGAACGCGCGAGGACCTGGACCGGCTGGTCCATTTCATCACTGCCAGCGGCATTCGCCCCACAATTCAAGAGGTCCTGCCATTGGCTGCTGCGAAGGAGGCGATGACGCTGATGAACCAAGGTGGTCTACGCGGAAAGGTAGTCCTGAAGCCGTGATCACACCAACCCCGCTGTATGCAGAAGACCTGACTGTCGGATCGCGAATGGAATTGGGCTCGTGGGTTGTCTCGCGTGAACAAATACTCGCCTTCGCCGGCCAGTGGGATCCTCTCGACATTCATTGCGACGAAACCTTCGCAGCGACAGGGCCTTTCGGGGGACTCATTGCCTCGGGAATGCACACGATGTCAATACTTCAGCGGCTGACCGCGACTGCCTTCCTCACTCGGGTCGCGGTCATCGCCGGACGAAGGGTGACCGGCGCCGAACTTCTCAAACCGGTCCGGCCCGACACACTGCTGGTCGGCACAAGATCGATCGATGCAGTGACGCTCCGCGCCGACGGTCGTGCAGTGGTCGTCACAACAGGCCAACTCGAAGATCAGGCCGGTGACGTCGTTCTTCGAATGACTGGAGAACTGCTGGTTGCCCGGCGGCCGGAACAGCCACCGGGCGATATTGTCAGCTAGAAATCCCCGATGACGCCTGTATCGATGAGACAACGAGGTCGTCGAAACCCCACAACTCGAGAGCCTGCTCCAAAGAGGGAGTCTCCCGGACAGCGGACTTTGTCGAACTGAACCGTGGAGCAGTGGCCGGCAGTAGGCCCTCCGCACGCTGGACAAAGCTCTGACGAGCCAGGTTGTGGGGGTGGTGTGCAGCTTCCTCGAGACCTAGTACCGGGGTCGCACATGCGTCCGTTCCCTCGAAGATTCTGCTCCATTCGGCGCGGGTCTTCGTCTTGAAGATGCCGGCGATCCGCTCTTTGAGCTCAGCCCACCGCGATCGGTCCCATTGCGGCGCCGCCTCTGGAGTGAGGTCGAGAAGCCGAATGAATTCGGAATAGAACTGCGGTTCGATCGCACCGACTGCGAAGTGGAGACCGTCGGATGTTTCGTACACGTCGTAGAAGTGGGCACCACTATCGATGACGTTGGTCCCCGGGGCCCCCCATGCACCGGCTTGCGAGAAGCTGAAAACAATCGTGGCGAGTTGAGCGACTCCGTCCACCATCGCCGCGTCGACTACCTCGCCTTCGCCCGTTCGCTGCGCTTGAAGGAGCGCACCCAGGACGCCAAACGCCAGCAGCATTCCACCGCCGCCGTAGTCACCGAGGAGGTTGATCGGCGCTAGTGGGCGCTCGCCCACGCGTGCAAGCGCGCTGAGAACGCCGGACATCGCAATGTAGTTGATGTCGTGGCCTGGCGTCTTCGCCAGCGGGCCGTCCTGTCCATAGCCCGTAATTCGTCCGTACACGAGCTTCGGATTCCTGGCGAGCAGTCGATCCGGGCCCAGCCCGAGCCGCTCCATTACGCCGGGCCGGAATCCTTCGATCAACGCGTCAGCCGAGTCGACTAGACGGACGGCAAGTTCGACATCTCGGGGGTTCTTCAGGTCAACTGGGATACCGGGCCTGCTGCGGTGATCTGCACCAGATCCACCGAGGTCAACGGGGCTCTTCTCCCCGTGCCGGTGAAGCCTTATGACGTTGGCTCCTAAGTCGGCCAGGAGCATTCCCGCAAAGGGGCCCGGCCCGATGCCACCGAACTCTACAATATTGATTCCATCAAGGGGTGCCACAGACTTCTCTCCTTCAGTACTTCGCTGTACGGGTCTTGCGGTTGGCTGCGCTTGGGCGGTTCGTCACGCCTCGTGTGGCGGAAGGAATTTCGACGGTCGACCTCGACTCCGTTGCGTGCCAGAGCTTTTGCTGGTGCGAACCCCGCCCCTTGGGCGGCGCCGGTGACGAAGGCGACTCTGCCTGCGATGAACCGTGAGTTCCTTGACAATTCTCGTTGCTCCTATAGGGGTGCCGGAATGTCCGGCACTTTGCTTGGGCGCCTTCTCAATTCGGGCGTGCGTTTGACACGAGCGCAGCCGTGTCCCAGTAGAAGGCTTGTAGTCGCGAAACCTGTGACCCGTCGAAGGTCCACCATTCGAGGGCGCGCGTTGGTGTGCGACCGATCAGGATCGACACCTCCACGAAGATGTGGGCTCCGTCATCGGTTTCCGACGACATAAGGGTTTCCACAGAGATCGGCACCGAGCCCGCTGCCGCTCTGGTGAACTTGGTAATGCTCCGGGTGCCCGTGATATCTCCCCCGCCTGGTAGCGACTCGGGCCGAGACAGCACTGCATCGGTAGCAAAACGCTGCTCGACCAGGCGCGCCAATGCCTCCGTGTCTCCTTCGCTCAAGCCTTTGTAGAATTCGCCGACCACTGAGATCAGATCGAGTTGGTCGACGGAGTATTCGGGTATGGCCATGTCAATCCCTCACTTGCCGCGTTGAATGAACGGCCATACAGTTGCGATTCCACCGGTTGGTCGTGTAATTGGGGTACTCAGACCGGTCGGCGCCCGAGCCTGCGGCGCCAATCGCGAGCTCCGAGCAGACCGACCGCGAACTCTTGGATCTTGCCGAGCCTGCGCGTGTGCGGGTACCAGAAGATTTCGGTCTTCGCCTCAACGACGTCGGTCACCAACGACTGTGGTTTGGTGTACTTGAGCACCCCGTGCGCTCCGCCTGCACGTGCACCTACTCCCGAGTCCTTCCATCCCGCCTGCGGAATGGGAAACTGGAAAACGTTCATCATGACGCTGTTGATATTCACGGCTCCGACGTGCAGTCGCGCGGCAACCGACTTACCTTTTACCTTGTCCGTCGTCCAAACACTGGCCGAGAGACCATAATCCGAGTCGTTTGCAAGCTCGATCGCTTCTTCTGCGTCGCGCACTCTCATGATCGGCAAGGTAGGTCCGAATGTTTCCTCACGCATACAAAGCATAGTGTTGTCTACATCGACGAGAAGTGTTGCCTCGTAGACGAATCCGTGACCCCTTCGCTTACCGCCAGTGACGAGGCGGGCACCGGCCTTTACCGCTTCGTCGACCTGTTTCTCAACGATCGCCAACTGGGCTTCGTTCGCGAGTGCTCCGATATCCGTCTGATATGCCCCAGGTGCGTCCATACCTTCACGCAAGGCCGCAACCTTCCGAGCCACGCGCTCGATGAAATCGTCATACACGCTGGCCTCGACATACACCCGCTCCACTGCCGTACAAGACTGTCCAGCATTGAAAAAGCCACCCCACACGGCGCCGTTGGCTGCACGCTCGAGGTCCGCGTCGGCGAGAACGATCATCGCGTCTTTTCCACCGAGTTCGAGACTCGCCGGGATCAGTCGCTCTCCCGCGCGCGCACCGATCTGCCTGCCCGTCTTCGTTGACCCGGTAAATTGAACCATGTCTACAACATCGACCACCGCAGAACCGGTAGCGCCGAGGCCAGTTGCCACCCCCAGTACCGCAGGGGCCCCGATCTCCTGCCAACCACGAACTACTTCGACCCAGGTGAGCGGGGTGAATTCGGAGGGCTTGGACAGAACAGCGCATCCGGCTATCAACGCTGCCGGAACATCGAGCATCGGCATAGCAAGGGGATAGTTCCACGGCGTGATAAGTCCGACCAGAGGGTGCGGACAATGACGAACGGTCAGTCGTTTCATCTTATTCGCGAACCCGGCCGGTTTGGGGTTGTCGTCGCAGAGGAACCGAGTCGCGTTCTCGATGTAATAGTTCAACGACTCGACACTCGCCAGAACCTCTATCGAAGCGTCGCCCCACGACTTTCCCGCTTCCGCCTGCACAAGCTCGAGTAACCGTTGCTTGTTGTCGAGAATCCAATCGCGCCATCGGCCAAGCCATTTCGCGCGACCGGCAGCCCCTGCCGCCTCCCACGCCGGTTGGGCCGATCGCAAAGCCTCGGCCAAGGCATTCACCTCAGTGACCGTCTGGTCCTCGACGTAACCGACCACTCGACGGTCCGCTGGGCACAGCACGGCAATACTGGGCAATGCGTTGCTGTCTACCGCGTTAGCGGACGATGCAAGATTGGTGCTCATAATTGGAAGCCTCCAAGACACGGCGTAATTGTTTATTCACGGTGGCGCCCGGTCGTCGCCGAGTTGGAACGGGCTGGATTCAACGATCACTGCCGGAACCTCAGTCGGGAACTCATGTTCACGGCGACCCGAGTGTGATCCTAGCAACACGCCGCCGAATCTACAAGCGGTCGTTCACCAACAAATGGGCTAGGAACCTTTCCTATACGACCAGTTCATAGACGTTGCGGAGCGAGTATTTCTACCAGAATGTTAACATTCGTTATCAACCGACCCACGAGATCTAAAGTGAACGGTCAGGTGAAGACCGACCGCGATACTGGAGGTAACAACAGGTGACTAGAGTTAAAGACGTGACTTCCCGAGACATGCAGATCCTCAAGGTCGCCGCAGACCTGTTCTACGAGAAGGGGTACGGCGGTGTTGCGGTCGACGAAATCGGCTCCACAGCCGGACTGACCGGGCCGGCGATCTATCGGCATTTCAAAGGCAAGGGCGAAATTCTCGCTGCCCTCTTCGATCAAGCTATCGACGGAATCCTCAGTGCCACAGGCAATATCTCCTCGGACCCTTTTCAGGACCTCGAGCACAGAGTCCGCGCGCACGCCCGATTCGTACTGAATGAGCACAAGTTAGCCAGCGTGTGGATCCGCGAAGGACGCTCCCTGTCGGACGAACACCGCAAACGTCTCCGCCGACGCGAAATTTCCTACATGAACCAATGGATCGACTGCATCTCACGGTGCTATCCGGACATGGACGCCAAGCAGGCAGAAGTCGCAGCGCTTACTGCCTTGGGCGCACTCAATTCCGTGTCGAACTGGCCGAAGGCGCCACTGTCGTTGACCAACATCGAAGACGAGATCAGTGAGTTCGTACTCAAAGGGCTCAGACGGCCGTGAGTGCCGGCCATCCGCTGCCAGAATCGACAGATTCGACCATGTTGCGGTGACAGGTAGCCGAAGCACACCGTTCACGGGAGGGCAGTTGCCTTCCGGCGAATGCGTGGGTGTGTGCGGCAGCGGTACAGCGGCAGCATTCGTGCTCTGCGCGACTGGGTATGGCGAACGAACTACGCCAGGCTGAGGACTTCTCCTCAGCCAGGCGTATTGGGTCGCTTCGGGATCGGCAACCGGCTTCGTTGTGCGTCTGTTGTCAGAACACGCGTTCAGGCAATCGCTTCGCTTTGTGCCTCAGGGATACCGGAGCAGTCTCTCCCGGAGTAACGCCGGTACATGCGGCCGCGCGCCGTGATCGACCAACCACCCTTCGACACCGCCTCGATGCGCACGCCACGTCGAGATCACCTGCAATAGTTCGGCTGCCGAATTTGGGACTGGATCGTGAGGTTCCCTTCCGAGGGCCCGGAAGACCTTCGTCGTTATCTCCCCGGCCGCGCTATTGCTGCGCAGGAAATCGCGAACGATGGAATTGGTGCTTACGCCAATCAGGTCTAGCGTCAGCGCTACGAGAATGCCTGTTCGATCCTTGCCCGCCGAACAATGCACCAGTACGGGGTACTCGGCATGTGCGATGAGTGTGATTGCGCGGGCGAGCTCTCGGGCCCGGTCCTCGACAACTCGCTGGAACATGTGCAGGTAATCGGCTGTGACGAACGAGAGATGTCTGCCCGCTATCCTTGTGGGATCGGCGTCCGCCATGAGGGGGATGACATTGATCGATGTTGCTTGACTCCACTGCATCGGGGCGAGTACACCATTGCGCTCGCCCTCCGACCGTAGATCGACGACCGTCCGTGGAGGCCATTCCAGAGCTGGGGGGAGGTCTCCGAACAGCGGAACCTCACTGCGGTAGAAGGTTTCCGGTCGTACGTGCCGTCCACCCGGGGCCGTGAGGCCACCAAGATCGCGGAAGTTGACGAATGGCGCCTGGTCGGCGTTCTCTTGGAGCGTCATGCGCTCACTCGATCCCAGAGGGCGAGTTCGCCACCGCGCACCGTGAGGTCTCCTAGCAGCTTGCTGTACTCCAAAGCACTCTCATCGGCGTCTCGCCAGGACCAGAGATTTCGGGTATGCCAATGGAGGGGATACTCTTCCGTCACGCCTATTGCACCGTGTAGCTGGTGCGCCTGTCGAGCGACGAAAGTTGCCATCTCTGCCGTCATGACCCGCGCTACCGCCGCAGCGGCGAACTGGTCGCCTTCCGATTGTTCATCATCGAGCTGAAGGGCCAGCGCTCGAAAAGTCGCTGTTTCGGCCTCACGGAGAGAGATCGAGATCCGAGCCAAACCTGCTGCGACCGCGGGTATTTTGATCAAAGGCACGCCGAACTGCTCGCGTTGAGCAACGTGCCCACGAGTCAGCAGGTAGGCGCCGGTGCCACTACCGACGAGGGCTGTTGCCCTGGCCAGGCCCAGCCTTGCACGGACGTGCTCACAATGACGTCCGCTCGCAACCAGGCGAGCGGGGGTGCGGTCGAACTCGACGCGGCTGGTCTGATGACCGGCGAGGTCATAGCCGTGAGTCATCGTGATTGCAGATGCCCCTGTTTCCACGACCACGACGGAATCGGACTCCGGAAGTAGTAGCACGATCCGCTTTGCAGATTGTGCATATCGGACCGAGGCCAGCGCGCCCGAAAGGCAATCGCCGTCGAATTCGATGTGGCCCACGGCAGTTGCGACGGTGTCGAAATCGGATCCCGCCCGGGGCACTTCCCCCAGTGCCCACGCCGCTGTCGATGCCTCGACAATGGGTGTGCCGATCCCCGCCTTGGCGAGTTCCCGGATGACGATGGACAGATCACCAACCGTTCCACCCGAACCGCCACAGGATTCCGAAATTCCGACTGCTGCCAATCCAAGCTCGCACACGGTGTTCCACTCTTGCGGCAATGTACCGTCGCGGTGCCCGGTGTAGTCACCGGTGATTTTGCAGATGAGGTCTACCAACTCCGGCCCGAACTCACTCATGCGGCTACCTCACTCTTCGCAATGATCGACAAGAGGACGTCAGAGGATCCGCCTCTGATGCTGAACCCCGGCGACGCAAGTAGCGCCTCACCGACCATGGATGACTTCGCAGAGTCCGCGAACCCAGATCTTCTTCCGAACTCGATGACATCAACCTCGAACGCTGTCCCCAGTAGTTTCAGACTCGCTGCCTCGGTTACCGGTGCCCGACCTTCATCGAGAGCCTCCGCAATTTGCCAGCACAAACGACGCAACGTCGACAAGCGAGCGACCAGCGTTCCGAGAAGATCGTTCCACTGAGAGTTGTTCGCGTCCTTCAAGTATTCGATGATCGCTGCGAGTAGCGGATATGTGGTCAGCACTCTCTCAGGGCCTCCACGTTCGAACGATAGCTGTTCGACAACCTGATGCCATCCTTGACCGATTTCACCGATGATGCGGTGCTCCGGTACAAACACATCCGTGAGTGTCATCTCGTTGAAATGGTGTTCCCCGGACATGTCGACGATCGGCGAGACCTCGATACCATCCGTGTCCATGTCCACGACGAACTCTGTGAGTCCTTGGTGCTTCTTGCCGGAGGAATCGGTGCGTGCGAGAAGGTAGGCGTGCGTGGCGAGGTGTGCGTTGCTCGTCCACGTCTTGCGGCCGGAGACGAGCCAGCCTCCGTCCACAGGCCTGGCCGTGGTTCGAACTGCTGCAAGATCAGATCCCGCCTCCGGTTCGCTCATGCCGAGGCAGAATACATAGTCTGCCGCGGTGATTCCGGGAAGCAGTTCCTCTTGAAGTCGACGGCTTCCGTGCCGGAGTATCGAGGGTCCGATTTGACGGTCCGCGATCCAATGCGCGGCAACCGGCGCTCCTGCTCGGAGCAATTCCTCGGTGACCACCAACCTGGCGCGCGCATTCAACTCTGATCCACCGAACTCCTTCGGCCACGTCAATCCGATCAGCGCACGGTCGGCGAGAGCTTTACTGAACTCGCGGTCGAACGAGCGTAGCCAACAGTCGCTACGCGGAACGTACCGGCCTGCTAGGCGCCAGCTGTCTGTCAACTCCCTAACCTCGGCCCGAAGGCTATGTAGGTCCTGTGCTCGCGGGATCCCTGGCACGTAGTTCTCCTTTGTTTCGGCTTCTCGTTGCGGCGGTCTGCTTGCGTTACCGACCGCGGAAATGAGGTTCGCGCCGCTCGGAAGCTGCTTTCACGCCTTCGGCGAAGTCGGCCGTATCACGCAGCCATGCTTGCTCATTGCGTTCGTGGACCGTCGCGGCGGCAATCTGGTCCACCAGACCATGTCGTAGTGTCGCCCGAATACTCCCGACAGCCAGCGGCGCTGCCGCTGCGAGTTCGGAAGCGAACTCGATGGCCGTGTCTCGGATCTTGTTCGATTCGACGAGACGATCGAGGATGCCGATCCGCTCCGCCTCCAGTCCGTCGATCCGGCGACCGGTCATCAACAGCTCTGCCGCTCGTTGGTTTCCGACGACTCGCGGCAGGGTGACCGACAGCCCGAACCCCTGATGGAACCCGAGTCGCGCGAAGTTCGCAGCAAAGCGTGATTCGGGACTCCCGACACGGAAATCGGCGGACAGTGCAAGTCCCAGGCCACCTCCGACGGCGGCACCCTGTACTGCAGCAATAACCGGTGTTTTCGTCGAGAAGAGTTCCACTGCAGCCTTGTAGAGCGCTTTTGCACCTTCGTCAGCTGACACCTCCTCGACACCGCTGGTTCCCGCAAAGTCCGCGCCGGCACAGAAGTGTTTACCTTGCGCGGCGAGCACGATGACTCGGAGGTCGTTTCGTTGGTCGACCTGGCGATAGATGCCGCCGATCTGCTGCAACAACGGTACGTCGAAGAAGTTGTTGGGTGGTCGATTGATCTCGACGACGGCGATTGTCTCCGCGACTATTTCAACTGAAATGTCGGCGGTCGGGCTGAGCAATTCTATAGTCCGGGGCCTCGTCATCGTAGTCCAAATGTCGACGAAATGATTTCTCGCTGCACCTCATTCGTGCCGGCATAAATTGTCGGAGCGATACTGTGACGTAGGTGGCTTTCCATGCCGTACTCGGTTGCATAGCCGTAACCACCCATCATCTGCACGCCCTCGAGCGCCACTTTCTTGGCGACTTCGGTCATCTTGACCTTGGCCATCGAGGTCCGCCGCACTAATTCGTCCGCCGGTGCGGTTCCCTTTTCCACCAGCAGGACCGTGTCGTAGGTGAGCGCCCTTGCGGCCTCGATTTCAATGGCGATATCCGCGATTCGGTGGCGAAGCGCCTGGAAAGTGCCGATTGGCTGACCGAACTGCTTTCGCTCCTTGACGTAATCGAGGAGATCGTCGAAAGTTCGCTGAGCGCTTCCCAAAGCCTGTGCAGCACAGACCAATCGCTCTCCATTGAGACCTGCCATCACCTGCTTCCAAGCGCCGCCTGCCTCTCCCACAACGGCACTATCGGGTACAAGGACATCAGTGAAGAAGAGATCATTGACTTCCCGGCCTCCCATCGTGGAGATGGGGTTGATGTCCAAACCCTCGGAGCCAGCGGGAACTTCAAGCATGGTGAGGCCGTCATGTCGCTTTTCACCGCGCGACGTGCGAGCCACGAGAAGGATTCGCCCGGCGAACTGCGCGTCCGAGCACCAGGTCTTCTGACCGGTAATGCGGTATCCCTGATCGACTTTCTCTGCCTTGCAGGAGATATTGGCAGCATCTGACCCGGCCTCCGGCTCGGAGATGCTGATCGACATCACCGTTCCGGAGGATATCGCGGCGAGCGCGTCCTTCTTCTGTTCCTCGTTGGCGAACTTCTTGTAGATTCCGGCCACAGTGTGAGACGTTCCTGCACCATGCAGTGGTGCCAACCCACGGAAGATCTCTTCGAACATGAGGCATTGTTCTACGAGTCCTCCCCCACTTCCTCCATACTCTTCCGGGATCGAAACCGCCAATAGTCCGGCGTCGGCAAACTTTTGGTGCAACTCGGGGCTGTGACATTCACGCCCGTTGTCCGTTAGCGCGTCGCGCTGTTCCCGTGTTCCAGCCTCGCGGTTACAGAAGGCACGCACGGCGTGGGCGTACTCGACCTGCTCAGACGAAAACCTCGACGACCCCGAATTGCTCACTGGCGAAACTCCTTAACGACCGGATCAGACCACGCTGCCCTCGGTGTGATCGACCAAACCGACAACCCTCGACCCCGGGCACGACATGATTTATGAGCTTGACTGTCTCAATAGTAGGAGCCGAAGCGTTACCCAGTCAACAGGCAGTGATTGCACAGTCGACAGCGACAGGTCAAGGCACGGCCCAGCACACAGTGATACACAACGTATTTGGGATGGACGGCGCGAACGAACGGTCGACCGATCGACGCCGCAAGAGGCTTGCGCAGACGGAATTGAGGCAGTTGGGGGTCGATCAGGCCTCGTCGGCGAGGGCGTGCGGGAAAGGAGCTCCGGAGATCAGTCGGAGCACCGATTCGGTGACCTCCTCGGCCGAGAAGCCCTCGGAGGGGCGATACCACCGAGAAACCCAGATACACATTCCGAGCAGAAGTCGAGTGGTGATTACCGGGTCCGACTGTTGCAGGACTCCCGCACCCATCGCTTCATCGACACAATCGCGCCAGATCGATTCATATTCTCTGGTCCAAGCCCGCCAGCGCTCGAAGACATCAGGAGGAAGACCGGCACCACCGAAGAACACCGACATGTAACGACGCATCCGCACAGCCGCGTTCACCTGGAGGCCAATGAGAGCGTGCAGCCTTTGCTCGACGGGACACATGCTCTCCATGACGCCGATCGCGTCGTTGGTGAGTTCACGAGTACTCCTCTCGAACAGAACACCCATGAGATCGTCTTTCGTGGGAAACGTCCGATAGAGGGTCGCCCGCGAAACCTCCAGCTTCTCGGCGGCGGTGGGGATCGTAACCGCGTCAAACCCCCCTTCTGCGAACAGGTCGGCGACGACATCCGCGACAGCGTCACGATCGATCTCGACCTTCGGCCGTCCCCGAGTACGACGTGCTGGCGATGGTTCCACGTAGCCGTTCGACGGTGCCGTGTTCGACTTCCGCTCAGTCATTATCGCCCCCAGATGCAATCGTTCCCTTCGATCCACACTGTCTCAAAAATACCGCGAAGTCTCCAGTCCACTGACCTCACGGAACCATCCGTTAACGTACGTTCACAATTCGGGTATTGTGAGCGCATGTCGTACATCAAGGTAGAAGAAGGCGTCCAACTGTTCGTCCAGGACCTGGGAAGTGGAACGCCGGTAGTCCTCATTGCCGGCTTCGGACTCAACCACGAGGTGTGGGATCGACAAGTACGTACATTGACTGCCTCACACAGGGTTATCTGCGTCGACCAACGCGGACATGGACTTTCGGACAAGCCATTGAGCGGATACAGCATCGATCAGCTCGCCCGGGATCTACTGACCGTGCTCGACGAAGTCGAGATCGACACCTGCACTGTTGTCGGTTGGTCCTTCGGCGGACAAGTCGCTTTCCGGGCAGCAGCACTCGACGGAGGTCGACGAATATCCAGGATCGCGCTAATCGGCTCTAACGCAGTTCGCGCGAGTCGGGGGCCAAGTTTTCCCTTCGGCCGTCCTCCCGAAGAACTTGAACCCGCACTCATCGAAGCAGAGCGCTCCGGTCGCATTGCATCGCGAAGAAACACCATCGTTTCAGGACTGCACCGTGACATCGGTGGCGACTCGATCGACTGGCTCGTTCGGTGTTCGTTGCAGATGCCCTCGTGGGCCGCAGTCGCCTGCTACAACTCGATGCTCAACGCTGACCTTACCGATGACATCGACCAGGTGACGATACCGGTATTGCAGGTCGTGGGCGCCTCGGATCCTGTGCATTCGGCAAAAGGTGCGCGCTGGCTCAACCAACGCTTGGCGAACGCACGTTTACAGGAAATCGAAGACTGCGGTCATTACCCGATGCTGGAGGCTGCTGATCAATTTGACCAACTGCTGCTGGAATTCATCGAAGAGTAGGCGTAGAAACACACTCACTTGCTTCTCGCTCGCGCCATGACGACGCGGCGCAGCGACCGGCGATTCCCACCACTGATCGCCTGCCCAACGCTTTGGCGGATCACCTCAGCCCCAAAAAGGTTGAGCGGCAACATCGCTCCACAGCGCAGTCGGGAGGTAGACGATGCACCACAAGAAGAGACGGACCGAACACCGAAGGCCGGCAAGCTGCCTCAGCGCAGCGGCGCGGGTTTCGGAGCACCGCAAGCGATCTGGCACCGCGTCAGTCGTGAGGCGGTGCAGGTGCGTTCTCAGACCAAGGTCTTGTGCGCCCGGGCGACAGTTGACCGCCTCGGCTTCGGGGCTGCCGCCGGCCGCAGCCGGCGCGAACCGGTGCGCACCATGTTTGCCAACACGTCGGCGGCGGCAGCATCGCTCTTGGGGACCGAGATACTGCTGGGATCACGGAAACGGTTCGCCTGCAACAGATCAATCGCGAACACCGTGTACCGGGCGGCTTCCGGCGAGGTCCACCGGCGACCTGATGAAGCAGTTCTCACGTTGGAGGGGCACGACATCCCATCGGCGATTACGGATCCCCGAGCGCCAAGTGCATTTCGGCGAACTCGAAAAACTGCTGCTCAGTCGCGGCACTCGCGAACCCCTCCAACGCGATTCGGATCACACGCCAAGATCCTGAGCGACTATTACCTTCATTATCTCGCTTGATCCGCCGAAAATTCGTGTGACGCGACCATCGAGGTAGCCTCGTCCGACGATCGAAGACCGTCGATAATGATCAGGGCCGAGGATGCGTACACACGTGGCAAGCACACGTCCTTGCAACTCCGTGCAGTAGAGCTTTGCCAGCGCCGCATCGGCGCCGGTCAACATGTTCGCCTCGAGATCCTGTATCGCTTGATCTACGAGGGTCTGTCCCGCTCGAATATCAGTGGCACACGTGGCGAGCTCGAACTTCGCGCGCTGCCCGATGCGCTTTCCTGCGAGCTGGGCGACGGTTTCGCTCAGCGCTGCCACGGCGGCTGCCTGAGAGCTGACTGCAATCGACAGTCGCTCTTGCGCAAGATTGGAGGTCAGATAGGTGAATCCTTCGTTCTCCTCCCCCAGCAGGTTCGAGACAGGAACCCGCATGTCGGTAAAGGATAGTTCTGCAAGGTCTTGGGCCTTGAGCCCGAGTTTTGCAAGACTTCGCCCACACTCGTACCCAGGTGTGTCTGTCTCGACAACCAAGAGGCTGATTCCCTTACGTCCCGCACTTGGATCCGTCTTTACCGCCAGCACGACCAGGTCCGCTCCGGCGCCGTTCGAAATGAAGGTCTTGGTGCCGTTGACGATGTAGTCGTCGCCGTCACGAACAGCCTTGGTCGTCATCGACTTCATGTCCGAGCCTGCTCCTGGCTCCGACAGTGCAAGCGCAACCACGGCGTCGCCTCCGGTCAGTCGTGGCACCCACCGCGACTTCTGCTCCGCGTTGGCGAAATGCAGAAAATACGGAAGGCAGATATCCGTGTGGACACGGACACCACCTAGCGCCAGGCCCAATTTCTGCGCCTCCTCGCTCACAATCGCACTGTGCCGGAACGTG
Organism: Rhodococcus sp. WS3; assembly: GCF_003797085.1. NCBI lineage: Bacteria > Bacillati > Actinomycetota > Actinomycetes > Mycobacteriales > Nocardiaceae > Rhodococcus > Rhodococcus sp. WS3. The sequence continues at coordinate 1,036,220 of NZ_RKMA01000002.1, forward strand.
GAGCCCCTCATTCCGCCGAGCGCAGGTGGGACACCGATCCCGAGAATCCCTACCTCGGCCGCACGTTTCCAGAATTCACGTGGCGGCCGGCCGACGCGCTCCCAATCCGCATACTCCGGTGTCACCTCTTCGAGAAGGAACTTCCGGACAGTCTCGCGGAAAAGTTCGTCACCCTCGTCAAAAATGGTACGTCTCATCAGCGGAAGTCTTTCCAGTGTCCGTGAGGCGTCCAGCCCAGAGCGAACGGCAGATCAATGCGACAGATCGGACCCTTGGTAATATCGTGCGTGTCGAAAATCTGGTATTCGCCACGCTTTTCAGCCCACCAGCTGACGGGAACGATCAAGTAACCGTCGCCCTCGGGTGATGTTGGTGTGCGCGGCGCGAAAGTCGACTCGAGCACAGCGGCCGGCTGGTCCGTCCGGATGACATACTCCTGATCAGACAGCGTCTTCATATCCGTCACAACGAGGCTGTTCATCGACATCCCTCCACGTTTGACGACACCACCGACCTGAAAACCCCAGCGGTATCCCTTTCCGTAGAACCGTTCGTCGACCTTCGGCAACTCGGAGGGCCGATCGGAGAGCTGTTCGGACTTCGCGGCACCCGTGGCGAGGTCGATCGTCCAGCGACCCAGGTGACTCTTGGCGATGCTGAAGAAGAGAGTGACGTCGTCCCCGTTGGTGAAGTCCTGCTCGAATGGGAATGGGGGGCGATTGAAGATTGGACCATCGAGTGTGAGTTTGTTGTCCTCGACGTTGGCCGACAGGGTGTGCATGATGTACTGCGGCGGTATGTCCGTGGTGATCCAGCGTATTTCACCGTTGATGTCGTGGCGAGGGATGAGCGCGATCACGATCGGCAGCGCTTCGTCCCATCCCCAGATTCCCAATTTTCGCTCGGTGACCTTCTTCTCATCAAGCGTGAACGGCTGAAACGGCATTACCACCCACTCCGGCGTCAACCAGATGTCGTGCGCCACAGTGTTATAGGGAGCGTCCCACAGGTCGCGTGATTCGACGACTCCGTCCGGATGAATGATGTGGATCGTGACGAACGGCGCTTCGTCGCGGTAATTCCATCCGTACAGGATCCCGGTTTCGTGGTCCCACTTGGGGTGAGCAGCGAGGTCGGCATCACCATATGCGGTGGGTGCGTGAAGGCCGGTCGACAGCTTCGGCGACCACGAAACGATCCCATTGGTCTCCAGCGTTATGGGGTCGATCGAGATGGGGGGGCCTCCCTGCTCACCGGCCGCAACAAGCCCGTCGGCGAAGGGGAAGATATTGATGTTGTTCGTCCCCTGAGGGACACCGCAATTATATTTGTCGCGCTTCACGTCGCCGTACGCACTGTCGCGCCAGTCCCCGAATCCCCCGTCCGACCACTCGAACATTCCGCGCCGATGATGCTCTTCCAGGAGGTACTTGGGTGTACGGATCCACCGGTTCCGGAAGTCCGCGCGGCCATTTTCAAGCACCAACCCTTGAACCATTCCATCCATACCCAGCAGAGGGTTTGTCCCCTGTCGCGTCGGGCGCTTCCACGTAGGCCCTGTGCGGTAGAAGCCGCCTGCAAGTTCCTTCGGAATTTCGCCGTGACTGACGATGCATTCCTCAACCGTCGCTTCGAACCGCATCGGTTGGAAAGGACCCTTCATAGAGTTGCCCTGTGGAAGTGAATATCCCATGTGATCGATCCTCCTGGACGTTAACCGAATGACTCGAGCATCGACATAGCTCGTGGTCCTAACGCTACCGGAAGTGAACCATGAAGTAAACGAGCGTTATCAGAATTGAATCGTGGAGCCCTCCCCGGAATCGGACTGAGAATTCAGGTTCCGACGTTCGGCGAGCCGGTGCGTGCCTCCACCAAGTTCACGAAGGAGGATCGCTGGCCAATACGGTCGGGGTATCGCCGATTCTGGCACTCACGAACAGTTCATTACGCGGCGCCATCACATCCCCGAGCGAAGGCCAGACGCCGCTGGCGCACTCGAACAAGGGATTTCAATATCAACACATGCCTTGCCGGCGTCCACTCGCCGGCGTCGTGGCAGGCACCCACATGCACCTGCCGTGTACCGATCCCCGACAACGGCGTCGTCAGATTTCGCGATCTACACAGCCATGATGGGCCATGGATCCTCGAGAACGTCAACGCGATCGCCCCTGGGGGTTGCACACGAAATCCCGGACCCGAACAGAAGCCTCGTACCACACTGGTTCAATTGATGCTTTGGGATTGTGGTCTGCAACCATGATTTCTCGCCACACGGAATCGGGATCGCTCGCTTCTCCCTTGTTCACGTCCAGCTTTGTTCGCCTGATCCCGAGGACACACCTCGCCTCCAAACGCTCACGACCGAGCTGTGCGGTATCGAATTCCGAACGCAGGCAGAATCTTAGCCGGGTCGGCTCGATTCGCCGGGGTCATGTATTCGAAACCCGCTGACCAAACGCCCGCAGGTTCTCATGCGCTCACATTGCTAATTTTCCGGGTGGAGATCACGGAGGCGGCGCCGGAGTAGCTTACCTGTCGGAGAGTAGGGCAATTCCTCATGAAATTCGAGTGAAGCAAGCTTCTTCACTGAGCCGAGCTCCCGAGATGTCAGCTCTATCAATTCATCCCGGGTCACCGTCGCGTTACTGCGAAGAACAACGACAGCATGTGGGGATTCACCCCACTTCTCGCTGGGTATACCGAATACGCAGGCGTCACGAACGTCGTCGTGCGCCCGAAGGACTTTCTCGACCTCCGCCGGCCAGATGTTGAAGCCTCCGGAAATGATCAGGTCCTCGCTGCGGTCTACCAGAAAAAGGTAGCCATCTTCGTCGAGGTAACCGATATCGCGGGTGAAGACCTTACCGTCGTCCGTGCGACGAGCTTTCGTCATCTCAGGCTCTTCCCAGAACTATTTGAAGGCTCCGGGTGTCTGAACAAGTACCTCGCCTGGCTCGCCGCTGGGAACTTCGTTGCCGTCGGAATCGACAATCCAAATCTTGGCTCCCGGAACAGCACGTCCAACCGACATCAAGCGCTTCTGTTCCCTCGGTGTGCCGTTGGGCAGATGCTCACGCTGTTTGAGGACCGAGATCGGCGCGGCTTCACTTTGGGCGTACAGCCCGAACAACACAGGACCCAAGGTCCTCAAGGCGTGGCGCAGTTCCTTCTCGGTGATGGGGGCTCCCGCATACAGAACGCAACGCAGACTGCTGAGATCCTTGGACTCGACGTCCGGATGTGTTGCGAGCCGATTCCATGAGAGGTACCGCTGTGGTGACAGTTACGCGCTCCTCCTCTATGAGCCGCAGAATGGAGCCTGCCTCGAACTCGTCGATCATTACGGTACGTCCGCCGTACTCGAGGTTCGGCCAGAATGCACTCACGGCGACGTGAGTCAGCGGTCCGACAGCGAGATACGTGTCGGGTTCGTCAGGGGGTGTCATCGCTTGCCACAGCTCGTTGCAGAGATCGTAGAAGGCCCCGACTGTGTGAAGAACTGCCTTGGGCGTCCCGGTCGTACCGGCTGAAAACCGAAGGACATGGGGGTCCGAACGATCAAGCACCACTGCCGGATCGGAAGTAGAAGCTGCAGCGAGCAGATCCTCGTACTGCAAACACTGGCTCGGCACCAGCTCTCCGCCATAAACAATGATGTGCTCGATGGATGGCATATCTGATGTGAGCGGCAAGAGTAGATCCAGCCAGCTCTGATGAACCAGGAGCACGCGTGCGCCTATGCGTCGCACGATGTCGGCATTCGATGCTGCAGGCATGTGCGTGTACAGCGATGAACGTACAAAGCCCCCAAGCGCGAGTCCGGCGATATGCTCAGCCATCTCGACTCCGTTAGGCCCGACGGCCGCTACATGATCGCCCTTCTTGATACCCAGTTCGGCCAACCCATTCGCCAAACGACATGACCGCTCGAACAGTTGCCCGTAGGTGAGGCTACGGGCACCATGGCTAAAGGCGACGCGATCCGGGAAGGCACGATTTGCCGAGACCAGTATCTCGCGCATATCCAACGTATTCACCATCCTTCGAGACACCACTGCCTCTCTGCGAAATTTGTTACTTGTGCTCGAGGACGATCTTCCCGTCGACAACCCGCGCTCCGTCGAGCAAACCTCGCAGCGAGGGGTAGCGCCCGTACAGATTGGAGTACGCAGTTTGGTATTCCTCTACGAGCCCCCAATTGAGCGGGAAATTCTCCGAATAGTTCCAACTATTCTTGATCTTCTTGTCTCGCAACGTCTCTACTGCCACCCCTTGCGTATGGATCGGCCAATCGTAGGAACCCTGCTGCTCGAACCTGACCCTGACGTCGCTACCGAGCGACAGCGTTACTTCCTGCATCGATCCGCGCTCGGTACGCTCCACGTCGATTCGAGCGTCAGCACGTGCATGGCTGACCCCGTCTCGGTAGTGATGCGCCGCAGCGAACCCCGAGCCAGGCTGGCCACGCCATGCGAAACCACCCTCGAGTTCGCCGTCTTCGTACTCGATCAGCCAATTCATCCAGTAGTTGTGAATCTTGCGGGTGAACATTGTCTCCCCGAAAGTCAGGTCAGGTCGGCTGTAGATCAAATCGATCATGAACAGTCCTTCGACTGGGTCGTCGCCAATCCTCCCGACGGCTTTGCCCATGGTTGACCGTTCCATCGTCGGATGCTCGTAACCGTCTTGTTGTGGCACCGAATACGTGACGGTCTGGCCCAGGCGCTGTGCATCCAATTGGACGTTGTCGCCTGCATCCGACCAGGTGAATTCGTTCACTCCGAGCGCGAACCGGAAACTGTTGCCTTCATAGACGACAGCGTCACCGTCTTGGTGTGTTCGAAAGTCCTCGACCGCCGGGAAGTCCTTGAACGAATACACGAGTTTGCCGGGTGAGTCGAGGTCTCCGGTCACCTCGTAGGCGCCGAAGTTCATCGACTCGTTCTTGCCCGGAATCTGGCACGCTCGCATCACGTTGTACGACTTCCCTGATTTACCAGTCAGATTCGCCCAAAGACAAACCAGCACGACACCCAGATCCTCACGGGGATTGTGGTCGAGTCGAAATCCTTCCGTGGTGGGTTCTTCCGTATATACCGAGTAACGCATCGAGGCTCCTTGAACTAGAGGCAACTGGCTGAGTGAACGTTATGTTGCATTAACGAGAGACAGCCGGTGAGCTGTTATTCTGATTTCATTCTCGCCGGCCAGGCATTCATCTATTTCAGGAAAGTTCGGCGATCAGCGCATAAATATGGATGCTTCCCTCGGCGTAGCAATCCCCTGACATGTGCGACTCGAGAATCTTCGCATGCGCCCTCCATATGCGGCCAAAGCCACCTCGTCAAATCTTACAAACCGGACGACCGAAAGGGCATGCGACTATTCTGGAGCCACCCAGAAGACCTGAGCGACAGCATTTATGGGAGAATTGCGTGTATCTCACGATTCAGCCGCCCCCGCCCGCGGGATGACATAGACGCCTCTCTCCCCCGGCATTTCGCCGTCGCCGCCAAGGCAATTCTCTACCGTCACTTCGAACTGAATCGACCAAAACGGGCGCGCACGAAGCTACCTTGCGGACGGAGTGTCCCGTTTATTTGATCGCCCCTCCTGGGTGTTGATCACTTTCCTGAGTATCGCCGATGCCTGTGTTCGTCACGATAGCGGATCACAGCAACAATGTAAACGATCGTTATCAACGACCGAAGGCAACAGGTCGCATGCGGTTTCGGTGAGCTACCCTCACCCGCAGGATGCACCCGGCCACGCAAGCCCGTCGTCCTTTCGAGCCGCCCGAAGCCAGCCGGACGCGACTGCATCCAATCGGCGCCAAAGGGGATAACCAAGGGTTTGCAAAGAAAAGTGATTGACGTCTCATCATCGAAGACTTACTATTGAGACACCGAGGCTCACAAATAGTAAAGCTGTGCTCCCTCGCGTGTGGCGACAACTTTTTGCGCCCCTTCGATGGAGAGCCTCGCCGTCTCGTGGAGACACCACATCATGATTGCCGAAGAGGAGTACCGATGCCGGAGCTAGTAGACCAGTCGCTCGACCTGACGACCAAGCCCCCGCTTTCGTCGCAGACGGTAGCGGAAGCGTTTCAGAGGATCGTCGCTCAGAAGCCTGATCGCATTGCGCTGCGAACCAAGGGTGACGGGGTTCGATTTACCTGGGCGCAGATGGGCGCGCGGGTCGAACGTATCGCAGCCGGTCTGGCGAGTCTTAATGTCGGACATGGCAGTACGGTGGCGCTGCTGTTACCCAACAGCCCTGAATGCCACATTGTCGACTACGCGGCACTTCACCTCGGCGCAGTTCCGTTCGCTATCTACAACAGCTCGTCAGCCGAGCAAATTGTGGACCAGCTTCGAACTGCCGACGCGGAGATCATCGTCACCCAGCAGGATTTTCTTCCCAAGGTTCTCCATGTCGTTGCACAGAGCGGCAGGCTGATCCGACATGTCGTGGTGGTCGACGGCGAGAGTGACGATCAGCTCGGTACGATCACCCTCGCACAAGTCGAGGCAAAGGGATCTCCCGATTTCGACTTCGAAGCAATATGGCGCGCGATACAGCCGAACGACCTGGTAACCCTGATCTTCACTTCGGGAACAACCGGTTCACCGAAGGCGGCTGCATGGTCTCACCACTCGGTAATGGAGGGTCAGCGTGCGCTCGACGCCGGCATTCCGGTCACCACCGAGTCGGTGGTGTCGTTTCTTCCGCTTGCACACGCCGGTGGCCGCGCAACAGTCCATTACATGGCATTGGGGTACGGTTCGACCATCACTGCTTGCCCTGACATCTCGCAAGCCGCCGCACACTTTGCCGATGCGCGACCGGACGCACTGCTTTCGGTGCCGCGCGTGTTCGAAAAGTTGCAGGTCGGGATCGAGGGCTTGATCGAGGCGCTCCCCGACGAAGACCAGAAGAACACCATCAAGAAGACTATCGAGGTTGGCATGCGCATTGCGCGGGCGTCCGATACTGCCTCCGGCGAGTGTGTGCCCGAGTCCGAACTCGCCACTCTGACGGAAGCCCATCGCGATGGTCTTCCCGCACTCGCACCCGTACTCGACCGCCTCGGGTTGAGCAGGTTGAAATCCGCCATCGTCGGGGGTGCACCCGCAGCGCCGGAACTCGCCCAGTTCTTCCGCGCCATCGGAATTCCGTTCATCGAGGCCTACGGCTCGAGTGAAGCGTCACTGTGCATATTCAATGCGGTGGACGCGTACAAGACCGGCAGCGCCGGAAGGCCGTTGCCTGGTGCGGAAGTGTCATTGGGCGAAGACGGTGAACTTCTCATCAGATCCCCGTTCAATTTCGTCGGTTACCTCAAGCGGCCCGAAGAAACAGCAGCAACTCTCGACTCGGATGGATGGCTCCACTCCGGCGACATCGCCGTCATCGATGAACTCGGTTATGTCACTATCGTTGATCGGAAGAAAGAGATCATGATCAACACTGCCGGCAAGAACATGTCACCGGCGAACATCGAATCGGCAATCCGCGGTGAGTCATCGGTGATCGGCCAGGTCGTGGCAGTCGGCGACGGATTCAAATACGTCACCGCGCTGATAGCCCTCGATCCCGAAGCTGCACAGGCCTGCGCCCAGCGCCACGGTATCGACGCGGCCACTCCGGAGGAACTCTCGAAATGCTCGGCAGTCTTGAATGAAGTCGCCCTCGCCGTCGACCGGGGGAATGCCCGGCTCTCCCGCGTGGAACAGGTGAAGAAGTACGTAGTACTTCCGAACGCATGGGCTCCGGACAGTACTGAACTGACACCGACCGGCAAACTCAAGCGCCGCCCCATTCTCGGGAAGTACGCCGAGGAGATTGCACACTTGTACGCCAACTGACGCCTACGAGAATTCGTACGCCCGGACCATGAAATGTGGTCCGGGCGCACGTGTTTCATCCAAACGGAAGCCTTCTTTCGCGCAAGGACGGACTTCCGAGCGCCAGGAGAGACCCGTGTCTTGACGAGCAAATCGCAGACACCCTATTATTGAGACATAACGGCTCATAAAAGCGTCTCATTCATCCGACGCTGCACCACCACCGGCCAAGACCTGACGTCCGGAAGTCCGCCTGCCATCTGGGCGAAGCGAGAGGAATCGACCCCATGACCGATACCAACACGACAGTGAACGAGCCCGTGGACATCGTCGCTTCAGCGACCGACCCCGAAGATCTCGAGGACGCCCTCACCGAGGCAAACATCCCGACATTACTCATGGTGCTCGTTCATCTCACGGGAGACCAACGTTGGCTGTTACCGCCATATGCTCCGCAGCACGCACGTGGGCTCGATGACAACGACTCGGGAGGTCTCCCCGATCACGTTCAGGCTGAGGTCCGCGATGCAGCACTCGAAGCGGTGATCCGCTACAACGCGGGGGGCCTGACGCCGATCACGCCTTCGCCCGACGAGGTAGCCAGGATGCTGGGTGTGGCTCTGGCAGAGGATGTTCCGTCGAACTACGGCGAACTTTTGTCCGAAGAACTAGGAGTCATCAGTAGAGATGTCGAGATGGACGCTGTTCCGCCGGCTACTCAATTCGAGGTTCTCGTCATTGGATCCGGTCTGTCCGGAATTTGTGCCGCGATCAAACTCAAAGCCGCTGGGATTGCGTTCACAGTCATCGAGAAGAACGACGACATCGGAGGAACCTGGCTCGAGAACACTTATCCAGGCGTCGGTGTCGACACACCGAGCCACCTCTACTCGTTCTCCTTCGCCAAGAACTCTGAATGGACACGCTACTTCGCACGCGGCGGCGAGGTGTTCCGATATCTCGATCAACTGGCACAGCAACATGATTTGCACGATCACATTCGATTCGGCACCGAGGTGCTGCGGGCAGATTTCGACGAATCCACTGGCCGGTGGAACGTCCAGATCCGGAACGCTGACGGCACGGAGAACACGATCTCGGCGAACGCCGTGATCTCCGCGGTCGGTATGGTGAACCGCCCGTCGATTCCGTCGATCCGCGGATTGGGCGATTTCGCTGGCCCGGTCATGCACACTGCGCAATGGCTCTCTGACACCGACGTGCGCGACAAACGAATCGGAGTGATCGGCACCGGCGCCAGTGCAATGCAGTTGGTGCCCAATGTCGTCGATGAAGCCGACCGGGTCCTCATCTTTCAGCGCTCCAAGCAATGGGCGGTTCCTCATCCCAACTACCAGCGGGAAGTTTCCTCGAAGGTGCGTGCGCTGTTCGAACAAATTCCCTTCTATCTGGCGTGGTACCGCCTGCGATCGTTCTGGAACTTCAGCGATCGGCTTCACTCTTCGATTCAGATCGATCCGAACTGGCCGCACCCCGACAGGTCGATCAACGCAATCAACGAGCGACACCGGATCTTCCTGACGGAATACATCAAGACCCAGCTCGGCGATCGAACCGATCTCGTCGACGCATGTATCCCCGATTATCCCCCGTATGGCAAGCGGCCCCTCATCGACAACGGTTGGTACCGGACAGTGTGCCGCGACGACGTCGACCTGATCACCGAAGGCGTCGACGAGGTCACGGCAACCGGAATCATCACCTCCTCAGGTGAGCAGTACCCCGTCGACATGATCGTGCTGGCAACCGGCTTCAAAACACTGCAGATGTTGTACCCCATGGATATTCGCGGTCGTTCAGGCAAGACCCTGCGTGGCCAGACCTGGGGAACGGACGATGCTCGGGCATATCTTGGAATCACTGTTCCCGACTACCCGAATTTCTTTATCATCAACGGGCCCAACACCAACGCCGGCCACGGTGGCAGTGCCATTCACAGCACCGAGTTCCAGGTCCGGTACATCATGGCGGCCCTCAAACACATGTTTGCGCACAACCTGAAGACCGTGGAGCCGAGGGACAGCACTTACAAGGCGTATAACGAAGAACTCGACGAGGCACTCTCGCAGTCCGTGTGGTCTCATCCCGGAATGACCACGTACTACCGAAATGACGCGGGTCGCATTGTCGTAAGCAGCCCATGGCGATACGTCGACTATTGGGCGCGGACCGTCGAGTTCGAGCCGAAGGACTACGCCTGCGAATCAACCGGTTAATCCAACTGCCGTCAATGTCACCACGAACTCACATGAACCGCGAAGAGGCTGCTATGCAAACGAATACATCATCGGAGGAGCTCGTTGTCACCGAGCAACGAAGCGACGGCGTGACCGTGATTCAGTTGAATCGACCCGATGTGCTCAACGCCCTGTCGCCAGAAATGATGAGTGCCCTGATCGAGAAGCTCGACAACATCAGTAGCGACGGTCGGACCCGCGTCGCGGTGATCTCGGGTCACGATCGCGCCTTCGTAGCAGGGGCCGACATCAAGTCGATGCAGCATCGACCTATTCACGATGTCCTGACCTCACACACTGCACAGTTCTGGTTTCGTCTCGCTGCGATCGAAGTGCCCTTGATTGCAGCCGTTTCCGGGCCCGCCTTCGGCGGAGGTTGTGAACTAGCCTTGGCATGCGACATGATCGTGGCCTCCGACACTGCGCAGTTTTCTCAGGCCGAAATCAAGGTCGGCATCATGCCCGGAGGCGGTGGAACGCAACGGCTGGCCCGAACGATCGGCAAGCAGCGAGCCATGGAAATGGTTTTGACGGGCGAGCCCGTTTCGGCATTCCAAGCGCGAGAGTTCGGCTTCGTCAACCGAGTGGTCGAGAAGAACTGTTGGCGTGACGAGGCCATCGCTCTAGCCACGAAAGTGGCATCGGGACCACCACTTGCACTCCGACTTGCCAAGAAAGCGGTCCAGGGTGCGGAAGAGACCGCCATGACCGCTGGGATGTCGCTCGAGCGACGCCTCTTCGAAGTTTCGTTTGCCACCGACGACCGCGTCGAGGGCATGACCTCATTCATCGAGCGGCGCAAGCCTGTGTGGCTCGGTCGCTGAGCCGGGCGTACTCGTCACCACAGTTCACTTACAGGACAAGAGGGATATGTCATGCCGTCAACTGAAACCTCGCTGGTAGTTCGGCGTCTCAGCGACCACGTCCGAGAAATCGCTTTGATACGTCCGGCCCTGTTCAATCGGGTCGATGCCGCATTGCACCGTGACCTCACGTCTGCTCTCCATGAGATTGCGCGAGACCCAGAAGCACGCGCAGTGGTGTTGTCGTCCGAGGGAAAGGCGTTCTCTGCCGGCGGAGATTTCGATCTCATGGAGGCGGCACACACGAATGCTTCCGTGCGAAGTGAGATCGTCGAGGACGGACGCCGTCTGATGTCGGCCTTCTTCGATCTTCCTCAGCCGATCATCGCAGCGGTTCAGGGCCCTGCAATCGGTCTGGGCGCAACGATCGCGCTCGCTTGCGACGCCGTCGTGGCTGCCGAGAGCGCCTACCTCGCCGACACGCATGTCCAGCTGGGTTTGGCGGCAGGCGACGGTGGATGTCTGGTCTGGCCCGCTGCCGCTGGGATGCTCCGCGCTCGTCGCCATCTCCTGACTGGGGACCCTTTGAATGCGCCGGTTGCATTCCAGTTGGGGCTGGTAACCGACCTGGTCGAGAACCCGGACGAAGCCAGGCCGGTTGCTATTACACTGGCCCAGAGAATTGCAGAATTGGCGCCACTTGCCGTCCAGGCAACCAAGAAGTCGCTCAATCAGGTCACCAGAACGCGAGCGAACGAAGTCCTCGATCTGTCCCTCTCCTATGAGGAGCGGACTCTGGCCTCCAACGATTTGATGGAGGGCGTCTCGGCGTTCCGAGACCGTCGCGCCCCGAAGTTCACGGGCACCTAACAAGAGACAGCATCAACTGGCAACGCGCCCAACAGATTACGACAGCTAGGGCGCTTCCATACGAACCCCTCAACTCACGGGTAACCGGGCGGTGAGTCCTTCCGAGTACCCTTCACCCTAAGCCGAAAGGATCCATCATGCCGACCATCGGCGGCACCGTCATCCGCAATGCCAACCGGGTACCGGATCGAGAGGCCCTCGTTTCCGGTGTTCGCCGGTGGACTTGGCGTGAACTCGATGCGGAGATCGCCCGAGTCGCGGGCAGGCTCCATGAGTTTGGCCTCGCCAAGGGGGATCGCTTTGCGCTTCTCTCATCCAACTCACCCGAGTTTGTCATCGCCTCACATGCGGCGTCGCGCCTCGGCGCAATTGTCGTCCCGATCAACACCCGACTAGCACCCCCAGAACTCGCGCACATCATCTCGGATTCCGGTAGTTCACTACTTGCCTTCGGATCGCAGGAGACCGCGCTGGCCGAGAGCGTGAGATCCCGAGAGCCGTCGATGTGCGAATTGCCCACTCTGGTGGCGCTCGGATCGAGCGCCAAGCATCCCAATCTTTTCGAAGAGACCTCAGCTGAGCCAATTCGCGAAGACCATGCGGTTGAATCAGACAACGCTTTCATCCTCTATACCTCCGGCACGACGGGCAATCCCAAGGGCGCGCTGTTCGACCATCACCGCGCAGTCTGGGCGGCCATGGCACAGATCGTTTCGCTCGGGTTGCGCGATGGTGATCGCTATCTCCACCTCACGCCGATGTACCACTCGGGTGGCACCACCTTTATGAATGTGACGACCCTCCTCGGCGGCACCCATCTACTCATTCCCGCCTTCGATCCGGAATCAGTGCTCGATATGATCGAGCAAGAGAAGGCCACGTGGCTCTTCGGGGTTCCGACGATGTATCAGTTCCTCCTCAAACTGCCCGATCTCGCGCGTCGCGACCTCAACTCCTGGCGTATAGGTGTTTTCGGAGCGGCACCCATGCCCGCATCCGCCGTCAGCGACCTACTCGCCGCCTTGCCCCACGTCGATTTCTTCCAGCAGTGCGGTCAGACAGAGGCCGGACCGACTGGCATCTACTCCACGATGCCGCAAGTTCTTGCCCGCCCAGATTCGTCCGGGCACATTGCTCAACCCTTCATGGAAGCGCGCGTGGTCGACAGATCAGGCATCGACACACCACCCGGCGAAGTCGGCGAACTCCTCTTCCGCGGCGAGGCAGTCATGAAGGAATATTGGAACCGCCCCGAGGCTACGGCGGAAACGATCCGCGACAGTTGGCTCCACACCGGTGACCTCATGCACGTCACCGCCGACGGAGCCATGAGATTGGTCGACCGACTGAAAGACGTCGTCATCTCCGGCGGTCGCAACATCTATTCCGCCGAGGTCGAACAAGCCATCGCCCAGCATCCGAGCGTGGCTGATGTGGCGGTCATCGGCCGACCCCATCCAGAGTGGGGGGCCACCGTGATTGCCGTAGTGAATCTTCACAGCGGAGCGACGTTCTCCCTGGACTCACTCCGTGAGCATTGCCGACCACTGATCGCCGACTACAAGATCCCCCGCGATCTCGTTCTCGGCGCGGTGCCACGGAATGCCACCGGGAAAGTCCAGAAGCACCTGCTCCGTACCGACACGTCGACCTGACCCATACGGCACCCGCAGGGCCGCCCAGCGACTCCCCTGCCCATGAGGTCGCCACGGAACTGGCCGAGACCGCCGCTTTGGCAAGACGAGAGTCGCACGTGCTCGATGTTTCAAAAGTCGGACTCGGATCGACAACAATCTGCAATTGATGCTGGGGTTTACTCCGATCGCGTGGGAACGGGATTCCTGTGTGCTTTCGGAGTTGTACGAATAGACATGACGGTGCCCGCGGAGTGAACTCCGCGGGCACCGTCAGTGTTTCGGTTGGGTCCGGCTGGGTCTCAATATCGTGCCATCGGCGAAATCACTTGGTAAATTTCGGTGTTCGAACCACCCGAGGCGAGAAGGAATCCAGCATCTGCGAACGCTTGTGCAATTGGGTACTCCCGCATATACCCGTAGCCACCGTGCAGTTGAAGTCCCAAATCGACCGAATCCTGGTGAAGGCCGGCAGCGAGCCGAAGCAGTGCTGAGGCGTCCGCATTCGAGGGCACGCTAGCCTGACGCTGCCTGATAGCCGCGAAGACTGCCGCTCGCACGGCACTGTACCGCGACGAAACGGCGTCGAGCCTGAACCGAGTGTTCTCGAAGGTCGACAGCCTTTCTCCGAAGACCTTCCGTTCCTGCACATAGGTAACCGTGCGGTCGAACGCAGCGTGGGCCCCCGCGAGATGCACCACCGCGAGCCAAAGATCACCATCCGCTGCGATCTCCGACCCGGCGTCACCCGCAACAAGGTTGCTCTGGGACATTCGATGACCGAAGACAACGTCGGCCAGGGCCGCGTCCTCGAGGCCGAGCGACCCGACGACGGGTTCGACCGAAAATGCGGCACCAGGATTGTCGCCGTGGTCGGAAGGCTCGATGTCCGCGACTAGAGTCGTGTTCCGGCCGTCCTCAGTGATGACTGTCAAGAGCAGATCGGCGACTGCGCCGCCGATCACGCTACCGACCGCGCCCGTAACCACCGCGTCGCCATCCGGACTACGTGACACCTGCAGGCAGGATCCATCGACCGGCATGATCAACTTCTCACCAGCGGCAAGCGCGGGAAGCCATTCGGCTTTCTGCTCCGCGCTCGCGTGGGCAGTGATAAACGGGATGCATACGTTGGAATGCCACGCAAGAGTGACCGCGAACCCGGTGCAGCCCACACGCATGGCCTCCTGAACGAGAACCGCACCGAATCGTGGATCGGTCACTCCGCCGCCGCCGTACTCCTCGGGCGCACAGATCCCGAGGAATCCGAACTCCCCGGCCGCGCGATACACCGACCGGGGAATCGCTCCCGACTCCCGCCATTTGTTGTAGTCCGGAAGAACGGTCTTCTCCAGAAAGCGGCCGAAGCTCTCACGGAACGCCTCATGTTCGTTGTCAAAGGCAACCGGATCAAGCGACATCAGAATCAATCCCTCTCTGGTTGGCGACGCGGCTACGCGTCCTGCCACTGCGGTGAACGTTTCTCGACGAAGGCTTGGGCGCCTTCTCGCGCATCCCGCGACGCGCGAACTGGATCTGTGTACTCACGTTGCCGTGTGAACCCCTCCTCGGACGGCCATTGAGCAGATTCGACGACTACCCGTTTCGCCGCTCGCACAGCCATCGGCGCGTTGGCTGCGATAACGGAGGCCAGTTCCAACGCCGCGTCGAGGGCAGTGCCCTCAGGAACGACTCGATTGACCAAACCCAGGTCTCGAGCGATGCCCGCGCTGATCGCCTCGCCCGTCAGCACTAATTCGAGCGCGATCGCTCGGGGAATTCGCTGGGGAAGCCTCAGTACGCCGCCGGCTGTCGCGACGAGGCCCCGCTTGACCTCCGGGAGCCCGAAACGGGCAGTCTCGGAGGCCACGATCAAGTCGGCTGCGAGTGCGATCTCGAGCCCACCGCCGAGGGCATGCCCCTCGACCGCCGCGATGAGCGGCTTGTTCGGTGGCTTCTCCACGATCCCGAATGCCCCTCGCCGCTTGGTGATGGGGCGGTCTCCAGTCGCATTGAGAGCCTTGAGATCCATTCCCGCACTGAAGTAACCGTTTGCGCCGGTCAGTACGATCGCGCGGATACTCGTCTGAGTTTCACAGGTGTCAAATGCAAGGGAGATCGATTCGGCAGTGGGCAAGTCGATCGCATTACGCACGGACGGCCGGTTGATCGTGATGATGGCAATCGGCCCTTCGACGCGAAGGCTCACGCTCTCGTCAGCGGTTCCCAGACGTTCGCTCTCCGTCATCGGGGAGCCATTCTGATCGCGCCATCGAGCCGGATCGTTTCACCGTTGAGCATTCCGTTGTCGATGATGGAGAGAGCAAGCTTTGCGTACTCGGACGGATCTCCCAGACGGCTCGGATGCGGAACCGTCGCGGCCAGAGAACCGCGGACCTCTTCGGACAGGCGAGAGAGCAGCGGGGTGTCGAAGGTGCCAGGGGCGATGGTGCACACGCGGATTCCCTTGCTGGCAAGGTCGCGGGCGGCGACGATGGTCATACCGACAATCCCTGCTTTCGAGGAGGCATAAGGGATTTGGCCGATCTGTCCCTCAAAGGCGGCAACCGAGGCAGTGAGGATCGCAACACCTCGATCGCCGTCGAGAGAGGTATTGCGCGCCATCCTCGCTGCGGCCAATCGCAACATGTTGAAGCTGCCGATCAGATTGATTCCGATTATTTCCGAATACAGCTCGAGCGATCCGGGCTCGCCATCCCTGCCGACGAGCCGAATCGGGCCTCCCCTTCCGGCACAGTGGACCACGGCTCGTAATGGCCCGCCCTCCTCTGCCTTGTCGTAGACAGCTGACATATCTGCCTCAGATCGAACGTCTGCCGCCACGAAATGTGCTCGATCACCGAGCTTTTCGGCGACGGCCTCACCCTCGGAGGTCACAAGATCTGCGATCACGACGGAGCTGGCGCCTTGATCGAGTAGCCGTTGCGCAGTAGCAAGCCCAAGTCCCGATGCGCCTCCGGTAACGACTGCAGATATTCCGTTGATTTCCATGCTGGAGGTTCTCCTATGTTCTTACGATTGATTACTCTCAGAGTCGCTCGATGATCGTTGCGTTCGCCATGCCGCCCGCTTCGCACATCGTCTGCAGACCGAACCGCCCACCGGTTTCCTCGAGTGCGTACAGCATGGTGGTCATCAGACGGGCACCGGAGGCTCCGAGCGGATGGCCGAGAGCGATCGCACCGCCTCGCGGGTTGAGTCTCTCAATGGGTGCATCGAAGTGCTTACGCCACGCCAGAGGTACTGACGCAAACGCTTCGTTGACCTCGTAGTGATCGATTTCATCGATCGCCAATCCCGATTTCTCGAGGATCTTCTCCGTGGCCGGGATGGGCCCGGTCAACATCGAAATCGGATCATCGCCGGCCAAGGCGAAGGAATGGAATCGAGCCCGAGGAGTGAGACCGAGCGCTTTTGCCTTCTCCTCGCTCATGATCAAAAGCGCAGAGGCACCGTCTGAGAGCTGGGAGGAGTTACCCGCTGTCACCGACCAATCGATCTCCGGGAAGCGCTCCGACATCTCGTCCGTCCGGAACGACGGCTCGAGCCCTGCCAGTTTTGCTGCAGTTGTTCCCGGGCGCACCGTCTCGTCGGCGTCGACAACGCGCGGCCCGCCACCATCCGAATCGGAGGGAACAGTGATGGGGGTGATCTCGGCCGTGAAGTCCGACTGCGCCGCGAGTTCATGTGAGCGCGCTGAATATTCGTCCAGATCTGCTCGACTCAAAGCGAACCGCGATGCGATCAGTTCGGCTGACACACCCTGCGCAATCAATCCAGGCGCATATCGTTCCGCCACCGAAGGCCCGAAGGGGTCCTGCCCGATACGTGCTGTCAGCATCGGAATCCGACTCATGGACTCGATGCCTGACGCGACCACGATGTCGTTCGCGCCTGCCATGATGGTCTGGGCGGCAAAGTCGGCTGCCTGCTGGCTCGAACCGCAGGCACGGTGAATTGTCGTGCTGGGAACATGTTCGGGTAGCCCGGCTGCGAGCCATGACCATCGGCCGATCGGTCCCGACTGCTCTCCTACCTGACTGACGCAGCCGGTGATGACATCGTCCACCAGTCCAGGGTCCAGATTGTTACGTTGGAACAGTTGCGCTAAAACCTGACCGAGAAGCTCGACGGGGTGCACGCTCGACAGCGCACCACCTGGGCGATCGCCCTTTGCCGCACGACCTTTGGCCATTGGTGACCGGACAGCGTCGACGATGACGGCACTCCGCATGTTTCACTCCTAAAATTCAGGTAGTCCCTGACTGTCTCCAGAACACGATCCGGAGAATCTGGACGTGGGCACGAAAGGCAGGTCCTTATTTTTGAGCCTTGCCGTCTCAAAGGTAGTGCCGGCGGACCACACTGTCAACGATCGTTTACGCAAGTGCGCAAACGACAACACCGATGTCGACACCAACCGCCACCCAGCGCCACGCCCTGCCCCCTCGAATGAACCAACGAAGCGACACCGTCAACGGCAACCCCAGACTTGACGCCACCAACCTTGCCAGCGAGGGCATTCGCGTCGCCTTGCGGGAACAGCCGCGTTATCATCCAGTCGTCGTAAATCAAGTCTCTTATGGCACAATCCTTCTCAAGGTTCAGAGCGCATTGCCGTAGCGGTTGCCACACGCTCACCCATTGCCTGCCTCATGGAAATCGCAATGCATGCTTCTGCGCGAACTGCGAAGAGAGCATGCAGACCACTCCAACGAGCAAACAGAGCATCGACAAAAAGAGGAAACGTACGTTAACATCGATCCACGGTAGAGACAGATCCCAATATTGCGTGGCAGGTCTCAACACAGGTTGCGCTGTGTGCACCGATCAAACCGTGGCGTCCAAACGATGGGGACAACAAACTAGAAAGGAGAAACAATGTCTGCGATTGAGGTCGTAACGAATTACTTCGAGTGGATGGACGGCGCGGTCAGCGGCGATTCAGAACTTGCAGAAAAGCGGACCGCTCTGGTCTCCCCTGACATCAAGTATCAGAACGTACCCTTGCGACCGATCAACGGTTTGGCCGAGTACAACGAGTTCGCGATGTCATTTGTGGGTACCGAATTCATGCGCGGCCAGATTACACACATCGCACAAGAGGGCGAATGGGTACTGATGGAGCGGAATGAGGAGTGGCGTCTCAACGGGGTGACTGTTGGTGGCATGATCATGGGCATCATGCGCGTTGTCGACGGCCAGATCGTCGAGTGGACCGACTACCAAGCTAACTTCTCAACTTGGCGATTCAGCGGCCAGATGCCTGAAGCGTTTTGGGCACGATGGGAGTTCGCTCCCGCCGAACTCTGATCCTTTTGGGTTCAGGCGATTCCGATGAATACTCGATGTTCATACCTTTGGCGAGGTAATGCAGATTACTGGAGCGCTCACCGAGAAAGTTGCTGCCCCAGCATCCTCACCCCTTCGAGTCTGCGCTCACTCGTTCACGACTGCAACGGCAAACCCGTCCCATCCCTTCGAACCCACGGTTTGAATGGCGGTACCGTCGAGTCGCGGTTCGGCCGCGATCATCTCGAGGACGGCACGACTGGCCTTGACTCGCTCGTCGTCGATGTCCGGATTCGAGACGTGTCCCCCACGCACGACGTTGTCGACGACGATGACGGTTCCCGGGTGGGACAGCGCTAGGGCCCATCGGACGTATTCGCTGTTGTTTTCCTTGTCCGCGTCGATGAACACCAGGTCGAAGGGACCGAGTTCTTCCTTCGCGATCAACGGCAGGCTGTCAAGGGCAGCGCCGACGCGGATGTCGACCCGATCGGCGAGTTCGGCGCGTTCGATGTTGGCGCGCGCCACCTCGGCGTGTGCCGGCTCGAATTCGAGACTGATGACGCGTCCCGACGGTCCGACGGCGCGGGCCAACCAGATGGTGCTGTACCCGCCGAGGGTTCCGATTTCGAGAACGTTGCGCGCCAAGCACATTCGAGCAAACAGATGTAGCAACTTGCCTTGGTTCGGCGCTACGTCGATAGGCGGCAGGCCGGCCGCGGTGTTGGCGGCGAGTGCCGCATCGAGGACCGGATCTTCACCTACCAACGTGGAGACAAGGTAACCGTCGACTTCTGCCCAATCCGGTTCGCGTTCCATAGGAACGATTGTGGCAGAAAAGAAGGGCCGCCGCAGACACCTCGAACGGTGTCTGCGGCGGCCCGCACATCTTCTCGGATCAGCCGCGAACTGCGGCGATGATTTCCTCGATTGCCGAATCGGCGTCGATTTCGCGGCTTTCGCCGGTGAAGCGGTCGCGGATTTCGACCTTACCGTCGGCCCAACCACGGCCGACGACAACGATCAGCGGAACACCGATCAGCTCGGAGTCCTTGAACTTCACGCCAGGCGACGCCTTGCGGTCGTCGAGAATCACTTCGAGTCCGGCACGGTCGAGTTGCGCCGCGAGGCCTTCGGCGCCTTCGCGCGCGGTCTCGTCCTTGTTCGCGATGACGAGGTAGACATCGGCCGGTGAGACCTCGGCGGGCCAACGCAGGCCCTTCTCGTCGTGGTGCTGCTCGGCGATGACGGCCACGAGGCGCGAGACGCCGACGCCGTACGAACCCATGGTCGGGCGAACCGGCTTGCCGTTCTCGGCGAGGACGTCGACGTTGAACACATCGGTGTACTTGCGGCCGAGCTGGAAGACGTGACCGATTTCGATACCGCGGGCCGAGACCAGCGTGCCGGCTCCGTCGGGAGATGCGTCGCCGTCGCGAACCTCGGCGGCTTCGATGGTTCCGTCGGGTGTGAAGTCGCGCCCGGCAACAAGGCCGACAACGTGCTTGCCGTCTTCGTCGGCGCCGGTGATCCAGCTGGTGCCATCCACGACGCGCGGATCAACGAGATAACGAACACCGTTGGCCTGCAGTGCCTTCGGGCCGATGTAGCCCTTAGCCAGGAACGGGTTGTTCTTGAAGTCGGTCTCGGTGATCATCACGAACTCGGCGGGCTCGAGCGAAGCTTCGAGGCGCTTTTCGTCGACCTCACGGTCGCCGGGGATGCCGATGCCGAGAAGTTCCCATTCGCCGCCGGGCAGGCGGGTCTTGACCATGATGTTCTTGAGGGTGTCGGCAGCGGTGATCGTGCGGCCGAGGTCGGCACCATTCGCCCAGTCCACCAGGGTGTCGATGGTGGGGGTGTTCGCGGTGTCGTAGACCTTGGCCTCAGGCAGACCGTCGAACGGAATAGCCTCGGGCACAACCGTCTTGACGGCCTCGACATTTGCGGCGTAACCGGATTCGAGGCAGCGCACGTAGGTGTCTTCGCCGATCTCACTCTCGGCGAGGAACTCCTCGGATGCGCTGCCGCCCATCGCGCCCGACGTAGCCGAGACGATGACGTACTTGACGCCCAACCGCGTGAAGATCTTCTCGTACGCGTCGCGGTGCGCTTGGTACGACACCGTCAGACCCTCGTCGGTGAGGTCGAAGGAGTACGAGTCCTTCATGACGAACTCGCGGCCACGCAGAATGCCGGCGCGCGGACGCTCTTCGTCGCGGTACTTGGTCTGTACCTGGTACAGAGTGACCGGGAAATCCTTGTAGGAGTTGTACTCACCCTTGACCGTCAGAGCAAAGAGCTCCTCGTGGGTCGGGCCGAGCATGTAGTCGTTGCCCTTGCGGTCCTTGAGGCGGAACAGTCCGGCGCCGTATTCGGTCCACCGGTTGGATGCCTCGTAGGGTTCACGCGGCAGCAATGCGGGGAGCAGGATTTCCTGGCCGCCCATGGCATTCATCTCTTCGCGGACAACGCGCTCGACCTCGCGCAGCACCCGCAATCCCAGTGGCAACCACGAGTAGACGCCTGGAGCGATTCGGCGCACGTAGCCGGCGCGAACCAGCAGTTTGTGGCTCGCAACTTCGGCGTCCGAGGGATCGTCACGCAGGGTACGCAGGAACAGGTGGGACAGACGGGTAATCACGAGGTACAAGGATAGTCGGCGCTGTACCGTCCGCAGGCGTCGGTACGGTATCAGGGTGCTTGTATTGCTGCCTCCCTCAGAAACCAAGTCCGACGGCGGCAAGGACGCGCCCCTCGATCTGGCTGAACTGTCGATGCCCCAGTTGACCGAAACGCGCGAATTGCTGGTGCAGACGCTCGTCGATCTAGCCGCCGATGTCGACGCCTCGTGCCAGGCGCTGGGGCTCGGACCGACCCAGGCGGACGAGGTGGAACGCAACGCGAAACTGTGGGTCTCGGCAACCCGCCCCGCGCTGCAGCGCTACACCGGTGTGCTGTTCGACGCCCTTGACGCGAAGTCGTTCACGCGCGCTCAGAAGGCCAAGGCACTGGATCGAATCGCTATCGGTTCTGCCCTGTTCGGTGCCGTCCGCGCAGGTGATCTGATTCCCGCCTACCGCCTCTCCGGCGGGTCCAAGCTGCCGGGGATGGGGACGCTGCGCTCGCTGTGGAAGCCGGAGCTGCCGAAGGCCTTGGCCGCCGAAGCCGACGGACTTGTCATCGATCTACGATCCGGCACCTACCAAGACCTCGGACCTGTTCCGGACGCCTTGATCGCAACGGTCCTCACCGAGAAGCCGGACGGCAGTCGCACCGTGGTCAGTCACTTCAACAAGCATCACAAGGGTCTGCTCGCGCGCGCCCTGGTGGTCTCGCGCGCCGAACCCAGCGACATCAAGGGAGTTGCCCGAGTCGCATCGAAGGCGGGCCTGCGCGTGGAAATCGCATCGGACCGCGAATTGATCATCCTGACGGATTGATGACTTCACCAGCCGATCAACCCTGCACCGCAAAGTCAGCTGGACGGTTTGTGCACAGCACTTCTGAAGACGGAATGTCGGAGGACGACTGCGCGTACGAAGACGATCCGATCGGACCGCGATAGTAGGGTGCCGATCGGGACGACCCGGAAGTGTGGGTGTCGAAGGAGGCGCCATGATCGCGGAGTTGAACAGACTGGTCGAACTCGTCGAGGATCGTCTGAACGACGACCTCGATGTGGCTTCATTGGCGACTGAGCTCGGCACGACGGAATACCACCTCCGGCGGATGTTCTCGTCCCTGGCAGGCATGCCGCTGTCGGAGTACATCCGGCGTCGCCGCATGTCGGTCGCAGCGGCAGACGTTCTCGGAAACGGGAACCTGCTGAGCATCGCGGTCCGCTACGGCTACGGGTCGACCGAAGCCTTCGGCCGAGCATTCCGATCCGTGCACGGCGTCAGCCCCGGCGACGTCAAGCGAGATGGCGGCCCCCTTCGAACGCAACCGCAGCTCAGGTTCCGCCTGACCGTAGAAGGGAACATCACCATGGATACCCGCATCACCGATCGACCGGCGCTCCGCCTCGTCGGCCACGCCACGCGCGTGCCCCTCATCCACGAGGGCGTCAACCCCCACATCCAAGCCCACATCGCTTCTCTGCCGACTGCAGAGCACGCCCGCCTCAAAGCGCTGGGCAACACCGAACCGGCCGGCCTGCTCCAAGTGAGCGCCGACGTCGACCCGGATTACACCGAGGGAAGCGAGTTGACCTACCTGCACGGCGTCGCCGTCACCGACACGACGCCGGTGCCCGACGATCTCGACACGATCGAGGTTCCCGCCGGTAGGTGGGCGGTGTTCCGCACCGAGGGCGAGTATCCGGCTGCGTTGCAGGCGACCTGGGCAGCGACCGCGACGGACTGGTTTCCGTCGAACCCGTGGCGACTCCGGCCGGGTCCGTCGATCGTCGCAGTTCTCGACCGCGCCGATGATTTCAGTACGGCCACGTGCGAGCTGTGGTTCCCGGTGGAACGCGCGTGATCAAGCGGCCCGCCGGCAGTGAGGTGCTGGCGGGCCCGAATTTCACCTTGTGCTGGCGGCGCTCGATCATAAATCAAGTGCCACAGAAGGTTTGGAACGTTTCGCTGAAAGACTGCGGAGCCGCCTCGGTGTAGTCGGACCACTCGTCGCGTCGGTCGAATGGATGCGTGACAACCTCGAGCAGCTTCTCGAAGGGAACGAGGTCGCCGTCGGTCGCGGCAGACAGAGCAGCATCGAGCTGATGATTACGCGGAATATATAGCGGGTTGACGCGATCCATCGCGCTCGCGGTCTCCACCGCCGCGCGTCCCTGTTCCGTCAGGGCGCCGTGCCACCGCTGCAACCAGGGCGCGATGTGATCCCGTGGCACGAGGTCGTCGAGGCGCGCGGAATTTACGCGCAGTTCGTCCGCGAGAGCACGGAAACTGCCCGTCCAATCAGCACCGTGTTCCGCCAACAATGTCAGCAGATCGTCGACAAGCGCCCGATCGACAATCGGGTGGGCTAGACCGAGCTTTGCCGCCATCCCGACCGCGTAGTGGCCCTCGTAACGCTCGTCGAAGGTGTCGAGAACTGCCGACGCCGCGGTAATCGCATCGTCGGGTGTGGAATCGATCAGCGGCAACAGTGTTTCCGCGAAGCGCGCCAGATTCCACTTCAAGACGGCGGGCTGATTGCCGAACGCGTAGCGGCCGCTGCTGTCGATCGAGCTGAACACTGCCGCCGGATCGAACGCGTCAAGGAAGGCGCACGGACCGTAATCGATGGTCTCCCCCGAAATTGTCGTGTTGTCGGTGTTCATCACTCCGTGTACAAAACCGATGAGCATCCACCGCGCCACCAGTGACGCCTGCGCCTCGACCACCCCCTCGAGGAACCTCAGGTAGCGATTGTGTGTAACCGTTGCCGGCAGTTCGATCAGCTCCGGGTAGTGCCGGGCGATCGCGTAATCGGCGAGCGACTGCAAGACCTCGCCCTGCCGGGCCGCGAACTCGAAGGTCCCAACGCGTAGGTGACTCGACGCGATCCGTGCAAGCACGGCACCGGGTTCTGCGCCGTTGCGGCGAACGTCCCGGCCCGTCGCCACGACAGACAGCGCGCGTGTAGTGGGGACACCGAGGGCATACATCGCCTCACTGACCAGATATTCGCGCAGCATCGGCCCGACAACTGCATACCCGTCACCGCCCCGAGAGAACGGCGTGCGCCCCGAGCCCTTGAGATGCAGGTCCACTCGCCGACCGTCACCGGTCAACAGTTCACCGAGTAGCAACGCCCGACCGTCCCCGAGGATTGGTGCGTATCCACCGAACTGATGACCCGCATACGCCATCGCCACCGGTTTTGCCCCGACCGGCATCGCCGACCCGGACAGGACGCCAACCCCGTCCACACTTCGCAGCACTTCCACGTCCAAGCGCAACGATGCAGCCAGCCTCTCGTTCACCACGAGCAACTGCGGGTCAGGTGCGGCAGTACCTTGCCACGGCACCGTCAAAGCGCCAAGCTCGTCGGCGAACGTGCTCTCGAGGCCGGCAACGGTGGTGTCCGTGCCTGCCGTGGAATCCTGGATTGCAGCCATCACACGAGAGTAGCCACCGTGAGACAGCCCATCGATCAGCCCTGGTCGATGTACGACTCGAGGTGATCGCGCTCGCTCTGCAACTCGTCGATCCGGCTCTTGACCACGTCACCGATGCTGACGATTCCGAGCAGTTCGCCGTCTTCGATGACGGGCAAATGGCGGATTCGGCGATCGGTCATGATCGCGGCAATGCTGTCCACGGAATCAGCAGGCACGCACGTGTACATCAACG
Organism: Rhodococcus sp. WS3; assembly: GCF_003797085.1. Classification (NCBI taxonomy): domain Bacteria; kingdom Bacillati; phylum Actinomycetota; class Actinomycetes; order Mycobacteriales; family Nocardiaceae; genus Rhodococcus; species Rhodococcus sp. WS3. The sequence continues at coordinate 1,061,253 of NZ_RKMA01000002.1, forward strand.
CTGTCATCACCTCGGACACTTCCGTGGCCAGCAATTCCGGACCCCGCTCGTGCAAACGCCGCACGACATCGCGCTCGGAGATGATTCCGACAACAGCGTCGCCGTCCAGAACGACCATGGCGCCGATGTTGTGGCGGGCAAGATCGCACAGCAACGCGTTGACGGTGGTGTGGGCGTCGATGGTGACAATGCTGTTGCCCTTGTTGCGCAAGATATCCGCGATCCGCATCACGGCACTCCGATCCTTCGAGAATCTCGGCCCTCTTGCAACGATCGTATCCAGTTGCGACGCACAAAAACAGGGCTGATCAGCTAATTCCCTGAGCTGCCTTCTCCGCTGCCTGCGCCTGTGCTACCTGGGCCGGGGTGAATCTGATGCACGCGGCCGCAATGCCGGCAAGTACCGCGCAGATCGCGCAGCCGACAAGCGCAAAGGTGTACCCCTCTCCGAGGGCAATCAGCTGGGCCGGATTCATGTCGGCAGCCTTGCCCGAAATACCGCCGAGCGAGAGAGTTTTCGAGGTCGCCATCGCGCCGATGACCGACAGCGCGAGTGGGCCGCCAAGCGTCTGGGCGACCTGGGAAATGGCGGTCAACGGGCCGATCTCCGTCTCGGGAACACCGGCGATCGCGCACAGTGGCAGCGGCACCATCGCCAGTCCGATACCGAATCCGATGCCGATGACGGGGACAAAAAGGTTGGCAAGGTAGGTGGAACTGGAGTCGAGGGTGGAGCCGTAGAGAAGTCCGACGATCATGATCAGCACACCGGTCAGAACCAGCCAGCGAGGTTGGACACGTACCGCCAACTTCGACGCGACCGTTGCTGCGGCACCTAGTCCGATGGCAAACGGAATGAACGCCAAACCTGCGCGCAGCGGCGAGTACTCCATGATGTCCTGCACGAAGAGCGCAACAAACGCGGTCATACTGAACATCGCGCCACCGACGAAGAAGATCGCCAGGAAGGTCGCAACGCGGTTCCGGTCGGCGAACAACGAGAACGGGAGCAACGGATTCTTGGCGGTGCGTTCGACGAAGAGGAATGCTCCGAGAGCGATCAGTCCGGCGACCAACGCACCGATAACGGCGACGCTCCCCCAGCCCATTTCCGGCCCCTCGGTCAATGCGAAGACGATGCCGGTGCAGCCGAGCGTGGCCAGAATTGCGCCGGGAACATCCAGAGCAAGCCGAGTCTGCGTTGTTTCACGAAGTGCCCGGAATGCCATCCCCACGAGCACGATTCCGATGGGGACGTTGATGAGGAAGATCAGCCGCCATGACACCTCGGTCAACGCGCCGCCGATGATCAGACCCGCGATCGAACCGACACCGGTCATGGCGGCAAAAATCGCGATGGCCTGATTTCTCGCCGGTCCGGCCGCAAACGTCGTGGCAACCAGAGCAAAAGCGGTCGGCGATGCTACGGCCGCGCCAACACCTTGTAGTGCCCGCGCCGCGATCAGCATGCCCTCGTTCAACGCAAGACCACACAGCAACGATGCCACGGTGAAGAGCGTGACGCCCGCGATGAACATTTTCTTGCGCCCGTACGCGTCACCGAGTCGGCCACCGAGCAACATCAGCCCGCCGAACGCCAGGGCATACGACGTCAGCACCCAATTTCGGCCGCTGTCGCTGAGGCCGAGATCAGCCTGAAGCGGCGCAAGCGCAAGGTTGGCGACGGTGCCGTCGAGCACCACCATCATCTGCAAACCGCTCAGGACGATGATGGCGAGTCCGATGACTCGGGTCGCTACCGGCGCATTGACCGCTGGGGCCGCGGATTGAGCGGTTTCAGATTTTGGGGAATCAGACACAAGACTTCACGTTACCCAGCGTTGACGGAAAAGCCCGCCACCGGTCCGATCACGATGATGGCCGGGGGCTTGATCTCTTCGTCCTTGACGCGCTGAGCAACGGTCGCCAGATCGGCCCGCAACTCACGCTGCGTACGCAGTGTGCCCTCCTGGATCACCGTAACCGGAGTGCTCGCGGCACGCCCACCCTCGATGAGTGCAGCCGCGAACTGATCGATACGTTCGACTGCCATGAGCAGCACGATCGTGCCGCGCAGCTTCGCCAAAGCCGACCAGTCGACCAGCGAATCCGGATGATCCGGAGCAACGTGCCCACTCACGACGACAAACTCGTGCGTGACACCGCGATGCGTGACAGGAATGCCGGCTGCCGACGGTACGGAAATGGCACTCGTGATTCCGGGCACTACGGTCACCGGAACACCGGCTGCGGCACACGCTTCGAGTTCTTCGTAGCCACGACCGAAGACGTAGGGGTCGCCGCCCTTGAGCCGCACGACGAACTTTCCGGCCTTCGCGTTGTCGATCAGCGCCGCGTTGATGGCTTCCTGCGCCATGGCCCGGCCGTACGGAATCTTCGCGGCATCGATGACCTCGACGTCGGGACCGAGCTCAGCCAGCAACTCCGGCGGCGCCAGGCGGTCGGCAACAACAACGTCGGCGCGGGCCAGCAACCGTCGACCGCGCACCGTGATCAGATCCGGGTCACCTGGCCCACCGCCGACCAGTGCAACGCCAGGCGCCGCCGGTTCGGCCGTATCCGCGAGGACACCGGACTGCAGACCTTCGACCACAGCGGTACGGACGGCTGCCGAACGACGATGATCGCCGCCGGCCAGGACTCCGATGCTCATACCGTCGTACTCGGCACTTGCGGGTGTGACTGCAGTGCCGTGCTTGGCATTGTCGGCGCGCACGCAGAAGACTCGATGACGCTCGGCCTCCGCGACGATTGCCGCATTGGTCTCCGGTTCGTCCGTCGACGCGATTGCGTACCAGGCACCCTCGAGGTCACCTTCCTGGTACGGACGCAACTCGAGTGTGATCTGCCCTGCCGTTGCCATGCCCTCGACTGCCGGCGTGACCTCGCGGCTGATCACGTGAACTGCCGCGCCCGACGCGACCAGCAGGCCGAGGCGGCGCTGAGCGACCGTCCCGCCGCCGAATACGACAACGCGTCGATCGGTCAGGTTGAGTCCGACCAGGTAGTTGGTCTCGTCTGCGGTGGGCTCGCTCACTCGCACTCCATTTCATCGTCGATCTTTGTGCTCGCTGGAAAAGCTGTGCGCGCTGGAAAACCTGCGCTCGCTGGGGGAACTTTACTGGCCACGGCTACTGTCACCGCACCGGTCGAGGTCTTACCTACTGTCAACTGTCCGTGATCGGTAGCCAGGATCGCTGCCGCCTCGGCAACGCTGGCAGTGCCGACAGCCTGCTCTACGCGCGTTGACGGTGACGGAACGGGCACGGCTGCAAGTTCTTCCGACGTGAACGCCGCGACATCGACTGACAGGATCTGCGCGGCGTCGACCAGAGCCGGGGCGAAGGCTTTGACCGCGGCGGTGGCAAGACCAACGAGCGTCGCGCCCTGCGGCACTATCCCTCGCACGGCGTCGACGATCTCGACAGCAGAGGCAGATGTAGTGAACCCGAGTCCGACATAGACCTCAGCCACGCGCGGCCTCGACAAAGGTGGCGATCGACTCGGGCTGACCCGCCGGGTGTGTGTGGAGATACGACGCGTGAACTCCGCCGCGAACAAATCCCTCGCGCACTGCGCCGCCGTCCCACGGTCGCCAACCCCATGCGGTTGCGCACCCGTCGGCGTCGGCGCTGACGAGAGACGTTCGGTGAAATTCGTGCCCGGCGACACGCGAACCCGCCGCAAAGAGACTCGAGTCCGTCAACGCCACCGCCTCCCGATAACCGAGTGTGAGTCGTTTACCGAAAACGGCGTCGACGCCGACAACTCCGGCCATGGCATGACCGTCGAGGCTGCGGGCGAGGTAGAGCAGTCCCGCGCACTCGGCGTGGATCGGTGCTCCGCCGTCGGCCAGCTCTCGAACCTGCGCCAGCAGAACAGTATTCGACGCGAGGTCAACGGCATGCTCCTCCGGGAATCCGCCGGGAAGGACCAACGCGGCAGTACCGGACGGCAATTCGTCGCGCAGCGGATCGAAGACCTGCACGTCCGCGCCTGCGGCAATGAGAAGTTCACGATGTTCGGCGTATCCGAAGGTGAAGGCAGGCCCGCCAGCCATCGCCACCACGGGCCGCGAGCTGCGATGCTCCCCCACGTCCTGCACTGGATCCCACACAGGTGCAACAACATTCGATGCGGCCAAGGCGCGCACCGCGCCGAGATCGACGTGAGTTGCGATCAACTCCGACATCGCGTCCACCGCGGCGACTGCCGCGGTGCCGTGCTCGGCAGCCGGAATCAACCCCAGGTGACGCGACGGCACTTCCAATTCGGCCAGGCGCGGAACAACCCCGAGTACCGGTATCCCCACTTTGTCGCACGCGTGGCGCAGAACCTGCTCGTGCCGGGCGCTGCCGACGCGGTTGAGGATGACGCCGCCGATCCGCACACTAGCGTCGTAGGTGGCAAAGCCGTGCAACACGGCGGCCAGGCTCTGGCTGTGGCCGCGAGCGTCGATGACCAGAACAACCGGTGCACCCAGAACCGCGGCCACCTGCGCCGTCGACCCTTCTGCGGATGCCTGCGCATTGGCTTCGTCGATCTTGCCGTCGAAGAGGCCCATGACGCCTTCGACCACCGCGATATCGCAGTCGGCGGTGCCGTGCTGATAGAGCGGAGCGATGCGTTCTTCGCCGACGAGCACTGTGTCGAGATTGCGTCCTGGCCTTCCCGCCGCAAGTCCGTGATAGCCCGGGTCGATGTAATCCGGACCAACCTTGAACGGTGCAACACTGCTGCCGGATCGCCGGAGTGCACCGATCAATCCCGTTGCCACCGTGGTCTTTCCGCTACCCGATGCGGGTGCGGCGATGACAACGGCAGGAGTGGACGAACTCACCATTCGATGCCTCGCTGGCCCTTTCGGCCGGCGTCCATCGGGTGCTTGATCTTGGTCATCTCGGTCACCAGGTCGGCTGCGTCGATCAACGCCTGCGGCGCGTCACGGCCGGTGATCACCACATGCTGATTTCCCGGCCGATCACGCAGGGTCTGCACAACCTCGTCGACGTCGACCCAGCCCCATTTGAGCGGATAGGTGAACTCGTCGAGGACGTAGAAGCGGTGCGTTTCGTCGGCGAGGCGACGGGCGATCTCCTGCCATCCCTCCGCAGCTGCTGCCGCATGATCTTCTTCGCTACCCGCTTTACGAGTCCAGGACCAGCCCTCACCCATCTTGTGCCACTGCACCGGACCGCCGACGCCACTCTCGTCGTGCAGGTTTCCGAGTGCGCGGAAGGCGGCTTCCTCGCCGACTTTCCACTTTGCGCTCTTCACGAACTGGAAGACGCCGATGTCGAATCCCTGGTTCCAAGCACGCAGCGCCATCCCGAATGCTGCGGTGGACTTGCCCTTTCCCGGTCCGGTGTGGACGGCAAGCACCGGTGCGTTACGACGCTGACGTGTGGTCAATCCGTCGTCGGGGACAGTGTCGGGTACGCCTTTAGGCATGGTGATCTCCTGAAATGAAAACGTTAGGCGGCGGCGCGGACGACACCCGCGACCTGCTGAGCTGACAATTCGGCAAGGCGGACGCATCCACCTCGTAGTTCTCGGGCCAATTCGGCGGCCAATCCCAAACGGACAAGCCCGGTTTCGCAGTCCACGACGATCGAAGCGACCGATGCATCGGCCAGCAAGTGCGCGGCAACGCGAGCGCGGTGCAGCGCGTCCTTGCCGCCGGTGGCACGCCCGTCTGTCAGCGCAACCATGAGCGCGCGGCGCTGCGGATCCCTGAGCCGCTCACGCAGAATCACCTCACGGGCACGCAAGAAGCCTTCTGCGAGTGGTGATTTGCCACCTGTTCGCATGGACTGCAACCGGCGAACAGCGATGTCCACGGACGACGTCGGCGGCAGAACCAGTTCGGCTTCGCGGCCCCGGACTGTGATGACGGCAACCTTGTCGCGGCGCTGGTATGCGTCGCGGAGTAGCGAGACAACGGCGCCGGTCACAGCGGAGAGCCGGTCGCGCGCCGCCATCGACCCCGACGCGTCCACCACGAACACGATCAGATTGCCCTCGCGCCCTTCACGAATCGCGCCGCGCAGGTCGGCCGGCGCCAACCGCAGACGGCCCTCCGTCCGGCCACGCGCAATCTGCGATTCCGCAGCGGCAAACACCGTGCTCGTCAGGTGCAGACCGTGCCCGCGGTCGGTGGTGGACCGCACGACGCGTCCACGCGACGACGTGGAGCGCGAACGCCGGCCTGGCGCCCCCTCACCGACACCGGGAACTTCGAGAAGTTTGGCCTTGAACGCACTGCTCGGTGGGGCAGACGGTCGATCGGTCGAGCGAACTCCCCCGCCCGGACCGTCCGGATCGTCTTGCGGCCCATCATCGTCGGGGCCGTCATCATCAGGGCCCCCGTCATCGGGTTCGCCGCCGTCGGATTCCCCACCCTCAGGCTCGCCGCCTTCAGGATTCTCGGGTGGTTCAGGCTCGCCGGCCCGAGCATCATCGTCTGCACGATCCATCGCGTCGTCGAGTTGCTGCTGATCGAGGCCCGGCTCGTCGAAGGGATCGCGTCGGCGGCGATGCGGCAGTGTCAGTTCCGCTGCGACTCGTACGTCTTCCTCAGTGACCTCGCTGCCGCCACGCCACGCAGCATGAGCGGTGGCAGTACGGGCGAGAACAAGATCGGCGCGCATACCGTCCACGTCGAAAGACGCGCACAGCGACGCGATGCGCCGAAGTTCGCGGTTGCTCAGCTCCACGCCATCCAGTTTGTTACGCGCAGAAAGGATTTCGGCGGCGAGTTCCTGATCGGCCGGCGCATACCTGCGGGCAAACGCCTGGGGATCGCGCTCGTAGTCGAGGCGTCGACGCACTACCTCCATCCGCACATCCACGTCGCGAGACGCCGACACGTCGACCGCCAGGCCAAAACGATCCAGCAACTGTGGACGCAGTTCTCCCTCTTCGGGATTCATTGTTCCGACGAGGACGAACTTCGCGGCGTGCGAGTGCGAAATTCCGTCCCGCTCGACATGCACTCGGCCCATCGCGGCCGCGTCGAGAAGAACGTCCACCAGGTGATCGTGCAGGAGATTCACTTCGTCGACGTACAGAACCCCCTGATGCGCCGCGGCCAGGAGTCCGGGCTGGAAGGCGCGCTCACCGTCGCGTAATACCTTCTCGAGGTCGATCGAGCCGATCACGCGGTCCTCCGTCGCCCCGACGGGCAGTTCGACCAGCCTGGCCGGACGCGTCACACCGGCGTCGTCGACAGCCGGTAGCAAAGCCGTCAAGGCTCGAACGACGGTGGATTTTGCCGTGCCCTTTTCACCGCGAACCAGCACGCCACCGATTCCGGGGTGTACGGCGCACAGGATCAACGCCAATCGCAGTTGGTCCTGGCCTACTACCGCGCTGAACGGGAAACCCGCCACCGCTGCCTGATCGTCTTCTACACGCACGTCGACATCCCTCCACCTCTCGGTTTCCTCGCCGAGAACTTGGCTTCATCCGAACGTCGCGGCAATCTGGCTGGGATCTCGTGAGATCTTTACAGTGGCGGGACCGCACCTGAATCGAACAGGACTTCCCCGCGAGCATTCGGTATCGAAAAAACCCTAGTCGGCCCACAATTGCGTGAGCCGACTGGGTCGGGTGTATGACTGCGTTTCAGCTGGCAAGCACAAACGCCTCGCCGCCACCGCGGCGCATCGGGGTGTGCGGAATACCGTCCTCGATAAATTCTTCGCCGTCAGCTTTGAAACCGTGCTTGCTGTACATGTCGACCAGATAGGTCTGAGCGTTGATGCGGCACGGCGCTTCGCCCACTTCGGCCAGCGCAGCTTGCAGCAATCGCGTCGTATGGCCCTGTCCGCGTGCTTCACGTGACGTGCAGAGTCGACCGATACGGAAGCTCTTCGTGCCGTCGTCGTGCTCTTCGAGGAGGCGCAGAGTGCACACCACCTCGCCGTCCTGCTCCAGCCAGAAATGGCGGGTTTCCGTCAGCAGGTCCCGCCCGTCCAACTCGGGGTACGGGCAGGCCTGCTCGACGACAAATACTTCTACCCGAAGCTTCAACAACTCGTAGAAAGTCTTGTTGTCGAGGTCGAGTGCCCATGAACGCTTCAATGCTGCTGTTGCCGTCATGGTTGCGACTATCACACAGTTGCAGCGGTCTCCGCGACCGGAAGAGAATCGGTTGACGCCGAGGAATCGAGCTCGAGCACCTTCGAGGACCAATCCCAGACCTGGTTGAAAAGTCCTTCGTTGTCGGTGAGCTTGACGCCGATGGACGGAACCATCTCGCGCAGCTTGCCCTTCCAGCCCTGGAATTCGGTCGGGAAGCAGCGCTCGAGTACGTCGAGCATCGCGGGAACAGCCGTCGACGCTCCGGGTGAGGCACCGAGCAGTCCGGCGATGCTTCCGTCTTCGGCAGCCACCACGGCGGTACCGAATTCGAGGACGCCGCCCTTGCCCTTGGCCCGGCGAATCACCTGAACACGCTGGCCTGCGGTGATGAGCTCCCAGTCCTTGGTCTCCGCCTTGGGCGCAAATTCACGCAGGTCCCAGATGCGTCCGGTTTCGCTCTTGGTGAGCTCACTGACCAGGTACTTCACCAGACCGAGTTCGCTGACGCCGACGCCGAGCATCGAGAGGATGTTGTTGGGCTTGACTGAACCGGGCAGGTCCGTGACGCGACCCTGCTTGAGGAACTTGGGTGACCAGCCGGCGTACGGTCCGAACAGCAGGCCTGGCTTGTTGCCGATGACACGCGTGTCGAGGTGCGGAACCGACATTGGCGGTGCGCCGACGGCAGCTTTGCCGTAGACCTTGGCACTGTGCTGGTCGATCAGCTCAGGGTTGGTGCACCGCAGGAACGCGCCGCTGACGGGGAAACCGCCGAAGCCCTTGGCTTCCTTGATGCCCGACTTCTGCAGCAGGTGCAGAGCGCCGCCACCGGCTCCGACGAACACGAATCGTGAACGCACGACGCGCTTTTCACCGGTGCGACGGTTGGTGACCTTGACGGTCCACGTCTTGTCGGAGTTCTGGGTGAGGTTGGTGACCTCGTGACCGAAGTACATGTTGCCGCCGGTCTTGCCGATGTAGCCGACGAGCTGCTTGGTGAGCGCTCCGAAGTCGACGTCGGTGCCGTCCTGGCTCCAGTTGAGGGCGATGGGATCCGAGAAGTCGCGGCCCTTTGCCATCAGCGGCAGGCGCTTGGTGAACTCGGCCGGATCGTCGATGTACTCCATGCCACGGAAGAGCGGGTGGCCGGCAAGTGCGTCGTAGCGGGCACGCAGGTACTTGGCGTTTGCCTCGCCGTGAACGAAGCTCACGTGCGCGATGGGGTTGATGAATTCCTTGGGCTGCGTCAACACGCCCTGCTCGACAGCGTGTGCCCAGAACTGCCGGGACACCTGGAACTGCTCGTTGACGTTGACGGCCTTCTTGATGTCGACCGTACCGTCCGAGTTCTCGGGGGTGTAGTTGAGCTCACAGAGCGCGGAGTGACCGGTTCCCGCGTTGTTCCACGGGTCGCTGCTCTCGGCTGCGACGGCGTCGAGCCTCTCGAAGGTCGAGATCGACCAGTCCGGCTGCAGCTGGCGCAACAATGCACCAAGCGTGGCACTCATGATGCCCGCACCTACGAGCACTACATCCGTCTTCGTCTCTACCGCGTTCTGATTCGACACTGGAGAATCGACTTCCTTGTCATTAGCCGTGCGCGCATCCGCCTGCTGTGTTACGCCGAATAGGTTACCTGGGCGTAAGTGCGCCGTTTACCACCCCCAATTGTGCTCTACAACGCCGCCGGGAAACGACGATTAGATTGTGATCTGTGACTACATGGGTTCCAGACGTCCTCGGAGACGGATATCAGCAGCTGACCATTCCTCTCGGAACCGATCCGGACGGTGAGGGTGAGGTCGACGCGACACTCGTCCGCTATCAGCCGCCTGGCGAGGCAGTTCGGGCGAACCGTGCAGTTCTGTACGTACACGGGTTCACCGATTACTTCTTCCAGAAACATCTGGCGGAGCACTTTGCCGAGCAGGGTTACGCCTTCTTTGCACTGGATCTTCGCAAGTGCGGGCGTTCACTGAAACCGGGCCACACCGCTCACTATGTGTCGGATCTCGCACTGTACGACGCCGAACTCAACGAGGCCCTGCGCATCGTGAACTCCGAAACCGACGGCAGCGAACTGCTCCTGATGGCTCATTCGACCGGTGGGCTCATCGTTCCGCTGTGGCTGGACCGACTCCAGCGCAAGCCGGGCGGCAGCGCAGGACACGGCATCGCGGGTCTTGTGCTCAACAGCCCGTGGTTCGACCTGCAGGGTCCGGCGATGGTTCGCAGCGTCGGCACCGCCGCCATCGACGCCCTGGGACGGGTGTCCGCGAAGACTGTCATCCCCGGCACCGGCTTGCCGACGTACGGTTCGAGCCTGCACGTCTCCGCCAACGGCGAGTGGGACTACAACCTCGACTGGAAGCCGCTCGAAGGCTGCCCGGTCACGTTCGGGTGGATGCGTGCCGTGCGCGGCGGACACGCGCAACTGCACCGCGGCCTGGACATCGGCGTGCCGGCGCTGATCCTGCGCTCGAAGAAATCGGAGTTCGCCAGGGCGTACCACCCCGGCGTCGACCTGGCAGATTCCGTCCTGGATGTGAGGCAGATCGCACGGTGGGCAGGTTGCCTCGGCGATCGGACTACCATCGTTCCCATCGACGGCGCGCGCCACGACGTCTTCCTCTCGACTCAGAAGCCGTTGGCCACAGCCTTTTCCGAACTCGATCAGTGGCTGGAGTGGCTAGAGCGCCATCTGACCGCAGACGCAGACACCACCACACAGGAGAACGCGCAGTGACGCATTACGACCTTGCCATCATCGGAAGCGGCTCGGGGAATTCGTTGCCCGACGAGCGATTCGACGGCAAGAAAATCGCCATCCTCGAGGAAGGCACCTTCGGCGGCACGTGCCTCAACGTCGGTTGCATACCGACCAAGATGTTCGTCTACGCGGCAGAGGTCGCGAACACGGTGTCGCATGCCGAGAAGTTCGGCGTCGACGCCACCCTGGACGGCGTCCGCTGGTCCGACATCGTCAAGCGCGTCTTCGGCCGGATCGATCCCATCTCCGCGGGCGGCGAACGCTACCGCAGCGAGGACAGCCCCAACACCACCGTCTACCGCGGCCACGCCACCTTCACCGGACCGAAGACCATCAACACCGGCACGGGTGAGACCATCACTGCCGACCAGGTTGTGATCGCGGCCGGTTCACGCCCGATCATTCCCGAGGAGATCGCCGGCTCTGGTGTGAAGTACTACACCAACGAAGACATCATGCGCTTGCCGGAACTCCCCGAGCACCTCGTAATCGTCGGCTCGGGTTTCATTGCCACCGAGTTTGCACATGTGTTCTCCGCCTTGGGTTCTCGCGTGTCGATCGTCGGCCGCAGTGGGCGCCTCCTGCGTCATCTCGACGACGAGATCTCGGAGCGTTTCACCGAACTCGCCGTCAAGAAGTGGGACGTGCATCTCGGATCACCGATGCAGTCGGTCCGCGCGGACGGTGAGAACATCGCCGTCGAACTGGCAAATGGCACAGTCGTTTCCGGCGACGTTCTGCTCGTTGCGGTGGGCCGCAAGCCCAACGGAGATCTCCTGGACCTCGACAAGGCCGGCATCGAACTCGACGACAACGGCTCCATCGTCGTCGACGAGTACCAGCGAACCACTGCGGAGGGCGTCTTTGCACTCGGCGACGTCTCCTCCCCCTATCAGCTCAAGCACGTGGCCAACCACGAGGCGCGTGTTGTGCAGCACAACCTGCTCCAGGACGCGTGGAACGACACTTCCGGGCTCCGCGCCACCGATCACCGGTTTGTCCCGGCCGCGGTGTTCACCGATCCGCAGATCGCCGATGTCGGAATGACGGAGAAGCAGGCGCGCGACGCCGGACTCGACGTCACCGTCAAGGTCCAGGCGTACGGCGACGTCGCCTACGGCTGGGCGATGGAAGATCAGGAAGGTCTCTGCAAGGTCATCGCGGAGCGCGGCACGGGCCGACTCCTGGGCGCTCACGTCATGGGAACCCACGCTCCGACCGTTATCCAGCCACTCATCCAGGCCATGAGTTTCGGGCTGTCCGCTCAGGACATGGCCCGTGGGCAGTACTGGATCCACCCGGCCCTGGCCGAGGTCGTCGAGAACGCGTTGCTCGGACTCGATATCTAAAACGCTCCATATCTAAAACGCTCGACATCTGGAACGCGCAAGGCGGGCACCCCCTCGGGGGATGCCCGCCTTGGTGGTTCTCGGGTCTACCAGGGGCTGGTGCGCAACACGATCTCCGTGGCGAGTTCAGCGGGCGCGGACTTCACGATGTCATCGACGTCAGGCACTTCGGCCACCCGGAAATCGGAGTACACAAACCGTCCACTGGCGTCGGCGATCGCCCGCCCAGCACTGCCGACCACGATGGTTGTCGGCACCTCCACCGGCGGAACTCCGGCGATGTCGGCCGCCGACGGATGGCCACGATCCACCGAAATCAAGCTCGCGAAGCGGCCGAACTGGCGCGCCGCCAACAGCCACGCGAGGTCTGCCCCTTCCCGGTGTCCCACCAGGTTCACCCAGGCGATGTTCAACTCGTCGAGCAGAACCACTGCCGTCTTCTCGTCGAGATTCTCGATCGATTCGACCGCTACCGTGCGCAAATCCGAATTGTGGAGGCGTTCACACACTTTGTCGTATACGTCGACAGGGTCGCCCTTGCCCGGAAGAAGGAGGACCGCGTGCTTACTGACCGGTCCGTCGATCCGAACGGTGCACGACCCCTTGCCCACCGCTACTCGAGTCAGTTCCATGAAAGGCAACGGTACGCGATCCAATCCCCAGGTCGGCGAGCAGCGGACTGAAAATGACAACTCACACAGGAGCGCGGTAATCAGCGGTCGCGCGAAACTCCCACAATCTTTCGATGGTCCAATTACCGTGAACAATGAATCCGCCGAGGTCAGGAGTGATCGTGCCCAAATTGGAGATCAAAAGTAAGTCCGCACTCTCGCGAGCGGAAGTCGCCGAGCGACTGATCGCGCTCGGGCAAGCGCTCGCCAGCGGCTCGGAAGTGGAACTGGATCGGGCGGCGACTCGATCGAAATCGCTGTCCCTGAACAGGTTCGGTGGGAACTCGAGATCGAGGTAGACGGCAACGAAGTCGAAATCGAAATCGAGATTCACTGGCGCGACGATCCCCCGGCTGAGCCGGCCGCAAAGTCCACGCCTCCGACTAAGGCAGTTCGACGCGGTCGGCCTCGCAAGAGCGCCGCCAAGTAATTCGTCGACATTCCATCGGTGCGCTCCGGCCGAGCTTTCAGAGGTCCCGGCCGTCGCCACTTCGTAACTCTCCGTGTGACAACAGAATCGGGTAGCGGCTCCGAATAGAGTCGCGCGCCCCTCACGCGACTACCCCGCAAATCGATCTGCCACTGGGTTGGACGCAATGCCTGCCAGGGCTCCAGGGATCATCCGACGCGGGTGATGCCGTCGTCGATACCGACGGTTGATGATCTGTGGCATGGACCAAGCACATCCGACATCTTTGACACCCTATGAATTCTCCGGGGGATACCCGACCGCTGCGACCGCGAAGAAAGCCCACGAGGACGCCTATCTGGAGCGCGCACTCGTCGCCTACCGGTTTTGGTACCCCACAGTGTCCATTGAGGGGATTTTCAACGGCAACCGCGAACTAGGTTTCGACGACAACAAGGCGATGGGAATTGCAGCGACAACCCCTCGGCAGGTCGGATTCACACTTAACTCCGATACCCCCTACGGGGCAGCGGCTTTGGACCTCACTGAGGGGCCGATGGTCATCGAATTGCCGCCCGGAGCGTACATCGGTCTCGTCGACGATCATCACCACAGGTGGATCACCGATATGGGTATCCCCGGGCCCGACCAGGGCGCTGGAGGAACATACGCCATACTTCCCCCCGATCACACCGGAGAAGTACCGGCAGATCATCACGTCAGTCGGTCGAATTCCTTCAAAGTGCTGGTGGCAGTACGAGCCCTCCCGGTAGGGGGCGATCTCGATGCAGCCAAGGACGCACTCCTCCGAGTGAAGATCTACCGCCTCGGCACCGACAAACTACTCGATGTGATCGATACCAGCACCAAGACCGTCGACAGCACCTGTCTGCGGTGGGAGGACAACCTCGAATTCTGGCGAGTCCTGCACGGCATCCTCGAGGAAGAACCGCTTGTAGAGGAGTTCCGGCCAATGCACGGACTGCTCGACGGACTCGGAATCGGGAAAGGAACCCCGTTCGCACCGACAGACCGCGACGCTGCAGCACTCACGAAGGCCGCCCGAATCGGCCGTGATCAAATGTTGGTGACGGCATTCGCCGGAACACGCCCTGACCAGGCCGCCTGGACCGATCGGCAGTGGGAATGGGTGGGATTGGTTCCCGACAACGCGGACTTCGAGACACCCGCAGGTCTCGATCTCGAAGCCCGTGAGCGGTGGTTCGCGCAGGCCATCGTCGCGTCGCCGGCGATGTTCCGGCGCGTGGAGGGCAGTGGATCGCTGTATTGGCTCGCCACACGCGACAGCACCGGGACATACCTGGACGGCGCCAACGCCTACACACTCACTATCCCGCTGCCGGTCCCTGGCAAGCTCTTCTGGTCCGTCACCATCTACGACGCGCAAACACGTTCGCAAGTGCAGACGGACGGCAACAAGGGAGCGCTCAGATCGTTGTTCGAACTGTCATCGGCTCTGACCTCTGGCAATGAGATCACGCTGCACTTCGGTCCGACCCAACCAGACGATGCGGCGGACAACTGGCTGGAAACGGTTCCAGGTCGCGGATGGTTCGCATACATCCGTATCTACGGACCCGAAGCCGCAGCATTCGACGGCAGCTGGCGTCCCGGAGACTTCACCCCGGCAAAACACTGAAGCTAGCTGGGCATCGACCGCCCACTGTTAGCCCTGCGCCGCCCTGAACGGGTGACAGGTCTGGAGGTCAAAAGCATTTCTCCCATGGGAGGATGCCAAACCGAAAGCCCCCCACGCGGCCAGGGCAACAGTGGCGAGCGGTCGGTAGCTGTTCCGTCACCGCAGCATCGCCCACCCCTACAACCCGGCAAATGTGAACGGTTCAGCGGGTTTGAACTGATCAGTGGAATCACCCGAGTAGACAGTGCTCTCGTCCGGCCCGAGTTCGAGCTTCCGGACGGTTGACCCCTCACTCAGATCGATCGACGACACATCCACCCAGAAAGTGTTCGGCGTCATGGCCGATTCGAAGAAGTACAGTCCGCGTTTGTGATCGACAACGGTGCGCCACCGTGTCGATGAGATGTTCGGCTCGTCGGGAGTCGAAATACCCAGGGGCACTGACACGTTCCGAATGACACTGAAGGTCGCGGCCAATGCTGCCCTCGGATCGTCGGTCTTCGGGACTGCGTCGACGTAGAACGAGGCACGGGCAAAACGATCCGCAGCTCGATTGGTACCGGGCAACATGACGGTTCCGTTGATCTGCTTCCAGTACTCGTTGACGGCGAGTTGTTTGTCGAAGATCGGAGAATTTGTCATCACCTGATGCTCACGACTGTGGTGAATTGTCTGTCGGCCACCGATGTACTCGATGATGGCGCTGTCACCGCTGGCGTCCGAGAGCGACATGTGCAGTGTTGCCAGGCGGTCTTCTCCCGGAACGGCCGCAGTCACGATGGTGAAGGGCTCCGCTGCCAGCACCTCGACGGCTTCCGCGACGCTCCCACACCGGTCCAACACGTACTGCGCCCACGCAGCAATCGACAGGCCTGGAGTTGATCCGTCGTAGGCCGGATACTCGGATTCAACGAGCCACAACAGATTTGCGGACAGTCCTGCGTCGTTGACCCCATCCGTCGTGCACATGTCGTAAGCGGAAGCCACAACACTGCCGTACAACGATGTCCACTTTATCGAATTCGGCCCGGCGCAGCCTTCACGCTCCATGCCACGGGGAAATGCCCACAGGTTGGTACCGAGATCGAGCTTCCAGTCCATCGATCGGGCAGTGATCACGGTGTCGTTCGGCCCCAGGTAAACCAATCGCGTACACATCGAGAAACTTTCCTTTCGTCGCTGAGTTAGGGCGTGACGATATTGAAGCTGGGATCGAAGGTATCCAACAACCCTCCGAGCGTCTTCAAAGCCGAATCGTCGCCGTCGAGCGAGATCTTGCCGGCCCTAGCCAACTCGGGCGCTGCACCTGGTTGCAGAAGTGCGCCGATCAGCGCAGGTTTCGGCCCCGAGACCGTCAGCTGCGTGTTCGACGCCGCCCCCCGCCTGGCATTGAGAACGCCACGCTTGACCCACGTCGTCCATGTCTCGTCGTCGTGATCGGTGAACACGAAATCGATGCGGAGATCGACGTCAGCTGCCTTGTCACCGATGAGATGTACTGCGACGAAGTCGAACAGGATGTCGATGGGCATCGCGAGGACACTGTCCTCACTTGCCGTGATGTAGGGCGGAGGTTGCGAGCCTTCACGTAATTCCAGGGCGGCTGTCAGGTAGATCCCGCGCCACTGCGGCCCTTCGGCTTGATACCCCATCTGTTCGTAGACGTCGGCCTGGAGGTTCTTCGCCTCGGTGTTCTCCGGTTGCGCGAACACCAACTTGTGCAGGATCTCAGCTGCCCAGCGGTAGTCCCCCGCATCGAAAGCCCGCTTGCCCTCGTCCAGAATCTTCTGTGCACCAAGGAGATCGACAAATCGCCTGGCCGACTCCACCGGCGGATGCGGATGAAGCGACACCGGATCGCCGTCCCACATTCCGAGTTCCTTGGTGTACACGGCGCGAACGTCGTGGTGCAGTGTTCCGTGATATCCGCGGTTGTACCACTTGCGGCCGAGTTCGTCCGGTAGCTCGATGACCTCGGCAGCTTCGAGTGGTGTGTATCCCTTGTTAGCCAGACGCAGCGCCTGGTCGTGAATGTATTTGTATGTGTCTCTTTGGGATTCGATGAAGGTAACCAGGTTCTCGTTGCCCCACACCGGCCAGGTGTGCGGACCGTAATGAACAGCCGCGTCGTCTCCCCACCGTTCGAGAGTCTCGTCCAGATACCGAGCGAAGTTGCGGGCGTCGCGAGTACGCGCACCCCGCAGGGTCTGGATGTTATGGAGCGAATGATTGGCGTTCTCCGCACAGGTCAAGGCCGCGAGTTCGGGGATCCAGATATGCATTTCCTCCGGAGCCTCGGTGTCCGGCGCATAAAGGAATTCGAACTCCAGACCCGCAATTTCGCGTTTCGTTCCGGTTTCGGTGATGCCGTCGGTGGGGGAAATATACGAGATCCGAGGCCCTTTGGTGCTGAGCACACCGATTCCGCAGGACACTGCGCCCTTCGGACCGAGGTCGAGTAATCCACCGAAGGCATAGAACGACCGCCTGGCCATCGCATTGCCGGCAACAACATTTTCACCGATTGCAAACTTGTCGAACGAGGCAATCGTGCCCGGCGCGATGATCGGCACCTTCCCCGACGCAACGTCGTCGACATCGACGATTCCCTTGACGCCGCCGTAGTGGTCGATGTGCGTATGCGTGTAGATAATTGCCGCAACCGGCTTGTCGCTGACGTGCTCGCGAATCATCTTCATGCCTTGACGGGCCGATTCCACACCCGCCATGCAGTCGATGACGATCAGACCTTCGTCACCTTCTACGACCGTCAGGTTGGCCAGGTCGTTGTTTCGCACCTGATAGAGGCGATCCGTCACCTGGTAGAGCCCACCTTTGCGGATTACCTGACTCTGGCGCCACAGACTGGGGTTGACGGTGTCCGGCGCGGGAACGTCGTCACCGATGTATTCCATCGCCTCGGGATCGAAGACCACATGCCCGTCGTCGCCGAGCACATTGCCCGGTAGCGGAGCGATCAAGCCACGATCCGCGTCCACGAAGTCTTGCCGGTCCTCCATCGCATATCGCTCGACTGCTTCGCGATTCACCGTCACAGTGGCCGGTGTTGCGTCCTTGGGTGTCTGGCACATGGCACTCCCCGTTCGGTTACGACGATCGGTTACACCCCCATCTCTATCGGGCGGGCGGGGTAGTTGGAATCACCCGTGCTGGGTGAACCGATGCTGACTGAGCCAATGTCGGCTGAGCCGATGCACACGCGATGACAAGAACCACCAACCCGCACGCGACAACGAGCATCCACCCCGCGTGTGACGCCTGCGCGACGTCCGAATCGACAGTGTTCGCGACAAAGCCACCGGCCAGTGCGACGCCGAGAGCAGCGCCGAACTGTCTTGCACTGGATGTGATTCCACCAGCGAGTCCAGCTTGCGATTGAGGCAGTCCGCTGACAGCAGTGCTGGTGATGGGGGCATTCGAGAAACCGAACCCGATACCGAGAAACAGGTAGGCGACAAGCACAGTCGGAAGACCGGTGTTGTTGTCGAGCGATACGAGACACAGGCCACCCAACGCGGTGAAGCCGCCGGCGATCAGCAGCGGTAACCGCGGCCCGACGCGTCCGACCAGAATCCCCGACAACGGTGCGCACACGGTTGCTGCAACAGCCATCGGGAGAATCACGACGCCCGCGGTGGCCGGGGTCATGCCACGCGCTTGTTGCAGGTAGAGCGTGCCGAGCAGCAGCGTCGCGTTCAATGCCACGAACACCACAACTGCGCCGAGAACCGCCGCAGAAAACGGTCTGTGCCGAAACAGTGCAGGGTCGACGAGTGGTTCGGCTTTCCTCGATTCGACAGCAATGAACGAAGCCAGAGCGAGCGCGACTGCGATGTAACCGACCACAGCACCGGGTGACGTCCATCCGATTCGTGGGCCCTCGATGAGCAGCCCCACCGCACCGCCCACAACAGCGACCAACAGTATTTGTCCCGGCAGGTCGAGCCTTCTCGCCTGCGGAGCGCGCGATTCCGGCACGAACACAGCAGTCAACACCAGAACAATCACGATCACCGGGACGTTGACCCAGAACACGGAGCGCCAACCGAAGCTCTCGATGAGCACTCCACCGACGATCGGCCCGACGGCCATACTCAGACCGAAGACCGCGGCCCACACGCCGATCGCCTTGGCTCGCTCCTTCGGGTCGGTCATCACGTTGACCACGATTGCGAGCGCGACCGGACTCAACATCGAACCGCCAACGCCCTGTGCAATTCTCGCGGCGATCAGCACGCCTACTGACGGCGCAAGTGCGCACGCTATCGACGCGACTCCGAACACGACCAGTCCGATCTGGAAAACGCGTCTACGGCCGAACCTGTCGGCCAGGGCTCCGGACGAGATCAGCAAGCTCGCCAGTACGAGTGTGTATGCGTTGACGACCCATTCGAGACCACGGATGCCGACGTGGAAACTTGCCCCGATCGTCGGCAGCGCGACATTGACGATGGTCGTGTCCAATCCGACCACGAACAAACTCGTGCAGCAGATTGCCAGGACGCCCCACCGCCGTCGGGCATGCATTCCGATCGCCTGCGGTCTGTCGATTCCGCTCGAAGGTTTCATGGTTGGACTCCCTCTGTACTGATGCTGTTGTGCTGATGCTGTGCCGTGGTCGCCTGTCGAAAGGATCGTCGCAACCGGGCCTGCGAACTCGGTAGGAAATTTGCGGAAACTGCAAAGATGAGCACATGGATACCGAACTGGAGAAGATGCTCAGCGCTATCGGACCGAGATTGCGGGCACTTCGTCGCGATCGCGACATGACCCTCGAAGCTCTGTCCGACGCCACCGGTATCTCCGTCAGCGCACTGTCACGACTCGAGTCGGGCAAGCGTCGTCCTACCCTCGATTTGCTTGTGCCTCTTGCCCGAACCCACCGTGTGGCACTGGACCAACTGGTTGGGGCGCCCGCCACCGGGGACCCCAGAGTTCACCTCACACCGAGTCGCCGCCGAAATGGGAGCGCTGTAGTGCCGTTGACGCGCTACCCGGGCCGGGTTCAGGTCTTCAAGCAGGTGATCGGGCCTCGCCCGCCGAAACTCGTCACACATGCCGGATACGAGTGGCTTTACGTTCTCGCCGGCGACCTACGCCTGATTCTCGGCGAGCATGAGGTTGTCCTCCGGCCAGGAGAAGTCGCGGAGTTCGACACCGCGGAGCCCCATTGGTTCGGCCCGGCAGATGACCAGGTTGTCGAGATCCTGCACCTGTTCGGCCCCAGCGGCGACAAGGCCCGCGTGCGCACGAACTCGAAAACTATTGCCGCACAAAAGTGAGACCTCCGACTGATCTGCCTGCGACGGCGAGTCGGCACGAGGCGTTCGGTCGCGTTCGGTGCCACTCGATTCACCCGCCGCGGATGATGCGCCGAGCCGTGCGGAATTCGACCATGTGAGGACGTGATCATCGACTCTTCGAGGGAGCTGCATCGATATGGCGCTGGATTACTCCGACCGCACGGATTTCGACAACGCCGAGCGGGGCTTCATCGCCACGCTCGAACCGCTTACCATCAAGAACGCCGACGGACGGATTGTTTTCGATCTGTCCGGCTACAGCTATCTCGACGAACCGTGCCCGGACACAGTTCATCCGAGCCTGTTTCGTCAGGCGCAGCTCTGCGTCAAGAACGGACTCTTCGAGGTCACCGACGGGATCTATCAGATCCGCGGGTTCGATATTTCCAATATGACGATCGTCGAGGGCGATACCGGCGTCATCGTGATCGACCCGATGATCTCCGCCGAGTGCGCTGCCGCAGGTCTTGCGCTCTACCGCGAGCACCGCGGTGACCGTCCGGTCACCGGCTTGATCTATACCCATTCACACGCAGACCATTTCGGCGGCGTGATGGGAGTTCTGCCGGACGGCGCCGGCGACGTGCCGATCATCGCGCCCGAAGGATTTCTCGAACACGCGGTATCGGAAAACGTCTATGCGGGAACGGCAATGAACCGTCGCGCGAACTACCAGTATGGCTACACATTGGACGTCGGACCAGAGGGCCAAGCCAGTCTCGGACTGGGCATTCAGACATCCGGTGGATCGGTGGGTCTGATCCCCCCAACTGTCGACATCACCCGTACCGGGCAGGAGGAAACCGTCGACGGAGTGCGGATCGTCTTCCAGATCACGCCGGGCACCGAAGCACCGTCGGAGATGAATTTCCACTTTCCGGGCAGCCGCGCTTTGTGCGTCGCCGAAAATGCCACGCACAACCTGCACAACATCCTCACACTTCGCGGCGCGCTGGTACGTGACCCACGCATCTGGTCCCACTACCTCGACGAGGCTGTCGAATTGTTCGCGCCGGATTCCGACGTCGTGTTCGCGTCACACCATTGGCCAACATGGGGATCCGAGAACATCGTGCAGTTCCTGACCGAACAGCGGGACATGTACGCGTACTTGCACGATCAGACGTTGCGGATGGTCAACATCGGACTCACCGGCAGCGAAATCGCCGAGGCGATCACGCTTCCCGCGTCGCTCGACGACGCCTGGCACGTGCGCGGTTACTACGGATCGGTCAGTCACAACGTCAAAGCGATCTACCAGCGATACATGGGCTGGTTCGACGGTCATCCCAGCTCACTCTGGCAGCACCCGCCCGAGCAGTTGGCGGCCCGATACGTCGACGTGATCGGTGGCGTACCGGCAGTGCTCGACAAGGCGCGCGGCTACATCGATGCCGGTGACACGCGGTTCGCGGCCGAACTGCTCAAGCACGCGGTATTTGCCGAACCAGACAACACAGAAGCGAGAAACGCTCTCGCAGATCTCTACACCACGCTCGGCTACGGCGCCGAAAATCCGACCTGGCGCGGTTTCTACCTCACCGGAGCGAAGGAACTGCGAGGCGAAATCACCCCACCACCCATCGATCTCGGCACCGGAATGGCAGCGGCACTGACGGTGGAGCAACTCTTCGACACACTCGCCATCCGCGTCAACGGGCCCCGCGCCGGGGGTGAAAAGCTCTGCATCGAGTGGATTTTCACCGATCTCGACACAAAAGTCCGCATGACTCTCTCCAATGGCGCGCTGATACAGACACCCAACCCGCGGACCAAGGCAACCGCCGATCTCACCCTCACGTTGACCAAAGCCCAGTTGCTCGGGTTGCTGGCCGGCGGCGGACTGGACGGTATCGAGCATTCCGGCGACCCGGCGACGATACAGCGGCTCCTCGGGCTACTCGACAGTCCCGATCCGGCATTTGCGATTGTGACTCCCTGAACGAATACGTAAGGCCCACCCGGCAATTGATTGCCAGGTGGGCCTTACGTATTCAGCAGGGCGGCGATCAGTCGAGGTCGAACCGATCGAGTTCCATCACCTTGGTCCACGCGCTCGCGAAGTCCTCCACGAACTTCTGCTGTGCGTCCGCACTTGCGTACACCTCTGCGAGAGCACGCAGTTCCGAGTTCGATCCGAAGACAAGATCGACGGCAGTGGCAGAGTATTTGACGTCACCGGTGGCCCGGTCACGACCCTCGTAGACGTTCTCCGACGACGTAGACGGCTTCCACTCCGTGCCCATGTCGAGGAGATTGACGAAGAAGTCGTTGGTCAACGTCTGCGGCCGATCGGTCAGCACACCGTGGGCGGTACCCCCGACGTTGGCGTTCAGCCCGCGAAGGCCGCCGACCAGCACCGTCATCTCCGGTGGGGTCAACGTCAACATGTATGCCCGATCGACAAGCAGGATTTCGGCCGGAATCTTCTCCCCGCCGCGCAGGTAGTTCCTGAATCCGTCTGCCCGGGGTTCGAGAACCGCAAAGGACTCCACGTCCGTCTGTTCCTGCGACGCGTCCGCCCGACCGGGTGTGAACGAGACAGAGACTTCGTGGCCGGCGTCCTTGGCGGCCTTCTCGACCGCCGCGGTTCCCGCCAGAACAATCAGATCGGCAAGCGAGACCTTCGCTCCGCCGGACTGGGAATTGAAGTCCTGCTGGATCTGCTCGAGTGCACTCAATACCGTTGACAACTCGGCGGGACTGTTTGCCTCCCAACTCTTCTGCGGCTCGAGGCGAATCCGGGCTCCGTTTGCGCCGCCGCGCATATCGGTGCCACGGAAACTCGCCGCCGACGCCCAGGCGGTAGACACCAACTGCGAGATCGACAGCCCGGACTCCAGTACCTTGCTCTTGAGGGCAGCAATATCCGCATCGCCGATCACCGGGGCAGCGGCGTTGGGAACAGGATCCTGCCACAGCTGCGGTTCCGGAATCCACGGACCGAGATAGCGAGTGACAGGTCCCATGTCGCGGTGCAGCAGCTTGTACCAGGCCTTGGCGAACTCCTCGGCAAATTCGTCCGGGTGATCGAGCCAACGGCGCGTGATCTTCTCGTATGCGGGATCGAGCCGCAGCGAAAGGTCCGTGGTCAGCATGGTCGGAGAGCGCTTCACCGACGAATCGAACGGGTCCGGGATCGTGCCGGCACCGGCGCCGTCCTTGGGCGTCCACTGCCACGCGTCAGCGGGACTCTTGGTCAGTTCCCACTCGTAGCCGTAGAGAATTTCCAGGAACGAGTTGTCCCACTGCGTCGGCGTATTCGTCCACACGACCTCGAGGCCGCTGGTGATGGCGTCCTTCCCCACGCCTGTGCCGAAGGAACTCTTCCAGCCCAAGCCCTGTTGTTCGATCGGAGCGCCTTCGGGTTCGGGCCCGACCAGATCGGCGGGGCCGGCCCCGTGAGTCTTACCGAAGGTGTGTCCGCCGGCGATCAGGGCCGCCGTCTCGACGTCGTTCATCGCCATGCGCGCAAAGGTTTCGCGGATATCGCGGGCAGCGGCGACCGGATCGGGCTGCCCGTTCGGTCCCTCCGGGTTCACGTAGATCAAACCCATCTGCACCGCGCCGAGCGGACCGGACAGCTCACGGTCGCCGCTGTACCGCTCGTCTCCGAGCCACGAGTCCTCCGGGCCCCAGTACATTTCCTCCGGCTCCCAGATGTCCTCGCGACCGAACCCGAAGCCAAAGGTCTTGAACCCCATGGACTCCAAGGCGCAGTTGCCGGCAAAAACCAGAAGGTCGGCCCACGAGATCTGCTTGCCGTATTTCTGCTTGACGGGCCATAGCAAGCGGCGAGCCTTGTCGAGGCTTGCGTTGTCCGGCCAACTGTTCAGCGGCGCAAACCGTTGTGCGCCTTGACCTCCGCCGCCACGGCCGTCCGCGATACGGTAGGTCCCCGCGGCGTGCCAACTCATCCGAATGAACAGACCACCGTAGTGACCGTAGTCTGCGGGCCACCAGTCCTGCGACGTTGTCATCAAGTCGATGACGTCGCGCTTGAGAGCGTCGACGTCGAGTTTCGCGAACTCCGCCGCGTAATCGAAGTCCGAACCCAAAGGGTTGGATTTGGGCGAATGAACACGCAACACCGAAAGGTTTGGCTGGTTCGGCCACCAGTCCTGGTTTGTCATCGGACGATGCGCCGTGGGCGTCGGAGCCGAGATCGCGGGATTTTCACTTTCGCTTCCCCCCTGCGACTTTCCTTCAGGGGCCATCGGGCAACTATCGGACACGTTAATCCCTCCATGAACAAATAGATCCGACTCCGATCACGGGTGTGATCGCGAACTCTGTGATGCCACGCAGTCGGGGCACATCCCCCAGAAGACAACTTCGACTTCGACGAACTCGAAACCGTCGTAATCCGGTGGCGTCAGACAAGGTGCCTCGCCAACTGCGCAATCGACGTCCGACACCGTCCGGCACGATCGGCAGACGACGTGATGATGGTTGTCACCAACCCTCAACTCGTAGAGAGCCACTGAACCGGAAGGCTGAATCCGCCGCACGATTCCCACTGAGGTCAACGCATGCAGTACGTCGTATACCGCTTGGCGAGACACTCCCGGTAGAACCGCCCGAACAGCATCGAAAATCGAATCCGTCGGGGCATGTGGACGCGCATGCAGCGCTTCGAGCACCGCAACCCGTGGTCGGGTCACACGGAGCTCTGCGTCACGCAGTTGTGCTGGAAAGTCCGGCGTCGAGGACACCCCACTACTATGACGCGGATTTCTGGACTGATCCAAGACTTTCGCGAAAATAGTTGGAATTGACGCCAACCGAATGGTTTCGAGCTCGAATTGATTCCGGATTGTTGCCACAGACGTCTCGGTGGCCGTTATCCTCCGGCGCAGTATCCGAGCGGAACCAACGGGCCGACCGACGCGCAGGGTCGAATCCCTTACCTAGCCTGAATGCAATTTCTCGGCGTTGATATCGCTGCGAGTAGAGGTGATCAGCAGCGCCAATGATGCGGCGGTTCGGGTGCAGAAAGCGTCGGCGTCGGTGAGTCCACTGGTGAGTCCGCGGACAATCGTGGCCGCAACGAGGAAATCGAAGGCGACATCGGTGGCGGCGGCAACGTCCGCCTCGGACCGCTCCGGGTACTCGGCGCGCACCCGCTCGAGGAGTGCCAGTCGGGCGGGATACTCGGAACTGAGAACCAGTCGCTGGTACGCGCCTTCCTCTTGTTGATATGCAGAGAGTAAGCCCGGAATGGCTGCGCGAGTTGCCGGTTCCGCCACTTGCGTGAGGAACCATCGCGTCCAGATCAGTAGGTCCTCGCGCAAATTCGAGGTAGTCGCGGGCAATGCACCATTCTGCATGCCGAAGACCGCTTCTTCGATAATCGATTCGCGAGTTGCCCAGCGCCGATAGATCGCTGCCGTACCCAAGTTTGCTCGTCGGGCGATCGCCGTGATGGTGGTTTTCTGGTAGCCGAGCTCTACGAGCAATTCCCGGGTGGCGGCGAGAACGGCCAGGTCCACCTGAGGATCGCGGGGCCTCCCCACGCCAGCGGTACCGGTTCGACGATCTCTGCGTTCATCCACATCCGCGGACATTACCGGAGATATATTTGCCGAAAACTATTACGTTGCGATGCGCTCCGTAATAGATTGAAGGCATCCATCCACCACGAAGGGGCCCGCAGTGATCACTCCGCACGACGAACTGCTCATCCACCAACTACCCACGACACTCGACCACGTCTCGCAAAGCGACCTGCGTTGGACCGAACGCATCGTGATGTACGGGTTCGACAAAACCGGCGAGGTCTCCGTCATGACCGGCCTGGCCAAATACCCGAACCGCAACGTCCTCGACGCCTACGCGATGGTCACACGCAAGGGCGAAGAGGCTCGCGTGGTTCGTCTGTCGACCGAACTGAACCCGCAGACCGGCGCTCTTGCGGCCTGGAGCGTCGGGCCGTACACCTACGAGATCGTCGAACCGCTGCGCAAGGTTCGCTCGACCGTCGAGTCGAACGAGCACGGACTGAGCCTGCAACTCGATTTCTCCGGCGACTTTCCGGTCTACGAGCAGACGGCAGCATTCCACCGCACCCGTGGCAGAGTGCGCGAGGACGCCCGTCGCTTCTACCAGAACGGCACGATCACCGGCTGGATCGAGATCGACGGCGAGCGCATCGAGATCGATCCGGACAACTGGTGGTTCGGTCGTGACCACTCGTGGGGCGTTCGCCACGGCGGCGGGGGCGGCAGCCTGTCGGAGGGCGCGAACCTGCAGCCGTCGGAGGTTCCGGAGGGAGTCCTGTACTACATGGGGATCTTCCAATTCGACGACGAGGTAGTGCATTTCGCGCAGCGTGAAACGAGCACGGGAGCGCGTTGGCAGTTCGAGGGCGAAGTGCTCTTCCCGATCGACAGCGGCAAGGACCCATTACCCATCATCGACGTCGAACACGACCTGAAGTTCCGTGACGATCTGCGCGTCGTGAAATCCGGTACCTTCACCGTGCATCGCGCCGACCGAACCACCGACGTCATC
Source organism: Rhodococcus sp. WS3 (assembly GCF_003797085.1). Lineage (NCBI taxonomy): Bacteria > Bacillati > Actinomycetota > Actinomycetes > Mycobacteriales > Nocardiaceae > Rhodococcus > Rhodococcus sp. WS3. Next base: position 1,088,055 of record NZ_RKMA01000002.1, read on the forward strand.
GAAGTGAATCCGGTGTGCGATTTCTGGCCGGGACTGGCCGGTTACGACGAATACCGCGGCTACGCCTCGGGCATGTACCGCGGCAAGGACTTCAGCGACAGCTTCACAGTGGACATCACCAACCTCGAAGAGATCCGCCAAGTGAGCATGCTCAGCGAAACACTGTGCGAGGTTCGGATGGGTGACAAGATCGGGCACGGACTGGTCGAGATGGTTTTCATGGGTGCGAACCCCCGGTACGGGTACACGGACTGGTCGGCAAACCGGACGGACGCACACAATGACTGAACGTGTCGCCGCGCAGGCCCTGGCATCGACCCTGGAACCCGTTGTTCGCGAACAGATTCCAGGCGCACAGGAAGCGAAGATCGTCGCCTGGCAACGCACCGAGCGCGGGTTCTCCACCGAGACCTACCTGTTCGAGCTGGAAGGGTCCGAAAATTCGGGGGCGGGCTTCGTATTCCGACGCCCACCCGAGATCTCCCTGTTTCCCGACTACGACCTACGACGCCAGTATTTGGTGTCGAAGCGACTTGCCGGTACCGATCTGCCTGTCCCCCAGATGCTCTGGATAGACAACGCCGATAATGCTCTCGGCGGGCCGTACTACGTCATGGAACGCATCGGAAATGCCGAGGCTCCCAGCGATTTTCCGTCGTATCACACCGCCGGAAACTACTTCGAGGCCGACGAGCAGAGTCGGGCGCGGATGTGGTGGGGCTGCGTCGAGACGATGGCCCACATCCATCAACTCGACCCCGGCGAGCTTCGCCTCGACTTTCTCTCCATGCCGAGGTTCGGGGACAAACCGATCGAGCAGGCCGTGAACTATCTCGACTGGGCCGTGCGTTGGGCAGCGCCGAGTCTGTCGCCGGTAATGGAGAAGGCACTGTCGTGGCTCCGCGCGAATATCTACGAGCCCGAACATGTCACGTTGTGTTGGGGCGATGCGCGCATGTCGAATATTCTGTACAGCCCGGACCATTCCGTTGCCGGTGTGCTCGACTGGGAAATGGCGTATCTGGGTGATCACGAAGCCGACCTGGCGTGGATGCTGTTCCTCGACTGGGCCTGCAGCGAGTTCGAGGGTCACCCATCTCTGCCGGGCACACCGACCCGGGAGCAGACGATCGCCCGCTACGAGGAACTGACAGGATGGCCGGTCCAGAACCTGTTGTTCAACGAGGTGCTCGCTGCGGTGCTGTTATCGGTTCCGCTACTGCGACTGTCCACGCACCTACAACTCGGTGAGCACGCGGACATCACCGCATTCTGTAGCCGCCGCCTCGAACAGTTGTTGGCACACGCCTAGCGCGGCCTGACCCCACACTGAGTCATTGCGGAGCAATCTCCTGCCAGTCGGTTGACAGCCGTGAGACCCAGTGTGGGTCACGCCGTTCCAGGTAGGCGCGAACCCCCTCGGACGAGTCGGGCTCACCCATCACACGCAAGTGCAACTCTGTCTCGAGGTCCGCTACCCGCTCGGGACCGTATCCATGCCGGGCCGACTGCCACAGTAGACGTTTGGACAGTGCAACCGACATGGGGGCAACGTTCACCGCGATATCCCGAGCGATGTCCAGGGCTGCGGGCAACACGTCGTCTGCGGGCAGGCAACGGCTCGCGAGTCCCAGCCGAACAGCCTCCGCACCGTCAAATGTGCGACCGGTCAACAGGATATCGGCAGCAACCGCCATACCGGCGATATGCGGAACGGTCCAATGTGACATCGCGTCGGGCAACACTCCCCGGCGAACCTGCGGAATCGCATACTTGGCATCCGTGGCAAAAATCCGGATGTCTGTTTGCATCGCGATAGTCAGTCCGATACCTATCGCGTGTCCGTTCACCGCCGCGATCACGGGCTTACGCAAATCGAAAGCCGGTGGATTGATCGGCGATGCCGAAAAGCCGTCACCGACAGGCGCATCGAACGTGTCCGCGCCTCCCTCTAGATCTGCGCCCGCACAGAATGCCGGCGGCGCACCGGTCAGCACGATGGCACGAACGCCGTCGTCGGCGTCAAGATTCCGGTAAGCCTCACCCAATGCTCGACCCATCGCCCCGGTGAACGCGTTGCGTCGTTCCGGCCGGTCAAGGGTGACTACGGCTACGCCGCCGTCCAGCTCCACCAGCACCCCGCTTGTCATCGCATTTTCCCGAGCGCCGAAATCATCTCCGCAACATGGGAATCAGATGCCGGGTATCCGGGAAAGTAGCAGCACACGCGCTCAGCGTGGTCGCCGAATCGCGCGATGATCTTTGCCGCACATTCCTCGGGGGTACCCACCACTGCAAGCGTGTTCATCATGTCTCGATCAATCAGGTCCGTCATTGCAGCAAACTCGCGCCGCTTGGAGAGCGAGTTGAGTTCGGGCTGAACATCTTCCCAGCCGTCGACCTCCAACACCGGCCGATACGCCGGCGTGGAACCGTAGAACCCGAGCAGACTCCGGACGCCGCGCTCGGCGTCGGCGAGTTCGTCTGCGGTCCGCCCGACACCAACCAGCACCTGCGGGTAGATCGCAAGATCCGCCCTGGTACGCCCGCCGAGTTCGAGCCCCTCCTCGATTGCGGGCATGGTCCGCTCGCGAAAATGACGGGCACTGTTGAAGGGCATGACAAGCAACCCGTCTGCCACTTCCGCAGCGGCCCGAGTCATCAAGGGCCCCAACGCTCCCAGACAGATTTCCGGCGGACCGTACGGATTAGGTCCAGGATCGAACGTTGGTGGCATGAGCGTGTGCTGGGTGAACTCGCCCACGAAATCCAGGGGCGAACGCTCTTCCCACGCAGTGAAGATCGCTTTGATCGCAAGTACTGCTTCCCGCATTCGTGCGGCTGGCCGCGACCACTCGCTACCGTAGCGTCGCTCGATATGGGGACGGATCTGCGAACCCAAACCGAGCCGGAATCGACCGCGGCTCAATGCCTGTATGTCGTTCGCAACATGAGCGAGGTGCAACGGACTGCGGGGCAACGCGATCGCCACATTGGTCATGAGGTCCGCCTCGACCACACCTGACGCTGCGACGAGCGGGACAAAAACGTCGTGTGCGCCCTCGAACGTGAAAAGACCGTCGGCGCCCAGCGCAACAAGTTCCTTCGCGCGCGCTGCCGAGTCTTCGGGACGTGAATCCAACTGGAGATCGATCTTCATTCGTGCCCTGCTTTCAGACCGATCGTCTCGCTTGCATGCACTGCCAACACGAACAGCGAACCTGCAAGTGAATCGACGAAGCGGTCCTCGCCCTCGGCGCCACGCGTGAGACCACGCATAGTGGTGGCGCCCGAGAGTAGATCGAACAGGAACGTCGCGTCGACGTCGGCCGGGATTTCTCCCCGCTCGGCGGCACCGTCCAACATCTCTTGAAAGGCCTTGCGAACCGGCGCGCCGATGGCCAGCAAGCGCTGCCGGGCGTCCTCACTCTGAGAGTCCGCGAGCAGTCCGGGAACACCGGCCCTGGCCGCAGGTCGCGCGGCTCGAACCAGGAAGATCCGCACCCACGTCGCGAGGTCTGTTCGGAGGTCTCCGGACACCTCGGGCAACGGATGGCCTCCGGTCCCGTGCACAGCTTCTTCGATCAATGCTTCGCGAGTCGGCCATCGGCGGTAGATAGCCGGCGTATTCACTTCTGCTGACCGGGCGATAGCGGCAATCGTCGTCTGCTGGTAGCCAACTTCGGCCAGGAGGCGGCGCGCTGCAACCAGCACAGCTTGGTCCTTGCCCGGGTCGCGCGGCCGGCCGGCGCGTGGTGTCTCCGAATTCACCATTACATAGTAGCTCGTAACGTTATTAACCGGTGCCCGACATGCCGTACACATGATCTGCTCGCACACTCAGGATCTGGCGGCGTTCCGCCACCATCGCGCGGCGGTAGTCCTCCCAGTCGGGATGCTCATTGCCACTGATGTCTCGATAGAGATCAACCAGCGCGTCGACCACCTCGTCGTGTGGATCGGAAGCTGATGGAGTCAACTTCGCAATGCCTTCGATCACTGCATAGCTCCAGAAATCCGGAGCACTCACATGCAGTGACACCCGCGGGTCACGCTCGGCATTTTTGCTCTTGACGCGGTCCGCCGTAATCGAGATCGATGCCGTTCGCGACTCGGAATCCCAGCGGTAAATGATGTTGGACAGCTGCGGCCTGCCGTCCCGCTTGATTGTTGCCAAAACACCCTGTTTCCCATTGGCAACAAGCTCGAAGAGTGCGTCCCGGACTTCCGTATCGTCGCTCATAGCCCGGACAACGACGCAGGAATGGATATTGTTCCGCACCGGGATCCGCCGAGAATCCACACCATCCGAGATAGTTCAGCGCTGTTTCGCCAGCTTCAAGTACGGGTAACAACTCTTGCAGTCGCGCTTCCATACGTGCGATGGGAGACCTGATGACCGCAGTACCAGTCCGCGCCCTCGTAGGCCGACGGCCGTATCCCCCACGCCGCCTGCGGAAGGGCCAGGCGCTTCTTGACACGTTGACGACCACAGATCCGAAGAAACTCGGCTTGATGTATCTGTTCACGTCGTTCGCCTACTTCTTGATCGGCGGCGTGATGGCGTTGATGATGCGTGCCGAGACAGCTGTTCCAGGAATGCAGTTCCTGTCCAACGAGCAGTACAACCAACTGTTCACCATGCATGGCACCATCATGCTTCTGCTGTACGCGACCCCGATCGTCTTCGGCTTCGCGAACTACATACTGCCGCTGCAGATCGGAGCACCTGACGTCGCGTTTCCCCGATTGAACGCCCTCAGTTACTGGCTCTACCTGTTCGGCGCGATTACTACGATCAGTGGGTTCGTCACGCCTGGCGGCGCGGCCGATTTCGGTTGGACTGCGTACGCGCCGTTGTCCACCGACACGTTCTCACCCGGCGCCGGAGCCAACCTCTGGATTACCGGTCTTACATTGGCCGGAGTCGGAACCATTCTCGGAGCGGTCAACATGATCACCACCGTGATCTGCCTCCGCGCGCCGGGAATGACGATGTTCCGCATGCCGATCTTCACCTGGAACATCTTCATCACGTCGATACTGATCCTGATCGCCTTTCCGATCCTGACTGCAGCCCTGATGGCACTCCTCGCCGACCGAAACCTCGGCGCACACGTCTACGACGCGAGCAACGGCGGTGCCGTCCTGTGGCAGCATTTGTTCTGGTTCTTCGGCCACCCCGAGGTCTATATCGTGGCCCTCCCCTTCTTCGGCATCATTTCGGAGATATTGCCGGTCTTCAGCCGCAAACCGATCTTCGGCTACAACGGCCTGGTCTACGCCACTCTCGCCATTGCGGCGCTGTCCATCGCCGTCTGGGCACACCACATGTTTGCCACCGGCGCCGTTCTATTGCCCTTCTTCTCCTTCATGACCTTCCTGATCGCGGTGCCCACCGGAGTCAAGTTCTTCAACTGGATCGGCACAATGTGGAAGGGACAGTTGACTTTCGAGTCACCCATGCTGTTTTCCCTCGGCTTCTTGGTCACGTTTCTGTTCGGCGGATTGACTGGCATCATCCTCGCGAGCCCACCACTCGACTTCCACGTCACGGACAGCTATTTTGTCGTCGCGCACTTCCACTACGTTCTGTTCGGCACAATCGTGTTCGCGACGTTTGCCGGCATTTACTTCTGGTTCCCGAAGATGACCGGCCGGATGCTGGACGACCGGCTCGGCGTCTGGCATTTCTGGACCACGTTTGTCGGATTCCACGGCACATTCCTTGTGCAGCACTGGCTGGGCGCAGAAGGAATGCCGCGCAGATACGCCGACTACCTACCTTCCGACGGGTTCACGATGCTGAATTCCGTGTCCACGCTCTTCGCGTTCGTTCTCGGTGCATCCACGTTGCCGTTCGTGTGGAACGTCTTCAAGAGCTACCGATATGGCGAAGTGGTCACGGTCGACGATCCGTGGGGATTCGGAAACTCGCTCGAGTGGGCAACCAGTTGTCCCCCGCCCCGGCACAATTTCACCGAACTTCCCAGAATTCGATCAGAACGCCCCGCGTTCGAACTTCACTACCCACACATGGTCGACCGGATGCGCGCCGAAGCTCACATCACCAGCGATGGCCACTCCGCGCGCGCAATGTCCTTGGAAGACACCGCTGATCGTTAAGACGCTCCGTCATACCGCCGCTCGCGCGGTTAGCAGGCTTGTTGACGGGTATTCGTGGGTGGACGAGCGATCAGTGACAACTCGTCCACCTCGTTCCATGCCGGACGACACCAGGAGACGTCATGCAGAAAGCACTGATCTTCATAGCGGGCGCCGCTGCGGGATTCGTCGTGGGCACCAGATCCGGACGACAAACCTACGAAAAGATGAGGGACCAGTCCCTCGAACTGTGGCACAACCCGACTGTCCAGGAAAAAGTGAGCGAAGTGGCGGAAACCGTCAAGGAGAAGGCACCGCAGGTGCAACACAAGGTCGGCGACCTTGCCAAAAAAGCTAGCCACCACAACGCCGAGACAAGCACTGCGAGCGGTCCAGCCATCGGAGAAACACCCGATGAGGTTGCGACCCCAACTCCGACAGCGGAAGGCAACTCGCCCGGCACCCCGGCCCCGCCAGACGATGCCGCACCAAGCGATTCCGGCCAGGGGCACACCAGCCGCAACCAAAACCCGGATCCGAAAGCCTGACCTGACAGAGGCGTTGGTGTGCGGGACAACGGAAATCGCGTGCACCCGAGCCGAACATCCGTCACCTCAATGCAACTGTCGGGTGAACCTCGACCTACAGTTGTCGGATGTCTGTGAATATCGATGTCCGTTTTGGTGTGTATGGCCTCACGCCGGCAGACGCCGACGCGATCTACACATTGTTCGAGCAGGTAGTTGAGGAAAATCGGCTCGAACGTGAGGTGGTCATCTCACGGCGAGAAAATCCCGAAGGGACCCGTGACGTGCACGTCGTGTCACAGCATCCCGTAATTTTCAGCGGTTTCTACAAGTGGCGTCCCACCTTCGAGAAGTCGTTGCAGCTTCGCGTCGCGGAGGCGGTTCCGCCCGCGAAGGTTGTGTTCGACTGGAACTACCCTGACGAGGACTGAAGACGAGGATCGCGGTAGCGGCGCGTAGCGCGGCCGCAAGCCGCGGCCTGGCTCGCTGGGCCGGCCGGCCCGCTGTCCACTGGCGTGGGCTTGGCGACACACCGAAACAGGATCACCAAAAGGACAGCGGGCCACGACGTCAGCGTGCGTCGACGGCTTCCTTCACTGTCTCGTGCATCTCGGTAAGTGCTCGCGCACAGTCGTTCCGGGTGTAACCGAGGAGCGCGGTGTCGGCGTCAGACGGCTCGTAGGAGATGACGTTGCCGCGCCCCTGGACGATGAAGCTGTCCGGAAGGATGGGGTGCTCCTCATTGCGTTCGCCGATCTCCCGGTCGCCGCCTGCCGCAGCAACCAGCAACTGGAAATACTGCTGGTAGGTGAGATTCTGGTCGCCGATCAGATATGCCTTGCCGGATTCCGCGTGTTGCAGCGCGCCCCAGATCGCTTCCGCCAAAGACCGCACCGACATGAAATTGGTGCCGCCGGCCGGAGCGAAATCAGGAATCTGTGCCTCGTTGCCCGCAGCCCACGAGAACATCTTGCGGTAACGCTTGGCAGACGTTCCACTGATGACGCCGAGAATTGAGGGCGGGTTCAGCGTCGAGACATTGAAGGTCTCGTCGGCCAACGCCCGTGCTCCTTCGTCGGCAGCCTTTCGCGCAGCGATGTACGGCATCGTCTCTGCCAATTCGGGACGCAGATGGTGGTAGTAGCTTCCCACCTGGACGAACCGGGCAACACCAGCCTCTTTGGCCAGGGCCGCGAACCGCGGCACCCCACCGGACTGTGTCTTCTCCCAGAATTCCGCCTCATCGACGCCGCGGCCCATGTGTCGCACGTCCTGACCGGCGGCAAAGACGATCGCGTCGAACGGTGCCAGTTGATCCGCCGTGAAAGTTTGTTCCGTGTAGTCACCGAGCAGGACCGGGAAATCTCGCACAGGCGAGTCATCGGCGAGTGGATTACGCGCCGCGACGGTGACGTCGTTTCCCATGTCGCGAAGGTGAAGTGCCGTGTGGGCACCGATCATGCCAGTTCCGCCAACAATCAGGATCTTCACAGAATGCCTCTTCTTTACGTAGAGAATTACTTCTAGGTGGAGAAATACTTCGATTCATGAATCTAGGTAAACCGGAATCGCTTCGGGATGACTTCTCTCACCAACCGGGATCAAAAATTCATTTCGCCGGGTGCGCGCCGGTCAGCTCGAGCCTGACGCCGGCGGTATAGACACCGACCAACAGGGCGGCAAGCACTGCCGAGATACCGACCGCCGTGTTCGCCACTTCGCCACCCAGTCGGCCCTGCGCCACCCACGCGAGTCCCCACACAATGCCGATCGACGGCGCGATCGCGCCGCGCGAACCGGTCGCAAGGCCAACTCCGACCATGGCAGCGACGGCGAGAACAATGACTGCCCACGTCGTCGCGGCACTCGTGATACCCAGATCGACGAGCCAGGCGGTGACGTTGGCAATGGTTGCGACGCACACCCAGCCGAGATACAGACCCATGGTGCCGTCCGTGATCACCGCGTCGATCCCGTTCTCCGGGCGCTGTCGCTGAAGCAGCACGAACACTCGCGCAAGCACGGCCAGCAGACTCGCGATAATCACGACGCTCAGCCACAACAATCCGGCCTGCACCGAGAGAATCCAGGCAGCATTGAGGAGCATCGACACGGCTATCGCGGGACGCAAGGCCTCGTGACGCACAGTTCTGCCCGGCAGGAACTGCCAGATCGCGTATGCGAGAAAACCGCCGTAGACAACCGACCAGATCGAGAACGCAGTCCCGGCCGGTGCCACCAGCGTTGAAGTAGCGCTCAGTGCACCTCCTGCTGCCTCCGCGATAGGCGTGCCGATCCAGGCTCCCGAACCGATGAACGATCCGACTACTGCGATCACGGCGCTGACAACAACGACGAGTTTCATAACCTGACCCATACCGGATGTATGCCCAGCGAGTCCGAGTACGACTCCCGTTGGCGATCGCGGTGCCACGGCGTTCCCGGTGTAACAATGATGTGTGGACTTCGACAGCACAGCCGACGAACTCTACGCACTCGACCCGTCCGAATTCATCGGCGCGCGACGCGCCGCAGTCGCGCGCGCCAAGGAGTTGGGCGATACGACGCTGGCGAAAAATCTGAATGCCCTGCGCAAACCCACGACAACGGGATGGGCTCTCAACCTTCTCGTTCGGGTCGAGCCGGAAAGCGTCGATCGTTTGCTCGAACTCGGAGCAGCACTGCGATCCGCACAACAGGCCCTACGCGCTGAAGAGTTGCGGTCCCTGGCTTCCCGGCGAGCGGCCGTCATCTCAGCGCTGACCGAACGCGCCTCGGCCGCGGCACAAGATCGTGGCCGCCCGCTGTCGGAGACAGTGATGCGCGAGATCGGGCAGTCACTGTCGGCGGCGCTCTCCGAACCCGATATCGGCGCCGATCTACGTCGCGGCCGGATGCTGGGCTCAGTGTCGTACAGCGGCTTCGGCCCTGCCGCGCTCGCATCGGTACCTGAACCGACCGCACCGGCGCCTTCCGACGCCGAGCCGAAAGGACAGCCGACTGGGGCCGCGCGAAAACAGGCCCAGGCTCGCGTCAGTGACGCGGAAACTGCTGCGCATCAGGCTACTTCGGAACTCGACTCGGCTACTGCGAGGGTGAACGAGGCGGCGCAGAAGGTCTCCGATCTCCGAGAGGCTTTGTCACAGGCCGAGCAGGAGTGCCGGTTTGCCGAGTCCGCTCGGCGCACCGCCGAGGAAGCCGCGGAGCGGGCGGCGACGAAGCTGACGCAGGCCAGGGATCTTGCTGCCGAGTTCGACACCTGATATTTCCCACGTCCGACCCATCCGCCTTCGATCCGGCTACGAATGCACTACAGACGGCATCTGGCCTGTCCCTGCCGAATCGTTTCGACGGGAGGCCACTGGAAAGAGCACCTTTTGATGCGCGCACTGGTAGTCATCAGGACGGTCCGCCGCCGCTGCTTCCTGACACGACACCGCAACGCATCGTAGGAGCACTCATGGTTGTCGACGAGTCTTTCCCTTTACCTTCACTGTCCGTAGCCGCCACCGCTGATCAGCTCCATATCCTGCGAGCTCTCGTCCGGTCGAGGGGCAGACACCACGACCTAGCAGCCGACGCTGTGGCAGATCTCGTTCTCGCGGTCGATGAAGCAGCGAGCACTCTTCTGCGCCACACGCCTACCTGCAGCACTCTCACGTGCACCGTCGGAGCCGACCCTGGCAGCGTGTCGGTGATCCTCACCGGGACGACGTCGGCAATGGTCGACACCAGTACAACCTCATTCAGTTGGTTCGTGCTGCAAAAGCTGGTGGACAGCGTCGCTCTCGAGCAGTGTCCGTCCGCAGTCGCAGGCCCTACCGAGATGTGGGCTGTGACCGTCACCATGGACATGACACTGAAGGCTGACCCCTGATTCCATCCACGGACGACGAGCGTCCAGCTGGAGTCCTCAGCACAAACAGACGGTATGTGCGACGGAGGTAGGACAACGGATTGTGGGTACACAGAGATCATGACGCCAATCCCCACTGCGCGATTGCTCCCTCAAGCTCTCGGTGTCCTGACCGCCGCCTACAGCGCCGCCCTCGTCCTCTCACCGAGAATTCTTGCGAAGCCGTGCAAACTCACCAAGGCTGACGGCAGCATCGCACCGGAAGTAGCGACCGTGATCAGGGCGGTTGGAGCGCGCGATGTCGCGAGCGGACTTCTGCTGGCCATGGCACCGTACGGGCCGGCGCGTCGCGGCGCTGTCGCGTTCCGAGCCGCAGCCGATCTCGGTGACGCCGCAATCTTCGGATCGACGCTGCCCGGAACCGCAACGCGGCTCAAGGTCGCTGGATTCGCGGCCACCTGGGGCTTGCTGTGCGCCTACAGCTGGCGCTACGCGGGCTGATCGAAACGCTCGCAGTCCAGTTCCGACCATCCGGCCATTTGTTGCCGGCACGTCCACGAGGGACGATAGTTCCATGGCCATCACACCCGATATCCTTCGATATACCGCATTCAGCTCCGATCCCGCGGGCGGCAATCCCGCAGGAGTGTTGCTGGACGCACGGGGGCTGAGCGACGCGGAGTTGCAGGCCATCGCAACGGACATCGGATACGCGGAGACTGCATTTGTCACCAAGCCTGGATCCGAGGAAGACAAGCAACACAACGTTATTCGATACTTTTCCCCTATTGCGGAAATTCCGTTTTGCGGTCACGCCACCATTGCCACGGCGGTGGCGCTCACCGAACGTGACGGCGCCGGAACCTTCACGTTCGAGACATCCGTCGGACCGGTGTCGATCACGACCACAACAGAGGCATCAGGCATTCACGCAACGTTCACCAGCGTGGAACCTGCAGTCTCGCCCATCGACCATGCCGTGCTCACTGCACTGCTCGGCCTCGTGGGCATCGACTCGTCGGCAATCGACACCAACTTTCCGCCGCAGCTGTCGTATGCCGGAAACACCCATCCGATTGTGGTTCTCAGTGACAAATCGACCTTCGACCAGTTCACCTTCGACCCCGCGGCAATGCGCACACTCATGGACGCACAAGGCTGGGCCGGAACCGTGACCTTCCTGCATCAATTGGACGCCAACACTTTCGAAGCCCGAAATCTCTTCCCCGCGGGCAACATCACCGAAGACCCGGCAACAGGATCTGCGGCAGCTTCCACCGGCGGATACCTGCGGGCACTCGATCCCGCTGACACTCCTCGGCGCATCACAATCCACCAGGGCAGACACGTCGGCCGTCCGAGCGTCCTACTCGTCGATATTCCGGTACAGGGAGGCATCGCTGTAACGGGAACGGCTGTCCCGATCACCGCGTAGGAACCTAGCGAGCGTCAGACGTAATTCACCTGAGAGGTGATGACGGGCAATCCATTCGGGACTCCCCCGCCGATCAGTTCCTCGAGAGCATCCTGATCGAGGTACTTCTCGACGAGGTCTGCAAGGAGGTCGAGTTGCTGTTCACGAACCGCAGCCACCAAGGTATCCGGCGCCACGACAAACCCCACACCGGCAATGTCCGTCAGGAAGGTGCGGCGATAGGCATCGCTTTCCAGAAGTCCATGCCAGTGGGTGCCGCGAACCGACCCTCGAACACTTCCTTCCGGCGAACCGTCGGCAGCGGTCAACAACGGAAGATCGTTGTTGCGGATCACCCGTCCATGATGAATCTCGTACCCGGACACCGGAATACCGTCGTAGTGACCGTCGACCTGAGCCAGCACCTTGTCCGAAGCGAATTCGATGTCGAGTTCGAGCAATCCGAGTCCGGCAGTAGTGCCCGATCCTGATTCGACGTCGTCGACGATGGATCTGCCCAACATCTGATAACCACCACAGATTCCCAGGATGGCTTGCCCGCGGCCTGCTCGAGCGATGATCTCGTCGGCCAGGCCCGTGCTGCGCAACCACTCGAGATCACTCACGGTGGACTTGCTGCCTGGAATCACCACGAGGTCTGCATCGCGAATACGTGCCGGGTCAGTGACCCACGAAACCGCAACACCCGGTTCGCAGGCGAGAGCTTCGACGTCCGTCGAATTGGAAATGCGCGGCAACCGAACTGCCGCGACCGTCAACCACGCCGAACCGACGGGCTGTCCGGGGCGACCCACCGGTGCATTACCGGTGACTCCCAGCGAATCCTCCGCGTCGAGCCACAGTTCGTCGGCAAACGGGATGACACCCAGCGTCGGGCGTCCGGTCAGTTCGCGGAGTTGTTCGAGTCCTGGCTCGAGCAGCCCGACGTCACCACGGAATTTGTTGATCACAAAGCCGGCGATCAAGGCCTGATCACTCGGCGAGAGAACCGCGACTGTTCCGAACAGATGAGCCAGCACCCCACCGCGGTCGATGTCGCCGACCACGATCACCGGAATGGAAGCCGCTTCCGCCAATCCCATGTTCGCGAGATCGGTTGCCCGCAAATTGATTTCAGCCGGTGAACCGGCACCCTCACAAATCACGACGTCGAAGTCGCTACGCAACGACGCCAGATCCTCCGCGACGACGCCGCGCAGCCACGCACGGTGCTGCATGTAGTCCCGCGCACCGACAGTTGTCATCGCCTTGCCACGAACGACCAGCTGCGATGTCCGGTCACTTCCCGGCTTGAGCAGTACCGGGTTGAACCGCACACTCGGTTCGAGACCGCAGGCACGGGCTTGAAGTGCCTGAGCACGGCCGATCTCCCCGCCGTCGAGAGTGACGACGGAGTTGTTGGACATGTTCTGCGCCTTGAAGGGCGCGACGCGTACACCGCGACGCGCCAGCATCCGACACAACCCGGCGACAAGGACACTCTTGCCCGCGTCGGAGGTCGTACCCGCTACGAGCAGGGCACCGCGCAGGGTCAAGGCAGAGTCAGGATCTCGGCACCGGTGTCGGTGACAACCAGGGTGTGCTCGAACTGAGCCGTCCACTTGCGGTCCTTGGTGACCACGGTCCAGTCGTCTTCCCAGATTTCGTAGTCGATGCCGCCGAGGTTGATCATCGGTTCGATGGTGAAGACCATTCCGGGTTCGATGATCGTTTCGACGCCGGGCTCGTCGTAGTGCAGGATCACGAGGCCGTTGTGGAAGGTCTCGCCGATGCCGTGGCCCGTGAAATCACGCACGACGCCGTATCCGAATCGGTGAGCATAAGACTCGATGACGCGACCGATCACGTTGAGCGCGCGGCCCGGCTTGACGGCCTTGATCGCCCGCATCGTGGCTTCGTGGGTGCGCTCGACAAGAAGTCGATGCTCCTCGGATACATCACCGGCGAGGAAGGTGGCGTTGGTGTCGCCGTGCACGCCGCCGATGTATGCGGTGACGTCGATATTGACGATGTCACCGTCCTGGATGACCGTGGAATCGGGGATTCCATGGCAGATCACCTCGTTGAGGGAGGTGCAGCAGGACTTGGGAAAGCTCTTGTAGCCCAACGTCGACGGGTACGCACCGTGATCGATCATGTACTCGTGAGCAATGCGGTCCAGCTCGTCAGTCGTGACGCCAGGTGCAACGGCCTTGCCCGCTTCCTGCAACGCCCGCGCGGCGATCTTGCTCGCGACGCGCATCGCCTCGATGGTCTCCGGCGTCTGGACCCAAGGCTCGTTGCCTTCCTTGGCTGTCGGCTTCCACGCGTACTCGGGCCGCTCGATCTTCGAGGGCACAGCAAGGACAGGTGAGACGGTTCCGGGGACCAACGGTGTACGCACAGACATGCCGAACAGCCTAGCCCCCGATCACGGTGCTAGCCGGACGCACTCCAGTTCCCGCGACTGCGGGCCAGCGCCTCCAGCACGGCAAGTCGTTGACTGCAGGATCCGCGTCCACGTCTGAGCGTCGTCGAAGCCGGTTGTGTGTCATCGAGCCCGTACAGCTCGAACATTCCGTTGGACGACGGCGTGGGCCGCTGCCAGGTACTCGCTGTCGAGGAAACCTCCGCCGGACGGGGCCGAAGCGCGATCGATCACCGAGTCCAGGCGCTGCACCTGGGAGTGATGCCAGTCGAGAATCTGCGTCGCCGCAAGTTCTCCGTCGGAGCAGCGGCTACTGCTCTGACAGAATCACGGCTTGTGAAGAAATGGCTACTACTGATTGCCGCAATCGTGACCGAGGTCACCGCCACGCTCTCGTTGCGCGCAGCTCTCGATCACCCTGCCTGGTACGTAGTGGTCGCGGTGGGATACGTGGCAGCCTTCACCGCGCTGTCGTTCGTTCTCCGCGCAGGTATGGGACTTGGTGTTGCATACGGAATCTGGGGAGCGACCGGAGTTGTCCTGACCGCAATTCTCGCAACGCTTCTCTTCGGCGATCCCTTGACTGCGACGATGGGACTTGGCATTGCCTTGGTCATCGGTGGAGTCTTGTGTGTCGAACTCGGCTCTCAAGCAGCCGCCACTCGCGAATCGGGTGACCCCGCGTGACCTGGATATTTCTGATCGCGGCGATCCTGTCCGAGGTTTCCGCCACCCTGGCGCTGCGTATGGCGTCGCAAACTGGAAGCAACAAGAAGTGGTTCGTCGTGGTGGGCGCGGGCTATGTGGCCTCCTTCGCATTTCTGACACTCGCGCTCGACGCCGGCCTTGCCCTCGGAGTGGCGTACGGAATCTGGACGGCCTGCGGGGTGGCGCTAACTGCCCTCGCGTGCCGAATCCTGTTTCGCGAAGCCCTGACGAAGCTCATGGCGGCGGGAATTGCCCTGATTGCCGCCGGTGTTGTCCTCATCGAACTCGGCGCCGGTCACTAGGCCAACCGACGCCAGGTGGCGATTCAGGATCGGACCGATGACTGCCAAACCCGGAGGGCTCGTCATCTGCTCATGCGTCGTGGGGATCTTGTACTCGTGGATGTCGCCCACGATGTAGTCCTTCCAGTCCGCTGCCCCGATCGAGCCTTCGGGTCCGCCATTCCTTTCGGCTTCGCGCGATTCCACAGAGCTGAAGTAGAGAAGATCGGAGAGATCAAGGTTCGACGGGTGGTGCGCCACGGCATCATCGACCAGCCTGCAGTACTGCCGGTACAAAGTCCCGAGGTGATCGGCCGTCAGTGTCGAAAAGAATCCGCCCTTGCGGCGCAACAACTCCGCGACCTGATCGAATGTGGGGTCTTCCTCGAGCGCATCGAGAGAATCAACCTCGGCGAACTCGGCGACCAATCGCGCGACAGACGGCATCGGAGCGTCAACCTCCGTCATCAAGCGACTGTCCATCATCGCGAGCGTTGCAACGTCAGCACCGTCACGACGAAGCCTGGCCGCCATTGCATGTGCGATCTGGCCACCCACCGAGTATCCGAGCAGATGATAGGGCCCGTGTGGCTGCACGGATCGGATCTCACGGACGTAGCGGGCCGCGAGATCGTCGAGCGAATCGAAATGCACGGACGAATCTGTCAGTGCGGGTGATTGGATTCCGTAGATCGGGCGGTCACTGTCCACATACTGCACCAATCCACTGAAACACCACGCCAACCCGACCGCGGGATGGACACAAAAGAGCGGTTCACGATTCCCCGTGGCCCGCAGGGGAAGCATTACCCCGACCGCGTCGTTCGTCTCCGCTGTGCACGTCGCAATTCGGTGCGCCAACGTCGCGGGCGTCGACTCGGTGAAAATCCAGTGAACCGGCACTTCGGTCTCAATCGATTGATGCAATCGCGCAGCCACTGCGGTGGCTGTCAACGAATTGCCTCCGAGTGCAAAGAAATTGTCGTCGGCGCCCACTCGCGATATACCCAGTGCATCTGCAAACGCTGCGGCGACGGCGGCTTCCACGCCTTCTCGAGGCGGCCGATATTCTGCGCGCTGGGCTTCGAAGTCGGGTGTGGGCAATGCGTCGCGGTCCAGCTTTCCGTTAGGGGTGACCGGCAACTCGTCAACCACCACCACCGCAGCCGGCACCATCTGCGCAGGGACCCGTCCTGCCACACAATCCACAATCACCGAAGTATCCAGGCCTACAGACGGTTCCGGCACCACATACCCGACCAACCGATCTTCCCGCACCGCAGCAGCCGCCCGAACCACCCCCACACAGGCCAGCAACGCCGACTCCACCTCCCCCAACTCGATCCGAACACCACGCACCTTCACCTGCAGATCACCACGACCCACAAACTCCAACGCGAGACCCCCACCCGAAACCCTGCGCCACCGAACCAGATCCCCCGTCCGATACAACCTCCGCCCGCAGCCGCCAAACGGATCCGCCACAAACCTCGACGCAGTCAACCCCGCCCGGTTCACATACCCGCGCGCCAAACCAGGACCCGAAAGATACAACTCCCCCACCGCACCCACCGGAACCGGACGCAACCACCCATCAAGAACAACCTCCGCCACACCCCGAATCGGGCCACCAATCGTCACCGGATCCCCCACCACCAACGGCACACTCGCATTCGACTGCACCGTCGCCTCCGCCGGACCATACGTATTCACCACCACCCGACCCGGCGAACACCACCGCGCCACCAACTCCGGCGAACACACCTCACCCCCCACCACCACCGTCGACAAATCCACAAGCCCGGACGGATCAACAGTCCCCAACACCGTCGGCGTCAACGCAACATGAGAAACCCTCTCCCGCACCAACAACTCCCGAAGCTCGCCGCCCCCGAACACCCCCGGTGGAGCAACCACCAACCGACCACCAGACCCCAACGCCCACAACTGCTCGAGCACCGCAGCATCAAAACTCGGCGACGCGCCATGCAACACCACCGAGTCGGCGCCCAAACCGAACCGAACACACTGATCCACAACCAAATTCGCCAAACCCCGATGCGGCACCACCACACCCTTCGGCACACCCGTCGACCCCGACGTATACACCACATACGCCGCCCCATCCGGATACAAAGATCCACCCCGATCCACATCCGTCACCGGTCCAGCATCAAACCCCGCCAACGCACCCTCGAACTCGGGATCATCGAGCACCACCCACGGCACCGAACCCGGCAACACCCCACCATGATCCGAAGACGTAACACCCAGCACCGCACCACAATCAGCAAGCATGAACTCCACCCGCGCCGCCGGATACCCCGGATCAACCGCAACAAACGCCGCACCCGACTTCGCCACCGCACACAACACCACCACCGACAACACCGACCGCGACAACGCCACCGCAACACACGACCCCGAACCAACACCACGGCTAATCAACAACCGCGCCAACCGATTCGACCAACCATCCAACTCCCCATACGACAACCGCTCATCACCACACACAACAGCCAGTGCGTTCAGATCCCCCACAGCCAACAACTCCGGCAACACCAACACCCGACCACCCGCAACACCCGACACCGGAACCAACTCACCACATTCCGCCGGCGAGAGTACGTTCAGCGCGCCGATTGACAGGTCCGGGTCGGTAACCGCTGCGTCGATCACACGGAGGACTCGCTGCATCATCTCGTCTATCACGTTGTGGTCGAAGAGATCTGGGAGGAACTTGATTGTCAGGTGTACTACCGCGTCGACGTGAGCGACCAGTCCGATCGGATAGTGCGCAGCGTCAACACCACTCACATCAACCACCCGCATACCCGCAATATCCGTCTCCGCAGTCAACCCACCACGATCGACCGGATACGACTCGAACACCGTCATCGTGTCGAACACCGCACCCGGCCCCGCCGCCCGCTGAATATCCGCCAAACCCACATACTGATGATCCAAAAGCCCAGCCTGCTCAGCCTGAATCCGGCCGAGAAGCGAACCAAGAGTCTCCCCCCGATCCAACCGAACCCGCACCGGCACCGTATTGACAAACAAACCGATCATCGACTCCACACCCGCAACCTGCGGAGGACGACCAGCCACCGTCGAACCGAACGTCACATCATCACGAGAAGTCCACCCACCCAACACAATCGACCACGCCATCTCGATCACCGAATTCACAGTCACCCCCCGACCCCGAACAAACGACATCAACCCCGCAGTCTGCTCCTCGGTCAACTCCCCGAACACATCCCGCGACTCGCGATACCGACGACCAGGATCGGCAGGCGCAACCAACGTCGGCTCGTCGACACCGTCGAATGCCTTGGCCCAGACGTCAAGTGACTCTGTCTTGTTCTGCCCGGCGATCCAGGCTAGAAAGTCCCGATAGGGACGTACCCGGGGCAGCGCCGCGCCATCGGTTGCGTAAAGCACCAGCACTTCCTTCAGAAGCAGTGGCGTCGACCAACCGTCGAGCAGCAGATGATGATTGGTCATCACCAGGCGATAGCTTCCCGGGCCGGTGCTGACCAACTTCCACCGCAACAGCGGAGCTCGAGTCGGTTCGAAGCGGGTAGCGCGATCCTCCGCCATCAGGTGATCCCAGGCACGAGCGCGGGCGCCGGAGTCCAATCCGGAAAGGTCGATCTCCGACCACGGTGCTTCGACAAAATCGTGCACCACCTGCACCGGCTGAGATCCGACGTCGGTGCGAAAGGCGGTCCGCAGATTCGGATTGCGATCGAGCACCGATTGGCAGGCACGGCGCAATCGCTGCGAGTCAACCTCACCCCGCAATTCGACAACCAACTGCACAACATAGGCGTCCACCGATCCCTCGGACGCCAACGCATGGAATAGCAAACCTGCCTGCAGCGGGGACAACGGCCACACATCACTCAATGCGGGGTACCTGTCCTCGAGCAGATCGATCTCACCTTGACCGAGACTGACCAAGGCCAGATCCGACGGAGTCCGGCCACCAACACCCGGGTGACCCGAGTCGGCGGCCAGCGCTGCCAGCGTTTCGGACCACATCCTCGCGGCCACTTGAACATCGCCCTTGCCCAGTATCCCTGTGGGGAACGACCAGATTGCGCGCAGTCTCGGCCTGCCGTCTTCGCCGTCGACGGTGAGAGCATTGATGTCGAGCACAGCCGGCAACGGCGTATCCGGATTTTGTGCACCACCCAGGTCGCTGTCTCCGTTGATCGGAATCCACGCCGCCCCGGACCCGTTCGATACAGCACCGGCGCCAACCCTGCCGAGATAGTTGAAGCCGATCTGCGGTGTTGGCAACTCCCCCAACACCAGTCCGGTGTCCTCGTTGAGATAGCGCAAAAGCCCGTAGCCGATCCCGTGATCGGGTACCGCCCGAAGCTGTTCCTTGACAGATTTGACAACAGCACCCAAGGCCGGGCCACCCGAACACGCATCGTCGAGATCGATGTCCGAAAGATCTAACCGCAGTGGGAAACTCGTGGAGAACCAGCCGATGGTTCGACTCAGATCCGAGCCGGGGACCGCACCTTCCTCGCGCCCATGACCCTCGAGCCCGATCAACACATCCGCAAGGGAGGGGCTGTCTTCGCGCCGCCATGTCGTGACCGCGACGGCGAGTGCCGCCAGTAGAGCGTCGACCACACCACCGTGGAACGCTTCCGGAACTGTGGTGAGGAGTGCCTCCGTCACTTCCGGGGGTACGTCAATCTCGATGGTGCCGGTGGTGGTGCTCACGTCGATTGAGGAGTCGAGGGGCCGAGACCCGATCATGGGGTCCTCGCCCCCAGCCATCGATTGCCACAACGCGAGTTCGGCTACCCGCTCCGGTCGACGAGCCGCCTCCACAAGCCCGTAGGCCCAACGACGCATAGACGTCCCGACCGGTTCCAGTTCCGGTGATCTACCGGAACTGATCTGCGACCACGCAATCGCCAGGTCAGGTATCAATACCCGCCACGACACCCCGTCGATGACCGTATGGTGAGCCACCACCAGCGCACAACCCTGATCGCCGGAATGTGGGGGATCAAACCAGACCACCTGCACTACGGTGCCAGTGCTGGGATCAAGTCGGTCCGCCGCAGCGTCCAACTCGTATGCAGTCACCTCACGGAAATCGGCGCCGCCACGCCCGGTCGATACTTTCCGAATTATCTTCTCTGCTTGAATTGATCCGACGGGCAGGACTTTCCAGCCCCACGATCCATGTGTGTCGGGACGCAATTGAGCCCGCAGCATGTCGTGATGGTCGAGCACCGCTTGTATCGTGCTCGCCAAGCTCTGTTCGTCTATTGCCTCCGGCAGATTCAGCATCACTGCCTGCGAGAAGCGATTGAATCCCGAGCCACCCCGCTCGACGAGCCACCGCATTATCGGCGTCAACGGAACCTCGCCGACACCACCGCCCGTCATTTCCTCCAACTTCGCTACGTCGGCCCCACCCGCCTCAACTGCTACCTCCGCCAACCCAGCCACTGTTTTACGCTCGAACACATCCCGCGGGGAGATGACCACGCCCTGAGCTTTTGCCCGCGCAGCAAGCTGAATCGACATGATGCTGTCACCGCCGAGGGCGAAGAACGAATCCTCCACGCCTACCGATTCGAGTCCGAGCACCTCCTCGAACAACCCTGCTAACGCCGATTCCATCTCGGTTACCGGAGCTCGGTATTCCTTCCGAACAGCAGAAAGATCCGGCGTGGGCAATGCGTCGCGGTCCAGCTTTCCGTTAGGGGTGACCGGCAACTCGTCAACCACCACCACCGCAGCCGGCACCATCTGCGCAGGGACCCGTCCTGCCACACAATCCACAATCACCGAAGTATCCAGGCCTACAGACGGTTCCGGCACCACATACCCGACCAACCGATCTTCCCGCACCGCAGCAGCCGCCCGAACCACCCCCACACAGGCCAGCAACGCCGACTCCACCTCCCCCAACTCGATCCGAACACCACGCACCTTCACCTGCAGATCACCACGACCCACAAACTCCAACGCGAGACCCCCACCCGAAACCCTGCGCCACCGAACCAGATCCCCCGTCCGATACAACCTCCGCCCGCAGCCGCCAAACGGATCCGCCACAAACCTCGACGCAGTCAACCCCGCCCGGTTCACATACCCGCGCGCCAAACCAGGACCCGAAAGATACAACTCCCCCACCGCACCCACCGGAACCGGACGCAACCACCCATCAAGAACAACCTCCGCCACACCCCGAATCGGCCCACCAATCGTCACCGGATCCCCCACCACCAACGGCACACTCGCATTCGACTGCACCGTCGCCTCCGCCGGACCATACGTATTCACCACCACCCGACCCGGCGAACACCACCGCGCCACCAACTCCGGCGAACACACCTCACCCCCCACCACCACAGTCGACAAATCCTCCAGACCGGACGGATCAACAGTCCCCAACACCGTCGGCGTCAACGCAACATGAGAAACCCTCTCCCGCACCAACAACTCCCGAAGATCCTCCCCACCGAACACCCCCGGCGGAGCAACCACCAACCGGCCACCAGAACCCAACGCCCACAACTGCTCCAACATCGCAGCATCAAAACTCGGCGACGCGCCATGCAACACCACCGAGTCGGCACCCAAACCGAACCGAACACACTGATCCACAACCAAATTCGCCAACCCCCGATGCGGCACCACCACACCCTTCGGCACACCGGTCGACCCCGACGTATACACCACATACGCCGCCCCATCCGGACGCAGTGTTCCGCCCCGATCCGCATCCGTCACCGCAGCAACAGACAGTCTGGACAACTCCCGGGCCACCGCAACATCATCGAGCACCACCCACGGCACCGAACCCGGCAACACCCCACCATGATCCGAAGACGTAACACCCAGCACCGCACCACAATCAGCAAGCATGAACTCCACCCGCGCCGCCGGATACCCCGGATCAACCGCAACAAACGCCGCCCCCGACTTCGCCACCGCACACAACGCCACCACCGACAACACCGACCGCGACAACGCCACCGCAACACACGACCCCGAACCAACACCACGGCTAATCAACAACCGCGCCAACCGATTCGACCAACCATCCAACTCCCCATACGACAACCGCTCATCACCACACACGACTGCCAGTGCGTTCGGATCCCGCGCAGCCGACAGTAATTCCGGAAGCACATGTTCTTTCGCGGACAAACCACCCTGAACTGGAGCCAGTTCCCGCCGCTCCGAGGGCGAGAGCACGTCCAGCGCTGCAAGTGGTAGGTCAGGATCTGCGACTGTGGTGTTGATGACACGCAGAACCCGCTGCACAGCACTGCTCATCGTGTCGTTGTCGAAAAGTTCCGGTAGATACTTGATTCTGATGTGTAGTCGGTTGTCCAGGTGCGCAACGACGCCGATCGGATAGTGCGCAGCGTCAACACCACTCACATCAACCACCCGCATACCCGCAATATCCGTCTCCGCAGTCAACCCACCACGATCGACCGGATACGACTCGAACACCGTCATCGAGTCGAACACCGCACCCGGCCCCGCCACCCGCTGAATATCCGCCAAACCCACATACTGATGATCCAAAAGCCCAGCCTGCTCAGCCTGAATCCGGCCGAGAAGCGAACCAAGAGTCTCCCCCCGATCCAACCGAACCCGCACCGGCACCGTATTGACAAACAAA
This sequence comes from Rhodococcus sp. WS3, assembly GCF_003797085.1. Taxonomy (NCBI): domain Bacteria; kingdom Bacillati; phylum Actinomycetota; class Actinomycetes; order Mycobacteriales; family Nocardiaceae; genus Rhodococcus; species Rhodococcus sp. WS3. The sequence goes on from NZ_RKMA01000002.1 coordinate 1,111,058, forward strand.
CCGATCATCGACTCCACACCCGCAACCTGCGGAGGACGACCAGCCACCGTCGAACCGAATGTCACATCATCACGAGAAGTCCACCCACCCAACACAATCGACCATGCCATCTCGATCACCGAATTCACAGTCACCCCCCGACCCCGAACAAACGACATCAACCCCGCAGTCTGCTCCTCGGTCAACTCACCGAACACATCCCGCGACTCGCTGTACCGACGACCAGGATCGGCAGGTGCGACCAGGGTAGGGCTCGGGGCGCCGGCAAGTTGTTTGACCCACTCGTCCACAGATCCAGCGGTATCTTGCCGGTTGATCCACGCCAGGTAGTCGCGGTACGGGTACGCCCTGGGCAAGGCATCTTCACCTGCGGCATAAGCCAGCAGCACTTCACGCAACAAGAGTGGCGTCGACCAACCGTCGAGCAGCAGATGATGATTGGTCATTACGAGCCGGTAGCTCTGCGGACCTGTAGTCATGAGCAACCAGCGCAGCAGCGGCGCACGCGTGGGATCAAAACGGCGTGCTCTGTCAGCGGCCATCACCCGATCCAATTCCAGGCGGCGCGCTTCCTCGTCGAGTTCCGAGAGGTCCATCTCCGACCACACGACCGTCAGGTGTTCCTGGACCACCTGCACCGGCCCGGGTTCGAGGTCGGAGACAAATGCGGTCCTCAGATTCGGGTAGCGATCGAGCACCACCTGACCCGCCTGACGCAAACGCTCCGAATCGACCTCACCCCGCAATTCGACGGTCAATTGCACGACGTACGCGTCTATCGACTCCTCGGACAACAGGGCATGGAACAGCAAACCGGACTGAAGCGGGGACAACGGCCACACATCACTCAATGCGGGATACCTGTCCTCGAGCACGTCGATCTCACCTTGGCCGAGACTGACCAAGGCCAGGTCCGACGGTGTCCGCCCCCCGATGGGATGGTCGGCCAGCGCGGTCAACACTTCGGTCCACAACCGTGCCAGCTCGCTCACCTCGTCGACAGTCAGCACCCCCGTTGGGAATGACCACGTCGCACGTAATCGGGGCTTGCCCTGGCTACCGAGAGTCATGGCGTTGATCTCCAGGACGCTCGCTATCGGCATGTCAGGATCCTGAGCACCACCACGGTCGGAGCCGCCGAGCCTGCGATTTTCATCTAGTGGCGACCATCCGATTCCGTCTGAGATTGATGCTCCGACGCGCCCTAGATAGTTGAATCCGATCTGCGGTGTTGCGAGCTCCCGCATCTCAAAAGCGGTGTCCTCGTTGAGATACCGCAACAATCCGTACCCGATCCCGTGATCGGGTACCGCCCGGATCTGTTCCTTGACAGCTTTGACTGCGGCAGCCAATGCCGGGCCACCTGCGCAGGCGTCGTCGAGATCAATGTCTGCAAGATCCAGGCGCAGTGGAAAACTCGTGGTGAACCAGCCGACGGTACGACCCAGATCCGAACCGGGGACCGCGTTCTCCTCTCGTCCATGGCCTTCGAGCGCAATGAGCGTCGTGGCAATCGGGGCACCTGCCGACATCGGTCGGCGATCTCGCCGCCATTGCGTGACCGCGACTGCCAACGCAGACAGCAACCCATCGCTGACCCCACCGTGAAACGCCTGAGGAACTGTGGTCAGCAAGGCTTCTGTCACGTCGGTGGGCAGTTCCACGGAAACATGATCCGTCGATCTGTTCACATCGACCGACGGGTCGAGGGGCCGCGACCCGATCACCGGATCGTCGCCGGCCGTCATCGCTCGCCACCGGTCGAGTTCCGCTACTCGCTCCGGCCGACGGGCCTCCTCGACAAGCCCATGAGCCCAGCGACGCATCGACGTTCCAACCGCAGGCAACTCTGGTTCCACCCCAGCCACGATCTGCGACCACGCAATCGCCAGATCCGGCACCAACACTCGCCAGGACACACCGTCGATAGCCGAATGATGTACCACCACAAGAACACAGCCGTGCGCGCCATCCTCCACAGGTTCGAACCACACCACCTGCATCACCACACCGGCACCGGGATCAAGCCGATCCGCCGCAGCATCCAACTCCGCAGACGCGAGGTTGTTGAACTGGGAACTTCCCGGCTTCCCTCTCATCGGTACCCGGCAGATGAGGCGGTCCGCTCGAATCCCTCCTTCCGGCAACACCTCCCACGTCCAGCGGCCACCGGCTTGCTGCCGGAGCCGAGCCCGGAGAATGTCGTGATGGTCGAGCACCGCTTGTATCGTGCTCGCCAAGCTCTGTTCGTCTATTGCCTCCGGCAGATTCAGCATCACTGCCTGCGAGAAGCGATTGAATCCCGAGCCACCCCGCTCGACGAGCCACCGCATTATCGGCGTCAACGGAACCTCACCGACACCACCGCCCGTCATTTCCTCCAACTTCGCTACGTCGGCCCCACCCGCCTCAACTGCTACCTCCGCCAACCCAGCCACTGTTTTACGCTCGAACACATCCCGCGGGGAGATGACCACGCCCTGAGCTTTTGCCCGCGCTGCAAGCTGAATCGACATGATGCTGTCGCCGCCGAGGGCGAAGAACGAATCCTCCACGCCTACCGATTCGAGTCCGAGCACTTCCTCGAACAACCCTGCTAATGCCGATTCCATCTCGGTTACCGGAGGGATGAATTCGCTGAGGCGCTCGTCAAAATCCGGTATGGGCAATGCATCCCGGTCGATCTTCCCATTCGGCGTCACCGGTAACTCGTCAACCACCACCACCGCAGCCGGCACCATCTGCCGAACCAGACGCTCACCCACACCGGCCACCACCACGGCCGAATCCAAGGCCACCCCCGCTTCCGGCACCACATACCCGACCAACCGACCTTCCCGCACCGCAGCTGCCGCCCGAACCACCCCCTCGCACCTCGACAGCGCCGACTCCACCTCCCCCAACTCGATCCGAACACCCCGCACCTTCACCTGCAGATCACCACGACCCACAAACTCCAGAGACAAACTTCTATCCGAAACCCGCCGCCACCGAACCACATCCCCCGTCCGATACAACCTCCGCCCGCAGCCGCCAAACGGATCCGCCACAAACCGCGACGCCGTCAACCCCGCCCGGTTCACATACCCGCGCGCCAAACCAGGACCCGACAGATACAACTCCCCCACCACACCCACCGGAACCGGACGCAACCAACCATCAAGAACAACCTCCGCCACACCCCGAATCGGCCCACCAATCGTCACCGAATCCCCCACCACCAACGGCACACTCGCATTCGACTGCACCGTCGCCTCCGCCGGACCATACGTATTCACCACCACCCGACCCGGCGAACACCACCGCGCCACCAACTCCGGCGAACACACCTCACCCCCCACCACCACAGTCGACAAATCCTCCAGACCGGACGGATCAACAGTCCCCAACACCGTCGGCGTCAACGCAACATGAGAAACCCTCTCCCGCACCAACAACTCCCGAAGATCCTCCCCACCGAACACCCCCGGTGGAGCAACCACCAACCGGCCACCAGACCCCAACGCCCACAACTGCTCGAGCACCGCAGCATCAAAACTCGGCGACGCGCCATGCAACACCACCGAGTTGGCATCTAGCCCGAACCGAACACACTGATCCACAACCAAATTCGCCAACCCCCGATGCGGCACCACCACACCCTTCGGCACACCGGTCGACCCCGACGTATACACCACATACGCCGCCTCATCCGGAAACAGCGATCCACCCCGATCCACATCCGTCACCGCAGCAACAGACAGTCTGGACAACTCCCGGGCCACCGCAACATCATCAAGCACCAACCACGGCACCGAACCCGGTAACCCCCCACCATTCTCAGAAGACGTAACACCCAGCACCGCACCACAATCAGCAAGCATGAACTCCACCCGCGCCGCCGGATACCCCGGATCAACCGCAACAAACGCCGCCCCCGACTTCGCCACGGCACACAACGCCACCACCGACAACACCGACCGCGACAACGCCACCGCAACACACGACCCCGAACCAACACCACGGCCGATCAACAACCGCGCCAACCGATTCGACCAACCATCCAACTCCCCATACGACAACCGCTCATCACCACACACAACAGCCAGTGCGTTCGGATCCCCCACAGCCAACAACTCCGGCAACACCAACACCCGACCACCCGCAACACCCGACACCGGAACCAACTCACCACATTCCGCCGGCGAGAGGAGACTGATATCCCCCACTCGGGTTGACGGCGCAGTCACGATGTCCTCGAGGATGCGTACAAATCGATCCGCAAAGCCCTGCACGGTATCCCGGTCGAGAATGTCGACGGCAAAACCGAAGGACGCAGACATCCCGGCGGGAGAACCGTCGCCGGGATCGAAGTCCTCGGCGAGACTCAAGTGCAGGTCGTACCGGGCGACCTCGACGTCCACGTCGAGAAGTTCGACGGTCAATTCCGGGAGCGCCAGTTCCGGCAACGCGGCATTCCTGAACTCGAGCATCACTTGAAACAACGGTGAGTGTGCGGTCGAGCGGACCGGATCGATTGCCTCGACCACTTGCTCGAACGGGATCTGGGCGTGTGCGAACGCCCCCAGATCACTCTCTCGAACCGTCGCCAGCACCTCCTCGAACGACGACCCGGATGTTACTGCCGTCCGCAACACCACTGTGTTGACGAACATGCCCACCATATCGTCGAGTGCAGCCTCACCACGCCCGGCTACCGGAGTACCCACCACAATGTCGCCGCTCCCACTCAACCGGCTGAGCAGGATGGCCAGCGCCGCATGCATGGTCATAAATATCGTCGAATCATGCTTGCGCGCAAGCAGTTGCAGCGCGCGATGCAACTGCGCACCGATCTCGAAGTGCACTGCGCTTCCTCGCATCTGCCGCCATGTCGGGCGGGCTCGATCGGTCGGCAACGGCAGGACGGCCGGTAACCCCGACAGCGCCTGTTGCCAGTACGTGAGTTCCTCGCCGGCAAGCGAACCCGGATCGGATTCGACGCCGAGCAGGCGGCGCTGCCACAAGGTGTAATCGGCATAGGTCACCGCGAGCGCCGCCCAATCCGGGATTCGCCGGTTCGCACGCGCGGTGTACGCGGTCATCACATCGCGGGCCAGCGGCGGCATCGACGAACCGTCGGCAGCGATGTGGTGCACCACAATCACCAATACGTGCTGCTCTGGGCCAACCCTGAACAACGCTATCCGTACTGGAACTTCGTCGGTGACATCAAATCCGGACGACGCAAGCCGCTCGATGCGCCCGAGCAATTCGCTCTCACCTGCCACGTCGACCGGACTGAAATCCCGAAGCACTTGCCCTGTCGGAACAACCACCTGGTGCGGACCGTCCGACGATCCGGGGTACACCGTGCGAAGGGTGTCATGACGCTCGACGACGTCTGTCAGCGCCGCTCGGAAGGCGTCGGTATCCAGTTCTCCGGTCAGGCGGAGCGCGATGGGAATGTTGTACGCGGACGACGATGTGTCCAATTGATTGACCAGCCACATACGATGCTGGGCAAGGGACACCGGAACTCTCTCGGGTCGCACACCTGCCGTCAAAGCGGGCCCCGCGGACGTCCGTCCGTCGGTGCGCTCGATCCAGCCTGCGAGCGCCGTCACGGTAGGTTCGTCGAACAGGTCCCGCACGCCCACTCCCTCGTTGAGCGCTGAATTGATCCGCGCCACAGCTTTGGTCGCGCTCAAAGAATTGCCGCCGAGGTCGAAGAAGTGTGCATCGGCGCCGAGGTGCTCGATGCCCAGCACCTCGCCGAACACACCGGCGATGGTCTCTTCGATGGGGGTTCGAGGCTGGCGGAACTCGGTTCTTGATGCCCCGACATCGGGTTCTGGCAGGGCACCGCGATCGAGCTTGCCGACCGGGGTCAGAGGGATAGCGTCGAGCACGGTGATTGTTGCCGGCACCATGTAGTCGGGCAGCAATCCCCGGACGTGGGTTCGTAATTCAGCCGGGTCGACGTTGTTGTCACCGGTGGGAAGCACATACGATGCCAAGCTGGTGTTTCCAGTGCGTTCGGTGTGTCCGAGTGTAACCGCAAATGCCACGCTCGGATGCTCGGTCAATGCCGCATCGATCTCGCCGAGTTCTATCCGGAAACCGCGGATCTTCACTTGAAAATCGTTGCGGCCCAAGTACTCGATTGTCAGACGTCCCTCCTGATCGTGGCGCCATCGCACCATGTCCCCGGTGCGATACATACGGCGCCCCGGAGGTCCGAACGGATCGGCAACAAACCTCGACGCTGTTGTTCCCGTCTGGTTCCGATAGCCGCGCGCCAAGCCGACGCCGCCCAGATACAACTCCCCGACCACTCCGACCGGCACCGGTCGCAGTCGATCGTCGAGGACTACTTCGGCGAGACCGCGGATCGGACCTCCCAGTGTCAGTAGCTCACTACCCGACTCGATCGCCCCGACATTTGCCATGACCGTCGACTCGGTCGGGCCGTAGGCGTCGAACATCAACCGGCCGGGTGACCACCGACCCGCCAATTCCGGCGAACATGCCTCCCCGGCAACAACAAGGCACTGCAGCGAGGTTCGCCCCCGCGGGTCCAGTGATGCCAGCGCGGAAGGTGTGAGGACGGCATGTGTGATCTTCTCGCGATCGAGCAGCGCCGTGAGTTCGTCACCGCCGTACGTGGTTGGCGGCGTGATCACCAATCGGGCTCCCGACCCCAAGGCCCACATCAATTCGAACACCGACGCGTCGAAACTCGGAGACGCACAGTGCAATATTCGCGCGTGCGGCCCCGTCTCGAATCGTGTGCACTGCTCCGTCATCAGGTCGAGCAACCCACGGTGCGGCACCACCACCCCTTTCGGAATCCCGGTCGACCCGGATGTGTAGATCACGTATGCCGGGTGGTCGATGTCGAGCGTCGCTGTCCGTTCCCCGTCGGTCACGGGCGCAGCGGAGGAACCCACGATCTCGGTAGCGGTGTCCTGGTCGTCGAGCACCAGCCACGGAACCGTCTGAGGCAGTTTTCGGGCATAGCTGGTGTTCGCCACACCGAGTACCGCCCCGGAATCGACGAGCATGTGTTCGAGTCGCGCCGACGGGTATCCCGGATCCACCGGAACAAACGCCGCACCGCTCTTCGTGACGGCCAATAGCGCCATCACCGAGTCGATCGACCGCGGCAGTCCGATAGCCACCACCGACTCGGGTCCTATCTCATGGCCGATCAGATAGTGGGCCAGGCGATTCGATCGGCGATCCAGCTCTTCGTACGTCAGTGTGCAATCGCCGCCCACAAGAGCAATCGCGGTCGGATCGGCAGCGACAGCCTCTGCAAAAAGCAGCGGCAAACTCCGTGGTGGCAATGCGGCCCCACCCCGTACCGGTGTCAGGTATTCATGCTCCGACGGCAAAAGCAGATCCATCTCGTAGATCCGAACCTCAGGATTCGCGACGCCACACTCGAGCACACGCACCAGACGCTCGGCGAGAATATCGATTGTTTCCGGGTCGTACACGTCGGTGGCAAACCCGAGATCCACCTGTACGCCCGAAGGTCGACCGGTATCGGTAAACCTTTCGCCTACTGTGATATTCAGGTCGCAGTTCCAGGATGAACGCCATCCGTCGGGCGCGGTGAGAGCCACATCCGCCGCCGTGGTCGGCTCACAGCCACGGACGCCCAGCATTACGTGGAAAAGAGTCGAACCTACAGCCTCCGCGACCCGTTCCGCCGGCACCTGGGCATGAGCGAATGCATCACGCTCGCATCGTTTTACCTGAATAATCAGGTCGGCAAAGGACATGTCCGGATCGGCTCGAGTCCGCAGGACAACCGCGTCGACGACTGGGTCAGCTGCCTCATTCCGCCTGCGAACCGGCGCTCCCACCGAGATGTCGTCGGCGGCAGCCAATCGAGCCAGCAGTACCGCCAGACCCGCATGCATCACCGCAAATACTGTCGAACCGCGCTCGCGGGCAATGGATTCAAGCTGGCGGTGCAACTCGGCACCCAGTTCGACCTGGCGCGATTCCAACAACGGGGACCTGTCGGTCGAGCGACGCCGATCCGTCGGCAGGTCCAACCACGCCGGGAGACCTGCCAGGCTGCGCCGCCAATAGTCCAGGTGCTGCACTGTTTCCATCCGGCGCTTGCCCACCACCGCGCTGGCAGCATGGATTGTGGAAATCGGTGTCGCCGGGCCGGCCGCGGCGAACTCCTCGACAACTGCGACGCAGCCGCGATGATGGCATTGCAACTCGCCTTCCGTATAGCGACCCGGATTTCCCCGGAACTCGACGAATGTTCTTACTGGAGTGCCACTTTGATAGATATTCACCAGCAGATCGTCGATCGGACCTGACGTCAGCACGTGGAACTCACCGCGCACCGATCCGAAGTTGATCTCTTGACGGAACAGCATCACGTTGACGATCGGCCCGGTGGCCATGGATCGCCGCGCACCGGCACTCAAGCCACGGGCGATCTCTTCGAGATTGCCGCGCTGATGGCGCAGTGCACCGGTCAACTCGAGTCGGACACGATCGACCAGTTCGCCAACAGTGTCGTCGGGGCGGATATCAATCCGCAGTGGAACGATGTTGACGAGCATTCCGCCTGATCGGCGGAGCACAGCGGTTGTCCGGCCGGAAACGGGGATCTGCACGCAGACATCGGTGTGCCCCGTCATCCGGGAGAGGTAGCAGGCAAACCCGGCAATGATAGTGGCCGCCGACGTTCCGCTCGCGTGTCTTTCCGAATCCGTCAGACGCGCAACAGTATTCTCCTCCAACGACGACGCGACCAGCGTGTCGGTGGCGACCGGAATCGCATATCGCTCGGCGAGACTCGAGCCTTCCGCCATGCCCCCCAGTCGCTCGGACCAGTAGGCGCGATCGGACTCGAAGCGGCTTGAAGCGCGGTACGCGCAGTCGAGTTCGTACAAGGTGCGCAGGTCTGCCGTCGGGTTTGGCGGCGGTTCACGCCCCTCCACAGCAGCTGTGTAGATCACGGCCATGCGATTGACCATCGTCACCGCGGCATAGGCGTCGAGCGCGACATGGTGAGCCCGGCCGTACCAGAGGTAATGAGCATCGCCGACTTGCAGCAGCGAGGACGCGATCAAACGCTCACGCATGGGATCCGTCGGCGTTGTGTATTCGTCGCGCATCCAGGCTTGTGCTGCCGCGACCGGATCGTGCTCACCACGAAAGTCGACAAATCCCAGTTCCTTGTCCTGACTGGGATCAAGAATTTGGCGGGGCTCGCCGTCGACCTCGATCAGTCGGAGGAACGCCCACTGGACCTCTCGTCCAGCGGTTACCGCCACCGAGCGGAACAGCGCAAGATCAAGTTCTCCGTGGAACTCGACGTATTCGGCGATGCAGTGCGGCAGTTCCGGAACGAGTTGCTGCGCAAGCCACACACCGTATTGAGCAGACGACAGCGGAAACGGATCTGAGGGTGAATCGGCGGGAGTAAGTTCCGGATCCGCGTTCGATTCGGGAACGCGGGTGTCGTTGCTACTGAGTCGAATCTCATCCATCAGTTATCTCCACATTCTGTCCATCGCACGCTTCGGCAAGATCCCACGGACTCAGCTCGACCTCGACGCCGACTTTCCCGCCGCCGACCACGACAGTGGAGTGGGCCATCAGAGATGTGTCGATGACAACCACAATGTCGCGCGGCAATCCGAGCGGTGACACTCCGAGACGTTGATATCCACATTTCTTCTCGACGGTGTCCTCACCCGCCACTTCCAGCCGACCCAACCCCAGATGACGGGAAATCGACGCCATGTCGATCCGCCGATCGATCGGGCACACCGCAAGGACAAGACGGGTTCCGGACTGTTGCTGCAACAGGATCGATTTCGTGATCCGACCCAGCGAAATCCCGAGTGTCCTTGACAAATCTTTCGGCGATAAAACTGGAAGATCGAAAGTGGAGTGGTCATGAACAACGACCGGGAATTGGAATTCTTCGACCGCCGCAGCAACTTGATCGTGCAATTCATTCACGGTGCACTCCTGCCCATTGTTCGAACTCCAGCGCGTCGTGCTAAGACTCCAGTTTCGAGACGATGTAGGCGCGGGCAGGCGGCGGGACAGTCGGCGCAAACCGCTTCAAATACGCAGCCATCCATTCGGAACGTTCGGTCAGGAACGGGTAGTCCGTGCTGACCATGTGCCTCACTGCCAGCATCGGAAGCGGTGCATCCAGTGGTTTGAAGTCGTCGTTCCATAAACCGGGCCTGGTACACCCTGGATAGAACTGTCCCAGCATCAGACCTTTGTTGATGAAGGTCGACTTTCCATACGACTGAACCGCATCAATGATCGAGAAATCAGTCAGATCCGGAAATATCGCCAGAATCGCCTTGAATATTGCATCTTTCCCGTCACTGGGACTCAGCTCCGGAAATATGTCGGCCATGTCCTGCGCGATCTTTGTCATCAAGGAAAAATCTATGTTGTCACCTTGGACGATTCCTGCCCAGAAAAGGCGCCGTTCCAGCGATGGACCGGTAAATGGGCACACTGGACCTGCTCGCCCCAAATCCTGGTGTGGCTCAGTGAGATACTGGCGGGCCCAGTTTCGAAGAATTCCCATAGTCCGATCCGGACTATCGAATTCTTCCTCGTCCAAGATATTGAGGAATTCTATGTGCGATCTGGTACCTACAATCCGTTGATACGCCATTCGATTCGTCATTGTCGCAATCCTTATCACTGGCGAGGCTCCGCTTGTCGATAACGAAACTGTGCCTCCTGAGGAAGAACGTCGCGATCACGAGAGACCAATCTTCCGACCACGACCGTCACGCCTGTCGGTACTGCGCTGACGGCACAGGTGCTCCTTGCAATGTGGTCATGTTGCCTCCCGAAATTACTTCTGACTCCCAGAATCGTCGGCACACGTACCGATGTCGTCACCGCTGACGCCCATCTGCGCTACCGACTGCCCCCACCGGGGCCTTTCCCGCTACCTTCAATGCCATCACCGAACCGCACTGGGCAACATCGCCAGCCGCGCATATACCTGCAGACCACAACTCGGTAGGCTCGAAGTTGATCGGCCCGGCGACGTTTGGGTGAACACCCAGTCATGGACCGGGAGTCTCGGAGCCGACGATGACAGATTTCAATTTCGTTGCACCACATCGAGATAGAGACAGCAACGGCCGCAGCGCAGTCCGGGTGGTGCTGGCCGAGGACGATGTCCTACTCCGCGAAGGTCTCGCAAGCCTGCTCACCCGCTCGGGCGTCGACGTTGTGGGTCAGGCCGGCGACGCGGAGCAATTGCTGGATTCGGTCCGGGAAATGTCGCCGGATCTTGTGGTGGTCGACATCCGAATGCCACCGACTCATACGACCGAAGGACTCGACGCGGCCAAGGTGATCCGCGACGAACTCCCGGAAACCGGCATTCTGGTCCTGTCGGCGCACGCCGACGTCGAGCAGGCAATGGAGTTGCTCGCAAGCGGTCAAGGGATTGGTTACCTGCTCAAGAGCCGCATCACCGACGTGGACGATTTTGTCGAGACCCTCCAGCGAATCGCCAAGGGTGCGGCAGTAATCGACCCCGCCTTGGTTCGGGAGTTGGTGACGGCTCGCCGACGCAACGACCCACTTGCCGCCCTCAGCACGCGCGAACGAGAAGTGCTGGCATTGATGGCTGAAGGACGTTCGAACGTGGGTATCGCCCACAGGCTGTGTGTCACACCGGGCACCGTCGAGAAACACGTCCGCAGCATTCTCACCAAACTGGAACTCACCGAGACCGGTGAAAACCACCGCCGAGTACTCGCCGTTGTCACCTACCTCCAAGCATGCTGACTGCTCGAGTCTCCAAGCGCACGCGCGATGGCTTAGTCACCTGCCGTCGCCGTAGACTGAAGCAGGAAACCGATGCCTCGTCAGCGCTGGGCGGTATGGCCGCGGCAATTTTTGTCGCAACGGGTTACTCATGGATATTTTTCGGACGAGAATCGCCCCGGGTAAGACGGTCGGATTGTTGGGCCGCCTGACGGAGTTGTTGCGCTCGACTCGTGATCGCAAATCGAGCCATCACGCATCCGCGGTCGGCGTCGACGATCTCGAGAAGTTCTTCGATCTTTCGTCCGATCTGCTCTGCATCGGCGGCATCGACGGTTTCTGCAAGCGAGTGAACCCGGCGTTCGAGAAGGCACTCGGGTACACGTCACAGGAAATGTTGAAGCGACCCTTCCTGGATCTTGTCCATCCTGCCGACAGAGCACGAACCATCGAGGCTCTCGACGATCTGGCCCGAGGTCTTCCAATTGCACAATTCGAATCCCGACTCGTCTGCAAGGACGGCTCCGCGCGATGGATCGAATGGAACACCGTCCCGGCGCGCGATTCGCTCTATGCGGCCGGCCGCGACGTGACGGAGCGCCGCGTGGCCCAACAGATGATCGAAGCGAGCCATGCGGAGCTCAGGGCACTGGCAGAGCAACAGGCCGCACTCCGACGCGTTGCGACCCTGATTGCGCACGGCACTTCCCCGTCGGACGTATGCGCTTCCGTCGCAGCGGAATTGACCCGAATACTGGGCAATCGATCGACCGGTCTGTATTGCTTCAGTCCTGACGGTATGTCCATGTTGGTTGCCTCCAACACAGAACCGGTCGGTGGGTCTGCGCACGGTGCACCCCACCCCGTCGACGGCGAAAGTATTGCGGCACGAGTCTTCCGCTCCGGCCACTGCGCCCGGATCGACTCGGCGCAGAACTCGGAGGTCGGCGTCCCGATCGTCGTCGACGGCAACCTGTGGGGCTCGGCGGTGGTCGGGTCAACCGGCCCCGATCCCCTGCCGCCAGACACCGAAGCGCGCGTCGGCGACTTCACTGATCTATTGGCAACCGCAATCGCCAACGCTCAAGCCCACACACAACTGACCGCGTCGCGCGCCCGGATCGTCGCCGCCGCCGACGACGCACGGCACAGACTTGAACGCGATCTGCACGACGGTGCACAACAGCGCCTCGTCTCGCTTGGGCTCGCGCTCCGGTCCGCCGAAGCGTCGGCGGATACCGAACCGGCCGCGCTCAAGGAACAGATATCCGACATCGTGGCAGGACTCAACGATGTCTCCGCCGATCTCCGAGAAATCTCACGCGGAATCTATCCCGCAATCCGGTCCAAGGGAGGTCTCGGCCCAGCACTGAAAGCCCTTGCCCGCCGCTCCGCGATTCCCGTCGATCTGGATCTGCACCTCGACCCGCGAGTGCCGGAATCCACGGAAGTAGCGGCGTACTACGTCGCAGCGGAAGCCCTGACAAACGCAGCTAAACATGCCCGCGCGTCGGGGGTGCACCTGCAAGCCAGAACGACCGGCACGCACCTCGAGCTCTCGGTCCGCGACGACGGGTCCGGAGGTGCCGACCCCGCCAAAGGGTCCGGACTGACCGGAATCAGGGATCGCGTCGAGGCCCTCGGCGGCCAGTTGGAAATCATTTCTCGAGCCGGCAGCGGTACCGCACTTCTTGCCGACATACCGATGGACGCCCCGTGACTGGTCTATACCAATCGTTAACCTGTTGTTCGTTTCGATGATCCTTGCTGGTCTAGACCAAAGGTCATGATCGCTTCATGCAAATTTTGATTGTCGGTGGCGGGATACTCGGAACGACGCACGCCGACGAGGCCATCCGCCGCGGACACGACGTCATCCATCTCGAACGTGAACCCGAGGCCCGTGGTGCAACGGTACGAAACTTCGGATTGGTCTGGGTATCCGGGCGAGCGCCTCACGAACTCGAAGCCACTCTCAGATCGCGAGAACTATGGGCCGATCTAGCCGTACGCGTCCCGGGAATCGGATACCGCGCGGCCGGCTCCATCACGCTGATGCGCACGGAGGAGGAAGTTGCGGTAGCCGAGGAAGCGTTTGGGCGAGAAGATGCCGAGCACCGCGGCTTTTCACTTCTCGACGCCGACGCAGTTCGCGTCATCAACCCCGCACTCCAAGGCAAGTTCCTCGGCGGCTTGCACTGCACTCTCGACGCAGCCGTTGAATCGCGCCAAACGCTCCCGGCAATCCGCGGCTACCTCGGCGCCACCGGAAGGTACACATTCCACGCCGGCACGGAAGCCCGCGAGATCACCACCACCGAATCCGGCGTTCACATTCGCGACGACCACGGACGCAGCTACGACGCAGACCTGGTAATCGTCTGCCCCGGAGCCACATTGGGCGGGTTGGCCCGCGACCTGGCCGGAGATCTTCCCCTTCGCCGAGTGCGCCTGCAGATGATGCAGACAGCGCCGCTCGGCGAAAAGCTCACCACCGCAATTGCCGACGGTGACAGCTTCCGGTACTACCCCGGCTTTGCGGGCCCCGCACTGGATACCCTCCACAAAGTCCAGCCTCAAGAGCCGACTGCCGAACAGCACCGCATGCAACTCCTGTGCGTCCAGCGCCTGCACGGCGGGCTCACGATCGGCGACACCCACGAGTACGAGGAGCCCTTCAACTTCGACGTGGACGAGGAGCCGTATCGTCACCTGTCCGGCGTCGTGGAAACCCTTCTCGGACGCGATCTTCCACCGATCGTCAAGCGTTGGGCCGGCGTGTACAGCCAATGCCTCGATCCCACACAACTGGTTCACCGCGCGCAAGCTGCCGACAACATCTGGGTGGTTGCCGGTCCCGGTGGGCGCGGAATGACGCTCGGCCCTGCCCTGGCCGAACAAACTGCCGATCAACTCGGACTCTGAAAACCTGCTGTGCGCCTTTGTCAACCGCCCGCGGTTAACAAAGGCGCACAGTGGGATTACCCCTTACGCAAGATGTACCGCTGAACCTTGCCACTCGGAGTCTTGGGCAGGCTCGGAACGAAGTGCACCGTACGCGGGTAGGCGTGAGCGGCAAACTTCTTCTTCACCAGGGTCTGCAGTTCCTTCTCCAAATCGTCGTCGCCATCGACGCCTTCGCGCAGAACGACAAACGCCTCGAGAACTTCACCGCGCAACTCGTCCGGCATACCCACAACCGCAGCCTCGATGACGTGCTCGTGCATGACCAGCACGCTTTCCACGTCGAAGGGGCCGATGCGGTAGCCCGCCATGATGATGACGTCGTCGTCACGCGAGGAGAAGAAGTAGAAACCGTCCTCGTCCGTCATGCCCGCGTCGCCCGTGATGTACCAGCGTCCGTCTTCGGTGAAGCGCTGCTTCGTCTTCTCCGGTGCGTCGACGTACCCGGTGAACCACATGAGTGGACTGTTGTGGGTATCGATCGCCACCCGGCCCGGTGTCCCGGCCGGAGCAATGTCGTCGGAATTGTCTTCAAGCACAGCGGTGGACCAGCCCGGCAATGGCAGACCCATCGAACCGGGGCGTACGTCCTCACGCAGACCGTCGGCCCACGCGTTGACGATGAACATGCCGTGCTCCGTCTGTCCGTAGTGATCCCGAACCTCGACGCCCAGCGAATCCTTGGACCACGCAACAACATCCGGCGTCAGCGGCTCACCTGCGGACGACGCGCGCCGTAGGGAGATACCGGCGGGGACAGGTGTCTTGTCAGCACGCAGGCTGCGGTACACCGTCGGTGCTGCGGCAAAATTGGTGACACCGAACTTCTCGATGATCTGCCACGTCAACGGCGCGGAGAAACCGGCGTGCAGTAGCAGGCTTCGAGTGCCTGCGGCCAACGGTCCGAGCAACGCGTAGTACAGGCCGTACGCCCAGCCCGGATCAGCGGCGTTCCAGAACACGTCGTCGCCGCGGACGTCGAGACCGAACTCCTGATACGCGTGGAACGACGCCAGCGCACGCACCGGAACCGGCACGCCCTTGGGCGTTCCCGTGGTGCCACTCGTGAACAACTGCACCATCGGGCCGTTGCCGCCGACAGCCTGAGCAGCGCCCTTCGGATCCTCGGCGTCCTGCGCCGCGACCAGGGTGCCGAAGTCCAACTCGTCGCCGACAGCGCCACCCGCAACGATGATCCGCCACGGGGCGTCGGCGGGAATGTCTTCACCCGGTGCCAACTTCTCCAGCTGATTCGCGTCGGAAATGACGACCTTCGCGCCGCTGGCAGTCAAGCGGAACGCAATTGCCGGAGCGGCAAACGCGGTGAACAACGGCACGTGAACTGCGCCGCGGCGCCAGATACCGAGCAGCGCGACCACCAGATCGGCGGACTTGCCCATGAGCGTCGCGACGTGGTCACCCGGTTCGACTCCGAGGTCCGACAGTGCCGCGGCAAACCGGGCGGACTGCTCACGTAGGTACCCGTACGTGAGGTCCACTGAGCTAAGGTCTGCCTCGACAACGGTGAAGGCAACGCCGTCCGCGGGGTGCCGGTCGCAGAGCAGTTCTGCGGCGCTGGCCTCGGGGGTGTCGTACTGATCCAAAAGCTCACGCACCCGCGCCGTGGGATCGGTGCTCATCAACATGCTCCTTTTTCATGGTCGTATTGTGGGTCGGCGGGTTTGATCACCGACTCGTCATACGCAGTGTCCACCACTTATGATCAAGCTCACAAGGAAACTTCACTACCCCCGGAAAGGGGTGCGGCGTGACCCGAAGTTCATCGTCACTTCTACGCCCCCGAGACGGGGACGCCATGCGGAGCGAACTCCGTTCGATCGCCGCTCAGGGCGTTGTTCCCGTGCTGTTCGGCGGTGAAGTACAGGACGAGACCCTGCACCTCACCGAATTTGTCGGCACGCGCACCAACAACCTCAAGGGCCTCGCCATCCCGCCGCGCTCCGGCATGGGTGGCCGCGCCGTCGCGCAGCGAGCACCGATCCTGGTTCACGACTACGGCAACTCCCAATCCATCACTCATCACTTCGATCGACCGGTGCTGAGCGAGGGATTGCACTCCATCATTGCCGTTCCGGTCATGGTTGCCGGCAAATCTCGGGCTGTGCTGTATGCCGCAATCCGTGAGAGCGCCCCACTCGGCGACCGCGCCGGCGACGTCATGGTGTCCGCCTCCCGTCGACTGGGGATGGAATTCGCGATCCGCGACGAAGTCGACCGCCGCCTCCAGCTCCTGCAAGCCGCGTCCGCCGCAAGCAGCGACGGCATGTCCACCGAAGAGATCCGCGACGTGCACGCCGAACTGCGCAGTGTCGCAAACAGCGTCACGGATACCGATCTGCAGATCAAACTCCGCGGACTCTCGCAACGTCTCGCATCGATCCTCAGCCCCGCTGACCGCGACATGGCCTCGGCCGTGACCCTGACGCCACGCGAAATCGACGTCCTCTCACAGGTCGCCCTTGGATGTACCAACATCGAAGCAGCACAGCGTCTCTCAGTCAGCGCGGAAACCGTCAAGAGCTACCTGAGAAGCGCAATGGGCAAGCTCGACGCAAGCTCGCGCCACGAAGCAGTAGTGACGGCACGACGATTGGGCATACTGCCGTAAAACTGGGCGCAGCCCAGGAGCATGTACGGCTGGATGGCCGAGAGCGCTCGCAACGAAGGGTGACGCTGATGTCGGAAACCATGGACAACAGGCAATCCTCGGAACAACCGAGCCTCAAACGCGTCATGGGCCCCGGCCTGCTTCTCCTGTTCATCGTCGGAGACATCCTGGGCACTGGTATCTACGCACTCACCGGAAAGGTCGCCAATCAGGTAGGCGGCGCAGTCTGGGTACCGTTCCTCGTCGCGTTCGTGATCGCGATGATCACCGCGTTCAGCTACCTCGAACTGGTGACCAAGTATCCCAAAGCCGCAGGCGCAGCACTGTATACACACAAAGCATTCGGCATCCACTTCCTGACGTACATGGTTGCCTTTGCCGTCATGTGCTCCGGGATCACATCCGCGTCCACCGCATCGCGGGCATTCGCAGCCAATTTTGTCGAGGCATTCGACCTCGACTTCACCACCGGAATAGGTATCACGCTGTTGGGTATCGCCTTCATGGCGGTAGTGGCGATCGTCAACTTCCGCGGTGTCAGCGAAAGCGTCAAGACAAACGTAGTGCTGACCTGCATCGAATTGTCCGGACTGTTGATCATCATCATGATCGGTCTGTGGGCACTCGGCGTCGGCGACGGCGATTTCGCGCGAGTCACCACATTCGACACCGGCGATCGCAGCACCCTCTCCGCGGTGATCGCCGGCACCGCGCTCGCGTTCTTTGCGATGGTCGGTTTCGAGGACTCGGTGAACATGGCCGAAGAATGCAAAGAACCGACCCGGATCTTCCCGAAGGTTCTCCTCACCGGGCTGGTGATCACCGGAATCATCTACATATTGGTCTCCATCACCGCAATTGCCTTGGTAAGCCCGAGCGAGCTCGGCGAAGGTGACACCCCACTCCTCAAAGTGGTCCAGGCCGGGGCACCCGGATTCCCCATTGGTATCTTCGCGTTCATCACGATGTTCGCCGTGGCAAACACGGCACTGATCAACATGCTGATGGCATCGCGACTCCTGTACGGAATCAGTCGCGAAGGCATACTTCCGTCGGCGTTCGGCAAAGTCCACCGCACCAGGCGCACACCCTATGTCGCCATCATCTTCACGACGCTTGTCGCATTCGGGTTGATCACCTTTGTCGGCGAGGTTCCGGAACTAGGCGGAACCACCGCACTACTGCTGCTGTGCGTCTTCACCATCGTCAACATCGCAGTTCTGGTGCTACGCAGACATCCCGTGGAACACAAGCACTTCCGGGTTCCGACAATCTTTCCGATCCTCGGCGCCATCACCTCAGGCCTTCTGGTCACGCCTATCGCCGACCGTCCCGTCGTGCAATATCAGATCGCCGGGATTCTCCTCGGGATCGGAGCAGTTCTCTGGCTCGTCACCTACGCCGTGAACAAGCGATCCGGGCGAGGCGGCCCCGAAATCGACCCGGAGCATCTCGCAGAACGCTGAAGGTCAGTAACCTTCCGGGAGAGCTGCGAACATGTCCCGCGTTACGCCGACAGCATTGTCCGAACTTCCGCCGCGCACAACCAAAGTCGCAAAAGCCAAGTCACCCCGATACCCGACGAACCATGCATGCGAGCCGCCATCGACCTCGGCCTCACCGGTCTTGCCGTACACCTCACCCTGATCCTCGACGCGCTCAGCCGTACCACTGGTAACCACCAAGCGCATCATGCCGCGCAAACCGTCGACCATCTCCGGACTGATGGGCGTGCGGTCACCGTCGATGACGGTTTCCCGACCCGAAATCAGTTGCGGCACCGGAGTGGACCCGTGGGCCACCGTCGCTGCAGCCAATGCCATACCGAACGGACTCACGACCACCAAGCCCTGCCCAAAGCCGTCCTCGGTGCGCTGCACCAGATCCGGCGCGGGCGGGACCGAACCGGAATCGGTCGGCAATCCCACGATGTTGTAATCGGGGCCGATACCGAACTGCGCTGCCGCAGTGGTCAATGCATCGGGTTCCATCTCACTGGCCAGTTTCGCGAAACTTGTGTTGCACGAACGGGCGAACGCCGTTGCCATCGGTACCGTCCCGAGTGAGAACTCGTTGTAGTTCGGGACACTTCGCTGACCGATCTCGATGCGACCGGGGCACGGTACCATCGTCTCCGGGCTCGCTTGCCCACCGGAAATTGCGGCACCCGCGGTCACGATCTTGAACGTGGAACCGGGCGGGTACAGGCCCGTCGTCGCGACCGGACCGTCGCGGTCCGCCGCCTTGTTCTGGGCTACCGCCAGGATCGCGCCGGTGGAAGCCTCGATCACCACCATCATCGCCTGATCCGCATTCACATTGACGGCACGTTGCGCGGCGATCTGAATATTGCGGTCGAGACTGATAGTGAACGACGGAACCGGTTGCGGCGCAGTCTCCGTCAAGATATCGGTATCGACGCCGTTCTGGTTGACCGTGACGACACTCCACCCGGCCTTGCCGTCCACCTCGTCGATGATCGTCTTCTTGATCTGCCCGAGCAGGTCCGGTGCAAACTCCGGATCGGTGGACACCAGATCCGATTCATCGGAGACGCTCACCCCGGAAATCCCGGCCAACTGCGCCGCTACCCGCTCGTAGTCATCACTACGCAAACGAGTGACCAGGTAGTCACCCTTCACAGCCGTCGACGACTCTGCGATCGACTGGCCCGACAGCGTGGAATCGAACTGAGCCAAGGTCGCGGCCAAGGCGTTTGCCGCACCGACGACGTCGGAACTCTTCGAGCGATCGAACTTGACCCGGTACACGATTCCCGGAACCAGAACATCGGTTCCCGAATGCTCGTTGACGCGAGCCCGGGGCGCCGGTTTCGACCGCAACGACATGGTCTGCTTGTCACCGAGTTTCGGGTGGACGTCGGTGGAACTCCAACGGACGGACCAGCCTCCGTCCTTGCGGCCCATCTGCATTTCACCGTCGTACGTCCAGACACGCTCCTTCGGGAGGTGCCAGACGTAGGTGTAGCCGACCGTCGCGGTATCGCCGTCGATCTTGACCTTGGTGGTCTCCGCCGTCATCGACTCGGCCTGCAACTCGTCCCACGTATCGCTCAGCACAGCCCCGGCCGCGTCAGGTCGATCCGTCAACCCCGCTGCTTCCTCGATATCCCGGTCTGCAAACGCACTCAAGAACTGCTGAGCCACAGGTTCCGGCCCCGCCGGCTTCGGAGTGCATGAGCTAACCCCCACCGCCAGCAAAACAGCAGTGCAGGACGCCAGGATTTGGGCGGAGCGGCTACGCGTGAAAGTCCGAGTGTTCATCGGACCCCATACTAAGTCGACACAAACTCGACGCAGCGGAGGCACGACTCAATCGAGGAGAACGGTCGCAAATGTTGCGACCTGCCGGAACCCGACCCGCGCGTACGTGGACCGTGCCACCGTGTTGAAGCTGTTGACGTACAGACTCGCGACCCTGCCGGTTGCCATGATCGATTCGGCGACTGCGGCCGTCCCCGTCACTCCGTATCCACGACCACGGAATTCGGGATTGACCCACACCCCTTGGATCTGACCGCACCGTGACGACACGGAACCCACCTCGGCCTTGAAGACAACCTGGCCGTCGTCGATCCTTGCCCACGCTCGGCCAGACGCGATCAAGCTCGCGACACGATGGCGGTATCCACGTCCGCCGTCGTTCGTCCGGGGATCGATGCCCACTTCTTCGATGAACATGGCGACGGCAGCGGGTAGATAGATGTCGAGTTCGTCGGGCCGGACCTGCCGGACCAACGGATCGGACAAACATGAAAGGGGTTCGGACACCGCGAGCAAAGGTTGTTCGGCCCGCACCTCCCGCGCGCTCCCCCAATCCAACTCGAGCATCTCCCACAGCGGCAAGGCCAATTCGGCCCGGCCGACCACCGACGAACACATTCGCGGAATCCGGCACGCCCGATCCGCGAACGCACGGATGCTGTCGATGTCTCCGCGAAGAGGCACAAGATTGGCGCCGGCAAAACACAACGACGACGACGGGCCGCCGCGGCTCCACAGTTCGCCGTGGATCATGCGAGGATCAACGCCGCATTCCTCGACGCGTGAAGCGATCATGCACGACGCAATGGGGTCGGCGTCGAGGACACGACGAACGTCGTCGAGATCGCGGCCCCCGACCGGCTTGGCTCCGAGGAGTTTCAGCATTGATTGACCCCTCCGCTCTCAGTGCGCCCGCGCCGTGCAGACTTGTGCACCCAGATTGCCACGAACCGGGAACTTGCGGGAAGGTTTCATCCGGCTATTGCTCAACTCACAGTGTCGACAGGTTCATCAGCTCACCGTGACAACCGGTGCGCCGTCGGGAGATTCACCTTCCATGGCTTCCGCGATCTTCATAGCCTCCTCGATGAGAGTCTCGACGATCATGGCTTCGGGCACCGTTTTGATGACCTCACCCTTCACGAAAATCTGGCCCTTGCCATTGCCGGACGCCACTCCGAGATCGGCTTCGCGGGCTTCTCCTGGTCCGTTGACAACGCAGCCCATCACGGCCACGCGCAACGGGATCTCCATGCCTTCGAGACCAGCAGACACCTGATCGGCCAACGTGTAGACGTCGACCTGTGCACGTCCGCAGGACGGGCACGACACGATTTCGAGCTTGCGCGGACGCAGGTTCAAGGACTGAAGGATCTGGTTGCCGACCTTGATTTCCTCAGCCGGCGGCGCGGACAGTGACACACGAATGGTGTCGCCGATACCTTCTGCCAGCAAAGCGCCGAACGCCACTGCGGACTTGATGGTGCCCTGGAATGCCGGACCGGCTTCCGTAACTCCGAGATGCAGCGGGTAGTCGCATTTTGCAGCGAGTTGACGGTAAGCCTCGACCATCACAACGGGGTCGTTGTGCTTGACGGAGATCTTGATGTCACCGAAACCGTGTTCCTCGAACAGTCCGGCTTCCCACAGCGCGGATTCGACGAGTGCTTCCGGAGTGGCCTTGCCGTACTTCGCCATCAATCGAGGATCCAACGAGCCTGCGTTGACGCCGATACGAATCGGGATTCCCGCGTCACCGGCAGCCTTGGCTACCTCTTTGACACGGCCGTCGAATTCCTTGATGTTGCCGGGGTTGACGCGGACGGCGGCGCATCCGGCGTCGATGGCGGCAAAGATGTAGCGCGGCTGGAAATGAATATCCGCGATGACCGGAATCTGACTCTTCTTCGCGATGGTCGCCAGAGCGTCCGCGTCTTCCTGGCGTGGACAGGCAACGCGCACGATGTCACAACCGGAAGCGGTCAGTTCGGCGATCTGCTGCAGCGTCGCATTGATGTCGTGCGTCTTCGTGGTGCACATCGACTGCACCGAGATGGGGAAATCGCTACCCACACCCACGTTGCCGACCTTCAACTGACGGGTCTTGCGTCGCGGAGCGAGAATCGCTGCGGGTGCGGAGGGCATTCCCAAACCGATGGGGGTGGTCACGTCTGTGCCTACTTTCATAGCTTCACTGCAAGTTTAGCCGGGCCGTGGTTGTGCGAGCGCCTCGAAACGATTGCGCTGATCACACAGCCTTAGAAAATCTTGATCGGATTGACGATGTCAGCTGTGAGTGTCAGCAACATGAACGCGCCACCGATCACGATGAAGACGTAAGTGATCGGGAGAAGCTTGGTGTAGTCGACCGGTCCCCCGGCAATAAGTCCGCGCCGAGCACGGAACCAGTCGCGAATCTTCTCGTAGAAAACCACCGCGATGTGTCCACCGTCGAGTGGCAGCAACGGGAGGATGTTGAAAACGCCGAGGAAGAAGTTGATCGAGGCGAGCAGCAGGACAAATGTCGGCCACTCAGCGCGGTCCGCAGCTTCACCACCGATCACGCTCGCTCCCACGACACTGATCGGTGTGTCCTGCGCCCGCTCACCACCGGTGACCGACTCCCACAGCGCACCGACCTTGGACGGAATATCTGCCAACGCCTTCACCGACTCGACCATGATCGTGCCGGTGTAGTCGAAGGCCGCCGGAACAGCCGTGAGCACGTTGTAGCTCTCCCGTGCCTGCTCGACGCCGACAATCCCGACGGCCCCGACCTTGGTGAGCTCAGGCGTCGTCTTACCTGCGCCCGTGACATAACGTTCGGCAGAGGTCACGGCAACCGGAATCTGAAGTATCTGGCCGTCACGTTCGACGGTGAGATCCACCGTGCCGGAGGTATCCCGGATTGCGGTTGACACTTCCTTGAACGTCTCGACCGGTGTTCCGTCGACCGCGGTTATGCGATCACCAGGGGCAAGTCCGGCAGCTTCGGCAGGGCCGGTTCCCTCGCACGGCGCCAACGCCCAATTCTGGTCCTGGCCGTACTGCGTCGGCGCGACACACGAGAGCTTCTCGACAACAGCCGGAGCAGGATCCGTGGATTGCGTGCCCCAGCCGAGGAGCAAACCGTAGATCAGCAACAGTCCGAGAATGAAGTTCATCGCGATACCGCCGGACATGACAACGACGCGCTTCCACGCCGCTTTCTTGTACATGGCGTGCGGCTCTTCTTCTGGCGTCATCTCGTCGAGCGCCGTCATTCCGGCGATGTCGCAGAAACCGCCGAGCGGCAAGGCCTTGAGGCCGTACTCCGTCTCACCCCGACGGAAGGAGAAGATCTTGGGACCGAAGCCGATGTAGTAGCGGCGGACCTTCATGCCCAGCGCCTTTGCCGTCCACATGTGGCCGGCTTCGTGCAGGGCGATGGACACGCCGATTCCGAGGGCGAACAGGATGACGCCCAATGCAAAAACCATGGAAGCTCTAGCCCTCCTGCTTCACGAGCTGACGCGCGCGTGTGCGTGCCCAGCCGTCTGCGGCCAGAACGTCGTCTACGGTAGTCGGTTCTGCGGACCACTCCGACGCGTCGTCGAGAACTGCCGACACTGTCCGGACGATTGTGGGGAACGTGATGACGCCGTCGAGAAATGCCTGCGCGGCAACTTCGTTGGCGGCGTTGTAGATCGCGGTGAAACAGCCGCCCGCCTTGCCCGCGCTACGAGCCAACGCGACTGCGGGAAAGACCGTCTCGTCGAGGGGTTCGAACTCCCACGTGGATGCCTTCGTGAAATCGCACGCCGATGCCGCACCGGAAATCCGATCGGGCCACCCCAGTGCAAGCGCAATGGGGAGTTTCATGTCCGGCGGGCTGGCCTGCGCCAAGGTGGAGCCGTCGAAGAACGTGACCATCGAGTGCACGATCGACTGCGGATGGACAGTGACGTCGATGCGGTCGTAGTCGATCCCGAACAGAAGGTTGGTCTCGATCAATTCGAGCCCCTTGTTCACCAACGTCGCCGAGTTGAGTGTGTTCATCGGGCCCATCGACCACGTGGGATGGGCACCGGCCTGCTCGGGTGTCACGGGTTCAAGAGCATCGGCACTCCATCCACGGAACGGACCACCGGATGCGGTGAGAATCAGGCGAGACACCTCGTCTGCTGTGCCACCGCGAAGGCACTGTGCCAGTGCCGAATGTTCGGAGTCCACCGGAACGATCTGACCGGGTGCGGCGGCCTTGGTCACCAATGCGCCGCCGGCAACCAGCGATTCTTTGTTGGCCAGCGCCAGTCGCGCGCCAGACTCCAAAGCGGCCAGCGTCGGTTCCAGACCTAGTGATCCCACCAACGCGTTGAGGACAACGTCGGCTCCACTGGCGCGAACCAGTTCCGCCGCGGCCGACGGCCCCGATCGAGCAGTTACGCCGTCGAGCGCGGCGGCGGCGTCCGGGTTCGCCACCGCAACCTCGGTAACACCAGTCGCCCTGATCTGCTCGGACAACAACTCGACGTTGTTGCCACCCGCAGCCAAGCCGACCACCTCGAACCGTTCGGGGTTGGCTGCGATGACTTCCAAGGCCTGTGTACCGATGGAACCGGTGCTGCCGAGGAGAAGGACGCGGGTGGGTGTGGTTTCCTGCACGCATCCATTGTTGCCGATAACACCTGAGAACAACCTTATCGACGCCCCACTACGTACGACGGTCGGTCGTATGTCACCATATTGAGCAGTAGTGCAACCTATTGAGCAGGAGGATCGACCGTGGCCGATACCCAGTTGGACGTCAAGTCCAGCGCCCCCGTCGTGGTCTCACATGTCGATGAGGCCGAGGTTCCCTCTGCCGCATGGGGGTGGAGTGGTGAAAGCCTCAAGACTTTCCGTATCGCCGGATGGTTCTTCACGGCATTCCTGCTCCTGATGATCATCGGCAATCACAGTGGCAAGGTCGAAGACCTGTGGCTGATCGGTACCGCCGCTTTGATGGCGATCGTCTTGATCCGTGACGTGATCGTCCGTCGCCACCCGCGATAACCAACGCAGACAAAAAACCTCCACGAACTTCGAGTTCGTGGAGGTTTTTTGTTGCGGTACTTCAGTTTTCAGCAGCCAACTGACCACAGGCGGCAGCGATTTCCTGGCCGCGGGTGTCGCGGACCGTGCAGGACACACCCTGCGCGATGACGCGGCGAACAAACTCCCGCTCGACGTCCTTCGGGCTCGCGTCCCATTCACTTCCCGGAGTCGGGTTCAGCGGAATCAGGTTGACGTGAACCAGTCCTCCGAGTGCCTTCTTGAGTTTCTTGCCGAGCATGTCCGCGCGCCACGGCTGATCATTGACGTTCTTGATCATCGCGTATTCGATCGACACACGGCGGCCGGTCTGATCTGCGTAGTACCGCGCAGCCTGCAGAACCTCAGCCACCGACCACCGGTTGTTGACCGGCACCAAGGTGTCGCGCAGTTCGTCGTCAGGAGTGTGCAAGGACACCGCCAGCGTGACGCTCAGGCCTTCGTCGGCGAGTTTGCGGATTGCCGGGGCCAGGCCGACCGTCGACACGGTGACGGATCGCTGAGACAGTCCGAGTCCGTCCGGCGCCGGTGACGTGATGCGACGCACGGCCGCGACAACACGCTTGTAGTTGGCCAGCGGTTCACCCATGCCCATGAAGACGACATTGGAGAGACGGCCGGGTCCGCCCGCAATTTCACCGTCGCGCATGGCAGCAGCAGCGTCGCGAACCTGGTCGACGATTTCCGCCGTCGACAGGTTGCGATCGAGGCCGCCCTGACCGGTGGCGCAGAACGGGCAGGCCATTCCGCAGCCGGCTTGGCTGGAGATGCACAGCGTCGCGCGATCCGGGTACCGCATGAGGACGCTCTCGAGAAGCGTGCCGTCGTGCGCCTTCCATAGCGTCTTGCGAGTATCGCCGGCATCGCACGCGAGATGCTTGACGGGTGTCAGCAACCTCGGGAAGAGCGAGTCCCCCACCTTTTCGCGCACCGCTGCGGGCAGATCCGTCATCTTCTCGGGATCAGCTTCGAGGCGGGCGTAGTACTGGCGGGCGATCTGATCGGCCCGGAATGCCGGTAACCCGAGCTCCTTGACCGCCTCTTTGCGCTCGTCGGAGTCGAGGTCAGCGAGGTGCCGAGGAGGCATTCCGCGCTTGGGTGCATTGAAAACGAGGGGAAGAGAGGCAGCCATAGTTACACCATTCTCCCATTGATTTGGCGTTCACCCCTACTTCGGCCCGATTGAGCGCCGAGAACCCGTGCATGTTCGTGCTTCTTGCGTGATGATCAACTCATGTCGAGCACACCAGAGGATCCCTCGAACGCACCCGTGTACGGACCCGCCGACGGGTTCGGATCCGACCCACAACTCCCCGCCGCCGATGACGCGGCGGCCGTGGAGAAACACGAACCGGCGCCGCCAGTAGAACCCACGCCGACTCCCACCGGAACTGCCGTCACCGACCGAACTCGCGCGGCAACAACGTGGGTTGGCCTGGTCATCGGTGCAATTGTGCTGATCCTGCTACTTGTCTTCATCCTGCAGAATCTCGAGAACGTGTCGGTCAAAATCCTGGCGTGGCAACTGGATTTCCCACTCGGGATCACCATCCTGCTGGCGGCGATTGCCGGCGCCCTCATCATGGCCCTTGCCGGCGGTGTCCGGATTGTTCAGATTCGCCGCGCGGCCAAGCGTCAGCTGTGACTGAAATCTAGTTACGCAATTGGGTCGATCGGTGGTCTGCCAGGCATCATTGGTGTCGTACAAATCACCGGAAAGGACCTGCTGTGACCACTCACATGGAGAGACCTGTGACCATGCGGATCGCACCTGAACAAGCGCGATCCTGGCTACTCGTCCCCGCGTCCAAACCGGACACCTTCACCGCCGCGCTGAACAGCGCTGCAGATGCCGTGATTCTCGATGTCGAGGACGCGGTCGCCCCGGCACACAAGCCGAAGGCCCGAGAAGACGTCGTCGCGTTCCTGAGCGGGCATGCCCGCGCCTGGGTGCGCATCAACGACGCCACCACACCGTTCTGGGAAGAGGACCTCGCAGCACTGTCCGGCCTTCCCGGACTCGAAGGCGTCATGCTCGCGAAGACCGAAAGCGGTCAGCAGGTAGACGCCACCGCCGAACGCCTCCCAGAGGGCACGAAGATTCTTGCTCTCGTCGAATCGGCAGTCGGACTGGAGGCAGCACCGGAAATCGCTCGAACCGAGGGCACGTTCCGACTGGCATTCGGTAGTGGCGACTTCCGCCGCGACACCGGGATGGACGACTCCCCCACATCCATGTCCTATCCCCGCTCACGGCTCACCATCGCGAGCCGTGCCGCCCGGATCGCCGCTCCCATCGACGGCCCGACGTTGGGTACCGACCTTGATCTGCTGTCGCGCGATTGTGCGATCACGCTGTCACTCGGAATGGCAGGCAAGCTCTGCATGACGCCGGCACAAACAGAACCCGTCAACACAGGTTTGAGCCCCTCCGTTGCCGACGCCGCCTGGGCCCAGGACGTCATCGACGATCTCGGTGAGGACGGCTCACGCGTACGTGATGGCAGTGACCTGCCGCGACTGGCCAAGGCAAAGAAGATTCACGCCCTGGCAACCCTCTTCCACATCCCGACTCAGAACTAATTTCGGCATAGTTCTGAATCGGTGCAGAATGCGTCAGGCGCTCAGGCTCGAGAAGAGCGCCTGACGTGCGACTTTCTGAAGAGATTCACAGCAATTCCAACGATCGCGGCTTGAATCGGACGTGCACGCGATAGCGCACCGGGAACGACAAACCCGACACCGTCGAGAACGCTCGCGCTGCAGTTTTCTCGGTGAATTCGATCCCGAGAACCTTGCGCATATCGTCTCGATTACGAAACTCCCATCGGGTGTCAGCCCGGCTCAGTGAAAATCCCTGAGCCTCGAAGAATGCTTCTACCGCGGCCGCGTCGTACTTGGGCAGATCGGCCCGCATCCAGTCGCCGTACGGCGACGCGCTGACATCGAGATCGACAATCACCAATGCGCCCCCGGGCCTGAGGATTCGCATCGCCTCGGCCATGCCCCGGCCACAGCCCTTCCCGAAGAAGTACGCCGTGCGCGCATGAACGACATCGACGGACGAATCCGCCAGACCGGTCGACTCGGCAGACCCGGCAACGACGTCGATCTTCGCGTCGTCGCGAGTTCGATCCTGCGCCAATCGCACCAAAGGCGTGTGCGGCTCGACCCCGACCACCCGGCGCGCAGTGCGCGCGAACTCTGGCAGATGAAAACCGGCCCCACAGCCGACGTCCACGACGTCACGATCCGCCCAGTCCACAGCCGCACGCATCGCCGTCCAGATTGCGCCGTCGACGTCCTGCGCACGATTCTCCACCTCGTACACGTCGGGCCAATGCCAGATGTTCGGACTGGGAATCGGTGTCACGCTGCGTTCGATCACACGAGTGCGTACAGGATCAACCAGGTCACGAATGCGGACGGTAACAGCGAGTCCAGACGGTCCATGATGCCGCCGTGACCGGGCAGGAGCGTGCCCATGTCCTTGATTCCGAGTTCGCGTTTGACCTGTGACTCGATGAGGTCACCGACCGTGGCGACGATGACCAGAACAACGCCGAGCAGGACACCGATCATCGAATTGGCGTCGAGAATCAGCGTCACCGACAGCAGGCTGCCGATTACGCAGAAGATCATCGACCCCGCGAAACCCTCCCAGGATTTCTTCGGGCTGACCGCCGGGACCATGGGGTGCTTCCCGAACAGAACGCCTGCGGCGTAGCCACCGACGTCGGAACACACGACGCCGATCATGAGGACGAACACGCGACCGGGTCCGTCGTCTTCGAGAACCATCAGAGCGCCGAACGACGCCAAGAGCGGGATCCACGCCAACACGAACACCGTGATCGACGTGTCCCGCAGGAAGTTCTTCGGAGTGGCTTTGAGTCCGTGATCGAAAAGGCGCCACACCATGCACACCAGAACCGTGGCGGTGAAAGCGCCGATCACGCCAACCGGGCCCCATGGCCAGCCGAGCCAGATCGTTGCCTGACCGCCGACAAGCAACGGGATCCGTGGAACTTCGATGTCCGCTTCCCGAAGCCGTGTCGCAACTTCCCACGTCGCGATGAACATCGCAATCGCCACGACGGCAATCCAGCCCGGCGGCAGGAAGATCAGTGTCCCGATGACCAATGCGCCGAGACCAACTCCGACGCCGATGGCGGCGGGAAGATTCCTGCCCGCCTTCGACTTCGGCGGCTGCGCGCCAACAGCGCCCCCCGTCGGCCCGTCCGTGACGGGACCGCCGGCGGTTCCCTCTTGTGCGTGCACCCAAACTCCCTGATCTGCTACCGACCGACAAACACGAAAGCGAGGAGGTCTAGACCTCCATCAACTCCGATTCCTTGTGCTTGACCAGTTCCTCGACAGTGTGCACGTACTTGGCCGTGGTCTTGTCGAGTTCCTTCTCTGCGCGGCCGACTTCGTCCTCGCCTGCATCGCCGTCCTTCTGGATCCGGCTGAGCTCGTCCATCGCCTTGCGACGAATGTTGCGGAGCGTGACCTTGGAATCCTCACCCTTCGACTTGGCCTGCTTCACGAGCTCGCGACGACGCTCTTCCGTGAGCTGCGGAACCGAAATGCGAATGATGCTGCCGTCGTTGGACGGGTTGACGCCGAGATCCGAGTTGCGGATGGCCGTCTCGATGGCGTTCAGCTGTGAAGACTCGTACGGCTTCACGATCACCATGCGCGCCTCGGGAACGTTGATGCTCGCGAGCTGCGTGATCGGAGTGATCGAACCGTAGTAGTCGATCACGATACGAGAGAACATGCCCGGGTTAGCGCGGCCGGTGCGTACCGAGCCGAGATCGTCCTTGGCTACCGCGACAGCCTTTTCCATCTTTTCTTCGGCTTCGAAGAGCGCTTCATCAATCACGGCTGTTCCTCCATGTCGTTCTGATTCATGTCGTTCACTGTCGAATTTTCGAGCGGATCGTGGGAGTCGCTCACGACTTGACCAGTGTTCCGATCTTCTCACCGGACACCGCACGTGCGATATTGCCCTCGGTAAGAAGGTTGAACACCATGATCGGCATCGAGTTGTCCATGCACAGGCTGAACGCAGTGGCGTCGGCAACCTTGAGTTCCCGCTCGATGACCTCGCGGTGCGTGATCTGGTCGTACATCGTTGCCGTCGGATCGAGACGCGGGTCCGCGGTGAAAACGCCGTCGACGCCCTTTGCCATCAGAACAACCTCGGCACCGATTTCCAGAGCGCGCTGCGCGGCGGTGGTGTCGGTGGAGAAATACGGCATTCCCATACCCGCACCGAAGATGACAACGCGGCCCTTCTCGAGGTGCCTGCGTGCGCGCAGGGGCAGGTACGGCTCGGCAACCTGTCCCATCGTGATCGCGGTCTGCACTCGGGTGTCGACGCCTTCCTTCTCCAGGAAATCCTGCAGAGCCAGGCAGTTCATGACCGTGCCGAGCATGCCCATGTAATCGGAACGCGCGCGGTCGAGTCCGCGCTGCTGCAGTTCGGCGCCGCGGAAGAAGTTACCGCCGCCGATGACCACAGCTACCTGCACGCCTGATCGAACGACCTCCGCGATTTGTTCAGCCACCTTCGTGACCACGTCGGGGTCGAGTCCGACCTTGCCGCCTCCGAACATTTCGCCGCCGAGTTTGAGCAGGACCCGCTTGAATCCTGGACGTTCGTTGGCTGGTTCGGACATTGTTCTCCTCAGTTCGATACAAGACCCGTAGGCCATAAGTCCTTATTCGATCGCCGACTTGATCCGGCGACACAACAATCTTCCGGGACTGCTCCCGAAGGCACTCTTATCCTGCCTCATCGGAGGCCCCAGGTACACGTAGACCCCGCCGGATGAGCATTGCTCTTCTGGCGGGGTCCATGTGCACGGGCTCCGGATTAAGCGGAGGCGCCGACCTCGAAACGCACGAAGCGCTTGATGGTCACGCCGTTCTCGTCGAGGATCGCCTTGACGGTCTTCTTGGAATCCGTAACCGAAGACTGCTCGGTCAGTACGACGTCCTTGAAGAAACCGTTGACGCGGCCTTCGATGATCTTCGGCAGAGCCTGCTCGGGCTTGCCTTCTGCGCGGGCGGTCTCCTCGGCGATGTGACGCTCGGAAGCGACGATCTCCTCGGGAACCTCGTCACGCGTGACGTACTTGGCCTTGAGTGCTGCGACCTGCATTGCAGCGCCGCGAGCAGCCTCAGCAGCAGCGTCGCCTTCACCGGTGTACTCGACGAGAACGCCGACAGCGGGCGGCAAGTCGGAGCTGCGCTTGTGCAGGTACACGGCAACGGGGCCGTCGAATGTTGCGACGCGGCTCAGTTCGAGCTTCTCGCCGATCTTCGCGGACTGCTCGGCGATGACGGTCTCGATGGTCTTGCCGTCGAGCTCGAGTGCCTTGAGGGCCGCGAGGTCAGCAGGCTTACCTGCAGCGGCGACGGTCACGATCTCGTCGGCCAGCTTGATGAACTCTTCGTTCTTGGCAACGAAGTCGGTCTCGCAGTTGATCTCGATCATGACGCCGTCCTTGGCGACAACGAGACCCTCAGCCGTGGTGCGCTCTGCGCGCTTTCCGACATCCTTTGCACCCTTGATGCGCAACTGCTCGACAGCCTTGTCGAAATCGCCATCGGATTCTACGAGTGCGTTCTTGCACGCCATCATTCCGGAGCCGGTGAGCTCACGGAGCCGCTTGACGTCAGCGGCGGTGTAGTTCGCCATGGTTAGCGAGCCTCCTCATATGTCTGTTTCGGACCAGGGACTAAATATGAAGCACGGGCCTAACGGTGAAACGGCCCTGACCACAGGAACTCTGGTCAGGGCCGGTTTCGACGAATCAGGCCTCGGTGGCCGGTGCCTCTGCGGCGGGGGCTTCAGCCTCTGCAGCGGGGGCTTCAGCAGCCGGAGCTGCTTCTGCGGCCGGAGCTGCCTGTGAAAGCAGTTCCTGCTCCCACTCTGCGAGGGGCTCGCCAGCGCCGGTCTCGGGCTTCGCGTCCTTGTCGGCGCTCAGTCCGGCACGCGCCTGCAGGCCTTCGGCCACAGCGGAAGCGACAACCTTGGTGAGCAGCGCTGCGGAGCGAATCGCGTCGTCGTTGCCCGGGATCGGGTAGTCGACGAGGTCAGGATCGCAGTTGGTGTCCAGGATCGCGATGACCGGGATGTTCAGCTTGCGAGCCTCGGCAACTGCCAGGTGCTCCTTGTTGGTGTCGACAACCCACACAGCGGAAGGAACCTTGGCCATGTCGCGGATACCACCGAGGGTGCGATCCAGCTTGGTCATCTCACGCGTGAGCATGAGGATTTCCTTCTTGGTGCGACCTTCGAATCCACCGGTCTGCTCCATTGCCTCGAGCTCCTTGAGGCGGATGAGACGCTTGTGGACGGTGGTGAAGTTGGTGAGCATGCCGCCGAGCCAGCGCTGGTTGACGTAAGGCATCCCGACGCGGGTTGCCTCAGAAGCGATGGATTCCTGCGCCTGCTTCTTGGTGCCGACGAAGAGGACGGTGCCGCCGTGGGCAACGGTCTCCTTGACGAACTCGTACGCCTTGTCGATGTACGTCAGCGTCTGCTGGAGGTCGATGATGTAGATGCCGTTGCGGTCGGTCAAGATGAAACGCTTCATCTTCGGGTTCCAACGACGGGTCTGGTGCCCGAAGTGGGTACCGCTGTCAAGCATCTGTCGCATAGTTACAACAGGCATTGTTGTTCTCTCTTTCACATTCGGTTGCTGCGCGGTGCCGGTGGCACTGCGCCCTGGCGCCCACACGGCCGTCGGACCCGTATCCGGAAATACAGGACCAGCCGAAGGCCGAAAAAACGTGCGCGGGCGCGCGAAGTCGGACTGTGCGAACACAGACCGCTCGACAAGTGTACGTCCTTGCCTCGCAATGCCATAACCAGCACTACAACACCAGTGCCGAATCAAACCTGTGGACGGAATCCGAACCTGTGGAAAACCATCCTGATCTGCACCTTCACGGCGAACGCGCAGTGCAGGCTGAAGTGATGCCCCTAGTGAATTCCATCCGCCGGACAATCCTGGTGCTGTGCGGAGTTACTGCCGTGACGATCGGCGCCGGGCCAACTCTCGCCGACGCCGCAGACCGATTCGATTGGCCACTCATGCCAAGGCCGCGAGTGGAAAGGACCTTCGACAACCCCGAAAAGAACTGGTTGCCCGGACATCGCGGGGTCGACCTGGCCGGTTCGACCGGACAGGCCGTAGTTGCCGCCGGACCCGGGGTTGTGGTGTTCGCCGGACAGGTTGCCGGCAAACCAGTGATGTCCATCGACCACATCGGCGGATTGCGCACCACATACGAACCTGTCACCGCAGTGGTATCGGCGGGCGACCGCGTGGGCCTCGGGACGGTGATCGGCACTCTCGAGCCCGGGCACGAAGGCTGCGCTGTTGCCGCCTGTCTCCATTGGGGGCTACGACGCGATCGCACCTACCTGGATCCGCTCGGCCTTATCCATGACCGGCCGCTGCGACTCAAACCGCTGGGACGCTGACTCAAACCGCTGGGACGCTAGGGAACGCTCAACGCCACTCGGCAACAGCGTGGCGGCCCGCCGCATCGGCAAAATCATCCGCCACCATCGCGGCCAGCTCCATGAAGGCCCGCTTGGTTGCCGGACGGAGCAGTTCCAGGTCCATGACCGACCCCTCGGCGAGATGCTCGTCGAATGGCACAACCGTCACCGCTCGGCACCGTCGCATGAAGTAGTCAGTGAGCGCGTCCATGTCGATGACGCTCGAACCCGGCCGAGCGGCGCTGATGACAACTACGGTTCGTTCCACCAAATGCCCGTATCCGTGTAGTTGCAGCCAGTCCAGAGTGGCGGCAGCACTTCTTGCACCGTCAACTGCGGGCGAGCTGACCAGGACCAGCGAGTTGGCCAGATCGAGCACCCCGGACATGGCCGAATGCATGATGCCGGTGCCGCAATCGGTGAGGATGATGTTGTAGTACACCTGCAGGATGTCGATGACCTGGCGATAGTCGTCCTCACTGAACGCCTCGGAGATCGCAGGATCCTGTTCACTCGCGAGAACTTCGAGCCGACTGGGCGCCTGGGAGGTGTGGGCGCGCACGTCCGAGTAGCTCTTGATATCCGGTCTCGATGCAATCAGATCGCGCACAGTTGAACGGGTTTGGAGCGGCACGCGCTGTCCCAGCGTTCCGAAATCCGGGTTGGCGTCGACGGCAACAACACAATCTCCGCGAAGAGAAGCAAAGGTCGATCCAAGACCCACGGTGACTGTCGTCTTTCCGACGCCGCCCTTGAGGGAAAGGAGTGCAATCCGGTAGTCGTTCCGTATCGGTTGTTCAATTCGCTCGACCAACGCGCGTTGACGCTGGTCCGAGGTGGACTCCCCCAGGTTGACGTATCCGCCGGTCGCGCGGTGAACACCACGTCGCCACCCGCCGCGAGGCGTTCGCCGGGACCGCTTCAGTAATGCTTCAGCTACCAAATCTTGATTGGTAACTTGCTGTTGGCTCATCTGGTTCGAAACCGGGGGCGGGGCCGACCAGGAATCCTGCGGCCACACTCGCGCTTCGGGCGGCGCGGCGGGCGCAGCTACAACCGGAACTGCTTCGGCAATCCACGCCGGTTCCCCGGTCTGTGGCAGGTGTTCGACATCTGTGCGATTCACAATTCCCCCGGATATTGCGTAGCAACGAGCGGTGCAGCGCGATTGTGCCAACCGTGCCGATGGTCCGCCCTTCCGAGTCTCGACGCTACCAAATGGCTCGGAGGAACTCTCGTTCGACGAGCTTTTCAGGCTCGCGGATGCGCCTGATCGTGGACTGCGCGCAGACGCTCCACCGAGACGTGGGTGTACAACTGAGTAGTCGCCAGACTCGCGTGTCCCAGCAGCTCTTGTACGACACGCAGGTCAGCTCCACCTTCCAGCAAATGTGTCGCTGCCGAATGCCGCAAACCGTGCGGCGATAGATCAGGCGCTCCCGGAACAGCTGAGACGGTTTCGTGCACGACCGACCGCGCCTGGCGTTGATCGAGCCGCCCGCCGCGCTTTCCCAGCAGCAGCGCACTACCCGATTTTTCCGATGCCAACAGTGGCCTGCCAACCCCGAGCCATTGTTCGATGGCCGATTCGGCCGGCACGCCGTAGGGCACCGAACGCTCTTTGTTTCCCTTGCCGAGCACTCGCAACAATCGGCGGTTCGCATCTACCGATTCGATGTCGAGGCCGCACAGTTCTCCGACTCGAATTCCTGTGGAGTACAACAATTCCACGATGAGCCGGTCACGTAGAGCTATCGGATCATGTTGTTGCGCTCCACTTTCCGCCGCTTCCATCGCCTCGATCGCCTGATTCTGACGCAAGACGACTGGCAACGTTCGTCTAGCCGGTGGCGCAGCGAGTCGCACCCCGGGATCAACCTCGATGCGCGCGGTCCGCGCAAGCCACGCGGTGAATCCGCGCGCCGAAGACGCGCGGCGTGCCACCGTTGTCCGCGCGGTCCCGGCAGCGGACTGCTGTGCCAACCAGGAACGAAGCACCCGAAGGTCCAGAGCATCCAGATCGGTTCCAGTCGACTGCGCAGCAAGGTGTTCCAACAGCGAGCGTGCATCGCCGACGTACGCACGGATGGTGTGCTCCGACCGTCCACGCCCCAGCCTCAGGTGCTCCGCATACGCGTCGAGGTGGATCGACAGCGCTCGCGGTAATTCGTCACTCATCTTCATAAGGTTGCCTGCCTCGCGTGAAACTTCAAGCACCCTCGCCGATAGGGTTGGCCGGTGAACCGAGCAATTCCCTTGAAAATGCTATGCATCCTTGCCCTGATTTCAGCAATAGCGCCACTGTCGACCGACATGTATCTGCCAGGACTTCCCATCATGGCCGAGTCACTCGATACATCCGCCGCCAGTGTCCAATTGACGCTGACAACATTCATGGCCGGACTGGGAATCGGCCAGCTGATCATCGGACCGATCTCCGACGGAATAGGGCGTCGACGCCTTCTGCTCGGCGCCGCGGCGATCACCACGCTGGCAAGCGCGGCATGCGCTCTAGCACCCAACATCGAATTCCTGATCGGTGCACGTCTGATCCAGGGCCTCAGTGGCGGGGCTGCGATCGTGCTCGCACGCGCGTGCATCGCCGATCGCGCCCGTGGCAACGGAGCGGCAAAACTGTTCAGCATCATGATGATCATCGGCGGCGTCGCTCCAGTCGTTGCCCCACTGCTCGGTGGAGTACTGCTCGGTCCGGTTGGTTGGCGAGGCATCTTCTGGGTGCTGACAGCCGCAGGCGCAGTCATGGTTGCCGGCGTGCTCACACTCGTTCCGGAAACATTGCCGCCAGAGCGTCGACACGGCGGCGGGTTGAAGGCGCTCGTCGCCAACCTAGGCTATGTCACCGGAAACCGTCGTTATCTCGGCTACGCGCTGGCCTTCATATTCGGGTTCGGCGCCCTGTTCTCCTACATCGCCGCTTCACCGTTTGTCGTGCAGAACGTCCTGGGATTGACCCCTTCACAGTTTTCGATGGTGTTTGCGGTCAACGCAGTGGGAATGGTTGTGGCGGCGACAATCACAGCGAGGTTGCTCGGCCGCCTGAGCGCACGCACCCTCTTGAACTTCGGAGTTGCTCTGCTGACAATCTCAGGAGCTGTATTATTTTGTACTGCAGCGCTTTTCAGCTCAACCAGCCCGGCCGCGTTACTCATTCCGCTGTTCGTTTCGGTATCCAGCATCGGATTTATCATGGGCAACGCGACAGCGCTCGCACAAGGCGAGGTCACTGCTGCAGCCGGAACCGGCTCCGCATTGATGGGCGCGGGTCAGTTCGGATTGGCTGCAGCTGTGTCACCACTAGTCGGTATCGCGGGCCCGGATACCGCCGTACCGATGGCCATCGCAATACCGACATTCGGGTTACTCGCAGCCCTCTCGTTGGCGCTGTTCGCCCGCAAGGCCGATGCTGCGAACTAACGTTCAACCGCTGCCAGTTCCGACTTCCACACCCGGAATCCCTCTTCCGTGCGCCCACGCCGCCAGTAGCCCGAGATCGACGCGGAACCTGCCGGCACTCCACGTTCCTTCCGGACGTAGGCGCGCAGATTATGCATGACAGCCTGCGCTTCGCCGTGAATGAATACCTGCGGATTTCCCGGCAACCATTCGAGGTTTCTCACTGCTGTGACAATCGGCGAATTGTCGCCTGCGGATTCATCTGAAACAGCGTCCGAGGACGCACCTCGATGGACCCACTTCACCGAAACACCATTCGGTGCATTGATAGCAATCTCGTCGTCGGCACTACCAACTTCGACGACCACATACCCGATCGCGTCGCCCGAAAGTCTCTCGACGGAAGCTGATATTGCCGGAATGGCGGTTTCATCGCCTGCATAGAGGTGCCAATCGGCTGATTCTGCCGGCGCGAAGGCACCGCCGGGCCCACGGATTGTTATCTTGGCGCCCGCTTCCACTGATGCGGCCCACGGTCCAGCGATCCCGATGTCCCCGTGAACAACAAAATCAATCGCGATCTCGCGAGCACTACTGTCGTAACTTCGGATGGTATAGGTCCGAAGAGCCTGACCTTCCGGTGTCTCGAATTCGATCTTCACATACGAATCACTGAACTCACTAGGTGCGAAGTTGTCGAATCCCGGACCTCCCAGGAACACGCGGACCATGTGTGGAGTCAGTTTCTGAGTTCGCAAAACTGTCAGGGTTGTCGTCGGCTTGGCCACAGCCACATCCTTCCAAAGTTAGTGTTACCTAAGTAGAGTACAGGATGGCGAGCGTGGCGGGCGAAAGCTGATTCCAAGACAACCCACGCCAGTGAGCGTCACTCAGCGATACATACCGATTCCGATGACCTAATTAATCGACTGAAAACCGACCAACCCGAATGAAGAATCATTGCCAAAGAAAGGACAATTCCTCACTTCAGCGATCAACTCGCTCATTCGGAGGCACTGCCAGCAAAGAAAGAGTAAAAACAACTCTGGCACTCCACGGAATCCGTGAAGTGCCAGCGAAGGTCAATGTGCTCTAGTGAGCAGCATCGAATGCGTCGATAATCTCTGCCTTGATACGACCGCGCGGTGCGACCTCGTAACCGTTCTTTGCTGCCCAGTCACGAATAGCCTGCAGGGTCTCCTTGGAACGCCCAGAACCCGATGTAGCCTGCGCAGATGGGAGC
The DNA here is from genome assembly GCF_003797085.1 of Rhodococcus sp. WS3. NCBI lineage: Bacteria > Bacillati > Actinomycetota > Actinomycetes > Mycobacteriales > Nocardiaceae > Rhodococcus > Rhodococcus sp. WS3. Next base: position 1,149,979 of record NZ_RKMA01000002.1, read on the forward strand.
TGCGCCTTCTTGCCGCGACGTGCAGACACCTTGGCTGCAGCATCAACGAACGGCTTGACTGCTGCGTCGAACTTCTCCGCATTGGTTGCCCGGAGGTCGATCACATAATCGGTTCCCTGGTACGAGAACTCAATTCGATCACCGAAACCATCGTCGATCGGCTTACCATCAAGGTCGTCAATGAGTTGCCGAATCAGCTTCTCAGCCATTGCACTCCTCTTTCAATGATCGATTTGCTTTCGCTTCACAATACACAGAATTCCATAGCAATAACAAAGATGCCCACAGAACCAAAAAACAAACCGAACAGACTCGGCGGTTTGCATTAACGATAAGTTAGCGACATCGAGTTACCTCGATCCAGCGCTACAGCATTGGCGCGCAATCTATTTCGACCACCGGGCGCGACATGGAAACCCGCACCTTTCTGGACGATACTGACTAATCGGCAAATCAGCACATCAACCTGAGACATTCCTGAGACACGCGAGCGGCATTCGTAACCTACCGCACAGTCCGACCTGAACTGCCGCCCCTCTCATTCGGTGCAGCGCCCCACCGCACCGCTCTGACGTGCCGATAAACAGTCTTTCGAAGAACCAACCGACACGCTACACAAAATTGTGCCAACGATCTGGCAAATGACCGATCACACCATCACGCCAAAAATAGACCCACTGCACAACGCCTATTTCGTACGAAACCACCCGCTTCCGTCAGAGTCGATAAAACCCTCCAACTCGAGCAGTGGAAGTGTTGCACGAACCTGGGAAATCAGCAGCCCAGATGCCTCGGACAACTCATTTGTGCTTCGTGAACCGCTTCCTGGTAATGCCTCGTACACGAGTCGAGAATTACCGGTCAACGAGTCGATGTCGCGAACCGCAGCAGCGTCCTGCTCTGAATTCAGAACACCGAACGGTCCGGAAACTTCTACGACGTCGACCGCGTTCGCAACAAGATATGCCTCTCCCTCACGAATCATTCTGTGACAGCCGGCAGACGACGATGATGTCACCGGTCCGGGCACTGCCATTACCGGGCGACCTAATTTCCGCGCCCAATTAGCCGTGTTCCTCGCACCACTTCGCCATCCCGCTTCAACCACGACCACCCCGTCGGACAGCGCAGCGACCAGTCGATTCCGGGCAAGGAATCTGAACTTGGCCGGAGTAGTCCCCGGCGGGTATTCGCTCACCACCGCTCCGGAACTCACGATCTGGCGCAGTAATCGAGCATGACCGGACGGGTAGGCGCGGTCCACTCCGCACGCCAACACAGCAACCGTGGTGCCACCTACTCCCATTGCTGCTCGATGCGCTGCGCCGTCAATACCAAAAGCTGCGCCCGACGTCACTGTCCATCCGTCCACTGCCAAGTCACCGGCTATCTCAGCGGTCACGTGCTCACCGTACGCCGTCGACGCCCTCGTTCCGACAATCGCGACAGATCTCTCCGTCAGTTCCGTCAGATCACGAGAACCCAAGACCCACAGAACAAATGGTGGGACTTCACCTGCTGCCACGTCGAGATCATTGAACGGGAGAAGTCGCCACGACGGCCATTCCGGGGAATCCGGAGTTACCAACCTTCCTCCCATCGCCGCCATCAGGTCCAGATCGCGTTGCGCAGTGTCGATATGCGCCCGAGCCCTGGTCTTCTCCTCCAACGACGGCGGCAGATCCCTGGATTTCACGGCCCGTGCCGTCTCCTCGACGCCGAGGTGCTCGACCAACGCGGCCAAGTGAACGCTCGGCCCTTGTGCAACCGCGGACAAGTACGCCCAGGCGAGTTGTCGCGGATCATGTGTGCTCACTGAAATCCCCTGTCTCGGAAATCGAGTGCCGTTGCAACCTGATCAGGGCCCGGCGTTGATTCACCCGCCAAGTCCGAAACTGTCCAGGCAACTCTCAAAGCCCGATCAGCACCTCGCGCAGTGATCACGCCTTTGCGGAGCGCACGCTCGACGGGCGCCAGAGCGTCGCGTGAGAGTCGGAACTTCTGTCGCAGCGCTGGGCCCGGAACTTCGGCATTGGTCCGCCATCCGTAGTCACTCCAGCGTTCCGCCGCGGCATCACGCGCCGCGGATACTCGGGTTCGGACGCTTTCGGTGCTCTCGCCTACTTCGTCGATCAACGCGCCCGTTGCGACTGCCTGCATCCGCACCCGAATATCGACTCGATCGAGTAGCGGTCCCGACAGTTTGCCCAGATACCGTCGCCTCGCCGCGGGTGCACACACGCAGTCCGCGTCACGCGGCGGCGCACACGGACACGGATTCGCAGCCAAGATCAACTGGAAACGCGCCGGGTACCGAGCGACTCCGTCACGTCGAGCTATCCGAACTTCGCCGTCTTCCAACGGTGTTCGCAAGGCTTCGAGCACTTTGACGCCGATCTCCGCGCACTCGTCGAGGAAGAGCACCCCGCGGTGCGCCCTACTCACCGCGCCTGGCCTTGCCATGCCACTACCACCACCGACCAACGCACTCACCGACGAACTGTGATGCGGCGCAATGAACGGCGGCATGTCGATCAACGGATGCTCCGCCGTCAACACGCCAGCCACCGAATGAATCGCCGTCACCTCCAGAGCCTCCGACTCCGTCAGCGGCGGCAATATCCCCGGAAGCCGCGAAGCCAACATCGTCTTCCCGATTCCCGGCGGACCCGTCAACATCAAATGATGTGCACCGGCCGCAGCCACTTCGATAGCCCAGCGTGCATCCGCCTGCCCCACCACCTCACTGAGATCACGCACACCCACCTCCACCGCCCGCTCGAAAGGCTCCGGAACAGGCAGGAAAATCTCACCCCGCAACCACGAGAGCACCGAAGCCAGATCACCGGCACCGAGCACCTCGATCCCCTTGACCAACCCCGCCTCAGCCATCGCCTGACGCGGAACCACCACCGTCCCCCAACCCGCACGCTTCGCCGCCAGAACCGCAGGCAACACACCCCGCACCGACCGCAACCGGCCATCCAACGCCAACTCACCCAAAAAGATCGTCTCGCGTAACTCCTTGCGCGGCAATTTCTTTGCCGCATCCAACACCGCCAAGGAAAGAGCAAGATCGTACACACTTCCCACCTTTGGCAACGTCGCAGGAGACAACGCCAAAATTACTTTGCTGTCCGGCCACTCCTCCCCCGAATTCGTCACCGCCGCCCGAATCCGATCCCGCGACTCGTGCAACGCCGTATCCGGCAACCCCACCAACTGCACACCAGGCAAACCACGCCCGATATCCGCCTCGATCTCCACGATCTGACCGTCGACGCCACTGACCGCCACCGAATGCGCCCGCCCCAACGCCATCAGAACGCATCCACAAAATGCTCGACCACCGGATCTTGATCGCGGCGAATCAACACCGCCACCACATCAAAACGCACCTTCGACCACGACCGACCCGAATCACCGAGCCACTGCAACGCCAACACCCGAATCCGGCGGCGCTTCGCAAACGTCACAGCCTCCGCCGGCGACCCGTACCCCACCCCACTACGCGTCTTCACCTCGACAAAAACAATCCGATCATCAACCGTCGCAATAACATCCAACTCGCCGTACCGACACCGCCAATTCCGTTCGACAATCTCCAAACCCGCACCGACCAGGAACTCCGCAGCCACATCCTCGCCGCGCGCCCCGAACGCCATATTCCCCGCCATCACAGCCCCCACCGTTCCGGTCCCGCGCGCCCGCCCATGCAAAACGCGTCCCACCCGTCACAGTGCCCCACTAACCGCGCACCCCAACAAAAGAAAACCCACCTGTTGATAACTCGAGGCCTGTGGAATTCGGCAGAACAACGGGACCCGAGTAGTCAGCGAGCCTCAGGGACGGCGTTTGTAGAGAATCGTGGCCTGAGCTGCCGCATCGACGTCGTCTGGCAGGTGCAGTGTGACAAAGCAGAACCGACCCTCACACTGAACCGTCAATTCGTCCCGTGATCTCAACAAGGAACTTATAACCAAACTCTGGATGCCACCATCGATGTCGAGCATAAATGAGCTACCGTCCAGGATCGGATCTGCGATGATTCGCCGACAATCGGCAACTGTGATTCCAAGGTTGGATACAAAGGTAGCCACGGGTCGAACTATAGCTTCCGAAATTGGAAAGTCCGTCTCGATCGAGGCTGATGCTTGTTCGACATTTGACAGCGCTGACGATCGTCGAATGGCAATCGGTGGCCAGCTGATCTGGCACAGGTCGCCCCTCACTGCACTCGTTTGATCCCCATGGTTCGTTACCTACTCATTCTCGCGATTGAGGACAAGCCCTATCGGATGCCGTCACCAGAGATCACGAGCCTCATGCTATCGACTGACCACGGCGAACTGAGTGTCAAAATGCAGGCAGTCGAGCTCAATTGGGGACCGAACATGATCCGTGTCGAGGGACTTGTCGACTACAACAACGAAGTCTGTCGAATCGTTGCGGCCTACCAAGTTGACATCGACCCCGCGCACGAAGCAGTTGGAACAGCGCAGCTTTACACCAGCGAAGAAGTCCCAGACTGATTCACGACTCTCAGCTTCACGACTCTCAGCGCGACCAGAAACGCCAAATCGACGAGAACTGCTGCATGGAATCACGCTCACTCCGCCTACTCCCGGAGTTCGAAACCGCGAACAATTCATTCGCTCGAACAACAGTGCCTCATGTGCTAGTCAATCGGACAGCAGACTCCAGAGGATGGGCGGCTGTATCGACACCGCCCCTTCCCCGAGCAGCGATTCCCGACGATTGCGAATCTTCTGAGGGCCCGGCACTACCCATTTGCAGGTGGGCGATTAGCGACAAGTCCGGTTGCATACCGGCAATATTCCGATTCCCACCAAAACTGGACGTCGGTCCAGTAGAACTGGTTATAGTTTTTGCTCGAACCTACAAGACCGCTGCATATCGCTGAATGGAGTTCTACATGTCACGCCGCTCACTACGCCACGCAGTAGCGACCACTGCCTCCCTCGTCCTCCTCGCCACTGGAGTCACCGTCGGACTCGGAGCATCGGTGGCACAAGCCGCACCCGCATGCGCGCTCAGCCAGTCGGTCACCGACAACTGGCCCGGCTCCTTCTGGACGGACTACACCGTCAGCAAGGAGGTTGTCGGCGACGGCACCGTCGCACCGGGTCAGACAGTCACCTACATCACCAAGGTGTCCGGCTCGGGAGCACTCGTCAACGAGATCCGCGATTTCCACCCGGCAGGATTTCAGTTGGTCAAGGCTCGCCTTAACGTCAAATGGCTTATCGGAAACCAACAGTGGGAAGATGTCACAGGCACAGCCGTCGTCAACGGTACTTCCGTAGTTGCCAAGGGCGGCGGGTGGACGACGGCCGGCGGCGGCGTTATCGCTCTGGAAACCACCTACAAGGTTCCCGATAATGCCACGGTCGGCAGTAAGCTCGACAGCGGCGCAGGCACCAACATCGTGCTCGCGGCCGGCGACTGGAACATCAACCCGATGGGCGTGTGCGTCACAATCCGGCAGCCGAATCCTGTCGAGGCCGGCGCCGGCAGCCTCGAAGACATGGGCTTCGGTTCAGTGAACACCGGATCGGGCCAGGTATTCGGCTCCCTCACCGATCCGCAGGGGTCGATGACCAACGTCATCGGCGGAGTCCTGGGCAATGTGATCGGCAATTTGAGCTAACTCAGTTCGGGGAAGGAAATGGGCAGAGCCGTCAGCGCACGCTGGTAGCTCTGCCCATTTCTACGTTGATGCCCATTTCGACATTGAACTGTGGCCTGGATTCGCCCGGTCATGTGCGGCGTCGCCCCTATTCTCGACAGATGACAAAACCGCGAATGCGCCATTTCGCCCAAGCTGCCGTCGTCGCAGCTTCAGTTGCAGCAGTTACCCTCGGCAGCACGGCGATCGCGCAGGCCCAGGACGAGTGGCCGCCGATTCCTCCGTACCCGAGCCCATCGGTACCGTTCGACAACTCGAATTTCCTCACTCCAGAGAATCCGAATTACTGGAATCCATTTGTTAATCAAGACCGGCTCACGTCACCGTTCGGCACCAGCACACGCATTGTGTGCACGGCATTTCACGGAGTTCTGACCGGATGCTGGCAGGCCGATCAGTACGGTAATCCGCACAAATTGATTCGCCTCCAAGCCAATGTGCCCAACGTGTCCGGATCCGGTCTCCCCGGCGGTGGACCGGGCCACTTCGTATACCCGGGCTTCATCCCCGGCAGCTGACGACAAAACTCACCTTCGAATATCTGTTCGAAGAGTGCTAGCCTGGGACCAGGACGTATCGACGAGCACATCGAGGACCGCCATGGACGAAACAACGGACGCAACCTGCGAGTTGGCGCGGCTGGTCGAGGAGCTGGCGGTGCTCGATCAGCGCCGCGTCGACATCGGCGAAAGCTTGGTCCATCTCGAGTACGTCTACACGCACGCGGGGGCAGAACATCAAGCTGCAGCGGCCCGAAAAGCCTTCCAGGAGAAGTACGTCGGCCGCATCTACGAGCTTGCCGACGGCCTTCGGACCTGAAAATAGTTTGCACACACCACCTCTCGACGCGCATGGTTGATCCCGCACACCACAAGGACCAGCAGGCCCTCGACGTGCACTATGTGGGAGAAAACTGATGGAGAAGATCACCGAAAGGCTGTGGAACTGGGCATCGATACTCGACGAGAAAACTCGCGAGCAAGCGTTGCGCACGTCCCAGATGCCTTTTGTCCGTCCACATCTGGCATTGATGCCTGATGCGCACCTCGGTGCGGGTGCGACGGTGGGTTCGGTCATCCCGACCGAAGGCGCGATCATGCCTGCCGCCGTCGGCGTGGATATCGGCTGCGGAATGATCGCAGTCAAAACCCAGTACAACGCTCAGGATCTGACCGGTCGCGATCTGAGCGCGCTTCGCCACAGTATCGAACGCTCGGTCCCCCTGTCTGCCGGTGTCTACAACAAAACACTGACCGCAACGGCGCAAACCCGTATCGCAGAGCTCGAGTCGATGGCCGGTGATCGACTGCCCTTCTACGACAAGTTCAAGAACAACTGGCGTTTCCAGCTGGGAACGCTGGGGTCGGGCAATCACTTCATCGAGGTCACCCTCGACGAAAATGACAACGTGTGGCTGTTCCTGCACTCGGGTAGCCGCGGTGTCGGCAACAAGATCGCACAGCACCACATCAAGGTCGCGCAAGAACTGTGCGCCCGTTGGCACATCGACCTCCCCGACCGGGATCTTGCCTACCTGGTCGAGAAGACACCCGAATTCGACTGCTACATCACTGATCTGAACTGGGCGCAGCATTTTGCTCTGCTGAACCGGGAGGAAATGATGGATCGGGTAGTGAAGGACTTCGCGTACTTCATGGGCGACGGCGTTCCGGCTGTCGTGGAGGAACTCGAGAGGATCAACTGCCACCACAACTTCACCCAGAAGGAATTCCACATGGGTCGCGGTGTGTGGTTGAGCAGGAAGGGGGCGATCAAGGCCGACGTGGGCGTGCCAGGACTCATCCCAGGGTCCATGGGAACGGCAAGCTACGTTGTGGTCGGCAAGGGCAATGTGCCATCGTTCAAGTCCAGCCCGCACGGCGCCGGTCGCGTCTACGCCAGGAACAAGGCAAGGCGGACGTTCACGATCGACGACCTCGACAAGGCCATGGTCGGCATCGAGTACAAGCGTTCGAAGGCGTTTCTCGACGAAATTCCGGGAGCGTACAAGGACATCGACGTCGTGATGGACGATGCCAAGGACTTGGTGGAAATCCGTCACACGCTGCGTCAGATCGTCAATGTGAAGGGCGATTGACCCGAATAATGCACAATGACGGCCCCGCCGAAAATCGGCGAGGCCGTCATTGTGCGCAAAAGTCCATGTGAGCCAAGCTCAGTCCGGCAGGCGCAGATCCGGCTTGTCCAGCTCTTCGATGTTGACGTCCTTGAACGTCACGACGCGCACGTATTTCACGAATCGCGCGGGGCGGTACATGTCCCACACCCACGCGTCGGACATCCGCAGTTCGAAGTAGATCTCGCCATCCGAATTATGGGGCAGCAACTCGACCGTGTTGGCGAGATAGAAACGTCGTTCGGTCTCCACGACGTAGGAGAACTGTCCGACGATGTCCCGGTATTCGCGGTAGAGCGACAGCTCCATCTCGGTTTCGTACTTCTCGAGATCCTCGGCACTCATCGGTTTAGCCAGTCCTCCCAGTTCGTCTGAACCTTCATCATCCCGTATGCCCCGCGCGCTGCTCCACCCGGAGTCCCGCAGCAACAACATTGGCGTACGTCATCCGGTGCTCCGGGCACGGGCCCAGCTCGTCGAGCGCGTCCATGTGCACGGGTGTGCTGTATCCCTTGTGGATCGCAAAGCCGTATCCGGGATGGGTGCCGTCCATCTCTTCCATGACGTGATCGCGCGTCACTTTGGCGAGCACGCTGGCGGCGGCAATGCACGCGGCTGCGGCATCACCACCGATAACTGGCAGCGACGGCGCGGGCAGGCCGGGAACTCGAAACCCGTCGGTGAGCACATATCCGGGTGGCGTCTCGAGGCCGGCAACAGCGCGTCGCATCCCTTCTATGTTGGCGACGTGGATGCCGATTCGATCGATTTCCTCGGCTTCGACAGAAATGACACTCCAGGACAATGCCAACCGCTTGATCTCAGGAAAAAGTTCTTCGCGGGCACGTTCGGTGAGCTTCTTCGAATCGTCGAGACGAGCAAGGGCCACATGCGGTTTCGGCGCCAGAACACACGCCGCGATGACCAGTGGGCCGGCGCACGCACCGCGTCCGGCTTCGTCGACACCGGCAACCGGACCCATCCCCGTTCGATACAGCGCAGACTCCATCGTTCGCAAACCTGTTGATCTGCGAATGACCACTCGGGGTGGCCAAGTACTCGAACTACTCACGGTCTTCTGCACTCAATTGCTTTGGGGATCAGGTGAACTGATGCTACCCATCCGTGAAGGCGGGAGAACGATGAAGCGTGCCTGACCGATGATGTTGTCGAGCGGGATCGTCCCCTGGAGCTCGTCCTGCACATGGGCGCGCGAATCGGCGGAATTGCTCCGGTTGTCGCCCATCACCCACACGTGTCCCTCGGGCACGGTGACGGGAGCAAAGCATCGGCCGGATTGAACAGCGGTTTGGCAATCCTGGACGCCGGGAGTGAACGGGTAGTCCATCTTGACGTAGGGCTCGTCGAGCGGTTTGCCGTCCACGAGGACTCGACCCTGTTCGTCACAGCACTCGACGGTTTGTCCGCCGGTGGCGATGACGCGCTTGACCAAGTCGTTCTCGTCGGGCGGGACCAGGCCGACCCACGAGCCGACCTCCTGGATTCCGCGCATCACGACGTTGTCCGACCGCGTGGAGGTGTAGTGGGTGTTCCATGAATCGGGGCCCTTGAAGACGACTACGTCGCCGGGCTGCGGATCGCCGAAGCGGTATCCGATCTTTTCCACCACGATGCGGTCACCGGTACATCCTGCACAGCCGTGCAGGGTCGGCTCCATCGACTCGGACGGAATGAGGAAAACGCGAAAGACGAATGCTTGTAAAACGATGCTGAGAACCAGCGCCACCCCGATCAGTATCGGGAGTTCCCGGAAGAACGATCGTTGTTTCTTGGGTGAGCGGTGAGATGTCTGTGGTCGAGGAGTGTTCTGTTCCTCGGGATTACCTGTTCCATCCTGATTCTCGGGTCCGGACGACAATGCCTGCTCCTTCGAAGAATCTGCCACAGAAACAGATTAGCCCGACACCGCGCGTACGCGGTGCCGGGCCAATAAGAAAGATCAGCGCTTTTCCTTGATCTTTGCCTTCTTGCCGCGCAGCTCGCGCAGGTAGTACAGCTTCGCGCGACGAACGTCACCGCGGGTCAGAACCTCGATGGAGGCCAGCGTGGGGCTGTGAACCGGGAACGTACGCTCGACACCGACGCCGAAGGAAACCTTGCGGACGGTGAAGGTTTCGCGAACGCCGCCACCCTGACGCCGAATAACGACGCCCTTGAAGACCTGCACGCGCTCCTTCGAGCCTTCGATAACCTTGACGTTCACGTTGAGCGTGTCGCCGGGGCGGAAGTCAGGAATGTCGTCGCGCAGCGACTTCTTATCCAGGAAGTCCAAAGTGTTCATGTGTCATCCTTGCATTTCGCAGGAGCAGAGGAACCGAGCGGCGACGCTTCGGTAAGCCCGATACGACGCTCGACTGGTTCGTGCCCAGATCAAGTACTGCTGCCTGGTCCAGGCAACCCGTCCATTGTGCCAGACGCGGACAGTAAGGGCGAAACCGGAGGTGGCGGAGCCGGTTGAATCGTGTGGTCGAGTTCCTCCTCCGCCGCAGCCATCGCATGTTCGACGCTCGGCGACCCAGCGATCAGATCCTGGACGTAGATCTTGGCCCGGATAACGGGGCGTCGCCATTTTCGTTCACGTTCGAGCGCCCGTTTCATTCTTTTCGGTTTGCGGGTGTACCGCCACCGCGCCCACGGCGCACCAGGCCTACTGAGTCTGATCGCTCCGATGATCAGCAGTGGGAGGACAAACAATCCGACGAGACCCGTCCAGATCTTGCCTTTGAGAATCACGATCGCGGCCAGGCCGAAGTTGATCAGAGCGACAAACACGAAGGCCAATCTGATCCAGGGGTTTCTTTCCTCGCGGAAGCCGGCCAAGTCCAGCAGCTCTAGCGGACGGAAGCCGAGCAGAACGAGGCCTGTCACCGCGATGGCGACAAAAACCGCGTCGACCGACGTCCTGCCCTGCTCCGACCAGTAGACGTCCTTCAAATAGAAGATGAGCGCAAACTCGTCGAGCACCAACGCGGCGCCCATCCCGAAGATCGCGGCGAGGACGGCGCCAGTGGTTTGGGAGCCGTCCACGTAGACCGCGATCAGTGCGCCGCCCGAGGCGATCATGGCAACAACGCCGAAGACCACGTGGTGAACGTGCTGACCACCTGGAGTGATGTTGCCCGGCCACCACTTCACCTGCGCGCGGATCATTCGCACGCTGAGCCGAATGAACAGGAACGCAGCGAGAAACCCGAGAAGAAAGAACAACAGCGGCAGTCGGCCGTGGGCGACGATCTCGCGGTCGAGCCACTCGCCCATTACTGCCCTCACTCCACGAAGTCCCCCGACCCGGTCTGCTCAATTGTGACAAACCGGGCGGGGTGGATCATTCGAACCCTCTTATTTGCCGAATCCCGCATTGCGCAAGGCATCGGCCATCGACCCGGACGCCGGCGCCCGGTTGTCCGGGCGCTTGTCCCGACCGCCCTGCTGCTGGCCACCGCCGCGGCGCTGCTGCTGCCCGCCCTGACCCTGCCCCTGACCCTGACGCGGGTTCTGCCCACCGCGAGGACCATCGGACTTTCGCGGCGGCGCACCGACCTCGTCGTCGAGTCGCAGTGTCAGCGCGATGCGCTGGCGAGCCTCGTCGACCTCGAGCACCTTGACCTTGACGACGTCACCCGACTTCACCACTTCCCGCGGGTCCTTGACGAAGCTGTGTGACATTGCGGAGACGTGCACCAGACCGTCCTGGTGTACTCCCACATCGACGAAGGCACCGAAGGCAGCGACGTTGGTGACTACGCCTTCGAGCACCATTCCGGGCTTGAGGTGTGCGACCTTTTCGATGCCGGCGGCAAAGGTGGCCGTCTTGAACTCCGGACGCGGATCACGGCCCGGCTTCTCGAGTTCGGCGATGATGTCCGTGACAGTGGGAAGGCCGAAGCGGTCGTCGACAAAATCTGCGGCGCGCACCGAGCGCAATGCCGTCGCATTGCCGATGACACTACTGACGTCACCACCTGCGCTCGCGACGATCTTGCGGACGACGGGATACGCCTCGGGGTGCACACTCGACGCGTCGAGCGGGTCGTCACCGTCGGCGATGCGGAGGAAGCCCGCGCACTGCTCGAACGCCTTGGGTCCCAACCGCGAGACGTCCTTGAGTGCCTTGCGCGTTCGGAACGGACCATTCTGATCTCGATGCGACACAATGCTTTCCGCCAGCGAACCGGCAATACCCGAGACACGGGCCAGCAGCGGGACCGACGCCGTGTTCACGTCGACGCCCACCGAGTTCACAGCATCCTCGACCACGGCGTTGAGTGAACGAGAGAGGAGCGATTCGGTGATGTCGTGCTGATACTGGCCGACGCCGATGGACTTCGGGTCGATCTTCACCAGTTCGGCGAGGGGATCCTGAAGGCGACGCGCGATGGAGACGGCTCCGCGGATGGACACGTCGAGGTCCGGCAATTCCGCAGATGCGTAGGCCGACGCCGAGTACACGGACGCACCGGCTTCGGAGACAACGATCTTGGTCAGGTTGGTGGCGCCGGACTTTGTGATCAGGTCGCCGGCCAATGTATCGGTCTCACGTGACGCGGTGCCGTTGCCGATGGCGATCAATTCGACGCCGTGCTTGGCTACCAAGCTCGCCAGTGTGGCCAGAGCGGCATCTCGCTTGTTGTGGGGTTGATGCGGGTAAATAGTCTCGTATGCAACAACCTTGCCCGTTCCGTCGACGACGGCAACCTTTGTGCCCGTTCGGAATCCGGGGTCGAGACCCATGGTCGGACGAGCGCCGGCGGGCGCTGCCAGCAGAAGGTCCTTGAGGTTGGTCGCGAACACGTCGACGGCGTCCTTCTCCGCAGACTGGCGCAGGCGCATCCGGACGTCGACGCCGAGGGTGACTGCAAACTTGGTCCGCCACGCCCATCGAACGGTGTCGAGGAGCCAGCCGTCGGCTGCGCGTCCACGATCCGCAATGTCGAACCGGGTTGCGATGCGGCCTTCGTATACCGTCCGCTCCCCCGGTGCGAGTTCCGCGGTATCGGGTGCCATCGTCACCGACAGCACTTCTTCCTTCTCTCCGCGCAGTACCGCGAGGATTCGGTGGGACGGAAGTTTTGCGAAGGGTTCGGAGAACTCGAAGTAGTCAGCAAACTTCGAGCCATCGGTTTCCTTGCCCTTACGAACCGCGGAAACAACCTGTCCACGGGTCCACATCAGCTCGCGCAATTCACCGACGAGATCGGCATCTTCGGCAAAGCGCTCGACCAGGATCGACCGCGCACCGTCGAGCTGCTCGTCCGAATACTGCGCGGGGTCGGTGGTGGGATCCCCGATGAGAGCATCTGCCACAGGCTCATGCCCGGCCTCGCGGGCGATCTGCGCCTTGGTGCGGCGCTTCTTCTTGAACGGCAGGTAAATGTCTTCTAGCCGCGCTTTTGTGTCGGCAAGCATGATCTGACCGCGCAAGGCGTCGTCGAGTTTTCCTTGGGATTCGATCTCGGCCAGAACCGCGTCGCGACGCTCGTCGAGTTCGCGGAGGTAGCGCAGCCGCTCCTCGAGAAGTCTCAATTGAGCGTCGTCGAGAGTGCCGGTGACTTCTTTTCGATACCGGGCGATAAAGGGCACGGTGGCCCCGCCGTCCAACAGGTCTACGGCCGCAGCCACCTGCCCTTCGCGGACGTCGAGTTCCTCGGCAATGCGCTGGTTCACGGTCTTGAGAATCACGAGAACCGAGCCTACCGCTATCCTGGAACAAGAAGACCGGCAGACAGCGCCGTGTCCGGAGTCCGGGGGAAATTGATGACTGCGCGGTTCGTCCGGGTTATCGCAATGATTGCCGCAGTTACTTGTGCGGCATCATGCAGCGCGGCCGCAAACCAGGCAGCATCCACCGAGACCTCCCCCTTCCCTGATACAAACGTGCCGCTCGCGCAGGCCCTTGACGTGCGACTCGAACAGGCCCGTACTGCCGCACTTGATCGCGGCGCAGAGGCGTCGATTGCCGTCTTCGACCGCACCACGAACAACTATCTCGAGGTGGGCGGCGATCAGCAGATCGAAACAGCCTCGGTAGCAAAGCTTTTCATCGCCGAGGATCTGCTCTATCAAGATTCGCGTGACGAACGCCCACTCGGCGACGACGACCGCGCCCTCATGGTTGCCATGCTCGAATCTTCCGATGACACGGCCGCCAATCTCCTGTGGGACGCTGCCGGCGGCTCCGACCTCGTGAACCGCGTCGCGCAACGCTACTCGTTGACCTCCACCACCGCGCCATACGACGGTTTGTGGTGGAACACCGAAACTACGGCGCGCGATCTGATCACGTTCTACGACGGAGTCCTCGACGACACCGCAGGGCTGGGGGCGGACCGGATCAATCTGATCGTCGACCACCTCCGCGAATCCACGGCGACTGCCGCCGACGGCTACGACCAACGCTTCGGCCTCCCGGACGCTCTCTTCAACGAACCGGTGCTTGCCGTCAAACAGGGATGGATGTGTTGTGTCAGCGACCAGTGGGTCCATCTGACCACCGGCATCGTCGGCGAGGACAACCGATTCATCGTGACTGTCACCACGCGCGAGGATATTCAGTATCAGGACGACGACAACTACGGACTCATCCCGGATACCTCGATGACAGACGCCACCAACGACGAGAGTGCGCTCCACGCCCGCGACACCATCACGGGCGTAGCGCAGATCATTTTCCCCGACGGCACGGTGGACGAATGGTCGCCCTCCACACCCACAACCGAAAAGCCCGTTCAGGAAGCGTCCGGGCCCTAGAAGTCTTAACTACACGCGATACGACGCCGCAGCATCTACGACGCGGCCCTGCTGGTCGGCTGTGAGCATCGGCCACAGCGGAAGTCGCAGAATCGTGGTCGAGAACTGCAGACTACGAACGCACGGCACAGGTGTGCGGCCGTAGCGCAGTCCGGCCGCACTCGTGTCCAGGGGCACGTAATGAAACGGTGCCACGACGCCGCGCTCGGCCATGTGCCGGATCATGGCGTCGCGGCTGCGCTCGTTCGGCAGCCGGACATAGAACAGGTGCGCGGGGTGCTCACGATCGTCCGGAACAGTCATCAGTTGAACGTCGTGATTCTTCGCCCAATCGGACAGGTTCTCGCTGTAGTCGTCCCAGACGCGATGACGGTCCGCATGAATCGCGTCGAATTCGGCTAGTTGAGCGTCGAGCACTGCCGCGTTGAGTTCACTGGGCAGATAGCTGGAACCGATGTCCTGCCACGAGTATTTATCCACCTGACCACGCAGGAAACGAGCACGGTTCGTGCCCTTCTCGCGGATGATCTCGGCGCGCTCCATCAGTGCATCGTCGGAGAGCAGCAGCGCGCCACCCTCGCCGCAATGAATGTTCTTGGTGTCGTGGAAACTTTGAGTGCCGACGGTGCCGATGGTGCCGAGTGTTCGGCCCCGCCACGTGCCGCCCAGTCCGTGCGCGTTGTCCTCGATCAACGCAAAGCCGTGTTCCTTCGCGAGTGCCAGCAGCGGTTCCATCTCGGCTGCCACACCGCCGTAGTGCATGACCAGCACGGCTTTGGTGCGCGGTGTGATCGCGTCGGCGACGGCGACCGGATCGATGTTGCCGGTTTCCAGATCGATGTCGACGAACACGACGGTTGCCCCGCGCAGCGCGACAGCAGTCGCTGCGGAGCTGAAGGCAAAACTTGGAACGATGACTTCGTCGCCCGGCCCGATCTCCAACAGAAGTGCACCGAGTTCGAGCGCGTGTGTGCACGAGGTTGTCAGCAGGGCGTGCTTGGCGCCAGTGATCGCCTTGATCTTTGCGGTGGACGAGGCGGTGAACGTGCCGTCGCCGTGAATGTGATCCGATTCCAGAACCGTTGCCAGATTGGTCAATTCATTCGCGGCACGGTAGGGCCGACTGAAGATGATGCGGTCAGCGTTCACGTGTGACACCGTCCATTTCAGTTACACCCGGACGTGGTGCATCGACCTTGAGATACAGGGGTTTGCCCACCAGAATATGCAGGGCAACCCCGAGATATTCGGCAATGAGACCAAGCGAGAACAGAATTGCCCCCGAGCAGAGCAGCATCGCCACGATCATCGACGCCCAGCCTTCAGGGTCGTTGTTGTCGCCGGTCACCGCCTGGACGAAGATCACCGCAGCGACGACCACTCCGGCGAGCGCAAGAGTCACGCCGAGCAGGCTGACCAATCGGAGACCCCGGGTTCCGCTGCACAACACCATCTTCCAGAACAGAGAGAACAACCGGCGGTAGTTGTAGCCGGATTCCTCTCGGCCCTCCGCACGTAAGCTAACCGGAACGGTGGCGGTGTTACCCACCACCCAGGTCAGAGCGACGTCGAGGTACGCACCGTTTGCGGCTACCTCCGCCAGTTGTCTCGCGATGTCGCCGCGAACAAGTCTGAAGCTCTCGAATTGCGCCGACGCCGGGAACGCGAACACCGTAGCCAGAACCATCTTTGCGCCCCGCGACGTCACGTTCCGCAAGAATCCGTGGGGGCGGGTATTGACCGGCTTCGAATAGACAAGATCGGCACGTTCTCGCAGTGCGGTGTCGAGAAACGCGCTGATCGACGCCGGGTCATGCTGCCCGTCCTCGTCTATCGTGACAATCCAGTCGCCGCGGGCAGCAGCCATACCGGCAATCGTTGCGGCATCCTGGCCGTAGTTGCGGCTCAGCCAAATCACCCGTACGTGGTCGAAACGGCGTTCCAACTCGAGAAGGACGACGTCGGAGCGATCTGGCCCGTTGTCATGGACAAGGACGATCTCGTCGACCGAAAATTCGGCACCACCTGCAGTGACACAGGTACCGGTGAGAGTGTTCAGCTCGTCGACCAGCGCGGAAATCGTGCGTTCGCCCTGGTACACGGGCACCACGACGGAGATCGAGTGCACTCGCTTACTGCTCCCTTCGGGAACTCGACGAAGGGTCGAGTGATCAGTGCGACCGGACTCACACCGCCGCGAACTTTAACACGCGCGCGTGTACGACTCTTGTACTTTGCCAACGGTTTACCTGCACGCGTCATGGCACGATTCCCCCATCCTGTTAAGGTCTGGAACTCGTGGTGGAAACTCGCATTCGCGCCAGAGCTGACGTGTACAAATGGGGTGCCGGTACTGCGGTCGGTGTTATCGCGGGATACATCGCTGTCGTCCTGGCAAATGCACGCCATTTCTACACCGATGACACCGAGTCCCAGTACGCCCCGTTGTGGGTGATGTTGGGCCGAAATCTGCGCGAGGGCCACCTACCAGTCCTGGTGCCGGAGAACTGGATGGCCGGGAACTACGCCATCGAGGAAGCCGGCCTTCTCAACCCACCACAACTGCTGATCGACCTGATAGCGCCGTCCTTCGACAACCTCGCGTTGTACGCAACGCTGGTCAAGCTGATCTTCGCGATCATCCTCGGCCTCGGTGTATTTCGGATCTGCCTCGAATACGGCTCCAAGCCCGCGTGGGCGGCCGTAGCCGGCGTCTCGATTCCCTTCACCGGTTTCCTGCTGTTCTTCGACGAGGCCAGTTGGATGACGGCCTTTACCGGCACCGCCTGGATGGTGCAGGCCTGGGCGTCGGCGATCCGGTACTCCCGCGGCAAGAGCGGTCCGATACCGACGTTTGTGTTCCTGTATCTCGCGATGTCGGTCCAATACGTGTTTCCCGCAGTCGAATCCGGTCTGATGATCGTTGCTGTGGCCATCGGCGAAGTGGTCTACCAACAGCGTTGGCTGCCATCGCTGCGGCTCCTCGCAGTCTCCGCGTGTGCCGCGCTGGCGGGCCTCGCAACCTACCTGCCGAGTCTGCTCACCGCCGACGTCACCTGGCGCGGCGCATCCGAGGTCAAGAACGACGCCTTCCTCGCCGTACCGTGGTCGGAATCCCTCAACGCCAGCCTGCCGAGCGCGATGCCCGCGTTCGTTTCGTGGTGGGGTTACATCCAGACCATGCCGATGGTCTACATCGCCTGGTTCCTGATTCCTGCGCTTGCATTCATCGACTGGGGCAAAGCTCGCGGCGCCGCACGCGAACTGACGGCCGTCGGAATTTTCACGGTGGCAGTACTCATGTGGACTGCCGGACCCAGCACCATCGGCCCCCTCCGCTGGCCCGCTCGGGTGCTCCCGATGGTGGCGATCGGACTGCTACTTCTGGTGTGCATCCTGCTCGGGCGCTACGCCACCACCGACAACTGGCGTCGCCGCGGCGCGGCCGCCGGAATCCTGGTGGGCTTACTCCTGATCCGCTCGGCGTCGGCTGCACCCAGCCTCCTGGAATGGCACGTGATCTCGGCCGTCGCCGTCGCTGCTCTCGGCGCCGCGATGGTCTGGCTCGGCCGAACGAAGGGAACGGCCGCGGCCTGCATCCTCGCTATTGCCGCAGTCTCCCCCATCGCTTACGCCCAGGTGCGCGCCGCGCAACCGACACCGATGAGCTGGAACCTGCCGGAGTCGCGCTCGGACATGAAAGCAGCTTTCCCCGACTTCGACGGAACAACACTGCAACTCGCCGATCGCGCGCTCATCGCCCCCGACCAACGCACCCTCGACGGCGCATACGGCTCGCTAGCGTTCGGAAACTATCCGAAGGATCTCGAACTCACCTATACCAGCGGTTACACCCCCAACGGGCACTACTACTTCGGCAATCTCCTGTGCATGCGGTGGGACATGAGCGTGTGTCCTGACGCGTTCGCACGGGCTTTCGCCGTCGAACCCGAAACCGGCCGCACTCTGGTCGATCTCATGAACGTGGACCGCGTGGTTCTGCAGAACGCGTTGTATCCCGATGCTCGTAACCAGCCGGCCCCCGACGGCTGGAAATGGGTCGACTACCCAGGCCACGACAACTACATCTCGGTACTCAAACGCGTCGACGGTCCGGTCTCCACCCGCAACGGCCGAATCTCGCACACCGAGGGGGTGGAAGCGACGTCGGTCGCCGAGACGAACATGTCGAGCACTCTTCGCGTCAGCTCGAGCGGCGGCGGGAAGGTCGTCTTCGCCCGTCTCGGCTGGCCTGGCTACCGCGCCACCTTGAACGGTGAGTCTGTTCCCATCGATGTTGTTGCGAAGTCCTTTGTCACCGTGGATGTTCCAGCCGGAACAAAGGACGCGGAACTTGTCCTCACCTGGCGTCCGCCGGGATGGAAGATCGGCGGCGCGTCGATGGTCGCCGGAATTCTCGGCCTCGGCGTACTCGAATGGATGTATCTGCGCGGCCGTCGACGCGACCGGATCGACGACGCAACGAACAACGCATCGTGAGCGAGGACACCGCCCCGGTTGCCGACCCAGGCCCGCTGCTGCGAATCGTGAAACATCAGCCCATCGCATTTGCCGTTGTGGGAGTGGCGAATACAGCCATCGGATACGGGCTGTTCGTCATCTGGATGCTCGCATTGGGCAACGACAACCTCTACCCGGTCGCGCTGATCGGTTCCTACAGCATCAGCGTCCTGATCGCGTTTGTGCTGCACCGAACTCTGGTCTTCCGCGTCCGGGGTCACCTCGCCCGCGACCTCGGGGCATTTATCGTCGTCAATTCCGGTGGGCTGGTACTGAATCTGATCCTGGGGACTTTTGCGGTGTCGGTTCTCCATGCACCACCACTACCGGCACAGGCAGTGGTGATGCTGATTGTGGCAGGCGTGAGTTTTCTGGGGCATCGATACTTCTCGTTCCGGCGCAGCACCGACAACCACTGACCTGTTATCGATCACTGACCTGCTACCGCTGTGGCGGCAAGGCCCGATCCACCGCCACAGCGACAAGGGCTCGAATGTCTTCTTCGCCGAACAGATCCGGCAGGGTGAGCCGATCGAGAACCAGCCAGTTCAACGACATGTAGAGCAGTCGAACGGTCATCGCATCACCTGGCACTCCCGAGGCCAGATGGTTGGCGACGTTGAGTTCGAAGTCTTCTCGGATGCGGACCGTCAGAACCGCTCGAAGATCAGGCCGACGCGTCGCCTCGAGGCGCAGCTCCATCAATGCGAGGAATCCGGTCCCGAATGAGGTGACCCGCTCGACCACGTCGAGCATGAGCGTCACCAGGCGATCACGATCGGTGCCGTTGACGGGATCGATCATCCCTTCGAGGTCGTCCGGTATCAGTCGCTCGTAGATCCGGCCACCGGCTTGGGTGAGTAGGTCGTCGCGATTTGCGAAGTAGTTCGACGCAGTTCCGTTCGGCACGGCCGCCTGCGTATCGACGGCTCGAAATGTCAAGCCTCTAGCGCCTTCTCGCGCCAGCACCTCGATTGCCGCATCGATCAGCGCCAGCCGGCGTTCCGGGTTTTTTCGCACTTGACACCGCTCCTGTCACGACCCTAAATTAAACCACTACAAACAGAGTACTACGAACGGAGTTTTACATGCGCAAGCTTGTGTACTACGTCGGAACAACGCTGGACGGATACATCGCGGGCCCCGGAGGAGAGTTCGATTTCTTTCCGCTCTCCGACCAGATGACCGCGTCGATGAACGAGCGTTACCCGGAAACCGTACCCACGCACATCCGGCCCCACGTCGGGATGGGCAACCCACCGAACAGAGTTTTCGACACCGTCCTCATGGGCCGCGGTTCCTACGAGCCCGCACGAAGCGTCGGCGTGAGCAGTCCATACGCGCACCTTCGGCAATACGTCGTATCGACCACGCTCCCGGATATCGACGATCCGGCAGTCAACCTGGTGCGCACGGACCCGGTAACGAAGATCAAGGAACTCAAAGCCCAAGAAGGACAAGATATCTGGCTGTGCGGCGGCGGAATACTTGCCGGGGAACTGCTACCGGAGATCGACGAATTGATCATCAAAAGGTACCCGGTCATCGTGGGTGCGGGGACACCGATGATCGCCGGTACATTCGAGCCGATACTTTTCACGCCCACGGCCAGTGAAGTCTTCGACAACGGCGCGAGCGTCACCTGGCTGAAGCGAAACAGCTAGGGCAGCAGATCCGGCCGACGTTCGGCGGTGCGCTGCAGCGACTGCTCATGGCGCCATGCCTTGATCTTTGCGTGATCGCCGGACAGCAGAACAGGCGGAACTTCGAGGTCGCGCCAGACCGCCGGGCGGGTGTAGCTCGGCCCTTCGAGAAGACCGTCGGAGAACGAATCCTCTTGGTGCGACAGCTGATTGCCGAGCACACCGGGCATCAAGCGAACTACTGCTTCCACCATCACCAGTACGGCAGCCTCGCCGCCGATCAGGACGTAATCGCCGATGCTGACTTCTTCGACGCGAACCCGCTTGGCCGCGTCGTCGAAGACTCGTTGATCGATGCCCTCGTACCGGCCGCAGGCAAACACAAGATGCTGCGCCTTCGACCAACGATGCGCTGTTGCCTGGGTAAAGGGAACACCGGCGGGAGTCGGCACCACCAAAATGGTGTCGGCATCATCCGGGCCGGAAGAATCGGAGCGGCCGAGGACGTCGTCGAGGGCGGGACCCCACACGGTGGGTTTCATGACCATGCCAGGTCCCCCGCCGTACGGGGAATCGTCGACGGCCTTGTGTACGTCATGGGTCCACGAACGCAGATCATGGACGTCAACCGAGATCAAGCCGCGTTCGATTGCCTTGCCCAGCAAGGCGGCACGAAGCGGTTCGAGGTACTCGGGAAAAATGGTGACTACGTCGAGACGCATGAATCGATCAGTCGCGATCTGAGTTCGACTTGTCGCTGTCGCTGTTCGACTTGTCACCGAAGTCAGGGTCCAGCAGACCCTCGGGAGGCGTGATCTCAACCAGGCCGTCGGCAATCGACACCTTGGTCACGATGGCGGCGACAAATGGGATCAACAACTCGCCCGATGCCTCACCGGTGCGGCGAATGGAAAGCAATTCGCCTGCGGCGGAGTGCAATACCTCGATCACAGAACCCACCTCGGTACCGTCGGCCAGAACGACCTTCAGTCCTTCGAGTTCGTGATCGTAGAACTCGTCCGGATCGTCGGACGGTTCGAGTTCACTGCTGTCGATGACAAACAACGTGCCACGCAAGGCATCTGCCTCGCCGCGATCGTTGACGCCTTCGAGACGCAGCAGGAGCCGCCCGGAATGATCCCGGGCGGCTTCTACTGTGTAGGACTTGCTAGTGGACTCGCGTGGCTTATGCCCACGCAGCACAGTTCCAACGGCAAAGCGCTCTTCGGGTTCGTCAGTACGAACCTCTACGACCAGCTCACCTTTGATGCCATGCGACTTCGCGACACGACCGACGACGAGTTCCACGTGAAATACTGCCGTCTACTGATCGGTGTCGACGACGTCGACGCGAATGCCACGGCCACCGATACCGGAGACCAGGGTGCGCAGAGCGGTCGCGGTGCGGCCGCCCCTGCCGATGACCTTGCCGAGATCGTCGGGGTGCACGTGCACCTCGACGGTACGTCCACGGCGTCCGGTCATCAGTTCGACGCGTACGTCGTCAGGATTGGCGACAATGCCGCGAACCAAATGCTCTACCGCATCAGCGACGACGGCACTCACTTGTCAGCAGCCTCGGCGTCTGCAGCGGGAGCCTCGGCGTCGGCTGCGGCGTCGTCTGCCTTGGCCTCGTCTGCCTTGGCAGCCTTCTTCTTCTTGGGGGTGATTGCTTCTGCAACCGGCTCGTTCTCGGCCTGCGCGAGTGCAGCCTGGAACAGTTCGAGCTTGGAGGGCTTGGCTTCCTTGACACGCAGGGTGCCTTCGGTGCCCGGGAGGCCCTTGAACTTCTGCCAGTCACCGGTGATCTTGAGGAGAGCCTCGACGGGCTCGGTGGGCTGTGCGCCCACGGACAGCCAGTACTGAGCGCGCTCGGAATCGATGTCGATCAGCGACGGCTCTTCCTTGGGGTGGTACTTGCCGATGGTCTCGATCGCACGGCCGTCACGACGGGTGCGGGAGTCGGCGATGACAACGCGGTACTGAGCGTTGCGGATCTTGCCGAGGCGGGTGAGCTTGATCTTGACAGCCATGGCTGCGGTACTCCTTCAGCGCGCACAACAGTGCGGCGCGTGTCACGTGCAATTCAGCAACCCCCACGAATTTGGGGGCCCGGTTTTGCCTCTAACCTGTGACCGTCGCAGCGGTACGTAACCGTTTGCGACGAACAGTCGTCCATTGTGCCAGATGCCTACTTGTGGATGAAATCCAGGCAAGCGTTATCGGGCGATTACATTGCCGCGAAGCACCACGTGGGCGGGCTTCGCCAGCACAGCGGTGTTTCCCCGCGGATCTTCGTCGAATACCACCAGGTCAGCGGGCGCACCCTCGACCAATCCGGATCCACCCAGCCAGGTCCGGGCGTCCCAGCAGGCTGCACCGAGCGCGTCGTGTGACGACATCCCGGCGATCTGGAGTTCAGCCACCTCGTCGGCGATCCGGCCGTGCAGGATCGATCCTCCGGCATCAGTGCCGGCATAGATCGGGATACCGGCTTCGTGCGCCGCACCGATCGTCCGATGGCGCCGCGAGTGGAGATCGCGCATGTGGGCCGCGTAGATCGGGTACCGCGTCGCGGAGTCGGCGATTCCGGGGAATGTCGCGATGTTGATCAGTGTCGGCACCAGTGCGGTGCCGTGAGCAACCATCATCTCGATGGTCTCGTCGGTCAATCCGGTGCCGTGCTCGATGCAGTCGATACCGGCGTTGATCAGGCCGGGAAGTGCGTCTTCGGCAAAAACGTGGGCCGTGACCTTGGCGCCTTCAGCGTGAGCCGCCGCAATAGCTTCAACCAGGATCTTGTCGCTCCACAAAGGTGCGAGGTCGCCGACAGAGCGGTCGATCCAGTCGCCGACGAGCTTGACCCACCCGTCACCGGCCCTGGCTTGGCGCACGACCTCGGCAGGCAACTGCGATTCGTCGTCGAGATCGACCGGCAACCCCGGGATGTAGCGCTTGGGCGCAGCGATGTGCTGACCCGCACGGATGATCCGGGGAAGATCGGCCCGCTCATCGACGAATCGGGTATCGACGGGTGATCCCGCGTCACGCAACAGCAGTACACCGGCGTCGCGCTCGGTCTGTGCCTGAGCGATCAAACCGTCGACGGTCTCGCCGCCGCCCCCGCCGAAGCGAATACCGACATGGCAATGCGCGTCGACAAGACCGGGAGTGATCCACCCAGCATCGACAATCGTCTCGGCGCCTGCGACCGGTTCGAAGGTGATCCTGCCGTCGACAATCCACAGTTCGATGGGCGCAGCATCGGGCAGACCGATGCCGCGCAGATGGAGGGCGCTCACGGGCTTACTTCTTGGGCAGCTTGAGCTGCGACAGGTCGATGCCTTCGAGTCCGGGTGGCAACTGGTCGAGTCCCTTGGGCATGTTCGACAGGTCGGGCATTCCGGCAGGCATGCCACCGGGCATACCCGGGAATCCGCCCATGCCGGGGAACCCTCCGCGCATCTTGGGCTGCGTCGGACCCTTGCCGCCCTTCTTGCCCTTCTTGCCCTTCTTGCTGCGCACCTGCTTACGCGCGCCGGGCATACCCATACGGCCGGCCATGGCAGCCATCATCTTGCGGGCTTCGAAGAAACGGTCCACCAACTGGTTAACGTCGGAAACCTTGACACCCGAACCGTTTGCGATGCGCAGACGGCGCGACGCGTTGATGATCTTGGGGTCTTCACGCTCGGCAGGCGTCATACCGCGGATGATGGCCTGAATGCGGTCGAGTTGCTTCTCGTCGACGTTGGCCAGCGCGTCCTTCATTCCGCCTGCGCCTGGCAGCATGCCGAGAAGGTTGCCGATCGGGCCCATCTTGCGGACAGCCATCATCTGATCGAGGAAATCCTCGAGCGTCAGCTGGCCGGAGCCGATCTTGGCGGCGGTTGCTTCAGCCTGCTCGGCGTCGAAGACCTGCTCGGCCTGCTCGATCAGGCTCAGGACATCGCCCATGCCGAGGATGCGGCTGGCCATACGGTCCGGGTGGAAGACGTCGAAGTCTTCGAGCTTCTCGCCCGTCGACGCGAACAGAATCGGCTGGCCCGTGATCTCACGAACGCTGAGCGCGGCGCCACCACGGGCGTCGCCGTCGAGCTTGGTGAGGACAACACCGGTGAAGCCGACACCCTCACGGAACGCCTCGGCCGTGCTGACCGCGTCCTGACCGATCATCGAGTCGAGAACAAAAATTGTCTCGTCCGGGTTGACGGCGTCACGAATACCGGCAGCCTGCTCCATCAGATCTGCGTCGATGCCGAGTCGGCCGGCGGTGTCGACGATGACCACGTCGTACTGCTTGTTGCGCGCCTCTTCGACGCCGGCTCGGGCTACCTCGACGGGGTCGGCAGCGGAGACGCCGAGAGCGTTCTCGCCGCCGCCGATGGACGTACCCGGGTGCGGCGCGAAGACGGCGGCACCGGCGCGTTCGCCGACGATCTGCAGCTGTGTGACGGCGCCGGGACGCTGCAGGTCACACGCAACCAGAAGTGGAGTGTGGCCCTGATCCTTGAGCCACTTGGCCAGCTTGCCGGCGAGGGTGGTCTTACCGGAACCCTGCAGACCGGCCAGCATGATGACTGTCGGGGGGTTCTTGGCGAACTGCAACCGACGAGTTTCGCCGCCGAGGATCTGAACAAGTTCCTCGTTGACGATCTTGACGACCTGCTGCGCCGGGTTGAGAGCACCGGACACCTCGGCGCCCTTGGCTCGTTCCTTGATCTTGGCGATGAAGCTGCGCACGACGGGCAGCGCAACGTCGGCCTCGAGAAGTGCGAGGCGGATCTCACGGGCGGTCGCGTCGATATCGGCGCCGGACAGACGACCCTTACCACGCAGATCCTTGAAAGATCCGGTCAATCTGTCGGAAAGGGATTCGAACACCGAGTGCGCTCCTGAAGGTCGTGCGAGTTTGCCGTGGATATTCTCGGGCACCAGCCTAGCCGCTACGTCCGCACCGATCCCAGCCGATGCGGACGTAACCGCTTTCAGGCGTGTCGCTACTGCGGCTTTTTCTCCGGCTGCGGCAGCGGCACAACACTCAGAACGGCGGCCTCGACGCGCTCACGACTGGCCCGCGAATCGGCCCCACCGAAGTCGAGGCAGAACGAGTCGATGACAGACGAGCCCAGGGTCGCGACTTTTGCCCACCTGATGTCGGCGCCGCTGCGTTCGAGAGCTGCGGCCAGACGACACAGCAATCCGACGCGATCCTCGGTACGTACCTCGAGGATCGCCTGACCCTCACCAGGCGAATCGAACCAGATGACCCGCGGCGGTGCCTGCGCATACAGGACCGGGATCGCCGAACTCTTACTCAGCGCAATCGGATCTTCCCACTGCTGCGCCCGAGTTTCCTCTTCCTTGGCATCGAGTAGCTCTAGCAGGTTCAGCTCGCCCTCGGATGCGCGGATCAACTCCTGCCGTAGCAGCGCGGCTTGCGGCGGTGCCCCGAAACGCGGAGTCACGACAAACGAGTTGACCGCAGATCCCGCGTGGGCGCCGAGCGAAGCCGAATGCACGCGAAGCGACGACAACGCAAGAATCCCCGCGGCCCGTGACAACAGGCCGGGTGCATCCGGAGCAATGACCGTGACGACGTACGTATGCGCGTTCTCGGCCGGAGACAACGACACGTGAACACCGCCGTCCTCGGCGATGGACAACTGCTCGGGATCGAGCGGATCCGGAGCGGGCAGATCCTCCCCCGCCATCAGCAAGCGGCATCGACGCACAAGTTCACCGATCAACGACGATTTCCAATCACCCCACACACCCGGACCCGTTGCCAGAGAATCTGCTTCGGCGAGTGCATGAAGAAGGTCGAGCAGCGTTCCGTCACCGCCCAGTGAATCGACGACCCCCTGCACCGTCGCCGGATCGTCCAGATCGCGTCGTGTCGCCGTTTCCGGCAACAACAGGTGATACCGCACCATCGCGGACAGCATCGCGACGTCGGAAGGCCAGAGCCCCAACCTGTTTCCGATTGCCGTGGCCAGTTCCGCGCCGACCACACTGTGATCGCCGCCGCGCCCCTTACCGATGTCGTGAATCAAGGCTCCGAGCATCAGCAGATCAGGACGCGCGACCCGCGTCGTGAATCCGCTTGCGTATGCGGCGGTTTCGACGAGGTGCCGATCGACCGTCCAGGTATGGACGGCGTCACGCGGAGGCAGATCCCGGATCGTGCCCCACTCCGGCAACAGTCGCCCCCACAATCCGGTGCGATCAAGAGCTTCGATGACCGGCACCGCCCGAGAACCCGACCCCAACAACACCAGCAGATCGTTGACCGCGTTCTTGGGCCACGGCTCGCGCAGTTCAGGAGCGTTGTCAGCCAAGCGATTGAGCGTCGACGCCGAGATCGGCATCCCACCGGTTGCAGCAGCCGCCGCAACGCGCATGATCAAACCTGAGTCCTTCTTGGGACGAGCATCGCGCGCCAACACGACTTCTCCGGCATGCTCTACGACACCCTCGTCCAGAGGATGACGCACCGGAGGCCGCCGGAGCCGCGACAACCCACGCTTGGGCAAAGAGTTTCCGGCAGTACGGATTCCGACGTCCACCGAATAGCTGATGATGCGCGCCGATTCGCTGAGCAGGCGAGCCAGATCGAATCGATCACCGATCCGCAGTGCGGCGCCGATCTCGTCGGCGTCCTGCGCCCGCAGCTGATCTCGGGGCCGACCGGCCACGCGATGCAACTCCGTGCGTACGTCGAGCAGTCGCCGGTGCGCCAGTGCCAGACCGCCGCCAGGCGAATTGGGACCGAGCCCCGGCATGCCGTCCGTCAACTGAGCGATGGACAGGGCATTGAGCAACTGCACGTCACGCAACCCCCCGCGCCCGCTCTTGAGATCCGGCTCGGCTCGATGGGCGATCTCGCCGCTGCTCGCCCACCGCGACTGGGTCTGCGCGATCAAATCGTCGAACCGCGAGCGAATGTCCATCCGCCATTGGCGTCGCACACCGCTGATCAGCAAATTGGTGAGTTCCATGTCGCCGGCAATGTGGCGAGCTTCCAGCATGCCAAGCGACGCGGTGATATCGGTTGCCGCAACCTGCAAGGCCTGCGGCAGCGTCCGCACGCTGTGGTCGAGTTTGATGTGCGCGTCCCACAACGGGTACCAGAGGCGTTCCGCCACCTGAGCCACCACAGCGGGGTCCATATCGTCGTGCAGCAGAATCAGATCGAGATCGGAATAGGGCAGCAATTCGCGTCGGCCCAGCCCACCGACAGCAACAATCGCAAATCCGCAGTCGGGCTTGATTCCCAATTCGGCGCCCTTGGTGGTCAGCCAGAACTCGTGGAGATCAACCAGTGCGTGTCGCAGCGAAGGTGCGTCGAGCCGACGATTCTTGGGTCCACCGTCGAGTAGTGCCTTGCGTGCGCGGGCCAGGTCCGCGGCTTCATCGGATCCCCCTGACGAGACCGGCCCTGGCCCCGTCGCCTTAGCGACGGAACCAGGGCCGAAGTTCCCGGACCCATTCGGGTCAGAGTGCATCGCCACCACGTTCTCCGGTACGAACCCGGATGACCGACTCGACCGGCGAGACCCAGACCTTGCCGTCACCGATCTTGCCGGTGCGCGCAGCCTCGACGATCACCTCGACCACCTTGTCGACAGCCGCGTCGTCGATCACGACCTCCACCCGAACCTTCGGTACGAAGTCCACGGAGTACTCCGCGCC
The DNA here is from genome assembly GCF_003797085.1 of Rhodococcus sp. WS3. NCBI lineage: Bacteria > Bacillati > Actinomycetota > Actinomycetes > Mycobacteriales > Nocardiaceae > Rhodococcus > Rhodococcus sp. WS3. The sequence goes on from NZ_RKMA01000002.1 coordinate 1,178,453, forward strand.
TCGGTACACCTCGGTGTGGCCCTTCTGACGACCGTAACCCTGAACTTCACTGACAGTCATACCCAGCACCCCGGCCTGCTCGAGCGCGGTTTTGACGTCCTCGAGCGTGAACGGCTTGACGATTGCTGTGATCAGCTTCATGTGCTCATCCCTTTCCCAACTCTGAAGTGCTGCGATTTCACTTTAATCACGTGCTGATCACGCGAGGTCGTATGCGGTCTCTGCGTGTTGGGTCTCGTCGATTCCACGAGCCTCGTCCTCGGCCGAGATGCGCCATCCGAGGGGCTTGAGTGCGTAGCCGATGATCGCGGTGAGAACACCGGTGAAGACAAGAGCGACAACTGCAATCACGATCTGAACCACCAACTGCTTGTAGTCACCGCCGTAGAAGAGACCGGTCGACGTACCGAAGAATCCGATACCGATCGTGCCCCACAGGCCGGAGACGAGGTGAACACCGACAACGTCGAGCGAATCGTCGAAGCCGAAGCGGAACTTCAGGCCGACGGCCAGAGCGGAGAGAATACCGGCGATTGCGCCGAGGAAGATCGAGCCGACCGGGTTCAGTGCACCAGCTGCCGGGGTGATGGCAACAAGACCGGCAACAGCACCGGAAGCAGCACCGAGGCTGGTGGCATGTCCGTCACGGATACGCTCCGTGAGCAACCAAGCGAGGATTGCAGCGGCGGTAGCGGTGGTGGTGTTGACCCAGGCGAGACCGGCAAAACCGTCGGCAGCAAAAGCGGAACCGGCGTTGAAGCCGAACCAACCGAACCAGAGCAGAGCCGCACCGAGCATGACCAGCGGCAGGTTGTGCGGACGGAACGCGGTCTTGCCGAAGCCGGCGCGCTTGCCGACGATCAGAGCGAGAACCAGAGCGGCCATACCGGCGTTGATGTGAACGACTGTGCCACCGGCGAAGTCGATCGGCGGGACTGCGGCAACGAGGCCACCGTCACCGTCATCGGTGGTGCCGAAGATCTTTGCGGCGATGCCGTCCTCGGAACCCGAGAGCAATCCGCCACCCCACACCATGTGAGCGAGCGGGAAGTAGACAACCGTGACCCAGATGCCCGAGAACAGCATCCACGTACCGAACTTCACGCGCTCGGCCAACGCACCGCTGATAAGTGCGGTCGTGATGATGGCGAACGTCACCTGGAAGGCGATGTCGATGACATTGGGGTAGCCCCACGCACCGGCAATGAAGTTACCGTCCGCGTCGGTGATGCTGTCCTTGAGTCCGAAGAACTCGAAGGGATTCGCGAAGATGCCACCGATGTTCTCGGTGCCGTAGGACATGGACCATCCCCACAGCACGTAGATGACACCGATGACGGCCATCGAACCGAAGGACATCATCATCATGTTGAGCACGGACTTGGACCGAGACATGCCGCCGTAGAAGAACGCGACACCCGGTGTCATCAGCAGAACCAGTGATGCGGCCATCAGCATCCATGCGGCGTTACCGGAGTTCGCCAACAAATCGTCGGTACTCACTTACTACCTCCTAGTCGCACGTGCCGGGTGGCACGTCGTTGAGTAGAAGACTGCTGGGCTGGTGTTTCGTCCGTGGCGCGCTTACGTTTCGCGGACGTGAACCAATTACCCAACTTTGTTGCAAGTAAGTTTCATACTGGGATTCTTCGAATCCCTGTGCGCCTTTTCGGTAGTGGGCACTACCGAAAAGGCGCACGGGGGCGCTAGCCCAACAGTGCGTCGACAAACGCTCCCGGTTCGAACGGAGCCAGGTCGTCAGCGCCCTCACCGAGGCCGACAAGCTTCACCGGAACCCCGAGTTCATGCTGAACCTGGAAGACGATTCCGCCCTTCGCCGTACCGTCCAACTTGGTCAGAACAACGCCGGTGATATCGACAACTTCGGCAAACACGCGGGCCTGAGCGAGACCGTTCTGCCCCACGGTGGCGTCGAGAACCAGAAGAACGTCGTCGACCGACGCCTTCTTCTCGATCACACGCTTGACCTTGCCGAGCTCGTCCATCAAACCGGTCTTGGTGTGCAAGCGGCCGGCGGTGTCGATCAGAACGACGTCGACGCCCTCCTCGATGCCACGAGTGACGGCGTCGAAGGAAATAGCAGCGGGATCGCCGCCTTCCTTTCCGCGAACAACCTCAGCGCCGACGCGCTCGGCCCACGTCTGCAGCTGATCGGCCGCAGCAGCACGGAACGTGTCAGCGGCACCAAGAAGTACCCGTCGCCCGTCAGCGACCAATACGCGGGCCAGCTTGCCCGTCGTGGTGGTCTTGCCGGTTCCGTTCACACCGACGACAAGCAGAACCGCCGGATGGTTGTCGTGCGGAAGCGCCCGGATCGAGCGATCCAGTTCCGGACGAAGCTCCGCGACGAGTACCTCACGCAGCAAAGCGCGAGCCTCCGCCTCGGTCCGAACACTGCGGGCTGCCATCTGCGCCCGCAACGTGGCGACAATCTTTTCCGTCGTCGCAGAACCGAGGTCCGCGATCAACAGGGTGTCTTCGACCTCTTCCCACGAATCCTCGTCCAGGTCGCCACCACCGAGCAGACCGAGCAAGCTCTTGCCGACTGCCGACTGTGAACGAGACAGTCGACCACGCAGGCGATCAAGTCGGCCTTCGGTCGGTTCGATCTCGTCGAGAACCCGCGGGGCGGGCTCGACCGGAGCAACAGGAGCCGTCTCGACGACAGGGGCCTCGACCACCGGGGCCTCGACGACTGGCTCTTCGACAACCGGCGCTTCAACGACCGGCTCTTCAACGACCGGTTCCTCGACGACGGGCGCCTCGACAACCGGCTTTTCAACCACCGGCTCTTCGACGACGGGCGCCTCAACGACCGGCTCTTCAACAACTGGTTCCTCAACAACAGGAGCTTCGACAACCGGCTCTACAACAACGGGCGGCGCCGGTTCCGGCTCGACCGGCTTCTCCGGAACTGGCTTCTCCGGAACTGGCGGCTTTGCCGGCGGGGCCGGTGCCGGCGGTGGCGCCGTTGCCGTCGATCCCTCACTGAAGTTGAACCCGCCGCCGGCTTTGTAGCCGCCCGACTTGTCCTTCTCCGGTGCACCGAGCTCCGGCTTCGTCTCGGGCGCCTTCAACGACACCTGGCGGCTGCGGTAGCGCAGGAAACCCGCCACAAGAGCAATAAGTACTACGGCCGCGACAGCCGCGATGATGATCCAAGCCTGGGTAGTCACCGGCTCATTGTTTCAGGCTCGGCAACAGAAAGTGACCAAGGCTTACCGAACGGCGAGGTCTTGCCCTCGCAATCGCTGGGAAATGACAGTCGTGATGCCGTCGCCGCGCATGCTCACTCCGTAGAGAGCATCCGCGATTTCCATGGTGGGTTTCTGGTGCGTGATCACGATCAACTGCGATTTTTCCCGCAGCTGTTCGAAGAGCCCGATGAGGCGGCGCAGGTTGGTGTCGTCGAGAGCGGCTTCGACTTCGTCCATGACGTAGAACGGTGACGGCCGGGCCCGGAAGATCGCGACGAGCATGGCCACCGCTGTCAAGGATTTCTCTCCACCCGAGAGCAAGGAGAGCCGTTTGACCTTCTTTCCCGGTGGTCGCGCTTCGACCTCGATGCCGGTGGTGAGCATGTCCGACGGGTCGGTCAGGACAAGTCGGCCTTCGCCGCCGGGGAACAGTGTCTCGAAGACCCCTACGAACTCACGGGCGACGTCGGTGTAGGCCTCGGTGAACACCTGCAAGATCCGGGCGTCGACGTCGGCGACCACCGCGAGGAGATCCTTGCGCGCTGTTTTGACGTCTTCGAGTTGAGTGGAGAGAAATGTGTACCGCTCTTCGAGTGCGGCAAATTCTTCGAGCGCCAGCGGATTGACCTTGCCCAGAGTTGCGAGGTCTTTCTCGGCCCGCTTGGCCCGACGCTCCTGCGTGGCGCGGTCGTACGGAGCGGGCGCCGGAGCGGTGACCTGCTCGCCGCGCGCCTTGGCTTCTTCGTACTCCGCCAACTCGAGAGCCGTCGGCGGCAATTCGACGTCGGGGCCGTACTCCGCGATCAGATCGTCGAGTCCGATTCCGTACTGCTCGAGAATGGACTCTTCCAATTGCTCGATGCGCATTGCTGCCTGTGCCTTGGCAACTTCGTCGCGGTGAACGGCATCGGTCAGCGATGCGAGCTGCCCGTTCAGCGCCTTGACGATCTCTCGAACCTGGTCGAGCTTGGCGACGCATTCGGTACGGGCGCGCGCCAGGTCGTCGCGATGAGCAACCGCTGCCGCCACGACGGTCTCGAGTTCGCTCACCACTCGCAGACCGGATTCTGCGACTGCCGCAGCCACGGCGGCCGCATGTGCCCGTGCCCGCAACGCGTGTTCTGCCCGCACCCTCGCCTCGCGTTCGGCGGCTGCCGCACGGCGCAGCGAATCAGCTTTTCCGCGAACGGATTCGGCGCGTTCCTCGGCAGTGCGTACGGTCAGTCGCGCATCCATTTCGACGATGCGTACTTCCGCGAGCGCTGCCGCCGCCATTTCCCGGTCGGTGGCGGTTGATTCCGGTTCCCCGGCTTCGAGCCCGCCGTTGTCCTCCGCGTGGCGCAGGCGTTCCTCCAGTTCGGTCAGCGCAGTGAGAGATTCGACTCGACGGGCTTCGGCGCGACTGCGGTGCAACGTCAGTCGCTCCGACTCTTCGTGCGCGACGCGCACCGCCTGACCGAGTCGGCCCAACTGTTCGTAGATCGCGGAGATCGCCGCATCGGATTCGTTGAGTGCGGCAAGAGTCTGTTCTGCGGTTTCCTGCCGGATTGCCTGTTCAGACAGGGCGCCGGCCAAAGCTGCATCCAACTCTTCGGCCCGCAATTGTGTCTGCACCAACTCGGCTGCGGATGCGTCGATGGACGCTTGGGTTTCCAGCGTGCTCGGGCGTCGATCGGAACCGCCGACGAACCACCCCCGGCCGTGTAGGTTCCCGGAGCGGTCGACGGCCCGAATCATGCTGTGTTCAGCCACAACTCGTATCGCCTCGTCAAGGGTGTCGACCAAGACCACGTCGCCCAGGAGAGCGTCGAGTCCCGCTCGCAGTTCGTCCGCGCACTCGATGACGTCGACGGCCCGGCGAATGCCAGGACCGAGGTCGACCGGAGCGGACACGTCGTTCGGCCCGTGGACAATCAACGCCGCCTGCCCACCGTCGTGTTCGGCCAATGCCGATACCGCAGATCGTGCGGCATCACTCGACTGCGCGACAACAGCATCCGCGGCCGGCCCCATCGCAGCGGCAATTGCACTCTCGTAGCCCGGCGTCACCCGAATCATGTCGGCCAGCGCGCCGGTGACGCCGTCGTGGCGCTCCAGAAGCCACCCCGCGCCGTCCTTGCGGGCCAACCCGATCGAGAGCGCTTCGATACGAGCGCTCAGCGACGCGATGCGCTGTCCGCTCGACTTCTCTTCGGCGCGCAACTCGGCAACCCGCGCATCGACGATCGTGAGCGCTTCGACGGCGCGCTCGTGATTGGTGTCGAGACCGACCTCGCCGGCATCGAGGTCACCGATACTTTCCTGCACCGTCTCGAACTCGGCTTCTGCGTCATTCCCGCGGCGTCGGGATTCGTCGATCGATTCGGTGAGCCGCGCAACTTCGGCGTCCGCGGATTCGACGCGCGTTCGTAGGGTGTCTACCTGCCCGGACAGTCGAGCGAGCCCCTCGCGGCGATCGGCCACAGCGCGTACCTCGGCCATGTGTGCCCGTTCCGCTTCTGCCGCAGCGTCTTCCGTGGCTGCCAATTGTTCGCGCGCCGCCTCGGCCGCAGCACGAGCAATCTCGACGCCTTCGATCAACTCGGCTTCCTCAGCCGCCATTCGCTCGGCCCGCGCCTCCATCTCGTCGGGATCCTGGCCACGCACGCCCACCGGTTCGGAGTCGAGGTGACGCGCACGCTCACGTGCGATACGCACCGTGGCGTTGACTCGTTCCGCCAGCGCCGACAACTGGAACCACGTCTGCGCCGCGGCTTCTGCGCCGGGCGTCAGGCGGGCCAGTGCTTGCTCCTGGCGCCCGAGTTCGAGGTTGGCCTCGTCGAGGGCGGCGGCCACCTGATTGTGTTGCTCGCGCGCAGCCTTCTCGTCCTGCGCTTGATCCTGCAGGGCATTGCGTCGGGTCACGAGATCGTCTGCGGCCAAACGCATCTTGGCATCACGCAGATCTGCCTGCACAGTCTGGGCGCGCCTGGCAACCTCGGCCTGACGTCCGAGTGGTTTGAGTTGGCGTCGCAATTCCGCGGTGAGATCGCTCAGCCGAGCCAGGTTGGCCTGCATGGAATCGAGCTTGCGTACCGCTTTTTCCTTGCGGCGCCGATGCTTCAGGACGCCGGCCGCTTCCTCGATGAATGCGCGGCGATCCTCCGGCCGCGATTCCAGGATCGCGGCGAGCCTGCCCTGGCCGACGATGACGTGCATTTCGCGCCCGATTCCGGAGTCGCTGAGTAGTTCCTGGACGTCCATCAACCGGCACGACGAGCCGTTGATCTCGTACTCCCCTGCGCCGTCACGGAACATTCGCCGCGTGATCGACACCTCGGTGTAGTCGATCGGAAGAGCGCCGTCGGAATTGTCGATGGTCAAGGTCACTTCGGCGCGGCCGAGCGGTGCGCGGCCGGAGGTTCCGGCAAAGATGACGTCTTCCATTTTTCCGCCGCGCAATGCCTTGGCGCCTTGCTCTCCCATGACCCAGGACAGCGCGTCGACGACATTCGATTTTCCGGAACCGTTAGGGCCGACCACGCAGGTGATGCCGGGTTCGAATCGCAGAGTCGTTGCCGACGCAAAAGACTTGAAGCCTTTGAGCGTCAGACTCTTGAGATGCATGCGGAGAACTTTACCGTCATCGCGGTCAGCGTTCGACGAACCCGGACAGGTCTCCCCGCGCGGCGTCCCAACTGTCGACAACCAGGTCGACAGTTCCCGGCGTGGTGCCCGAGCGCAACGACTCCAGCAACCTTTCGAGCGGCTCCCGATCACCCTCCGCGACAACGAGTACTCGGCCGTCGCGCTGATTCGACGCGTACCCCACCAATCCCAATTCCAACGCGCGCGCCCGGGTCCACCACCGGAACCCGACGCCTTGGACAAAGCCGTGTACCCACGCCGTCAACCGCACCGGCTCACTCATGACACACCGCCGACCCGATCGAGCTTGTGCACGTCACCCAGGAAACTGGTGGTGTACAGCGCATTCGGATCCCACCCCGGTCCGGCGCCGAACTTCACCGCCGAGGTCAACGGCAAACCGGAAGCAATCTCACACGAGGTGCCCCACTCCGGATCAACACGCACAACCTTGCCACCGGCGTTGAACGCCACGTACAGCGCTCCGTCCGGTCCGACGGTCAAATCGTCGGCCATGTTCGCGGGACCGAACCCTGGCAACGCAATAGTCCGCACAGTTCCACCCAGATCGTCGGCGTTCAGAATGTGAATTGCGGTGGTGAGGTCGAATGTTGTTGTCACAAAAATATTCTGCCCCGATCGAGCCAACCCGTCGACGGTTCCGAGATCCTCGCGCACCACCGTCGCCGAACCGTCACTGCCGATCACGGTCAGTCCGGGTTGTGTCAATGTACGCGTCGTCAGGAATCGATTGCCGTCCAGCGGCACAAGGCCGTTGGGCATCACCAACCCGTCGGCAATCGTCGTCACCGGCCCGTCCGCGACGTTCACTCTGCCCAGAGTGCCGTCCGCGATTCCGAACAGTCCTGAGACTGCAGAGTTTCCGGTGGTGAAGTACACGGCGCCGTCTTGGGCAACCAGCCCACCCGGCCCGTTCACGTTGCTCACCAAAGTCTTTCGGCTTCCGTCCGGCGCAACAGTCAGCAGCGATCCCGGACCGACGGGAGCCGACTGCGACAACACCATCGACCCGGCCCCGTCGAATTCCAGGTTTTCGAGCATTCCCGCACCGGAGGTCACGAGCGTCGACCTCCACTCACCACAACCGTCGCCGGCCCCAGTGGACTCCGCTGCCGCCGGAGTGGACACTGCTACAGCACAACCCAGTACCAGCGCAGCGGCAACACTGCCGGCGCGGAGCATCAGGCGTCCGTGTCGATGGTCAACGTGACCTTGGTGCCGGCTTTGAGGGTGCGCCCCACAGTGCAGACCTTGTCGACGGATCGTTCGATCAGCGTGATCAACCGCTGTTGGGCGTCGGCGTCGAGTTCACTGAGGTCGAGTTCGAGAACCTCGTCCAGTTGCGGGTACACCTCGTTCTCACGATCCGCGGTTCCCGACACTCGAATGGTCGCGTCGTAGTTGTCACCGAGACGGCGCGAAATCGGGAAGTCCGAACTCATTCCCGAGCAGGCTGCCAAAGCGATCTTGAGAAGTTCCCCCGGTGTGAAAACACCCGGTACCGATTCCGATCCGATGAGGACTTCGGCGCCCCGCGAACTCTTGCCGGTGTAGAGGCGGGTGCCGGTACGTTCGACCCAGAGTTCGGTGTGTGCCGGTGCGTTGTCAGCGATCTGTTCAGCCATGCCGCAATCTTGCCACCCTTCTGCAGTGGCGAGTGCGACGACCTACGCTACGTTTCGCCGCGACCTGGGTGCCGGTTGGCAGCGCGGGCAACTGAACGACGATCGATTCATGAACTTCTCACGCCGAATGGGCGCACCACACCGCGGGCACGGCAAATTTTCCTGCCCGTACGCCGAGAGTGAGCGATCGAAGTAGCCGGATTCGCCGTTCACGTTGACGTACAACGCGTCGAAGGACGTGCCGCCCTGCTCGAGCGCCTCACCCATGACACTGCGGGCCGCCGTCACGAGCTCACGCAGCTTGGGCTTTGTCAGGGTTTCGGCGATTCTGTTGCCGTGAACCTTTGCCCGCCACAATGATTCGTCGGCATAGATGTTTCCGATACCGGAGACGACGGTTTGATCGAGCAGTGCACGTTTGATTTCGGTGTGCTTGCCGCGCAGAACGCTCACCACCGATTCGAGATCGAAAGCCTCGTCCATCGGGTCACGCGCGATGTGCGCCACTGACTCCGGCAGCAGGGTCCCGTCCACCTCGACCAACGGCGAAATCGACCAGCCACCGAAGGTGCGCTGATCGACAAACCGAAGATCGGCTCCGGAATCGAGAGCCAGTCGGATACGAAGGTGCTTTTCCCAGTCCACAGTGGGCGGCTGAACGAGCATCTGACCGCTCATCCCGAGGTGAACCACTACACCGACACCAGCCGGTTCCAGAACCAGCCACAGGTATTTGCCGCGGCGCTCGGCCGAGGCGATGGTCTGTCCGGTCAACTGCCCGATCAGGTCGTCGGACCCGAGAACGTGGCGGCGAATAGCGCGGGGATGGAGAACTTCGACAGCCTCGATCGCCGCACCTACAGCGTGAGACTGTAGGCCGCGGCGAACGACTTCGACTTCGGGAAGTTCAGGCAAGAGAAGAACTCAGCCGGCAAGATCGACAGGAGCATCGGCTACAGCAGCGCCCTCGGAAGCCTTCTCCGACATCGCTTTCCATGCCGTACTTGCTGCCTTCTGCTCGGCTTCCTTCTTGGACCGACCGACACCGACACCCAAGGGATTGCCGCTGATAAGCACAGTGGCGGTGAATTCCTTGTCGTGATCGGGGCCGGTAGCCGTGATCTCGTACACGGGAACACCGGCACTGTGTTCTGCGGTCAACTCCTGCAGACTCGTCTTCCAGTCCAAACCGGCACCCAGAAGCGGAGCACGGGTCAGAAGATCGTCGAACAGGTCGAGGACCACACGGCGCGCGGTATCGATTCCGTGCTGCAAGTGGATGGCGCCAAGAATGGATTCCATACCGTCGGCGAGGATGGACGGCTTGTCACGGCCACCCGTCATTTCCTCGCCCTTGCCCAGAAGCAGATGCGCTCCGAGTCCACCTTCACCCAAAGTCCGCGCAACCTCGGCCAGAGCGTGCATGTTGACTACGCTCGCACGAATCTTGGCGAGGTCACCTTCGGACTTGGCCGGGTGTGACAGGTAAAGATTTTCGGTAACAGTGAGACCGAGAACGGAATCCCCGAGGAACTCGAGGCGCTCGTTTGTCGGCAGTCCACCGTTCTCGTATGCATACGAGCGGTGGGTGAGAGCCAGCGTCAAGAGGCCAGGCTCTATATCGACGCCGATAGCGGCGAGGAGCGTGTCGTGATTGCCCTCGCCGCCAACGGCTGAAACTGTATTGTCGCTCGTCATAGTCTTTCTCCGTGGAGAACTAGACAGCAGCGGTTACCTGGCGGCCCTTGTACGTACCGCAGGACGGGCACGCGATGTGGGGCAAGGTCTGCTCGCCACAGCCACGGTTGGGGCAGGTAACGAGGGTGGGCACAGTGGTCTTCCACTGGCTACGACGCGACCGCGTGTTGGATCGCGACATTTTGCGCTTGGGGACAGCCACTTCTACTTCTCCTCGGCTTCGGTGATCACAAGATTTTCACTGGTGTTTGATTCCACGCCAAATTTGGCCGCGAGACCAGCCCAGCGAGGATCAAGTATGTCATGCCCATGCCCAGATTCCGCAATCGCCAGGCGAATGCCACATTCTGAGCACAATCCCAGGCAATCGTCACTGCACAAAGGCTGGAGCGGAAGCGCCAGTCCGACTGCATCGACGATGACCGGTTCCAGATCGATTTCTTCGTCTTCGACCTGGTAGACCTCGCCCTCTTCGGTTGTCTCCTCGGTGACGCTGTCCGGGTAAGCGAACAACTCCGTGAGATAGACGTCCACAACGCTCGTGAACGGCTCGAGACACCGCGAGCACTCACCCGTAGTGGGTGCGTGCACGGTACCGGTGACGAGAACGCCCTCGGATACCGCTTCCATACGAAGATCGAGATCTATGTCCGAACCTGCTTCGATCGCGATGAGATCGAGACCGATGCGATTCGGCGACTGGATCGTTCTCTCGACAGTGCGCATCGACCCTGGACGCCGACCTAACTTGACGGTGTCCAGCAAGAATCCCGCATCAGTGGACTGATGCGATGAATGACGACGATGCGTTGACAAAGAGAACTCACCTAACTGTTGAAACTGGATGGGCAACCACCCCACAATACCCGACAGTGCACAGCAGGCCCAATCCGGTGAAGGACCCTATCGGCGACGCTCCTGGCGGCGATCGTCGTCGAGGTAGTCGGGCACACCCGAACCCGTCCGCAACTGCTGACGACCGCGCCCGACCGATCGAACCGTCCCGTTGAGGAACTCCTCGAACTCGGCAAGTTTGGTGTCGACGTACAGATCACACTCCGAGCGCATCCGATCGGATTCCGCGTGCGCGGCGTCGATCACCCGAGCCGACTCGGCGCGCGCGGTCTGGACGACCTCGGTCTGGGAAACCAGACGTGCCTGCTCCTCGGCTCCGTCGGAAACCGAGCGGTCGTACGACGCCTTGCCTGCTTCGATCATGCGATCGGACTCGTCGCGCGCGCGAGCAGTGACGGCGTCGTACTCGCGTCGACCGTCGGTGACCGTGCGCTCGGCTTCAGCCTCGGCATCGGCGACCAACTGATCGGCGTGAGCGCTGGCCTCGGCGACCATGCGGTCCGCCTGAGCCTTGGCGTCGGACAGGATGCGATCGGCGTCGTCGCGGGCATTCTCGACCGTCGACGTTGCTTCCGCGTTGGCACTGCTGACGGTTTTGTCCGCCGTGGAACGCGCGTCCGAGACCAACTTGTCACGATGGTCGAGGACGTCCTGGGCGTCGTCCAGCTCACTCGGAATAGCGTCACGGACGTCGTCGAGCAGTTCGAGCACGTCGCCGCGTGGGACGACGCACCCGGCAGTCATCGGAACGCCTCGTGCCTCTTCGACAATCGCGACCAGTTCGTCAAGCGCCTCGAATACCCGGTACACAAGCAACCCCAATCTTCACCGGCCAACTATCGGCCCACATCGTCACCGATCCACCTGGATCTGCGCCCGTTCCTTGTCGACAAGTTTGCCGGAAGATCGGCCCACCAGGTGCGTCTGGGGGCGGTGTGTCGGGTATCAGCTGTTTTCGGCTGCCCGTTCAGCGATGCGGTCGAGCAATCGGGCATGCACTTTTGCGGGCAACATGTCAGCGACATCACCACCGAAGGTGGCAACTTCCTTGACCAGTGAGCTGGACAGGTAGCTGTAGGTGGGGTTCGTTGCGACGAACAACGTGTCGACACCGCTGAGCTTCTTGTTCATCTGCGCCATCTGCAGTTCGTAGTCGAAGTCGTTGGCGCCGCGCAGACCCTTGACGATCGCGGTGATGCCCTCTTGCTTCGCGTAGTCGACCAGAAGCCCGTGCCATGACGTCACTCGAACGTTGGGCAGGTGGCTCGTCGCGTCTTCGAGCATCTCGATACGCTCGTCGACGGTGAACATTCCGCGCTTGTTCTTGTTGATCATCACGGTGACCACGACCTCGTCGAATTGCGCAGCAACTCTTCCGATTACGTCGAGGTGACCATTGGTCACAGGGTCGAAGGATCCGGGGCAAACGGCGCCAGTCATGAGTCCAGACCGTAGCAGGTTGCGAGTTCGATCCTGGCCTCGCCGTACTTCTTCGCCTTGACGGGTTCGAACCCGTGCGGCCAGACGGTCTCCGGTGATCGGGACGACCGCTCGAGAACGACGATCGTGCCCTCCCCCACCCACTTGTTTGTCTGAAGGTGTTGGAGGATGGACACCACCGCGTCGTCGGTCACCGCGTACGGCGGGTCTGCGATGACGATGTCGTATTCACGAGCACTCGGACCGGAGACGACCGCAGCGACCGGCGCTGCCCGTAGGACCGCGCCAGGTAGCCCGACAACACCGATGTTGTCCTTGATCACTGCTGCTGCCTTTGCGTCGGACTCGACGAGCATCACGTGCTCCGCACCGCGGGAGAGTGCTTCGAGGCCAAGGGCTCCGGAACCGGCAAACAGGTCGAGGACAGCACAGCCGTCGAGGTCGATACGCGCTTCGAGCGCACTGAAAAGCGCCTCGCGGACCCGGTCCGAGGTGGGCCGGGTTCCGCTCGGCGGGACTCGCAGGCGGCGACCGCCTGCGAGTCCCGAGATAATGCGTGTCACTCTGCGGCGCTCTCCCCGGTGGAGACGACAACGAGGAGGTCGCCGCCTTCGACTTGCTGGACTGCGCTGATCGCGATGCGGGAGACGATGCCGCCGCGCGGTGAGGTGATCGCCGCTTCCATCTTCATTGCTTCGATGGTGGCGACGGTGTCACCGGCCTCGATCTTCTGGCCTTCCTTCACCGCGAGCGTCACGACGCCCGCGAACGGTGCGGCGACGTGACCTGGGTTGTTCTTGTCGGCCTTCTCCGCCACGGGCACATCGCTGGCGATGGACCGGTCCCGGATGGAGACCGGACGCAACTGTCCGTTGAGAATGCACATCACGGTGCGGTAGCCGCGCTCGTCGGGTTCGGAGATCGCTTCGAGTCCGATGATCAACTGCACACCCGGTGTGAGTTCGACGCGATGTTCTTCGCCGCGGCGCAGGCCGTAGAAGAACTGGTTCGCCGAGAGCCGCGAGGTGTCTCCGTACTTGTCGCGGTGCTCGAGGAATTCCTTGGTCGGGCCGGGGAACAGCAGACGGTTCAGCGCGCCCTGACGGTCCTTCGACGAGCCTTCGAGCAGCGCCTCGTCGGCAGCGGAGAGCGGCGTCTCCGGCTTCGCGGGGCCGCGGCCCTCGAGTGCCTTGCTGCGGAACGGTTCCGGCCAGCCGCCGGGCGGGGTGCCCAGTTCGCCGCGCAGGAAGCCGACAACCGAGTCGGGGATGTCGAACTTGGCCGGGTCGGCGGCAAATTCCTCCGACGGAACACCGGCACCGACGAGGTGCAGGGCGAGGTCGCCGACAACCTTCGACGACGGTGTCACCTTCACCAGATGCCCGAGCATGCGGTCGGCGTCGGCGTACTTGGCTTCGACTTCTTCGAAGCGGTCACCGAGGCCCAGAGCCACAGCCTGAGTGCGCAGGTTCGAGAGTTGGCCGCCGGGGATCTCGTGCGTGTAGACGCGCCCGGTCGGAGACGGAAGCCCGGACTCGAACGGCGCGTACACCTTTCGCAGCGCCTCCCAGTACGGCTCGAGGTCGCACACGTTCTGCAGATTCAGTCCGGTGTCGAACTCCGAGTGCGCAGCAGCAGCCACGATGGCCGACAGCGCGGGCTGGCTGGTGGTGCCGGCCAGAGCCGCCGAAGCACCGTCGACGGCGTCGGCGCCCGCCTGCCAGGCGGCGAAGTACGTTGCCAACTGTCCACCGGGGGTGTCATGCGTGTGCACGTGCACCGGCAGATCGAAGTTGGAGCGCAACGCAGTCACGAGCTTGGTCGCGGCCGGGGCGCGGAGCAGTCCGGCCATGTCCTTGATCGCCAGGACGTGTGCGCCGGCATTGACGATTTCCTCGGCCAGCTTCAGGTAGTAGTCGAGGGTGTAGAGCGTTTCGTTCGGATCCGACAGGTCACCGGTGTAGCTCAGCGCAACCTCGGCGAGCGCCGTACCGGTCTCGCGGACCGCGTCGATGGCCGGCCGCATCTGGTCGACGTTGTTGAGCGCGTCGAAGATTCGGAAAATGTCGATACCGGTGTCGGTGGCTTCCTGCACGAAGGCGCGGGTGACCTTTTCCGGATACGGCGTGTAGCCCACCGTGTTTCGGCCACGCAGCAGCATCTGCAGGTTGATGTTCGGGATCGCTTCGCGCAGTGCGGCGAGCCGGTACCACGGGTCCTCGTGCAGGAAGCGAAGTCCCACATCGTATGTCGCGCCGCCCCACGCTTCGATGGAGAGCAGCTCCGGCGTCAACCGGGCAACGTGACCGGCGACGTCGAGCAGGCCGCTGGTACGGACACGGGTCGCCAACAGCGACTGGTGTGCGTCACGGAACGTGGTGTCGGTGACCGCAACAGCCTTCTGCTCACGCAACGCCTTCGCGAATCCTTCCGGACCGAGTTCGAGCAACCGCTGGCGGCTACCGGCCGGCGGCGGAGTCGAGAGATCGATCTTGGGGAGCTTGTCCTGCGGGTACACCGCGGAAGGACGTTCGCCGTGCGGCTTGTTGACCGTGACGTCGGCGAGGTACGTGAGGATCTTGGTACCGCGGTCCGCCGAGGAACGCTGCGTCAACAGATGGGGACGTTCCTCGATGAACGAGGTCGTGACCCGCCCGGCCTTGAAGTCCGGATCGTCGAGAACCGCTTGCAGGAACGGGATATTCGTCGAGACGCCGCGGATACGGAACTCCGTGACCGCGCGACGCGCACGCGCCACGGCAGCCTCGAGGTCGCGTCCACGGCAGGTGAGCTTGACCAGCATCGAGTCGAAGTATGCGCCGACCTCGGCACCGAGAGTTGCGCCGCCATCGAGGCGGATACCGGCACCACCCGGGGTGCGGTACGCGGTGATCCGGCCCGTGTCGGGGCGGAACCCGTTGGCGGGGTCCTCGGTGGTGATGCGGCACTGCAGCGCCGCGCCGCGCAGCTTGATCGAGTCCTGCGTCAGACCCAAGTCGTCGAGGGTGGAACCGGACGCGATCAGGAGCTGCGACTGAACGAGGTCGACATCGGTGACCTCTTCGGTGACCGTGTGCTCCACCTGGATTCGCGGATTCATCTCGATGAAGACGTGATTGCCACGGGTGTCGAGAAGGAACTCCACCGTGCCGGCGCACGTGTAACCGATCTGCTTCGCGAAAGCCACGGCATCGGCGCAGATCTTGGCCCGCAACTCCTCCGACAGATTCGGGGCCGGGGCGAGTTCGATCACCTTCTGGTGGCGACGCTGCAACGAGCAGTCGCGCTCGAACAGGTGAATAACATTGCCGTGCTCGTCGGCGAGGATCTGGACTTCGATGTGGCGGGGATCGATGACAGCCTGCTCGAGGAACACCGTCGGATCACCGAAGGCGGATTCCGCTTCACGCGCCGCGGCTTCGATGGATTCCTTGAGCAGTGATCGCTCGGCTACGCGGCGCATACCGCGGCCACCACCACCGGCGACGGCTTTCACGAAGATCGGGAACGTCATGTCCTCGGCTGCCGCGAGCAACTCGTCGATATCCGACGACGGCTCCGACGACGCCAGCACCGGCAGACCCGCAGCCTTCGCTGCGGCAATCGCCCGCGCCTTGTTACCGGTCAGCTCGAGGATCTCCGCGGACGGGCCGACGAACTTGATGCCCGCCTCCGCACACGCAGCCGACAGATCCGGATTCTCGGACAGGAACCCGTAACCGGGGTAGATCGCGTCAGCGCCGGCATTTTGTGCCGCGGCCACGATCTCCTCCACCGACAGGTACGCCCGAACCGGGTGCCCCTTCTCCCCGATCTGATAACTCTCGTCAGACTTCAGGCGGTGGATCGAGTTCCGATCCTCGTACGGGAACACCGCGACAGTTCCAGCACCTAGTTCGTAGGCGGCGCGGAAGGCGCGGATCGCAATTTCGCCGCGGTTGGCGACGAGCACTTTGGAGAACATGGGGAAAAACTACCGCGAATTCCGTGTGTACAAGCACGCGGCGTCCCACATCGTAGACTGAATCGAGAAACAAACCCGATGGTCCTGCCGCTATTCGTATTCAGTTTGCCGTCATACTTCTCACGATTTCTCGAGGTATTCGATCCGATCGGAGTCAAGAGCGGCGCTCACCATCGACGCAAGTGCGGGGTGCTGGGCGAGCGTCGGGTCGCGTTCGACAACTCCGGTCGCGAAGTCTCGCGCGGATTCGAGAATGTCGCCGTGCGCGATGAGTGAGAGCAGCCGCAGATTGGACGTGGTGCCGGATTGGGCCGCTCCGAGGATGTCTCCCTCACGTCGTGTCGCGAGATCGAGTTGTGCCAGTTCGAAACCGTCATTGGTGGCGGCAACGGCAGAGAGCCGCTCGTACGCCGGTCCACCTGGGTTGCTGCCCGTCACCAGAATGCACAGCCCTTGGTGCTTTCCTCTGCCGACACGGCCACGCAGCTGATGGAGCTGACTGACGCCGAACCGCTCCGCGTCGACGATCACCATGACCGTCGCGTTCGGCACGTCCACACCGACCTCCACGACGGTGGTGCAGACGAGCACATCGATGTCGCCGACGTTGAACGCGCTCATGACCACGTCTTTCTCATCTGACGGCAGGCGACCGTGCAGGAGGCCGACGCGCAGCTCGGAAAGCGGACCGCTCGACAACTCCTCGAAGACGTCGACTGCCGACTTCGTTTCGGGTTGCTTCTCCTCGGTGAACTGGTCCTCGCCAGCGGCAGGCTCGCCGTCACCGATCCGGGAGCACACGACGTAGGCCTGACGCCCGTCTGCGACGTCCTCGCGAATTCGTGCCCACGCCCGATCCACCCAGGCGGGCTTCTGCTTTGCCGGCACAACGCTGCTCTTGATCGGGCTACGCCCACGAGGCAATTCGCGCAGGGTGGATACTTCCAGATCGCCGAGCACCGTCATGGCAATGGTGCGCGGAATGGGAGTAGCAGTCATGACCAGCAGGTGGGGGCTCAGGCCGTCGCGAGCACGCGAGCGGAGGTGATCTCGTTGCTCCACACCGAACCTGTGCTGCTCGTCGACCACAACCATGCCGAGGTTGAAGAACTCGACACTGTCCTGGATGAGCGCGTGGGTACCGATGACAATTCCCGCATCACCGGTCACCGCGTCGAGAAGCGCGGCACGTTTTGCGGCAACCGGAAGTGAACCGGTGAGCAAGGCGATACGAGTGGAGTGCTCGGCCGAGCCCAACTCTCCCCCGGTTGCAAGCGGCCCCATCATCGCGCGCAGGGATCGGGCATGCTGATTGGCCAGCACCTCGGTAGGCGCGAGTAGTGCACATTGATATCCCGCGTCAACCGCTTGCAGCATCGCCCGAAGCGCCACGATGGTCTTACCCGAGCCCACCTCACCTTGAAGGAGTCTGCTCATGGGGTGAGTCTGCGAGAGATCGGCCGCGATTTCCGCGGCGACGGCTTGCTGCCCTTCCGTCAGTGTGAACGGCAACATCTCCTCGAACTGCTCGGCGATACCGCCTGCGACAGGCACGCACGCCGGTGCCACCCGCTCGGAATTGTCGTGACGTCGCATCGCCAGAACCAACTGCAGAGACAGCGCCTCGTCGAACCGCAATCGCTCGCGGGAACGTTCGATGTCGTCCTTGGTATCGGGCAGGTGCACCGTCCTCAGTGCCTCGTCCAGCCCGACAAAATGATGTTCGGCGAGAGTCTCGGCCGGAAGTGGTTCGGGAACCGGATCAAGCTGATCGAGAACCTGTCGGACGCACCGCATGATCGTCCAGCTCTCCACCTCGCGCGTCGCCGGATACAGCGGGATGAACTCACGCTCGAAAATCGAGTAGTCGAGTTCGGCGCCCGGCCCCGAACTGGCACGGGCCAGCCCCGCGAGATCGCCGGCCCCTTTGACGGCTTTCAAAGGAACCACCGAATCTTCTTCCCCGGCACGGGGTTCCGGAAGGATCAGATAACTGGGGTGCGTCAAACTCCACTTGTTCCGGAAGTACTTGACTGTGCCCGAGAACATCGCCCGCACGCCGGGCTTGATGGCGTGCTTCACCTTGTACGGGTTGAAGAAGGTGACGTCGACGGTCTGTGTGTCCGTCGTGAGCGAGACCTTGAGCATCTGCCCCGTCCGGGACTTCATATTCACCACGCTCGCGGACGCCACCCGCGCAATGATCGTGATGTGCTCGCCCTCCGGAGGCTCTTTGTCGGCAAGTTCCTTACCGGCCGACGCGTACCGGTGAGGATAGTGGCGCAGGAGATCCTCGACCGTGCGTATCTCGAAGGCCTCGGCCAACGCGTCCGCGGTCTTCTTTCCCAGAAGCCGATCCAAGTTGTCGGCGAGCGTTGCCATGTCAGTTTCCTCGCAGATCGAAAAGCAGCAGATCGAAAAGCACAGCTATTCGTATATCAGTAGCCGCCGACACAAAAGCTCCCGACACGATCACCCCGGAGACCGATCACTCCACGCCCAGCTGAAACAGATCCCCCGGCTGACCGCCCTGATAGATCAGCACGTCGACGCCTGGGTAGGTGCTGATGACATGTGCTTCCATCCGCTCGGCCAAGCCGTCGGCGGCGTCGGCGCCCATGAGAAGTGTGACCAATTCGCCACCAGATCCCAGCGCAAGATCGATCAACCGCGCTGCCGACGCCTCGACGTCCGGTCCGATGACCACCACCTCGTGGCCCATCAATCCGATGGCGTCGCCCGGGTCGCAGGTTCCGACAAACGTCAGCGACCTTTCCACCGCGATCCGCAGAGACCCCCACCGAGTTGCCGCGGCCGACTCGGACATGGTGAACCCGTCGTCGGCGACGTTGCGACTTCCGTCGTGGACCGCGAGTGCTGCCAACCCCTGAACCATCGAGGATGTCGAGAGCAGCAGCACCTGATGCAGGGGGTCCCGGGCCGCGGCACTGACCGCAACCAATTCCTGAGCGCTCAGCGCGCCGTTCGGCAGCACCAGCACCTCGGTGCGATCCATGGTGCGGATATGGCCGAGCAACTGTGCGCGGGTCACCGGCGCTTCGTCGCACCGCAGTACCGAGGCACCTTCACTCTCGAACAGTGCCGCGGCGCCGTCCCCGGCCACAACGGCGAGTACACCACGCGCATCGTGGCCCTGAAACTGCATCTCCTGACGGGCGACCAACTGATCACGTTGGTCGACGAGGAAACTGCTGATCCGAATCCCGTGCACGCGGCCGGCTTCGAGGCCGGCCTCGACTGCGGCGCCCGCATCACAGCAATGCACGTGAACCGACCAGCCACCGAATCCGTCACTGACGATCACTATCGAGTCTCCGAGCACCGCCAACCGGGTGCGGAGCGCCGCCATCAGATCCTCATCCGACTCGTCGACGAGGTACATCACCTCGAAGTCCTGCGCCGAATCGTCGCCACATTCGAGCGGACCCGATTTCCGGTCCCAGTCATGGTCGCGTCTGCTGACCTCTGCAATGAGACCGCGGCTTCGTCCGGCACCCAGTTCCACCCGATCCGGTGAGTGCCCGGACACCGACTCGACCAGAGCGTCCAAAATCACCAGCAAGCCCAGTCCGCCCGCATCCACGACGCCTGCCGAGGCCAGCACGTCGAGTTGCTGCGGTGTCTTGACCAGGGCGCTCGCGGCCGCATCTGCCGCGGCGAGCGCAACAGACTGGAGGTCAACGCCGACGCACTGCGCCGCCGCTTCACCGGACGCTCGGAGAACGGTCACGATGGTGCCCTCGACCAAGTCCGTCACCGCGCGCGACGCAAGCTCGGTACCTGTCTGCAGCGCTTCCGCAAGATCGAGTCCGTTGATCCGCTCACCGCGCAGTGTCTCTGCAATCCCACGAATCACCTGGGACAGGATGACGCCGGAATTGCCGCGGGCCCCTGCCACGGCGCCCCGCGCCAGCGCATTGGCGATGCGGGTAGCACTGGTGACGTCGCCGCCGAGCGCCTCGGCCGAATCGAGCGCGGCACGCATCGTGAACAGCAGATTTGTGCCGGTGTCGGAATCCGGGATAGGAAAGACGTTGAGGCTGTTGATCTCTCCGCGCCGCTCCTCGAGGCAATCGACCGAGCGTCGCGCCCACCGGCGCAGCAGGAGACCGTCGGCCGTCCCGTCCGTTCTCTGGTGGTGCGCGTCCCCCACTGGCAATTCCCCTCTGCGGAAACGTCCCCTCCTCGGGGACGGAAACGAATGCTGTCGAGGGTAGTCGGGCACACTCCGTAATCACCGGTTTGCAGGCCGGTTTGGTCAATCCACCGGTCAACAGTTACTGTTACACGGTTGCCTCGAACGGGCTACACCAAATATTGCTGCAAACAGTGCACTCCGGTGCATCGTCTACAACAGTGTTCTGTGTTGTCACGCTCGACTGCACCGTAAGCGGTCGGAGACCGATTCGGTATCGCAAGATCCACAGCGTATATTCGAATTGTCATTCTGGCCGTCCTACTGTGTAGGGTGACCACTTCAATATTCATTTCTAACAAGGAGTTCGCGACTATGGCTGCCGTCTGCGACGTATGCGCCAAGGGGCCCGGCTTCGGTAAGTCGGTCTCGCACTCGCACCGGCGTACCAATCGTCGCTGGAACCCGAACATTCAGTCTGTTCGTACCGAGGTTGCCCCGGGTAACACCCGTAAGGTCAACGTGTGCACCTCCTGCCTGAAGGCAGGCAAGGTCGCTCGGGGCTGATTGCCCGAGCACAACAATTGCAAGCTCTGCCCCCGACACTTCGGTGTCGGGGGCAGAGCTGTTTTTGTCGTGCCTTTTGTTCTGCCTGTGCCAGGGTCCCTCGTGTGACGACCCGGACACCTGACCCGTAATGTGCGTGAGGTGACTTCCATCGATGACCTCAGCAAAGTAACGCTCGACGAGGGCGTACTCCGCATCACCATTTCCACCGCCGCCAACGGCACCTCGCTCGACGACGAAGGGATGGTTCAGGGTGCAGCAGCCCTGGAATCAGTCGGCGACGACATCGGCAGCATTCTCCTGGTCGGCGAAGGCGCCAACTTCTGCGCGGGCGGTAATGTCCGGGCCTTCTCGTCAGCGCCGAATCGCGGCGAGTACGTCGCCGGAGTTGCCCAGAATCTCCACAACTTCGTGCGTGCTCTGGATGCGGCATCGGTTCCCGTGGTCGCGGGAATTCACGGTTGGGCAGCGGGCGCCGGAATGAGCCTGGTCTGCCTTGCCGACATCGCCATCGGCGGCACCAGCACCAAGCTTCGCCCCGCGTACCCCTCCATCGGATATACACCGGACGGCGGGATGTCCTGGTCACTCCCCCGCATCGTCGGCGCCGGACGGGCTCGCGAAATCCTCCTGAGCGATTCGATTCTCGGCGGCGACGAAGCCGTTCGTCTCGGTATCCTCACCCGCCTCGTCGGTGACGACGAGGTTCAGGAAGAGGCAGCCCGGCTCGCCCGCACGCTTGCACACGGACCGAGTTCGTCGTACGCCGGCATCAAGGCACTGTTGCGCTCGTCACGAACCAACACGCTCTCCGAACAACTCGATGCCGAAGCAGCGTCGATCACGGTTGCCGCCAACAGCCCGATCGGCCGAGAGGGCGTCGACGCATTTGTCGAGAAGCGTCGCCCCGATTTTGTAGCTGCCAAGCAGGCTTGATTCGGCTCGCGTGACCGAACTGCTCCTCACCAGAGTGGTTCGGTCACGCTCGCGGTTGATCCCAGATCCCAGTCGACCGGCGTGGCCCCCATGTCCGTCAGAAGTTGATTTGCCCGGCTGAACGGACGTGAACCGAAGAACCCACGCGACGCCGAAAGTGGTGACGGGTGCGCAGATTCGATGATGGGCGTATCCCCTAGTAGCGGGGTCAGCGTCGCGGCGTCGCGACCCCACAGAATGGCAACCATCGGGGCAGATCGAGCCACCAGAGCGCGAATTGCCTGTTCGGTCACAGGCTCCCAACCCTTTTTCCGATGTGACGCCGCTGCCCCTGGCGCTACGGTCAATACCCGGTTGAGCAGCAACACACCTTGATTCGACCACGGTGTCAGGTCACCATCATCGGGAATCGGCAAACCGAGATCTTGGTGATATTCCTTGTAGATGTTGACCAGACTGCGGGGAACGGGTCGAACATCAGGGGCAACCGAAAAGCTCAGACCCACCGCATGACCGGGGGTCGGATACGGATCCTGTCCGACGATAAGCACTTTGACGTCCTCGAACGGATTCGTGAACGCGCGCAGCACATTCTCGCGCGCGGGCAAAAACTCGCGCCCTGCTGCGGTCTCGTTGTCGAGGAACTTCTGCATCAGAGCGATCTGCTCCGAAACCGGTTCCAGCGCTGTGGCCCAGCCGGATTCGATGTGGGCATCCATCAGTCGAGCCTGCGCAGAGCGTCACGGTAGTGCGCGGCATTGGCAGAGTAGTTCGCGACATTCGCTTCGAGATGACCGAGCGGAACTTCGTAGCCTTCGCGAATCTTGGCGGGCACCCCCAAAGCCATGCTGCGCGGTGGCACTACGAATCCGCGCGCGATCACGGCGCCGGCTCCGACTATCGCCCCCGCCCCGATCACCGAACCGTTGAGCACGATCGACCCGGATGCGATCAAGCACCCGTCCTCGATCGTGGACCCCTCGATGTGAGCATTGTGTCCCACAACACATCCCGCGCCGATAATCGTGGGCTCGGTAACCGTGCAATGAATCACGGTGCCGTCCTGAATGTTCGATCCAACTCCCACCGAGATGGTTCCGTAGTCACCACGCAGTACGGCCTGCGGCCAGATCGACGTTCCCGCAGCGAGGCTCACGTTGCCGATCACCACGGCGTCCGGGTGTACATACGCGTCCGGATGAATATCCGGAACCTTGTCTCCTAGTGCATAAACAGCCATGAGGAGAACCTATACCGCGGTGGTGCCCGTGGCCGAAAAGCTGTGCCAGCCGCCGCCGGATTCACGCAGTTCTCCGTCCACAACAACTCCGGCGCCGGCAACGACCTCCCCAATGACCGTCCACCCCGACGGCAGGTCTTCACCGGCTGCAAAGGTCGCGGCAAATCCGTGATCTTCGCCACCGGAGAGAATCCATTCCAGCGGATCGAGTTTCAGAGCGGCCGCAGCTTTCGGTACGTCGGCCGACGTCGGTACAGCACCCGAATCGATGCGGACCTGGACTCCTGACGCCGACGCGAGGTGGCGAAGATCAGCGACAACCCCGTCCGAGATGTCGGTCATGGAGTGAGCAGTATCGGCCGCTGCCCATGCGGACTCGTACGGCGGGACCGGAACACGATGGAGGGCGAGAAGATCCGGGAACGATCGATCGCCTGCCAGCAGCAGCGCCAAACCTGCTGCCGAACAACCGAACAATCCGGCGACGGCAACACGGTCACCCACCTGGGCGCCGGCCCGCGTGACTGCCCGCCGTCCACCCAAATCTCCGAGTACCGTCACGGAGACAACGATGTCCTGCGACTGCACCAGATCCCCGCCGACAATGCCCGCACCCAGATCCGTTGCGGCATCCCAGATTCCGGCGGAGATTTCGTCCATGACGTCGATCGGAGTCGACGGTGGGCAGCCCAATGACACGGTGAAGGCGCTCGGCCGCGCACCCATCGACACGATGTCAGCAGCATTCTGTGCCACCGCTTTACGTCCCACGTCGCGCGGCGGCGACCAGTCCAGCCGAAAATGCCTTCCCTCGACCAGCATGTCCGAGGAAATGACAACCCGGCCGTCGGGTGCGGTCACGATCGCCGCGTCGTCGCCGGGACCCAACTCCGTCGTCAGCGGTTGAATTCGACCGACAAGGGAGCGGGCAATCACGTCGAACTCCCCCACCTGCGCAACCGTGCGGGGCGATGAAGATGCCTGTTCGTTCGAGGTCGATCCTGATGACGAGATGAGCACTCCCTTTTTTCTCAGCGCAGATCGGACCAAAAGCGTCCTGCGGTACCGTCAAAGCAGTGGCAATTCTACCGATGCGCACGCGAGCTCCCCAGCAACAACCGAACCCGGAACCGAACGAAGAACTGAGCATGTCTGAGAACACGTCCCCCGAGACGAACGACCAGGGCGATAACGACCTCGACGAGGTCGAGCGTCGTAGCCCGGCATTGATTGCCACCGCCATCGCACTGCCAGTGGCCCTGATCGTCGGGTTGGTGATCGCCGCCGTGGTCGCCGGAAAGAACCCGACGCTCGAACCGGTGGCACTCGGCCCGGTTCCGGCACCCAACGCGGAGTCCGAGACGTGCGTTTCGCTGCTTGATGCTCTCCCCGAGGACATCGGCGACTTCACCAAGGCCGAACTTGTCGAACCCGCACCCGCCGGCGCCGCTGCGTGGCAGCGCAGCGAGGGTGAACCGATCGTCCTGCGCTGCGGACTCGACCGCCCCGCCGAATTCGATCAGGCCGCGGCACTTCAGGTAGTCAACGGCGTCCAGTGGTTCCAGATCTCGGGTACCGACATCGGCCTGGCGGCCAGCACCTGGTTTGCCGTCGACCGCGGCGAATACATCGGAATCACCGTTCCCGACGGCACCGGCCCCACTCCGATTCAGGAAATCTCGGACACCATCTCTGCAACAATCCCGCAGCAGCCACTCGACCCGGCGCCGATCCCGGTTCCCTGATGTGACACGAGGGGCCGGTAATCCCGGCCCCTGTCCGTCAGCGCAACACGTCCGTCAGCGCAATCCGGTCCCGCGGGCGAGCGCAGTGTCGACCAACGTCGAAAGCAAAGTGCCGTAATCGATTCCGGTTGCTTTCCACATCTTCGGATACATCGAGATGGACGTGAATCCTGGCATCGTGTTGATCTCGTTGATCACCGGCCCGTCCTCGGTGACAAAGAAGTCCACGCGTGAGAGCCCCTGGCAATCGAGTGCGGTGAACGCGCGCACGGCCAACTCGCGAATCTGATCGCTGACAGCCGCGTCCACATGTGCGGGGACGTCGAATTCGCAGACGTCGTCGAGATACTTGGTGTCGAAGTCGTAGAACGCGTCCGAGTCACCGTCGTCGGCGGGCATCCGGATCTCTGCGACCACACTCGCCTTGACGTCGCCACTGGGGAATTCGAGCACACCGCACTCGACTTCCCGCCCGATAATCGCGCCCTCGATGATCACCTTCGGATCGTGCAGGCGAGCATGAGTGATCGCACCTTCGAGGCCGTCCCACCCGGTGACTCGCGTGATGCCGATCGACGACCCACCGCGAGCCGGCTTCACGAAAACCGGAAGCCCCAACTGATCCTTCTGCTCGTCGGTCAGTGTCGCCGTTCCCGGGCGCAGGACCACCTGCCTACCGACCGGCAACCCCTCGGCGGCAAGCAGTTTCTTGGTGAATTCCTTGTCCATACCGGCGGCGCTAGCCAGCACACCGGGACCGACGTAGGGAATTCCGGCCATTTCCAGGAGACCCTGGATGGTGCCGTCCTCGCCGTAAGCACCATGCAGGACGGGAAATACGACGTCGACAGTTGCCAGGACAGAACCCACGTCGGTTCCGTCGAGCGCCAGCAGCGCACCGGAACGCGTCGGGTCAGCAGTCAGTGTCAGCGCCGTCCCGTCCTTGTCGACTGTGGGCAACTCGCGACCGTTGATGGCCAGCGATTCCGGATCGGTGGAACCGAGAACCCAGGCCCCGTCGGCGGTGATGCCGATCGGCACGACGTCGTAGCGTTCCGGATCGAGGTGCGCGAGGACGCTCCCGGCGGATACGCACGACACGGAATGTTCATTGCTCCGGCCACCGAAGATCACGGCTACCCGGGTGCGGCTGTTATTCACGCGTCAAACCGTACCGTCGAATCGACTTCGGCACGCGCTCGGGCCAGTGGATAATTTACCGACCGGACGTCAGTCCACCGAGGGCGCGCTGTATATCCGTCAACAAATCTTCGGTGTCCTCGATGCCGCACGAGATCCGGACAAACCCTTCGCTGACCTGATCTCCCCACCGAGCTCGCCGATCAGCTGTGGTGTGGATGCCACCGAAACTGGTCGCAGAAGTAACAAGTTCACTTGCCGAGACAAAGGAATGGAAAGCCGCCGCGGATTCCAATTCGATGCTCACCAGACCACCGAACCTGTGCATCTGCTCCGACGCAACGGCGTACGACGGATCGGTGTGCAGCCCCGGGTAACGGACGGACATGACAGCCGGATGGCCGGACAACATGTCGGCGAGCGCCTGAGCATTGTCACAGTGTCGGCCGAATCGCAGGCCGGCCGTTCCGAGACTGCGATGCGCCAGCCATGTTTCGAATGGACCGAGCACCGTCCCGGACAGCAGACGCTCGCGCTCGACCTTCGCGGCTATGTCCGCGTCGGCCGTGGCGATGTAACCCATCAACAGATCGCTGTGCCCGCTCAGCGCTTTTGTTCCGCTGGCCACCACGACGTCCGCTCCCAGTTCGAGGGGACGTTGACCGAGCGGAGTCGGGGTCGTGTTGTCCACCACAAGGATTGCTCCGACGCGGTGGCACACCACGGCCAACGCCCGAAGATCGACAACGTCGAGCATCGGATTGGACGGCGTCTCCGCGACCACGACAATGCGTCCCGGCAACCCAGACAGCAACTCCGGGAAACTCGCATCACCCATGCCCGTCGTCGACACCTCGCGAACGCCGATGCCCAGTAGAGCCAGGGCTTCCTCCGCGTAACGACGCACCTGGTAATAGCCGTCCGACGGAACGACGACGGTATCGCCGGCCTGAAGCAGGCTGCGCAACGTCACCGTGACGGCCGACATTCCTGACCCTGTGACAACGACGTGATCTGCACCTTCAAGGATGCCGAGCGCCGCCTCGAGGCCACGCCACCCCGGATTCGATGCCCGGGCATACGTGTCGCTCTCGCTCCCCTCGTCCTCCGAAAGCTGGTACGGCGCAGCAAATACCGGACCCAACTGCATGGGTTGACCAGGGCTGTGCGCACTCCCGACGCTGCTCACGCACCGGGTGGAATCGCCGTAGCCGTCTGCTGACGTCATTCCGGCTTGGTCCGCCGGCCGAGCAGTTGGCCGATCGCCTCGCTGACCGCTATCCCCTCGTGGCAGACGCGGTGGACGGCATCGGTCAACGGCATTTCGACGTCGTATCCGGCAGCGAGTGCGCGCACGGACGTGCACGATTTCACGCCCTCGGCTACCTGACCGTTGGTGGCCTGCTGCGCCGATTCCATGGAGCCGCCGCGGCCGAGGTGCTCACCGAACGTCC
This sequence comes from Rhodococcus sp. WS3, assembly GCF_003797085.1. Taxonomy (NCBI): domain Bacteria; kingdom Bacillati; phylum Actinomycetota; class Actinomycetes; order Mycobacteriales; family Nocardiaceae; genus Rhodococcus; species Rhodococcus sp. WS3. The sequence continues at coordinate 1,206,139 of NZ_RKMA01000002.1, forward strand.
GGTTTCGTGACAGCTCCGACGTGCACGTCGCAACGAGATCGCCGACGCCCGCCAACCCCGAAAACGTGGATGCCTGGCCGCCGAGCGCGACGCCCAGTCGGATCGTCTCGGCCAGTCCGCGCGTGATGATGCTGGCAACAGTGTTGTCGCCGAAACCGCTGCCTGCCGCCATGCCGCATGCCAACGCGATCACGTTCTTGCACGCGCCGCCGATTTCACAACCGATCACGTCGGAGTTGGTGTACGGCCTGAAATATCCTGTGGCACAAGCATCTTGAAGTGCCAAGGCACGGGAAGAATCGGTGCAGGCGATGACCGTCGCCGCCGGTTGACGGCTCGCGATCTCACGCGCGAGATTCGGTCCGGACAGCACGGCGACACGGCCGGGTTCGACGCCGGTAACCGACACGATCACCTGGCTCATCCGCATCAAGGTGCCGGTTTCGATGCCCTTGGCCAGACTCAACAGGGTGGCATTCGGACCTATCGAATCCTTCCACTGCTCGAGGTTCCCCCGCAGCGACTGCGACGGGACCGCCAGAACGACGAAGTCTGCTCCCTCCATCGCTTCCTCGTGACGATCCGTCGCACGAATCGACTCGGGCAGCGCGATACCGGGTAGGTAGTCACTGTTCTCGTGCGTCGCGTTGATCCTGTCGGCGACTTCCTTCCGGCGAGCCCACATCGTCACCTCGGTGCCGGCCTCGGCCATGACCTTCGCCAGCGCCGTTCCCCATGAGCCTGCACCCAATACTGCTGCCTTACTCACACAGTCACCTCGTCTACCCCTCGTGACGTTCGCCAAGACGCCGGTTGTGTTGCGACCCGGCAATGAAATCGCCTGCACAGACTATCGCCCGGACCGAACTGGAGTCGCCAGACGCCCCGGTGAGACAGGCAGAGACAGACATGTCGGCAACCGACTGGCAAGATCGAAGGATGACCAGTGCGAGGCCGAGCGCAACCAGATCGGAACGTCCGCGCCCGATGCATGCCATTGTCGCGGTGAAGGACCTCCGATCCGCGAAGTCCAGGCTGGCCGCCGAACTCGACGTCGACGCCCGTGCCGATCTTGTTCTCGCGATGCTTCACGACACTCTCACCACGGTTACGGGTGTACCTGCCATCGACGGCGTCACTGTCGTGACTCCGGATCCGACAGTCGCCGCACTCGCGTACGCCGCGGGAGTAAACGTGTACGCCGATCCAGATTCGAGTAGGTCCACCGAGAATTCACTCAACTCTGCCCTCGACGCAGCGGCCACGCACATCCGCACCGAACATGGCACTGTGGATCTTGTTGTCATCCAAGCGGATCTTCCGTCGCTCCAACCAGACGAACTGCTCGAAGCCCTCGACGCCGCCCGCGCCGGTGGCCGTTCCATCGTCGTCGATCACCACGGAACCGGGACCGCGGCCCTGTTCTCGTGTGATCCCGATCTGCCGCTCGATCCACGATTCGGCCCCGAATCCGCGCGTGGCCACACGGATTCCGGCGCCAGGCGTCTCACCGGAGAGTGGCCGGGCCTTCGCACCGACGTCGACACCGCAACAGATCTCGACACCGCCCGCGCACTCGGCGTCGGACCGGCAACACTCGCGTCGTTGACACGCTTCCATCGCGCCACGTCCAAAACGCATTGACCTTTTTCGATCATCAATTGTCGAAGCGCGCAATTGTGGGGGATGATCGACAGGTGAGCAACGGCGAAGCACTCGAGCACCGCAAGTCCGCAAACAACGTAGAGACCACACCGCCAGAACTTGGCGACACCAACACCGCAAAAACCGGTGACGGGCAGCAGCCTTCGACACCGCAGCCTTCGGCGCGACCACCGGTCAGTGGATCGCCGACGCACATACCGAGTGCGCCGCCGGCAGCCACGAAGGCAATTCCCGCAGTCCTTCTCGGTGGCTTACCCGAAGACCGCTACCTCAACCGTGAACTCAGTTGGCTCGACTTCAACGCCCGCGTTCTCGCGTTGGCAGCCGACGAGTCACTCCCCCTCCTCGAACGCGCAAAGTTCCTCGCTATCTTCGCGTCCAACCTCGACGAGTTCTTCATGGTTCGTGTTGCCGGTCTCAAGCGCCGCGACGAAACCGGTCTGTCCGTCCGCTCTGCCGACGGACTCTCGCCGCGCGAACAGTTGGCTCTCATCGCGCAGCGGACACAGGAACTTGCCGACAAGCACGCACACGTCTTTCTCGATTCCGTTCGCCCTGCCCTAGCGGCAGAAGGAATCTCGATCGTTCGCTGGTCCGACCTCAGCGACGACGATCACGAACGCCTCTCGGTGCATTTCACCGAACAGGTGTTCCCCGTTCTGACTCCACTCGCCGTCGACCACGCGCACCCCTTCCCGTACATCAGCGGGCTGAGTCTCAACCTCGCAGTGACGGTGAAGGATTCCCTGACCGGCGGCGAGCACTTCGCCCGAGTGAAGGTTCCCGACAACGTCGGCCGCTTCGTTCGCGTCAAGAGCACCACTTCGTCGATCGACTCGTTCATCCCGTTGGAAGAGCTGATCTCGGCGCACCTCGATGTTCTGTTCCCCGGAATGGAAATCGTGGAGCACCACGCCTTCCGGATCACACGCAACGCCGACTTCGAGGTCGAGGAGGATCGCGACGAGGACCTCCTGCAGGCGCTGGAGCGCGAACTTGCCCGTCGCCGTTTCGGATCACCGGTCCGTCTCGAAGTTGCCGACGACATGACCGAACACATGCTCGACTTGTTGCTTCGTGAACTCGACGTCGACCCCGCCGACGTGATCGAGGTTTCCGGTCTGCTCGACTTGTCCTGCCTCTGGCAGGTTTACGCCGTCGACCGCCCGGCCCTCAAGGACGCACCTTTCGTTCCGGCGACGCACCCGGCGTTCGGTGAACGCGAAACACCCAAGAGCGTGTTCTCCACTCTTCGTGATGGCGACGTACTCGTCCATCACCCGTACGACTCGTTCTCCACCAGTGTTCAGCGATTCATCGAGCAGGCGGCCGCCGACCCGCAGGTTCTCGCGATCAAGCAAACCCTCTACCGAACGTCCGGTGATTCACCGATCGTCAACGCGCTCATCGACGCCGCTGAAGCCGGCAAGCAAGTTGTCGCTCTCGTCGAGATCAAGGCTCGCTTCGACGAGCAGGCCAACATCAAGTGGGCTCGCAAACTCGAACAGGCCGGCGTGCACGTCGTCTACGGCCTGGTCGGACTCAAGACTCATTGCAAGACATGCCTCGTGGTTCGGCGTGAAGGCTCGACCATCCGGAGGTACTGCCACATCGGTACCGGCAACTACAACCCCAAGACTGCGCGGTTGTACGAGGACGTCGGATTGTTCACAGCCGCACCGGAGGTCGGCGCCGACCTCACGGACCTCTTCAATTCGCTGACCGGCTACTCCCGTAAGACCAACTACCGCAACCTTCTGGTCGCGCCGTACGGCGTGCGCCGCGGAATCGTCGAACGTATCGAAGCCGAGATCGAGCACAAGCTGGCCGGGCGTGACGCTGCCATCCGCATGAAGGCGAATGCACTTGTCGACGAACAGGTTATCGACGCACTGTACCGGGCATCCAAGGCCGGCGTGCCCGTGGAGATCGTGGTTCGCGGAATCTGCGCGCTCAAGCCGGGTGTACCGGGACTGAGCGACAACATCGAAGTACGTTCCATTCTCGGACGATTCCTCGAGCACTCACGCATGTTCCATTTCCGGGCCGCCGACGAATTCTGGATCGGCAGCGCAGACATGATGCACCGCAACCTCGATCGCCGAGTGGAGGTGATGGTTCAGGTTACGGATCCCAAGTTGGCGAAGCAGTTGGGCGACATCTTCGATTCCGCGCTCGACCCACGCACCCGTTGCTGGGTACTCCATCCCGACGGAAGTTGGGTCGCCTCCCCCGAACACGGCGAAGATGTACGCGAGCATCAACATGCGTTGATGCGCAGTCGCACATCCAGCGGATCCTGACGGTCGCTGCCATGGCTGACAAACCTGTCAAAGCGAATATCTTTGCCGCCGGCGCAGTGTTATGGCGAAAGGCTCCCGATAATCCGGAGGCCGTCGAAATCGCCGTTGTTCATCGCCCTAAATACGACGACTGGTCTTTTCCCAAAGGCAAACTCGACCCGGGTGAAACTTTCCTGACGGCCGCTGTTCGTGAAGTGCAGGAAGAAACGTCGATCACCGGCCGCTTCGGACGTCACCTCGGTGGTGTCACCTATCCGGTTCCTGGGCACCGCAAACTCAAGCGCGTCGAGTATTGGGCCGCAGAAGCCGTCGACGGAGATTTTGGTCCGAACAGCGAAGTGGACGTTCTGCACTGGCTTCCGATCGACGAAGTCCCTGACCATCTCTCGTATCCGATGGATCGGATGATCCTGCGCCGCTTTGTCTCCGCACCACCCGATACCCGAACCGTGCTGCTGGTCCGTCACGCAAAAGCGGGAAGTCGCAAGCGGTACAAGGGCGACGACACACTTCGCCCCCTCGAAGCCAAAGGCAAGGAACAGGCCGCGGCCTTGGCGTCGCAGTTACGCATTTTCGGCGCGGACACCGTCTATTCCGCCGACCGAACTCGCTGCATCGAAACTGTGATGCCGCTCGCCGAGGCTCTCGGAGTGGAGATCGGGATCGAACCACTTCTGAGCGAAGAAGGATACGCGGAAGATCCAGAAGCTGCCCGTGCGCGGGTACTCGAGATTGCCTCTGCAGGCGGCACACCGGTCATCTGCAGCCAAGGAGGCGTCATTCCGGATCTGATGGCCTGGTGGAGCGAATCAGCGGGTTTAACACTGCCCTCAGCGCGCAACCGCAAGGGCAGCACCTGGGTTCTCTCGCTCGTAGGCGACCGACTGATCGCGGCTGATCATCTCGACAGCCCGCTCCCGAAAGTCGCCAATTAGAAAAGGGTACTGAAAACAACGCAAGAGGCGCGGCCCGCGATCGTCATCGCGGGCCGCGCCTCTTGCTTTTACTGCTTGCTTTCCAGCGTCAGGCTTTTCGCCCGAGCGCGACTACTTGGAAGCGCGCTTGGCCGGAGCCTTCTTGGCCGGAGCCTTCTTGGCGGCCGGAGCCTTCTTGGCGGGAGCCTTGGCGGCAACCGTCTTCTTGGCTGCGGTCTTGGCCGGAGCCTTCTTGGCGGGAGCCTTAGCGGCAACCGTCTTCTTGGCTGCGGTCTTGGCCGGAGCCTTCTTGGCGGGAGCCTTGGCGGCAACCGTCTTCTTGGCTGCGGTCTTGGCCGGAGCCTTCTTCGCCGGAGCCTTAGCGGCAACCGTCTTCTTGGCTGCGGTCTTGGCCGGAGCCTTCTTGGCTGCCGTCTTCTTGGCTGCTGCCTTCTTGGCTGCTGCCTTCTTGGCTGCTGCCTTGGTGGCCGGTGCTGCTACGCCGCGCTTGACTGCCGGGCCGCTGGCCGGAAGCTTCTGGCCGCCAGCGATAACCGCCTTGAACTGTGCGCCCGGACGGAAAGCCGGAACCGACGTCGGCTTGACCTTGACGGTCTCGCCCGTACGCGGGTTACGTGCGACACGTGCCGCACGACGACGCTGCTCGAAGACACCGAAGCCGGTGATGGTCACGCTCTCGCCACGGTGGACGGCGCGGACGATGGTGTCCACGACGTGCTCCACTGCATCGGTTGCTGTGCGCCTGTCCGAACCCAGCTTCTCAGTCAGAACATCGATGAGCTCTGCCTTGTTCATTGAAATTCCTCCGCAAATAATGGTCCACCGTAGGACCGACTGAGAACTACGGTAAACCTGATAACGGCAAGAGTCTATGTGCCACGCCAATTCTCAATCAACGTAGCCCCGAAATCGTGACCTATTTCTCTTCTTGCCCGCTATCCCCGATTTCCGTTCAGCCCTGGGAAATTTGGGCCGGGAGGGTAGTCGGTTTCCATGACGGCCTTGACTTTTCGAACTCGGAAATCGCCTCTACCTGGCGCAATGTCAGTCCGATGTCGTCGAGACCCTCGAGCAGACGCCACCTCGTGTAGTCGTCAATACTGAAGGGCACCACCGTTGTTCCGGCACTCACTGTCCGGTTCTCGAGGTCGACGGTCAATTCCAGTCCGGGCTGTTCTTCGAGCAACTTCCACAGCAGTTCGACGTCGCTCTGCTCCACCTGTGCGGCCAGCAGGCCCGCTTTTCCGGCGTTGCCGCGGAAGATATCTGCGAAGCGCGACGCGATCACAACGCGAAAACCGAAGTCGGATAGCGCCCAAACGGCATGCTCTCGCGACGAGCCTGTTCCGAAATCCGGACCGGCAACAAGGACGCTGCCCTTGTCGTACGGCGCGTGGTTGAGGATGAAGTTCGGATCGGTGCGCCAGCCGGCGAACAATCCGTCCTCGAACCCGGTGCGCGTCACGCGTTTCAGATAAACAGCCGGGATGATCTGGTCGGTGTCGACGTTCGAGCGCCGCAGCGGTACGCCGATTCCCTTGTGCGTGCTAAAGGATTCCATCAAAATTCTCCTCGAGTGTTAGGTACGTCAGACCAGATCGGACGGTGCCGACAACGTTCCACGGACGGCGGTGGCGGCAGCGACGAGCGGAGAAACCAGATGTGTCCGCCCGCCTTTGCCTTGACGGCCTTCGAAATTCCGGTTCGACGTCGAAGCCGAACGCTCGCCCGGCGCCAACTGATCCGGGTTCATACCCAGGCACATCGAGCAGCCGGCCTGGCGCCACTCTGCTCCTGCGGCAACAAAGATGTCGCCAAGGCCTTCACTTTCGGCCTGCGCGCGCACCCGCATCGAACCGGGAACGATCAGCATCCGAACACCTTCTGCGACATGGCGACCCTCGAGAACGCCGGCGACCTCACGCAGATCTTCGATTCGACCGTTGGTGCAGGAACCGACGAACACGGTGTCGACCGAGACCTCACGCAGCGGCATTCCGGCGTCGAGTCCCATGTAGGTGAGCGCCTTCTCGGCTGCCTGACGTTCGTTCTCTTCGACGATTTCTTCCGGATTCGGAACACGGTCACCGAGCGGCGCACCCTGTCCCGGGTTGGTTCCCCACGTGACAAAAGGCGTCAGAGCACTGGCGTCGATGTGGACTTCGTTGTCGAATTCCGCTCCGTCGTCGGTCTTCAGCAGTTCCCAAGCAGCCACTGCTGCATCCCAGTCCGCGCCGGTCGGCGCGTGCGGACGTCCCTTGATGAACTCGTACGTGATCTCGTCCGGGGCGATCATGCCGGCACGGGCACCGGCCTCGATCGACATGTTGCAGATGGTCATACGCGCTTCCATCGACAGTTTCCGGATCGCCTCGCCGCGGTACTCGAGGACATATCCTTGGCCACCGCCGGTGCCGATCTTGGCGATGACAGCAAGAATCAGATCCTTACTCGTGACGCCAGGCGGCAATTCACCGTCGACGGTGATCGCCATCGTCTTGAAGGGGCGCAACGACAATGTCTGCGTTGCCATCACATGCTCGACCTCGCTGGTGCCGATTCCCATTGCGAGAGCGCCGAAAGCGCCGTGGGTCGAGGTGTGCGAATCGCCGCACACGACGGTGGTTCCCGGCTGAGTCAGTCCGAGCTGTGGGCCGACCACATGCACGATGCCCTGATCCAGATCGCCCATGCGGTGCAAGCGAACTCCGAACTCTTCACAATTTCGGCGCAGAGTGTCGACCTGTGTCTTGGAGACAGGATCGGCGATCGGCTTGTCGATGTCGATCGTCGGGACGTTGTGATCCTCGGTGGCGATCGTCAGATCGGGACGGCGCAACTTCCGTCCGGCCAACCGCAATCCGTCGAATGCCTGCGGGCTTGTCACTTCGTGGACGAGGTGGAGATCGATGTAGATAAGGTCGGGATTCTGTCCCTCGCCTTTCACTACAACGTGGTCGTCCCACACCTTCTCGGCGAGAGTGCGTGCTTTCTGTGCCATGTCTTCCACCTCTGTACGTAGCCTCGCGTCGACGAACTACGGGCTGGCCCGCCGCGCGTGAAATGTAAGTCCGACAGCCCAACAGTTCTCATGCTGCGCATCAAATTCTCGAAAAGTGGATGCTGCTGACCTGTCGAAGATCATGCGCTACTATCCCACTATGCGAGAACTTGGTATCGACCTATGAGACAGCATAGCGGCATCGGCGTGCTGGACAAAGCAATGGGCGTGCTTCATGCAGTAGCCGAGGAACCGTGCAGCCTCTCCGAACTCTGTGCGCGCACAGGCCTGCCAAGGGCCACCGCACACCGTCTTGCCGTCGGCCTCGAGGTCCATCGACTTCTCGCCCGCGACTCCGACGGCCTGTGGTGTCCCGGCCCCGGCCTCGCCGAATTGGCTGCCACTGCCAATGATCCTCTGATCGCCGCGGCGGGGCTCATCCTCCCCCGCTTGCGTGAGATCACCGGAGAGAGCGTGCAGCTGTACCGACGCGAAGGTACGGCACGCGTCTGCGTCGCATCGATGGAACCGCCGACCGGCTTGCGTGACACCGTCCTGGTCGGCGCGCGCCTGCCGATGAATGCCGGCTCGGGTGCCAAGGTCCTTCTCGCATGGGCAGATCCGCAGACTCAGCGCGCGGTTCTGGCCGACGCGACCTTCGGAGAGCGCGTCCTTCTCGAAGTTCGCCGGCGGGGCTGGGCCCAGAGTGCGGCCGAGCGCGAGCCAGGAGTTGCCAGTGTGGCGGCGCCGGTACGGGACAGCTCCGGCACTGTCGTGGCGGCGATTTCGGTATCCGGACCGATCGACCGGATGGGTAGGCGCCCCGGCGCACGGTGGGCAGCCGACCTTCTCGCGGCGGCAGAAGCGCTGCACAAGCGCCTGTAATCGGACACGTAATCATGTAATCCGTGCCACAGTAAGAACTTCAGGAGTACCCGCAGCCGAGGAGATCACTGCCGTCATGACCGGAAAACAACGCAGCCAGATCACGATGACGGAGTCCGAAATCTCGGACTTCGTCGAAAAGAGCCGTACTGCAACGATGGCCACGCTGAGCGGCGACGGCATGCCGCACCTCATCGCGATGTGGTTTGCGATCGTGGACGGCGAGATCTGGTTCGAGACCAAGGCCAAATCCCAGAAAGCCGTGAACCTACGACGCGACCGGCGGATGTCGGTCTTGATCGAGGACGGTCTCACGTACGACACTCTCCGCGGCGTCTCGATGGAGGGCGTCGGAGAAATAGTCGACGACCCCGACGCCTTGTTCGCGGTCGGCATCAGCGTCTGGGAGCGGTACACCGGGCCTTACTCCGACGATCTACGACCAGCAGTCGACGCCATGCTCCACAAACGCGTCGCGGTACGCTTCATCCCCGAGCGCACACGGTCCTGGGACCACCGCAAACTCGGAATGCCGGCGATGCCGTTGTCCGGGTCTACAGCTCCCGCTCCTGAAGGCGTAGCTTGACCACAGGCCCAAAATCCAAGGAGCACACAGATGAGCGAGCAGGACAGTACCAATCCGGAATCCGAAACGACGTCTGAATCGGAAACACCGGCGGAGGCCAACAAGCGCAAGTTCCGCGAAGCACTCGAGCGCAAGAACCACAGCAACGCCACTGCAGCCGATCATCGCGACGGTCAGTCGAAGGTCCACAGCACGCATGGTTCCGCTGATCACAAACGCGAATTCCGTCGCAAGAGCGGATAGGCACGCGGCCATCCCGAAGATGAGATGACAATCACCCCAGTCGATTTCGACTGGGGTGATTGTTTTGTGGCGCCACTGTTCACTGATTGAGCGCATAACAAGAAAGACCCTCCGATCAGATGATCGAAGGGTCTTTCTTTTGTAGCCCCGACGGGATTCGAACCCGCGCTACCGCCTTGAGAGGGCGGCGTCCTAGGCCGCTAGACGACGGGGCCAGGACACGCTTTAAGCATGTTCTATTTTTTCGCACTTCAAGAACTTCCCTTTCGGGCTGTTCTCTGGAAGCTCAGCAAGCTTAGCTTGTCTGAGTCCGGCTGCAAAATCGACCGGATTTTCGCTGGGGTACCAGGACTCGAACCTAGAATGGCGGTACCAGAAACCGCTGTGTTGCCAATTACACCATACCCCAAAGGTCTTGCTTGGCCTTGCTCGCTCCGCTTCGCTGTAATGCTTGGCGGCTCGTCTCCGGCCGAAAAGAAGATTACCAGTACCCCCGCCCCAAATACCAAATCGTATGGTCACGGGACGTTTTTACTTCATTTCCGGCCGGAGACAATCCTATTTAGGCGCTTACTGCTGCCCTACCGGCACGCAACCGGGCAAGAGAGACGTCGCGACCGAGCAATTCCATCGACTCGTACAGCGGAGGGCTGATGTGAGAGCCCGTAATCGCCACCCGGACCGGAGCGAAGGCCTTACGCGGCTTGAGCTCCAGATCCTCGATGAGCGCCTTCTTGAGGGCTTCCTCGATACTTGCCGCCGTCCACTCCGAGACGGCGTCGAGTGCAGCAAGAGACGCGTCCAGTACCGGACCCGCATCTTCCTTCAGGTTCTTGGCCGCAGCAGCAGGATCGAGAGCAAACGACGCCTCGTCGACGAACAGGAACTTCAGCAGATCCCACGCGTCGGACAGAACGACGATGCGGGTCTGCACGAGGTCGGCAGCAACAGTGAACGTCGCTTCGTCCACGTCGGCACTGATGTGGCCGTGCTCGACCAGGAACGACTTCAGACGGGCCGCGAAGTCAGCCGGCTCGAGCAAGCGAATGTGCTCGGCGTTGATCGCGTCGGCCTTCTTCTGGTCGAACCGTGCCGGATTGGAATTGACCTTGGAGATGTCGAACGCCGCAACCATCTCGTCGAGCGAGAACACGTCGTGGTCGTCCGCGATACTCCATCCGAGCAGAGCCAAGTAGTTCAACAGTCCCTCGGGGATGAACCCGCGGTCACGGTGAATGAACAGGTTGGACTCGGGGTCACGCTTGGAGAGCTTCTTGTTGCCCTGACCCATCACGAAGGGAAGGTGACCGAAGGACGGCGTGAAATCCGCAACACCGATCCGGATCATCGCCTCGTACAGAGCCAACTGCCTCGGAGTGGACGAGAGGAGGTCCTCACCGCGCAGAACGTGCGTGATCTTCATCAACGCATCGTCGACGGGATTGACCAGCGTGTAGAGAGGAATGCCGTTGCCGCGCGTCAACGCGAAGTCCGGCACCGTTCCGGCCTTGAACGTGGTCTCGCCGCGAACGAGGTCGTTCCACGTCAGGTCGTGATCAGGCATCCGAAGGCGAACTACCGGCTTACGTCCGTCTGCGATGTACGCCGCGCGCTGCTCGTCGGTGAGGTCCCGATCGAAATTGTCGTAGCCGAGCTTCGGATCGCGTCCGGCTGCCTTGTGCCGCGCTTCCACCTCTTCGTTGGTCGAGTACGACTCGTAAGCCTCGCCCGCCGCAAGCAACTTTGCGACGACGTCGAGATGCAGATCACGACGCTCGGACTGGCGGTACGGCGCATGCGGCCCACCGACCTCGGGGCCCTCGTCCCATGTCAGACCCAGCCAGCGCAGGGCGTCGAGGATCGCCTGATAAGACTCTTCGCTGTCCCGTTGAGCATCGGTGTCTTCGATGCGGAACACGAAGGTTCCACCGTGATGTCGTGCGAACGCCCAGTTGAAAAGGGCGGTGCGCACCAAACCCACGTGCGGGGTTCCGGTGGGTGACGGACAGAAACGGACGCGTACTTCGCTGTTGGTCATGGCTCACTTGGCTCGGCGATGATGGATGGTCGTACTACAGATTAGTCCCGCCGACTCTTCGTTTTCCCTGAAAGTGGTGAGCGCGCCAACCGTCAGCGTCCGGGAAGCACGTTTATCCGGCTCATGTCGCCGTCGTAATACGCAAGAAGTCGCTTGTCCATGATCGAGCGCCACAACGGCGGGACCCACGCACAGACGATCATGACCGCGTATCCCGCCGGCAACTGCGGTGCGTCGGCGGCGCTGCGAAGGCTCTGGTAGCGCAAACGCGGATTGGCGTGATGATCACTGTGACGCTGCAATTGATAGAGGAACAAATTGCTCACGACATGGTCGCTGTTCCAACTGTCCTCCGGTGAGCAGCGAACGTATGTACCGTCGTCACGCTTGGCACGGAGCAACCCGTAATGCTCGAGGTAGTTCGCTGTTTCCAGGAAGGTGAATCCGGCAATGGCCTGCACAACGAGCCACGGCGCGATCTCCCAGCCGAATACCGCGATGAGCGAGCCGAACAACACCACACTCATCGCCCATCCATTGAGGATGTTGTTCTTGTAACTCCAGGTGCTCACTCCCGCACGTTCGAGGCGAGCGCGCTCGATCTGCCACCCGGAGCGCAGCCCCCCGATAACGCTCCGCGGCAAGAAGAACCAGAAATTCTCGCGGTACCGCGAACTTGCGGGATCTTCGGGTGTTGCCACCCGCACGTGGTGACCGTGATTGTGTTCGACAAAAAAGTGGCCGTAGAAAGACTGCGCCAGTGCGATTTTGGCCAACCACTTTTCGAGCTTCTCACTCTTGTGGCCCATTTCGTGCGCCGCGTTGATACCAACGCCGGCAACGACTCCGACGGTCATCGCGAGCGCGAACTTCTCCCCCGACGCCATCGGCGAATTCACCCAGCACCAGCACGCAAACACGAGGCCGATGTATTGCAACGGCAGAAACAGGTACGTGCACCAGCGGTAGTAACGATCGGCCTGCAACTCCGGAATCTTCTCGTCCGGCGGACTGTTCCCGTCCTCACCGGCAAGCAGATCGACAAGCGGAATCACAATCACGATCAACCAGGCCCCGACAGCCCAGAACAGACCCAGCGTCAGCTTCTCCACCAGGCACCACGCCGCGAACGGACTGAGCGGCACCAGTAGACCTAGCGGCCACAGATATCGCTTCTTGTCGCGCCACTTCGGTGCTGCGGACTCACTCGGCCCGATCGACCGAGTGCGCCGGTACGCAGTAAAGGCGCCCATGTGCCACAGCCTCCATTTTCCGAAATCTCATTAATACCCCACTGGCATCACACCAGTTATCGACCAGAATACGGATGAACGTTACATTGGCAAACCTAGGGTTATCATCTATACGATTTGCCCTTTTAGTCGGATTTGTTCCTATTCTGGGGATAAACATGCAGGTAAAAATACACATTCAGGAACCTCTCATCGCGCGTCCGTAACACTGATTCGACGCAATTGTGATGATAACTACCTCATAACTATTTCACTCTCCTGCAAAGGCGGGACATACAGTTATCAAACCGACAAGAAATCGAAAAGGGGCCTCACCCGTACGGATGAGGCCCCTGATCGAACGTGATGGTCAGCGTTTTGCGATCACCGGGTTGGTGAGCGTGCCGATCCCGGACACCGTGACCGAGACGGAATCGCCGGCAACGATCGGGCCGACCCCGGCCGGGGTGCCCGTGAGGATGACATCGCCCGGGAGCAGAGTCATGACAGCCGAAATCCACTCGATGATCTTCGGAATGTCGTGCAGAAGGAAAGCAGTGCTGCTGTCCTGCTTGACTGCGCCGTTGACCTCGGTCTTGATGTCGACGTCCGACGGATCCAAAGCCGTTTCGATCCACGGACCGAGCGGGCAGAACGTGTCATGACCCTTTGCTCGGGTCCACTGACCGTCGTGGCGTTGGTGATCGCGCGCAGACACGTCATTGGCAACGGTGTATCCGAGAACAACACTCAGGGCCTTTGCGGCCGGAACGTCCTTGCACGGCTGCCCGATGACGATCGCGAGTTCACCCTCGAAATGCACTTCGGTTGAACTGGGCGGCAACACGATCGGCGCACCGGGGCCGACGATGGATGTGTTGGGCTTGAGGAAGATCACCGGATCTGCGGGCGCCTCGCCGCCCATCTCGGCAACATGATCCGCATAGTTCTTGCCGATGCAGATCACCTTGCTGGCAAGGATCGGCGCCAACAGGCGCACATCGGCTAGTGGCCAACTACGGCCGGTAAAGGTGGGGTTCCCGAACGGGTGCTCGGCAATTTCCTTGGCGACGAGGGCATCCTCTTCACCTTCGATACTGACAAACGCAACACCATCGGGACTGGCAATTCGACCAAGACGCATGCGGGCCAGTCTATCGGGATGCCGGAAACGACTGACGCGCGCAAGCCGCAAGGCTTACGCGCGTCAGAGCCGTGAGACGAATCTTACAGAGCGGCGGTGCTTACAGTGCTGCAGTAATGCGGTCGCCGATCTCTGTGGTGGAGATCGGGCCGTCGCCGCGGGTAGCCAGGTCAGCAGCGACCACAGCCTCGACGCGAGCGGCGTCGTCCTCGCGTCCGAGATGGCGAAGAAGCAGTGCGGCAGAGAGGATCGCGGCGGTGGGATCTGCGATTCCCTTGCCGGCGATGTCCGGGGCACTGCCGTGAACGGGCTCGAACATCGACGGGTTGGTACCGGACGCATCGATGTTTCCGCTTGCGGCCAAACCGATTCCGCCGGTCACCGCGCCGGCCAGGTCGGTGATGATGTCACCGAACAGGTTGTCCGTCACGATGACGTCGAAGCGCGACGGGTCGGTCACCATGTAGATGGTGGCAGCGTCGATGTGGCAGTACGCCGTCTCGACGTCCGGGAACTCCGCTCCGACGGTCTCGATCGCACGCGTCCAGATCGCTCCCGCGTTGGAAAGCACGTTGGTCTTGTGGATCAGCGTGAGGTGCTTGGAACGCGTCTGCGCCAACGCAAATGCGTAACGAACAACACGCTCGGCGCCGAACCAGGTGTTGATCGACACCTCGGTCGCGATCTCGTGATCGGTGCCGACGCGGATGGCGCCACCGTTACCGGTGTACGGGCCCTCGGTGCCTTCACGAACCACGACGAAGTCGATCTCGGGCTGCGCCGCGAGCGGCGACGTGGCACCCGGGTACAGCTGCGCCGGACGGAGATTGACGTGATGATCGAGCTGGAAACGCATGTTCAGCAGCAAACCGCGCTCGAGAATGCCCGGCGCAACGATCCGCGGATCGCCGATGGCGCCCAACAGGATTGCGTCGTGCTGACGGATCTGGTCCAGCTCGTCTGCAGGCAGCAGTTCACCGGTGGCGTTGTAGCGACGGGCACCGAGATCGTATTCGGTGGTTTCCAGATCGGGGACCAACTTGCCGAGCACCTTGAGTGCTTCAGCTGTGACCTCGACACCGATTCCGTCACCGGGAATGACCGCAAGCTTCATTGAATCCTCATTCGGTAGAACTGTGCGCCTTCATCAACCGCAAGGGTTGACAAAGGCGCACAGTGAAAACAATCAGGAAAGGTCGACCTGGGCAACGCGAGCGTCGAGCTGCGAGACGATTGCCTCGACATCGGCGTCGGAGACAACCTTGTCGACGCGCAGGATCGCCGTTGCGCCTTCGCCTTCGGCGTCCTGGCTCAGTGCTGCGGCGAGGATGTCGATGCCGGAGTTACCGAGGACGGTACCGAGCACACCGAGCACACCTGGGCGATCGCCGTAGTGGACAACGATGTTGTGACCCTCGGCGCGCAGGTCGAAGCTGCGGCCGTTGATGCTGACGATCTTCTCGACCTGCTGCAGGCCGGTGAGTGCGCCCGTGACGGAGGTGACGGTGCCGTCGGCGGCAACTGCACGAACCTCGACTGCGCTGCGGTGAGCGAGTGCCTCGGAGTGCTTTTCGACGGACACGGTGACGCCGCGCTGCTCGGCGAGTGCCGGAGCGTTGACGAACGTGACAGCCTCGTCACTGCTTGCGGAGAACACGCCGCGCAGAGCCGCGAGGCCGAGGATGTCGACGGTTTCAGCGGACAGCTCGCCGGTGGCGACAACCTGGACCGTCTGAACAGCTTCGGGAGACAGCGTCGCAGCAAGGAGACCGAGCTTGCGGACGAGCTCGAGCCACGGAGCAACTTCTTCGCCGACCGGGCCACCGGAGACGTTGACTGCCTCGGGCACGAAGTCGCCGGCCAGAGCCAGGAGAACGCTCTTGGCGACGTCGATGCCTGCACGGTCCTGAGCTTCGGACGTCGAAGCACCGAGGTGCGGGGTGACGACGACGTTCTCGAGGCCGAAGAGCTTGGAGTCGGTGCAAGGCTCGGTGTTGAACACATCGAGACCGGCGCCGCGAACCTTGCCGGAGACCAGAGCGTCGTACAGCGCATCTTCGTCGATCAGTCCACCGCGAGCGGCGTTGACGATGATGACGCCGTCCTTGGCGCGGGAGAGACGCTCGGCGTTGATCAGGCCGGCCGTTTCCTTGGTCTTGGGGAGGTGAACGGAGATGAAGTCCGCACGCTCGACGAGCTCGTCGATGGTGACCAGTTCGATGCCGAGCTGCGCTGCGCGAGCTGCGGGCAAGTAGGGGTCGTACGCGATGATGGTGGTTTCGAACGCGGCGAGACGCTGTGCGAACAGCTGGCCGATGCGGCCGAGGCCGACAACGCCGACGGTCTTGCCGAGGATCTCGACGCCGTTGAACTTGCTGCGCTTCCAGGTGCTTTCGCGCAGGGTCTTGTCTGCGGCGGGGATCTGGCGAGCCGTCGACATGAGCAGAGCAACTGCGTGCTCGGCTGCCGAGTGGATGTTGGAGGTCGGTGCATTGACGACCATCACGCCGCGCTCGGTGGCTGCGGGGATCTCGACATTGTCCAGGCCGACACCGGCGCGGCCGATGATCTTCAGCTTGGTGCCTGCGGCCAGAACCTCGGCGTCGACGGTGGTGGCGGAGCGAACAAGAATCGCGTCGGCATCGGGCACAGCTGCGAGCAGGGCAGCGCGGTCGGGTCCGTCGACCCACCGCACCTCCACACCGTCGCCGAGTGCCTCGACTGTGGACGGCGCGAGCTTGTCTGCGATCAGAACAACGGGGCGGCCAGGCTGGCTCACGTGCAAACTCCCTGATTAGGTGGGTGTGGGGGTGGTTTAACCCCCAGTAGTTTAGTGCGCGCCGTCTCGGCGTCCACAACTCGGTAGGCAATACCACATAGTGGACACTTTTGCGGGCGAATTCTCAATGAGAATTACGGCGGGCTTCAGTTGGCCCGGCAAAGACCTCCGGCCCAATGCCACTCCGGTCCAAGATAATTGGACCGAAGCAGGCATCAGGCCGGAGTGAAGACAAGCTGAAACAGCTTGATTACGCCGTTTCGGTGATCGGACGATCGACCCAGCTCATCAGGTCGCGCAGCTTCTTGCCGGTGACCTCGATGGGGTGCTCGGCGTTAGCCTTGCGCAGGCCTTCGAGTTCGGTGTTGCCGTTCTCGACGTTGGCAACCAGACGACGGGTGAACTCGCCGGACTGGATGTCGGCCAGGATCGCCTTCATGCGCTCCTTGGTGCCTGCATCGATGACGCGCGGGCCGGACAGGTAGCCACCGAACTCAGCGGTGTCGGACACCGAGTAGTTCATGCGGGCGATGCCGCCTTCGTACATGAGGTCGACGATGAGCTTGAGCTCGTGCAGAACCTCGAAGTACGCCATCTCGGGTGCGTAGCCGGCCTCGACCATGACCTCGAAACCGGTCTTGACCAGTTCCTCGGTGCCACCGCAGAGCACAGCCTGCTCGCCGAAGAGGTCCGTCTCGGTCTCTTCCTTGAACGTGGTCTTGATGACGCCTGCGCGCGTTCCACCGATGCCCTTGGCGTAGGACAGAGCGAGAGCCTGGCCTTCACCCTTGGGGTCCTGGTCGATTGCGATGAGCGCGGGAACACCCTTGCCGTCGACGAACTGACGACGCACCAGGTGGCCGGGGCCCTTGGGCGCAACCATGCCGACGGTGACGAACTCCGGAGCCTTGATCAGGTCGAAGTGAATGTTCAGGCCGTGACCGAAGAACAGCGCGTCGCCGTCCTTGAGGTTGGGCTCGATGTCATTGGTGAAAATGCTTGCCTGGGCGGTGTCCGGTGCGAGCACCATGATGACGTCGGCCCACTCGGAAACCTCTGCCGGCGTGCCGACCGTCAGGCCTGCTTCTTCAGCCTTGTCGCGGGACTTGGAGCCCTCCTTGAGGCCGATGCGGACCTCGACACCCGAGTCGCGCAGGCTCAGCGAATGGGCGTGGCCCTGGCTTCCGTAGCCGATCACAGCAACCTTGCGGCCCTGAATGATCGACAGATCGGCATCGTCGTCGTAGAACATCTCGACTGCCACAGTTCTCAACCTCTCCTTGGATTATTACGTGTCTAAAGTACTAGCGGGTGGCCGTGATCGACTTCGGCCCTCGACCGACTGCCACGACCCCGGACTGAACGATCTCCCGGATACCGTACGGATCAAGCATCCGCAGCAGTGCATCCAGCTTGGACCGGGTACCGGTCGCCTCGATGGTGACGGACTCCGGGGAGACGTCGATTACCTTGGCGCGGAACAGGTTCACCGTTTCGATGACCTGGGTGCGCACGCTTGCATCTGCGCGCACCTTGATGAGCACAAGCTCGCGAGCGACGGAAGCATCACCGTCTTGCTCGACGATCTTGATGACGTTGATCAGCTTGTTGAGCTGCTTCGTCACCTGCTCGAGGGGGAACTCGTCGACCGTGACGACGATGGTCATTCGAGAGATCTCGGGGATCTCGGTGCCGCCCACCGCGAGGGATTCGATGTTGAATCCTCGGCGGGAGAACAGGGCGGAGACGCGAGCGAGCACGCCTGGCTTGTCCTCGACGAGAACGCTGAGGGTGTGGGTGGTGCTCACTGCTGGTCCTCCCCTGTGCCCGCGGCGGGTCCGGCTTGCTCGCGCGACATGGCTTCATGGATGACGGCGGGCTCGGCTACTGCCTCGTCGTCGTCGAACAGCGGCCGGATACCCCGGGCCGCCATGATCTCGTCATTGCTGGTTCCAGCGGCGACCATCGGCCACACCTGTGCGTCGGCGGTGACGATGAAGTCGATCACGACAGGCTTGTCGTTGATGGACTGCGCCTCACGGATCGCAGCTTCGACGTCCTCTTCGCGCTCGACACGAATTCCGTGGCAGCCCAAGGCTTCTGCGAGCTTGACGAAGTCCGGGATGCGGATGGCGCCGTGCGTTCCCAGGTTGGTGTTGGAGTAGCGCTCTTCGTAGAAGAGTGTCTGCCACTGACGAACCATGCCGAGGTTGCCGTTGTTGATGAGGGCGACCTTGATCGGGATACCCTCGAGCGCGCAGGTGGCCAGTTCCTGATTGGTCATCTGGAAGCAGCCGTCACCGTCGATGGCCCACACCTCGGTGTCCGGCATGCCCATCTTTGCGCCCATGGCAGCGGGAACCGCGTAGCCCATGGTGCCGAGTCCACCCGAGTTGAGCCACGTGCGCGGCTTCTCGTAGCTGACGAACTGGGCTGCCCACATCTGGTGCTGACCGACGCCGGCGCAGTAGATCGCGTCCGGTCCGGCGAGCTTGCCGACGGTCGAGATGACGAACTCGGGGCTCAGCTGACCGTCGGTGGGACGGTCGTAGCTCAGCGGGTAGGTACGCCGGATGTCGTTCAGGTACGCCCACCATTCGGCGAGTTCGAACGTGGTCCCCGTGGCCATGTCGGCACGGATGGCCTCGATGAGTTCGGTGATGACCTCTTTGCAGTCGCCCACGATCGGGACGTCGGCGTAACGGTTCTTGCCGATCTCGGCCGGGTCGATGTCGGCGTGGATGACCTTGGCATCGGGAGCAAAGGAATTCAGCTGACCGGTAACGCGGTCGTCGAAGCGGGCGCCGAGCGTGATCAGCAGGTCGCTACGCTGCAGTGCTGCCACTGCGGCAACAGTGCCGTGCATGCCGGGCATGCCGCAGTTGAGATCGTGGCTGTCGGGGAATGCACCGCGGGCCATCAGCGTGGTGACCACGGGAATGCCCGTCAGCTCGGCGAGTTCGAGCAACTCGGCAGAGGATTCGGACTTGATGACGCCGCCACCGACGTAGAGGACTGGAGACTTGGCGTCGGCGATCAGGCGCGCAGCTTCGCGGACCTGCTTGCCGTGCGGCTTGGTGACCGGACGGTATCCGGGCAGGCGCATCTCCGGCGGCCATGAGAACGTGGTCTGAGCCTGGAGGATGTCCTTGGGGATATCGACCAGGACCGCGCCGGGGCGACCGCTCGATGCCAGGTAGAACGCCTCGGCCATGATGCGCGGGATGTCGATACCGTCGGTGATCAGGAAGTTGTGCTTCGTGATCGGCATGGTGATACCGGAGATGTCGGCTTCCTGGAAGCCGTCGGTACCGATCAGCGAACGCGCGACCTGTCCGGTGATGGCCACGATCGGAACGGAGTCCATCTGAGCGTCGGCCAGCGGCGTGACCAGGTTGGTTGCACCGGGACCCGAGGTGGCCATGCAGACGCCGACCTTGCCGGTGGCCTGCGCGTAACCGGTGGCGGCGTGGCCGGCACCCTGCTCGTGGCGCACAAGTACGTGACGGACCTTGACCGAATCGAAGAGCGGGTCGTACACAGGCAGCACGGCACCGCCGGGGATGCCGAATACCGTGTCGACCTCGAGCTCTTCGAGGGCGCGAACGACAGACTGCGCGCCCGTTACCCGCTCCGGGGGGAGCTGGCGACGGGTAGCCGTCTGCGATGCGGCAGCCGCGGTAGTCGGGCTCGGTGTCCCTGACTTGCGCGGCGTGGGTTGAGGCCGTGCTGTTGGTGCGCTCACTGGGAAATCCTCTGATTTGGCTCCGGGCAACAAAAAACCCCCGTCAGCATCTGCTGAGCGAGGGTGGCGCGTCGTTATCTGGTGAGTTGAAAATTATCGACTCAGGCGACGACGCGCCGGTCGATTACGAGCAACTCATTCTGTTTCACGCACTCGACAGTAGAGGCGCTAGTCGCGAACGGCAAACTTGGTGAGTCAACCGTCCCAGAATCTGAGATACATCGGCTGCAATGCGAAGATGTAGAGGTGTCAACTTCGCAGCAGCCCGTGCCACCGGTTCAATCATCCCACACGCCGAAACCACTTCGGCACGTCATCCGCATTTCGCAGCTCGCCTACATGGCGTGCGCCTTCCTGCTCTTCGCGGTCAGCTTCCCGATCTTCGGCTGGCCCGCAGCATTCAGCTGGTTGCTGATCCTGCCGATCATCGCCGTCTACTTCGTCGCCCGGGTCCGCACCACCGTCAGCCCCGACGGCCTCGAGGTTCGTTCGATGTTCTCCAGCCGCACGCTGAGCTGGGACGAGGTCAAGGGCTTCCGTTTCCCGAAGCGCAGCTGGGCCCGCGCCGAACTCACCGACGGAACAGAGGTGACACTGCCAGCCGTCAGCTTTGTCCGGCTCCCCGAAATTGCGATCGCCAGCGGTGGTCGCATCACCGATCCCTACGCGGCAGCGGCAGATGCTTTCGACGCCGAAGAAGCGGAACGGGCCGAACAGTCCGCAAGCGGCAGCGCCCCTGAGCCCGAATCCGAATCCGAGCCGTCGAACGACCAGCCCGAATCAGAACAGAAGTAGCACGCGAGTAGCGTTGAATCGCCCTCGCTTCAATTCTTTTCGCCGCGTAAGCACACAGCCCTGTTGTTCGCGCAGCAGAAGTAGATCAGCAACGATCACATAAGGAACACGCCCATGCCCCCGTTGAGGTCACGCACCACCACCGTCGGACGTAATGCTGCCGGAGCCCGATCCCTGTGGCGCGCCACAGGGATGACGGATTCCGACTTCGGTAAGCCGATCGTCGCCGTAGCGAACTCGTACACCCAGTTCGTACCCGGCCACGTGCATCTCAAGAACGTGGGCGAGATCGTTGCCGAGGCCATTCGTGAGGCCGGCGGCGTCGCTCGTGAGTTCCACACCATCGCCGTCGACGACGGTATCGCCATGGGCCACGGCGGAATGCTCTACTCACTCCCGAGCCGCGAGATCATCGCCGACTCGGTCGAGTACATGGCAAACGCCCACACGGCCGACGCATTGGTGTGTATCTCCAACTGCGACAAGATCACTCCCGGCATGCTCAACGCCGCGATGCGTCTGAACATCCCGACGGTCTTCGTGTCCGGCGGTCCGATGGAGGCCGGTAAGGCAGTGGTTGTCGGCGGCGTGGCCCAGGCCCCCACCGACCTCATCACCGCAATTTCCGCCTCCGCCAACGACGCCGTGTCGGAAGAAGGCCTCGACGAGGTCGAGCGCAGTGCGTGCCCGACATGTGGATCCTGCTCGGGCATGTTCACGGCCAACTCCATGAACTGCCTCACCGAGGCCCTCGGTCTCGCGTTGCCGGGCAACGGCTCCACGCTGGCAACCCACAAGGCACGTCACGCACTCTTCTCTCGCGCGGGCACCACCGTGGTCGAGGCTGCCCTGAAGTACTACCGCGACGGCGACGAGTCAGTTCTGCCGCGCAACATCGCGACCCCGGCAGCGTTCCGCAACGCGATGGCTCTCGACGTCGCCATGGGCGGTTCCACCAACACCGTCCTGCACACACTGGCAGCGGCACAGGAAGGCGAGGTCGACTTCGACCTCGACACCATCGACGCGATCAGCCGCAAGGTGCCGTGCCTGTCCAAGGTCTCCCCCAACTCGGACTACCACATGGAAGACGTCCACCGCGCCGGGGGAATCCCGGCGCTGCTCGGTGAGCTTCGCCGCGGCGGACTCCTCGAAACCGACGTCTCGACCGTGCACACAAAGAGCTTCGACCAGTGGCTCGACGACTGGGACATCCGCTCCGGCAAGGCAACAGACGAAGCGATCGAACTGTTCCACGCTGCTCCCGGCGGCGTGCGCACCATCGAACCGTTCTCGACGGACAACCGGTGGTCTGCCCTCGACACCGATGCTGCCGGTGGCTGCATCCGCGACGTCGAGAACGCCTACACCGTGGAAGGCGGCCTGGTCGTCCTGCGCGGCAACATCGCCGTCGACGGCGCAATCCTCAAGACGGCCGGTATCGACGAGGAACTGTTCTCGTTCCAGGGCCCGGCTCTGGTCGTCGAGTCGCAGGAAGAAGCCGTCTCGGTGATCCTGCAGAAGAAGATCAAGGCCGGCGACGTCCTGGTCGTGCGTTACGAAGGACCAAAGGGCGGACCGGGCATGCAGGAAATGCTGCACCCCACCGCTTTCCTCAAGGGCGCAGGCCTCGGCAAGGAATGCGCGTTGATCACCGACGGCCGCTTCTCCGGTGGCACGTCCGGTCTGTCCATCGGCCACATCTCCCCCGAGGCTGCTGCCGGCGGAGTTATCGGCCTGGTGCAGAACGGCGATCAGGTTCGCATCGACGTCGCGTCCCGCACCCTCGAGATCCTGGTCGACGACGACGTCCTCGCCGATCGTCGCGCCAAGATGGAAGCCTCGGAGCGTCCGTGGCACCCCGTTGACCGTCAGCGCACCGTCACCACCGCCCTGCGCGCCTACGCTGCGCTGGCAACGTCGGCTGACAAGGGCGCGGTTCGGTACGTCCCGTAGATAGCAGAAGCTAGCGAAGATCCCTGGCAGCGTTGATAGCGCGGCCGGGGATCTTCTGTTTCACCGCACTACGTGCAGGGGTAACTGCCTGCTCACAAGCGAACTCGTCAGCGTGGCCGGTATGCGCTCGAGCACTCCCCCGGCGAAAGCGTCGTAGAGCGGTAGCGATTCGAGATGCACGTAGCCGATGTGACAGTCACACATCGTTTTTGGACATTCTCGTGCGGTCAGTGTTTGCTCGAGGCTGCCGTCGTACAGATTCCCGATCACCTCGGGGACAAAATGGCACCGCCGAATGGTGCCGTCACCGTCGACGGAAATGACGGATTCTCCGGTTCTGCAAGCTTTTCCGACGCTCGGATGCGGGTTCCGGCTGTAGGGAAAAAGCGGGTCCAGTTCGGTCCAGACCTGCGCTTCATCGTCCGAATACACCCGTCCCTCGGCTGCATTCACCCACAGGTAGACATTCTCGGGCAGTTTCTGGCGCAGCTCACAGGCAAGATCGAGATGCTCCGGGAATCCGACGACTCCAACCGAATAGCGGATGCCACCTCCGTCGAGTTCCCGGCATTTCACAAGAAATCTTTCGAGCGAGATCTGTCCCGGATGAAATGTGCACCACAGCGCCAGCGTCGACGGGTCTGCGTCGGCAAGCCACGTGGTGCGAGCGCTGAGATTGGTTTGTATCGCAACCCGTTCGACGTGAGGCAACCAACTCAGTTCCGCGAGAGTGCGCCGATACCAGGACCGCACCAGTGCCTCACCCCACGGCGTGAACAGCACGGACAACCGTAGATCCGTCCGCTCGGCCACCCAAGCTGCAAACCGTTCCAATGATGCTCTGTCCGCGCGTAATTCGGCTGGCGGATCACGGCGTTTCGCGAACGGGCAGTACGGGCAGTCGTAATTACAACTCGCCAACGGACCGCGGTAGAGAATCGACAACGAGGAGTTCATTTGGCCTCGTACTCTGCCATGTCCCGGTGGACACTCGCTGAGAACAACGCCGGGCCGATCGCGTCGGAGTGCGCCAGACCTTCGGGCGAGAGTTTCAGTCGATCGGGCTGTAGATCACCCGCCAACCACCCGGCCGCTTCGAAGGTTTTCAATTCCTCCGGAAAGTCGTCGGTAGGTAGTGTTCCGAACCGCGCGAGATAGTCGGACACATCCATCCCTTCGGTCTGAAGCACCGACTGGACGAGATGCCTGCGACGCGTCTCATCGGGAGTCATGAATCGACCGACTTCCGCGTAGGCGAACTCGTCGCCCGGCCGGGCGATGAACGTGTCGATGATCCCGCGGATCTCCCGCATGTCCACCGCATAATCGAACGAATAGTGAAGGTCAGCGGTGTACGAGCGTGCGCCGCACCCCAATCCGATCATGCCGTCGGTCTGGCACGCGTAGTCGGCCGCCTCGTCGATAACCGCGCCCTCGCGCTGGAACATACGCATCGAGACCTGCCGATACCCGGCCTGCTCGAGGTAGTCGCGGCCGAACCGATACAAGCGCAGACGCCGCTCGTCCCACTCGGCATCGGATTCCGTGACCGCTGTTTTCTTGCCCAAACCCGTGAGCGCTCGAACGTAGAGCGGATACAGATACAGCTCCTCCGGTTCCCACGCCAACGCCGCGTCGAGGGATTGCCGCCAGGTCTGCTCGGTCTGACCGTCGATACCGTAGATGAGATCGATGTTGAGCACGGGAATTCGAGCGTCCCGGATCCGCCCGAGCGCGGCGTCGACATCGGCCCGCTTCTGCGGCCGCGCTGCCGCCCTCGCCTCGGAGTCGATGAAGCTCTGCACTCCCAGACTCAGGCGAGTAGTTCCGCGGGATGCCAGCACGGACATCCGATCGGCGGTTACCGTCGACGGCGACGCCTCCACCGAGAACGGAACAGACGAAAGATCCGCGCCCATGCGGAGTTCCGCGATGTCGCACAATCTGTCGAGTTCAGAGGCATCGAGAAAGGTCGGGGTGCCGCCGCCGAAGGCCACGGCGTCGTAGTGAGTTCCGTCGCCGACAGCGTCCGACACAACACGTGCTTGGCGCTCGAGTGCGTCGAGGTATGCGGTGGTCATCTCACCCGGCGCGCCGATACGAGTGAACAAATTGCAGAATCCGCAGCGAACCTCGCAGAACGGAATATGTAGGTACAGCGACAGTGCGTCTTTCGGCTCTGACGCCCACAATTTCTGCAACGACGGGCGAGGCTGTAGCGGCCGGTACGCCGTCTTGTGCGGATACGCATAAACGTAATTTTGGTACGGACGTACCGTAACTGCGAGACTCATTGCTGTGGCCCTTCCACGAAGAAATGTGCATAGGGAACTGTCCACACGCTGTCGTGACCCAGCCGGTGCCCGGTCCAACCGTCGTCGCCGTACGCTGTGCCGTGATCGGAACAGACGATGGCAAAGCACCGCCGCCGTGAACTCATGGCCTGCAGCAGTCGTGCGATATGGCGGTCGATGTATTCGAGTGCGGCAGCATGGGACTGGAGGGTGTCTCCCGACTCGGCGCTAGCACCTGCAAGGTGGAACCAATTAGGTTGATGCAGCGCAGCGGCATTGACGAACAGGAAAAGCTTCTGGTCCGGTTCGAGACCGGCCACCACCGTCTCGGCACACTCGACTTGCGCTTCGAAGGATTCCGGCGACGTCACACCGAAGCGCGATTCCCAATAGCTCTCGTCGAACATCGAGGGCATCACCGAACCTAGGGGCGCGGCTTTGTTGAAGAACCCGACCCCGCCGATACACACAGTGCGGTAGCCGACCTGCCGCAGGCCGTCCACCACATTGGGGCCCTCGAACACAAACGTTCCGTCGGCCGTGGATTCACTCCCGGCGAATCGTGCGGCAAACAGTCGCGGATGCGGACCCTGGCTGGCCGGGGTCGGAAGAAATCCCGCAAAGATCGCCTGATGTGACGCGTACGTGAAACTTCCCGGCGCGTGCCGCATCTCCCACCGTCCCCCGGGGAGGTACGACGCCAGAGTCGGAATGCGCCCACTCGCGGCCAGTTCGCAGGCGACGTCGTAGCGGAGCGTGTCCAACGTGAGCAACAGGATGTCGTCCTGCCCCACGACCTCATTCATGTCGGGGTAGCTCGTGTCGACGTCGTTCATGTCGACGTCGTTCATGTCACGGTTGTTCACCGGGCATACTCCATGTTTTCCGATTTCTGTAGCGAATCTACTTGTGCTTGATACGTAGTCATTCCCTCGGCGGGGCTTCCGGGCAGACCGGTAAGCCCCGGCAGGAGATCTCCGAACGCATTGACCTCTCCCACCGTGAAGCGTCGCCACCCGACGCCGGGCAAGACGTCGATTCCGACATGGGGGGCCGCCGGAAAACACGCTGCTGCCCGCTCACTCAATTCCAGAAGCTGTGACCAATTCCGGCCTGCAACAGCCATCACGTCGACGAGTGCGCCGCGGGTACCGCCAAGATGCAGATTGGTAAGCGGAGAAGCGCTGGTCCGCACTACGGCATGGGTTGCAACACCCCCGACAACCACCACACGAACGTCGGCGGTGCGTCCGCCGAGCGATGCTTTGGGTATCCACGCTTCGACATGAAGTCCGTCGGGCGCGAGCCGATCGACAATTGACGCGATGGCTGCCCTCGTTCGATATGTGCGCACTCGAAGTGAGTTGTGCAGCGCACCATCAGCACTCACTTCCACCGACGTGACGGCCCGGACCTGCCCGCGCGGACCCCATTGCAGCGCAATCACTCCCGACGCCGACGAGCCGTGAGCAAGCTTGACGAACACTCGTGGCATGTGTGCGTCGGCTGCTAGTTGCTCGAGTTCGACGTAGCTTCGGGGCGCAGTCTCCAACGCCGCGGGGACCCGTACCCCGGCAGCGTCGAGGTGGCGATGGCAGCGCCGTTTGTCGAACATCACCGCAATCTCGTTCGCATCACCGAGAACCCGAGCACCGACGCGATCTGCTCGATCGGTAATCTCGCGAATCTCGGTAGTGAATCGTCGATACCACTTGCCGGTGCCCTCAACCCGTGTCGACTCGTCCGTACCGCGAAGGTATCGGTCCACCACGGAATCTTCTCCGGGCGAATCGATTCGAACGATCTCGCCAGCGTCGAAACCGTAATCTCGACCGATAATCTCACGCCAACCCAGAACACGCGGAGTCGGCAATCCCGCTGCCGTGACCGCGTCGACAAACCCCGAAACTCGACGATTGCCCGGAACCCCGATAACCACGAACCTCGAATGGAAAGGCGGCAACGAGGGATTACTCGGAGACTGCAACATATCGACAGATCTCGTCGTCGTACTCATCCGCGTCGGTCTGCTCGGACAGATCGACCCGAACTCCCAATTCGGCGCAATGCCGGGTCAATTCCGTGATCGCGGCATCACTGAGAAAATGGTAGTGCAGGTCGAGAAACTCGAGATCCTTGAAAGAACTGGTGTCGAGAAGCGCTTGGGCGCCGTCATCCGAGAGCGTGCCCATCGAAAGATCCACCGTGGTGAGCTGCCCGAGAATCGGGGCGGTAACAATCGCCTTGGCGATATCGTCCTGAATCTCGCTGTTGCGCAGGCCCAGGTGCCGCAACGACGGCAATTTCGTACCGCCGAGAATGACAGCCAGATCCTCGATTGTCGCGTCTCCGCCGTAATTGTCCGTCCCGAGCCACAGATCGAGAAACTCGAGCGCCGGGAAGTTACTCGACGACACTCCGTGGACAACTGCGGCGGGCAGTCCACCCGACTCGATGGTCAATCGTCGCAAAGCGGCGTGGCCTGTTTCCGGGAACTGCAATTCCGTGCCACCACGAATGCCGAACTCGACCAACTCCGGAAACGCGCCGAGTACAGGAGTGACGTCGGATTGCTGAATCCAGGAAATCTCCTGCTGCTCCTGTGTGATGTCCGCGAGAAATAGCGCCCGCAGCGACGTCAACCGGTGACGTTGCTCGACAACCAGTTCCACGATCGACGACGAGTTGACCTCGTACGACTCACCCCACTGGCCGATGATCAGAGCCTGCACCGCCGACAGGTCCACTTTCTCGACAAACCGTGCCCAGGCCTCGGAAAACTCTTCCGAGTCATCCGAATACGGTTCCACCGAGATGCGCCACGCCACAGCACCCGCAGCGGGCAGTGCCGAATCAGTCGCCCCCGCAGCTGGGAAGTCGAAAGCCGGAAGCCCGTGCAACGCGTCGAGATGGGCCTGGATCATCACGATCTCCTTAAAGTCGGGTACCGCGAGCGTCGCGGTTGATCGCTTATTGATAGCAAGACCGACCGACAGGTACTGAAATGACGCGACGCGACGCGCGGAGAGACTGACCGGAATGCGCTGCTGCTGCGGACAATTCGGACGCATTAGTACGAAATGTGCGTGATCGAATTCACTTCCCGTAGTGTGCACGGAGCCAGCTGATCAAAACAGATATGTACGGGGGGTTGATGGCGAGTGAAGTGATCATTTTATTCAGTTCAGTGGCCGCGACTTGCGCACTGCGCTCACCAATGGTTCCCTCATCTAGTCGATGAGACCCACATCACATTCGACAACTGTCAGCCACCTCCCGTCCCCCACAAGGTCGCCGGGAATCAATCAAGGAGCAATACATGCCCGGAGTCGGCATATGGCGCACCAAATCCGTCGAGCAATCGATCGCGGACACCGACGAGCCTGAAACCAAGCTCAAAAAGGAACTGACCGCGAAGGACCTCACGGTCTTCGGCGTCGCCGTTGTCATCGGCGCAGGTATCTTCACCCTCACCGCCAGAACAGCCGGCAACGTAGCGGGCCCCTCGATCTCACTGGCCTTTGTTCTTGCAGCCATCGCGTGTGCACTTGCAGCTCTCTGTTACGCAGAGTTTGCCTCGACGGTCCCCGTCGCCGGCAGCGCGTACACGTTCTCGTATGCAACCTTCGGCGAATTCGCAGCCTGGATCATCGGCTGGGACCTGATCCTCGAATTTGCACTTGCCTCCGCCGTGGTCGGCAAGGGGTGGTCGCTCTATCTCGGCAATGTGATCGGGGCGAGCGGAAGCACCACAGCTCACATCGGATCCATCAGCTTCGACTGGGGCGCACTGCTCATCATCGGAGCGATCACACTCATTCTCGCGATCGGCACCAAGGTTTCGTCCCGAGTCTCTGCCGTCATCACCGCGATCAAGATCGCAGTTGTTCTCCTTGTCATCGTCGTCGGTGCGTTCTACATCAAGAAGGAGAACTACTCGCCCTTCATCCCGCCCGCCGAAGGCGCAGAGAGCACGGCTAGCGGAATTCACCAGACGCTGTTCTCCTGGCTGACCGGAGCCGGCGGAAGCAGTTACGGCGCATACGGTCTCCTTGCCGCTGCCAGCCTGGTCTTCTTTGCCTTCATCGGGTTCGACGTCGTCGCTACCACCGCCGAAGAGACGAAGAACCCCCAGAAGTCGCTGCCGCGCGGAATCTTCGGCTCGCTCGCGATCGTGACCGTCCTGTACGTCGCTGTCACCCTGGTTCTGACCGGCATGGTCAAGTACACCGAACTCAAGGACGGTAGCCCGCTCGTCGGCGACTCGAGTGCCACGCTCGCCACCGCCTTCGAAGCCAACGGAATCGGATGGGCACAAACTGCCATCAACTTCGGCGGCCTCGCCGGCCTGACCACTGTTGTCATGGTCATGATGCTCGGCCAGACCCGCGTCCTGTTTGCCATGTCACGTGACGGCCTGATGCCCAGGAAGCTTGCCAAGACCACCAGCAAGGGCATCCCGCTGCGCATCACGCTGATCGTCGGCGGCATCGTCGCAGTGCTCGCTGCCTTCTTCCCCATGGGAACTCTCGAAGAGATGGTCAACATCGGCACGCTGTTCGCCTTTGTGCTCGTCTGCGTCGGCGTGATCGTGCTTCGCCGCACCCGTCCCGATCTGCCGCGCGGATTCCGCGTGCCGTGGGTGCCGTTCGTTCCGATTCTCGCGGTTCTCGCCTGCGGTTGGCTCATGCTCAACCTGTCGGTCGAAACCTGGATTCGATTTGTGGTCTGGATGGCGATCGGCGTTGTCGTGTACTTCGCGTACGGTCACCGCAAATCGGTGCTCGGTCGCAAGCTGAAGGACGGCACGGCGATCCCGGCCGCCAATGCCGCACCGGTGCTCGTCAAGGATTGATCAACCCAGATCGACAAACAGCAGCCGCCGCCTTCCCTTTCGGAAAGGCGGCGGCTGTTTTGTTCTGCATCGGATTTTGTTCTACATCGGATCAGATGAGCGGGTTTGCCCCGTTCAGGAAAATCCAGGTGCACACGCCGGCACCGATACCCAGAATCAGCACAACCAACGAACCGATGAAGGGCCGCTTCGCCCAGCCTCGGCGGCCGTCCAGCGCGATTCGCCCTGGTCCCGTGAGGATGATCACACCAGCGCAGATCCCCAAGAGCATCTCGTACTCGGTTCCGTTTGGCGCAAAGTACTCGAGACCGGGCTCAGCCAACTGACGCAGCGCCCACGCATTGATCATCACGGCCAGCACCGAGGCCGCGGCAATCGGGGTCAACAGACCCAAAATCAGCAGGGCGCCACCAGCAACCTCGCCGACCGCACCCAAAATTGCCAACAACTTGGCCTGTTCGAATCCCGCATCGGCCAACATTGTTTCGAAGCCGCCCAACCCTGGGCCGTTCCACATACCCGTCAACTTCTGCAAGCCGTGCACCAACGCGGTGCCGCCCACCGCCAACCGGAGCGCCAAAAGACCGAGATCCAGTGTTCCTCGGCTCGGCCGCGGATCTTCGGCCACCGGAATCGGGTCTGCGACTGCGACTGCGACCGGATCGGCCGGCATCTCGTACGCGGTATCGCGTGTGAGCACCTCAGTCGGTTTATCAAGTAACCCCGGACGATATGCCGGGATTTGTTCGGTCACGGAATTTGCTTGCGCTGAACCGAAATCGAGATCGTCGTCGGTTCGCGGCAACGAATTGCGGGCATTCACCGGAGGAAACTGCTCCGTCGGTGAGTCGTAAGGACTGGACACTTTGCCCGTCGCCACGCCGGGTTCCGACAGTTCGCTGGGGTCTTTTCGCTCGTCAGTCACGTAGGAGAGCCTAAAGCGGTGACGCGACGAGGTCGGGGAACCTACTCCGGCGTGGCGGCGCAGGGCATCGGTTACGTAACGTCTTCACCATGACTACGGGTGGACGCAACACGTCGCGCAGAACACGACGCGCCGCATCGGCAACCTTGGCACTCGCCTTCGCTGCGTCCGTCCTTTCCGGTTGCGCCGACTTCGACGAATCGACGGCAAGCCCGTTCACTCCGGAACCGACCATCCAATCGAACGCGGAAGTTGCGCCGCAGAACCCGCAACCCTCGACAACTACCGCTCCGCCCATAGCACCGCGCGGCCCCCTCGGCCCGTGTGTGGATGCCGACCCGGCGGTTATCGCCACTTGCCTCGACACCACCGGTGGACTGCTCACCCTGCCAGACGGAAACTCAGGTCTGGTTGCCGAACGCCGGACCGGCCGGATCCTGCAGGTCGCCCCCGGCCAAATCCCCGTCGAGGTCGCCAAGATCGACGTCGACGGAAGTGCTGACGGTGGACTACTCGATGTTGCCCTGTCCCCTACCTTCGTCGAAGACAACCTGATCTACGCGTACGTCACGACGGGCTCAGACAATCGTGTGGTCCGCATTGCGCCGGGCGACACCGCAAAGGTAGTCCTCGGAGGAATTCCTCGGGGCGCCAACGGGAACCGAGGTTCCCTCGAGTTTGCCGCACCCGATCAACTCATGGTCTTGACCGGCGATGCCGGAAATCCAGCTGCTGCAAACGATCCCGCATCACTTGCGGGCAAGCTGCTTCGTGTTCGATCCCTCACCCCCAATGCCGCTCCCCCGCGCCCCGACGTTGTCCTGTCAGGTATCGGTAACGGCGGTGGCGTGTGCGTGGAACCCGGCATCGCGACGTGGGTCACCGATCGCACCGCACTGGAGGATCGCCTCCAGCGGGTAGGTGCAGACGGTACCGTGACCGCTCCGGCTTGGACGTGGCCCGACCGCCCGGGAGTGGGCGGCTGCGTGGCAGTACAAGGCGTTGTTGCAGTGGCTTTGGGCGCGGGTAAAGCCGTGGCTTCACTGGCAACCGACCCCGGTACCGGCGCCATCACCACACCGCCGGGCGCTGTTGCCAAGGATACTTACGGTCAACTCGAAGGCCTGGCCTTGGGCGCGGACGGATTGCTGTGGGTCAGCACCGTCAACAAGACGGCGGGCGAACCTGGTCCGAATGACGACAAGGTAGTGAAGATTCCCATGCCCAGCGGCGGCGGCGGAGTCGACTGATACTCGTGAAAGGCTAAGCCGCCCTGAAGTTTCCAGTCAGCATTCAGACTTTTCCGACTGATTTTCAGGAGCCCTCCCAATCGAACAGGATTTCGATTACGGTGAGAGCATGTTCGATTCGGGGATGGGGAGTTTCGGCATCTCAGCACAGCTGAGTGGTACCGAAACCGATTGCGCCCTCGTTGATTTGATGGCCCAGCTGCATTCATGTGAAGCGATGTTGGTCGAGCGGAAACTGGCCGTGGTGGCGGAGTTCTTCACCCGCCGCAGCGCCGAGCATGTCGACGGCGGTACGTGGACGTCGTCGGCGCACGAGCTCGCCGAATCCGAGGTCGGCGCGGTCCTGACGATGGGGCGCGCCGCGGCCGGGAAGCTCATCGGGTTGGGGTTTGCTTTGAAGACGCGGTTGCATCGCACGCGGGCGGCGATGGCCCGCGGTGAACTCGACTTCTACCGGGTGGGGTTGATCGAGTCGGCGACGGCGAATGTCGGTGACGAGTTGATCGACGAGGTCGAACGCTTGTTGCTCGAGCAGGTGTTGGCTCCACCCGTGGACGGTGGGACGGGGTTGACGGGTCGGCGGTTGACGGCGGCGATCGACAGGATCGTCGCCCGCGTCGATCCGGAAGGGATGCGGGAACGACGACGCCGCGCGCTCGCCGATCGGTTTGTGGGAGTCAGTGCCGCCGAGGACGGGATGGCCCGCATCCTGGGCAGTATCCCAGCGGAGCAGGCCCGCGCGTTCGACGGCAGGTTGCGGGAATTGGCGATGTCGGTGTGCCGCCACGATTCCCGTACGTACGAGCAGCGAAGAGCCGACGCCTTGGGCGCTTTGGTGAGCGGTTCAACGGTGTTGGTATGCGACTGCGACCGCGCCGATTGCCCACAGGACCGCAGTGGCATGATCATCATTCGCCGGCCACTCGTTCATGTCGTGATGCACGAATCCACCTTCGCCGGCAGCGACACTCCCGGCAGCGACGAACCCGCTCAACTCGACGGGTACGGAGTGATCAGCGCCGAACATGCCCGCGACATCGCGAAAGACGCAGACGTTCGGGAAGTACGGGTACCGGCAGATGCTGAACCTGAACCGACACCTGCGCCCGCCTCGGCGTTGGTCTACCGCCCCGGCGCGGCACTCGATCGGTGGCTGCGAGTCATCGCGGGCAGCTGCCAGTGGCCGCACTGCGATGTCCCGGCCTGGAACTGCGACCTCGACCACAACGACCCGTTCAACCACACCAACCCCGCGAGCGGCGGGAAGACGGTTGCGTCGAATCTGAGTGCGTTCTGCCGTAACCATCACCGCCTCAAGCATTCCGGGAAGTGGCTGCTCGCCCCGAATCCGGATCGCAGCGTCACCCTGACCTCGCAGACAGGCCATTGCTACCGCACCAGAGCTGCCGGACTACTCGCCGGGATACAGGAACCGCCGCCACCGGAAGGCGGCACCAGACGACGAACACGACTCGAGAACAAAGCTGCCCGCATCCGAAGCGAACGAAAACACCGTCGCGTCAAGATTCAGCACCGGACGGCACAACTCTCCACACCCCGAAAGCATGTGCCCCGAAAGCGCACACCTAGCAAACACATCGACTACGGCAACGACCCACCACCGTTCTGAACAGACTCACCGATCCCGTGACCGAACATGCGCTGACGCGTACCCTTTTGTTAGCGGGACTAATCACCACGCTGCCAGGGCCCGTTGACCAACCACGACAACGCAGTCGGGACAAAGGAGTCGGAATGAAGGCAATCCAGTACACGAGAATCGGCGCTGAACCCGAACTCACGGAGATTCCCAAACCCGAACCTGGTCCAGGTGAAGTGCTCCTGGAAGTAACCGCAGCCGGCGTCTGCCACTCGGACGACTTCATCATGAGCCTGCCGGAAGAGCAGTACAGTTACGGCCTGCCGCTCACACTCGGCCACGAAGGTGCCGGCCGTGTCGCAGCGGTTGGCGACGGCGTCGAAGGTCTCGACATCGGAACCAACGTCGTGGTCTACGGCCCGTGGGGCTGCGGAAATTGCTGGCACTGCTCACAGGGACTCGAAAACTACTGTTCTCGCGCAGAGGAACTCGGTATTCGCCCTCCCGGACTGGGCGCCCCCGGCGCGCTGGCCGAGTTCATGATCGTCGACTCTCCTCGCCACCTTGTCCCGATCGGTGACCTCGACCCGGTCAAGACAGTGCCGTTGACCGACGCAGGCTTGACGCCGTATCACGCGATCAAACGGTCCCTGCCAAAACTTCGCGGAGGCTCGTACGCCATTGTCATCGGAACCGGCGGCCTCGGCCACGTTGCCATTCAACTCCTCCGCCACCTCTCGGCGGCTACCGTTATCGCACTGGACGTGAGCGCGGACAAGCTCGAACTGGCAACCAAGGTGGGCGCTCACGAAGTTGTCCTGTCCGACAAGAACGCGGCCGAGAACGTCCGCAAGATCACCGGAAGTCAGGGCGCCGCACTGGTTCTCGACTTCGTCGGCTATCAGCCCACCATCGACACCGCGATGGCGGTTGCCGGCGTCGGATCGGACGTCACGATCGTCGGGATCGGCGACAGCCAGGCGCACGCCAAAGTTGGATTCTTCCAAAGTCCTTACGAGGCTTCGGTGACAGTTCCGTACTGGGGCGCCCGCAACGAGTTGATCGAATTGATCGACCTCGCGCACGCCGGCATTTTCGACATCGCGGTCGAGACCTTCAGTCTCGACAACGGAGCGGAAGCGTATCGACGCTTGGCCGCCGGAACGCTCAGCGGCCGCGCGGTTGTGGTCCCTGGCTTGTAGATCGACAGCGGTAAACCACTGATGCCCAGCCGAATTCGATTCGGCTGGGCATCAGTGCTCAGTACTCGAGTGTGCGACAGACTAGCTGCACGCCTCCAGAACAAGTTCCTTCACCCGTGCGGCGTCAGCCTGGCCGCGGGTGGCCTTCATGACGTCACCGACAATCTTTCCGGCGGCCTGCACCTTGCCGCTGCGGATCTTGTCTGCGATATCGGGGTTGGCAGCGAGTGCCTCGTCGACAGCAGCCTTGAGCTTGGTCTCGTCACGCTCGACAACCAATTCGGGATGTGCCGCCAGAACCTGCTCGGGATCACCCTCACCGTCGAGGACATGGTCCACGACCTGACGGGCGACCTTGTTGTTGAGCTTGCCGCTGTCGATGAGAGCAACAACCTGCGCGACCTGGGACGGCGTGATCGGCAGTGCGCCGAGTTCAACTCCGCGAGTGTTGGCCTGCTGTGACAGGTACGACAACCACCAGGATCGGGCGGCTTCTGGCGAAGCACCGGCTTCGGTGGTGGCGATGACCAGGTCGATGGCACCGGCATTGACGAGGTCACGCATGACCTCGTCGGAGATTCCCCAGTCCTTCTGGATCCGCGCACGGCGGATCCAGGGCAGCTCGGGCAAAGTGGCGCGCAGTTCTTCGACCCACTCGGCGCTGGGGGCAACGGGCTCGAGGTCGGGTTCCGGGAAGTAGCGGTAGTCTTCCGCAGTTTCCTTACGTCGACCAGCGGAGGTGGTGCCGTCGGCTTCCTGGAAGTGACGCGTCTCCTGGATGACCTCGATACCGGCGTCGAGCACTGCCGCCTGACGACGCATCTCGTAGCGGACTGCGACCTCGACGCTCTTGAGGGAGTTGACGTTCTTGGTCTCGGTGCGGGTCCCCAGTTCGGTGGAACCGATCGGCATCAGCGAGATGTTGGCGTCGCAGCGCATCGAACCCTGGTCCATGCGGACGTCGGAGACGTCGAGGGACTTCAGCAGATCACGAAGCGCCGTGACGTACGCGCGAGCGACCTCGGGGGCGCGCTCACCGGCACCGTGGATGGTCTTGGTGACGATCTCCACCAAGGGAACACCCGCACGGTTGTAGTCGAGCAGCGAATGGCTGGCACCGTGGATACGACCGGTAGCGCCACCCACGTGAAGGGACTTACCGGTGTCCTCTTCCATGTGGGCGCGCTCGATCTCGACGCGCCACGTAGTGCCGTCGTCGAGGACCACGTCGAGGTAGCCCTCGGTTGCGATCGGCTCGTCGTACTGGGAGATCTGGTAGTTCTTGGGCTGATCCGGGTAGAAGTAGTTCTTGCGCGCGAATCGACCCCACGGTGTGATGGAGCAGTTGAGCGCAAGACCGATCCGGATCGCGGATTCGACAGCAGCAGCGTTCACCACTGGCAATGAACCTGGCAGGCCCAGACAGACCGGGCAGACCTGGGTATTGGGTTCGGCACCGAACTCGGTGGGGCACGGGCAGAACATCTTGGTAGCGGTGCCGAGTTCTACGTGCACCTCCATACCCATCACAGGCTCGTACTTGGTCAGCACTTCGTCGTAATCGAGGATGTCGGGCGCATCGACAGCAGTCATGGTGACTAGTTTATGCGCCGGACGCTCAGCCGAAGAATGCGGCTGCCTCCTCGTAACGCTCCTTGGGCACGGTCTTGAGCTTGCGGGTTGCCTCGGCGAGAGGAACCAGGTCGATGGACGTACCGTGCAGGGCCACCATCTGGCCGAAATCACCGCGATGAGCTGCGTCGGTGGCGTGGACGCCGAAGCGGGTGGCGAGTATCCGGTCGTGCGGCGTCGGGGTGCCACCACGCTGGATATGGCCGAGAACCGTCGTCCGGACTTCCTTGCCGATACGGCGCTCGATTTCGTTGCCCAACTGCTGCGCGACGCCGGTGAAGATCTTGTGTCCGAACTCGTCGATGCCGCCTTCACGCAAAGTCATGGAAGCGGGATCGGGCATCGCGCCTTCGGCAACTACGCAGATGAAGTGAGAATCACCACGCTGGAAACGCTTCTTGACCATGGCGCACACTTCGTCGACGTCGAACGGCTGCTCCGGAACCAACGTCAGGTGAGCACCGGACGCCAATCCGGCCTGCAGTGCGATCCAGCCGGCATGTCGACCCATGACCTCGACGAGCATGACGCGCTGGTGCGATTCCGCTGTGGTGTGGAGGCGGTCGATCGCGTCGGTGGCAACGGCCAGCGCTGTGTCGAAACCGAATGTGACGTCGGTGCAGTCGATGTCGTTGTCGATGGTCTTGGGCACTCCGATCACCGGAACACCGCTCTCCGCGAGCCAACTGGCCGCGGTGAGTGTGCCTTCACCGCCGATCGGGATCAGGACATCGATTCCGTTGTCGTCGAGAGTTTGTTTGATCTGATCGAGTCCGGCCCGCAGTTTGTCGGGGTTGACGCGTGCGGTTCCCAGAATGGTTCCGCCGCGCGTGAGGATGCGATTGATGCGGTCGTCGGCCGCGAGGGGAACCTTGCGATCTTCGAGCAGACCACGCCAGCCGTCACGGAAGCCGACGACGGTACTGCCGTACCGCCCGTCCGACGTGCGAACCACCGCACGGATAACCGCGTTCAACCCTGGGCAATCGCCGCCACCTGTGAGGACTCCGATTCGCATTGTAAAAAGCACCTCTCAACAGTTGGGTGATTGCAGGATCTGCTGTCCATCTTCCCCCAGCAGGCGCGGTGGCGCAGGATTGTCACTTTTCAGATCAAGCCCGGCAATCATCCCGGTGTGACAAGTCCACTTTCGTATGCAACGACAACCGCTTGTGCTCGATCTCGCAGGTCCAGTTTCGAGAGAACCTTGCCGACGTGTGTCTTCACGGTCTGTTCCGCGACAAACAGGTGCTCGGCAATTTCGATGTTCGACAGCCCTCGTGCGATCAGTTCCAGCACTTCACGCTCGCGTGGCGTCAACATGTCGAGAGCGCTGGAACGAACCCGCGTGGGTGTTCTCCTACTCGTCACTTCCTCGATCAACCGCCGTGTCACGGTCGGAGCCAGCAATGCATGTCCTTCGGCGACGACGCGCACCGCCCGAATCAGTTCCTCGGCGGCGGCGTCCTTGAGCATGAAACCACTCGCACCGATCCGCAGAGCCTCGTAGACGTAGTCATCGATGTCGAAAGTCGTGAGCATGAGGACCCGAACCGGTGGCTCCCCACCCGTTGCCAGAATCTGGCGCGCTGCATCGAGGCCGTTCATCTCCGGCATCCGCACGTCCATCAACACGACGTCGGGGCGCAGGCGCGCTACTTCGGCAACCGCAACCCTGCCGTCGGGGGCATCTCCGATGACGCTGATATCGGGTTGCGCGGCGAGCAGGGCTCCGAATCCCTGTCTGACCATTGCCTGATCGTCGGCGATGAATACTGTGATGGGCACTCCGACAGCCTAGGCGGCGACCGTCGGCAATACAGCGCGGACCTCGAACCCGCCGCCCGCCAGCAGTTGCGTGTCAACCATTCCGCCGACGGCGGACGCACGCTCGACCATCCCGCGGATTCCATTGCCACCGGCGGCATCCGAAGACTTGGCGACACTGGAAGTCGGGACACCGCCACCCGCCGGCGGTCCGTTCACCACCCGAACCTGCGTGGACGCTTGGCCGAACTCGACGGACACCTCGATGGGGCTACCCGGTGCATGCCGGACGGCATTGGTGATCGATTCCTGCACGATGCGATACACGACAAGACCGGTGGACGCCGACACGCGTGTTCGATCACCATCCACGTTCCATACCAACGGAATTCCCGCGCGGGCACTGCCTGCCAGTAGCTCGTCGAGTTGCAGCGCTCCCGGTTGCGGTGCGACCTGGGTGGCTTCGGCGTCGCTGCGCAGTACACCCAGCAACCCGCGAATCTCGTTGAGCGCAGCGCGCCCCGTGTCACCGATCGAATCGAACTCGGCGCGGATCTCGGGCGTCACGTCGCCGAGTCGGTACGGCGCACTCTGCGCCTGCACCACCACCATCGACATGTGGTGGGCGACAATGTCGTGCAGCTCGCGGGCTATCCGGGCCTTCTCTTCCAACACGGTTCGGCGGGCACGTTCGACTTCATTTACCTCTTCCTGCTTCGCCAACGCACGACGTGAAAGAACAAGCCACCGAATCAGGAAGCAAAAAACCACCAGCGCGGTCAGACCCACCGCCCACCCGGCACCGTCCTGGCCCGGTGT
Organism: Rhodococcus sp. WS3; assembly: GCF_003797085.1. Lineage (NCBI taxonomy): Bacteria > Bacillati > Actinomycetota > Actinomycetes > Mycobacteriales > Nocardiaceae > Rhodococcus > Rhodococcus sp. WS3. Next base: position 1,245,790 of record NZ_RKMA01000002.1, read on the forward strand.
CTCGGCAAAGAACAACAGGACCGTCGAGATCCACGCAACCCCCACCACCGGTACCGCAGCAGTGAGACTGACCGCGGCAAGCAGAGCCATGATCACCATGATGTGAACGACCTGCCAGGGATATTCGTACCCGGGCACGAGATCGAATACGTGTGGAATCACCAACGCCGAGATCGCGGAAACAGCCCATCCCAGAGCGGGATTGATTCGGATCAGGACAAAGGGAAACGCGGCCAACGCAGCCACGAACGGCTGAATCGGCGGTGACACCGCATGCGTCAGGTGCAACGTCGGCCAGGCGACCGTAAAGAGAATCAACGTCACGACAACTACAGCTACGTTCGCGAACTGATCACCGGTCAACCGCCGCGACGCGCGGGTCACACTCGCCTGCGCCACTTTCATCTTTCCTGCCTTCATCACCTGTCCAGCCTAGAAAGCGAACCCTCGAAAGTCGTCATACTGCGGAGTGAGAAACCCCTAACTCCGCAGTATCAGTGATCCAGGGTTCCTCTCACCCCAGCGCACAGACAAACCACTCTGCGGAGCGATGCTCAGGTGCACCCGCCGTTCATAGCGTCAACTGCATGCGAATCACACGAGCAACGACGCTGCCCCAGCGCAGCGCTATCTGGGCGACACAGCGTAGCGCAACCTGGGCAGCGCTGAGTGTTGTCGCAGCGGCGACGGTCACCATCAGTGCCGCGCCTCGCGACGTGCAAGCGGCAGCGCCGGAGAATCACCTTGCCGCACAGGCCGTTGCAGCGGTCACCAGCTCTGATGCCGCACCAAGCGTGCCGCGCGACTTTGCCGCGTTCTCAGGCTACGAACCCGTCATCGTCGCCGGTCACCTCGCCAATCCGAACGGTGCCTGCTCGTCCCCCGTTCCCCTTCCCGACGAGTTCGACTCCGCCTGCAAGGCCCACGATCTTGGCTACGACCTGCTCCGCTACGCACAGTTCCACGGCGACGAGCTCGGCCCATGGGCACGGCAAGCGCTCGACGGCCAACTCGACCAGCGAATGCACGATGCCTGTGACACGAGGGAATCCCGGGCGTCGCGGTCCTACTGCTTTGCCATGGCCGACATCGCAACCACTGCCGTGAACGGGAATTCGTGGCGTCAGAACTACCTGACGCCGGTTCAGGAATCCGGGTTCGGATACGCCGCCGCTGGTGTGCTCGGCCTCTCCGCACTCGGACTCACCTTCCTTCGGTCACGGCGACCTGCCGTGGCCGGCGCCTACACGCAGAAAGCCGTTGCAGCATGAGCGTTCTCGATACCGTCCAACCGTCGGTGCTCTCCCGGATCGCAGCGGTCCCGCTCCCCCGCATCTCGGCAACGGTAGCCACGGGTTCGATGGCCGCAGTATCTCTGGCACCCGGCCTGTTGCCGAGAACCGCCGTACTGCAAGGACTCTTCAGCGGTGTGCTCATGGCGGTGGGAATCTTTGTTGCTTGGGCACTGACGACTGCATGGCACGCACTGCCGCTGCGGACACGATCGGAACGGTTCGACACTCGATCCTGGCGCACCCGAACTGCGGTCGTTGCCACCGCCGTTGTTGCACTGTTCGCTACGTCTGCCAACGGCTGGCAGAACTCGCTCCGCGTTGCAATGGGGGCGCCGCCGGTCGGAATTCGCTACTGGATCGAAGTCATCTGCATCGCTGCACTGACCGTACTGATCCTGACCACAGTGGCGTCGGGCATTCGGAAAGTACTGCACCGCCTGGGTTTTGCCCGCACCATCGGCATAGCAGCGATCTGCGCCTTCGGACTTCAGCTGGCTTTCGGCAGCATCGCCACCGCGTCGGCGCAGTCAGTGGAAGGGCTGAAGTTCCTTGCCTCCGGGACCGATTCGGTGCGTGTCTACGCCGATCTCGACTCCGGACCGGACGCAGGATCGCGGGCCGACCATGCGGTGGCCGAACTCGACCGCGTCGGCGGATTTGCTCGCAGCGCCGTCGTTGTGGCCGTCCCCACCGGTTCGGGGTGGATCGACACTCGGGCCGTCGACGGTATCGAGCAGCGATTCGGCAGTGACGTCGCGATCGTCGGTCAGCAGTACTCCGCCGCACCGAGTTGGGCTGCATTTCTGTTCCAACGCTCCGATGCCGAGGAATCGGCGCAGGCAATGCTGACCGCGGTCGCCACCCGCATCGCGGAACTTCCCGCCACCGAACGCCCCGACCTCTATCTCTACGGCCAGAGTCTTGGCGCCGTGGGCGGCAGCGCTGCCCTGGCCGAGGCCCTTCCGACGCAGTTGTGCGCCGTCCTCTGGGCCGGACCGCCCGCCGGCGCTACCCGAGTGGACGGGACAACCGTTCTGGCCAACACCTCCGATCCTGTGGTGTGGTGGTCGCCGGCCCTCGCGACGACGCCACCAGACCTGAGCCGCGCGGTCCAGGACGCCCCGATGCCGCAGTGGATTCCGGTGGTCAGTTTCCTTCAGACCAGCGTCGACATGCTCGCCTCCCTCGACGTCCCCGCGGGTCACGGTCACCGATACGGCACCGAGCAGGGCACGCAACTCGGAACCTGCCACTAGAACACAAGCGCCTAGAGTGGGTGCAGTGGCCAAAGGAACGCGCAAGACCAAGACTCGCAGCACCACCCCCGACCGCCGAGACGACGGACCTGTTCCCGGCGTCTTCCCCATCGACACCGGCACGTGTGAACTTGTTCGTGATCAGTACTCGGACACGGGGTGGATTCTGCAGATCAACGGTGTTCCCAGCTCACACATCGATCTGGCCGACCCGAAGACCTTGGACTTCGAGTACATGCGCTGGATCGCCCACCTGGTCGATTCGGAACGCGATCCGAAAGAGCGTCTGCGCGTCCTGCACCTCGGCGGCGGCGCCTGTTCGATGGCTCGGTACATCTGCGCGACGTACCCCGACGCCCGTCAGGTTGTTGTCGAAATCGACGGCGCATTAGCCGAATTGGTTCGCGACTGGTTCGATCTGCCGCGTGCACCACTGCTCCGCATCCGCGTCGGCGAAGCGCGCGCGGTCACGGAAACTCTCACCGATTCGACGCGGGACATCATCATCCGAGATGTCTTTGCGGGCAGCACAACTCCGGTTCCACTGACCACGGCGCAGTTCACCACACACGTACGACGCGTCCTTGCGCCGGGCGGGATTTACCTCGTCAACTGCGGCGACACCCCGGACCTGCAGGGCGCGCGCGCCGAAGCCGCAACTATCGGTGCGCAGTTCGAGCACCTGGCCATCATCGCCGATCCCGCAATGCTCAAGGGCAGGCGCTACGGAAACATGATCATCGCGGGTAGCGACGTTCCGATCGCACAGTCGCCTGCCCTTGCCCGTGAACTCCTGGGCGGCGGAGTTCCCGCACATGTGTGGGGAGACGCCGAGGTCCGCAAGTTTGCGGCCTCGGCATCCGTCCGAGAAGACTGAAGTCGGCGTTACTCTCCGCCGAACACCCGTTCCACCACAGCTTTTGCCCGTCGCGTGATGCGGAGATAGTTGTCGAGGAACTCCCCCGAGTCATCTCCGTATCCCGCAACCTGCGCCACGGCGGACAGGACGCGTCCCGGTCCTGGCAGTTGATCGGTCGGCTTTCCGCGAACCAGCACAAGGCAATTGCGGGCCTTGGTCGCCGTGATCCACGCATCGCGCAGCAACTCCACGTCGGATTCACTGAGCAACTCGGCTGCACCGATCGCGTCCAGCGTTTCCAGCGTCGATGTGTTGTGCAACGACGCGATCTTGTCGGCGTGACGCAGCTGGATCAGCTGCACGGTCCACTCGATATCGGCCAGTCCGCCGCGACCCAGCTTGGTGTGTGTCGCGGGGTCGGCTCCACGAGGGAGACGTTCGGAATCGACGCGAGCCTTGATTCGGCGAATCTCGCGAACCGCCGTTTCGCTGACGCCGCCCTCTGGATAACGGGTCTTGTCGATCATGTGCAGGAACCGCAGTCCCAGATCGGGATCACCGGCTACCGGGTGGGCGCGAAGCAGTGCCTGAATCTCCCACGCCTGCGCCCATTTTGCGTAGTAGGCGTCGTACGATTCGAGGGTGCGGACCATGGGGCCGTTGCGTCCCTCGGGGCGCAGTCCCGTATCCACCTCGAGCGGCGGATCCGTGCTCGGTGCACCGAGAAGCTTGCGCACCTTGTCCGCAATGCTGTTGGCCCACTTGACCGCAACGGTCTCGTCGACGCCCTCGACGGGCTCGCACACGAACAGAACGTCGGCGTCGGAGCCGTATCCCAGTTCGCCGCCGCCGAGTCGGCCCATGCCGATCACGGAGAACGCCGCAGGGGCGGGCGTTCCCAGTTCGGCAACACTGGCCTTGATCACGGCGGACAGCGACGCGTTGAGTACCGCGGCCCACACCGACGACAGTGCCTTGCACACCGCCGGAACGTCGAGCATTCCCAGAATGTCGGCCGACGCGATGCGCGCCAACTCGTGGCGACGCAACGAACGTGCCGCTGCGACAGCGCGATTGGGGTCACTGTGCCGCGCTGAGGCGGTGAGAATACCGCGCGAGACGTCCTCGGGTACCGGTTCGATCAGACGCGGGCCACTCGGCGAATCCGCATACAGACGAATGACGTCTGGTGCCTTGATCAGCAGATCCGGCAAGTACGCGGAAGAGCCAAGCACCGTCATCAGACGTTCGGCGACGGCAGCCTCGTCGCGAAGCAACCGAAGGAACCAGGTCTGATCGACCAGTGCGTCGGACAAGCGTCGGTACGCCAACAGTCCGGCGTCGGGATCCGGTGTGTCGGCAAGACATTCGAGTAGCGTCGGCAAGAGCAGCGCCTGGATCCGGCCCTTGCGGGACGCTCCGGCTGTCAAGGCCGTGAGGTGCCCGAGAGCATTCTCGGGGGCGGTGTATCCCAACGCCGCCAACTGGCGAACGGCAGCTTCCGGCCCCAGCGCCAACGATTCCTTGTCCATCCGCGCAACAGACTCGAGCAGCGGACGGTAGAACAGCTTGGCGTGCAACCGGCGGATTCGATGGGAGTTCCGTTTGATCTCGGCACGCAACACCCCGAGCGCGTCGAGGCGGCCGTCGGGACGCATGTGCGCGGCGCGGGCCAGCCAGCGCAACGCCTCGTCGTCGTCCGGCGGCGGCAACGTGTGGGTGCGCTTGAGCTTCTGCAACTGCAGACGATGCTCGAGGAGACGCAGGAATTCATAGGACGCCGTGAGGTTCGCGGCGTCGTCTCGACCGACGTAGCCACCGGCGGCCAGCGCTGTCAGCGCATCGACTGTGCTCTGCACGTGCAGAGTGTCATCGGCGCGGCCGTGCACCAATTGCAGGAGCTGGACGGCAAATTCGACGTCTCGCAAACTTCCGCGACCGAGTTTGAGCTCGCGCTCTCGCATCTCGGGCGGAACCATTTCCTCGACGCGTCGGCGCATGGCCTGCACTTCGGGAACGAAGTCCTCACGTTCGGACGCCGTCCAGACCATCGGGCTCATGGCCTCGGCGTACTGACGCCCGAGTTCCATGTCCCCCGTCATCGGACGGGCCTTCAGAAGAGCCTGGAACTCCCACGTCTTGGCCCACCGCTTGTAGTACGCGATGTGGGAATCGAGTGAGCGCACCAGTTCGCCGCGCTTACCCTCGGGGCGGAGTGCAGCGTCCACTTCGAAGAACGCGGACGTGCCGATCCTCATCAACTCGCCCGCTACGCGAGAGGCAGTGGCGTCGGCCGGTTCGGCAACAAACACGACGTCGACGTCGGACACGTAGTTCAGTTCGCGCGCACCACATTTGCCCATCGCGATAACCGCAAGGCGGATGGGGCACGTGCCTTCGGGGCACACGGTGGCGATCGCTACCGACAGAGCCGCAGTCAGTGCCGCGTCGGCCAGATCCGAGAGCTGATGCCCGATGGTCTGATAAGGAACCACGGGTTCGTTTTCGACGGTGGCCGCCAAATCGCACGCGGCCAGCAACATCAGCTGATCCTTGTACGACTTCCGAAGCGCAACAACTGCGTCCGGACCGGTCATCGCAGCACGGTACGTCTGCGAGCCTCGGGTTGCGCCCTCGTCCAACGTTGCGCCGACGGCCCCGAGCAGCGCCGTGGTGGCGGCGGCCTTGGTAGGCAGCGATGCGCCGTCGAGAATGCGCCACGCGGACGGATCGGCAACGATGTGATCACCGAATGCCGCCGACGCTCCGATCAGCCCGAGCAGCCGTCCGCGCAGGCTCTTGTCCTTACGCAGCGCGTCGTCGAGGTCACTCCATCCGTCGCCCAGCGAATCCTTGATGCGCACCAATGTGCGCAACGCAAGATCGGCGTTGGCGGAACGCGAGAGTGACCACAGGAGTTCGATGCTCTCCGAGTCCACCCAGCCGAGTTGGCGAAGCTCGTCGGCTGCGGTGTTCTCGACCAACCCGAGCCGGCCCGGCCCGGGTACCACGGATCGTGCGGACGGCGGCTTGACCATCACAGGCCGAGGTAGGTCTTGAGCTCGAACGGCGTCACGTGGCTGCGGTATTCCTCCCATTCACGCCGCTTGTTCCGCAGGAAGAAGTCGAAAACGTGCTCGCCGAGAGCCTCGGCAACCAACTCCGACTTCTCCATCTCGCGCAGAGCACCGTCGAGGTTGCTCGGCAATTCCTTGTACCCCATGGCGCGACGCTCGGCGGAGGTCAACGACCACACGTCGTCCTCGGCCTCGGGAGGCAGGGTATAGCCCTTCTCGATGCCGCGCAGACCGGCCGCGAGCAGCACCGCAAACGTCAGGTACGGGTTGCATGCCGAATCTGGGCTGCGGATCTCGACACGACGCGACGACGCTTTGTTCGGCGTGTACATCGGCACGCGGATCAGCGCCGAGCGGTTGGACGGTCCCCACGACGCTGCCGTCGGAGCCTCGCCGCCGTGGACCAGGCGCTTGTAGGAGTTGACCCACTGGTTCGTGACGGCACTGATCTCGTTGGCGTGCTCGAGAATGCCGGCGATGAATGCCTTGCCGGTCTCCGAGAGCTGCATCGGATCGTCCGGGTTGTGGAACGCGTTCGTGTCACCTTCGAACAAGCTCATGTGCGTGTGCATCGCAGAACCGGCCTGATCGCTGAACGGCTTGGGCATGAAGCTCGCCCGCACGCCTTCGCCGATCGCAACCTCTTTGACGACGTACCGGAACGTCATCACGTTGTCGGCCATTGACAACGCGTCGGCGTAGCGGAGATCGATCTCCTGCTGCCCGGGAGCGGCCTCGTGATGACTGAACTCGACCGAGATCCCCATGGACTCGAGAGCGTCGATCGCGTGACGACGGAAGTTGGGAGCCGAATCGTGCACGGCCTGATCGAAGTAGCCACCGGAATCGGCCGGGATCGGCGGAGTGCCGTCCAACGGACCGTTCTCGAGGAGGAAGAACTCGATCTCGGGATGCACGTAGCAACTGAAGCCCAGGTCGCTGGCCTTGCTCAGCTGACGACGCAGCACGTGCCTCGGGTCAGCCCACGAGGGCGAACCGTCCGGGTTGGTGATGTCGCAGAACATGCGAGCCGAATGCTGCGCGCCGTCCTTGTGCGCCCACGGCAGGATCTGGAAAGTCGACGCATCAGGGCGGGCAACGGTGTCCGCTTCGGACACTCGGGCGAATCCCTCGATGGCGGAACCGTCGAATCCGATTCCCTCTTCGAAGGCACCTTCGAGTTCCGCGGGGGCGATCGCCACCGATTTGAGGTAACCGAGAACGTCGGTGAACCACAAGCGGACGAACCGAATGTCGCGCTCTTCCAGGGTACGAAGCACGAATTCTTTTTGGCGATCCATGCACGCGAGAGTAAGCAAGCCACGTTAAATCTGTGTTACATCAGCGGCACGAGTTACCCGAGTGATGCGTCACTCTCACATAGCCCCTGCATGCGGGCCTACAGGCGCTAACATGTCAGGCCGTCCTCCGGGACCTTCAGATAGACGAGGTAGTTGACGACCGCGTCGTCGACGCACGGTTCGCCGTCCAGAACAACGGTGTGCTGTGTTCCCTCGAACGTGATGAGCGCGGCCCCGAGTTGCTTCGCGAGATCCACGCCGGCCTGATAGGGAGTAGCCGGATCCTGCGTCGTCGACACGACGACCAGCGTCGGGAGGCCGGCGTCGGCCAGAGCCTGCGGATCGAGCTCATGCGGACTGCCCGTCGCCGGAACCGGCCAGAACGCACACAGATCCAGCGGCGCCTGACCGGTGCCCCGGCCGTCGTCGAGGAACGGTGCGGCCTCGCGATACCGCGTGTCGGCCTCACCGGCTTCTGCCCGATCGGTTGTAGCCGGATCGTCGACGCACCGGATGGCATTGAACGCATCGTTGATATTGGAATACGTGCCGTCGTCGTTTCGCCCCTCGTACTGGTCGGCCAAACTCAACAGCGCATCACCCCGGCCGTCCGCCAGGCCGGACAGCCCCGTCCGCAACGTGGTCCACAACTGCTGTGAATACAGCGCCTGCTGCACACCGGTGATCGCGTCCCCGTAGCTGAGTCCGCGCGGATCCGTGGTGTCGGCAGGGTTGTCGATCAGCGGTTCCAGCAACGCCTGCAAGCGCTCGCGCGCCTGCGCCGGATCACTTCCGAGCGGGCAGTCCCGCTGCGACGCGCAGTCGGCGACAAAGGCGTCGAACGCGACCTGGAAGCCCTCTCCTTGCAGTACAACTTCGTCGACGACGTCCTGATTCGGATCCAACGCGCCGTCGAGCACCATCGCCCGAACGTTCTGCGGGAAGGTTTCGGCGTAGGTCGAACCGATTCGCGTCCCGTACGAGAACCCGAGGAAGTTCAACTCGGAATCACCGAGCGCACCGCGGATCACGTCCATATCGCGCACGACTTCATACGTGCCGACGTGGGCGAGGAAGTCGGTTCCGGTTTTCGCCACGCACGCGGCGGCGTAGTCCTTGCTGTCCTGCTCCGCGTCGGCAATCCCTTCGGGCGTCATGTCGATGTCGACATCCGCGCGCTCGGCATCGAACTCCGCCGGCGTCAGGCAGCGCACCTGAGGCGTCGATGCACCCACGCCCCGCGGATCGAACCCGATCCGGTCGAAGCGCTCGGCGAGCTGTGTCCTGGAGCCCTGGGTTGCCATCGCCAGCCCCGATGCACCCGGTCCACCTGGGTTGATCAGCAGCGATCCGATTCGATCCCCCGTCGCTGCCGCTCGCGAGATGACAACCTGCGCCGTGTCTCCGGCCGGATTCGCATAGTCGACGGGAACCGTCACCGCGGCGCAGTCGACCGAACTACTGAGCGGCGAATCACCTGGCGTGGCAAATCGTTCGCACGAACCCCAGTCGAGGGTCTGCTCGTAGAACTTCTCCAACCCTGCCGGAACCGAAGCGGGTGCCGCGGACGTTGCAGACCCCGAAGAATCGGTGGAGGGATTGTCGCCGTCGGCAACAGTGCAACCGGCAACGAACAGGAGAGCAGCGACGCTTGCGGCACACACACCGGAGAGGCGAACTAACTTCGACATACCGTCGATGGTGCCAGGAAATAGCGGTTACCAGCCATTCGCTACTTCGGATGGCCGCTCGCCGATGTGACCCATCGCACCAGGTTTTGCTATTCGCACCGACGGTTTCCGGTGGCAGACTGATCGTGTCATCACCCACACCCGGGGACCCGACGGCAATCAACGCCTAAGGCCTCGAGGCACGAAAGGGACAACGATGTCCGAGACTCCTCTGTACGGTTCTGCAGCTGCTACCCCGGCTGCTCCTATGCGCAAGACCCGCGTCCATCACCTCGCCGAGATGAAGCAGAACGGCGAACGTTGGTCGATGCTCACGGCCTACGACTACTCGACGGCCCGAATCTTCGAAGAAGCCGGCATTCCGGTTCTCCTCGTCGGTGATTCCGCCGCCAATGTCGTGTACGGCTACGACACGACGGTGCCGATCACCGTCGAGGAACTTCTCCCGCTGGTTCGCGGTGTAGTTCGCGGCGCGCCCCACGCACTTGTTGTTGCCGACCTCCCGTTCGGCACCTACGAAGCCTCCGCCGAACAGGCTCTGGCAACTGCCACCCGCTTCATGAAAGAGGGCCTCGCCCACGCCGTGAAGCTCGAGGGCGGCGAGCGGATGACCAAGCAGATTGCCGCTATCACTGCTGCCGGTATTCCCGTCATGGCGCACGTCGGCTTCACCCCGCAGAGCGTCAACTCGCTCGGCGGATTCCGCGTCCAAGGCCGCGGCGACGGTGCCGACCAACTTGTGGCGGACGCCATTGCCGTGCAGGAAGCCGGCGCTTTCTCGGTGGTCATGGAAATGGTTCCGGCTGACATCGCGGGCCAGGTCACACGCAAATTGACCATCCCCACCGTCGGCATCGGGGCGGGCAACGAATGCGACGCCCAGGTCCTCGTCTGGCAGGACATGGCCGGCTACACGAGCGGTAAGACAGCCAAGTTCGTCAAGCGTTTCGGTAACGTCGGTGACGAACTGCGCTCCGCGGCCGCAGCCTATGCATCAGAAGTTCGCACAGGCGCCTTCCCAGCCGTCGAGCACAGTTTCTGATCCGAGACCGGCGAACGCCGCCTGTCTCTCGAAAAGAAATTCAGGGGTGCGTTCATGATCGGTAACCGTCGTCATTTCACAGCTGCCGTTGTTGGTTCGGCTGCTCTCGTGACGGTTCTGAGCGGATGCGCGGGAGGGACCACAACCTCTCCCGCGCCCAGCTCGGCCACACCGACCACATCGGCCGCGGCAACCACGACCGCTGCTGCGGCGGGCACGTTCACCGAAGCGCAGGTGCAGCAGCTGTGCTCGGACATGGAAGCCGAACTGCAGAATTGGCGAACAGTCACCCCGACGCTCGGCAAGGGCGCGCTCAACCTCCTGGTCGGGTCCTGGGCGAGCCAGAACGGCATCAATCTGATCGACCTTGCGGCGCATCGTGATCGCGTCGACACGGCGATGGCGGCCACGTGCCCGGAAATCCGGGATGGCGCGCTGTACGCGCTTGAGATCCCCGACCTCGCTTCGGGCATGGTCGGTTTCTGATGACCGAAACCGGTGAACTCCGCGAACTCTATCCCCCGATCGAGCCACACACGTCGGGCTTTCTCGACGTCGGCGACGGCCAACGCATGTACTGGGAGATCAGCGGAAACCCCGACGGCAAACCCGTCGTATTCCTGCACGGCGGCCCCGGCGGTGGGACACACCCGTCGCTGCGGCAGTTCTTCGATCCCGACGCATACCGGATCATCCTTCTCGACCAGCGCGGATGCGGTCGGTCGACGCCGCACGTCGCCGACGGCGCCGATCTGTCGGTCAACACCACCGACAAACTCCTGCACGACATCGAAGCCCTGCGTGAGCATCTCGGAATCGAGCAGTGGATGGTGTTCGGCGGGTCGTGGGGTTCGACTCTCGCACTCGCCTATGCCGAAACCTTCCCGACTCGGGTCACCGAACTCGTGCTGCGCGGGATATTCCTCCTGCGCCGAAGCGAAATCGACTGGTACTACAACGGCGGAGCGGGTCATATGTTCCCCGAACGCTGGGCCAAGTTCCTCGAACCGGTACCCGAGAACGAGCGCGGCGATGATCTGGTTGCGGTCTACCACCGCCTCCTGCATTCCGACGACGCGGATGTGGCAGAGCGCGCCGCTGTCGCCTGGTCCGCATGGGAGGGTTCGACAAGCTTCCTGATCCCGAAACCGGAGAAGGTCGAGGAGAACTCCGAAGTACGCTTTGCCCTGGCTTTCGCGCGGATCGAGAACCACTACTTCGTCAATGCCGGCTTCATCGACGAAGCTCAACTGCTGACCAAGAGTTCAGCCCTGCACGGCATTCCCGGAACAATCGTGCAAGGCCGCTACGACGTCGTCTGCCCCGCAACCAGCGCCTGGGACCTCCATCATGCCTGGCCGGAGTCGAAGCTCGTCATCGTCGACGACGCCGGCCATTCCGCGATGGAACCCGGCATCACCCATCACCTGCTCGAGGCAACAGACTCCTACCGGTAACTCGGCTCTATGCCGGGAAGCTGAACTCCACAGTCCGCTTAGCTGTGTCGACGGCGGTGAGTCGCACCTTCACCCGCTCACCGTCGTCGGGAGTGCCGACGCACTTGGCGATCACGGTCACCGACGGTATGAACACCTCGGCAGCGCGCTTGCCGTCCTTGGATCGCATCACCACAGCATCGAATACCTCGCCGACGCGGCCCTCGAGCAACGTCACCTCGGTCAGATCGATACATGCGCGATCCACCTTGTTCGCGACGGAATCCGATCCGCTCATGATCGGCGGCAATTCAGGCAACGCGGTCCGCACCCAATCCGGTACGGGCGTACCAGCACTGATCGCCAGACATATCTCGGTACTGAATCGATCGGACAGCCGGCGCAGCGGAGCAGTCACGTGGGCGTAGGGCGCGCCGATGCCCGCATGCACTGTCAGATCGGGCAATTGGCCGTCGAACGCCGCATAGTCGGCGCCGCGCAGCAAAGACGGCGCTACCGACATCAAGGCCATCGTGGACGGCTCCTGCGCGTCGAGTCCGGCAAGAATCTGCCCCACCGTCTTGCCCGGCGGCCACGTAATACCCAGCGCAACCGCAGTTCTCCGCAACGTGTCCACTGCCGATTGCTCGGCCGGCGGCAACGTCCGTAACAATCCGACACCTGCGTCGATCATCATTCGGCCGGCGCACATCCCGGTCAACAGAGACACTTCGGCATTCCAGTCGTCGGCTTCCGTCCGCGGTTCCAACACAATTCGCCACCGACCGGATTGATCCGGTCCGGCCTCTTCCCGCACCACGGACTGCTCCGGCAACTTCAACTCTATGGCGCCCCGGGCTATCGCCGAGTCACCGCGGAGACGGCCGAATTCCGGTAGCGCCGCGATCGACGGGTGCAAAGTGCCGGCATCAGCGTCGGCCTGAACCGTCGAATAGTCCAGACGCGCCACGGATTTCACGAGGGCTCGGGTTACGGACCACGACGTCGGCTCGGCGTTGACGTCGAGTTCGATTCGCCAGAGTGCAGCCGGACGAACCACGTCCGGCAAGAGGCTGGCCGAATCTTCCGACAACACACGCGGATGCAGGGGTACGGAACCGTCCGGGAGATAAAAGGTTTGGCCCCGCCTCCGGGTTTCGATATCGAGCGCGGCGCCCGGAACCACCACCGCGGCAACATCCGCGATGGCGTAGTGGACGACAAAGCCGCCGGCCGACTTCTCCAGATGCACTGCCTGATCGAGATCCATCGATCCGGGCGGATCGATGGTGACGAACTCGATGTGCGTAGCGTCCAGTCGGCCGTCCGCATGGCGATCTCGGGCATTCTCGGCCTCGACCATCGCCGCACTGCCGAACGCGTCGGGCAACGAAAACTCAGCCCGAATCGTCCCGAAGTCGATTCCCTGCACCGTTATTCGACCTAGGGGCACGCGTCCTCCACCTTCGATTCGGCGCATAGACCGAACTCAGTTGTTCCAGTCGTCGTCGGCCCGATCAGCGGCTTTGTTGCGTTCCGCGGCGATCTGCAGTGCATGCTCTGCCGACTCCCGATCAGGGTACGGCCCCATTCTCGTCAAAGATGAGGGACCCTTGCCTTGGGAGACAGAACCATCGGACACATCGAAGTACCAGAGTCGATCTTCATCAGTCATGAATACAGTGTGGCATTTCAGTGGGAGTCAGGCTTGTAGATCGCTGTGAGACTGCTATTCTTTCGACTTGGCCTGGCAGGTGAAAACCGGACAATCGAACGGTGAGTTCTGCTTGATCGCCCTCGACAAGCTACGAACAGAAATTGGAGCGCGCAATGTCCGCAATTCTTTACGATTACCTTCTCCCGCTCATGGGCCATGACGCGGCAACCTACTGGGCGACCCTGTTGGTCATCAAGCCCATCTGATAACCGCCACACGAACTACGACATACAACCCCCGTCGGCCATGCCGGCGGGGGTTGTATGCGATTGCGAAGCCTTGAGAAAGTCAGGGCGAACGAGTTGGCGTATAAGCCGGATCCTGTCCTCGACACCGAAGTGACGAGTGGCGACCATCCATCTGGACACACCGTCGCCGGGTGCCTCACGCGGTTCACCCGCAAGCTCGGGCGAGCAGCCCTCGAACACTTGCGCAGCCGCACCGCACGCGATGCGACCTTCAACCTTGCTCCGGGCGGGGTTTACCTAGCCACCCCGGTCACCCGGGGTGCTGGTGCGCTCTTACCGCACCGTTTCACCCTTACCTGCCCCGAAAGGCAGGCGGTCTGTTTTCTGTGGCACTGTCCCGCGAGTTGCCTCGGGTTGCCGTTAACAACCGCCCTGCTCTGTGGAGTCCGGACTTTCCTCGACTCGGGGCCTGTGCGCACTACGCGCTGGTTCCCTGATCCGCGGCCGCCCGGCCAACTCGTCCGCCCCAGTAGGTTACCGGGTGGCTGTCGGTGACCCGAACTATGGTCGCTGTATGACTCGGTACGTGGCCCTGCTACGCGGCATCAATGTCGGCGGTATCAACATCAAGATGGTGGACCTTGCGCGCGTCTTCACAGAACTCGGATTCGAGCGTGTGAAAACGGTCCTGGCGTCAGGCAATGTCCTCTTCGACAGCACCAGCGCCGATGTGCCCGCGCTGAAGAAAACCATCGAAACCGCCCTCAACCGCGAATTCGGGTACGAAGCCTGGGTGTTCGTGCTCGACACCGCAGAATTGAAAGCCATCGTCGACGGATATCCCTTCGACCCCGACCGCGAAGGGTGGCACGCATACGCGATGATCGCGTCGGAGCCGTCGGTGCTCGCAGAGCTCGCCGAATCGGCCGCGGGACTCGACCCGGCAGTCGAACAGGTAGCACCGGGTGACGGCGTTTTGTACTGGGAGGTCGAGAAAGGCATGACCGTCAAGAGCACCTTCGGCAAGAACACCGGCAAACCGAAATTCAAGGCGTACACCACCACCCGCAATCTGAACACGCTCCACAAACTTCTGAAGTGAGTCTGCTTCCGATCATTCTGGTCGGCGTTGTGCTCGTGTTCGCGATCGTTCGCCCACGCGGGCTGCCCGAGATCGTGGTAGCCGGCCCCGCCGCGATTACCGTGGTTCTCGCCGGCGCGGTCACTGTCGGTGAAGCCCGCGATGAAGTGACAGCAATGGCACCGACCGTCGTGTTCTTGGTTGCGGTGCTGATTCTCGCTCATGCCGCCGACGCTCTCGGTGTCTTTCACTGGGTGAGTCAGGTGCTGCGGCAAGGCTCGCGCCGAGATCCGCGCCGCCTGCTCACCTACGTCTTCGGCGCAGCGGCCCTGACAACCGCGGTACTGAGCCTCGATGCAACGGTTGTGCTGCTCACCCCGGCTGTGATCGTTGCCGCCCGATCCATCAACGCCAGCCCACAACCGAACTCGTATGCCGCTGCGCACCTCTCGAATTCGGCGTCTACCCTGCTGCCCGTCTCCAATCTGACCAATCTCATTGCGTTTTCGGCAACCGGACTGACCTTCCTGCACTTCACCGCCCTGATGGCGCTGCCGTGGATCGTGACGATCGTGATCGAGTACGTGATCTTTCGATGGTTCTTCCGATTGGAGCTGCGCGCGGACACAACCGACGGACCGGTTCCGGAAATCCGTCACTCCCCCGCACCCGTGCTGCCGTTGTCGATCATCGGCGCAACGCTGTTCGGCTTTGCCGCTTCGGGATTCGTCGGCATCGAACCGGCGTGGGTGGCCGTCGCCGGTGCGGCAGTGCTGTCTGCGATCGCTCTCCGTCGCCGCAGAACCGACCTGAAGCGCATCGTGTACGCGGCCGATCTGTGGTTCTGCGCATTTGTGCTGGTGCTCGGCGTTGTGGTGGCAGGCGTCGCACACGGTCCCGTCGGGGACGCTGTTGCGCGGATACTGCCGTCGGATACCGGCTATGTCTCGCTGCTCGTGGTGGCAGCGGTCGCGGCGATCGCGTCGAACCTCGTGAACAACCTGCCGGCCACCTTGCTGATGATCGCGGCCCTTGGCCCCTCGGCCCCGACCGGCCTGGTACTGGCCATGCTGATCGGGGTGAACCTCGGCCCTAATCTGACCTACGTCGGCTCACTCGCAACAATGCTGTGGCGGCGAGTGGCCACCAGCGTGGACGCTGCGCCCACGCTGGCAACCTTCACACTGCTCGGTCTAGCTACGACGCCACTGACCCTTCTCGGGGCAGTCAGCGCGCTCTGGTTAGTTCTGTAGTCAGCGCAGGTGCGACGTGTCGTTCACGAGTCGCACCGATGCTCCACCGTCAGGGTAGAACTCGGCGATGCTCAGCGACGCCAAATCCAGGTGCAGGCGATACAGCAACGACGGACCAGCGTCGAGCGCCAATTGCACCAGGGTCTTGATCGGTGTCACATGAGAGACGACGAGCAGTGTCGACCCGCTGTACGTTGCGATCAGATCGTCACGCGCGGCAATAACGCGCTCCCGAACCTCGTCGAAGCTCTCACCGCCGGGCGGCTTCACGGACGTGTCGGACAACCATGCCGTGTGCAGTTCCGGATCACGCTGCGCCGCTTCACGAAACGTGAGCCCGTCCCAGTCGCCGAAATCGGTTTCGATCAGACCTTTGTGCTCGATCACCGGCAGGCCGAGAACCCGCGCCGACTCCTCAGCTGTCTCGCGCGTGCGGCCGAGCGGGGAGGAGACAATGGCGTCGATGCCACCGCGACTGCCGAATCGTGCTGCTGCGCCGGCGGCTTGAGCGCGCCCCAGTGCCGTGAGGATCGGATTACCCCGGCCCGAATAACGGCGATCGACCGACATCGCTGTCTGACCGTGACGCAGCAACAACATCCGCGTCGGCTTGCCCACGCTGGCCGTCCACCCAGGCGAACCGGCGATCTGCGGTTCGGACGAGGTCTCGGCGGGCGCAGTTCTCGGCGTGGACACCGGGACGGGTTCGCTTGCGGTCTCGATACCTGCAGAGTCAAGGCCGGCAGTTTCCATTCCGGCTGCCGCGTCCATCGCCTCGTTTGCCAGCCGATCCGCATGCGAATTCTCCGCGCGGGGAATCCAGGTGTACGTCACGCTCGCGAACTGCGCCGCCACCTCTGCGGCCTCGCGCTGGAGCGGAATCATGTCCGGGTGCTTGACCTTCCAGCGACCGGACATCTGCTCGACAACCAGTTTGGAATCCATCCGGACATCAACATCGGAGGCGCCGAGTTCACCGGCAGCGGTCAATCCCGCAATGAGCCCGCGATACTCCGCAACATTGTTGGTGGCGGTGCCGATGCTTTCCTTGCGTTCGGCCAGCACCGTGCGAGAGCTGTCGAACACGACAGCGCCGTACCCCGCCGGACCTGGGTTTCCCCGCGATCCACCGTCGGCCTCGACGATGACTCGTGACAAACTCACAGACCGGACTCCTTGGTACGCACCATGATTGCGCCGCACTCGGGGCAACGGACAACAACGTCGGATGCCGTGCCGGCAATGCGCGAGATCTCACCGCGGTCGATTTCGATCCGGCAGGCACCACAGCGGCGAGCCTGAAGCAAGGCTGCGCCCGGTCCCCCGAGGGTGCGCTGCTTTTCGTAGACCGCCAGGAAATCGGCGGGGAACTCGCCGACCAGACGCTCACGGTCCGCGACGCAGCGCTCCTGCGCCTTGTTCAGATCGGCCATAGCGTCGTCGCGACGACGCTTGGCGTCGATCAGTTCCTCTTCTGCCTGCGACAGCTGCGCGCCGGCGTGATCGTAATCTGCCTGCAGCGCCTCACGCTGTTCCATGACCTCGAGCAACTCGTCTTCGAGAAGCCCCTGCCTACGCACAAGGCTGCCGAGTTCGTGTTCGAGTTCGGTGAGCTGCTTGGCTGCTACGTTGCCGCTCTGCAAGAGAGTGCGGTCTTTGTCTTCGCGCTGACGGACAGCGTCGATCTCACCTTCGAGCTTGCGGATATCGCGATCGATGTCGTCGATCTGGATTTCGACGCCGACGGACGCGTCCTTGCGGCTGATGCGCTCAGCCTCGAGACGGTCCACTTCCTGCTGCTCGGGAAGCGCACCGCGTCGATGTGCGATCCGGGTGAGCTCCGCATCCACGCCGGCGAGGTCGAGAAGCTTGGCTTGCACCTGTGGTTGGACGTTCACGCTGTGTAACTCCTGCTGTATGTCCGGTGACGGGTCTGCTGTTGAAATGTTCGTGCAACCGTACCTTGATCGGTGGCCACCTACGACGCACTCAGGCACCACGGATCGGTGCGGATGGTGCTGACTCGACTGTGCCACTCGGGAACGGACCCGAATGCGGCGTCGACCACCGACTTCGCCTGGGCACACCACGGATATTCACTGGCCCAATGTGCAACGTCGACGAGCGCCGGTCCACCGGCCCGCAGATGCTCGTCCGCCGGGTGATGCCGCAGGTCGGACGTCACGTACGCGTCGACGCCCAGCGCGGACACCACACCGAGATACGAATCGCCGGAACCGCCGCAGACCGCGACGGTACGCACCATCGCGTCGGGGTCGCCGGCCGCGCGAACGCCCCATTCCGTCGACGGCAGTGCTCCTGCGACTCGCGCCGTGAACTCACGCAGCGTTTCGGCGTGCGGAAGCTCACCGATGCGGCCGAGGCCCCGAGAACTCGGGAAGGTGGCCAGCTCGAACACGTCGAAGGCCGGTTCTTCGTAGGGGTGTGCGGTGCGCAGAGCGTCGAGTACCGCCGTGCGTTTGGTGCGCGGCGCGATGACCTCGATCCGATCTTCCGAGACCTGCTCGAGCGCGCCGACGCTTCCGATTGCGGGAGTTGCCTTGTCGCCGGGAAGGAATTGCCCGGTGCCCGTGACCGTCCAGCTGCACTCGCTGTAGTCGCCGATGCGGCCGGCTCCTGCCTCGAACAGTGCGCCCTGCACTGCGTCGGTGTGGTCGATCGGCACCATGACCACCCACTTGTCCAGGGGCTGTGAAGGCTTCGGCTCGATCGGGCGCAGCACTGTCAGACCCAAAGCGTCCGCCAGAGCGTCGGAGACACCGGGGTCGGCTGAATCGGCGTTGGTGTGCGCCGAGAACAAGGCACACCCCGCTTTGATCAGCTTGTGTACCAGGGCACCCTTCGGCGTGTGCGCGCCGACGGTGTCCACTCCGCGCAGCAACAACGGATGGTGCACAACCAGCAGGTCCGCGCCGGAGGCAATTGCGTCGTCGACCACGGATTCGGTGGGATCCACGGCAAAAACGACGCGGCTCACCGAATCGGCCGGGTCACCGCACACCAATCCGACAGAATCCCACGACTCGGCCAATTCCGGTGGGTACGCGGCCTCGAGTACAGCTATGACGTCGGCGAGGGTTGTGCTCACAAGATCTCCTTCATCGCGTCGATCAGGATCGACACCTGATGCGGCGGGCGGACTGCCAACCGCAGATGATTCGGGCCGAGTCCGGGGAACGTATCGCACCGTCGAACAGCGATGCCGCGCTCGCGCAAATGCAGACGCATCGCTTCGCCATCGGCAAGTTCGAGCAGAACAAAGGGTGCCGACGCAGGCTCGTGGACCGAGATACCGTTGGCCGAAAAGCTGAGGGCGCGAAGCTCGCGGCACAACGACTCGCGATCACGGGCGATCGCAGTTGCCTTCTCCTGCGACTGCGCCACCGCCGATGGTTCACAACAGGCCCTGATCGCTTCGATCTGCAAACTTCCGAGTGGCCAATGTGCCCGGCCTTCGGTGAGCCGCGTCAGCACATCGGGTGCTCCGAGCGCGTAGCCGCATCGCAAACCAGCCAGCGCCCATGTCTTTGTCAGACTGCGCAGCACCAGCACGTCCGGCAGAGACTGATCAGCGACACTCTCGTTTTCACCAGGCACCGCATCGCCGAAGGCCTCGTCCACGACCAGAATTCGGCCCGGCCGACGCAGTGCAAGCACATCGTCTTTCGGATGCAACACCGACGTCGGATTGGTGGGGTTACCCAGAACCACCAGATCTGCCGATTCGGGGACGGCTGCGTCACGCAACAGATACGGCGGTTCCAGGATCACCTGCGTCACGGGTACACCGGCTTCCCGCAGAGCCAATTCCGGTTCCGTGAACGAGGGATGGATCAACGCAGCCGATGTCGAGCCGAGCCGGGGCAGCATCGCAAATCCCTCGGCTCCACCGGAGAGCAACAGCACTTCGTCGGGCCGTCGGCCATGGCGCGCCGCGACGGTTTCCCTGGCCCGCAGTTCCGCGGCCGCAGACGGGTACGCACCGAGGCTCGACAACTCCTGCGCCAGGCGCTCCCGCAGCCACTCCGGTGGCCCGTCGCCTTGAACGTTGACGGCAAAATCGAGAAGGCCCGGCTGCGCGTCGACGTCCCCGTGGTGACGCAAACTGTCCAGGTTGTCCGCTGCGATACTCACGGTGACGAGACTACGGGCGCGGACAGGGCTCCCCACGTGCGGGATAATGACCTTCTGTGAGCTCACTTCCCCTCGATAGTTTTCCCGTTGTCCTCTTCGACCTCGACGGAACCATCACCGATTCGGCCCCCGGAATCCACCGCGGGTTCCGTCATGCGCTGGCTACCGTCGGCCGGCCCGAACCCACCGAAGAGATGCTCGCCGCAGTCATCGGCCCGCCCATGATCGACACGTTCCGCTCAATGGATATGCCCGCCGACGAGGTCGAGGCGGCGATCGGCGCGTACATCGAGCGCTACGACGCCGTCGGCTGGAGTGAAAACTCGGTCTTCGACGGTATGGACGATGTACTCGCCCGGGCCAGCGCGCACGGCACCCGCTTGGCGGTCGCGACGTCGAAGTCGGAACGGTTTGCGATTCGTATCCTCGAGCACTTCGGCCTCGCCCACTATTTCGAGTTCATCGGCGGCGCCAGCGACGACGGTTCCCGGCGGGCCAAGCCGGATGTCATCGCGCATTCGTTGACCGAACTCGGGCTGACCCCGGTGAGCGCAACCGACGGCGGCACCGCGGATGTGATCATGGTGGGCGATCGCGATCACGACGTTCTGGGAGCAGCCAAGTTCGGAATTCCCGCGCTGTTCGTCGAATGGGGTTACGGTCACGCATCCGAAGCGGACGGCGCCCGTCACTCGGTTGCGTCGACCACCGAACTGGGAGGACTACTCGATGGCCGGCACTAAGTCAGTACTGCACGTGACGTTTGTCTGCACCGGCAATATCTGCCGGTCGCCGATGGCAGAGAAAATCCTGCTCGGCCATCTGCAACGCGAAGGTCTCGACGATCAGGTTCGGGTGACCAGCGCCGGTATCGACGGCTGGCACAGCGGCGAGGAAGCCGACTCACGAACCAACAAGATTCTCCTCGCGGCCAACTACCCGACCGGCCACAGCGCAGCTCAGGTCAACGACGACCACCTGTCGGCGGACCTCGTCGTACCCCTCGACACCGGCCACGATCGTGAGCTCGCTCACCTTGGCGTTCCGACGGAACGACGTCGGCTGCTGCGTTCCTTCGACCCCGATGCCGACGGGGACTCGGTGCCGGACCCCTACTACGGTGACTTCTCCGATTTCGAACTGGTCCAGGATCAGATCGAAGCGGCAATTCCGGACATCCTGGTCTGGATCCGCGAACGACTGTAGGACGCGGAGCTGAATTCACTCAGTTCGGAAGAACGGATACCGTAGTAGTCGTGCGGAGACTCAAATTCTTGTTGCGGCCCGGTTGGTTGGTACTGGCAGCTGTGGTCGGCATCTTCGCCTACATGTGCTTCACCGTGCTGGCGCCATGGCAGCTCGGAAAGAACACGTCCACCGAGTACCGCAACGATCTGATCTCCAATTCCATCAACGCGGAGACAGTGCCCATCGGCAATGTCATCGCCGACGGCACCATCGCGCCGGCCGACGAGTGGCGAAACATCACAGCCGCCGGGTCCTATCTCCCCGATGCCGACATCCTCGTCCGCCTTCAGTCCGTCGAGGGTGCACCGGCCTACGAGGTCTTGACTCCGTTCGCCCTCGACGACGGCCGAACCATCCTCGTCAATCGCGGCTTCGTGCGGCCGATCACGGGTGCGGAAGCGCCTCCGATTGCCGCGCCGCCCACCGATCCCGTCACCTTGAACGGCCGGGTTCGCTTGTCGGAGGGCACGGCCCCCGGCCGAGTTCCGATGTTCGAAGACGGCGCTAAGCAGGTCTACTCCATCGACGCGGGCCCGATCGGCGAGTTCATCGGCACCGATCTTGTCAACGCGTACATCCAGCTCGAGCCCGACCAGCCCGGCGGACTCGGCACCATTGCGCTCCCCCAACTCGACGCCGGCCCGTATCTCTCGTACGGATTCCAGTGGCTCGCATTCGGCATCATGGCACCACTCGGACTGGCGTACTTCATCCGTGCGGAATGGCGGGAGCGACGCAAGGAGAAGGAAGAGTCTGCCGATACAGCTGGCGACGACTCGACTCCAGCGCCGACTCCGACCCCGGCACGCACTATCGGGCGTCGCAAAAAGCCGGAGCCCGAATCAGTTCCGCGAACGGCCAAGGAAGTCAAACTTGCCGACCGCTACGGCAACAGCCGCTGACGTTATCGCGGCTCCGATCTGAACTATCGAGGACAGCCTCGACGCCCGGCGCAAATCCGTCGGCGTCGGGGCTGGTCCGTTTCCGAGCACCGGACGCATTTCGACGCCGTAGGAGTACTGCGTGCGTCCTCCGAGCGAGATACCCAATGCTCCCGCAGCGCTGGCCTCGGCCACGCCCGCATTGGGACTCGGATGCGCCGACGCGTCACGACGCCACGCGGATAGAGACTCGCGCGGCGAACCGCCGACCAACGGTGCCGATGCGGCGGTGATCACACCGGTCAATCGGGCGGGCACAAGATTGACCAGATCGTCGAACCTGGCTGCGGCCCATCCGAAGTTGCGGTACTTCTCGGAGCGGTAGCCGATCATCGCGTCCAATGTGTTTGCGGCGCGGTAGACGAACAAGCCCGGGATACCGAGCACGGCACCCCACAGCAGCGCGCCCACGGTCGCGTCGGACGTATTCTCGGCCACCGATTCCAGGGCCGCTCGGGTGAGGCCTTCCTCGTCCAGGACCGACGGATCGCGACCGCACAGCGACGGAAGTAGGTCGCGTGCATCGGTGAGGTCCCCACTTCGCCTGGATTCCTCGAGCCGCACCGCCATGTCGTGTCCGGTCCGCGCGAGCGACGTCCCGCCGAGCACCGCCCACGTGGCCGCGGCCATAACACCGGCGTGTGCGAGCCACCCGCCGCGTCGAGCAACGCTTTCGGAGACCAGTCCGAGTGCCCCCACTCCGGTCAACAACACCGTTACGTGCACGGTGCCCGCAACCTTGCTGTCGGAGTAGGAAACCCGCTGCAGAGCAATCGCACTCGTACCGAAACCGGCGACGGGATGAAACCTTGCGGGGTCGGCAAAGTAGCGGTCGGCAGCAAAGCCGAGGAGCAGGCCGGCGGCGCGAGCAGTGACAGGGTGACGGTTCTTGGACGCGTTGAGCACAGAACAGTTCTACCCGCGCCCGCTGCCGTCAGGTTCAGACGGCCTGGAACCGCATGGTTTCCGCGGTCAGTCCCGGACCGAAAGCCATCGCACAACCGGCCTTTCCACTGTGCTCGCCGTTCTTGTTCTGCTCCATCATCTCTGCCAGCACGAAGAGCACGGTGGCCGAGGACATGTTTCCGTAGTCGTTGAGGATCTTTCGTGATGCGGCCAGATCGGTCGGCGCCAACTCCAAAGACGTTTCGACGGCATCGAGTACGGACCGACCGCCGGGGTGCACAGCCCACAAGCCGATGTCACTCTTGTCCGCACCGGCAAGAATCAGCTTCATGCTTTCATCGTCCAAAGCGCGCGACAGGGTCCCGGGAACCTTGCCGGACAACACCATGTCGAAGCCGAGCTCACCGATTCTCCACGTGATCAGTTCCGCGGAATCGGGAACCATCACTGCCTGGAAGGAATTCATCGCCAGCCCTTCGGACTCGGCGGAGATCAGGACGGCGGCACAACCGTCGCCGAACACGAGGAACGAGAGCATCGTCTCGAGATCCTCGGACTTCTGCAGATGCAGCGAGCAGAGTTCCGTGCTGACCACGAGGACCCGCGCATTGGGCTCCGAACGAACGATGTGATGCGCCAGCTTGAGTCCGTTGATGCCGGCGAAGCAGCCCATGAACCCGATCTGCGTGCGCTCGACGGACGGGCTGATCCCACACTGTTTGATGATCTCGAAGTCGATTCCGGGAGAATAGAATCCGGTACACGTGATGACGATCAGGTGGGTGACCTCGGAGGCACGGTCACCGAGATTCAGACCGTTCACGGCGCGCACGGCCAGTGCCGGTGCGGTGCGTTCGAACTCGATCATGCGCGTTTCGGTGTTGATTCCGTTGGGGTCGCCGCTGTAAAAGTCGTCAACCGAGCTGATTCCGGAGTATCGGTGCGAAATCTGCGCCCGATCGGCCATACGGCGGAACAGCAACTGCTTGCGCCGAAGAGTGAAGGAATTGTCTGCGAACTCCACGAAGGCATCGTGTATGTCATGCTCTGGCACAACCGTCGAGATCTTGTTGATGTAGGCGGTAGTCATGTCGAGCCTCCGAGGAACTTGGTTGAAGCTTCTACAGTGTGCAGAATTCAGATGAAATCACATCGGAGAACAAAACGGGGACCTACGTCGTTTGGCGGACTGTCCAGTCTCACAATGCATCCGAGACCGATACACAGAAACAAGGAGACCGGTGAGTTCGATACTGCTCTGCAGCGCACCGCTGACAGGCCACGTTGTTCCGATGCTCGCTGTCGGAAAAGCTCTGATCGAAACGGGTCACTCCGTATCGATACTGACCGGCGACAAGTTCGCGCGGCGCGCCGACTCAGCGGGAATCACACACATCCCCCTTCCCCCCGAATGCGATTTCGACGAGCACAACATGGAAGCCGCGTTCCCAGGACGGTCACGTCGGCCCGGACCACTTCGTTCCCGATTCGACCTCGAGAGAATCTTTGTCGCATCGATGTCCGCGCAGTACAGGGCAGTTGAGCGCATCATCGAATCCACATCCGTCGATGCCGTCGCCGCCGAGAATTTGTTCATGGGATTGATCCCGCTGCTGAGCGGATCACCCGCTTCCCGACCGCGTGTATTCGCGATCTGCACATCACCTCTCATGTGCACGAGCATCGATACCGCACCGTTCGGACCGGGGTTTCCACCGTCGTCGACCCGCGCCGGACGCATCCGCAACCAGGCGCTCAACAGCGCTTTCGAGTACGGAATTCTGCGCGCCGCACAGTCGTCCGCCGACCGCCAACACCAACAACTGACCGGCAATGCGATCCCGGATTTTGTTCTGAACTGGCCCATACTCGCCGATGAAACATTTGTGCTGACCACCGAATCGTTCGAGTATCCGCGCAGCGATCGCGACCACCGATTGACGTTCAGCGGCCCGATCCTCTCGACATCGAGCAGCGATTTCACGCCACCCACCTGGTGGAACGACCTCGACGGAGACCGACCAGTGGTGCTCGTCACACAAGGGACCCTCGACAACGGTGACCTGAATCGATTGATGGAACCCACAATTCGCGGCCTGGCCGATCAGGACGTACTTGTGGTCGCCACAACGGGGGGCCGCCCGATCTCCGACGTGTCGGCCACCGCCGAGAACCTCCGCGTCGCGGAGTTCCTCCCCTACGATCAACTTCTTCCCAAAGTCGATGTCATGGTCACCAACGGAGGCTGGGGCGGCGTGCACTACGCCCTCGCACACGGCGTCCCCTTGGTAGTTGCCGGAACCACCGAGGACAAAGCCGAAATCTGCCGCCGGGTCGAAATCTCCGGTACCGGCATCAACTTGCGACGCGGCACCCCACGTGCGCGTTCCATCGCCACGGCCGTCCGACGTGTCCTCGACGACAAAGCGTTCCGCACGCGCGCTCAGGAATTGCAACGAGACCTCTCCGAGCTATCAGCCAGCGCAACCATCGCGGCAACCATTGCGGGGGCGTCCGAAAACGTAACTCCCCCATCTGGTTCACAATTGCACTAATCTTCGCCCTCATGAACAAACGATGGTGGTGGGTGATCGGCTCCGCGGTGGCCGTAGTGCTGGCAGTCGTACTTGCCGGACCCTGGGTGTACGCAAATTTCATTCACGGTGATCAGCCGGACGCGCTCGGACTGAGCGACGACGCCGCTCCCGCCGACGCGTCGGCAGAAATCGACGGTACGTGGACCGTCGGGCCCGGATCGAAGGCCGGCTACGAAGTGTGGGAAACGCTCCAGGGACAACGGGTCTTCGTCCGCGGACAGACCGAGAAAGTCAGCGGCACCGCGACCGTCGAATCCGAGAAGCTGACCGAGGGAACCGTCGAGGTCGCCGTTGCCACCATCGCAACCGACGACGGCCGACGCGACTTCCAGTTCAGCAACTCCGTGATGAACGCCAGCAAGTTCCCCAAGGCGACGTTCACCATCACCGAACCCGTTGACCTGAGCACAGTCCCAGCCGACGGCACCATCACCACCATCCCGATCACCGGCGAGCTCACTCTCAAGGGCGAAACCCGTCCGGTGACAACTGATTTCGATATCCGTAGGTCGGCTGCCGGAATCGAAGCCGCCGGCGCCATCGATGTCACGTGGACCGATTACAAGATCGACAAGCCCACCATGTTCGCCAACATCATCGTCGAGGACGCCGGCCAGATTCAGTTCTCGATCATCCTGTCCAAGTAGTTCGCCGCGACTCGGGAACCGACCAGCGCACGCGCCCACGTGGATTCGCGCGCAGGCCCGTTCCCGAGTTTTGCATAATCCGCCACCACCCGATCCGGGCGCACGAGAACTGCGCGGGCGCGGTGTCGATCCATCCACGACGACACCGCGCGACCGGTTTCGTCACTACCGACGAGCACTTCCACAGCTCCGAGCGCCGACGCGAGAACCCTGAGATGGGTGTCCATCTCACCGCGATACACCAGAGCAAAACCAGTGCCAAGACGATCGTCGTCGCCGGCATGTTGTTGTGGAAACATCAATCCGACAGGGTTTCTCGCCAACACGGGGCGCCTCGCCAACAGCCCTGCCCGCAGCCTCGGAGAAATCGACTTCATCGCCGGTCCACTGAACCCCGGCACTCGGCACACCGCTGTCAGGATGGATTGACGCGCCTGCGAGATGAAGCCCTTTCCGCCGGCCATCACCCAGCCGATCGCCACAGCAGCTCGAACAATCTGCGTCACATGCGGTTTCCGTTCCTCCTGATAGCTGTCGAGGATCGACCGTTCAGCAGTGCCGTCCACCACCGCCGCCAGCTTCCACGCCAGATTGGCCGCGTCACGCAACCCTGCACCCATGCCTTGCCCGATGAAGGGTGGCGTCAAGTGCGCGGCATCGCCGAGCAGGAAGACGCCGTCGCGCCCCCACACGTCGGCCACAACGGCACGGAATGTGTATCCGGTATGACGCAGCACTTCCGCTGCCTCCCAGGGCACCTCGCGGAACCACGGCGCCAGTAATGCGCGTAAAGAATCCTCTGACGCGAGTTCGTCGACGCTCTCCCCGGGATTGATCCGGAACTCCCACCGGTAGCGGTCTGGGCCGATCTGCATGAACGTCGACGGGCGCGACGGGTCGCACACTTGGTAGACGCCATCCCACACGTCGAGGGAGACGCCGCACCGCACATCGACAACCAACCAGAGTTCTTCGAAATGGAGATCACGCATCTTCGTGCCGAGGAACTCGCGGGTCCGACTGTTCGCGCCGTCGCATCCGAGCACAAAGTCAGCAGTGACTGTGCGCCTCGCTCCGGAATCCTGTTCCACCAGTTCAACTTCGACAACGGAATCCACGCTGCGAGTCACTGTCGCCTCCACCCCGGCGACTACGGTGGCTGCGGGAAAGCCCGCAAGATTGTGCCTGAGCAGGTTCTCGAGGTCAGGCTGATCGAACATATTCGCCTGGGGCCAGCCGTGTTCTCCGACGCCCTCACGGCGTAACTCCAGCAGGGTTTCCAAACTGCCGTCCACCAACCGCATCCCTCTGGCGGTTTTGCTGATTGCGGCGAATTCGTCAGCTACACCCAGCTTTTGGAGTATCCGGTGGACCTCGTCGTCGAGGTGCACCGCACGAGGAAGCGGGTAGATGCCGCGGTGGCGTTCGACGACCATGGTCTCGACACCACGTTGGGCGAGCAACGTCGCGGCGGCAATACCAGTCGGCCCAGCTCCGATGATCAGTACAGCTACATGTTGGGCGTGCGTTGGCACCGATGCTCCAGAGTTCGACGTGCAAGAGTTCGATCATCTGTGGGCGGGCCCGCTGCGTCAAGGGGTTCCTCAGCCAGATTAACCCGGAGACCGGAGACTAGAAAAACAAAAACCCTGACCACACCGGAGCGCAGATCAGGGTTTTGTCATTCGGTGGGCGCGGAGGGTTTCGAACCCCCGACCGCTGGTGTGTAAAACCAGAGCTCTACCACTGAGCTACACGCCCGAACTCCCGGCGAGAACCTCACCGGGAGTGCTCTAAGACTCTAGCGCGGCAATCGCATTTGCCCAAAGCGCGTGGTCACGGGCCTCTCCGGGGCCATTCATCTCGGCAAAACGGATGATTCCATCCTTGTCGATGACAAAGGTTCCACGGTTAGCGAAGCCCAGCTTGTCGTTGAACACGCCGTACTTCTGCGCAACCTCACCGTGCGGCCAGAAATCGGAAAGCAACGGGAAGGTGTAGCCCTGCTCGGCGGACCAGATCTTGTGTGTCGGCGAAGCGCCGACGGAGATGGCCAGGATTGCCGTGTCGTCGTTTTCGAACGTCGGAAGCTCGTCGCGGACCTTGCAGAGTTCGCCCTGGCAAGTTCCGGTGAAAGCCAACGGGTAGAAGACGAGCAGAACGTTCTTCTTACCGCGGAAGTCTGCGAGCGAGACTTCCTGGTTGTTCTGATCCTTCAACGTGAATTCCGGTGCCTGAGCACCAACTTCGAGAGGCATGGATTTCATCCTTCACTGACGATAGGAAAAGTTTCGGAAATACGACAGTGCATCGGACGTCGCACTTGCGTCATCCGATGCACTGTTGCTCGATGCGGGCTTGATCAGCGCTTGCCTGCTGGGCGAGCCTTCGGCTGAACGAGTCGGCTTGCCGACCAGTCACCGAGGTTCGCAGCAGACGTCTGAGTCAGTCCTGCTGTAGGGGCAGATTCAGCGATCTCGCTGGGCTCGACGTGTCCGTCGCGCCCTGTCTTAGGTGTGAGAACCCAGACAAAACCTTCGTCTGCGAGAGGACCGATGGCATCCATCAGCGCGTCGACAAGGTCTCCGTCTTCATCGCGCCACCACAGCAGCACGACATCAATGACTTCGTCCGAATCCTCGTCGAGCATTTCCCCGCCGATGGTTTCCTCAACCGCGGCACGAATGCCGTCGTCGGTATCCTCATCCCAGCCCAGTTCCTGCACCACCATATCGGCAGTAATCCCGAGTTTCTGAGCGTAGTTCTGGGCATCCGCCGCGGCGACCACGGTGGGGTCCTCCTTTTGTTGATGGTGCACGGAGTCCCCGCGCACCGACCGTTTAACGTTCGATTAGGGAAAGCGAACATGGTCGAAGGCGTTAGCGCAAGCCGACCACGCCGAAAACTTTTCCGGATTTGTGTCCGCAGACACGCCCGGAACCCTACGCCTTCGAAAATCTGCAGGTCACAGCGCTCCGCATTCGGTGCGGATCGAATCCCGAATTGAATTGGTTGTATCGGTGATCGAATTGATTTCGTCCGGCGAATGGTCGCGCTTGACGACGCCGGCGATCGACCGGAGGTTGTCGGCCAGGTCTCCGAACAGTCCGGACAGCGCGGCGGGAACGTCCGCGGTCGCGGTGTCGAGCCACCCTGCGAATTCGTCTGCCGAGGACGCAGCTGCCTGCGCTTTGCTCGTCACGTCGGACTCGTCGTTGTTGTTGGCGTCGATGTAGGCGTTGAAGACGGCCACGTCGTCCTTCGATCGGCGTATCAGCTCTTCACAGGTCTGGAACGCGATCTCGACCGCGTCGGCTGCAGCTTTCGACGACGATGCTGCAATCGACGCCGTCACCTCGGCCTGATAGGCAGCAGCCTGCACCCTGTTCGGAGTCGGTGATCCCTCGACGGCACCCGAACACCCCACGATCACCACAGAACCCACCGTCAACGCGCCGATCGCGACAACTAATCCACGACGTCGATACCGGTCCACGCTTTTTCCCGATCCCCTGACCGGTCCCGCCTTCATCACCGACGAATCCCCCCTCACATCGCGTTGCCACCGGCAACTCTTGCAGCCGAACGTCGAACTCGAGAACGCTACCCGACGGTAACCGGGGCCACAGTGTGCCAGGCCGACCGGGATGGTGAAAGATGAGGTACGCGCCATATTCATCATGGAAGTGGATCGGACCTAACAAGGTCCCGGTCACCTACGTAAGGACGCCCAACCACGCGTCCCTAACCCCTCTGAGGAGCACACGTTGTCTGACCTGATCCAGGGTCCCTCGTCCGAGCCGAACGCCGAGTCCGGGGGCACGGGAGTGCCAGGTTCACCATCCCCAAGCGCACCCCCTGGAGCGGACGGCCGTGTTCGCGTCATTCGCGAAGGCGTCGCGTCGTACCTGCCGGACATCGACCCGGACGAAACCACTGAATGGCTCGAGTCGTTCGACGGACTTCTGGATCGATCAGGCCCGACCCGCGCCCGCTACCTGATGCTGCGCATGCTCGAACGCGCCGGCGAGAAGCACGTCGCACTGCCCGCCCTGACGTCCACCGATTACGTCAACACGATCCCGACCGAGAACGAACCGTGGTTCCCGGGCGACGAAGAAGTCGAACGCCGTTACCGCGCTTGGATCCGCTGGAACGCAGCCATCATGGTGCACCGCGCGCAGCGCCCCGGCGTCGGCGTCGGTGGCCACATCTCCACCTACGCGTCCTCCGCCGCGTTGTACGAGGTGGGCTTCAACCACTTCTTCCGCGGCAAGGATCATCCGGGCGGCGGTGACCACATCTTCATCCAGGGCCACGCCTCCCCCGGCATCTACGCGCGAGCGTTCCTCGAAGGCCGCATCCCGGCTGAGCAGATGGACGGCTTCCGTCAGGAGCAGAGCCACGCCGACAAGGGCGGCGGACTCCCGTCGTACCCGCACCCCCGCCTGCTCCCCGACTTCTGGGAGTTCCCGACGGTATCGATGGGCCTCGGCCCGATGAACGCCATCTACCAGGCGCGGTACAACCACTACCTCAACGATCGCGGCATCAAGGACACCACCGATCAGCATGTGTGGGCATTCCTCGGCGACGGCGAAATGGACGAGCCGGAGTCGCGCGGTCTTGCACACGTCGCGGCGACCGAAGGCCTCGACAATCTGACGTTTGTCGTCAACTGCAACCTGCAGCGCCTCGACGGCCCGGTTCGCGGCAACGGCAAGATCATCCAGGAGTTGGAGTCGTTCTTCCGCGGCGCAGGCTGGAACGTCATCAAGGTCGTATGGGGCCGCGAGTGGGATTCGCTGCTGCACGCCGACAAGGACGGCGCGCTCGTCAACCTGATGAACGTGACTCCGGACGGCGACTTCCAGACCTACAAGGCCAACGACGGCGCGTTCGTGCGTGATCACTTCTTCGGCCGCGACCCGCGTACCAAGGAACTGGTCAAGGACCTCACCGATCCGGAAATCTGGAACCTCAAGCGTGGTGGCCACGACTACCGCAAGGTTCACGCCGCGTACGCCGCCGCGATGGCTCACAAGGGCCAGCCGACGGTCATCCTCGCGCACACCATCAAGGGCTACACGCTCGGCAAGCATTTCGAGGGCCGCAACGCGACGCACCAGATGAAGAAGCTGACGCTGGACGATCTGAAGGCCTTCCGCGACATGCAGCACATCCCGATCTCGGATGCCGAGCTCGAGAAGGATCCGTACCTGCCTCCGTACTACCACCCAGGCAACGACGCTCCCGAGATCCAGTACATGCTCGATCGCCGAAAGGCACTCGGCGGTTTCCTGCCGTCCCGCAACACGGACGCAGCACCGCTGAAGCTTCCCGAGGACAAGACGTACGACGTCATCCGCAAGGGTTCGGGCAAGCAGGAAGTGGCCACGACCATGGCCATCGTCCGCATCCTCAAGGAACTGCTGCGCGACAAGGAGATCGGCAAGCGCATCGTGCCGATCATCCCGGACGAGGCCCGCACCTTCGGTATGGACTCGTGGTTCCCGTCGCTGAAGATCTACAACCGCAACGGACAGCTCTACACGTCCGTCGACGCCGAACTCATGCTCGCCTACAAGGAGAGCCCGGTCGGCCAGATCCTGCACGAGGGCATCAACGAAGCCGGCTCGACGGCGTCGTTCACCGCGGTCGGCACGTCGTACGCGACGCATGGCGAACCGATGATTCCGCTGTACATCTTCTACTCGATGTTCGGTTTCCAGCGCACCGGCGACGGCCTGTGGGCAGCAGCCGACCAGATGGCCCGCGGATTTGTTCTCGGCGCAACTGCCGGTCGCACGACGCTGACCGGTGAGGGCTTGCAGCACGCCGACGGACATTCGCTGCTCCTGGCATCCACCAACCCGGCCGCGGTCACCTACGACGCGGCGTTCTCGTACGAGTTGGCGCACATCGTCAAGGACGGCCTGCGTCGTATGTACGGCGGTACCGAAGGTGTTGCCGGCTTCGGCGGCGAGAACATCTTCTACTACCTCACCATCTACAACGAGCCGTACGTGCAGCCTGCCGAGCCTGCCGACCTGGACGTCGAGGGACTGCTCAAGGGCATCTACCTCTACAAGGCATCCGATGCGCAGGGTCCGAAGGCTCAGATCCTCGTTTCCGGTGTTGCCATGCCGGAAGGCCTGCGGGCTCAGCAGATGCTCGCAGACGACTGGGGCGTCTCGGCTGACATCTGGTCCGTCACGTCGTGGGGCGAACTGCGCCGCGAGGGTGTCGAGTGCGAGCGTCAGGCTCTGCTCAACCCGGGCGTCGACGCTCCGGTTCCCTTCGTCACCAACGCGTTGGCGTCGGCGCAGGGTCCCGTTGTGGCGGCATCGGACTGGATGCGCGCCGTCCCGGATCAGATCCGCCAGTGGGTTCCGGGCGACTACATCACGCTGGGCACCGACGGTTTCGGATTCTCCGATACCCGCACTGCCGCTCGTCGTTACTTCAACGTCGATGCCGAGTCGATCGCCGTGGCCGTGCTCAACGGTCTGGCCAAGGAAGGTTCGATCGACCGAAGCAAGGCCGTCGAGGCAGCTGGTCGGTACCGCATCGACGATGTGAATGCTGCTCCCGAGCAGACCGGGGACACCGGTAGCGCATAGTTTCCACCGCTACCGATAACCACTTCCGCCCATTGCTGCGGGTGTCATCACGACATCCGCAGCGATGGGCGTAGGTTTTTGTCATGCCTGATCCTGATTCTGATGTGCCTGCATCCGGGGTACCTCCGGTAGGAGTACGACGCATCCGGTCGTCGACTTCCGGGTTGCAGGCGTCGCTGTCGCGGCGGCGTCAGGTTCGCGATCCACTGCCCGAGGCTTTGCTGCGGCGGGTCAAACAGTTCTCCGGACGGCTGGCGACCGAAGCCGTGACGGTCATGGAGGAGCAACTCCCGTTCTTCGACACCCTGGACGCGTCCCACCGCGCAGACGTTCAACTGTTGGTGCAGACGTCAGTGGTGAATTTCCTCGAATGGCTCAGGCAGTTGGATTCGGAGATCAGCTTCGGATACGAGTCCTTTCCGGTCATTCCTCAGGAGTTGGCGCGGCGACTGACGCTGCGGCAGACGGTCGACATGGTTCGCGTTGCCATGGAGTTCTTCGAGAAGTGGTTGCCGGCGTTGGCTCGCAACGATCAGCAGCTCATCGCGTTGACCGAGGCCGTTCTTCGGTACGGACGTGAACTCGGATTTGCTGCTGCATCGGTGTACGCCAGCGCCGCTGAATCGCGTGGCGCATTGGACAGCCGACTGGAAGCACTGGTGGTCGACGCCGTGGTCCGCGGCGATACCGGCTCCGACATGCTCTCGCGCGCTGCCACGTTGAATTGGGATGCAACTGCTCCGGCAACGGTCATCGTCGGATCACCGCCGCCCGATGAACGGGTCTCGGTCGCAGGAACCGTCCACGCCACTGCTGCGGCCCACGGCCGAGCGGTACTCGCAGTCGTTCAGGGCAGCCGCCTGGTGATGGTTGTCAGCGGCGACGTGACCAGCAAGTCCGCGCAGAGCGAGTTCATGCAGGATCTTCTGCGGAGCTTCGCCGGCGGCCCGGTGGTGATCGGCCCGACGACCCCAAGTCTGAGCGCCGCGCATTTCAGTGCGTCTGAGGCTTTTGCCGGAATTAAAGCGGTCGTGGGATGGCGGGGAGCGCCGCGCCCGGTGTTTGCGACGGAGCTACTGCCGGAACGCGCACTACTCGGCGATCAAGCTGCCGTCGACGCTCTCCAGGATCATCTCGTTACTCCGTTGGCGGAAAGTGGCTCCGTCTTGACCGACACTTTGGACACTTATCTCGACTGTGGAGGTGCGGTTGAGACTTGTGCACGTCAGCTGTTTGTTCATCCAAATACGGTGCGATACCGCCTGAAACGAATTACCGAAGTGACCGGTCGGGATCCAACCAATCCACGGGACGCGTACGTCCTGCGTATAGCCGCTACCGTGGGCCGATTAAGCGAAATCGATAACAAATCGGACACAACGTTCACTCCCGTCACACCGTTCACAGTGTGACAAATTGCCTTGTAACCCTTTCGCGTCCAATTCCGATGAGGAAACGCGACGTGGGAATTTGTGGGAAACCTACAAAACACACCACCAGAGTTCATCGCCACCGACATCTCGAACTTCACTGCTGCCAGTGTTCTCTTAATAAGTGATTTCCTTGCTTGCCCCGGGACAGGGCTCTCAGACACCCGGCATGCTCAGCCCATGGCTGGCATTGCCCGGAGCGCAAGACCGCCTGGAAATGTGGTCGAAAGCCGCAGGTCTCGACCTCGTCCGTCTCGGAACCACCGCGACCGCGGAAGAAATCACGGACACGTCCGTGACTCAGCCCCTGGTCGTCGCAGCAGCACTGCTTGCCTACGAGGAAATCGAATCGCAGGGCCTCCTCGGAACTGGCGTCATTGCCGCCGGTCACTCGGTGGGCGAACTCGCCGCGGCGGCAATCGCGGGCGTCATCACTGCTGACGAAGCTGTCGCACTCGCAGCACTGCGCGGCGCGGAGATGGCCAAGGCATGCGCACTCGAGCCCACCGGCATGTCCGCGGTCCTCGGCGGTGACGAAGCCGAGGTACTGGCCCGCATCGAGGAACTCGGACTCGAAGCCGCTAACCGAAATGCTGCGGGTCAGATTGTTGCAGCCGGTTTACTCAGCGCCCTCGAAGAGCTTGCGGCCAGCGCACCCGAGAAGGCTCGCGTGCGGGCACTTCCCGTCGCCGGTGCCTTCCACACCCGATTCATGGCTCCGGCCCAGGACGCCGTTGCAGCTGCTGCCGCCAAGATCACCCCGTCTGATCCCACGCGCACGCTGCTGTCCAACTCGGACGGCGCACCGGTCTCCTCTGGTGCCGACGCCCTCACAAAACTTGCCGCGCAGGTAACTCGACCCGTTCGTTGGGACCTCTGCTCCGCTTCGTTGCGGACCGCAGAAGTCACCGCGATCGTCGAACTCCCGCCGGCCGGAACCCTCGTCGGTATTGCCAAGCGCGAAATGCGTGGCACTCCGACGGTGGCCCTCAAGAACCCGGAGGATATCTCCGCTCTGTCCGGACTGACCTAGCCCGGGCGCTTCACCCTGAGTTCAGCTGCCCAGAAGCTGGACTTGGTTCACCACCTCAATCGATCAAGAAGGGAGCCACACCAGTGGCCCACACTCAGGAAGAAATCATCGCGGAACTCGGCCAGATCGTCGAGGAGGTCACCGGAATCGAGCCTTCCGAGGTCACCGCTGACAAGTCGTTCGTCGACGACCTCGATATCGACTCCCTGTCCATGGTCGAGATCGCAGTTCAGACGGAAGACAAGTACGGCGTCAAGGTTCCGGACGAGGATCTGGCCGGCCTGCGCACCGTCGGCGACATCGTCGCGTACATCCAGAAGCTCGAAGCCGAAGGCGCCGAAGCCAAGAACGCAGAGTGAGCCGACCGTGACTTCCGCTTCTACCCGCAGGGGGAAATTTCCCGACATCGTTGTCACGAGCCTCGCGACGACGACGTCGGTGGCTGGTGATGTGGATGGCACGTGGAAGGCTTTGCTCGCCGGCGAAAGCGGCATCGGAGTCCTCGACGACCCGTTCATCGACGAATTCGACCTTCCGATTCGCATCGGCGGGCACCTCAAAGTTTCACCGGACGAGGGTCTGTCGAGAGTTGAAATCCGACGGATGAGCTGGGTCGAACGACTCGCGCTGACCCTCGGCCGGACTGTGTGGAGCAATGCCGGCAGTCCCGAGGTCGATCAGGACCGCCTCGCGGTTGTCATCGGCACCGGACTGGGCGGCGGCGACACGCTGATCGACGCAGTCGACAAGCTTCGCGGAGGTGGATACCGCAAGGTGTCCCCGTTCTCGGTGCAGATGGTCATGCCGAACGGGCCGGCGGCAACGGTGGGACTCGAGCTCGGCGCCCGTGGTGGCGTCATCACTCCCGTTTCCGCATGTTCGTCGGGTTCCGAAGCGATCGCCCACGCGCACCGCATGCTTGTCATGGGTGACGTGGACATGGTGGTGGCCGGCGGAGTCGAGAGCTTCATCGACGCCGTTCCCATCGCAAGTTTTGCCATGATGCGTGCGATGAGCACCAATAACGACAATCCGACCGCGGCTTCGCGTCCGTTCGACAAGGACCGCGACGGATTTGTGTTCGGTGAAGCCGGCGCGCTGATGATCCTCGAAACCGAGGAGCATGCAAAGGCGCGTGGCGCCACGATTCACGCACGTTTGTTGGGCGCGGGAATCACATCCGACGGTTACCACATCGTGGCACCGCATCCCGAGGGTCTGGGCGCGGCTCGAGCCATGACGCGGGCAATCGAGATGGCCGGTCTCTCGAAGGCCGACATCAAGCACATCAATGCTCACGCCACCGCGACGCCGATCGGCGACATCGCGGAGGCAACGGCGATCAACTCCGCCGTGGGCAACCACGCGGCGGTGTACGGACCGAAATCCGCACTGGGACACTCGATCGGCGCTGTCGGCGCCCTCGAGTCCGTTCTGACGGTTCTGGCTGTGCGCGACGGGATCATTCCGCCGACGCTCAATCTCGACAACCAGGATCCAGAGATCGATCTCGACGTCGTCAAGGGCGAAGCCCGAACCGGCAGTTTCGATTTCGCACTGAACAACTCGTTCGGTTTCGGTGGGCACAATGTTGCGCTCGCTTTCGGCCGGGCATAGCCAGTCGTTGACCTTGTCCGCGGGTGATGTTGGAACGGAAATGACAACATCACCCGCGGGCACACCGATCGGCATTTCTGCCGAAGGCACGTATTGAAGGAGGACGCGATGACCATCCTGGCCCCCGTGACTAAGTCCGAATCGTCGACAGATCCGCGTGATCCCCTTGCGCGCCTGGAGAATCTGTTCGATCCGGGAACCACGGTTCCGCTTCACCCGCGCGACAAGTCAGGTGTGCTCGCCGCATCCGGAAAAATCGACGGCGTCCGCACCATCGCCTACTGTTCCGACGCCACCGTCATGGGTGGCGCCATGGGCCTCGACGGATGCAAGCATCTGGTCGACGCCATCAACACCGCCATCGACGAGCAGACCCCCATCGTGGGGCTCTGGCATTCCGGTGGCGCTCGCCTCGCTGAAGGCGTCGAAGCTCTGCACGCTGTCGGACTTGTCTTCGAGGCAATGGTCCGCGCATCAGGCCTTATCCCACAGATTTCGGTTGTCCTCGGATTTGCCGCAGGCGGCGCCGCGTACGGACCGGCTTTGACCGACGTCGTCATCATGGCGCCCGAAGGTCGAGTGTTCGTCACCGGACCCGACGTCGTACGCAGTGTGACCGGCGAACAGGTCGACATGGTCTCGCTCGGCGGACCGGACACCCACAGCAAG
Source organism: Rhodococcus sp. WS3 (assembly GCF_003797085.1). Taxonomy (NCBI): domain Bacteria; kingdom Bacillati; phylum Actinomycetota; class Actinomycetes; order Mycobacteriales; family Nocardiaceae; genus Rhodococcus; species Rhodococcus sp. WS3. The sequence goes on from NZ_RKMA01000002.1 coordinate 1,283,852, forward strand.
AAGTCAGGCGTCGCACACATCGCCGCGCGCGACGAGTCCGACGCCCTGCACCGGGCCCGTCGACTCGTCTCCATGCTCTGCGACCAAGGCACGTTCGATCAGCGCGCCGCCGAACTCGGCGATTCCGATTTGCGGGCGATGATGCCGGCGTCGGCGAAGCGCGCGTACGACGTGCGTCCGATCGTTCACGAACTGCTCGACAACGTCGAAGGTGAATCGAGTTTCGAAGAGCTGCAAGGTAACTACGCGCGCAGCATCGTCACAGGATTCGGCCGGATGGCCGGTCGCACTGTTGGTGTCATTGCCAACAATCCGCTGCGACTCGGCGGCTGCCTCAACTCCGAGAGCGCCGAGAAGGCCGCGCGATTCGTTCGCCTCTGCAATGCCTTCGGTGTGCCACTCGTCGTAGTCGTCGACGTCCCCGGATATCTCCCCGGCGTGTCGATGGAATGGGAAGGCGTCGTCCGCCGCGGGGCAAAGCTGTTGCATGCCTTTGCCGAAGCCAGCGTCCCCCGCGTCACCGTTGTCACCCGAAAGATCTACGGCGGCGCCTACATTGCCATGAATTCACGGGCCCTCGGTGCCACGGCTGTATTTGCGTGGCCGAATTCCGAGGTCGCCGTCATGGGCGCAAAGGCCGCGGTGGGCATCCTGCACAAGCGCGCCCTCGCCGCCGCTCCCGACGACGAACGCGAAGCCCTCCACGACCGGTTGGCCGCTGAACACGAAGCCATCGCAGGCGGCGTCGACCGGGCCGTCGAGATGGGTGTGGTGGATCGGGAAATCGATCCCGCGAAGACTCGCAGTATCGTCACGGCCGCTCTTGCCGCCGCTCCGAATGTGCGTGGGCAGCACAAGAATATTCCGCTGTAAGAACGCGTCGAACGCAAGGTGAGCCCCGCCGATAACGGCGAGGCTCACCTTTTCATTCACGCTTGCGGATCAGCTGACGCGGCGGTGCAACCACATCACTTCAGCGCCCTCGCCGGAGCATCGATACGGTTCCAACTCTTCGTCCCAGGGCGCCCCCATTGCCCGGTCGATTTCTCCGACGATGTCGCCACCCGCGTCGATGATGGATCGAAGCCGCAGTTCGCCGACAACAACGTCTCCGTTGGCACTGGTGGAACCGCGCCACAGCCCGAGACTGGGAACGTGGCTGTAGCGCTCACCGTCCACGCCGGCACTGGGGTTCTCGGTGACCTCGAATCGAAGCTTCGGCCACGCCCGTAGTGAATCCACCAGTCGGGCACCGGTTCCGACGGGCCCCGACCAATCCGTTGTTGCACGCAGCAGTCCATTGTCTGCCAACTGCGATGTCCACCGCAGTTTGGCAGGACAGCCCAACGCGGCGGACAAAGCCCAATCCACGTGCGGGCACAGCGCTGCGGGTGACGAGTGGATGAAGACCACACCAGTCGTCAGTTCCGCGAGGTGATTCGGTTGCACTCGAGCCTCCTGCTTCGACGAGGGACGTCTTCCCCAACGACCTCTGTCGAATGTGTGAAGCAGGCTCGATTGAATAGTGTGCCTGTGTTACCCGTGTTGCGCTAGTGGAACAAGAGAAAATTGTTACCGAATGTCCGTTATAACGTGATCGGACAATTCAGTCCATAGCGGCTTTGCCCAATCACCGAAGGCGCGATCGGTCAGGACAACGCAGGCAGCGTCGATATCGGGATCCACCCACAGGAAGGTTCCGGACTGACCGAAATGGCCGAAAGTCGACGCGGAATTCTCGCGTCCGGTCCAATGCGGATTCTTTTGTCCGCGTATTTCGAAGCCCAATCCCCAATCATTAGGCCGCTTGGAGCCGTATCCCGGCAAAATGCCGTTGAGCCCGGGGAATTGCACCGAGGTCGCCGTTTTGTACGTCTGCGGTGAAATCAGCGTCGGGGCTAGTAGTTCAGCAGCGAAGCCGGCCAGGTCGGCCGCCGATGCCTGCGCTCCGTGGCCTGCCGGGCCGACCAGCGCCGCGCTCGTCATCTTCAGCGGTTCGAACACCGCCTCAGCCAGGTAGTCGGCAAACGGAATCGAGGTTTCGTGTTCGATCAATTCGGCAAGCACCTCGAATCCCGCACTCGAATAGATCCGCTTCGACGCGACGGGAGCTTGGACGGTCCGCTCCCCGAAGGCCAGGCCGGACGCGTGAGCCAGCAGATGCCGCACCGTGGATCCTTCGGGGCCTGCTGGTTGATCCAGCTCGACGGCGCCTTCCTCCACGGCAACCAGAATTGCGTAGGCGCACAGGAGTTTTGTTACCGAAGCCAATGGGAACACGCGGTTCTGGTCGCCGTTCGACGCAGAAATGCGGCCGCCCCCGCCGGAATGTTCTCCCGTGAGGACGACCGCTGCCGCATTGTCGACGGGCCACTGATCGATGACGTCAAGACTGTGCACCCGATCAGACTACTGGCCCACGAATTCAGCTGTAGATCACCAGTCCGCTTCGGTGTAACGGATCACGCCGCGGATATTCTTGCCGTCCAGCATGTCCTGGTAGCCGTCGTTGACACCTTCGAGGGTGTAGGTGCGGGTGACCATGTCGTCGAGGTTGAGCTTGCCCGCCTTGTACATCGCGAGCAGGTTCGGAACGTCCTGGCGGGCGTTGCCGCCGCCGAAGATGTTGCCCTGGAGGTCCTTCTGCAGCATCGACATCAGGAACAGATTGAGCTTGACGTCCATGTCCGTCAGATGCCCCATCGCAGTGACAACACAACGTCCGGCCTTGGCCGTAAGGATCATCGCCTCTTCGACGTATTCGCCCTTCATCTCACCGACGGTGATGATGGTCTTCTGCGCCATCCGTCCGTGTGTCGCCTCGATGATGGGTTGAATTGCCGCAGCAGCACTCTCGAACGCGTGGGTGGCACCGAACTTCAGAGCCTGCTCACGCTTCCACGGCACCGGGTCGATGGCAAAGACGTACCGCGCACCGGATGCAACGGCACCCTGCAGCGCGCTGATTCCCACGCCGCCGACGCCCATGATGACAACGTCCTCGCCTGGCTTGATGTCGGCAATGTGCGTCGCAGATCCCCAACCGGTGGGCACGCCGCAACCGACAAGCGCGGCAACCTCGAACGGGATGTCCTTGTCGATCTTCACCACCGAGGACTGGTTCACCACCATGTACGGGGCAAACGTTCCGAGCAAGCACATCGGGATCACGTTCTCGCCGCGAGCCTGAATTCGGTACGTGCCGTCACTGATTGCCTGACCGCTGAGGAGTCCCATGCCGAGGTCGCAGAGATTCTGATGTCCGGCCGAACACGCGGGACAGGTTCCACATGCCGGGATGAAGGACAGCACGACGTGGTCGCCCACCTCGAGACCTGAGACCTCGGGGCCGAGTTTGGTGATGACGCCCGAGCCTTCGTGGCCGCCCATCACGGGGAACGACGGCATCGGCGTGGCGCCGGTGACGATGTGGTGATCGGAGTGGCACATTCCGGCCGCTTCCATGCGGATCTGGACTTCGCCGGCTACCGGATCGCCGATCTCGATCTCCTCGACGGACCATTTCTCGCCCAGGCCCCACAGGATTGCACCCTTGGTCTTCACGTCAGTTCACCCTTTCATTCGCACACCCGCATCTATCACTGTGACCATAGCCACAAATAGCGGAAATTGGAACGTGTTCTAACGAAAGTTTTCGTGCCGCAGGTCAGACGTCCAATTGAGCAGGGAAAACACGTGCCGGGCATTTCGGAATCGGCCCGCTCAGTGGGACAACCTCTCAATGGGACAACTCTGCCGACCACGGCGGGTCCGCGCCGGGTCGTGACACCGTGACGGCAGCCGCACGCGCCGCAAACTCCAGCGCCGCCTGCCATTGAGGTGCCGTGAAGCTGCGAACAGCTGCCGGATCGAGTGCGTCGTGGCGCTCTAAGTAAGCCAACAGAGCGCCGTGCACCGTGTCCCCCGCTCCGATGGTGTCGGCGACGCGAACCGTCGGCGCCGGTACCGAAACCTCGAATCCCGGTGTCAATACCGTCAATCCATCGCCGCCTCGCGTCAACAAGATTGCTCCGACACCGTCGGCCAGCCACTCACGACCGTCGACCGAACCCAGCCACGCCGCGTCGTCGTCGCTCACTTTGAGAATGTCGATGGACGGCAACCAGGTGCGGAACCGTCGACGGTACGCGTCGGGGTCGCTGATGACGGCCGGGCGGATATTGGGGTCCACCATGGTCAGTCGTCCGCGTCGATGCGCCTCGAACAGCAACGCTTCGTACGCCGACGCTCCGGGTTCCAAGACCAGCGAGAGGGTTCCGAACGAGAAGGCGCGGGCGTCGGGAAGTTCCGGCGCACTGAAAAGCCGATCCGCTGTCCCCTCCAGATAGAAGCTGTACCGGGCGCTACCGTCGTCGGACAGATTGACGACGGCAAGTGTGGTCGGCTCCGGACCCCGTTCCACGGCACTGGTGTCCACGCCCGACGCGGTCAGCGACTCGATCATGCGATCACCGAACGCGTCGGACGACAATCGGGAGACAAACCCGACGGCCGACCCGAGTCTGCCCAACGCGAGTGCGACGTTGAACGGTCCGCCGCCGAGCTTGGGCGAGAAGTTCTCCCCCACCGGCACCAGATCGACCAGTCCCTCACCACACACCACGACGGATCGATTTCGGGTATCACTCATCGGTAGACCTTAACTTTGAGGCGATCATGGTAATGCCCTGCTCGGCGCGATCGAGTTCGAGCGCCGAGCAGGGCACGATTTCGGATGGGGACTCAGTTACCCACGCGCTCACCCGTCGTGGGGTCGAAGAGGTGCACCGGTCCGTCTACCCGCTCGAACCCGAGCGTCTGGCCGTACTGCAGTTGAGATCGCCCACCTGTACGTGCGACGAGTGAAATCGGGTCGGCATCCGTTCCCGGCACATGGGCGTAGATGTACGACTCGTTGCCCAGTTCTTCGACCAGATCGATCTGAGCGGCGATGCCGGTTCCCGCGGGAACCACCTGGAATTGTTCCGGCCTGATTCCGACGGTGACTGAATCCAGCCCGGCGGCAGCAATTGCCGTCATCTGCTCTCGCTCCAAGGGAACGTCGACGGATCCGAATCGAACGCCGCCGGACGTGACCGGCGCCGTCACCAAGTTCATTCCCGGCGATCCGATGAAACCAGCGACAAACGCGTTTGCGGGACGATCGTAGAGTTCGGTCGGTGACGCAAACTGTTGCAACTTGCCACCTTTGAGCACTGCGACTCGATCACCCATCGTCATCGCTTCCACCTGATCGTGAGTGACGTACACGGTGGTGGTTCCGAGTCGACGCTGCAATGCCGCGATTTGCGTACGTGTCTGGACCCGCAGCTTTGCGTCGAGGTTGGACAGCGGCTCGTCCATGCAGAACACCTGAGGTTCACGAACGATGGCACGTCCCATGGCAACTCGCTGACGCTGACCACCGGACAGCTTGGCGGGCTTGCGGTCCAGGTAATCCGTCAGATCGAGGAGCTTTGCAGCTTCGGCAACCTTCTTCTTTCGTTCCTCCAAAGGAACTCCACGCATCTTCAGCGCGAAACCCATGTTCTCGCCGACGGTCTTGTTGGGATACAGGGCGTAGTTCTGGAAGACCATCGCAATGTCGCGATCCTTCGACGGGACATCGGTCATGTCCTTGCCGTTGATCGTGATTGCACCGGAGTCGATGTCCTCGAGCCCGGCCAACATGCGCAGCGCAGTTGACTTTCCTGATCCTGACGGTCCGACGAGGACGATGAACTCACCGTCCTTGATATCGAGGTCGAGCGAATCGACAGCGAGGGTTCCGGCACCTTCGTAGATGCAAGACGCTTTCCGGTAAGAGATTTCAGCCATGACGAACTCCTGAAAGTGTGGGGCGAACTAGTGGATTGCGCCGGGTCATTTGATGGCGCCGAAGGACAGGCCGCGCACCAGCTTGTTCTGGGCGAACCAACCGGCCAGGATGACGGGCAACGCCGCCATGGTTGCTGCTGCAGAGAGGCGAGCCCAGTACAGGCCCTCGCCCGTGATGAAGCCGACCAGGAAGACCGGAATCGTCTGCGCTTGAACAGCTGTCAGGTTGACTGCGAAGAAGAACTCGTTCCACGAGAAGATCACGCAGATCAGCGCAGTGGCAGCGATTCCGGGCGAGATCAGCGGCAAGATCACCTCGCGAACCGAGGTCCACAAACTGGCGCCGTCCATGCTGGCTGCTTCGAGGAGCTCGCCGGGTACTTCGAGGAAGAACGAGCGCATCATCCACACCGCAATCGGCAGATTCATCGACGTGTACAGGATGACCAGAGCCCAGATGTTGTCGAGCAATCCGATGTCGTTGACGATCACGTACAGCGGCACGATCGCTGCCACGACGGGAAGCATCTTGGTACTGATGAAGAAGAACAGCACATCTTGCGTCTTCTTCACCGGGCGAAGCGAGAGCGCAAACGCCGCTGGAACACCCAGTAGCAGAACAAGAATGGTGGACATTCCCGTGGCAAATGCCGAGTTCGCCAGCGTCGTACCCAGACCCGAATCGAGAACGGCACGGAACTGCTCGAGTGTCGGGGTGAAGAACAACTTCGGCGGATCCGTGTAGGCATCGGCCTCGGTCTTGAACGCCGTCAGAACCATCCAGAAGACCGGAAAGAAGAAGCCCAGAGCGGCAATCCACGCCACTACCGACCAGGGACTGAACTTGCTGCTTTTCTTTTTCTTCACTACGGGCTTGTCGGTCGTCGCGCTTGTCGTGTCTACGGTAGTCATCACGCAGCCTCCTCATTACCGGTGAAGCTCTTGAAGATCAATCGGAGCGCGAGTGTCGACACGATGATGGTCGCGATCACTGTCACGACGCCCATCGCCGCAGCTTGACCGACGTCGAAGCCGAGGAACGCACGCTGGTAGATGTAGAACGGCAGGTTCGAGCTGGCGACTCCTGGCCCTCCCGCCGTCATCATGTACACCGCGTCGAAGGTGTTCACGAGGTAGATCGCACCGAGCACGGCGCCGAGTTCGATGAATCGGCGCAGATGCGGCAAGGTCAATTCGCGGAACATCGCAAACGGCTTGGCGCCGTCGACTCGCGCGGCCTCGAGAATGTCGCGGGGCATGGACTGCAGCCCGGCCAGGATCAGCAACATCATGAACGGGGTCCACTGCCAGATCAGATTGATCATGACTGCCGCGAGCGGGAACTTGCTCACCCAGTCGACCTGGCCGACACCGAACGGCTGGAGGACGAAGTTCACGATGCCGAACACCGGGTCGAACATCGTTGTCTTCCACAGCAATGCGCCGGCGACCGGGGTGATGAGGAACGGCGTGATCAGCAGCGTTCGCACAATTCCGCGGCCGAGGAACGCTCGGTCGAGAAGCAGTGCCAGCGCCAGTCCGAGGATCACGGACACGATGACCGTTCCCACGATCATGATGACCGTGTTGACAGCCACCTCACGGAACTGACTGTCCTTGAACACCTCGATGTAGTTGTCCAACCCATTGAAATGCCGTGATCCCGGCCGCACGAGGTTCCACGACTGCGTGGAGTAGTACAGCGTGAACAGGAACGGAATCTGGGTGACGACGATCGCGAAGATCAACGCCGGCAACAACGGACCTCGACGACGCCACCCCTCGGCGCGGGAGATCTTCTTCTCGATTCGGACCGGCGGCGCGTCGTCCACCGCAGTTCTGGGCTCAGCAACCGTAGTCATCGGTTCTCCTGATAGGTCTTGCCGACCACCTCGGCATACTGCTGCGATTGTTCGAGTGCTTCTTTCACACTCTTCTGACCCGCGATGGCAGCGCTGATCTGCTGGCTGACGCGAGTGCCCAGATCCTGGAACTCAGGAATGGTGAGGAACTGGACTCCGGTGTACGGAACCGGTTGCACTGTAGGGTTTTTCGGATCTGCGTTGTTGATCGATTCGAGGGTGATTTCACCGAATGCCTTGGACGCTTCCTGATACTCCGGAATCTCGTACGTCGAAAGACGACTTCCCGGCGGCACCCTCGACCAGCCGAGCTCCGTGCCGACTCGCTGGATGTAATCCTTGTTTGTCATCCACGAGATGAACTTCCACGCATCGTCCTTGTTCTGGGCCGACTCCGGGATCCCGAGCGCCCACGTGTAGAGCCATCCTGGATCGGATTTCTCGACCTTCGGAGCCTTGGCGTAGCCGATGTTTCCGAACACCTTCGACGACGCGGGATCTTCGAGAACCGACACCGCCGACGTCGCGTCGTACCACATCGCGGTATTGCCCTGCGCGAATTGTGTTGCACACTCACCGAATCCACTGGTCGCGGGACCTGGTTGACCATGTTCCGTGACCGTGTCCACGTAGAACTGAACGGCGTCTTCCACCTGCGGACTGGTCAGCTGCGCATTCCAGTCTTCGTCGTACCAGCGACCTCCGAAGGTGTTGATCACGGTATTCAGTGGTGCGAGGACCTCGCCCCAGCCAGGCTTTCCGCGAAGGCAGATACCCGACATCTTGGCGTCTGGGTTGTCGAACTGTTCTGCCCAACCGGCAACTTCCTGCCACGTCGGATCTTCGGGAACCGTGATGCCGGCCTGGTCGAACAGGTCTTTGCGATACATCAGGAACGACGACTCACCGTAGAACGGAACGGCGTACATGCTGTCCTCGTAGGACAGGGACGTCTTGATCGACGGAATGAAGTCGTTTTCGTCGTAACCCGGTGTGGCATTGGCATACTCGGACAAATTCACGAGCCAACCATTGGCAGCCCATTGCGGCGTCTCGTAGTTGCTGATCATGACTACATCGAATTCACCGCCGCCCGTAGCCGTCGATGCCGTGATCTTGGCGCGCGCCTGATTCTCGGAGAGGCTGACGAACTTGAGGTCGATCCCCGGGTTCTCGGCCTCGAAAGCGGGTGCCAATTTGATGGCGTCCTGCATCTGTGAGTTCGACACCATCGCAATGGTGACGGTTCGTTCGCCGGAACCACCGAGTGCGCCCGCACCCGCACATCCCGACACCAGGAGGCAGAGAGCCGCAGCAGCAGCGCCCCACACTCGTCTTCCTGTTTTCACGGATTACCTTCCTTCACACTCACGTGTCAGTTGCACGCTCAGCCGGCAGAACTCGTGAGAGAGCTAGCTTTCGAGCAGCCACTGGGCGCACTCGACATCGGTGACGAGTACGTGTGCCAAACCTCCGCGCAATGCGCCCAGAACGGCCTGGCGTTTGTGTGTTCCCCCCGAAATCAGAATGGTCTGATCACAGGATTTCACTGCGTCGAGCGATACGGATACCGTGCGCTCGGGTAGTGGCCCCTCCACTGGAGTTCCGTCGATCGTGTAGAAACGGCCCCCGATTTCGCCGACCGCGCCGCGACTTTCCAACTCGTCCAGCATGGTCGAGTCGACAAAGCTACCGGCAAACAACGTGGTGGCCGTGGATACGGCGCCAACACCGAAAACCATGATGTCGGAATCGGTTCCAGCTTGCAGCGCCTTAGATATGACCGAATCGTTTTGCATCGACTCCACAGTCGCCGGATCGGCGTACAACGGAGCATTGAGGCGAATCGGATTGGCCTGCAACTGTTGTGCACATCGGCCGATAGTGAAGTCAACGCCGGTTTGATAGTCGGTCACCGTCATGGAGCCGTCAAGTTGTACCACAGCCGAGCACTTTGCCGCCCGGTCCGGCAAAGAACCCGCTACTGCAACGGTTTCCGGCCCCCACGTGAATCCGAGAACGCTCGACGGCTGCAGACGCCGAACCAGCACGTCAGCAGCGCGACGACCCAACGCATCGTAGTCGGGATCGTCTGAATCCGAATTCGCTTCGGGGACAACCAAAACTTCCGCCAGGCCGAAACGCTTCTCGAGCTCGGACTCCAATTCCGTGTTCACCGAACCTTCCAACTCCGGCGGAACCAAGATCTCGACCCTGACCAAGCCTTGCGACCGCGCCCGAGCCAGCAAGCGGCCCGCCGTCGGCCTCGAGACACCGAGTTTTGCCGCGATCTCCGCCTGAGTAGCACCTTCGAGGTGATACATCGTTGCCGCGCGCAGCGCGAGTCGGACATCCTCGGACGCCGGCGTCTTCGACGTCTTGAGTCCCGTTGGCTGAGCCGACTGGTTCACGCGTTCTCCTCGTTGATTCTTTTGGTTGATTCTTTTGGTCGTGAGCAAATGCTCACTAGATGTTCTTATGCTCATTAAGCTAACATCTACGTTGTGACCCACACAACAGTTTCCGGTGAATCCATCGATCTACCTGCGACAATTCGGGCAAATGTCCTTATTTCAGTCGGAAAGATGCAGATGGAGGAAAGACCGCGACCGTCGCCCAGGCCTGGCGAAGTGCTCGTCCGCGTCCATGCGGTTGGCGTATGCGGATCGGACGCCCACTATTTTCGCGAAGGCCGCATCGGCCCCTACGTCGTCGAGGCTCCCCTCGTTCTCGGGCACGAGGCGTCAGGTCGGATCGCAGCCGTCGGGGACGGCGTTGATCCCAGTCGCATCGGACAACGGGTCTCCATCGAGCCGCAGAAGCCCGATCCGACCAGTTCGGAATCGAAATCCGGCCGATACAATCTCTGCCCTCACATGGAGTTCTTCGCGACGCCTCCCATAGACGGTGCGTTGACGGACTACGTGACCATTGGCGCAGACTTCGCACATCCCATCGCCGATTCCGTGTCCTATGAAGCCGCAGCGCTGTTCGAGCCACTCTCCGTGGGCATCGCTTCCGTCCAGAAGGCCGGTATCACCGGTGGGTCCCGAGTCCTCATCGCGGGCGCCGGACCGGTGGGAATCGTGACGACACAGGTAGCCAAGGCTTTTGGCGCCACCGAGGTCATCGTCTCGGACATCGACGCCGCCCGACGCGAGGTGGCACTGACGTTCGGCGCCACCGCCGTGGTGGATCCCCGCGAGAGCGATGTACGTTCACTCGGCGTCGACGCGTTCATCGACGCCTCGGGAGCCACAGCCGCCGTGATCGACGGCATCCATGCTGTTCGGCCGGCCGGGACAATAGTGTTGGTCGGAATGGGCGCAGACGAAATCCCGCTGCCCGTCCCCATCATTCAGGGTCGCGAACTCGTCCTCACCGGTGTGTTCCGATACGCCAACACGTGGCCGATCGCCGCGGCACTGGTCGCGTCCGGTCGCGTCGACCTGGATTCGATGGTCACAGCCCGCTTTTCACTCGAACGCTCGCGCGAGGCACTGGAAGCCGATCGCGTCCCCGGCAGCATCAAAGCCGTCGTCATCGTCGCCGAAGGAGACTAGAACTTTCATGGAACTCAACACGAAGACCTTGCGCGACTTCGATGCTTCACTCGAAGTGCCGAACTACGACCGGAGCAAAGTCACCACCGGCATAGTGCATTTTGGTGTCGGCGGCTTTCACCGCGCGCATCAGGCCATGTACATCGATACCCTCCTACGCCAAGGAGAAGGTTTCGACTGGGGCATCTGCGGTGTCGGAGTGATGCCGTCGGACAAGCGGATGAAGGATGCACTCGGCGCTCAGGACGGTTTGTACACGCTGGCGCTCAAGCATGCCGACGGAACGCTCGAAGGCCGTGTCATCGGGTCAATTGTCGAGTACCTGTTTGCTCCGGACGATCCACGTGCTGTCATCGAGAAGATGGCGTCGGAGTCGACAAAGATCGTGTCCCTCACCATCACCGAGGGCGGTTACAACATCTTGCACACCACCGGTGAGTTCGACGCATCCAATCCCGATGTCGTGCATGATCTTCGGCCAGGAGCTCTCCCCCGCACGACGTTCGGACTGGTCTGCGATGCTCTCGCCCTTCGCCGAGAACGCGGCCTCGCACCCTTCACGATCATGAGTTGCGACAACATCGAAGGGAACGGCGCCGTCGCACGAACAGCTTTCGGAGCCTTTGCTGCCCTGAAAGATCCGGAACTTGCCGAGTGGATCGAGCAGAACGGTGCGTTCCCCAACTCCATGGTCGATCGGATCACGCCCGTCACGACTGCCGAGGTGACCGCCGAGATTGCCCAGGCATTCGGCGTCGACGATCAATGGCCTGTCGCGGCGGAACCCTTTACCGCATGGTTCCTCGAGGACGAGTTCACGGTGGGCCGGCCACCTTTGGAAAATGCCGGCGTGAATGTGGTGCCGGACGTGCGCCCGTACGAACTCATGAAGCTGCGTCTCCTCAATGCCAGCCATCAGGGCATCGCTTACTTCGGCTACCTCGCCGGATACCGTCTCGTTCACGAAGCATGCCAGGACGAACTCCTGTCCGGGTTCCTGCTCGACTACATGAACCTCGAAGCGACCCCCACCCTCGATCCGGTCCCCGGCGTCGACCTCGATCAGTACAAGAAGACGCTCATCGAACGCTTCTCGAACCCACAGGTTCGTGACACGATTGCGCGTCTGTGCGCCGAATCGTCCGATCGAATTCCCAAGTGGCTCTTGCCGGTGATCCGCAAGCAACTCGACACCGGAGGGCCCATCAATCTGTCCACCGCCATCGTGGCCAGTTGGGCGCGCTACGCCGAGGGCGTCGACGAGAACGGCGACCCGATCACTGTGGTCGATCAATTGGCCGACACGTTGGTGCCCCTTGCTCGGAAGCAGGCGGTCGACCCACTCGCGTTCATCGGCAACCGTGCCGTTTTCGGAGATCTGGTCGACAACCGGCGATTTGTCGCGAGCTTCCGAACAACACTCGACTCGTTGCACTCGGTCGGAGCGCGGAAAACTCTCGAGGAGGTGCGTGGGCTCTGACTACCCCGACACGTCGTGCAGGTGATGGATCGGATCATGAATGAAGTACATGGCCAATGATTCGACGGTGAACGCCGATCCGTCACTGCGGAGTCCGCGCCTCCCCAGCTGACCCTCCGCGACTGATTCGAATGCGCTCGCGACGGCTTCAGCAGCGTCGGCCAATTCCCTAGCGACTTTTCCCGAATCCTGCTCGTTGTAGCGATCGGCAATTGCTGTTGCGTCTTGGTCCCAGTTCTCGAAGTGCGGATCGTCGAATTGAAGCATCTGCTCCAACCGGGCTCTGAAAATCCTGAACACGTCACGCACATGGGCGGAATACTCCAACGCCGACCAGGTTTCGCTGTTCGGCCGTACCGTCACGTCCTCGCGCTGCAGCACCTCACCCCAGGCCGCAGCATTCCTGCGAACCAGATCGGGAACATCAGCGAAGGTGATGGTGGTCGAGTCGAACCCGCACTCTGTGCACGGGCGTTCGAGCACCCAGGTCCAGTTCTTTGTGTCCGGCGTGATCGGCATGGATCGAGAATAGTCCGCTCACGGCGGGTATTGATTCCATCGCCGATCGTGGAAGAGAGTTGTGGGGCGGGCGGGGCTCGAACCCGCGACCAATGGATTATGAGTCCACGGCTCTAACCGACTGAGCTACCGCCCCATCCGAGTTGCCTGACATCTCGGCGCGTCCGAATGTTACCGGCACCGCTGACGCGAATCACAACCGGGCAGGGTGTGACTGGTGTAACTCATATCGGAGCCTGTAACTCGACTTGGTTCGCACGGGCGCCGGAACCCGATAACGTTGGAGAGCACACCCCACTGAACAGGATCATCACATGAAGCTTGCACTCTCTGAATTCAAGAACTCCAAGGCCACGATCCGGATCATCATGTCCGACGGCGCAAAGCTCAACGGCACCGTCAAGGACTTCACTGAAGACACGTTGGTGCTCAACTCCCCCAACGGGGTCTACTACATCAACCCGGCCCACATCGTTCGCTTGTTCGAGCCTTCGGACCGCGCAGCGAAGTAGTCGCTCGCACCATGAACACCGAAGCCCGGCGCAGAATCCTGCGCCGGGCTTTCGCTTCAGACAACCACCGACTTCGAACGACCACCGACAGGAAGGGCAACAAATGAAGGTCACCGCCAAGGTCACGAAATCCGGCGATTGGTGGGCCGTCGAGGTGCCCGAGGTCGACGGTGCATTCACCCAAGCACGCCGACTCGATCAGATTCCCGACATGGTCGCTGACGCGGTGCACCTTCTCACGGATGTTCCTGCCGGGGATGTCGAGGTCACGCTCGACGTCAACCAAACCCACAGCCCCGGCGCGCAATTCGAATAGATCTCAGTCGGCCGACTCGCCCTGCAGCCTCGGGGGCTCGTCCGGGCGATCATCTTGTAGACAGGGCGGAATGTGTCCGCTAGCGGCATAGTTGGCATGGTGTTGGATATGCGGCGATGTCGTTTGGGGCCGGTATTGGCTGGCTCCGTTGCTGTTCTCGCGGTTGGGGTAGTTGTTGCTTTCCAGATTGTGGACGACCGACGGTCCCCGGCAGCTGCCCCGCAGGGGCAGGTTATCGGGCAACCCACATGTCTGGCGCCTGACGTGCTCGAGGCGGTCATTCCTATACCGGTCCAGTCACCGGAGTACCTAGTAGACCCATTGCCTCCGGCAGGAACGATTCCCGAGAGCTTCCAACCGACATCGGTGGTGGTGTGCGAATTCCTGAAGTTCGCGGACGACAACAGTGGGGCGATCCTGAGGCAGACGAGGAGAAGCGGTGATTTGACGCGAGTCATCGCTGAATTGGCGCAGCCCTCGCTCGATCGTCCGTGGTTCGGCGAATGCCCCACTGCGTCGACCATTCCCACTCCTGTGGTTTGGCTGGTCGATGCCAGCGGACACGGTGTGAGAGTTGCTTTTCCGACAGGAAGTGCGTGTGGGCACCCACTACCGGAGGCATACGAGGAAGTCATGAACCTGGCCGTGCAGGACGACCAAGCGCACTATCTTCCCAGTGCATTGTGAGGTTCTTACCTACCTGACAACGATCAAATCTCGGACGAATACCTCCCCTAGATATCTGAGTACCCGTCCGGATCCAGCTGATCAGCGCCAGCCTTCGCATCATCGCGGTCACGCGCCCCAAAAAAACCTAACCCAGTGGTCTGCCATAGACGATCAGGGACGCGGCGGCGTAGATCTACCGACTGCGCCAGCGATCAGCCTGCGGCATGGCACCGGCGCATGGCGGCGTTCGCACAGTCTTGCCACACTTGCGGCAGTAGTGCGTTCGATGCCCGCCGTTCTCGGCCGTCACACAGCCGCAGACTTCCCATCCGACGAGACAGGTGCCACCGGTGAGGGCGTGCCCGCTGGGGCAACTGGTCGGCGCAGACTCGACAGACATATCAGAATCTTCGCACACACATTCGAATGACAGCTGTCGGTCACGCGGCGCCTGGCAGGCCGTCGACATAACCGTGCAACAAAAAAATCCCTGATCCGCATTGCTGCGGATCAGGGATTCTTCTGAACGCTCCCCCGGCTGGACTCGAACCAGCAACCGTCCGATTAACAGTCGGAAGCTCTGCCAATTGAGCTACAGGGGATTGTCTTGCTCGCTTCGCCCGTTCCGGCGTTGCCTGAGAAACTGTAGCGAATCCACCGCCGAAGTACCAAATCGCCTGCCCAGCGAGTCATCAGGCAGGATGGAGTCAGGACGATCGGTGCTGGAGGGAAGCAGGAATGATGCGTTTGTTGATCGGTGTTGCCGCTGGGTACGTCCTGGGGACGAAAGCAGGGCGGGCCCGGTACGAACAGATCAGTCGGGCCGCGAAGGCGGTGGCGACCAGTCCTGCCACGAAGAAGGTGCTCGACGCGTCGCGTCAGAAGCTGGCTGATTCGCTCAGCACGCAGCCGAAATTGGAGCCCATGAAGCCGATCAACGAGGAAACCACGATCCTGATCCCTCATGACCAGTTGAAGAAGAACCGCTAGTCAGACGCTGTTGTCGCCGACGGCTTGCTCACGCAGCTGTCGGCGGTACTGCTCGAGGGCGACGAGGTCGCCGAACAGCGAGTTGTACTCGTCCGGTGCTGCGGCGGGTGAGATGCGCTGCAGTTTCGATTTGAGGTCTGCGACCTGTTCGCCGACCCAAGCCTCCTGCAGTCGCGCGAGCACGCCGCTGATGTAGCGGGGAACTGTGTCCTCGTCACATGGCATCGGTTCGACGGCAAGTTCGGAGATCACTGAGGCAACTGTCACATCTTCGACTCCCTTGGTGACAACCTCGATCCATTCGGCGCCGCCGAAGCCCTTGCTGGTGCCGCCGGCGTCGGACATCGACTGCCTGATTGCCACGTAGGCGGGATGAGTGAACGTCTCGACGGGAAGTGAGTCGAACACCGTTCCGGCGATCCCTGGGTACTGCAGGGCCGCTTTGAGCACCGCTCGCTGCGTGGACAGTCCCGGGTCGTTGGGCCGGGGCCGTGAGATCCCGATTGGGAGGGCAAGGGCGTCGTCGCTCGGCTCCGGAATGACCTGACGCCGCTTCGGCGCGGGTGAAGAACCTCGGGTGGACGCGCGTTTGCGAGCTTCGTCACGGACACGTCGACGCACGGACGGCAGGTCGTCCCACCCGACCCATCCGCACAGCAGGTTCGCGTAACTGTCACGCAGGGTCGATTCCTTGATCTGCGCGACGACGGGAACGGTACGACGCAAAGCCTCGACGCGACCTTCCGCTGTGTCGAGATCATGCTCGGTGAGTATCGACTTGACCACGAACTCGAACATCGGGGTTCGCCTCGCCACGAGGTCGCGGACTGCAGCATCACCCGACGCCAGCCTGAGATCGCACGGGTCCATTCCGTCGGGTGCGACGGCAACAAACGTCTGCCCGGCCATCTTCTGATCACCCTCGAAAGCCTTCATCGCGGCAGCTTGCCCCGCGGCATCTCCGTCGAAGGTGTAGATGATTTCGCCGCGAAAGTAGCTGTCGTCCATCAGGAGTCGGCGCAGCATCGCGAGGTGTTCCTCGCCGAATGCGGTGCCACACGACGCGACAGCGGTCTTGACGCCGGCCAGATGCATCGCCATGACATCGGTGTACCCCTCGACCACCACAGCCTGATGCCCCTTGGCGATGTCGCGTTTCGCGAGATCGAGGCCGAACAAGACCTGAGACTTCTTGTACAGGATGGTTTCCGGGGTGTTGACGTACTTGCCTGGCATGGTGTCGTCGTCGAAAAGTTTGCGGGCACCGAAGCCGATTACGTCGCCGGCAACGCTCCGGATGGGCCACAGGAGTCGACGATGAAAACGGTCGATCGGGCCGCGTCGCCCCTCCTTGGCCAGGCCGGCGGCTTCGAGCTCCTTGAACTCGAATCCCTTGGCCATCAAGTGCTTTGTGAGTGTGTCCCAGCCTTCGGGGGCGTAGCCGCAGCCGAACTGCAAGGCCGCAGCGCCGTCGAAATTTCGCTCGGTGAGGTAATCGCGCGCAGCTTGGGCGTCTGGCTCCCGCAGGCGCGCCGCATAGAACTCCTGCGCTGCCGCGTTGGCCGCGATCAAGCGCGCACGGGTGCCGCGATCGCGCTGAACCGAGGGACCGCCGCCCTCGTAGGAAATCGAGTAGTTCAGCCGGTCGGCCAACTGCTCGACAGCCTCGACAAAACTGATGTGATCCATCTTCTGCAAGAAGGAGTAGACGTCGCCGCCCTCACCGCAACCGAAGCAGTGATAAAGCCCATGGTTGGGACGAACGTGGAACGACGGCGACTTCTCGTCGTGGAACGGGCACAGCCCCTTGATGGAGTCGCCACCCGCACGCTTGAGCGAGACGTATTCACCGACGATGTCTTCGATGCGTGTGCGTTCGCGAATGGCCGCGATGTCTCTGTCAGAAATTCGGCCCGCCACGTATGTCAGTCTAGGCGGTCCACGAACTGCGCCTGACACGGCAAGTTCGTCACGGGTGGTCTGGAGTCTGGCGGTAGGAGTTCGGTGTGAAACCGAGGACGTTGCGGAAGTCGGCGGACAGGTGGGCGTGGTCTGCGTAACCGAGATCGGCCGCCACTTGCGCGATCTTCACCGACGGATCTTCGCGTAGCCGTTGTGCGGCTTCCTGAAGTCGGTAGCGTCGAATGATCGCCAATGGCGGCAACCCGACGTATCGCTGGGCAAGGCGTTGGACACCCCGGACGGAGGTGCCGAGAAGTTCGGCGATATCACCGACACGGATCACGGTCCGATCCAAGGCAATCAGGTCTTCCATGGCATTTGCCAGACGACCACTCTCGTCGTCCGGCGCAATGTGCTGGGCCGCCCACTCGGAGAAAGCCGCAATCGCACGCTGCCTACCCACCTCGTGGTCAGCCTCACCCATCGCCGACATCACTGCCTCGTGCAAGTCCGGCGCGGCGATCTGCACTTCGGTGTTCTGGATGGTCTGCGGATCAGCTCGCAACGACGCGAGGCCCGCCGGCCGCAACAGTGCACCCACCGCCCAGCCACTGCCGGACAGGTCACGGTGCGACGCCCCTGTCGACGGGCCGACCAGGGACACCCCGCCGGGTTCGACCACGAGATTGGAAGCGGGGAACGGCAGCACTTCCTGTCGGACAGTTCGGCCGGGCGCCAGCTGCCATCGCGGAATCCAGAACCAGCGGATACGCCCTTCCAACGAGGCGTCGGCCGGTTCGCGGTGGAACGTCGGGAGTTTGGTCGGGTACAGAATCCCGCGACTGTCATTGGGCGTGACCAACTGCCGTCCTCCTCGTTCGTCGCAAATCTTCAAGCCACAGCCCATCTGACGGCGCTACCTTCGTTTCATGAACGCAGACAGCATTTCCCAGCAGGGCGTGACCGGCGAGCACACAACAGACGGCATCCCGCACGGCTCGACGAGCTTGACCCCGTTTCTGGCGATCAAGGGAGCCGCCGACGCGATTGAATTTTACCGGTCGGTGTACGGCGCACGCGTCGTCGACATCACCGAGTTCAGCGGCGTCGTCGTCCACGCCGACCTCGATTTCGGAAACGGTCGGCTCCAACTCGGCGAACCCAACCCCGATTACGGCCTCGTCGAGGCACCTTCCGGCGACGCCGACTCCTACTCGATGGGCCTGTACTGCTCAGATGTCGACGCCGTCGTCGAGCGCGCAGTACAAGCCGGCGCGACCGTTCGTGAATCGGTAAGCACGTTCGTCTCGGGCGACCGGTTTGCCTCGATCCGCGACCCCTTCGGCGTGCGTTGGTCCATCATGACGCGCGTCGAGGACCTCAGCGAAGCCGAGAGTGCGCGCAGAGTCGCAGAATGGGCGCTGACGCAAACGCCGTCGAGTTGAGCAGTCAGCCCCAACTGGCCTGCGCGCCGAGGCTGGCTTTGTCGACCCGCTCGAGGCGACTCTCCGTGTACGACGCGATCTGATCCACGACAACTCGGGTGCGCGCCGCATCGTTTTCCGCTCGCTCCCAGGCAGGCAGCAAGATGGGGTCCAATCCGGCGGGCGCTGTTGCCAGCAGCCATTCCGCGACGCGATGAACTCGGTCACGTTGACGGTCTTGGCGGGCCTTGTGCCCGTTGTCGGACATCACGTAATACAGCGCAACGGTTTTGAGCAGCGCTACTTCGGATGCCACCGCTTCGGGGATGTCGAGGTCTGCTTGGTACCGCGACAGCGGCCGGTCTCCGTTGGTCAGCCGGGTGCGGGCGATGGCTGCCGTCGCAAAGCGTCCGACCAATTCGCTGGTCAGGTTTTTCAATGCCACGGAACTGTTCAGGGTCCCGTCGTAGCTGCCGACGCTCTGTACGACGGGCAGTTCCGACAACCGCTGCGCAGCGTCGATCAGATCGTCGATCACCAGGCCGCGAAACTCCGAGGCACCCAACTCGGCGAGTGCCCGTTGCTCGCTCGGATCGGCCAGTGACCGAAGGTCGATACGGCCGGCAATCACCCCGTCCTCGACGTCGTGCACCGAATAGGCGACGTCGTCGGCCCAGTCCATGACCTGAGCTTCCAATGCTTGTCGACGCCCGGGCGCTCCGTCGCGGACCCAGGCCAGCACATCGGCGTCATCGTCGTAGGCGCCGAACTTGGCTCCGGGTTCCGGCCTGGTCCACGGATATTTGATCGCGGCGTCGAGGGAAGCCCGGGTGAGGTTGAGTCCGGCACTGCGACCGTCGGGCCCCAAGATCTTGGGTTCGAGGCTCGTGAGGATGCGCAGGTTCTGGGCGTTGCCTTCGAACCCGCCGCAGTCTTTCGCGACCTCGTCGAGTGCCTTCTCACCGTTGTGCCCGTACGGAGGGTGCCCGATGTCGTGGGCCAATCCGGCGAGGTCTACGAGATCGGGATCACAGCCGAGGCCGTCGGCGATACCGCGACCGATCTGCGCAACTTCCATCGAGTGCGTGAGCCGGGTACGCGGGGTGTCACCGTCGCGAGGACCGACTACCTGGGTTTTGTCGGCCAGGCGTCGTAACGCCGCGGAGTGCTGCACGCGAGCGCGATCCCGCGAGAAGTCGGATCGATGTTGAGCGGCGGCAATCTGAGTACCGGGCAATCCCGCTCGCTTCGGAGCCTCGACAATGCGGCGCTCCAGATCGTGCTCGGAATAGGTTCCGCCGCCGTACGTGGTGTGTGCCGTCATTTCGGTTGTTCCTATTGCCCTGCCGTGTAGGGGAAGTCAGCGGAGAAGTGCGTCAGTTGGTACCAGAGCAGAGCGCCGGTTTCGCGCGCGATGCCATGCAGTTGGGATTCGCGGGTGAACACGGCCGGCCCTTGTCTGGTGGGCGCGGTCCAGGCTTCGAGGCCGGTGTCGCGGGCCATGGTTCGAGTGCGCAGGGAATGCCACGGGTCACTGACCAGAACTGCGGAATTGATTCCCTGCGAAGCCATTTCGTCGCTGACGGCATCAATGCTCAGCAAGGTGTCCGAGCCGGTTTCGACCGCGGTAATCGCACTCGACGGAATCCCGCGGTCGGTGAGATACATCTTTCCGGACGCGGCTTCGGTGTACTCGTCACCTTCCTGCTTGCCGCCGACGGTGATGATCTGCGGCGCTACCCCACGCTTGTACAGCTTGTACGCCTGCTCGAGCCTGGCTTCGAACACCGACGACGGAGTTCCCGAGTACTGAGCGGCCCCGAGAACAACAATCGCGTCGGCTGGTGTCGTGTCGTCGATCCGCGCAACCTGCCAGACCCGGACGGCGGTTCCGCCGATCAAGACGAAGGTCATCAGTAGAGCCCCGGCGATGAGGCGTCGGGTCCATCGAGCCAGACCTTCGCCGAAGCCGCCGCCAGCCCCGGAGGGCGCAGAGTTGCGGGAGCGGTTGCCGAAAGCTGGTTTCACTCCCGCAATTGTGCCAGCCCCGATCGCTCCCCCGCGCTGCCGACGCGCCATAACGGTTAGATTTGCGTCATGGCCTTCGCAGCACACATCGAGCAGTCGTCTCCAGCAGACCACGACCGGGCATTCGTCCGGCCGATCCGGCGTTGGGGCAGCGCGAGCGCCGTTGCGGCGATCTTCGCGATCCTGGCATTGATCTTCAGTCCTGCCACTGCGTCGGCTGATCCGCCGTTGGTCCTTCCCAACCAGATCACCGATACCTCTGGCGTACTCAACGACGGCCAGAAGGAGGACATCCAAGCTGCGCTCGACCAACTCAGCGAAGACCATCAGATCGATCTGTGGGTTGCGTTTGTCCCCGACTTCAACGAGATGGGTGGCCAGGCGTGGGCCGATCAGACAGCAACGAAGTCCACTCTCAGCGGCACCGACGTCCTGCTTGCCGTCGCGACCACGGAAGGCGCCTACTACCTCGACGTGCCGCCCGGACTGACAAACATCACACAATCCGACATCGACTCCATCAAGTCCGACGCGACGGAACCGGCTCTCGCCGACGGTGATTGGGCTGGAGCCGCCATTGCCACCGCCGGCGCGCTCGGTGACGCAAACGCCAAGAGTGGCGGCATGTCCGTAAGCACACTCCTCATCGGCGGCGGCGCGGTCATCGTCGGAACCGGCGGAGTGGTTCTGTACTCACGCAAGCGGAAGAGCGATCGAGACAAAGCCAGCCTCGAGGCCGCAAAAAACATCGCACCCGACGACATCGCCGCCTTGAACGCACTTCCCTTGCCGACGCTGGACGAGCGAGCGCAGGCCATTCTCGTCGAGACCGACAACGCCATCGCGTCGAGCCAGGAAGAACTCGAACTCGCGCGGAGCGAATTCGGTGATGCGGCCGTCGCGCCGTTTGCCCAGGCTTTCGACAAGGCCAAGGCGACACTCGCCGGAGCCTTCGGTATCAGGCAGAAACTCGACGACGCCATCCCGGAGTCACCCGAGCAGCGGCGCCAGATGCTCATCGACATCATTTCCTCATGTGGCCGTGCCGATCAGGAACTCGATGCGCGGGTCGACGAGTTCGACACGATGCGTGACCTTCTCATCAACGCGCCCGCTCGCCTCGATGCCCTGACTCAGGCTGTTGTAGCCGTCAGCGTGCGGCTGCCGGAGTCCGAGAAGATCCTGAACGAGCTGAAGAACCAGTTCCCGGCTCCGACCCTGGCGCCGGTCGCCGGCAACGTCACCATGGCCGGAGAACGCTTGACTCTGGCCGAGCAGTCCATCGAGCAGGGCCGCGACGCCGTTGCCTTGCCCGCCGGTAAGCAGGGCGCCGCCGTCACAGCGATTCGGACCGCGGAGGCGGCACTGGACCAGGCTCGCAAACTTCTCGACGCCGTGGATCACGCGGCAGACGACATCCGCAACGCTATCGCTACCCTCCCCGCCGCGATGGACGACGTTCAGCAGGGCATCACCGCTGCCGACGCCTACCTGGCCCAGGGCGGCGATAGATTGGCCGCCGCCAAGGCTGGTGCACAAGCCGCGTTGGCTCACGCCCAGACATCGAAGGACAGTGATCCACTCGGCGCCTTCAACCAGATTGTGGCCGCCGACGCACAACTCGACGCATTGCTCGCGGAGGCTCAGGAGCAGAAGCAACAGCTCGAACGGGCGCAGCAACGCCTCGCGCAGGACATCCTGGCGGCCCAGGCACAGGTCACTGCTGCCGGCGATTTCCTCAGTACGCGACGCGGCGTCATCGGCGCCGAGGCCCGCACCCGCTACGCCGAGGCGCAGCGCCATCTGCAGGCAGCTCAGCAGTTGCAGGGCACCGATCCGTCGACGGCTCTGCAGCACGCGCAGGCTGCAACGACGCTGGCCACTCATGCTCTGCGGGCGGCCCAGAGCGACGTCAGCACATGGGAGGCAAACCAGCGTCCCCGCGGCGGAAGCGGCGGCGGCGGCAACGCCGCAGGCGCCATTCTCGGCGGCATCCTGATCAACAGCGTTCTCCGTGGCGGCGGCGGTGGACCGCGTTCGTACGGCGGTCCGAGCAGCAGCGGCCGGGGCGGCGGATTCGGCGGCGGCGGGTTCGGCGGCGGCGGAGGAGGACGCGGCAGTCGCGGCGGTGGCGGCGGCGGCCGGTTCTGAGTCAACTACCCGAGGTAGTAAAATTCTGACTTTGTTCGCGACCGACCTCGTCGTACGCTTCATCCGGCAAGTCGGGATCACAGATCATACGAAGGTGTTATGAACAACGTCGCTCCGCAGATTACCGTCGTGGTACCCACGTACAACGAGCGTGAAAACCTGCCCAAGCTCGTCGATCGTCTCGCCGCATTGAAGATCCCGAACCTGGCAGTTCTCGTGGTGGACGACAACTCCCCCGACGGAACCGGCGAGGTAGCTGACAAGCTCGGCATCGACGGCCCCATCCCGGTGGGTGTTCTGCATCGCACCGCCAAGGACGGACTCGGCCGCGCGTACGTCGCCGGTATGACGCGGGCGCTCGCCGAGAACGCCGACATCGTCATTCAGATGGACGCGGACCTGTCTCATCCGTCCGAAGTGATCCCCGCCATGATCGAGATCCTCACCACAACCGACGCTGCGGTGGTGCTCGGTTCGCGCTACGTCGAGGGCGGCGCCGTGGCCGGCGACTGGCCGTGGCACCGCAAGGCACTGTCGGCATGGGCCAACTTCTACGTCAACGCAATCTTGCGGCTGCACGTCAAGGACGCCACCGCCGGATTCAAGGCGTGGCACGCAAAGACGTTGCGCGCCATCGACGTCGAATCGGTGCAGAGCAACGGTTACGCCTTCCAGGTCGAGATGAACTACCGAGTTGTGCAGCGCGGCATGAAGATCGCCGAAACCCCCATCCGTTTCGAGGAGCGCACCGACGGCGTCTCGAAGATGAGCCTGGCTGTTCAGCTCGAATCGGCACTGGTTCCCTGGAAGCTGAAGTTCGGCAAGAAGTCACTCTGATTTCGCTCTGAAGAACTCCGCGGTCTCGCGGTCGGATGGATAAAAACATTCGATCGCGATCTCTGCCAAAGTGACATCGCGCGGCGTACCGAACACGGTGGTGGTACTGAACATCGCCAGTTCGGTGTCGCCCGCGCGAATCCGCAAGGGCACCAACAGAGAACTCTCGTCCTCATGCCACTCGCCGCCGCTGGGATAAGTCAGCAATTCTTCCAACAGCGCACCCAACTGCGCGTCGGCGGTCACCTCGACCTCACGGCGCAGCCGAGCGATCACGTGATTTCGCCACTGCGCCAAGTTCACGATGCGCTCAGCCATGCCTTCGGGATGCAAACTCAGCCGCAGAACGTTGACCGGCGGCTCCAGAAGAAACGACGCAGCGCCCTCCGTCAGGATGCTTACCGCCCGATTGCCGACGATCAGATCCCACTGGTGATCGACCACCACAGCCGGGTACGGGTCATGGGCGTCGACGATGCGATTGATGGCGTCGCTGACCGCGGACATCGGCGTTTCCGCCAACGCATTCTCCGAATAGGCCGGTGCATGACCGCCCGCCAGCAACAGCGTATTCCGCTGCCGTAGCGGCACTTCCAAACACTCGGACAAGTGGATAATCATGTCCTTACTGGGTTTCGATCGACCGGTTTCGATGAAACTCAAGTGCCTCGTCGAAACTCCGGCAGCGGAGGAAAGCCCCAACTGAGTGAGCCGTCGTCTCTCACGCCACGACTTCAGCTGGGCTCCCACATGCGTGCTCTGAGTCATCCACTCAACGTAGCGACAAGGTGTAATCAACGCCATGACCTCCGAGGTAATCGACTGACGACACATCCGCTTGGCACAGTGATCTCAGCCGGGAAACAAACCCCGGACCTCGACAACCAGGAGGATCTGCCATGAGTGACTTCGACGCAATCGCACACGCCTACATCGACCTGTGGAACGAAACCGATGCCGGCGCTCGTCAGGAACGAATCGAGCAACTGTTCGCGGCCGACGGCCGGTACACCGATCCACTGGCAGATGTGACCGGACACAGACAGATCGACGCGATGATCAGCGCTGTGCAGCAGCAGTTTCCGGGCATGACCTTCACACTCGCCGGACCGGTGGACTCACACCACAGCCAAGCTCGGTTCGGCTGGAAGCTCGGCCCGGCCGGCAAAGAATCCCTGATCGACGGATTCGACGTGCTCGAACGAAATGACGACGGCCGGTTGACGCTTGTTCTCGGGTTCCTCGACAAGGTGCCCTCAGCCTGAATCCCCCACCACCGACAGCGCTGCACCTTCAGCGCTGTCGGTGCCCCGTGCCATCATCATTGCCGATGAACGCTCACGGATGTACCTGGTCCACACCGATTCCCGAACCCGAGGGCGCGGAGTACAGCGCTCACTCCCTCACTGTCGACGGGCGCAGCGCCGTGTACCGTCGCGCAAAGACGACTCCTACCAAACTCGGGCAGTTCGTGACGCTGTGGCGACGATCGGACGCCGGGCCGATCCGCCCGTTCGATGTTTCCGACGGCGTCGAATTGTTCATCGTGAAGGTATACGACGGAGAACAACTGGGGCACTTCATTTTTCCCGTCGACGCTCTCATCACGAATCGAGTGGTTTCGACAGACTTCACGGGCGGTAAACGCGCCATTCGCATCTACCCGCCGTGGGTAACGCCGACCAGTGTGCAGGCCGTCAGATCCCAGCGCTGGCAACTCGATTATTTTCGCCCCACTCACTGCAACTGATACGTCGCCATGATGACTCCGGTTGTGGTGGAAACACTTTCGGTGAGAGTGAACCGCGCGAGTGCGGCGCCGTCAGGAAACAACCTGCGTCCCGTTCCGAGAACCACAGGATGGATGAGCAGAAAGTAGGTGTCGATCAATTGGCGCTGCGCCAACGACGTGATCAGTTCCCCACTACCCAGAATCACCAGATCCGGCCCCTCGGTGTCCTTCAACTCGGCAACCGCGTCGGCGGCGTCACCGCGGAGCAACGTCGAGTTCTTCCACGGCAGCGGTTCGGTCAATGTCCGCGACGCAACATATTTCTGCGTGTTGTCGAGCACTTCGGTGAACGGATTGTCGGTCTGGTGCGGCCAGTACGACGCAAAACTCTCGTACGTCCGTCGCCCGAAGAGTAGCTGCGATCTTGCAGCCATTCCCTCGCCCATCTTCCGCGCCATGACCGCGTCACTGAACGGCGCAGCCCATCCCCCGTGCTCGAAGCCGCCACGACGGTCCTCGTCGGGCCCACCCGGTGCCTGCATGACACCGTCGAGAGTCACGCTGTTGGTCACACTGAGTTGTCTCATATGTCTGTTCTTACGCCTCGAAGGTCGCCGGGAACAGCAAACGGGCGGCCTCCCCCGTTATCGAGGAAGGCCGCCCGAGACGGATTCGGCTTAAGAACCGATCAGTCGCGTCGCAAGGTAGCTCTCGACCTGATCGAGTGCGACGCGTTCCTGAGCCATGGAGTCACGCTCGCGAACGGTGACTGCCTGGTCTTCGAGGGTGTCGAAGTCGACCGTGATGCAGAACGGGGTGCCGATCTCGTCCTGACGACGGTAGCGGCGGCCGATGGCGCCGGCGTCGTCGAATTCGACGTTCCAGTTCTGACGCAGTTGCGCTGCAAGATCTTTTGCCTTTGGCGTGAGATCCGCATTGCGCGAGAGCGGCAGGACAGCGGCCTTGACCGGAGCGAGACGACGATCCAGGCGCAGCACCGTGCGCTTGTCGACGCCACCCTTGGCGTTGGGGGCTTCGTCCTCGGTGTAGGCGTCGACGAGGAAGGCCATGAGTGACCGGGTGAGGCCGGCTGCCGGCTCGATGACGTACGGCGTGTAGCGCTCGCCGGTTGTCTGGTCGAAGTAGTTCAGCTCGGTGCCCGAGTGCTTGGAGTGCGTCGAGAGGTCGAAGTCGGTGCGGTTCGCGATGCCCTCGAGCTCACCCCATTCGCTGCCCTGGAAGTGGAAGCGGTACTCGATGTCCGTGGTGCCCTTGGAGTAGTGCGAGAGCTTTTCCTTCGCGTGCTCGTACAGGCGCAGGTTGTCCTTGTTGATACCGAGGCCGGTGTACCAGTCCATGCGGTAGTCGATCCAGTACTTGTGCCATGCGTCGTCCTCGCCGGGCTTGACGAAGAATTCCATCTCCATCTGCTCGAACTCGCGGGTGCGGAAGATGAAGTTGCCTGGGGTGATCTCGTTGCGGAAGCTCTTGCCGATCTGGCCGATGCCGAACGGCGGCTTCTTACGCGACGTGGTCAGCACGTTGGCGAAGTTCACGAAGATGCCCTGCGCGGTTTCGGGACGCAGGTAGTGCATGCCCTCTTCGCTCTCGACGGGGCCGAGGTACGTCTTGAGCATCATGTTGAAGTCGCGCGGTTCGGTCCACTGGCCGACGGTGCCGCAGTCGGGGCACCCGATGAGGTCCATCGTGACGTCGTCCGGGTTGTCGAGCTTCTTCTTCTCCGCGTACGCCTCCTGCAGGTGATCCTGACGGTGACGCTTGTGACAGTTGAGGCACTCGACCAGCGGGTCGTTGAAGACGCCGACGTGTCCGGATGCAACCCACACCTCGCGGGGCAAAATCACCGAGGAGTCGAGGCCGACAACGTCCTCGCGGCTGGTGACCATGTTCCGCCACCACTGACGCTTGATGTTCTCCTTGAGCTCGACACCCAATGGGCCGTAGTCCCATGCGGACTTGGTGCCTCCGTAGATCTCACCGCACGGGTAGACCAGGCCTCGCCGCTTGGCGAGATTGACGACGGCTTCGATCTTGGACTTGGGTGCCACTGGATTGCTCTCCATCTGGGTAATAGATGCACGGTTTTCCTGCGCTTTTTGCATGTCCAGACTAACCGGCCCCGGAAGTGGACTTCGCGCCACGGTTGACATGCGTACTTGTGCATATCAAAATGAATGTGATTTGCAATAGTGTGGTCTTATGGCTACGCAGGAACGTTGTGACACATCCCTCGAAGGAGCCTCGCTGTGAGCATTGCGGATACCGGCGATCTCCACAACCACCATGATCACGACGCGCTCGATCACACACATGACCCGTTCGAACCCGTCCCACCAGCCGTGGTTCCACCCAAGGAAACTCTGGCTGCTGCCGGTGAGATCCTGCGAGCGCTCGCCGCACCTGTCCGCATCGCGATCGTGCTCCAACTCCACCAGTCGCAGCGGTGCGTCCACGAACTTGTCGGCGCCCTCGGCGTCACCCAACCGCTCATCAGCCAGCACCTTCGTGTCCTGAAGGCTGCGGGCGTCGTGCGTGGCGAACGCCACGGACGCGAAGTTCTCTATCGACTGGCCGACGACCATCTGGCCCACATAGTCGTGGACGCTGTCGCCCACGCAGAAGAAGGATGATCACCACCAACATGAACACCACCGGTCAGTCTGCATTCAAGCGCAGCGCCACTGTCGGCATTCGATCGACCAAACAGCGCAGCGCGATCTCCGCACTGCTCGACGACATCGGCGAGTTCAAGTCGGCGCAAGAGCTGCACGACGAACTGCGCAAGCGTGGTGAAGCCATCGGCCTGACCACCGTCTACCGAACCCTGCAGACCCTCGCCGACGCCGGAACCATCGACGTCCTGCGCACCGACACCGGTGAATCCGTCTATCGCCGTTGCTCTTCCGGCCACCATCACCACCTCGTGTGCCGAAATTGCGGATACACCGTGGAGGTGGAAGGCGCGATGGTCGAGCAGTGGTCACAGACCATCGCCGACGACAACGGATTCACCGACGTCAGTCACACAGTCGAAATTTTTGGTACCTGCCGCGATTGCGCGGCCGCGACTTAATCAGCCAGCGAAAACCGAAGCAGATTGGATTCGCGCGGCTCGAAACCGAGTTTCCGGTAGAGCTGATTCGCGGCTACCCGCGAGCTCCTCGAGGTCAGATCCACAGTGCGGGCGCCGAGCTCCTCGGCGCGAGCGAGGGCTGCTGTGGTCAGCGCGGATCCGACCTGTCGGCCTTGAGCCGCCCCGTCGACCACAACGTCCTCGATCCAGGCGCGGTAGCCGGTCGGGGTCGGAAAGACGACCAGGGTCAGCGTTCCGACGATACGACCGTCGAGCCTGGCCACGAAAAGTGTGTTCGTGGGGCAGGCCACAACCTTCTCGAGCGACGCCGCGGTGACTGGTGGCGCCGACTTCGACAGCTGCGGAATGAGTCTCGCGCAGGCTTCAACCAGCTCGTCGGTGACTTCGCAGGCCTTGTGGATCTCGAGCGCCATGGACTACTCCTCGAAGAATCGGTGCGTTCAGATTTAGGGAAGTAGGCCCTGTCGAGCCGTATCGGCTCCCGTGAGCGCCAGGAGCAGCATCGTGGTGAGCGCTTCGTCTTCCAGTCCCGCTGCCGGGAACGTGTACCGCAGAATGACATCTGCGAGACTGCCGTGCCCGAACACCGCGATGGATCCGAACTGGATGGTGCGGTTGCGCTCGGCTACCTTGCGGTGCAGCGCGGCGCTGACCGGACGGTCCCACGCCAGCACACACGTCATCGACAGTACGTCGAGGCCTTCGGAGAGGTTCATCGCCTGAACCGAGCACAATGCGCCGGCATACTGGAAACCCAGTGAACCGTCGTCGGCCACGTCGACGGTCACAAAATGTGCCAGCGCTTCGGCGGCACGCTCTTGCAGTCGCGCGGCGTTGTCGGTCTCGGTCATATTTTCACCTGTCATTTCACTCCACCAAATCGGCGGTCACGTGAGGCATATTCGACACACGCGGCCCACAGGTCGCGACGATCGAAATCGGGAAACAGCTTCTCCTGGTACACCATTTCGGCGTACGCGGACTGCCAGATCAAGAAGTTGGACGTACGCTGCTCCCCTGACGGGCGCAGGAACAGGTCGACGTCCGGCATGTCGGGTTCGTCGAGGTACTTGGCAACGGTGGCCTCGGTGATCTTGTCTGGATTGATCTCGCCGGCAGCCACCCGCTTGGCGATTTCCTTGACCGCGTCGGCAATTTCGGCGCGCCCACCGTAGTTGACGCACATCGTCAGGTTCATCACCGTGTTGTTCTTGGTGAGCTCTTCGGCGATCTCGAGTTCCTTGATGACACTCGCCCACAATCGTGGCTTCCGGCCCGCCCAGCGAACACGCACGCCCATCTCGTTCATCTCGTCGCGTCGACGACGAATCACGTCACGGTTGAAGCCCATGAGGAAACGCACCTCGTCGGGGCTGCGCTTCCAGTTCTCCGTGGAGAAGGCGTACGCGGAAAGCCACTCGACGCCCATCTCGATGCACCCGCACACCGTGTCCATCAGTACGGCTTCGCCGCGCTCGTGACCAGCTGTGCGCGGCAAACCGCGCTCCTGAGCCCAGCGTCCGTTGCCGTCCATCACCAGCGCAACATGGCGCGGGATCAATTCGGTTTGCAGGATCGGCGGTTTTGCTCCGGACGGGTGTGGGTCCGGTGGCCGGATCACCCGATCTGCAGCAGAATCAAGCGGGGTGCGCGGTTCGCGTCGTCGAATCACGCGTTCCATCCTGCCCCACCGCCGCAGCGCCCTCGACCGCCGCATGCGGCCTTGACCGTTCGATGAGCGGTAGCGTGCGCAATTGCCGCTCCAGATGCCACTGCAAATGCGCTGCGACCAGGCCACTTGCCTGAGTGCGTAGTGAGGTCGGCGCCACGTCGGTACCTTCCCACTCCCCCCGCAGCAACGCTTCCATCAGATCAAGGACACCGGGCGACGGAGTCGCAGATCCGGGTGGGCGACAGTACGTACAGACCGCCCCGCCGGCCGCGACGTGGAAAGCGCGGTGCGGGCCGGGAGACGAACACTTGGCACATTCCCCGAGTGCGGGCGCCCAACCCGCGTAACCCATGGCCCGGAGAAGAAAAGCGTCGAGAACAAATTCGACGGGACGGCCCTGCTCGGCGATAGCCCGCAGGGCGCCGACAGTGAGCCGCTGAAGTTGCGGCGCCGGTGCACGTTCTTCGCCGGCCAGTCGTTCCGCGGTTTCGAGTACCGCGCAGGCCGTGGTGTACCGGCTGTAATCGTCGACGATGTCGGTGGCAAAGGCGTCCACCGTCTGGACCTGCGTGATGATGTCCAGATTTTTACCCGGCAGGAGTTGGACGTCGACATGCGCAAACGGTTCGAGTCGCGCACCGAACTTGGAGGTAGTTCTGCGGACACCCTTGGCCACGGCACGCACCAACCCGAATTGACGGGTGAGCAACGTGACGATGTGGTCGGCTTCGCCCAGCTTATGCAGGCGCAGCACCACCGCCGTGTCTCGATACAACCTCACCGAACAAGTGTCCCACGCGGCACCGACGGTTTATACGACCGCTAGCGACGGGACCTTGTCCAGCGTCGCGGTTCACCGCGATACCGGGCCCTGTCGCCGGCGATTCCGAACTTCTTCCAAGCCCGCCGCGAGACGGGATTCATCAGCCCCAACTCGTCTGCCAATGCGCGCATTTCACCGAAGTAGTTACCCAGGATTCGGCGCGAGGTAGGACTGTCCCAAAATGCTTCCCGGATCACCGAGTCGGGGATGTCGAACTTTTCCGCAAACTCCTTCGGCGGTGCCATGATTTCGCCCGACAGCCAACGCATCGCGCCGGGGAAGGCGACAGACGTCATCGCACGGCCGAATGGACTCAGTCTCGGAACATGCGTGCGCAGGAAATCATGCGCGAAGGAAATGTGCCTGGCCTCTTCCGCGATGTGAATCTCCATGGTGCGCAACATCACCGGGACGGTGTCCTTGCCTTCGCGGATGAGATCCTTCTGGAAGTGATCGATCGGTTCCTCACCGGCCAGGATGCCGATGAAGAAGATGACCGGGAACCTAGCGCCCAGCAAGCCGACATACGGAGACATTCGGCGAAACAGCGGGCGCATCCCCGGAACGTCGACGCCAACCCGATTGACGAATTCCTGGAACATCTGAATGTGATTGCACTCTTCGGTCATCTCGTGCAGGCAGTACCGAAACTCCGGGGATTGGTTCGGCAGCGCCATGATGTAGTCCATCATTCCGCGAATCAGGATGCTCTCGAACGCCGAACCCACCTTGGTGACATTGGCCTGGCGCCATTTCCCCATCGCGATGCGACGCCCGAGGGACTGCTCCTGATACCAACTCGTGGCACCGAGCGGATCGGATATCGACGACAGCACCCACCGGGGGTCGTCGGGATCGATCGCGTATTCCGGTGCGTCCCAATCGATGTCGAGATAGGGGTCGAACCTCCTGTGCACCGAGCCGTCGGACAGCGTCGCCAGCAACTCGCGGTACGACTGGTCCATGGTGATCGATGTCGACCTGGCCATCGGTGTCTCCTCACAGTGCCTGTAACTCGATGTGGCTCAACTTAGTGCTACGACGAGTCTCACACAACCCCTTTGGCGTCGACGCGGTAAGCGAACATGGTTTCTGTGCAGTGAACACGCACTCCAGCAGGCCGAAACAGCTGCTCACTACACACAAACCGTGCTCACTTCAGCTCATTCATCGCCTCTTCCCGAATACGCGGAAACTGCTCACCCATGGCGGCAGCAAGAGCATTGGCACCCGACAGCGGCCGGACCATCACCGTGAACTCGTCGATCAGCCCGTCGTCGTCGAAATGCAGAAAGTCGCAACCGTTTACGAGCTTGCCGTCCACTGTTGCCTCGAAGACCAAGGCATGATCGCGACCGTCTGCCGACTCGATCTCGCGCACATACCGGAAATCCTCGAACACCCGCATCACACCGCGCAGGATCGACGCCGTGATCGCCTTGCCGGGATACGGCATGAAGGCAACAGGACTGGTGAAGACCACGTTGTCGGCGAGCAGCGCCTCCATGGCGTCGGTATCGCGCGCTTCGACAGCACTTCGGAAGGACTTCATGGTGACTCCTCGTCATGGGGTTGTTCGGCGGCCAAGTAATCATGCGCGCTGCGACGCCCACCCACGCAGCAATCGAAGACCGTCCTTCAGCCCTATCGCACGCGTCACTCGACCGAGGACAATGGAACGTACGCCGAAGGGGGTCACATCATGAACGAAAAGCACTGGTCGGTGGATATCACCATCGACGAACACACATCCGACACGGCAAACCGAACTCGCGCGATTGCCCGACTGCGGGCGCAGGAAGACACGCACTTCGCAGGAGCTGGTTTCGCGCGCTGCAATCCCGCCGACCGAGACGTACCCGAGATCGGTGACGAACTTGCGGTCGCACGCGCTTTGGCCGACCTTTCTCGTCAATTGATCGAGGCCACAACTTCTGATCTCGCAAGCGCTACGCACGAAACAATTCGGCTGACGTCCTGACGCTGCTGAGCGAGCGGCTAGTCCGGGAGCAGCGGCACCGAAACGTCGGGATCGCGGCCGATGAGCACTGCCCGCGTGAGCGCCCCCGAGCCGAACTTCTTCCGCACACTGTCCATCGCGGAGTCGAGGGCAGCGGTATCCGGCCCGCCGTCGAAGGACAGTTCCAATTGCTCCGCGCCGCTTCGGTCCAGATTGGATACGGCAACACCGATCAGCGTGATGCCTTTGTCGGCGATCAGTGGCGCCGCTTCACTCAGCAGCGCCATCGCCGCATTCAACAGATCTGTGGTTTCCGCCGTCGAACGGCGCAGCGTGTGGGAACGGGTTGCCCGCGTGAAATCGCCGAAACGGAGCCGGAGTGTGACGGTGCGGCCGGTTTGTTGCGCGGAGCGCATGCGCCGCGACACCCGATCGACCAGCGACATCAACGACACCTCGAGTTCGGATCGTGAGTGCACACCTCGACCTAATGCGTGCTGAGCGCCCATCGAGCTTCGGCCGCCGTACGCACGCACCGGCCGCGGATCCCGGTTGTGCGAGAGCGCGTAAAGGTGTCGGCCGGCGCCGCGACCCAGAATCGACACGATGGACGACTCGTCATGCCGCGCGATGTCCCCCACCGTCGCGATGTCGAAATTCCGCAGCTTCTGCGCCGTGATCTTGCCGACGCCCCACAGCCTTTCCACGGGCAGCGGATGCAGGAATTCACGCTCACCGTCCGGTGGCACCAGCAGCAATCCGTCGGGTTTGGCATAGGCACTGGCGACCTTGGCCAGGAACTTCGTGCGGGCAATGCCGACGGTGATGGGGAGGCCAACCTGCTCGGCCACGTCTCGTCTGAGGTTGGCGCCGATCTGCAGTGGCGTGCCGACAATGCGTGCCAGTCCACCGACTTCCAGGAAGGCTTCGTCGATCGAGATCCCCTCTACCAGCGGCGATGTGTCATGAAAGACCTCGAATACGTCCTTGCTCGCCTGTGAGTACGCGTCCATGCGCGGCGGAACGACAATTGCCTGCGGACACAACGTACGCGCCTGACCACCACTCATTGCGGTCCGGACCCCGAACGCTTTGGCCTCGTAGCTGGCCGCCAGCACCACACCCCCGCCCACGATGACGGGTCGCCCGATCAAACCAGGATCGTCTCGCTGTTCGACGGAGGCGTAGAACGAGTCGAGATCGGCATGCAGGATCGTGGCGCCACCGGACCGGTGATCGCCGCGAGCATCTGACGACATCGACACGAACAGATGTTCGCACAGGCCACCGACACACTTCGCCCTCTTCCACGGGGAAGCGCTGAGGCGCACGATTAAGTGGTGAACGACATCCCCGGAACTTCGACGCCAATGGCCTCGTGGCAGGTACACCAGCCTGGGCCGGTCCGAACGCACCCATTGGTCGAGGTTCAGCAATCGCGGCCGGTGCCTACCTCGGGCGAATTACTGGTCCGGGTTCTCGCCTGCGGAGTGTGTCGAACCGACCTGCATATTGCCGAAGGCGAACTGCCCGTACATCGCGCAAACGTGGTTCCCGGCCACGAAATTGTCGGTGTGGTCGAAGAGGTCGGTACGGCGGTCGAGGACTTCTCCCCTGGCGATCGCGTCGGAATTCCGTGGCTGCATTCCACGTGCGGCGAGTGCGAGTACTGCTTGCGCGGGCGGGAGAACCTGTGCCCGAACTCCACGTACACGGGCTGGGACATCGACGGCGGCTACGCCGAATATGCCGTGGCGACAGCCGAATTCGCGTTGCGCTTGCCGGATGGGTACAGCGATGCCGAAACCGCACTGCTGCTGTGCGCCGGCATCATCGGATTTCGGGCACTTCAGCGCGCCGAGGTCCCCGATGGTGGGCGACTGGGAATTTACGGATTTGGCGGGAGCGCACACATTGCCGCGCAAGTCGCGATTGCGCGGGGCGCAGAAGTCCACGTCATGACGCGCAGCGAATCGGCGCGCGAACTGGCCTCGCAGCTCGGCGCGGCCTCGGTGCAGGGTAGCCGCGACCGTCCACCCACTCCGCTGGATTCAGCCATCCTCTTTGCTCCCGCCGGAGATCTGGTTCCGACTGCACTCACCGCGTTGAACCGTGGCGGAATCCTGTCGATCGCCGGGATACACCTCTCCGACATACCGAGCCTGAACTATCGGCACCACTTGTTCTACGAGCGCGAAATTCGTTCGGTCACCGCAAACACACGGCGCGATGCTCGGGAGTTCCTCGCGTTTGCCGGCGAGCACCACCTCGAAATCACCGCCAACACGTATCCGCTAGCCGATGCGAATCGGGCCTTGGTCGACCTGGCCGAGGACCGAATTACCGGCGCTGCCGTCTTACTGCCTCAACTTGTCGACTCAGGAGGACGAGCATGAATGCACCAATTGTCGTGGGAGTGGACGGTTCGACGCGCTCGTTGGACGCGGTTCGCTGGGCGTCGCACGAGGCAGTTCTCCGCCGGCGGCCTCTTCATATTGTTGCCGCGATCCGCGGCGAACCGAGCACGTACGGAAACGCTTTCACTCTCGCTGCGCCGCAGTTTGCCGCGAAGCGCCGGGAAGGAAAACTCAGACTGTCCCGTGGCCGAGCGGCGGCGCTGCCTGCAACAGGTGACGGCCCGGTTGTCACCGAGCACCTCGGTTTCGGTCACCCGGTCGACATTCTGCTCGAACAATCAGCGGACTCCGCAATGCTGGTCGTAGGCTCGCGTGGCCTCGGCCGTTGGGCTGACGGGATTCTCGGTTCTGTCAGTACAGCGATTGTCCTGCATGCCCGGTGTCCGGTGGCTGTGATCCGAGAACTACCTTCGGAGGACGAACCGGCGCGAGGCCGTCCCGTTGTTGTCGGCGTCGACGGCAGCGAACACAGCGAACCTGCACTGGCCCAAGCCTTCGAAACGGCGTCGCTGCACGGCGTCGAACTTGTTGCCGTCCACGCTTGGAGCGATTCTCACCTGTCCACAGCATTCCGCACCGATCCCGACGGCGAGTCTCTCGACTGGGATGCCGTCGCTATTGCCGAGCACGCAGTTCTCGCCGAACGGCTTGCCGGATGGAAGGACCAGTATCCCGACGTCGTCGTTCGTCGAGTTGTGGTGCACGACAACCCTGCTCAAGAACTGATCACCGAGTCGAAGTCTGCGCAATTGGTTGTTGTCGGCCGACGGGGACGCGGCGGTTTCAAGTCCATGTTGCTGGGGTCGACAAGTCGAAATCTCTTACACCGGGCGTTGTGTCCACTCCTGATCGTCACGCACCCCTGAGCCGACACCACCCGAATTCTCACACCACCGAGCTCTCACACCACGAAGCGGTAACCCATCCCCGCTTCCGTGATCAGGTGCTTGGGGTGAGCCGGGTCGTCTTCGAGTTTGCGACGCAGTTGAGCCAGATATACCCGCAGGTAGTGGGTCTCGGTGTCGTAGGCCGGTCCCCACACCTCACGGAGAAGTTCCTTCTGCCCGACCAATTTTCCGCGGTTGCGCACCAGCATCTCGAGCATTCCCCACTCGGTGGGCGTCAGATGTACCTGCTCGCCGCGCCGACTGACCGTCTTCGCCGACAAATCGACGGTGAACGAGGCCGTCTCCACCGACGGTTCCGACGTGTCGGTTGCCGATACTCCTCGTCGCGCTGCCGCGCGCACTCTCGCCAGGAATTCGTCCATCCCGAACGGCTTGGTGACGTAATCGTCCGCACCGGCGTCCAACGCTTCGACCTTGTCTGCCGAGTCGGTGCGTGCCGACAACACGATGACCGGTGCGGTACACCAGCCACGCAGTCCGGCAAGCACTTCGGTGCCGTCCATGTCCGGCAGACCGAGGTCGAGAATCACCACGTCCGGCGGCCGTTCCGCTGCGGCCCGCAGCGCCCCTGCTCCGGTGGACGCCGTCACCACGTCGTATCCACGCACAGTGAGGTTGATGCGTAGTGCCCGCAAGATCTGCGGTTCGTCGTCGACAACCAGTATCCGGCTCATGACTCGCTTCCATTCGTTCCTGCACCGGCCAGTTCGACCATCATCGTCAACCCACCGCCCGGAGTGTCGGTGGCACTGACCGTTCCGCCCATCGCGTCGACAAATCCGCGAACCACGGACAGTCCGAGCCCGACGCCGCCCGTGTTGTCGCGATCCCCCATTCGCTGAAACGGCTGGAACATCGATTCGGCTTCGCCGCGCGGTACACCGGGGCCGGTATCTGCGACGGTGATGACGGTACGGTCTCCGACGCGTGCTGCTCCCACCCGCACCGGAGTTCTGCCGCCGTACCGCAAAGCGTTGTCGACGAGGTTGGCGATCACTCTCTCGAGCAAACCCTGATCGGCTTGCACGGCGACAGTACCCACGTCGACGATCACACTGTGGGACCGGGAGTCCGACCTGCCGCCGATGCCCAATCCGAGCAGCGCCCGGTGAACAACTTCGTCGAGATATACCGCCCGCAACGTCGGCTTGACCACTCCCGCAGCCAGTCTGGACGAATCAAGCAGGTTGCCGACCAGAGCGGTCAACTGATCCGCAGACTCCTCGATGGTGGCCAGTAGTTCTGCCGTGTCTTCGGGTGAGAACTCGATGTCGTCGCTGCGCAAGCTCGACACAGCAGCCTTGACGCCGGCAAGAGGTGTCCGAAGGTCATGGCTCACAGCCGAAAGCAACGCTCGGCGCAGTTGATCGGCCTCGGTCAGTGCTGCCGCTTTGCTCGCTTCGACCGTGAGTTTGTCCTGACGGATCATGCCGACCGCCTGGTGCGCGACAACGGTCAGCACCCGTCGATCACGCGCACTCAGCTCCGGCCCCGATAGCAGTAGCGCGTATTCGCCTTCATTGACCTCGCACACGGTATCCGCGTCAGCCTCACGTGCCGGCGGTTCGGCGCCCACCGCAGCGACTACGCCGTCCTCATGATGCACCACCGAAACCCCACGTTGACGGTAGATTTCGCGAGCTTTCTCGAGCAGCGTGGACAGGTCAGCGCCGCGGAGAACCGACCCCGCAAACAGTGTCAGAAGTTCCGCTTCCTCCGAAGCGCGCTTCGCTTCCCGCGCTTTTTTGGCGGCCGCATCCACCAGAACAGCCACTGCCACAGCCACTATCAGCAGAACGACCGTCGTGATGAAGTTGTCGGGTTCGGCAATCGTGAAGCTGTATTTGGGGTCGGTGAAGAAGTAATTGAGCAGTAGTCCCGATATCAGAGCAGACACCATGGCCGGCCCAACACCACCGAGTAGCGCGACCAGAACCACCACCACGAAGAACAACGCGTTTTCGCCCTGCACACCGGAGATCCGGTCGATCAGACCCATGAGTCCGGCTGCGGCCGTCGGAACCACCACTGCCGCAATCCACGACAGCAAGCGGCGCTCGGATCGGCCGAACAACGAGATCCGACGGCGGACGGTCGCTTCCTCGTGGGTGACCATATGCACGTCGATGCCGCCGGACTGCTGAACGACCGCCGCGCCGATCCCCTCGTCGAGAATTCGGGCCAACCGCGACCGCCGCGACGTCCCCAAGACCAACTGCGTGGCGTTCTCCTCACGCGCGAACTCGAGGAGCGTCGACGGTACGTCGTCGCCGACCACGGTGTGCAGAGTTGCGCCCACCCCGGTTGCCAGTGCGCGCACCTTTCCCATCTCCGGTGCCGAGACACCGGTGAGGCCGTCGCCGCGAACGACGTGCACCACCATGAGTTCGGCACTCGACTTGGAGGCGATCCGGGAAGCGCGTCGTACCAGGGTTTCCGACTCCGGTCCCCCGGTCACCGCAACGACAACGCGCTCGCGCGCTTCCCAGGTGTCGGTGATCTTGTTCTCGGCCCGGTACTTCGCCAGCGCCGCGTCCACCTGATCGGCTACCCACAGAAGCGCCAACTCGCGTAGCGCGGTGAGGTTTCCGCGCCGGAAGTAGTTTCCGAGGGCCGCGTCGACTCGTTCGGGGGCATAGACGTTTCCGTGGGACAGTCTGCGTCGCAATGCTTCCGGAGTGATGTCGACCAACTCGACCTGCGCCGCACCGCGCACAATTTCATCCGGAACCGTTTCCTGCTGTGTGACCCCCGTGATGTGCGCGACTACGTCGTTGAGGCTTTCGAGGTGTTGCACGTTGACGGTCGAGAGGACGTCGATTCCGGCGTCCAACAACTCCTGCACGTCCTGCCACCGCTTGTGGTTCTTACTTCCCGGTGTATTGGTGTGCGCCAATTCGTCCACCAACACCAAGGCGGGGCGACGAGCGAGCACCGCCTCGACATCAAGTTCCGGCATCCGTGTGCCCCGATATTCGACCAGCTTGGGCGCGATGATCTCGAGGTCGCCGATCTGCTCGGCGGTGCGGGCGCGGCCGTGTGATTCCACAACGGCCGCGACCACATCAGTTCCACGGGCCCGGCGGCGATGAGCCTCACCGAGCATCGCAAAGGTCTTTCCGACGCCTGGCGCTGCGCCGAGGTAGATGCGCAGTTCACCTCGTTTGCGCGTACCGACCTTCTCAGAAGAACTCACGTGACAATCATCCACCAGCAGTCGACGTGGCACACGTAGGCGCCGTCAATCCGAGAGCAAGATTCAGTTCGAGGACGTTGACGCGCTCCTCACCGAGGAAGCCCAACTGCCGCCCGTCGGTGTGCTCGCTCACCAATTCCCGTACCGCGTCTTCGGATATCCCGTTGGTCGAGGCAACCCGGGGCACCTGCAGCAGCGCGTAAGCCGGGCTGATGTGCGGATCGATGCCCGAGCCCGAACCGGTGACGGCGTCAACGGGGACGGACGACGGGTCTACACCCTCGCGATCCGCGATGGCGGCCCGACGCTCGGCGATGAAGTCGGCAAGAATCCCACTGCTAGGCCCCTGGTTCAAGGGCAACGCAGCGGCGGGATCACCCGTTGCAAAGGGGTCCTCGTCCGCAACCGAACCCACAACCCGGTTGTGGAAGAACGGGTCGCGCGCTCCCTCCGGCACCTGCGGATCGACGCCTACCCAAGCACTTCCGACTACGCACCCGGCCGCATCGGTCACTGGTGATCCTTCAGCGGAACCGGAACTGATCCGGCCGACTCCCCAGACCGCGGCGGGATAGATCACGCCGAGAATCACGGTGAGCGACAGCAGCACCAGAAGGCCCGCCCACACCTGTTTGGCAAAACCGATAGTGAAACGCATGACAGGTCACCCAATCCCGGGAATCAAACGAACAACAAGATCGATCAGCCAGATACCGACGAACGGCGTGATCACACCGCCGAGTCCGTACACCAGCAGATTTCGGCCGAGCAGCGCCGACGCCGTCGACGGCCGGTATCGAA
Source organism: Rhodococcus sp. WS3 (assembly GCF_003797085.1). Lineage (NCBI taxonomy): Bacteria > Bacillati > Actinomycetota > Actinomycetes > Mycobacteriales > Nocardiaceae > Rhodococcus > Rhodococcus sp. WS3. The sequence goes on from NZ_RKMA01000002.1 coordinate 1,324,567, forward strand.
CGCCCTTCAGGGACAGTGGAATCAGCGCGATGATGACGAGCGCATTGAAGATCACGGCCGAGACGATTGCCGACTCGGGAGTGGCCAGTCGCATGATGTTCAGCGCATCCAACTGCGGGTAGATACCACTGAACAGCGCCGGCAGAATCGCAAAGTACTTCGCGAGGTCGTTTGCCAGCGAGAACGTGGTCAACGCGCCGCGAGTGATGAGCAACTGCTTGCCGATCTCGACGATCTCGATCAACTTGGTGGGATCGGAATCAAGATCCACCATGTTCCCGGCCTCTTTGGCCGCCGAGGTACCGGTGTTCATCGCGACGCCGACGTCCGATTGCGCCAGTGCGGGAGCGTCATTGGTACCGTCGCCGGTCATCGCCACGAGGCGACCACCCTCCTGTTCCTTTCGGATCAGGGCAAGCTTGTCTTCCGGCGTTGCTTCCGCCATGAAGTCGTCCACACCAGCTTCGTCCGCAATGGCCTTGGCGGTCAACGGATTGTCTCCGGTGATCATGATCGTGCGGATTCCCATGGCGCGCAGTTCCGCAAACCGCTCTGCCATACCGGGCTTGACGACGTCCGAGAGTGCGATGACGCCCAGAACCGACGCTTTCTCACCCTCTGCCACAGCCACAACAAGTGGTGTACCGCCCGCCTGGGCTATCTCGCCCACGGAATCGGTGACGGCAACATCGACTGTTCCGCCGTTTCGCGCAATCCAGCCCAGGACGGCATCGGCCGCCCCTTTGCGGATCTCGCGACCAGGCAGGTCCAGTCCACTCATACGCGTCTGCGCTGTGAACGGAACGAACTCTGCCCGGTTCTCGTCCGCTGTCGGTTCGGTTCCCAGGCCGAACTGTGCGGCGCACAGTTCGACAATGCTGCGTCCCTCGGGAGTTCCGTCCGCAAGGCTCGACAACCGCGCTGCGGCAGCAAGTTCGAGCGCCGAGACACCCGGAGCGGGATGCAGCGCCGTGGCCCGGCGATTACCGAACGTGATGGTTCCGGTCTTGTCCATCAACAGTGTGTCGATATCCCCGGCAGCTTCGACGGCGCGTCCCGACATCGCAAGCACGTTGCGTTGCACCAGACGGTCCATCCCGGCGATGCCAATCGCGGACAGCAGTGCGCCGATCGTAGTCGGGATCAGGCACACCAGAAGGGCGATCAATTTGATCGGATCCTGCTCGTGGCCGGCGTACAACCCCATCGGACCGATTGCAACGACCGCGAGCAGGAAGATCACCGTGAGCGACGCAAGCAGGATGTTGAGCGCAATCTCGTTCGGTGTCTTCTGACGCGAAGCGCCCTCGACCAACGCAATCATCCGGTCCACAAACGACTGGCCGGGTGCCGCCGTGATCTCCACGACGATGCGGTCGGAGAGTACCGTCGTACCACCGGTGACGGCGCACCGGTCACCACCCGATTCGCGGACCACCGGTGCGGATTCGCCGGTGATGGCGGACTCGTCGACTGAAGCGATACCTTCGACGACATCGCCGTCGCCCGGTATGACCTCACCCGCCACCACGATCACCCGATCGCCGACAACGAGGTCGGTACCGGACACCATCTCGGTGGCACCACTCTGCGTGATGCGATGGGCAGTGGTGTCCTGCTTCACCTTTCGCAGACTGGCGGCCTGCGCCTTACCGCGCCCCTCGGCCACGGATTCGGCGAGGTTGGCAAAGATCACCGTGAACCAGAGCCACAGTGTGATCACCCAAGAGAAGACGGACGGTTCGGCAATCGCCATGACCGTCGTGATGACGGAGCCGACAAACACTACGAACATCACCGGATTGCGGGCGAGATGCCGCGGGTCGAGCTTGCGTACGGCGCCCGGTAGTGCAGTGATCATCTGCCGCGGGTTGAACGCGCCGGCCTTGACGTGGTGGGAATGGACGGCGCCGTCGACGCTGTCCACCGCCACAGGTTTTTCTTCGGTATTGAGGGTCGCTTCGGTATTCATGGTCATTGGAGCGCCTCCGCGATAGGGCCCAGTGCGAGGGCCGGGAAGAATGTGAGTGCGGCAACCAACACAACGGTGCCGGTGAGGAGTCCGGTGAACATCGGCCCCGACGTGGGCAGGGTACCGACGGTGGGCGCCACCTTCTTCTGCGACGCCAATGATCCGGCCAATGCGAGCACAAAGATGATGGGCAGGAAGCGGCCGAACAGCATGGCGATACCGAGCGAGGACTGGAACCAGTCGCTCGTGACGGTCAAACCGCCGAATGCGCTGCCGTTGTTGTTCGACGCCGACGCGAAGGCGTACAGCACTTCACTGAAGCCGTGGATGGACCCCGGCGAACCCGGATCTCCGCCGTTTCCTTGATATCCCAAGGTCGACCCGAGAATCACTGTGATGCCGGTGCCGATCAACACCAGCGCAGGCATCACCAGAATCGAGAGCGCTGCCAGGGTGATTTCACGTCGGCCGAGTTTCTTACCGAGGTACTCGGGAGTGCGGCCAACCAGGAGTCCGCCGACAAACACCGCGATCAGCGCGAGGACCAAGATGCCGTACAGACCGGTTCCGACCCCGCCGGGAGCGATTTCCCCGAGCAGCATGTTGAGTAGGACCGCACCGCCGCCCAAGGGAGACATACTGTCGTGTGCGGAGTTGACTGCGCCGGTGGATGTTCCGGTGGTGCTCACCGCGAACAATGCCGATCCGGGAATCCCGAAGCGGACTTCCTTACCTTCCATCATCGAACCTGCTGCGGTTGCGGCGACACCGCGAGCACCGGATTCAGCGGCCAATGTGACGGCCAGCAATCCGCTCCACAACAGACCCATCACAGCGAGCAGCGTCAGCCCTTGACGGCGGTCACTGACCATCGTTCCGAAAGTCCTTGTCAGACAGACCGGAATCAGCAGTATCGCCAGAATTTCGACGATGTTGCTGAGCGGCGTCGGATTCTCGAACGGATGGGCGGAGTTGGCAGCAAGGATTCCGCCGCCATTGGTTCCGAGTTCCTTGATCGCTTCCTGCGACGCCACCGGCGCAAGCGCATTGGTGACGGCATTTCCGTCGAGACCCGTCGACGCAAATCCGCTGTGGAACGATTGAATCACGCCCTGACTCAACAGGATCAGTGCGATCACAAACGAGAACGGCAACAGGATACGAAGGCATCCTCGTGTGAGGTCTACCCAGAAGTTCCCGATCTCACCGCCCCTCGCTACTCGGACGAAGCCGCGAACGAGCGCAATCGCCACCGCCATACCCACAGCTGCCGATACGAAGTTCTGAACAGCCAAACCCAACGGCTGAACGACATTGCTCATCGTCGTTTCCGGAGTGTATGACTGCCAGTTCGTATTGGCCACAAAGGAAATCGCCGTATTGAACGCCACCGCCGGGCTCACCCCTGACAGCCCGTCACTGAGCGGCAATACACCTTGTATCCGCTGAAGGAAGTAGAGCAGCAACGCACTCGCGAGCGAGAATCCCAGCACACTGGCGGCGTAGCCGTACCACGTCTGCTCAGCCCGTGAATCGATCCGGCCGACGCGGTAGATGACGCTCTCCACCCGCAGATCACGGGTCGAGGTGTACACCCGAGCCATGTAATCGCCGACCGGAACGTACGCGATCGCCAACACAATCAGAACAAACGCAATCTGCAGTCCGGCTGCCAGAGCGGGCGACATCAGAACCTCTCAGGATCTACGAGCGCAACAAGGAGATAAACAACCAAGGCCGCGGCCACGGCAATCAGCACGACGCTGACAATACCGGCGACCGTCATTTGGGAGCGCTCGCTTGTAAGGCGCGAAGAACCAGTGCGCACACGAGAAAACCACCAAGAATCAGAGCAACGTAGGCCAAGTCGGCCATGAGCTTCCCTCTTCGACATCAAAAACCGTGCTGCAGTTCATCGCAGCCATGACGCACCAGGAGCGCTCTCCCAGCTTCGACCTGAAAATGTCGGCTTTGACGCTCTCTGACGATCCGTTTACACAGCGGACAACCGTCTTGACGGAATCTTGACGCGCCACCCACCGTCGTCGATACTGAAACGCGTTGCTGATCGGTCGCTCGATAAGTTCCGAATTGAGGAGTTCAATGCCGCCGAGACCGCATACGGAACTGCGCCATGCCCCTACCTTGATCGATCAGGTGGCCGGCCTGACGTCGGGCGCCACGTCGTCCGTAACAGCCACGACCGAGACACTCGACCGCATCGACGCAGCGCAGTCGACACTCAATGCATTCAAGATCGTTCGCCGCCAGAAAGCACTCGAGGAAGCCGCCGACGCAGACCGCCGGCTTGCCCGCGGCGAGCGACTCCCGCTCCTGGGCGTACCCATCGCGGTCAAGGACGATGTCGACATCACCGGCGAGCCCACCGCATTCGGTTGCCCCGGCGACTTCCCCGTCAAGACGGAAGATTCCGAGATGGTTCGACGGTTACGCGCCGCCGGCGCTGTCATCGTCGGAAAGACCAACAGCCCTGAACTAGGCCAGTGGCCGCTCACCAGCGGTAGCGCCTTCGGATACACCCGCAATCCATGGTCACGTGAGCACACTCCCGGCGGTTCGTCCGGCGGTACCGCAGCCGCGGTTGCGGCCGGATTGGTCAGCGCCGGAATCGGTTCCGACGGAGCCGGGTCGATCCGGATACCGGCGGCCTGGACCAATCTGGTCGGCATCAAACCGCAGCGTGGCCGCATCTCCACGTGGCCCGACGCCGAAGCGTTCTACGGCCTGACCGTCAACGGACCGCTTGCCCGCACGGTCGCCGACGCAGCCCTTCTCCTCGACGTAGCAGCCGGAAACCATGACGGCGACCTACACACGCCGACGCCACTCACGGTCAGCGACGCGGTCGGCCGCGATCCCGGAAGGCTGAACATTGCTCTCTCCCTGCGTAATCCGTTCACCGCTACACCGGTCACACTCGATCCCGAAGTGCGAAGGGCTGTATATTCCGTCGCCGACACGCTGCGCAGTCTCGGCCATCGCGTCGTCGTGGACGATCCCGCCTACGGACTGATCTTCGGCCTCAACTTCCTGCCACGCTCACTCGTCGGGGTACACGATTGGCTCGGTCGCCTCCCCGACCCGGCGCTCGCAGACCCGAGAACCCGCGGAAATGCACAGAGCGGCAAGCTACTTCGCGGGGCACCGTTGCGCGCTGCTCGGGCAGCCGAGCCGAGAATGCGCAGGCGCATCGGCGCAATCTTCGACAAGTACGACGTCGTCCTTGCGCCAACCACGGCAACTCCGCCGATCCCGGTCACCGCTATCGACGGTATCGGCGGCTGGGAAACCGACAAGGTGATGACTGCGGCGTGCCCGTATGCCTGGCCATGGAATGTCCTCGGGTGGCCCTCGATCAATATCCCCGCGGGATTCAGCAGCGCCGGACTGCCGATCGGAGCACAATTGATGGGTAGCGAGAGCACTGAGCCGTTGCTGGTTTCGCTCGCCTCGCAATTGGAGTCGGTGCTCCGCTGGGATCAGAGTCGTCCTCAACAGTGGTGGTGAGCCCAAATGGCCGCAGTAGACATCCGAACAAGCATCCTCGACGCGGTACTTCACATCGTTGCCACCGAAGGTATCTCCGGTGTGAGTAACCGTCGCATTGCATCCGACGCCGGGGTGTCACTGGGTTCCGTCACGTATCACTTTCCGAGCCAGTCGGACATGCTCCGGGCCGCACTGTCCCGGTTTGCGGCCGAGGAGACTGCCCGCATACTCGAGCTCGTCGAGCAGTACCGCGACCAGGATTTGAGCGCGGAGGATGCGGAGGCCGCCACGGAGAGCATCGCGCAGGACATCGCTTTTGTGGTCGAGCGGATCGCACCGTTCGAGATGTTCGTCGCCGCAGGCCGCGATCACGAACTTCACCAGATAGCCGCGGAGTGTTTTGCGGCGTACGACTCTTTGGGAGTCGCAGTCCTGACCGCGCTCGGGGCACCTGATCCGGAATCCGTCGCGTCCTACCTCGTCGCGATGATCGTGGGCCTACAACTGCGCCGCCTGGCAACAGGTATCGACAACGCGGATGTCGCGTCGTCGATCCTGTTGGTACTCAAAGGGGCTGCGCCCTAGAACCCGAGCCGGCCCAACTGCTTGGGGTCGCGCTGCCAGTCCTTGGCAACCTTGACGTGCAACTCCAGGAAGATCCGCACACCGAGGAGCTTCTCGATCTGCAGACGCGCGCTGGTGCCTACTTCCCGTAGGCGCGCTCCGCCCTTGCCGATGACGATGCCCTTCTGGCTGGGCCGCTCGACATAGAGCAAAGCGTGGACGTCGAGCATCTCGCCCTGCTTCTCGGTGCGTCCTTCACGCGGAATGACCTCTTCGATCACGACGGCGAGGGAGTGCGGCAATTCCTCGCCGAGGCCTTCGAGCGCGGCCTCACGGATGAGTTCGGCCATGAGTACCTCTTCGGGCTCATCCGTCAATTCACCGTCGGGGTAGAAGGCCGGACCCTCGTCCATCAGACCGGACAGCACGTCGACCAGTATCTCGACCTGCTCACCCGACTGGGCGGACACAGGCACAACTTCGCACTCGGGTCCGAGCAGGGTGGACAGTGCTAGCAACTGCTTGCCGACGGCGTCGCGGCTGACCTTGTCGATCTTGGTGACGATGCCGACCAGCGTCGTCTTCGGCGCCATCTGGCGGACCTGCTGCACGATCCAGCGGTCGCCGGGACCGATGGGCTCGTCAGCCGGAATGCACAGGCAAATGACGTCGACCTCGGAGTACGTGTCACGAACCAGGTCGTTGAGGCGCTGGCCGAGCAGGGTGCGCGGCTTGTGCAAACCCGGGGTGTCCACCAGGATCAGCTGGGAATTCTCGCGGTGCACGATGCCGCGGATCGTGTGGCGCGTCGTCTGCGGACGCGAGGACGTGATGGCGATCTTGCTGCCGACCAACGCGTTGGTCAACGTGGACTTACCCGTATTGGGCCGGCCGACGAAACACACAAACCCCGACCGGAATTCCTTCTTACTCATACCTACTCCTCGTAGAACGTCTCGCTCAGTCATCGTTGTCTTCTGCCGCATCGTCTTCCGAGCGAGGCGCACGCTGCACAAAAACCGTGCTGATGCGCACACGTCCACGGCCGGTGTTCGTTCCCTCACCGCGCAGGATCAAACCGTCGTACTCCACCTCGGATCCGGGTAGCGGCACCCGGCCGAGCACGTAACCGATCAAACCGCCGACGGTCTCGACTTCGTCGTTCTCGAGTTCCAGATCGAACAGTTCGCCGAGGTCCTCGATGGGCAGGCGCGCCGAGACGCGGAACATCCCGTCACCAAGATCTTCGACGGGTGGTGTCTCGTCTTCGTCGTACTCGTCCGCGATCTCGCCGACGATTTCCTCGATGACGTCCTCGATGGTCGCGAGCCCGGCAATTCCGCCGTACTCGTCGACGAGGATCGCCATGTGGTTGCGGTCGCGCTGCATTTCGGCGAGCAGGCTGTCGAGTGGCTTTGAATCCGGAACGAATACCGCCGGACGCATCACCTCACAGACATTGACGCTGCGGCCGCCGTCGGGCAGGTGATAGGTCTGTTTCACCAGGTCTTTCAGGTACACGACACCAAGAACGTCGTCGACGTTCTCACCGATCACCGGTAGGCGCGAGTGTCCGCTGCGCACTGCCAACGATGTTGCCTGTCCGGCGCTCTTGTCGTTCTCGATCCACACCATGTCGGTGCGCGGCACCATGACCTCGCGGGCGGACGTGTCGCCGAGATCGAACACGGACTGGATCATGCGACGCTCTTCGTCGTCCACGACGCCGCGAGCCTGTGCCATGTCGACCAGTTCACGCAGTTCGATTTCCGACGCGAACGGGCCGTTCCGGAAACCTTTACCCGGCGTCAGCGCATTACCCAGAAGAATGAGGATGCGACTGACCGGCCCGAGAAGAACACCGATCCACAACAGCGGCAACGACGCCGTCAGAGCGATCGAGTACGCATGTTGACGACCGAGCGTCCTCGGCCCGACACCGATCACCACGTACGAGACCAGCACCATGACAGCCGCCGTGGTTGTCAGAGCCCAGCCCATCGACATCACATCGATGAGTGCGCCTGCCAACACGACTGTTGCGGTGATCTCGCACAAAATGCGAAGCAACACCATGAGATTCACGTATCGCGGACGATCGGTCAGAATGCGTTGCACGCGCTCAGCGCCTGCTCGCTCCTCTTTTGCCATCTCGTCGATGCGTGCCGACGATATCGTGTTGAGCGCCGAATCCACGGCGGCGAAGAGTCCACCGACCGGGACCAGAGCAACGGCTAGTACCAACAGCGCGATTGCGCTACTCACTACAGATCCCCCGGCTGTTCGATTATCGGTCTGCGCCGTCGACGAACCCGGTCTTGCCGAGCAGTTTCTGATCTCGCTCCGCCAGCGCGGCCTCGCGTTCGATCCGACGCAAATCCTCGTACCACTCTTCGAGGAGACTGTTCTGCAGTCCGAACATCTCCTTCTCCTCTTCCGGCTCCGCGTGGTCGTAGCCGAGGAGGTGCAGCACCCCGTGGACCGTCAGCAACGCAAGCTCGTGGGCCAGTGAATGCCCGGCCTTGTCTGCCTGATCGGCCGCGAACGACGGGCACAAGACGATGTCGCCGAGCATCGACGGTCCGGGTTCCGGGGAGTCGGGGCGTCCGCCTGGCTCCAGTTCGTCCATCGGGAAGGACATGACGTCGGTCGGACCCGGAAGATCCATCCACCGGACGTGCAGATCTGCCATCGTCGCGGAGTCGACGAGAACCATCGACAGCTCGGCCGCCGGATGGACATCCATCCGTGCGATCACGAAACGGGCGACACTGATCAACTCCGGTTCGGAGATGTCCATGCCCGATTCGTTCGAGACCTCGATGCTCATGTGCGACGCTCTTTCCTGGGAAAAGTAGGGGTTGGTGCGTCGCTCAGCCTACCGTCGAGGCGAATGAGCATGCGCAGCGCGGCGTTGTGCTCGGTTGCCGAGCCTCGGCTCCCCGTCGCGATCCGTTTCGTGGCGTTCATAGGCGTCGACGATGTCGGAGACCAATCGATGGCGGACGACGTCGCTGCTGTCGAGCTTCGCGAAGTGGATATCGTTGATGCCCGTGAGGATTTCGGATGCCGCCCGTAGTCCCGATCGCGCACCGCCAGGCAGGTCGACCTGCGTGACGTCTCCGGTGACAACGATCTTGGATCCGAATCCGAGCCTGGTGAGGAACATCTTCATCTGTTCGGCCGTGGTGTTCTGCGCCTCGTCCAGGATGATGAACGCGTCATTCAGGGTGCGACCACGCATGTACGCCAGTGGCGCCACCTCGATGACCCCGGCTGCCATCAGTTTCGGAATGGCTTCGGGGTCCATCATGTCGTGCAAGGCGTCGTGCAAGGGGCGCAGGTACGGATCGATTTTCTCGTGCAACGTGCCGGGCAGGAATCCCAACCGCTCGCCCGCCTCGACGGCCGGACGGGTCAGGATGATGCGTGAGACCGACTTGGACTGCAAGGCCTGCACAGCCTTGGCCATCGCAAGGTACGTCTTACCGGTGCCTGCCGGCCCGATGCCGAAGACGATGGTGTTCTCGTCGATCGCGTCGACGTAGCGCTTCTGGTTGAGCGTCTTGGGACGAATTGTCTTGCCGCGCCGCGACAAGATGTCGAGCGAGAGCACCTCGGCCGGGGACTCCCCGACCTCGTTGGTGAGCATGCCGATGGTTCTGCGGACGGCGTCGGGTGCGATGGGCTGTCCGCGCCTGGCCATCACGGCCAGCTCGGCGAATACCCGCTCCGCGAGGGCAACGTCGGCCGGTGTTCCGGACAGTGTGATGGTGCCGCCACGAACGTGAATATCGGCAGAAAGCTCACGTTCGATCGCGGTGAGGTTTTCGTCCGTCGATCCCAGGAGTTGACGCACGGTCTCCGGCGCCAGGTCCATACTCGATCGGACGGTGCGCTCTGCGGGCAGAGCGCGCTCGGTAACGGTGGATGTACGGTTGCCGCCGAACTCACTGTGTTCACTCACGTGGAGAATATGGCCTGCTTCCTGGTCCGAAAGAGCCCGCTCGACCCGAGGGCTCCGATACTTCGAAGTCTAGCGCCCGAGTCCGACACCGCCCACTTGTTAATCCCCGGGCGCAACGGGCGGCACTGACTTTCGGATCCATTTCCAGGCGTCCGCGACTATCTCCGCGCTGCGGTCCGGGCTGATCCCGACCAGGACGAGACACACAATCGCGAAGGACTCTCCCGAGTCCGTGATCACCCCACTGTTTGCCTGGTCGAACAGCGTGATGGTCACCGATTCGGTCATCGCAACCAAGGTTTCGGCCGGCAGATAGGTCGAGAAGATACCTTCCCTCTGGCCTTGCTCGACAACCCTGATACTCAAGGCACGAGCGGGTTCCATCAGGTCGAGGATGCGCTGCTCACCCAATTCCTTTCGGGCGAAGCTGAGCAGCACCCGGAACCGATCTCCCACCGGCCAGGCCAACAACGCCAGCACGGCGGTCGCAAGTTCCGGGTTCTCGGGCGGCTCCCCCGCACGGCTCAACGCCGCCACCAGATCAGCCGACGCCTCGTCCACGATTCCGTTGATCAGGGCGTCACGGCTCTCGAAGTGTGCGTACACGGTCCGCCGCACGACGCCGGCGGCTTTTGCGACGTCGTCCATGCTGGCGTCGGGATCGACTGCAAATGCTGTGATCGCCGCTTCGATGATGCGACTGCGGTTCGCCCGCGCCTGACTGCGTCGCTGCCGCGTTGCCGGCACAGCAGTTCCCGATTCCGTCAACGCGTTGTCCACCTTCCTCGTGTGATCTACATCAATGATAGTTGCACAATGGTGTGCAAGTTATTAACTTACACAGCACTGTGCAAATAGATCAGAAACGGAGTCACGCCATGACAACACTCGTGAGCAAACCGGTCACAGAAATGGACCAGCCGTATCCACGGCGATGGGCCGCGCTCGGGGTGCTGTGTCTGAGCTTGCTGATCGTGGTCATGGCCAACACGGCACTGATCGTCGCGGCGCCGGACATGACCCGCGACCTCGGACTCACCAGCACACAACTTCAATGGGTCATCGACGGCTACACGGTCCCCTACGCCGCGTTGATGCTGCTGTTCGGCGTGATCGGCGACAAGTACAGTCGTCGCGGTGCACTCCTCGCCGGACTCGCGGTGTTCGCCGGCGGCGCAGTCTTCGGCAGCATTGCCGACACCACCACCGCCGTCATCGCGGCCCGCATGATCATGGGCGTCGGTGCCGCGATCATCATGCCCGCGACGCTGTCACTCCTGGTCGCGACCTTCCCGAAATCCGAACGCTCACGCGCTATCGCAGCGTGGGCAGCCACCTCGGGTCTTGCCATCGCGCTCGGCCCTCTGCTGGCCGGATGGATTCTCGAAAGTCATTCCTGGAGTGCCACATTCCTGATCAACGTTCCAATCGCAGCAGTTGCTGCCCTGGCCGCCGTATTCCTGGTGCCGCCGAGCAAGGCCGAGCACCTCGGTCGCATCGACTGGATCGGCGGCGCGCTGTCGGTCGTCACCATCGGCGCACTTGTCTACTCGATCATCAACGGCTTCCACTTCGGTTGGACCGCAGGACCCATCAGCGCAGCAGTGCTTGCCGCACTCGGCCTCACGATGTTTGTCGTCTGGGAACTGCGGCATCCCCAACCGCTCCTCGACGTCCGTAAACTCGGTCAGCGTGTGGTCGGCGGCGCAACACTTGCCGTACTGCTTCTGTTCCTGGCCGCATTCGGCGCTATCTACTACATCTCGCAGCAATTCCAGTTCATTCTCGGATACGGAGCACTCGAGACCGGTGTCCGTCTGTTGCCCTTGGCAATTGCCGTGTCGATCGGTGCGGTGGTCAGCGGCCGGATCACCCCGCTGATCGGTGTCCGCGCATCCATCGTCGGTGGCATGCTCATCGCTGCGATCGGCGTCCTCATCCTCACGCAGGTGGACGGCGACTCCGGCTACTGGATGTTCGCGGTCCCGCTGATCCTGCTCGGTCTCGGCATCGGCCTCAGTGAACCACCGGCCACCGACGCCATCATGGACAACTTCTCCGAGGACGATCTTGGCGGTGCCGGCGGTCTCAACGACACTGCCATCGAACTCGGCGGTTCACTCGGAATTGCCGTCCTCGGCTCGATTCTGGCTGCAAGCTACAAAGATTCGATTGCCGGATTCATCAGCGGAATGCAGGTCCCGCAACTGACCGGCGAACTGGCCGAACAAGCCGCCTACGCACTCGAAGTGTCCGGAGAATCCGTCGGCGGCGCTTCCCTGGTCGCCGAAGAGATGGCCGACAATCCATTGGCCGCGGCTCGAGCTCAGCCGCTACTCGACGCAGCCGGTGCCGCGTATGCCGACGCGATCTCGGCCGCCAGTTGGGCGGGCGGCCTCGCACTGCTCGTCGGCGCGATCGTCGTCGCGTTCATCCTGCCGGGCAAAAAGGCTCTGGTATCAGTGTGACGTAGCCTGTGGGTCTTCCAGAACCAGTTCACGGGAGACCCTCCACGACTCGGCCCCGGGCGAGAGAAATGCATCGTGCCCCTCGCCCTCGACCACACGCAATGCCACGGGATCACCGGCTGCCTGCGCCGCCCTCACGTACCGCGCACTGACCTTGGCCGGGACTTGCAGATCATCGCTGCCCGTCACACACACAACGGGGACGCCGATCGGCAACCGATGTTGCGGCGACGCACTCCGATACAGATCCGGATCCGATTCGAAGGGGATGCCGAAAAGATCCTCGATGTAGCTGATCCGTCGACCACGCTCGGCCGCCGACGCAAGATCCAGTGCGGCGGCCTGCGCGACAACGCGCTCCGGGCGCGTGAACACGTCCTTCTCCCCCGCCAACCAGACTGCGAGGTGCCCACCGGCGGAGTGCCCGACAAGGCGAACCTTCGTCAGGTCGAATTCGATCTCGGTAGCTTCGGCCACAATCCCGGGAATCGCGTCGTACGCGGTTTTCACGTCTGCGGACATCTCCGGCCAGCCGCCGCCAGCCCCAAGGCGCCGGTACTCGATGTTCCAGACCGCCACACCAGCTCGCGCGAGTTCGACGGCAAACGCGGTGCCGAGGTTCAGCCCGTACTGCCCGCTCCAGAATCCGCCGTGGATCTGCACGACAACAGGCACTGGGCCGTCAACGGTATCGGGAACATACAGATGACCGAACTGCTGACCGTGGGAACCGTAGGAAATCTTGATCCGAGACACCAGGAAAACCTAGCTCAGGCGAGGGCGCTGCCCGCGGCCCACTGGTCCCAGGACAGGGTCCAGTCGCCGTTCTGCCACACCTCGAGCGGAGCGCCACCGGTGTTCTTGATCTCGACAACGTCACCGGGCTGCGCGAAGTCGAAGAACCATTTGGCATTGGCCGCACTGAGATTGAGGCAACCGTGTGACGTGTCGGTGTTGCCCTGAGCCCAGACGGTGCTTTCCAACTCGTGCAGATAGATACCGTCGGTGCTGATGCGCGTCGCCCAGTTGATGGTCTCCTTGTACCCGAGCCGCGAGTTGATGGGCAGACCGTACGTGGACGAGTCCATGATGACCGGGTTTGCCTTGTCCATGACGGTGTACGTGCCTGGTTGTGTCCAGAAGGACAGTGTGGTGTCGCCGATGGTTTCGGTTCCACCCATGCCCATGGACGTCGGCATTTCCTTGATCACCTGACCGTTTTCGTACACGGTCACCATCTTGGTGTTGTCGTCGGCAATGGAGATGTGGGAGTCACCGATCGTGAAGGCGACGGTGTCGTCCTGCTCGCCGTACAGACCCTTGCCTAACTCTTTGCCGTAGATGTTCGCGCTCACCGACACCGTGGTTCCCGGCGTGTAGTACTCCTGCGGGCGCCAGTGAACGTTCTGACTGTCCACCCAGTACCAGGATCCGGTGACCGGCGGATTGGTCGTCACCAGTAGCGACTTCTCGGCAGCGGCCTTGTCTCCGATCGATTCGTCGAAGTGAACCGCAACGACGGTGCCGACGCCGTATGTGCCGCCCTCGGAGATCGACGCGCCGCCGGTCGTGTTGATGTATGCCCGCGTTTGATTGCTCGGGGCGACAGTCGTGAGCGTCGTATTCTTGGTTGTGGCAACACCATTCGAGTCGACTGCATCGACAACCAGGTCGTAGGACTTGCCGTAGCCCAGTGGTTCACTCGGCTTCCACGCGGTCTTGTCCGGCGTGATGATTCCGGCGACGTCCTTACCCTCAGGGTTCGTGAGGGTGACACTCGTCAAAGTGCCTTTGGCGACCTCGACGGTGATGGGGTCGAGCGGGTTGATCGGAGTGCCGCCTTCTGCAGGCGACACCGAGATGACAGCGACGCTGGTTGCCGTGGTGGCAACAGCACTCGCAGCCGGATCGGCCTTGTCGTCAGTGGATACGGTGCACCCCGCAGCCAGCATCATTGCCGCGACGGCAGCCACCGCGCCTGCAACTCGCTTGTGCGCACGTGAGCGCATCTGTCCTCCTGAGATTTCCGAACGAACCCGCGGAACGCCGCCGGGCAATTCAACGATAGTGGTCATGGCTGACACTTCGCTGAGCGCAAGGTCTCAATTGGCTTCAGATCACATACCGATCAGTGCAGCGGTCGTGGTCCCCAGCGATCGGTCAGAACACCGATGGCCCCCAATGCAACTGCGCCGGCCGTCGAGGTTCGCAGCACAGTCGGGCCGAGTAGCACGGGGGTTGCGCCCGCCTCCGAGAGTGCAGCGATTTCCGAGTCGTCGAGCCCACCTTCAGGTCCGACAACCAGAAATACTTCTTCCGCACTTGCCAGGGGAAGTGCCGCCAGCGCAGTGGTGGCCGACTCGTGCAGAACAGCTACCACGGCGCCGCGCGCAACGGCTTCGCGAACCACCGCGACCACAGCCGCGGTCTTGTGCAGCTCAGCGATCTCCGGAACAAATGCCCGGCGCGACTGCTTGGCCGCCGACACCGCGGCACTACGCCAACGAGCGACGCCTTTGGTGAGCTTCGCGCCTTCCCATTTGGCGACGCACCGCAGTGACTGCCACGGAATGACGGCGTCGACACCGGCCTCGGTGGCCAACTCGACAGCCAACTCGGAACGCTCCGCCTTCGGCAATGCCTGAACGAGCGTCACCAGCGGCTTCGGTTGCTCGAGTACCTGTACGTCACTGACCAGAAGTTCCAAGCGGTCTTTCCCGGCTGCGGTCACCTCGGCGTCGGCGACGCGGCCACGGCCGTCAGCCAGTACAAGGCGCTCACCGACACCGATCCGGCGGACGGTCGCCGCATGGCGACCCTCCGGACCGTCCAGAACCGCAGTCTCACCGACGCCCGGAACGGGGTCGAGGAAAAAGACCGTCGCAGCCACTGTCAGCGGCCGCTGAATGCTTCGCGAAGACGCGAGAACAACCCGCCACTGTTCTGCGACCCGGTGGAGACAACTTCGGCCTCGTCACGATCGCGGAGCAACTTGAATTCCTTGAGCAACTTGGACTGCTTGTTGTCGAGGCGGCTCGGGATGACCACTTCGAGGTGAGCGTGGAGATCGCCGCGCGTACCGGACCGCAACTTCGGCATACCGTGTCCGCGAACAACGGCGACGTGACCGGGCTGAGTTCCCGGCTCGATGACGATTTCCTTGGGGCCGTCGATGATGGTGTCAACGGTGACCGTCGTACCCAGCGCCGCATCGACCATGGGGACGCGAATGGTGCAGTGCAGATCTTCGCCGTCGCGGACGAAGACCTCATGCTGCTGCTCGACGATCTCGACGTACAGGTCGCCGGGATGTCCACCACCGGGGCCGACCTCACCCTGCGCGGTCAAACGGATACGCATGCCGCCTGCAACACCCGCCGGAACCTTCACGGTGATGTCGCGCTTCGCGCGGACGCGGCCGTCGCCACCACACTTGTGGCACGGATCGGGAATGGTCTCGCCGGCGCCGCGGCACGTGGGGCACGGACGCGACGTCATGACCTGGCCGAGGAACGAACGCTGGACAGACTGCACTTCACCGGCGCCGTTACACGTCTCGCAACGGACAGGCTTGGAATCACCGTTCGTGCCGGCGCCCGTACAACTGTCACACAGAATCGCGGTCTCGACGGTGACGTGCTTGCTGACGCCCGTCGCACATTCTTCGAGAGTCAGTTTGGTGCGCAGCAGGGAATCGGCACCGGGTTGCACGCGTCCGCGAGGTCCACGGCCTGCGCCACCGCCGCCACCGAAGAACGCTTCGAAGACGTCGCCGAGGCCGCCGCCACCGAATCCACCGCCGAAGCCGCCACCGCCGCCCCCACCGGATTCGAGGGGATCGCCGCCGAGGTCCACGATGCGACGCTTCTCCGGATCGGTGAGAACCTCGTACGCCGTCGAGATCTCCTTGAACTGGGCCTGCGCTGCC
Source organism: Rhodococcus sp. WS3 (assembly GCF_003797085.1). Lineage (NCBI taxonomy): Bacteria > Bacillati > Actinomycetota > Actinomycetes > Mycobacteriales > Nocardiaceae > Rhodococcus > Rhodococcus sp. WS3. Next base: position 1,340,976 of record NZ_RKMA01000002.1, read on the forward strand.
TCGTCCGGGTTGACGTCAGGGTGCAGTTCGCGAGCCAGCTTGCGGTATGCGCGCTTGAGTTCCTGATCGGTCGCGTTCTTGTCGACGCCGAGCAATCCGTAGTAATCCCGTGCCACGTTTTTTCTCTCGTCCTTCTCTTACTTCTAGTTTTCCTCGTACCTCACGAAGAGGAGCGTCGGCCTGCGGCGACGCACGTCATCGTTCGGAGAGGACTTCGCCGATGTATCTGGCAACGGCGGCAACCGATGCAATTGTTCCCGGATAGTCCATCCGAGTGGGACCGAGCACACCGACACCACCGAAAACGGTACCGGCCGCACCGTAGCCCGTCGAAATCACGGAGGTCCCGCGCATTTGCTCGACCTGAGTTTCTTCACCGATCCGGACGGTGACCATCCCGGCGTTCTGGGTCGATGCCAGCAGTTTCAGCACCACCACCTGCTCTTCGAGCGCTTCGAGAACCGCCCGCAACGAACCCGGGAATCCGGCCAGGCCGGAGAAGTCGGAGGCGTTGCGCGTCAGGTTGGCCGTTCCGCCGAGGACAAGACGCTCCTCGGGATGCTCGACCAGCGTCTCGACCAGGATCGTCGCGGACCGGACAACGGCGTCGCGCAGATCGTCGGGAGCCTCGTCGGCCAGTTCGGAGACGGCGATGGAGGCTGCTGCCAGACGCTTGCCTTCCAGCGCGCCGCCCAGCAGTGCACGCAACCTGGACAGATCCTCGTCCACCAGAACGTCACCCAACTCGACGATGCGTTGATCGACGCGCCCGGAGTCGGTGATGAGAACGAGAAGCAACCTCGCCGGGGTCAACGCCACCACTTCGAGATGACGGACCGACGACGCCGAGAGTGTCGGGTACTGAACTACGGCTACCTGCCGGGTCAATTGAGCCAGCAGACGCACACCGCGCCGCAGCACGTCGTCGAGGTCGACGCCGGATTCCAGAAATTCCAGAATGGCGCGGCGCTCGGGCCCGGACAGCGGTTTGACGTCGGCTATGCGGTCGACGAACTCACGGTATCCCTTGTCTGTCGGCACGCGCCCAGAACTGGTGTGGGGTTGGGCGATGTAGCCCTCGGCTTCGAGAAACGCCATGTCGTTGCGCACGGTGGCACTCGACACACCAAGGTTGTGACGCTCGACCAGAGCCTTCGATCCGACCGGATCCTGCGTGGAAACGTAGTCCGCGACAATTGCGCGCAGAACCTCGAATCGCCTGTCGTCGGTACTCGACATCGTTGCGACCTCCGTTTCCCGCGCGCTGTGTGCACTGATCTCAACTGGCAGTCTAATCGCCCGAGCGCCAGTCTCGGGTGGTGGCCTTACTGTGGAGTCATGATTTTCAAGGGCGTGATGGACGGCAAGCCGTATCCCGACCACGGACTGTCCCTTCGTGACTGGTCCAAATTTCCGCCGCGTCAGGTCCGGCTCGACGAGATCGTGACCACCACCAAGGTCCTCGAGCTTGACCGCCTTCTGTCGGAGGACTCCACGTTCTACGGCGATCTCTTCCCACACGCCGTCCAGTGGAAGGGCACCTTGTACCTCGAAGACGGCCTGCACCGGGCGGTGCGTTCAGCACTGCGGAATCGCGTCGTTCTCCATGCGCGAGTCTTCGACTACGACGCGATGCCCGGAATCATCGAAGGTTCGCACTAACCGATCTGCAGCGACGCGAGCAAGGCGCGCTCAGCCTGGCCGGGCCACGTTCCGGTCAGGCTGAGTTCACCCAATTCAGCGCCGGCGTCGATCACTCTGAACACCGTCAGTTCCAGCATCCCGGATGTGATCGTTGTTGCCGAACCCATCGTTGTTGCCGAACCCGCGGTGGAGCAGTTCACCGCCCCGATCGACGGAACGTCTCCGGACCCGCTACCCAACACATGTGTTGTGACCTCACGGGCATTGCCGGGGTCAGCGAACTCCAGCGCCGCTTCGGTTCCTCCGGTGACGATGGTCGTTGCCAGTGCGCGGACGTACACCGGATCGCAGCACGCGTCGTACACCCAGCGCTGCCCCAGGACGGAATGGTCCATGGTGGAGACCAGGAAGGCTTCCGCCCCGACTAGTGGAGCACCTCGATACGTGAGCGGGATCTGGAGAACCGCTCCGTCCGCAGTGCGGAGCAGATGCGTCTCGATGCCGACCTCGCCGTCCGGATCATCGAAGCGGTACGCGTCGATGTGCTCGAGGCTCGAGGTATCGGCGGATCCGACCCACGGTTGCCCAGGCACCCAAGCACTGAGCAGTTCGATCTTCGACGGATTCAATTGCGCACTGTGTATGAGGGCCACGCAGGTGAGGTTACTGCGACAGCGCGGTTACTGCGATGACGAGTAGCGCCGCACTGCAATCGGGATCGCGACCGCTAGCAGCACCGCAGTCCACCCGAACGCCGCGGCAACGGGATGCTGCATGGGCCACGATGCATCGGGCGCAACACTGGTACCCGAACCGAACAGCTCACGCAGCGCTGCGACCACCGCACTGACGGGATTCCACTCGGCCACCGTTGCAACAACACTCGGCATGGTCTCGGTGGGGACAAAGACGTTCGAGAGCATGATCGTCCCGAAGATCAGCGGGGCGAGCTGTTGGAGCATCTGCTCGTCCCGGATGGCACTGCCGAGCACGATCCCGAGCCAGGCGAGTGCCCACCGGAATGCGACGAGCAGCACGATCGCAAGCGCCACGTCTGTGGCCGACGCGTCGATCCGCCATCCCGACAGATACCCGACTCCCGCCATAGCGGCCAAAGCCACTGCGCCGGTGACGGTTTCCGCCAGTGCCAGGCCCGCAGGCATAGCAACAGGATGGATGGGCAATGCACGAAGTCGGTCGGTCAGGCCGCTGTGCAGATCGGCATTCACTGTCGAAGCGGTGACCACCAAGCCCATCGACGCAACAAGGACAAGTACACCCGGAGTGAGATACGACCGATACGCGACCCCGTCGGCGCCACCGGACAGTGCACCACCGAAAACGAAACCGAACAGCAGCATCATGCCAAGGGGCGCAGCAAGAGTCACTGCAACCAGTGCGGGCGCGTGGCGATACACCGCAACGATCCGCATGAACAGAATTCGGGTGCCGGTAAACGCCGAGACGGCACTTCGGGTGGGCGTGGTCATGCGGAAATCCTCTCGCTGGTGTGGCCGGTGAGGGCCAGGAAGGCGTCGTCGAGTGTTGCCCGGCGACGCCCGATGTCCTGCACGGCAATTCCGGCGTCGTCGAGCGCCCGCAGTATCGGCAGCAGCGCGATCGACTGCCCGTCGAAGGCAAAGGACAGTTCCGTCGCCGAATCGTGAGAAGCACCTGGCCGGCCGCCGAATCGCCCGACAATCTCGGTGACCTCACCACATCGGTGCTCGTCGGCGATCACCACGTCGAGACCTGTTCCCACAGCCTCGACGATCTCGTCCGGGGTTCCGGCAGCAACTACTTTTCCGGCGTCGATGATGGTGACGCTGTCCGCCAGCTTGTCGGCCTCGTCGAGGTATTGGGTGGTCAGTACGACGGTCGTACCGTCGTTCACGAAACTTCGTACGTATTCGTAGATTTCGTGTCGGCTTCGGGGATCGAGACCTGTCGTCGGTTCGTCGAGGAACAGAACGGCCGGGCGCACCACCATTCCCGCGACGATGTCGAGTCGCCTTCGCATGCCGCCGGAATACGTCTGCACCTGCCGGTCGGCAGCATCGAGGAGTTCAAATCTTTCTAGTAGTTCCCCCACATGCAGACGCGCAGCCTTAGCCGCATATCCATTGAGCCGAGCAAACATAGCGAGATTCTCGGCGCCGGTCAGACGAGGATCCACGGCATGAAATTGTCCGACCAGTCCGATGCTCTTCTTCACCTGCGCGGCGGCCAGGACTGTGTCGAAACCGAGAACACGAGCGCTGCCCGCACTGGGCCGCAACAGCGTGGCAAGCATCCGCACGATCGTCGTCTTGCCGGAACCGTTCGGTCCGAGCAACGCATGAACAGTCCCCGCGGGGACGCTCAGATTCACACCGTCGACCACCGTGCGTTTTCCGTAACACCTGGTGAGTGATTCCGCTTCGATAGCCGGCATGTCTACCTCCTCAATTGGGAACACTGTTCGCAATTAGAGAATAGACAACTGCGAACAGTGTTCGCAACTACTGAAGTGGGGCATGCTTGGTGCTATGACCAACGCCGGACCACCGGCCTCGATGTGGCTGCGAGGCGAGGACACCAAACGAGGACCCCGCCCGGCTTACACGCTGGAACAACTTGCCGACACGTGCGTCCGAATCGCCGACGACCAGGGGCTCCGCGCAGTGTCGATGCGCGGTGTCGCACAAGAACTGGGCACGGCCGCCGCGTCGTTGTACCGGTACGTCAACGGCAAGGACGACCTGATGGCGCTCATGGCCGACTCCGTCGGGGCCGAATACGACTACCCGCCACTGACCGGAAACGTGCGCACCGACGTCCTCGCCATCGCCGTGCAGTCGAGGGCGATTCACCGCCGACACCCTTGGCTCAGTCAGATCCAGCCGACCGGCCTCGGCCCGCAGTCGATGCGCTACCTCGACCAGATGGTCGGCGCGCTGTCACCGACCGGCCTGAGCGCACCGGCGACGATGACCGGAATCGCACTACTCACAGGCTGGGTTACCAGCTTCGCAGCGCAAGAATCTGCGGGAATGTCCGCCGGCTCCTCTGCCAACAGCGGGGCCGAACACATCGGCGCACTACTCGCCCACGGCGACTATCCGCACCTGGCGGCACTGTATGCGAGCACCGATATCAGCGCACCCACAACAGAATCTGCAGCCACAACAGAATCGATCGACAACAACACAGCATTCGAAGCCGGAATCGACGCACTACTGTTCGGCATCGCCCCGAATAATTGAGCCCCCACCACCACATCGCAGTGGCCAGTTTCGTCCACACGCACATAGTGGCCAAAAATGGCCCTAAATAATGCGTGCTTTTGACCGAACTGTCCGATATCTTTGCTCAGTGGTTACCTACGGTGCCACACCGCCCCTGTGCGGGATTTTGCCGCAGAGAGGCACAGTCATGGTTCACCGGCGCCGATTACGCCCTGTCAGTCGTTTACAGGGTCTCGCCGTCGTATTGACTGGAGGTGTGCTCACTCTTGCTGCTGTGGCAATCGCTGCGGCCGGACCAGATGACATGCCGGTCGAACCACTCGGAAACGTGGCCTCCTGGGGATGGGACGGCTCCGCCCTCGCCGCGAAGACCCCTCGAGGTAGTGGCTTCACCGCCTACGCCGAAGGCGGCAGCCATTCGCTGGCGCTGAAATCCGACGGCACCATCACATCCTGGGGAAACAACGGCTCCAAGCTGGTCACGAACACCCCCACCGGTAGCGGGTTCACCGCCATCGCCACCGGCACCTACCATTCGGCGGCACTGAAATCCGACGGCACCATCACATCCTGGGGCTGGGACACCTACAAACAGGTCACAAACACACCTACCGGCAGCGGGTTTACCGCCATCGCCGCCGGAGACAGCCATTCGGTGGCGCTCAATGCCGACGGCACCATCACATCCTGGGGAGACGACGGCTTCAACCAGGTCACGAACACCCCCACTGGAAACGGCTTCACTGCCATCGCCGCCGGCAACTACCACTCGGTGGCATTGAAATCCGACGGCACCGTCGTCTCCTGGGGAGGCGACAGCCACCGGGTGGTCACCGGCTCTCCTCGGGGCAGCGGTTTTACTGCGGTCGCCGCCGGCGCACACCATTGCGTGGCACTGAAATTCGACGGCACCATCACCTCGTGGGGCTGGGACAACGACAAGCAGGTCACGAATACGCCCAGGGGTAGCGGCTTCACCGCCGTCAGTGCCGGCGCCAACCATTCGTCGGCCCTGAAATCCGACGGCACCATCATCTCCTGGGGCGATGACAACTTCACACAGGTAACGAACACCTACCCGAAGTAGCCGCTCAGGTCAGTACCGTGCGGATGACGGCGTCGGCAAGTAGCCGACCACGATCGGTCAGGATCAGATGGCCGTCGTCGACGATCGCCAAACCGTCGGCAACAACCTGATCGGCCGAATCACGTTCGGACACAGTTAATTCCGATAACGGCAGGCCGGTGCGCAACCGTGCGGTCAGCATCACCCGCTCCATGTGAATGTCGTCGGCGGAAAGTTCCTCACTGCCACCGACGGGCAGTTCACCCTGTGCGAGTTGCTCCGCGTAGCGCGCCGGGTGCTTGACGTTCCACCACCGCACTCCGCCGACGTGACTGTGCGCGCCGGGACCGGCACCCCACCAGTCGCCGCCGTCCCAGTAACCGAGGTTGTGACGGCAACGGGTATCCCCGGATTCGACCGTTTCCGCCTTCGCCCAATTGGAGACCTCGTACCAGGACAATCCAGCCTCGGACAGCCGCGCGTCGATCCGTTCGTACCGCGACGCCAACACATCGTCGTCGGGCGCGGGCAATTCACCACGGCGAACCTTGCGTGCCATCGCAGTGCCGTCCTCCACGATCAGCGCATAGGCCGAGACGTGATCGACGTCGGCGGAAAGAACTGCATCCAGGGAAGCATCGAGATCAATATCCCGCTCCCCCGGCGTTCCGTAGATCAAGTCGAGGTTCACGTGCGCAAACCCTGCCGCGCGCGCCTCTTTTGCGGCCGCTACTGCCCGGCCCGGTGTGTGCGTGCGGTCCAGGATCTTGAGCACATGCTGGGCCGCCGACTGCATACCGAGAGAAATTCGCGTGAAACCGGCGCTGCGCAGGGCGTCGAAAAACTCCGGCGACGTCGATTCGGGATTCGATTCCGTCGTGACCTCGGCACCGGGAGCCAGACCGAAACTGCTCCGTACTGCCTCGAGCACCTCGGACAGACCGTCGCCGCCCAGCAGCGACGGGGTTCCGCCACCGACAAACACCGTCTCGGCCGCCGGTGCTCCGGTCATCTGCGCCGCGAGGTCGAGTTCGCGTTTGAGCCCTTCAAGCCAGGACTGCGGCGACGCCGAGGTCCCCAACTCGCCCGCGGTGTACGTGTTGAAGTCGCAGTAGCCACATCGCGTCGCACAGAACGGGACGTGGACATAGATCCCGAACGGCCGCGTCCCGACGCCCTCGAGCGAGCGAGCGGGCAACACGAAGGGGGTTGTAGCGGTGACATTCACTCCACCAGTCTCCCAGCATCGCGCGTGCCGACCTATTCGCCGACCTGGCCGGACCACCAAGTCCCCTGAGCACGCTATTTCCCCCATTTTTCGTGGAAATAGGTCCCCGAGTCGGAATTATCGAGTTGACGTGGCACAATGGTCCGCATGACCGGACCAGGAGTACGACTTGTGGCGCGTCGCCACGTCGACTTCAAGCGCGTGTGCAGTTCCACGTGTCTGCACTGCTGTTGCTGTTGATCTTCAACTGATCAACAAGCCTTCCCCGCTCATCTCCACCTGTTTCCCCAGCCTTCAGCGTTTCCGCTGCCTGCTTGGTGAGCACATCTGCCGGCCGCAAGCCTTTCGAGCCCGAGGACAGCCCCCTCACTCGACACGGTCCGGTGCACCCCGATCGGACAGAGTCACAATGCTGCAGCGTTTGCGTGCCTCGTGCCTGATCAACACCGCCGAAGATCCAGGAGTTCATCGATGACGTCGACAACCGACGCCGCCCCGACTGCCGATTCGGCAGCGCCCGCCGAGGCACGGCCCGCTCGCGCTGCTCGCCCCACGAAGCAGCGCGCCGAAGGTCAGTGGGCCCTCGGATACCGCGAGCCGCTCAACGCAAACGAGCAGGCCAAGAAGGACGACAACCCGCTCAACGTGCGCGCGCGCATCGAGAACATCTACTCGAAGCAGGGTTTCGACAGCATCGACAAGAGCGACCTGCGCGGCCGCATGCGGTGGTGGGGCCTCTACACCCAGCGTGAACAGGGATACGACGGCACCTTCACCGGCGACGAGAACCTCGATCTCCTCGAGGCCAAGTACTTCATGATGCGAGTGCGCTGCGACGCCGGCGCTCTCAACGTCGAGCAACTGCGCACCATCGCCGGTATCTCGAAGGAGTTCGGCCGCAACACCGCAGACCTCTCCGACCGTGAGAACGTTCAGTTCCACTGGATCGAGATCGAGAACGTCCCGGAGATCTGGAAGCGTCTCGAAGACGTCGGACTCAAGACCACCGAAGCCTGCGGTGACTGCCCCCGCGTTGTCCTCGGTTCTCCCCTGGCCGGCGAATCGTTCGACGAAGTCCTCGATCCCACTCCGGCGATCGACGAGATCGTGCGCCGCTACATCGGCGACCCCAAGTACTCCAACCTGCCGCGCAAGTTCAAGACCGCCATCTCCGGTCAGCAGGATGTTGTTCACGAGATCAACGACATCGCCTTCATCGGCGTGAACCACCCCGAGCACGGCCCCGGCCTCGACCTCTGGGTCGGCGGCGGACTGTCCACCAACCCGATGCTCGCGCAACGCGTCGGCGCCTGGATTCCGCTCGACGAGGTTCCCGACGTCTGGGAAGGTGTTGTCTCGATCTTCCGCGACTACGGCTACCGTCGTCTGCGCGCGAAGGCCCGGCTCAAGTTCCTCATCAAGGACTGGGGCATCGAGAAGTTCCGCGAAGTTCTCGAGACCGAGTACCTGAAGCGTCCGCTCATCGACGGTCCCGCACCGGAGAAGCCCACGCGCCCGATCGATCACGTCGGCATCCAGAAGACCCGAAACGGCCTCAATGCAGTCGGTTTCGCGCCGATCGCCGGCCGAGTGTCCGGCGATATCCTGGCGCAGGTCGCCGACGCGGCAGAGAAGGCCGGCAGCGACCGGATCCGCTTCACCCCGTACCAGAAGCTCATCATTCTCGACGTTGCAGACAACACCCTCGAGCCGCTGATCGCCGACCTCGACGCACTGGGCCTTCCCGCACGTCCGTCGCACTGGCGCAAGAACCTCATGGCCTGCTCCGGCATCGAGTTCTGCAAGCTCTCGTTTGCCGAGACCCGCAAGCGCTCGCAGGTTCTCGTTCCGGAACTCGAAGAACGTCTGGCCGACATCAACAGCCAGCTCGACGTGCCGATCACCATCAACATCAACGGTTGCCCCAACTCGTGCGCCCGCTCGCAGGTCGCGGACATCGGCTTCAAGGGCCAGCTCGTCGACGACGGCGACGGGAATCAAGTTGAGGGTTTCCAGGTTCACCTGGGAGGCAGCCTCGGATTCGACAGCGCCTTCGGACGCAAGCTGCGCCAGCACAAGGTCACCAGCGTCGAGATGGGTGACTACATCGACCGCGTCGTACGTCAGTTCGCGAAGAACCGCAACGAAGGTGAGCGGTTCGCCGAATGGGCAGTGCGAGCAGACGAAGGAGATTTGCGATGACAGTGGACATTTCGCGAGCAACCGTCGACGAGCTTCGGGCGATCGCCGAACGCGGTGCCGTAGAACTCGACGGAGCCAGCGCGCAGGAACTGTTGCAGTGGACCGAGGACACGTTCGGTGACGGGGCGAGCGCAGCGACGGGGGATCGTAGCGGTTACATCGTTGCATCGAATATGCAGGACGGTGTGCTGGTTCACCTTGCCGCACAGGTACATCCGGGCGTCGACGTACTTTTCCTCGACACCGGCTACCACTTCCCCGAGACCATCGGCACGCGTGACGCTGTCGAGCAGGTGTACGGCGTCAACGTCATCAACGCTCGCGCATTGGCAAGCGTCGGTGAGCAGGACATCGCGGAGGGCAAGGACCTCTTCGCCCGCGATCCCAACCGTTGCTGCGCACTTCGCAAGGTCGCGCCGCTCAAGCAGACGTTGTCCGGCTACAGCGCCTGGGTTACCGGCATCCGCCGCGTCGAAGCTCCTACTCGCGCCAACGCTCCGCTGATCTCCTTCGACGAGGGCTTCGGACTCGTCAAGATCAATCCGATCGCTCCGTGGTCGGACGAGGAGATGCAGAACTACATCGACACCCATTCCATCCTCGTCAATCCGCTTGTCGACGAGGGCTATCCATCCATCGGCTGCGCGCCCTGCACCAGCAAGCCAGCCCCCGGCAGCGATCCGCGTAGCGGTCGTTGGGCCGGTGCCTCCAAGACAGAATGCGGGTTGCACGCATCATGACAGTTGACTTGACACTTTCACGTCCTCAGCTCGACGGCACACAGTTCGATACTCTCGACGCCCTCGAGTCCGAAGCGATCCACATCTTCCGAGAGGTGGCCGGCGAGTTCGAACGCCCGGTCATCCTGTTCTCGGGCGGCAAGGACTCCACGGTGCTTCTGCACCTGGCGATCAAGGCCTTCTGGCCTGCACCGCTGCCATTCACGCTGCTGCACGTCGACACCGGCCACAACCTGCAGGAAGTCCTCGACTTCCGTGACCACGTCGTGGCGAAGTACAACCTGCGCCTGCACGTGGCCAGCGTCGAGGAGTACATCGCGGACGGTCGCCTCACCGAGCGTCCCGACGGTATCCGCAACCCGCTGCAGACCGTTCCGTTGCTGGACGCGATCTCCGAGAACCGCTTCGACGCCGTCTTCGGTGGCGCTCGCCGCGACGAAGAGCGGGCCCGCGCCAAGGAGCGAATCTTCTCCTTGCGCAACGCTTTCGGCCAGTGGGATCCCAAGAAGCAGCGCCCGGAACTGTGGAACCTGTACAACGGTCGCCACTCCCCCGGCGAGCAGGTCCGCGTCTTCCCGCTCAGCAACTTCACCGAGCTCGATATCTGGCGTTACATCGCCCGCGACAACGTCGAACTCGCCAGCATCTACTACGCCCACCAGCGTCCGGTGTACCAGCGCGACGGCATGTGGATGACCCCCGGCGTCTGGGGCGGACCGGCCGAAGGCGAAGAGCTGCAGACCCTTTCGGTGCGTTACCGCACCGTCGGCGACGGTTCGACCACCGGTGCTGTTCTCTCCGATGCAGCCGACAATGAAGCCATCCTGGCCGAGGTTGCGGCATCACGTTTGACCGAGCGCGGCGCGACCCGCGGCGACGACCGAGTTTCCGAAGCGGCCATGGAAGACCGCAAGCGAGAGGGCTATTTCTGATCATGAGCGACTTGCTGAGACTGGCAACTGCCGGCAGCGTCGATGACGGAAAGTCCACCCTCGTGGGCCGCCTGTTGTACGACACCAAATCCGTTCTCGCCGACCAGATTGACGCCGTGACCCGCGCGTCGGTGGACCGCGGCCTCGATACCCCCGACCTCTCGCTCTTGGTCGACGGTCTGCGCGCCGAGCGTGAGCAGGGCATCACGATCGACGTGGCGTACCGCTACTTCGCGACCCCCAAGCGCACGTTCGTGCTGGCCGATACACCGGGCCACGTGCAGTACACCCGCAACACGGTTTCCGGTGCGTCGACGGCTCAGCTCGTGATCCTGCTGGTCGATGCCCGCAAGGGTGTCATCGCGCAGACTCGTAGGCACGCAGCGGTTCTCGCCTTGCTCGGTGTCCCGAAGCTCGTTCTCGCCGTGAACAAGATCGACCTCGTCGAGAACCCCGAAGAGGTCTTCACCTCGATCTCCGCAGAGTTCAACGAACTCACCAGCTCACTGGGCTGGGCAAGCGAGGACGTCGTCGAGATCCCGGTGTCGGCTCTGCACGGTGACAACGTCGCAATCCGCTCGGACAAGACCCCGTACTACACCGGCCCCACGCTGATCGAGCACCTCGAGTCGATTCCGGTCGACGCCGAGCCGCACCGCGTCGGCCTGCGCTTCCCCGTGCAGTACGTGATCCGCCCCCGCACGGCGGAGTTCCTCGACTACCGCGGCTACGCCGGCCAGGTTGCCGCCGGTTCCGTCGTGCCAGGAGACGAAGTGGTGATCCTGCCTTCGGGTACGCGCACCACTGTCGTCCGGATCGACACCGCCGACGGTGAACTGGATGTCGCTCACGCCGGGCGCAGCGTCACGCTGATCCTGGCCGACGACGTCGACGTCTCACGCGGCGACACCATCGCGTCGCCGTCGGACGCACCCGAGCCCATCGGCGAATTCGACGCCACCGTCTGCTGGCTGGCCGAGAAGCCGCTTCGCCCCGGTGCACGCTTGCTGCTCAAGCACGGCACGCGCACGACGCAGGCCATCGTCGGCAGCTTGGTGGAGCGCTTCAACGAGCAGGATCTCACCACGGATCAGGGCCCGGAAACACTCGAGCTCAACGAGATCGGCAAGATCTCGATCCGGGTAGCCGAGCCGATCGTGGCCGACGACTACGCCGTCAACCGCCACACGGGCAGCTTCCTGTTGATCGATCCCGCTGGTGGAAACACTCTCGCAGCCGGCCTGGTCGGCGACGTCATTTCCGCTGTCGAATTGGGCGAGCGCGTCTAAGAAGATGGTTCCGCTCATTGCTGTTGCACACGGAAGCCGTGATCCCCGTTCCGCTCGGGCGATCACGGCTGCCGTGGCGGCTCTTCGTGAAGCCCAGCCAGGTCTCGATGTCCGGCTGGCGTTTCTCGATCTCAATGCGCCGTCCATCGATCAGGTCCTTGACGGTGTTGCACACGACGGCCACACTCACGCCGTTGTTGTTCCGATGTTGCTGGGCCACGCTTTCCACGCCCGCGTCGACCTGCCCGGGCTCCTCGCAGCGGCCACACTGCGCCACCCGCAGTTGACCGTGACCCAAGCCGAGGTACTGGGTCGTGACGATCGATTGATCGAGGCGCTGCGGGAGCGAATTCTCGAAGCCGGTGCGCATCCCGACGATCCGTCGGTGGGTGTAGCGGTTGCCGCGGTCGGCTCGTCCGACGCGGAAGCCAACTCCGCAACTGCCGAGATTCCCGGCGCCCTCGCTACCGGAACGAAGTGGTCCGGTGTTCGAGTCTGTTTTGCCACCTCGGCGCAGCCCAGCGTGGGGGCCGCAATTTCCGCACTCCGCGAAGGCGGCGCCAACCGCATAGTTGTTGCGCCATGGTTTCTTGCACCCGGCCTTCTGACCGATCGCCTCAGTGCTGCCGCAACTACCGCTTTCGACGGCACGGTTTTTGCAGACACCATCGGTGCCCACGCCCTGCTGATCGAGACGATGATCGACCGATACAACGCCGCTGCTGAAACTCTTCCCGGCCGGTTGATTCGCTCCGCCTGAGCAATTTCACAGGCCGTTATCAGATTGTTACCGTACTGTTGGTTCCACCAACCAGTTGGGAGCAAGACGATCACTCACAATTTCCGTCTCGGCACCGCCGGCGTCGCCTGGGTCCTGTCCGTCCTGTATCTACTGGTCGAGATCCTCACAGCCGGCGCCTGGAAGACTCCCTACAGTTTTGCGCGTGATTCCATCAGTTCGCTGGGCGTCACAACCTGCAGCACCGATTCGTGTTCACCGCTACACGACGTGATGAATGCCGCGTTCATGATCCTCGGCGCACTCACCATTCTCGGAGCAGCGTTGCTGCACAAGTACATTCCGGACGGTCGCACGAAGAAATGGATACTGGGACTGGCAGTCGTCGTGGCCTTGAGTACCGCTGCCACCGGAATGTTCCCCGCCAACGACGGAACCTTCGTCCACTGGACTGCTGTCCTGCCCGGATTTGTCGCCCGCCACGCCGTCCTCGTGCTTCTCACCGTCTCGTTCTGGAACCACCAGCGGTGGATCGCAGTGTGGTCAGGCCTTTGCGCGGCAACAGGACTCGTCGGTGCTGTCCTTCTCCTCGGCCGAACCCTCACCTTCGGACTCGGTGAACGTCTCACGCTCTACCCGCTTCCCATGTGGATGGCCGTCACAGGCGTCGCAGCGATCCTCGCCCTGATGCGCAGAACCGTTCTGAAAAACGTCGACATGACACTTCTCGGTAACGGATTCATCACTGCCCTGCTGTCATTGCGGCCACGTCGATCACTGCCCTCGGTCTCCACCGACGTGCTTGCCCGGCGGGCAAAGGCTTCCGTGTAGCGAACCCGAGGCGAGCAGGGACACACTGGAAGGAGGCGACGCGAGGAGACTCCCATGACCAGTGCATCTGTTCGACACGGAATCGTGGCCGGAATCGACGGCTCCCCCGGCGCGGTGAACGCTGCGCGATGGGCGGCGTCTGCGGCCCGGAAATTCGACGAACCGCTGCGCCTGACACATGTGCTGCGCGGACAACCGGATTTCAGCGAAGGCGGCGCCGTGACCGACGAAGAGATGTTCGATCGTCACGTCCGTATCGAAGGTGCGAAGTTGGTCGAGGAGGCCGAGAACGCCATTCGTGACGACCACACCGACGTCACCATCGAGCGTGTATTCGTCTCCGGTACCACGGCGGCAGCGCTCGTCGAACTCTCGAAAACCGCACGAATCCTCTCGCTCGGACAAGCCGGAACCACCGAGATGCAGTCGGTGTTTCTGGGATCCGACACGATCAGAGTGGTGAACCGCGCCCATTGCCCGGTGACCGTCTTCCGCGGCAGCGGCGATCACGCCAACACCGACACCAGGCCCATCGTCGTCGGTATCGACGGCAGCAAACTCAGCGAACTCGCCACCGGCCACGCCTTCGAGTTTGCGGCGTTTCTCGGTGTGCCCCTCGTTGCCGTCCACACCTGGAACGAACACGCCTCGCTCGGGGGCTACTCCGAAGCGCGGCGGTTCACCGATTGGGGTCCGTACGAGGAGCACGAGAACGCGCTGCTCTCCGAATGCCTCGCCGGCTGGACCGAGAAGTACCCCGAGGTCGAGGTCACTCGCAGCGTGCAGCGAAGTGGACCGATGAAGGCGCTTCTCGAGCATTCAGCCGAGGCTCAACTTGTTGTCGTGGGAAGCCACGGTCGAAGCCCGTTCATGGCCTCGATCGTGGGATCCACCAGTCAGAGCCTCATTCACCACGCCCAGTGCCCGGTGATGGTGTGCCGCGAGGGGTGAGAAACCGCGTCACACCTGGCCTACGAGGCTCACAACCGTCGGAGAGTCCACCGGCTCTTCCGGAAGGTCCGGAACCCGAGTCGCACGGGCGTACACCGTCTCGCCGGCTTCCAAATGCAGAGCAGCACTGTCTCCGCGCGTGACCTGAGCTGAGAACAGCTCCCCCGTCGCTTCGTTGCGCAGGTCCACACGAACCTCGAAGCCCAGGTACACCACACGTTCGACTGTTGCCCGGGTGACGCCGAGCGATTCTGCGGTTCCGGCTTCCTGAGCGAGAGCCATGCTGGGGTCGCGGCCGAGCCGGATGTCGTGCGGGCGTACCAACTGGCCGTTGAGCTTGGCGACAGATCCGAGGAAGGACATCACAAAATCGTTGGCCGGGCGGTCGTAGAGGTCGGCAGGTTCACCGATCTGCTCGATCCGTCCCTTGTTCAGCACAGCGATGCGATCCGCGACATCGAGGGCTTCTTCCTGGTCGTGGGTGACCAGAACCGTCGTGACATGCACTTCGTCGTGCAACCGGCGGAGCCAGGTGCGCAGGTCTGCGCGAACTTTCGCGTCCAGCGCGCCAAAAGGCTCGTCGAGCAGCAGCACCTGCGGATCGACGGCAAGGGCACGCGCCAATGCCATCCGCTGACGCTGACCACCGGAAAGCTGTGCCGGATAACGATGCTGGAAGCCGTCGAGGCCGACGATCTCCAGAAGTTCGTTGACTTTCTTCTCGATCTCCGGCTTCGGACGCTTACGGATCTTGAGACCGAACGCGACGTTGTCGCGAACCGTCATGTGCTTGAACGCGGCGTAATGCTGGAACACGAACCCGATGTCACGCTTCTGCGGGGAGACGCCGGTGACGTCCTTTCCCGCAATCGTGATGGTGCCGGAATCGAGTTGCTCGAGACCCGCGATCGACCGCAATAGCGTCGACTTGCCGGAGCCACTCGGCCCGAGCAGTGCGGTCAGGGAACCGGACGGGATGTTGACGGACACGTCGTCGAGCGCCGCGAAGTCACCGTAGTTCTTACGCGCCCCGGTCACAGTGATCATGTGTTGCTCCTCTTGCGGTCCAGCAGCGTCATCAGCAACAGGACAATGATGGCGATGCCCATCAGCAGAGTAGCTGCCGAATACGCACCAAAGGTGTTGTGATCGTCGATGTATCGCGAATGCACGAGCAAGGTCAACGTCTGGGATACCCCGGGGAAGCCCGACGACACCATGATGACAGCTCCGAATTCACCGAGAGAGCGGGCAACGGTCAACACGATTCCGTAGGTCAAGCCCCACCGAATCGCGGGCAACGTGATGCGCCAGAACGTCTGCCACCCCGAAGCACCGAGCGTCGCCGCGGCCTGCTCCTGCTCGTCACCGATCTCGTGCAGGACGGGTTCGACCTCACGGACGACAAACGGCAACGTGACGAAGATGGTTGCGAGCACCATGCCAGGCAATCCGAAGATCACCTTGAATCCCAAGGACTCGATTCCGCCGAACCATCCGTTTGCGCCCCACAGCAGGATCAGCGACACACCGACCACAACAGGCGAGACCGCAAACGGCAGGTCGACGACGGACTGCAAAACACCGCGACCGGGAAAACGCCCGCGCACCAAGGCAAGTGCGGTGACAATTCCGAAGATCACGTTGATCGGTACCACGATCACCACGATGAGCAGCGACAGATTCAGTGCCGAAATCGCCGCAGGCGTCGTGATCGAGTCGATGAACGCGCCGATCCCGTTCTCGAACGTACGCGTCAAGATCACGCCGATCGGCACCACAAGAAGAACGAACAGGTACAGCAGCGCGACGGACCGCAGTCCGATCCGCGATTTCGTGGAAATGTTCATCAGCCGCGTTCCTCACGTCGTTGACCCCGAGAAGAGAAGAGACGCAGCACGAACAGCGTCACGAACGCGATGAGCAGCAAGGCCACCGACACCGCAGCAGCATTGGTCGGACGATCGATTTCGATCTGCTGCTGAATGTACTGCGACGTCACCTGCGTCACGCGCGGAATGTTGCCGCCGATGAGAACCACGGAACCGTACTCACCGATCGCTCGCGCAAACGCCAGGCCGGCTCCTGAAATCACGGCAGGAGCCAGCGTCGGCAACACAACGGAACGGAAGATCGTCCAGTTGGACGCACCCAAAGATGCTGCCGCTTCCTCGACTTCACGATCGACCTCCATCAGAACCGGCTGCACCGAACGCACGACAAACGGCAGCGTCACGAATGCCAGCGCGACGATCAGGCCGGGCTGGGTTGCGTTGAGGTGAATGTCGATCGGTGACTGCGGCCCGTACAGCGACAGCAGCACGATCGACGCCACGATGGTCGGCAACGCAAACGGCAGGTCGATCATCGCGTTCACAATTCGCTTGCCCGGGAACTCGTCTCGCACAAGCACCCACGCGATGATCGTGCCCATCACGACGTTGATCAACGCCACGACGATCGAGGCGAACAGCGTCACCCGCAACGACGCCAGCGCGACCGGTGCGGTGATGGCGTCCCAGAACCCGGCGATACCGTCGTCGAAAGCGGTGACGGTCAACGCCGCGAGCGGCAGCAGGACGATGATGGAAAGCCAGAGTGTGGCCACGCCGATGCCGAGTGGCCCGACGCTTCCCGTGACCCGCGCGAGTTTGGGTTTGCGGGTAACGGGCGTGCGTTCAATGGTGTCGGTCACGGCAGTCTTACTTGGTTGCGTTGTCGTAGATTACGGCGATGGAACCGGTGTCCTTGGTGAACAGTGTGGAGTCGACGGTCTTCCAGCCACCCAGATCCGTGATGGTCCACAGCTTCGTGGGCTCCGGGAACTTGTCGGTGAACTCGGCGGCAACCGCGGGATCAACCGGGCGGAATCCTGCTTCGGCCCACAGCTTCTGGCCTTCGGTGGTGTAGAGGTAATCCTTGAACGCCGTTGCCTGCTCCAGAACCTTGCTGTTCGACAGCACAGCGACCGGATTCTCGATCTTGAACGTCGTCGGCGGGGTGACGTGCTCGACCGGATCACCGTTGCCCTCGATGAACAGTGCTTCGTTCTCGTAGCTGATCAGAACGTCGCCGCTGCCCTGCAAGAAGGCTTCCGATGCTTCGCGGCCCGACTTCGGCTGGATCTTGACGTGATCGTTGACGAGCGCGGTGATGTAGTCGAGGCCGGCCTGCGGGTTCTTGCCGCCGTCACTCTTTGCCGCGTACGGCGCCAACAGGTTCCACTTGGCCGAGCCCGAACTGAACGGGTTCGGGGTGACAACCTCGAGGCCGGGCTGGAGCAGGTCGTCCCAGTCCTTGATGCCCTTCGGGTTTCCGGGACGCGTCACGATGGTGACAACCGATCCGAACGGAATTCCGTTGTAGGCGTCCTGATTCCAGTTCTTGTCCACCAGGCCCGCGTCGACGAGACGCGTGATGTCGGGCTCGACGGAGAAGTTGACGAAGTCGGCTTCCGCGCCGTCCTTCACCTTGCGCGACTGGTCGCCCGAGGCGCCGTACGACGGGTTGAACGCAACGTTCTTGCCGTCTTCCGTCGCCTGGAATGCGGGAATCAGCTTGTCGAAACCGGGCTTCGGGACCGCGTAGGCAAACAGGTTGATCGTGCCGGCGCTACCATCGCTGGCAACCGTATCGGCACCGACGGTATCGCTCGAGCCACCGCTGCACGCTGTGAGTACCACGGCCCCCATGGTCGCGATAGCAGTGAGGAGTGTGCGGGAACGGCGTTTCATTGCAGATACCTTCCGAGAGGGCTGACAGAAAAGGGCTGACACAGCGTGAAAGTCCGAGACCTCTGGGGCTGAATCCATCGGAATGTTCGGACATGAAGAGCCGACGGGGCTTTAAGATGCCCATGGTCGGGGGGCGCGAACTACGCGCAGAAGAGTTCGAGCGGGGCGCACGTGCGCCGCCGAGGAATTCGAACTACAGGGAAATCAACAACAGGCGACGTCAGCGACGTCAAGCATGCCGACAGCGATCAACGCCAACTGGTGGCGGATCTGGGGAGCTGCTGCTTCGGACACGTCGAGGACTCTAGCAGAGCATTCCGGCGGTCTCGAATCGAATCTCTAACGAGTGAGAAGCCACGCCACGATACAAAGAAGGATCAGGGCGATCAGTGCAAGAGTGACCCGTGAGCGGGGCATCAGTTTTCCTCGACTTCTCTGAAAGATTTCTCGGGGGTTTTCTCGGAGATTGCCGCTGGGGTGCGTCGTAGCCACTCGAAGACCGGCGACGACAGCACTGCTGACAATCCACGATCCAGACCGATCGCGATGCCGGCACACAGTGGAACAACAACGGCAAGGACCAACACGACCTGTGGGATGAAGGGAAGGCCGGCAATCCACAGCTCCACGCCGTCCCACCAACCCGCAATTCGCTCCACGCTCATCACCCTATCGTTCGCCGCCGCGGGCACCGAACGACTGTGGAGTGGACGTGCCTCAGATCTGGCCGGACAATGTCCGAATGAGTGTCGACGACGAAGTAATGCAGGCCGTCCCCTCCACCACGGCAGGCCACCACCGAAGCACCTTCCCACCCATCGACGACTACGCATTTCTGTCCGACTGCGAGACATCCTGCTTGATCGCCCGGAACGGATCAGTGGAGTGGATGTGCGTCCCGCGTCCCGACTCTCCGAGCGTCTTCGGCGCGATCCTGGATCGCAGTGCAGGGCACTTCCGGATCGGCCCGTACGGTCAGAACGTTCCGGCAGCTCGCCGCTACCTTCCCGGCGGGCTCATTCTCGAGACCACCTGGCAGACCGAGACGGGATGGCTGGTCGTGCGCGACGCGTTGGTTCTCGGCCCGTGGCACAACGTCGACAAGCGTTCCAGCACTCATCGGCGCACACCCACCGACTGGGATGCAGAACACATCCTGCTCCGCACTGTGAAGTGCGTCAGCGGCACTGTCGAACTCGAAATGAGCTGCGAACCGGCCTTCGATTACCACCGGGGTGCCGCAATCTGGGAGTACACCGGCAAGGTGTACGAGGAAGCGACGGCCACGTGCCATTCCTCACGGCCCGGCGATCATCCGTCACTGCGCCTCACCACCGATCTGCGCCTCGGACTCGAGGGGCGCGAAGCCCGTGCACGCACCCGGTTGGTCGAGGGCGACAACGCGTTCGTCGCACTGTCGTGGTCCGAACTGCCGTCGCCGCAGACCTTCGACGAAGCCGCCGAGATGATGTGGCAGACCGCAAAATCGTGGCGTGAATGGGTCACCATCGGCAAGTTCCCCGACCATCCGTGGCGGGCCTACCTCCAGCGCAGCGCACTCACCCTCAAGGGGCTCACCTATGCCCCCACCGGCGCCCTCCTTGCCGCCTCCACGACATCTCTCCCGGAAACACCTGGCGGAGAACGTAACTGGGACTACCGCTACGCGTGGGTTCGCGATTCCACCTTCGCGCTCTGGGGCCTCTACACCCTCGGACTGGACCGCGAAGCCAACGATTTCTTCAACTTCATCTACGACGTCTCCAGCTCCGACCACGGGAAACCACACCCCTTGCAAGTCATGTACGGCATCGGCGGTGAGCGAACCCTCGAGGAGTCCGAACTGAGCCACCTGTCCGGCTACGACGGTGCGCGGCCGGTACGGATCGGCAACGGCGCGTTCGACCAGAAGCAGCACGACATCTGGGGCACCATGCTCGACTCGGTGTATCTCCACATCCGCACCCGCGAGCGTGTCCCCGAAGCATTGTGGCCGCTACTCAAGCGGCAGGTCGAGGAAGCCATCAAGCATTGGCGTCAACCCGACCGCGGGATCTGGGAAGTGCGCGGCGAACCGCAACACTTCACGTCGTCGAAGATCATGTGCTGGGTTGCTCTCGACCGCGGCGCCAAGCTCGCAGAAATGCAGGGCGAGAAGAGCTTTGCGCAGCAGTGGTCCGCCATTGCCGACGAGATCAAAGAGGATATCCTCGCTCACGGCGTCGACTCTCGTGGTGTGCTCACCCAGCGATACGGGCACAATTCACTCGACGCGTCGCTGCTTCTCGCGCCGCTCCTGCGTTTCCTCCCGGCCGACGATCCCCGTATCCGGGCAACCGTGCTTGCCATCGCCGACGAACTCACCGAGGAAGGCCTGGTTCTGCGCTACCGCGTCGAAACCACCGACGACGGATTGAGCGGCGAAGAAGGCACATTCACCATCTGTTCGTTCTGGTTGGTCTCGGCGTTGGTCGAGATCGGCGAACTCGAGCGCGCGAAGCACCTGTGTGAGCGTCTACTCGGATTTGCCAGCCCGCTCAAGCTCTACGCCGAGGAGATCGACGCACACACCGGCCGTCATCTCGGAAACTTCCCGCAGGCGTTCACCCACCTGGCATTGATCAACGCCGTGGTGCACGTGATCCGCGCCGAGGAGGCCGCCGAAGCCGGCGCATTCCAGCCTGCGCACAACGCGACGTAAGTCCCCTGCTGTGCGCCTTTCTCAACCGCCCGCGGTCAAGAAAGGCGCACAGCAGATAGGTGGCGCTCCGCATCCGCGCCGATCCGCCGAACCACGTCACCGGCGGGGTGAGTTCCATGCACGAGTCCCACCGCTTCTCCGGCATACACGACGCCGTTGTTCGGATCGGACGGGTCGTACGCCTTTGCGAGAGTGCCCTCATCGGCATCGACGCCGTCCCACGCTGCCGTGAAGTCGTTGGCGATGGCTCGGCCACCCCAACGCTGCGGCCACGGCTGACTGCGCGCTCGGTCGAACACGGACGTGTAGACGGTGTCCGCACTCCCGGCTTCGACGACGCGATCACGCGCGTAATCCGGGCCGACAGTTTCGGGGCTGGCGAGCAACGCGGTCCCGATCATCACGCCCTCCGCGCCGGCAGCAAGAACCGCGGCCAGACCGCGCCCGGTCCCGATCCCACCCGCAGCGAGCACCGGCAGCGAGGTTGCTTCGAGGATCTCCTGCAGCAGCGGGAGAGTTCCGATGCGGCCGGTGTGCCCGCCGGCCTCA
The DNA here is from genome assembly GCF_003797085.1 of Rhodococcus sp. WS3. NCBI lineage: Bacteria > Bacillati > Actinomycetota > Actinomycetes > Mycobacteriales > Nocardiaceae > Rhodococcus > Rhodococcus sp. WS3. The sequence continues at coordinate 1,362,809 of NZ_RKMA01000002.1, forward strand.
CCGCCCTGCGCGATGACGGCGTCCACTCCCGCGGCCTCGACAACGCGGAGGTCTTCGAGCGTATTGATCTGTGACACAACGGGAATCCCGGCATCGTGGATGCGGCCGACATAGGCGGCGGGATCACCGAACGACAAGGTGATCATGGTCGGTTTGACCGCTATCGCGGTGTCGAGCATCAATTCGTTCTCGGGCAGTGACCACGTCATGAGCCCGACACCGAATTTCCCGCCGATCGAGCGAGCCACGTCGGCTTCGGCCTCGATCCACTCGGGTGTGTTGTACCTGGCCGCCCCCAGCAGACCCAGCCCACCGGCAGCGGAGACCGCGCCGGCGAGAGCGCCACCGGCCCGCCCACCCATGGGTGCCCCGAGTACCGGGATCTCGATTCCGAATTCTCGGGACAACCAGGTGGTGATCATGCGCTCCTACTTCTTGGGCTTCTCGCCGACCGATTCGGATGTCAGTGCTGCCACGAATGCTTCCTGCGGAACCTCGACGCGGCCGATGGTCTTCATCCGCTTCTTGCCTTCCTTCTGCTTCTCGAGCAGCTTGCGCTTACGGCTGATGTCGCCGCCGTAGCACTTGGCAAGGACGTCCTTGCGGATTGCGCGAATGTTCTCGCGCGAGATGATCTTCGCGCCGATCGCGGCCTGGATCGGAACTTCGAACTGCTGACGCGGGATGAGCTCGCGCAGCTTCGATGTCATCCGGCCACCGTAGGCACCGGCGTTGGAGCGGTGAACGATCGAGGAGAACGCGTCGACGGCCTCGCCCTGCAGCAGAATGTCGACCTTCACCAGGTCTGCCTGCTGCTCGCCGGCCTCTTCGTAGTCGAGGCTGGCGTAGCCCTTGGTGCGGGACTTGAGCGCGTCGAAGAAGTCGAACATGATCTCGCCCATGGGCAATTCGTAGCGCAGTTCGACGCGGGTCTCCGACAGGTAATCCATGCCGCCGAGCTCACCACGACGCGACTGGCACAGCTCCATGATTGCGCCGACGTACTCGCTCGGCGCGATGACGGTGCACTTGGCGACCGGTTCGTACACTTCACGAACCTTGCCTTCAGGCCAGTACGACGGGTTGGTGACGATGACCTCGGACCCGTCTTCCATCACGACGCGGTACACGACGTTGGGCGCCGTGGAAATCAGTTCGAGACCGAACTCGCGCTCGAGACGGTCACGGGTGATTTCCATGTGCAGCAGTCCCAGGAAGCCGCAGCGGAAACCGAATCCCAGAGCAACCGATGTCTCGGGCTCGTACGCCAGGGCCGCGTCGTTGAGGCGGAGCTTGTCCAAAGCGTCGCGCAGCACGGGGTAGTCCGAGCCGTCCATCGGGTACAGACCCGAGTAGACCATCGGCTTGGGATCGCGGTAGCCGACGAGCGGTTGTGTGGCGCCGTTGCGCGTTGTGGTGACGGTGTCACCGACTCGCGACTGACGAACGTCCTTCACACCCGTGATGAGATAGCCCACCTCGCCGACGCCCAGGCCGATACTGGCCTTCGGCTCGGGCGAGATGATGCCGACCTCGAGCAGTTCGTGCGTGGTGCCGGTGGACATCATCGTGATCTTCTCGCGCGGACGGATCCGGCCGTCGACAACACGCACGTACGTGACCACGCCGCGATACGCGTCGTAGACCGAGTCGAAGATCATCGCGCGAGCCGGACCGTCGGCATCACCGACGGGTGCGGGAATCTGCACGATTACTTCGTCGAGCAGTTCCTTGACGCCCATGCCGGTCTTACCCGAGACGCGCAGGACATCGCCGGGCTCACAGCCGGTGATGTGCGCAATTTCCTCGGCATAGCGGTCGGGATCGGCAGCCGGGAGGTCGATCTTGTTGAGGACGGGAATGATCTTGAGATCCTTCTCCATCGCCAGGTACAGGTTGGCCAGTGTCTGAGCCTCGATGCCCTGAGCTGCGTCGACCAGCAGGATCGCGCCTTCACACGCTTCGAGCGCACGCGAGACCTCGTACGTGAAGTCGACGTGGCCGGGGGTGTCGATGAGGTGGAGGACAAACTCTTCACCGTTGACAGTCCAGGGCAGGCGCACATTCTGGGCCTTGATGGTGATGCCACGTTCGCGCTCGATGTCCATGCGGTCCAGATACTGCGCGCGCATCGCCCGCTCTTCGACCACGCCGGTGAGCTGCAGCATGCGGTCTGCCAGCGTCGACTTACCGTGGTCGATGTGCGCAATGATGCAGAAGTTCCGGATCTGCGCAGGATCCGTGAACGTCTTGTCGGCGAAGCTGCTGATGGGAGACCCCTTAATCGGACCGGCACCGGCCCGGATCCGGGCCACTGTCAACCCTTAGGATATCCAAGTCTCACCGCCGCCGCGCCAGCGGTTCCCGCACAGAGCACTCGGGTGTGCCCGCACCAAGCGCTCAGGGTTCCCGCGCACCATGCGATTATGCTCGGTCGCCATGGCAAGCATGTGGAAGCAGCTCGGTAGAACCCTCGGTAACTTCGCTCTGGACAAGGGCCCGACACTGCTACGCCAACTGCAGTCGTCGAACGCGTCGACGGGCACGTCCGGCCGACCGGTCGCGGCGCGCACCGTCCCCACCGCGCATCGCGCCCGCAAGGTCGAATACTCCCCCGATCTCGACGGCAAAGCCGATCCCGGCGAGATCGTCTGGACCTGGGTCGCCTACGAAGAGGACCCGACGCAGGGCAAGGACCGCCCGGTTCTGGTTGTCGGCCGAGACGGGGACACACTTCTGGGCTTGATGCTGTCGTCGCAGAGCAAGCGCAACGGCGAGCGAGATTGGGTCGCCATCGGGTCCGGCCCGTGGGACAGCGAAGGCCGCCCAAGTTGGATCAGGTTGGATCGTGTTCTCGACGTCCCGGAAGCCGGTATTCGCCGCGAAGGAGCCGTCATGGACCGCAAAAAGTTCGAGTTGGTCGCCACAAAACTTCGGGCCGACTTCAGCTGGAGCTGAAGCCGACCCGAAGGACAAAGCACTACCGAAATCGCTCAGCTGTTGAGGCGGCTCAGCTGTTCAAGCGATTGAATCGGCCGAACAACGCGCGGTAGATCAGTGCGCCGAGTGCGCCGCCGATGATCGGGAACACGATGAACAGCCACACTTGGCCCATGGCACCGACCTGATACGGGGCGACGGCAAGGCTGCGGGCGGGGTTCACGGACGTGTTGTCGATCGGGATCGAGATCAGGTGGATCACGGCGAGCGTGAAGCCGATGGACACTCCGGCCAGCGGAACGTCGGAGATCTGGTCGGTGGACGCCAGAACGACGAACACCAGAAGCGCGGTCAGCAAGATCTCGATGATCATCGTGGCGCCGATGCCGTAGCCGTCGGACACCACCATTCCCAGGAGGTTCTTCTCGGCCGACGGACTGTGCGCTCCCCATCCGTTAGCACCCAGGCCGTCTGCGACTCTGTTGTAGGCAGGAAGGCTGTTTGCGACGGTGTAGATGACAACACCTGCAAGAAGACCACCGATTATCTGAGCGACGATGTAGATGCCCGCATTCACTGCCGAGATTCGCCCGATGGCAAATTGGCCGACGGTCACCGCGGGATTGACGTGACAACCCGAAATCGGGCCGATGGCGTACACCAGAAACAGCAAGGTCAAACCGAAAGCCAGAGCAACTCCGAGGTTTCCGACTTTCGCACCGGCAAATACGGCGGTGCCGACGGCGGAGAACACCAGTACAAATGTCCCCACCGCTTCGGCCACATATTTCTTGACGTCCGAAATCGGTTCGACCTCGGTTAATTCCTGTGCAGTTGGAGACATATTCCCACCTTCTTCGTCAATGAAACGGCAGTAATGCTCACGCGTCTAGATTTGCCGGACTTTACGCAAGGCGAGTGATCTCCACAACAACTTCGAGATCTGTCGATCGACCGCCGGAATAGATTCCCTTCAGCGGCGGCACATCCGAATAGTCCCGACCTATCCCGACCGCGACATGTTGTTCATTCACAGCTATCACGTTTGTCGGGTCGTATCCCCACCAGGCACCCGTCCACGCCTCGATCCAGGCGTGTGATTCCCCGACCACCGTGTCCCCGATAGCGGCATCGCGCGTCGGATGCAGATATCCGGAAACATATCGACACGGAATTCCCATGGTGCGCAGTATGTCGAGTGTCAAATGCGCATAATCCTGACACACACCTTCGCGTGCGGCCCAGGCTTCGACCGCCGACGTGTGGACGCCGGTAGTCCCGGGCACATACGACATTTCGCTGTACACCCATTTCGACACGGCCACTACCGCTTCCTCCGGCGATAAACCCTGTCGCAATTCTTCGGCAATTGCCGTGAACTTCTCGTCTCGCGGGACATAATCCGTGAAACTCAATTGTTCGTTGAACCGATCCTTGATCGAATTACCGGCCAACTCGTCCCAGCCGACCTTTTCTTCCGGCGCGACAAACGGTTCCGTCTCGACAACGGAAAGACCGGTGACTTCCAGTTCCTTATGCGGCGCATGAAGATCGAAAGCCGTCACGGCAGTACCCCAATAGTCGGTGTACCGGTAGGCACGCGAAGCCGGTTGGGTCTCGACGCGGTTCAAGATGACAGTTTGCCGGTTGTCACCCCGTGGAGTCAGTCGCACCTCGTTGTACGACGACGTCACCGGAGCTTCGTAGGCATATCCGGTCGTGTGTACAACCCTCATTCGCCAACTCACAGTTCCCCCTCCACAGTCGCCTCGGCGTAGACAGCACTTGCGTCAGTCCACGCGACCCATGGCGCGGCATGGAAGTACTGCAACGAAATAGCCTCACCCAGTTCGCGACACGTCTCCTGCCAACCCAACAGTCTCAACTGCAAATCCTCGAGCAACACTCCCTGGGGGAGGAACTCGAGCTCACTTCGTGCCCTACCGAGCAATCGGGTGGCCTCAGCGCGGATCCCGACCCGGCTGGCCTGCTGCGGGTCCAGTTCCTCCAGGCACTTCTCCGCTTGCCGAATCGAGTGGAACACCGACCGCGGAAACAGCCGATCGAGAAGGATGAACTCCACGACCCGGTTCGCGTCGAGAGCACCACGGTAGGTACGGAGGTACGTGTCGTGCGCGCCGGCCGAGCGCAGCACCGACACCCAGGCAGGCGACGTCGGCTTGTCCCCCGCACGGGCCAGCAGCATGCGCACGATCATGTCGACTCGCTCGATGGAGCGACCCAACAGCAGGAACCGGTAACCGTCGTCGCGGCTGAGCGTCGAATCCGCCAGTCCCGCAAACATTGCCGCGCGTTCCTCGACGTAGCGGAAGAACTCGTGTGGCCCGAGGTAGCGCGACGCTCGCTCGCGCTCCCCCAAGCCGTTGTACGTCGTGTTCAGGCACTCCCACATCTCACTGGACGTCACCTCACGTGCGCCACGAGCGTTTTCCCGGGCGCTCGACAGTGAGTCGACGATCGATCCGACCTGATTGCGACTGAACGCAACAAGATCCGTCAGCGACCGCACATCCAGTTCCTCTTCCGGCGCGTCGATTCCGAGGACCCGAAGCAACAACCGCGACGTTCGATCCGGATCGAGGGTCGTGTCGTCGAGCAGTTGGTGGACGGTCACGTCGAGGATGCGCGCGGTGTCATCGGCCCGTTCCACGTAACGGCCGATCCAGTAGAGAGATTCGGCATTTCTGGCAAGCATCCTTACATCACACTCCGTTCTGTTGATCGCTTCGGCGTGATCACTGTTGTTGTTGATTCAGTTGTGACGGAGTCAGTTCCGGGCCCTTGTCAGGTTCTGCGGATTCCGGCGGTTCGCCGACAAGTTCCTCACCCGCCAGTTCCCCGGCGTCGGTTGATGTCGCCGCGGCCAATACCCACGTGTCCTTGCTTCCCCCGCCTTGGCTCGAGTTGACCACCAACGAGCCTTCCGGGAGCGCCACGCGAGTCAACCCGCCGGGCAATACCCAGATGTCGTCACCGTCGTTGACCGCAAAGGGACGCAGATCGACATGACGCGGCGACAACACGTCCCCGATCTTCGTGGGCACTGTCGACAACTGCACCACCGGTTGAGCGATCCAGCCGCGCGGATCGGCTCTGATCTTTCCGGTGATCTCGGCCAGTTCCGCCGGGCTCGCGTCCGGGCCGAACACGATGCCGTACCCACCGGACCCCTCGACGGGTTTGATCACCAGTTCCGCGACGCGGTCGAGTACTTCCTCACACTCGTCGTCGAGCCAGCAACGGAACGTGTCGACGTTCTGCAGCAACGGTTTCTCACCGAGGTAGTAATCGATGATCTGCGGCACATAGGTGTAGACAAGTTTGTCGTCTCCGACTCCGTTTCCCACAGCACTCGAAATCACGACGTTGCCCGCCCGGGCCGCGTTGAGCACGCCGGCCACACCGAGAATCGAGTCCGGGCGGAAGTGCATCGGGTCGAGGTAGTCATCGTCTATCCGTCGGTAGATCACGTCGACCTGACGTTCACCTTCCGTCGTGCGCATGTAGACGACGTTGTCGCGGCAGAAGAGGTCGCGGCCCTCCACCAACTCGACACCCATCTGTCGCGCGAGCAGCGAGTGTTCGAAGTACGCCGAATTCGCGACACCCGGTGTGAGAACAACCACAGTTGGGTCGGCTTCGTTCGTGGCCGCACCGGCTCGCAGGGCGCGCAGCAAATGAGTTGCATAATCACCGACAGCACGCACCCGGTGCGACATGAACAGGTCCGGGAACACCCGCGTCATGGTCCGACGGTTCTCCATCACATAGGAGACCCCGGACGGTGATCGCAGATTGTCCTCGAGCACCCGGAAGTCACCGACTTCGTCCCGGACCAGGTCGATCCCGGCCACGTGAATACGCACGCCGTTGGGCGGCACAATTCCCGTGGCCTCCCGGTGGAAGTGCTCACACGAGGTGACCAGCCGCCGGGGAAGCACGTGATCACGCAGAATCCGCTGTTCGCCGTAAATGTCTGCCAGAAACAACTCCAGCGCTTTGACCCGTTGTTTGATGCCCTTTTCGAGGTGCGCCCACTCCTGCGCCGCGATAACGCGCGGAACCACATCCAACGGGAAGGGGCTTTCCTGCCCCGAGAGCGAGAACGTCACCCCCTGATCGATGAAGGCGCGACCAAGTGCGTCTGCGCGGGCCCCGAGGTCCTTACTGCTCGTCGGCGCCAGCGCGGAGTACACCCCTCGATAGGACTCTCGCACTGATCCGTCGGCGTCGAACATCTCGTCGAAAGCCAACTCGTAGCGACCGATGTCCGCATATCCGTCGAACACTCCGGAGGGACGCGCCCGCGTCGTGGCCGAGCCTGTATTCACCACATTGTCTGCCGTCGGCGTCATAGCAAACATGCTGCTACACGTCCGCGATTTGAGCAGTGCGGAAACATCCCCGCAAACCCCGTGTAACCTTCTCAATCAGGCGCATCGTGCGGCGGTTTGGGATATTCGACCCTGGACTGGTAATCTTGCCAGTCGGTGCATCAGTGCGCCCACAGCTTTCTCGACCGTAACCAGCTAAAGACGACAAGGATTTTACGCGTGGCCAACATCAAGTCCCAGGTGAAGCGAATCCGTACCAACGAGGCGGCCCGACTCCGTAACCAGTCGGTGAAGTCCTCGCTGCGTACCGCGATTCGTTCATTCCGCGAGGCTGCGGCAGCCGGTGACAAGGACAAGGCCAACGAGCTCCTCGTCGCCACCAGCCGCAAGCTCGACAAGGCAGCCAGCAAGGGCGTTATCCACGCCAACCAGGCTGCAAACAAGAAGTCTGCACTCGCGCAGGCTGCAAACAAGATCTGACACATCCTCGTTGGCGGTTCGCCGTCATCAGTGGTGTTTCAATAGCCGCTCCGGTCTACTCGACCAGAGCGGCTATTGTTCGTTCAAATAATGCGTTCGAATAATACGGGGTGCCGAGCGCGTCTTACTTACGCAGCGCACAGACCTTACGCACCGCTGATTCCAGCGCATAGGACGAGTCGACGGCCGCACCCTTCACATCGGCGTTGAGCGCGGCAACAATCTGCATTGCTGCGCCGATCGACGCCGGGTCCCAGCCCTTCACTTCCTTGATTGCCTTCTTGACCTTCCACGGCGGCATCCCGAGCTCCGACGCCAACCGGAACGGATCACCGCCCCGGGCATACGGGCCGACCTTCGCGACGGTATGCACCGCGTCGGCGAGGGCGTCGGCCAGAAGAACGTGCGGGGTTCCGATCTGGTCAGCCCAGCGAAGTGCTTCGAGCGCGCCCCGGGTATCGCCGACGATTACTTTGTCCGCGACGTCGAACCCCGACACCTCGGCCCTGCCGGAGTAGTACTGATGGACAGCGTCGACGTCGATCTTCCCGCCGGTATCTGCAGCCAACTGGGAACACGCCGATGCCAACTCACGCAGGTTCGAGCCGACGCTTTCGATCATCGCCCCGATGACAGCGGGCGAAACCTTGACCTGTGCGGACGAAAACTCGGCCCGAACAAAATCGGTCAACTGAGATTTGTTGAGTTTGGCGCACTGATGAACTACGGCGCCCAACTTCTCCAGCGCGGGCGCCAGTGCTTTTGCGCGTCCACCACCGGAGTGCAGAACAATCAGCACAACACCTTCGGACGGTTCGCGGGCTGCGTCGAGTACCAGTGCAACGGCGTCCTTGCCGGCCTCCGCTGCCGCTTCCAGAACGATCACACGATCTTCCGCGAACAGCGACGGACTGAGCAGTTCGGCAAGTTCTGGCGCATTGGCATCGCCGGCACGCATCCGGGTGATGGGTAGATCCGAGATTCCCTGCCCACGATCACCACGAACGGCCTTGATCAACGTCGACACTGCCCGTTCGATCAGGAATTCGTCGTCTCCGAGAACGAGGTGCAACGGATCGAGGCCAGCCGGAGTACTCACCCGAAGATCGTCCCACGAGGTACCGACACCACGGACACGGACCCGTCGCCGCTTCCGTACACCGCGAGCGTGCCACCTTGATCGGTACGTGCCACGACGCCGCCCAACGATTCCAGCTCGCTCAACACCTGCGGATGCGGATGCCCGAAGGTGTTGCCGGCGCCGGCGCTCACCAAGGTCAGCCGGGGGCGAACCGCCTCGAGAAATGCTTTCGATGTAGTTCGTGAGCCGTGATGCGGCAGTTTCAGGACATCTGCCCGCACGTCGATTCCGCTACGCATGATCGACGCTTCACCCGCGGTTTCCGAGTCGCCGGTCAACAGTATGCGGCCTGCACTCGTGTGCGCCATCAGCACCAGGGACTGATCGTTGGCCGACGCGTCCGCGTCCACGACATCACGGGGTACCGGCAACACGGGACCGAGAACGTCGAACTGCACCGTCCCGAGAACAAACGTGGACCCGGCGCGCAGACCGACCAGCGGAACTCCATGGGCTCGTGCGGCCGCGTCCACATCGCGAAAACCTGATTCCGGCAACAACATCGGGCCGACACCCACAGCCGACACCGAACGACCGGCAAGCACGGCGTCAAGCCCGGCGATGTGATCGGCATGAAAGTGACTGATCAGAACGAGCGCAATATCGTCGACCCCCAACATGTTCAGGCAACGGTCCATCGACGTCGGATCGGGCCCGACGTCGATCACGATTACCCGCCCATCCCCCGTGGCCAACACCAGTCCGTCGCCCTGCCCCACATCGCACATCACCATGGCCCATCCCGGCGCCAGCCGCCCACCGGAGAAGACGTGGTGAAACGCCAGTGCCAGCACCAGTCCCGTCAGCACTGCGCCGAGTAGCCACCGCGAGATGCGATTCCACAGCAGGAGTATCGAGACAAGCACCAGCCCCAGGACTACAAGTGCCCCGAGCAATCCCGACGGCACGGTGAGGTTTGCCCCTGGCACCGAGGCAGCCCGGTCCGCGACGGAGAGCAGCCACCACATCGGCGGCCGCACAGCCAAAGCCAGAAGTGCGGCCGCGGGCACACTGACCAAGGCGAGCAGCGCCATCAGCGCTCCCAATACCGTGAGAACTCCGATCACCGGTGCCACCAACAGGTTTGCGGCTATCGACACGACACTGAGCGTGCCTGCCATCGCGGCCACTACCGGCGCGGTGACAGCAAACGCGGCACTCGACACTGCCGTCATCTCTGCCAGCCACCGCGGCCAACCGCGCAGCCGAAGTGCGTCGACCCACACGGGCGCAAGGATCACCAATGCCCCGGTTGCCGTGGTCGACAACACAAATCCCCAGTCGACGGCCAGTTCCGGCATGACGATCACCAACACGATGACGGCGGCACCCAACGCGGGCAGCGCCTGTTTGCGTCGTCCCGTCACCAAACTCAACAATCCGATCGTGCCCATCACCGCGGCGCGAAGCACACTCGGCGACGGCCGCGCCACAATCACGAACGCCAGGATCGTCACAGCTGCAAGTGCCGCCCCGATCCGCGGATCGAGTGCGGCAGCCCGCACCAGCAGTAACACAGCGCCCAGGAGAATGCTGATGTTTGCACCGGACACGGCGGTGAGATGAGAAAGACCGGCCGCCGTGAAGTTGTCCTTGACCACCGGAGACAAGGCAGAGGTGTCCCCCACGACCAAACCGGGCAGCAGGCCCGCCGCATCGGGAGCCAGCGCCTGAGCACATACCTCCGCAAATCGAGACCGCACGACGCCGGCCCACCGCTGATACCACGGTGCGCCGCCGATCTCGAGCGGCCCGCCTTCGGTGGTGATCACTGCCAACGTCAGATCCGAGCGCGATGGAACGCTTACCTTTCCCCGAATCGTAAGCGCCTGTCCGGGAAGCGTTTCCGGCCACAGTCCGCTCGGCGCGCGTACTGTCACGGCGCCGCCGGCGTCGTAGTGCTGATTACCCACGGTCAACGATCGCACCGATGCCCGGAAATACACCTGACCGGGACCCATCGACGACGCCGTCGCCCGTGGGTCCTCGGTGGGGTTCACCTCCGCGGTCACCCACCCTCCGGATGCCGCCGCGCGCGCCAGTGGATGCGCTTCGACATCTGCCATCCGCCACGCAGTCACAGCGCTGAATGCACCGCCGAATACGCAGGCCACCAATAGGACCGGAATCCAGCCCGTAGATCCCCACCGCCACACGCAAACAGCCAGGCCGGCGCAGGCAATGCCCGAAGCCACCGCGACGCACCACGCAAGTCCGGGCCCGAACACGATGCCCGCAGCAGTTGCTCCCCACACCGCCACCGCTGCGGGCACAAGCCTCGCGTCGAGAACCCGCTGCTCTGCATCCCCGTTCACACTGTGACCAGAGCTCGCAGCTTGTCGAGCCGCGCCGGGCCTATGCCGTCCACCTCACCCAATTGCTCTACATCCGTGAACTTTCCGTTGGACGTACGCCACGCGAGGATCGCACTGGCCGTGACGGGTCCAACTCCGGGAAGCGCGTCGAGTTCGGCTTCCGTCGCAGTATTCAGATTGATCGGCGCCCCATTTGCACCCGAGGGAGCGGATGCACTCGGCGTAGCCGACCCCCCGCCCGCTGTAGTCGAACTGATCTGCTGATCCGGCGAATCACCCACCGCACCAACAACTACTTGATCGCCGTCGGACAGTTTCTGTGCCAAGTTCAAGCTGAGAGTGTCAGCGTTGTCGAGCACCCCACCGGCCGCGCTCAGTGCATCAGCGATCCGTGAGGTATCGGGCAGTGTCACCAATCCGGGGTTGTGCACCAGCCCGACAACACTGACAACCACCGATGCCGGACGAGAGTCATCGACGAGCGCTGACGGCTGAGCCTGATTCGATGTCGCGACCGGAATCCCCACAGCTGCAGGCAGTGCCGGCACCGCCTGGATTGTCGGCGAATCCCACCACAGTGCAAAAACACCGAGCCCGGCGGCAACAAGCGCAATGAAAACCAACACAATTGCACCGCGCCGGTGCGGACTCCATCGCATACCGCGCCAACGTTCGGGCACCGCGGCAAACCGAGCATCCTCCTCAGATCCGTCTTCCTCGTCGACATCCAGAAGCCACTCGGGCACTGCCGGACGGGCGACGTCGCCGCTCATCGCGGAAAGTCGATCACGCACCCTCTCCCGCTCTTGATTGATCCGCATGAAGCGACGCTAGCGAGCGGCCACTGATCTGTGCAGCGAGAGAAATCGTGTTGGGGATAACTGGCAGTCTGTGGATAACCGACTGTTCAGGGCACATCTTCCGGAAGTGGGCACACCACAACACCGATCGCGCCTACGCCTACGTGCACGCCCAGGACTGCGCTGAAATCGGTGACCACGGTTTCGGCGACATTCGGGATTCGCTCGGACAGTTGTGCTGCGATGCCCTCGGCTCGTTCCCGAGCTTTCATGTGATGGACGGCGACGGCCACGCGGCTGCGCCCCGCTCGCTCCACTGCCGCATCAACCAATCTCGCGAGCGCTTTGGTGCTGGTGCGAGTTTTTTCTTTCAAGACCAGTTTGCCGTCCACCAGGTGCAGCAGCGGTTTCATCGCCAGGGCGGTACCCAACAACGCTGCCGCGGTACTGATCCGGCCACCACGACGCAATTGGTCGAGCTTGTCGACGAAGATGAAGGCGCGCCCGCGTTCGGCAACGTCGACAGCGCGGTCGTACACGAGGTCGAGCGGAGATCCGGTCGCTGCGAATCGTGCCGCTTCCAAGGCCGGGAACCCCAAACCCATACCGGTGGACGCTGAATCGACGATGCGTACCTTGCCGCCGAATTCCTCGGCCGCCTGCCTCCCGGCGTCCCAGGTGCTCGAAAGTTGCCGCGAGATGTGGACTGCGACAACACCGTCGCCCTGGCTCAGGTCCAGTGCGCGCCCGTAGGCCTCGGTCAGCTCTGCCGGTGAGGCACCAGCCGTCGAGAGCCCGGACAGGTCGTCGGGAATGGTGTCGACGCCTTCGAGGAAATCAGTGCTGTCACGAAGGATGTGCAACGGAACGACTTGGAGCCCACACGCTTCGGAAGATTCGTGTGGGACGCAGGCAGACGAATCCGTGACGACGACAACTGACACTTCGCTACCCGACCTCACTCGCGGACGTGGGCGCACGCTGAGCTTCGGCGGCGCGAATTGCGGCAGTCATGGCCCGGGCGACACCGATGTGTCCGTCCCAACCCCAGTGAATTCCGTCCGGGTTGCCATTGTCGGAGAACACGTTTTCACGTACCGCGTCGGCAAGATCCACAACAGGTACGTCTTTGGCTGTTGCCCATTCGGTGATCGCAGATACTGCGGCCGGACGACCGGCATGGACACTCGCGTACGCGTCACTGCGATGCACGGACGGCAACGTCGCGATCATCGGCAGTTCGGGACGCATGTATTCCAACGCGTTTCGTGAGCTCTCGAGGTATTCGACGCTCAGCTTCGGTGGCAGCGCCACGGGGCGGCCGAGTGGTGCCAGGCGCGGTTGAAGCCACTGGTATCCCTCGCGGACCACGCGTCGTAGGGCCGGTGGCCGCACGTAGCGGATGGTTTCACGCAACGCGGTGGGCAGCGGTGACGGCAGAGAATCCATACCGCCGACGGCAAACACAACAGCCCCGGCGCGCGGGACGGCAGCCCACACTCGCGGGTCCTGGGTCAGCGCCCACCACGCGTCGCGACACGTCCAGCCGATGCGCGCGACAAGCTCGACGTCCCACCCCAACTCCTCGGCGACGAGGTTGGGCCAGATCCGCGGATGGTCGGCGGCCAGTCCGCCTTTGGGGCCGAAATACGACAGCGAATCGGCAATAACCAGAAGGACGGGGCGCTGCCCGTCGGCACTCTCAGAGGACGTCATTTGCGACACTCGCAGAAGCATTCCATACGTCGAGTCGCCATTCGATGGAAGCCGGATCTCCGTGTCCGCTGAGCTGAACCCAACTCGTATTTCCGAGACCGCCCAGAATCGCCCAGCGGTCGATCGGCAAGTCGAGCAGTGCAGCGGTCAACGCCGCGATCAAGCCGCCGTGTGCCACCAGGACAACCGGCCTCTCGGCCCAGTCGGGAAGTGCCGCCAGAAGTTCCGTCACCACCGGCACACTGCGCTTCGCAACGTCGATGCGGCTTTCACCGCCAGGCGGGGCCAATGTCGCGTCAGCTCGCCACGACGCCCGGAGCCCAGGTGTCTGCTCGTCGACGTCGCTGTGGGTCAATCCCTGCCAGTCGCCGAGGTGCGTCTCACGCAGACGCGTGTCGGTGAGGACCGGAAGCCCGGCCGCATCACCGACAGCGACTGCCGTGAAGTACGCGCGCTTGAGGTCCGAGGACACGATGGTCAGCGGCGCACGGTCGGCGATCACCGGACCGGCACTCTTCGCTTGCGTGCGCCCCAACTCCGACAAGTCGGTGTCGAGTTGCCCCTGCATCCGAGAATCGGCGTTGTACACGGTCTGCCCGTGGCGGAGCAGAATCAGCCGCCGCACAGGATTCGACGCCGCTCCCGGCGCCGAGGAGGTCACAGTGAAGGTTCCTGCGCGTCCGGCTCGGCAACCGTGTCGGTGTCGAACACGGTGTGTGCGTCAGCCGGTCCCGGGATGTTCAGGCCGAGTCCGTCGACCTCGACTGCCGGGCAGTCCTTCCACAGACGATCGAGAGCGTAGAAATTGCGCTCCTCGTCGTGCTGCACGTGAACAACGATCTCGGCGTAGTCGAGAAGTGCCCAACGACCCTCGCGGGTGCCTTCACGACGGATCGGCTTGTGGCCGGCCTCGCGGAGGCGATCTTCGATGTTCTCGACGATCGAGTTCACCTGACGCTCGGTAGCGGCGGATGCGATGACAAAGCAGTCCGTGATGACCAATTGCTCGGACACATCGAGCACCACCACTTCAGTGGCCAGCTTCTCGTCGGCTGCCAGGGCCGCGATGCGTGCCATGTCGATGGCTTCGGTTGTTGCGCTCACTCGATGTTCTCCAGTTTCGTCTTCTTGGTATTGCTTCTAGTTCGAATCGGCCGTCTTGCCAGGCGCCGGTTCCGACATGGTTGTCGCACCGTCACGGCGCTCCGCGTCGACAGGTCGATACAGGTTCCGCTTCGAGATGTACTGCACCACTCCATCCGGTACGAGGTACCAGACGGGACGGTCTTCGCTTGCTCGACGCCGACATTCGGTC
Source organism: Rhodococcus sp. WS3 (assembly GCF_003797085.1). Taxonomy (NCBI): domain Bacteria; kingdom Bacillati; phylum Actinomycetota; class Actinomycetes; order Mycobacteriales; family Nocardiaceae; genus Rhodococcus; species Rhodococcus sp. WS3. Next base: position 1,377,871 of record NZ_RKMA01000002.1, read on the forward strand.
GACGAAATGGCAAGAGCCGGGATCTCGATCAACGTCACCGCATCGGCGGGCATCGTGTCGAGGTGAGCGGCCAGGTGCTCGGTGTTGAGATCGAAACCCGGTCGCGATACTCCGACAAATTTTGCCAATGCGAACAACTCTTCCCAATCTTGCCAGGAAAGGATGCTGGCCAGCGCATCGGCACCGGTGATGAAGAACAGTTCCGCGTCCGGATGATAAGCCCGCAGGTCGCGAAGTGTGTCCACGGTGTACGTCACTTTTTCACGGTCGACATCGACCCGGGAAACGGAAAACCGCGGGTTGGAGGCGGTGGCGATGACCGTCATGAGGTACCTGTCCTCTGCCGGGCTGACGCCTCGAGCCTCCTTCTGCCACGGTCGGCCAGTGGGGACGAAGATCACTTCGTCGAGTCCGAACCTGTCGGCGACCTCACTCGCTGCGACGAGGTGACCGTGGTGAATGGGGTCGAAAGTGCCGCCCATCACGCCGAGGCGTCGAGCACGTTCCACCGATTGTCCCTTCTGCACAGCTGCCGAGCTTACGTGTCTCACACCGGCAGCAGGCCGGACACCACGTCGGCCAGCTGCTGGGCGGAGCGGCACTCGTGCATGCTGATGACCTCGTTGTACACCTTGGCAGCCGAGTCGCCCGACCCCCACTGCCCCTTGGGCTCTGGATTGAGCCAGTGTGCGTGCTTGGCCACTGCAACCATCTGTGCGAGTGATTGCAGGTTGGGGTCGCGGTAGTTGTTGCGACCGTCGCCCAGTACCAGCAGTGATGTGCGACTGGTGATGCTCTGTGCGAACTTCTCCTGGAATACCCCGAAGGCGTGGCCGTAGTCGGAGTGACCGTCGTACGTGATCAGCTCCGCTTCACGAACCATCCGTGACATCGCGGATCCGAGGTCGGCATTCGAATCGAAGTACCGGGTGACCTCGTCGGTGGTGTCGATGAACGCAAATACGCGTACGCGGGAGAACTGCTCTCGCAGAGCGTTGACCAACAGCAAGGTGAAGTGGCTGAACCCGGCTACCGAACCGGACACGTCGCACATCACGACAAGTTCGGGACGCGCGCGTTTGGGTTTGCGCTGCACCAGATCGATCGGCACCCCGCCCGTCGACATCGATTTACGCAAGGTTCGACGCAAGTCGATGGAACCGGCTCGGCTGCGACTGCGACGGACGGCAAGTCTGCTGGCGAGCAACCGTGCCAGCGGAGTCACGTTCTTCTTGAGCGTCGTGAGTTCCGCGTCGGACGCGCGTAGGAAGTCGACTTCTTCGGCCAGCTTCGGAACACCGTAGGTGGCGACGCGCTCCTTGCCGAGATTCTCGGCCGTACGTCGACGCGTTTCCTTCTCGACCATCTTGCGGAAGTCCGCGATGCGCTGGGCCGCTGTCCGCTTGGCAACCTCCGATTGATAGTCGGAGTTGTCCTTGCCCTCACTACCGCCCTGCTGATTACCGAGTAGTCCTTCGAGGATCTTGTTGAGCAGTGTTTCGGGAGCGACGTCCCGCAACGCCTGGTATGCGGAGAACGACGGTCCGTTGCTCGACTGGTACTGCCCCAGCTCTTCGACCATCGCGGCAGTGAGAAGCTCGGTCAGCTCCATGGCCTCGTCGCTGCCGTCGGTCAGCAGTTCGGCGATCAGCTCCCGCAGCGCCTGCAGATCGAGGCTGCCGTCAGGCTTACGAGGCAGGCTGACGTCGACGTCGCCCACCGCACGGTCGCCGATCGCCCGCGGGAACCACAGGTCGAAAACGGCGTCGAAGGTCGCGCGATGGGTGGGCCGGCGCAGCAGCGAGCAGGCCAGCCCTTCGCGGAGCGCTTCACGATCGAGAAGATCGAGGACCGACATGACCTGGCCGGCGTCGACGGTCTCGGAGGGGCCGACCATGATGCCGCGTCGGCGAAGGGCCTCGACAAAATCGACGAGGTGACCTGGCAGACCGTATGGCGCCGCCAGTCCACCCGGCTTGATCGGTGACGTACCTCCGAGTGCCATGACCAGACCTCAGTTCAGCCGAAGTTCGGCGGTGGCTCGCACCTGATCGGACTGGTGCTTGAGGATGACGCCGAGTGTTGCGCGTACGGCGTCGTCGTCGAGTGTGTCCATGCCAAGGGCGAGGAGCGTGCGTCCCCAGTCGATGGTCTCGGACACCGAGGGAACCTTCTTGAGCTGCATGCCGCGCAGAACCCGGATGGTGTTGACCAACTGCTCGGCAATGGCTTCGGGCAGTTCGGGGACACGGCTGGCAAGAATGCGACGTTCGAGGTCTGCATCCGGGAAATCGAGATGCAGGAACAGGCAACGACGCTTGAGTGCCTCGGACAGCTCACGCGTCGCGTTGGATGTCAGCACCGTGAACGGCTTACGTGTTGCGGTAATGGTTCCGAGTTCCGGGATGGTGACCGCGAAGTCGCTGAGAACTTCGAGCAGCAGTCCCTCGATCTCGACGTCGGCCTTGTCGGTCTCGTCGATCAACAGGACTGTCGGGTCTTCGCGGCGAATCGCTTTGAGCAACGGGCGCGCGAGAAGGAATTCCTCCGAGAACACATCGGCCTTGGTGGAATCCCAGCTGTGGTCCGAGCCGGACTGGATGCGCAGGATCTGCTTCGCGTGGTTCCACTCGTACAGCGCACGAGCCTCGTCGACGCCTTCGTAGCACTGCAGGCGCACCAGCTCGGCGCCTGTCGTCTGGGCTACCGCACGCGCCAACTCGGTCTTACCGACACCGGCCGGTCCCTCGATGAGCAGGGGTTTGCCCAGTCGGTCGGCGAGAAACACTGCCGTTGCAGTGCCCTTGTCGGACAGGTAACCCGTCTCGGCCAAACGCTCGATCACGTCGTCGACGCTCGAGAAGAACGGTGTTGTATCGGGAAGAGCTCGGTCCACGGTTAACTCCTAAAAAGGGTGGGGCAAGTCCAGGTGAACGATCAGGCGGGTCGGGTGTGTCCGTCGCCCCAGACGATCCACTTGGTGGACGTCAGTTCCGGCAACCCCATGGGGCCGCGTGCGTGAAGTTTTTGCGTCGAGATGCCGATCTCGGCTCCGAATCCGAACTGCTCGCCGTCGGTGAAGGCAGTTGATGCGTTGACCATGACGGCTGCTGCGTCGACGCGCGCGGTGAACTCGCGGGCAGCCGAGAGATCCGACGTCACGATTGCCTCGGTGTGGCCGGTGCCGTACGTGTCGATGTGCTCGACTGCCTCGTCCAGGTCGGCAACAACCTTGAGTGCGACGTCGAGGGTGAGGTACTCGTTCGACCAGTCGTCCTCGGTGGCCGGAACGAGGCCGGGCAGATCGCCGTGAACAACAACGTCATGCATCTGCAGCGCCTGAAGCAGTGCGGGCACCGCGGTGTCGGCAATGGCTTTGTCGACCAGGATCGTCTCGGCGGTGTTGCACACGCTTGGCCGACGGGTCTTGGAGTTGAGAACAATCTTCTCGGCCATCACCAGATCGGCAGCCGAGTGTACGTAGACGTGGCAGTTTCCGACACCGGTCTCGATGGTGGGGACAGTGGCGTCACGAACGACGGCACTGATCAGGCCGGCGCCGCCGCGCGGGATGACAACGTCCACGAGACCACGGGCCTGAATCAGATGCGTCACCGTGGACCGGTCTGCGCTCGGCAGAAGTTGAACGGCGTCTTCGGGGAGCTGCTGCGCAGCCAACGATGCGCGAAGAGCGACCACAAGAGCTTCGTTGGATTTGACTGCCGACGACGAACCGCGAAGCAGTGCAGCATTTCCCGACTTGAGGGTCAGACCGAACGCGTCGACCGTGACGTTGGGGCGGGCTTCGTACACCATGCCGACAACACCGAGCGGGACGCGCTGCTGACGCAGTTCCAGGCCGTTGGGCAGTGTGGAGCCGCGGAGCACTTCACCGATGGGGTCGGGTAGTCCGGCAACCTGACGCAGACCCGAAGCGATGCCTTCGATGCGATCCGCTGTCAGACGCAATCGATCAAGCAGCGATTCCTCGGTACCCGCAGCTTTCGCGGTGTCGATATCGACGGCATTTGCCGCCAGGATCTGATCACTTGCGGCAAGAACCGCGTCGGCCGCGGCGTGGAGCGCGCGGTCCTTCTGTGCTGTGGTCAGCAACGCCAGGACCCGCGAAGCCTTACGCGCCCGGCGGGCAGCCTCGTGCACTACGTCGCGAGTGTCCGAGCCGGTGGAAGTTACAGCAGTCATGAATACACATTAGCCATTGGCTCCGACGCGTTCCTTTCGGGAATGATTCGGACTGTTACCGCTGTTGCACGGGATCGACCACCTTCGGGTGATCCTCCCCTTCCCCGAGTCAGGAGTTACTCCGTGAGCGTGCTGTTCGAACCTCTCACCTTGCGCGGCGTCACCATTCCCAACCGCGTGTGGATGGCACCGATGTGCCAGTACTCCGCTGATGTCATCGGCGATCAGGTGGGAGTGCCCAACGAATGGCATCGAACGCATCTGGCGAGCCGAGCTATCGGTGGTGTCGGCCTGATCCTCACCGAGGCGACCGCTGTGAGCCCGGAAGGACGAATCAGCCCCGCCGATCTCGGTATCTGGAACGAGCGGCAGGCTCGCGCGTTTGCCGAGATCAACGCGCAGCTCGCGTACTTCGGAGCGGTGCCCGGAATTCAGCTGGCGCACGCCGGCCGCAAGGCGTCGACGAAGGTTCCGTGGCGTGGCGGTAGATCGCTCGACCAGGAAGACCGCCTGTCCTGGACGACCGTCGCCCCGAGCGCCGTGGCATTCGGTGATTACCTAACGCCCGCGGAACTGACAACAGATGCGATTGCCGGCATCGTCGCCGACTTCGCGGCGGCAGCCACCCGCGCGCTTCAGGCGGAGTTCAAGGTCGTCGAAATTCACGCGGCGCACGGATACCTGATCCACCAGTTCCTCTCCCCGCTCAGTAACAAGCGAACGGATCACTACGGCGGCAGTTTCGAGAACCGCATCCGCTTCCTCCTCGAAATCCTCACGGCGGTTCGAGAAGTGTGGCCCGCCGAGTTGCCCCTGTTCGTCCGTGTGTCAGCCACGGACTGGGTCAGCGAGGAGCGTGGGCTAGAGGTCGGCAGTTGGACTGCGGATCAGACTGTGTCACTTGCCAACATCCTCACCGACTACGGCGTCGACCTCGTCGACGTGTCCACTGGCGGTAATTCGCCGGGTGTACAGATCCCGGTCGAGCCCGGCTACCAGGTTCCCTTCGCCCGCCGGATCCAGAACGAATCCCTGGTTCCCGCAGCTGCAGTCGGACTGATCACCGAACCCGAGCAGGCAGAGAAGATCGTCGAGGACGGCAGTGCGGTGGCCGTGCTGTTGGGACGCGAACTCCTGCGTGATCCCTACTGGGCACGGCGCGCCGCACGTGAGCTGAATGCCGAAGTAGGACCGCGAGTTCCGTCGCAGTACGCCCGCGCATTCTGAAGGCAGGCGCAGGCACCTCAGCTTCGAAGGCGGCCGCGGCGTCGAGTCTTTGTCGCTTCGACGGGATCGATGCTGCGCTCGGCCCAGATCGACGCGAGGTGCAAGCTCATTTCCCGACCGGAATGGACGTGTGAAAATGCAGATGCAGCAGCGCGATCCGGATCGCGCTCGGCTATCGCCGCATAGAGGTGTTCGTGTTCGGCGCACTGTTGTCCGGGATCACGGTCTTTGGTGAGATGAAACAGCCACTGGACGCGCGCCTCGAGTGGCCTGAGCAACGACTCGAGCAGCGGGTTCGCCGACATCTCGACAATCATCGAGTGGAACCGTGCGTTTGCCGCGGCAATCGCCGGCTTGTCGTTCAATGCGGTTGCCGCCCGCGCTGTTTCGAGCTGGGCAGAAAGCGCATTCAGCGAGTCGGCGTCCGCGCGTTCAGCGGCCAGCCTCGCTGCCAGCACTTCGAGACTCTCGCGAACATCGAAGAGGTCCCGCACGTCGTCGACGGTAAACGGAGAGACAATCGCTCCCTGCCTCGGCACCAGGACAACAAGTCCATCCTGTTGCAGCAGTGAGAGCGCCTCGCGCAGCGGGATGCGGGAGACATTCAATTCAGCAGCCAGATCGCGTTCGATCAGTCGAGCGCCCGGAGCCAGCACCAAATTGACGATGCGGCCACGAATCTCGTCATAGGCGATGTCTCGCAATGATTTTCGAGTATCCACCGGAACTTCTGTCGACACGGGCACTCCTTCGATCTTCTTCTGCACTCGAGTTGAGCGTAGCGGTGCACGATCCCCCGGGACGCGGTGTGCAGTCCCTTACGTATCGGTAACACCGACGAAATACGGGTCCTCCATTCTTCTACTTAACGGTATACCGCTAAGTGCTCGAACGAACTCAGGAGAACCCGATGAAACTTCCTCTCGCACTCGCAGCAGTCGCAGCCACCGCATTGACCTTGACTTCCTGCAGTTCAGCCGACTCCGAACCGTCGAGTGACGCCCTCTCCGTCGGCGTCTTCTTTCCCGGTTCGATCTCGGATACAGGCTTCATGGAGTCCGGCTACCTCGGCTACCAGCGAATGGTCGAGACGTACGGCGACCGGATCGACGCCAGCTACGTCGAGCAGGTCGCCGCAGCGGACTACCAGCAAGCCCTCCAGCGATTCGCGTCGACAAACGACCTGGTCATCTCCGTCGGCGGCCAAACCGACGCCGACGTCCGAAAAATCGCCGCACAGTTCCCCGACGTCAAGTTCGTCGAAATCGGCGGCCCGGCCGATGCAGTTCCGCTCGACAATCTGGCCTACTACGACCCCCAGCAGGCCGAAGCCGAATTCCTTTCCGGCGCAGTTGCTGCGAGCGTGTCCAAGACCGGCACCGTCGGATTTGTCGGTGGCGTGGAACTCCCCGCAATTGTCAACGCAGCATCGGCATTCCAATCCGGAGCCACACTGACGCGCCCGGATATTCGAATCCTCAGCCCACAATATGTCGGCGACTTCAACGACCCAGCCAAGGCCAAGCAAGCTGCCAGCGCCGAATTTTCCGGTGGCGCTGACGTTCTCGGACAGATCGTCAACCTCGGTAAGCAGGGATTGCAGCAGGCTGCCCGCGAAGCCGGCGGCACCATGAGCGGTGGACCCATCCCCGGCGACTGCAGCGATCCCACCTATCTCGGCTACGTCCGCACCGACATCGGAACCGAAATCGAATACGCGGTGTCCTCGACACTCGACGGCACGTGGGCCGCCGAACAGGTTCCCTTCGGACTCACTTCCGACAAGGGCGGCACCGACTACGTGCTGTGCAGCAGCGACCCCGCAGCCGCGGCCGCGTTGACGAAGGCCAAGGCAACCGTGGCCGATGGCACCGTGAAGTTGTACTGACCAATGGCCACACTGACACTGAACGGCGTTGGCAAGCGTTTCGGATCGGTATCCGCGTTGACCGATGTCACGATGACCGTCGCCCCGGGCTCGGTGCACTGCATCCTCGGCGAGAACGGCGCGGGAAAGTCGACGCTGTGCAACATCGTCTTCGGCTCCACGACACCGTCATCAGGCACGATGACACTCAACGGCCGTACTTATACGCCGCAGTCCCCCGCCGACGCCATAGCTGCGGGAATTGCGATGGTCCATCAACACTTTTCCCTGATTCCGACCATGACCGTCCGTGAGAATCTCCTGCTCGGCACCAAAGGTTTTCGCCTTCCGGTCGATGCGCTGACCGCCAAGCTCGACGTCATCTCACAGCAGTACGGCTTGACCGTCGACCTCGACGCGTTGACGTCCGACCTGCCCGTCGGATCTCGCCAGAAAGTGGAAATTGTCAAAGCTCTGCTACGAGATCCCGAGCTGGTGCTACTCGACGAACCGACTGCTGTCCTCGACCCCGGTGAAATCGATTCACTGATCGGAACATGCCATGCACTGGCCGCGGCCGGCACATCAGTCGTACTCATCACGCACAAACTCGGTGAGGTCGCCTGCGCAGCCGACGCGGCAACGGTACTGCGCGGCGGAAAAGTCAGTGGCGGTGGGCTTCTCACGGATACATCGATTTCCGACCTTCTCACCGACATGGTGGGTTCTGCTGCGCCCCTCTCCCACGCCCGGGTGGTCAGGCGCCCCGCTTCGCGCGAGCCCGGACTGACACTCGCCAACATCTCGTTCACGCGCCCGGATCGAAGCGAAGCACTCACCGGTGTCGACCTGACCGTGTATCGAGGTGAGATCGTCGGTATCGCGGGCGTCGAGGGTAACGGCCAGAGCGAGTTGGCTTCGATCCTCTCCGGCGCAATAACGGCAGACACCGGGAAAATCCTTCTCGACGCGGTGGACCTCACGGGTCTCGACCCCGCAGCACGAACCAGGATCGGCCTCGGGGTGGTCCCCGAAGATCGACACGCTGAGGGGATCGTCTCGGAGTTGACAGTCACCGACAACCTGCTTCTCGGCCGGTTGAAGGATTACACGCGGTTCGGACTGCTCGACCGCGCCAAGATGGCTGCCCGAACGGCAAGTGCGATCGACGAATACTCCATCCGCGCCGATGGCCCTGGCGCCCCGATGCACTCGTTGTCCGGGGGTAATCAGCAGAAAGTTGTACTCGCCCGCGAACTCTCGATCGACGGGCTCGCAGCGGTGGTCGCAGCGCAACCGACCCGTGGTCTCGACATCGGCGCAGTCAGCTTTGTGCTCGACAGACTCCGCCGGGTCGCCGACGCCGGGACTGCCGTGCTTGTCATCTCCAGCGAATTGGACGAACTGATGGCTGTGTGCGACCGGATCTTCGTGGCCTACCGCGGGCAGTTGCTGGGACCGATTGATGCGAATTCTGCTGCTGCACAGAACAAGATCACCGAACTGATGATGGGAGTGGCAGCGTGAGACGACACCCACTGGTCATCGGATCGGCCGCCCTCGCGATTGCCGCACTGATCGGCCTCCTTCTCGCCGCGGCCGCCGGTGCCGGCCCGGCCGAGACCACTGAAGCGCTTTTCGACGGCATGTTCGGGACACCCTTCGCCATCGGCACGTCCTTGAACAACGCAGCACTGCTCATGCTCATCGCAGCGGGCTTCACCATCGCCTACCGGGCGGGTTTGGTCAATGTTGGCGGCGAAGGCCAGATGGCCTTGGGAGGCATCTGCGCGACAGCCGTCGGTGTGTCGCTTCCGGAGGGAGTTCCGGCCGGACTGGGCATCGTCCTGGTACTGGCGTCCGCTGCCGCCGGTGGGGCATTCTGGGCGTCGATCGCTGCGTACCTGAAGGTTCGGCGCGGTACCAGCGAAATCATCACGACCCTCCTCCTCAACTTCGTGGGTCTCGCGGCCGTCGTACTCGTTGTTCACGAACCTGCGCTACTGCGCCAGCCCGTGACTTCGTCCGAGACCCTTCCACAGTCCGAGCCGCTGAAAGAATCCGGCCAGCTTGCACTACTCGGCTTGCACAAGTCACCCGCAACCATCGCACTGCTCATCGCACTCGTCGCAGTCGTCGCAGTGGGAGTCCTGCTCCAGCGCAGCGCTATCGGACTGAAGCTGCAATCGGTCGGCTTGTCACAGAAAGCTTCTCACCGTCTCGGAATCCCCGTCGATCGAACCCGATTCCTGAGTCTGACTGCCGCTGGGGCCTTTTCCGGAGTCGCCGGGGGCATGATTGTCGCCACCGCACCTTTCGTTTTAGCCGAAGGTTTCTCGTCCGGATTGGGGTTCACCGGACTTGTTGTCGGCTTGCTCGCCCGCGGGTCCATGACGGCAGTCGCGGCTGTTTCCCTTCTTCTCGGATTCCTGGTCTCGGGTGGCATCAATCTCCAACTGGCAGTGGGTGTTCCCGCGGCAACCGTGTCAGTCGTCGAATCCGTTCTCATCATTCTCATCGCAGGCAGCGCACTGTGGACCACGACGTCCGCCGTGCGCACGAGAAAGCCCGCACCGAGCCAGGAAGTTGTATCGGTATGAGTACTGCAGTGATCACCGGAATCGTCACCAGCGGAGTCAGCTTCGCCGTTCCCTTGTTGGTTGCGGCAAGCGGCGAATCGATCAGTGAACGTGCCGGTGTGCTCAACCTCAGCATGGAGGGAATGATGCTGACCGGCGCCTTCGCGAGCGTTCTTGCGACTGTTACCACCGGCTCCCCCGTCCTCGGTGTGGTGGCCGGAGTCATCGCGGCCACCGTTTTCGGCATCGCACAGGCTCATCTGAGCGTTCACCTACGCGCAGATCAGATCGTCATCGGAGTCGCCGGAAATGCTCTCGCCTTGGGTCTGACAACCTTCGGATCCCGAGTACTCCTGTCCGACGGAAAAGGTCAATCGATCGACGGATTCCACAGCGTCGATATCCCCGTACTCAGTGACATACCTTTTGTCGGGCCCACGTTGTTCGGCCAGACCCTGCTCGGATATCTCTGCATCGCACTCGTCGTTGCCATGGCCGTTCTGTTCTCCAAACGGACTGTGCCCGGTCTGACCATCGACGCTATCGGCGAGGACGCACTCTCGGCCGATTGGACCGGACTACCGGTACGACGCGTTCGATATCTGTGTGTCCTTCTTGCTGCTGCCGCGGGCGGCCTTGCCGGCTCGCAACTTGCACTCTCGGAAGTTCATTCGTTCAGCGACAACATGACCGGTGGCCTCGGCTACCTCGCAGTTGTTGCCGTCATCGCCGGCGGATGGCGAATACTCGGCATCGTCTATGCCTGCGTGTTCTTCGGAATCGCACAAGCACTGCAGTTTGCATTGCCCGCTCTCGGCATCGACATTCCATACGCACTGCTCGTCATGCTGCCGTATGTCATCGCGATCGTCGCGATCAGCGGATTCATCGGGGGCCGTAGCGCACCGTCCTGCTTGACCATTCCCTACACCGGCAACAGCCGATAAGGACCCATTCATGACTTTGATTCTCAACCACTCCGACATCACGACGTTGATCGACCGCAGCGAGATCTACGACGCTGTCGAGCGCGCCCATGCCGACCTGGCTCGGGGCGACGCATTCAACCCACAACCATCCGCGATGCCGTTGCCGAACGGCGGAAACTCGATTCCGATGACTGCGGCAACAGCGCAGTCGAGTTCGGTCAAACTTCTTTCGGACATGCCTGCCAATGCCGCTCGCGGCCTGCCGACTCAGCGCTCTACGATCATTCTCTCGTGTGCGGAAACCGGCGAATGCGAAGCGGTACTCGACGGGCGAGCAATTACCGCAATCCGTACGGCCGCAGCCAGTGCTGTTGCCACGGAATATCTTTCCAGGAAATCAAGCACTGTTCTCGGCGTTGTCGGGGCCGGAACCTTGGCTGTGGAACACACGCGCGCGATTGCACGCGTTCGAGGAATCGAGAAGGTTCTCGTCTGGTCGCGCTCCGCGACCACGATCCGGACGTTCGAGGAACGCATCGCTGATCTGAACCTGGCCGTCGAGCGATCGGAATCCCCCCGAGCCGTCACCTCGGCAGTCGATATTCTGTGCACGCTGACGCCGTCACACTTTCCGATCGTATCGGGTGATTGGTTCCACCCGGGCCTTCACGTCAATGCCGTCGGCGCTCCTCCGAGAGGAGATTGGCGCGAAATCGATTCTGCCGGAATGCGAGTGGCATCACTGTTCGTCGACGCCACGTCGACGACTCTTGCCAAATCCGGAGATGCCCTGCTCGCTATTGCCGAAGGCGCCATCACCGCTGAAGACCTTCACACCGAAATCGGACACGTCATCACCGGACAGAAGCCTGGGCGCACATCGAGCGACCAGATCACGTTGTTCAATTCGGTCGGAATCGGCCTTCAGGATCTGGTCACCGCGCGAATACTGCTCTCCCGTGCCCGCGCCGCCGGCGTGGGAACAGAATTGGATTTGACGGCATGAACAACGTCCACCTCCGCCGGGCAATCGCACTCGCGGCCGAAGCCGCAGGTGGCGGCAATCGGCCGTTCGGCGCCGTACTCGTCGGTGAGAACGGAACCGTCATTGCCGAAGGCCGCAACGAAGTGACGTCTTCCGGTGACCCGACGGCGCATGCAGAATTGGTCGCGATCCGCGGCGCCGCAGACGGTTCCACTACAAATGCGACGATGTTCGCGAGCGGTGAACCATGCCCGATGTGCAGCGCCGCAATGGTGTGGGCGGGCATCACCCACATAGTTTTTGCGGCGACGGAATCAGAGTTCTCGAAAATCCTCGACGGCGGTCCGCGATTCAAGCTGGGATGCGCGGAGATCATCGCCGCCGCAGATGTCGAAGTTTCCGTCGTCGGTCCGCTCCTCGAAGCCGAGTCCCTCGCCGCCATGCGGGGGTGAGGCTGATACCGTGAATGTCTTACTTGCCGGACGTCCGGAGCCCACCAGGGCTTCGGACACTGCCGCGAGCCAGAGCCGAGCGACGGGGGTCGCATCGAGCCACAGGGCCCGCGGACATCATGTTCCCAACCGGCTCATCGGCGAGTGGGCAAGACAAAGATGCGTGCATCAGGTACGTGCCCCGCTCGGTTCGATGATTGCGCTGGGGAGCGCATGTCATGACAACACCAGAGAACTCGATCAGCGCTCTCGAAGTGGCCGAATCACCTGATGTCACCGTCACCGACGACGCATCGGTGAAACGGGCAGTCAAAGCGACCATGCTCGGAAATGCCATGGAGTGGTTCGATTTCGGCGTCTACGCCTATCTGGCCACCACTATCGGCAAAGTATTCTTCCCAGAGGCCAGTGGCAGTGCGCAATTGCTGTCGACCTTCGCGATCTTCGCTGCTGCCTTCATCGTCCGGCCATTGGGTGGCCTGTTCTTCGGACCACTGGGTGACCGCATCGGCCGCAAGAAAGTCCTGGCCGCCACCATAATTCTGATGGCCGGCAGCACCTTTGCCATCGGTCTCGTACCGAGTTACGAGTCCATCGGCATGGCGGCACCGATACTGCTCGTGCTCCTTCGCCTACTGCAGGGGTTTTCCACGGGCGGCGAATACGGTGGTGCCAGTACGTTTGTCGCCGAATACGCCCCGGACAAGCGTCGCGGCTTCTTCTCCAGCTTCCTGGAATTCGGCACCCTGGCCGGCTATGTCGCCGCGGCGAGCCTTGTGACGATCATCCAAACAGTGGTCAGCCCGGAAGAGCTCCTCCAGTGGGGCTGGCGCATACCGTTTCTCCTTGCCGGGCCTCTCGGCCTGATCGGCCTCTACCTGCGCCTTCGACTCGAGGAGACGCCCGCGTTTCAGCAGATGGAACAGGCCGAAGAACGTTCTCTCGCCGACGAATCCACGGGGAAGAAACTGCGCGAAACGCTGGTCGAGAACTGGCGACCACTTGTTCTGTGCATCGTGCTGGTCGCGACCTACAACATCGCTCACTACGGCCTGCTCAGCTACATGCCGACCTATCTGACAAATACCCTCGGCTACGACGAATCCCACGGACTGGTTCTCATGATCGTGGTCATGCTCGTCATGATGGTCGGCATCAGCTACGTCGGCAAATTATCCGATCGGGTGGGACGTAAGCCGTTGCTGCTCAGCGGTTTCATCGGATTCTTCGTGTTGTCGCTGCCTGCGTACCTGCTGATCGGAGTGGGCAACTACGTCACCGTTTTCCTCGGACTCGCCATTCTCGGCGGACTGCTTCTCCTGTTTGTCGGAGTGTTCCCCTCGGTCCTTCCCGCACTGTTCCCGACCGGAATCCGATACGGCGGCTTGGCAATCGGATACAACCTTGCCGTGTCGATCTTCGGCGGCACCACTCCCCTGGTCTTGACGGCACTCGAGAGTTCGACCGGTAGCAATCTTGTCGCGCCGATGTACATGATGATCGCCGCAGTCATCGGCGGCATCGCGGTGCTGATGATTCCGGAAACAGCGCGCAAGCCACTCGAAGGCTCACCACCGGCGGTGTCCACCGACGAAGAGGCCAGGCGGATCATCCGCAGGGTTCGACGGAAGAAAACTGCTGCCGCCGATAACCTGGAGGTATGAGCAAGCCCCGCATTGTTGTCGTCGGCAGCATCAACATGGACCTGACCACCTCGGTCCCCCGATTTCCTGCCCCCGGTGAAACCCTGCTCGGCACTGCCTTTGCCACTACGCCAGGTGGCAAAGGCAGTAATCAAGCGATCGCGGCAGCAAAGGCAGGCGGTGACGTCACGTTCGTCGGCGCAGTCGGCGACGACGGTTTTGCTACCCAATTGCGCAGCACTCTCGCCGACGCCGGGGTGGAGACCTCACTGCTGCGTAGCGTGAACGGTGCCAGTGGAGTTGCCGCAATTACCGTCGACGCTGACGCCGAAAACAGCATCATCGTGGTTGCCGGCGCAAATGCTTCCGTCACCGAGTTGACCGAACACGACCTCGGTGCCATCGCTGGCGCGGATATCCTGCTGTGCCAGCTCGAAATTCCCCTTGCCACTGTTACCGCCGCGGCACGACACGCCCGGCGAAACGGCACCGTCGTCATCCTCAATCCCTCACCGGTGCAGGACCTTCCGGAAGAGCTGATCGGCTCGGTGGACATCCTGATCGTGAATCACACCGAATCGACCCAGCTCGGCTCGGTCACCGATCGAGTTCCGTACCTCGTCACAACACTGGGCGCGGGCGGTGCCGATCTGCGCGAGCGCGACACGACCGTTCACGCGGATTCCCCGACGGTGACGCCCGTAGACACCACCGGCGCGGGTGACGCCTTCACCGGTGCCTTCGCGGTGGAATGGGTACTCGACAGCGATCGCGCTCTGCACTTTGCCGCCATCGCAGGCGCTCTCGCAACTACTGTGAACGGCGCAGCGGTGTCATCGCCGACCCGATCCTCCATCGAGCGTCACTTACCGAAACGAGGCTGAAAGATGACCGACTACGAAGTTTCCGTGAAGTCCGTGCCCACCGTCCGGGTGGCGGAGTTGACCGGCACCGCCGAAGCCATGGACCCGTCGTCGATCGGCCCGGTTGTCCAAGGACTCTACGACCAGCTCAGCGCCGGATTAGGACGCGCCGGTCTGGTTCCGACCGGCCCCGCGATCGCGTACTACGAAGATGCCGATGACGGGGCGAAGACCGTCGTCCACGCCGCTTTGCCAGTAGAAACGGACCTCAGTGACGAATATGACTTCACCGTGACCGATCTGCCTGCCGAACCCCAGATGGCGACGCTCCTGCACACCGGGTCGATGGACAACTGCCTACCCGCCTACCAGGCACTTGGCCACTGGATCGAGCAGGGCGGATACCGCGCGGCCGGGCCGAGCCGCGAGGTGACCTTGGCGTTCACGGGTGACGCCGACGGCTGGGTAACCGAACTTCAGCAGCCGATCGAGAAGGTCTGAAACGCCCACCTGTCGGTGCCGTCCTGCACCATGGAAGCCATGACCGCCACCACTGCACCCGTACTGCGCGATGAAGCCGAGCGTCTGCTCCGTGAACTCGCCGGGCCAGACGCCCGCCTGCGCGAGGACCAGTGGACGGCTATCGAGGCTCTGGTGGTGCAGCGCAAGCGCGCGCTGGTGGTGCAGCGCACGGGCTGGGGTAAGTCCGCGGTCTACTTCATCTCCGCGAAGTTGCTACGTGCGTCCGGTCACGGCCCGACTGTCATCGTCTCGCCACTGTTGGCCCTGATGCGCAACCAGGTTGCCTCGGCCGAGCGAGCGGGTGTTCGAGCCGCCACCATCAACTCCGGCAACGTCACCGAGTGGGACGACATCCACGCGCGGGTAGCTGCCAACGATCTCGACGTTCTCCTGGTCAGCCCCGAGCGTCTCAACAACCCCGACTTCCGCGATCAGGTGCTGCCGTCATTGGCAGCTGATGCGGGCCTCGTTGTGGTGGACGAGGCGCACTGTGTGTCCGACTGGGGTCACGACTTCCGTCCGGACTACCGGCGCATCCGCACCTTGATCGCCGAACTCGGCGACGGCATTCCCGTCCTCGCGACAACGGCTACGGCCAATGACCGGGTAGTGGCCGACGTCTCGGCACAACTGGGTGTGGGCGGCGAGGAAACACTGATCCTGCGCGGCGGACTCGAGCGAGAATCGCTGCACCTGTCCGTCGTGCACATTCCCGAGGCAACAGCGCGCGCAGCCTGGCTTGCGCAGATGCTCGACACCTTGCCGGGTTCCGGCATCATCTACACCCTCACCGTCTCAGCTGCCCGAGATCTGGCAAGTCTGCTGTCCGAGCGTGGGCATACCGTCGCCGCCTACACCGGACAGACCGACCCCACCGAGCGCGAATCCCTGGAACAGGACTTGCTGGGCAACCGCGTCAAAGCTCTGGTTGCAACGTCTGCACTCGGAATGGGTTTCGACAAGCCGGATCTCGGTTTCGTGATCCATCTCGGCGCTCCGTCGTCGCCGATCTCGTACTACCAGCAGGTCGGCCGCGCCGGTCGTTCGACCGATCGCGCCGACGTCATCCTGCTTCCCGGCGCCGAAGACAAGCAGATCTGGAGCTACTTCGCGTCGGTTGCCTTCCCTCGCGAACACCTGGTACGCAGTGTGATCGAGCACCTGGACACCGAAAAGGCAACATCGACACCGGCATTGGAACCCCTTGTCGAACTGAATCGCACGCGCCTGGAGATGGTGCTCAAAGTGCTCGACGTCGACGGAGCCGTCAAACGTGTCAAGGGCGGCTGGATCAGCACCGGCGAACCGTGGGTCTACGACGCCGAACGCTACGGCCGTCTCGACGAAGCTCGCCTGAGCGAGCAGGCCGCCATGGTCGAGTACCAGAGCATCACCACCTGTCGAATGACTTTTCTCCGTGAACAACTCGACGATCCCGGACTCACGCCGGACAACTCGCAGTGTGGACGCTGCGACAACTGCACCGGTCAGCGGTACGACACTTCCGTCGACAGCGCAGCGCTCGACGAGACTCGGGCGCGCCTGCAGCGGCCCGGTTTCGACCTCGAACCTCGCAAGATGTGGCCGACCGGGCTGAGCAAGCTGGGCGTCAACTTGTCGGGAAAGATCAAGGACGGGCCCGAATCCGGACGCATCCTCGGTCGCCTGTCGGATCTGGGCTGGGGCCAGCGTCTGCGCGCGTTGCTCGACGGCCCCGATGCCGAGGCGCCGGACGCAGTGGTCAGCGCCTGCATCAGCGTGCTGGCGGCCTGGGATTGGGCCGAGCGACCCACCGGTGTGATGGCGCTCGAATCCCACACTCACCCACTGCTTGTCAGCAGCCTCGCAGCAAAGTTGGCTCAGGTGGGTCGACTCACAGATCTGGGTGTGCTGTCGCTACGCCCAGAACACCCGCCCGTCTCAGCGGCAAACTCCGCCTATCGCGTAGCCGGATTGGTTGACGCCTGGGATGTCCCGGATATGAGTGCCCACAGCGGGCCAGTGCTCCTGGTCGACGCCACGGCCGACACCGGTTGGACTTTCACGATGGCAGCCCGCGCATTGCGTCAAGCGGGCGCACATTCGGTACTCCCACTGGCGCTCGCGAGCCCCAAATAGTCGCTCGGACAACACCAAAAGTTACACAATGTGAGGACCGTCACATACATGGCCTCACCTGGGCCGTACCCGCTTCCACACGGCCCTAAACGGACATCTGCATGACTTCTGTGTCGATGCTTGTTACGTTCAGATGACCGATGAAGCCAGTTGATACGAGAGCTATCCCGACCACCGCGCCGGACGCGGTGTTGTTACGAAGCCCACAGATCGATGACGGAGTCCGGCTCTGGCAGATCGCACGTGATTCACGAGTGCTCGACCTCAATTCGAGTTATGCATACCTGTTGTGGTGCAGGGATTTCAGTGCAACGTCCATCGTTGCGGAAGTAGACGGACGTGTGGTCGGATTTGTTTCCGGCTACACCCGCCCCAGCGAGCAGGAAACCCTGTTCGTGTGGCAGGTGGCTGTCGACGAAGACCAGCGCGGCAAGGCGATTGCCGGCCGCATGCTCGGCGCATTGATGGATCGCACTGCACCACTCGGCGTTACAACTATGGAGACGACGATCAGCCCCGACAACGAGGCTTCGATCGCACTCTTCACTGCGCTTGCCCGACGGCGCGATGTGCCGATCAGTAGGCAGAGCCTGTTCTCGCCCAACAACTTTCCCGATGGACACGAAGCCGAAGATCTGTACCGAATCGGCAACTAGCGCGTTTCCGCGTTGGTAAACAACCTGCCCCGGAGGAACAAAGAAGATATGAATACCGTCGAAGCAAGCATTTTCGAAACCCTCGAATCCGAGGTTCGCAGCTATTGCCGTGATTGGCCCGCAGTATTTACCAGCGCATCCGGATCCTGGATTCGTGACGAGAACGGCCGCGACTACCTGGATTTCTTCGCCGGGGCCGGCGCACTCAACTACGGGCACAACAACCCGGTCATGAAATCCGCACTCGTGGACTACATTCTCAGCGACGGAATTACCCACGGACTTGATATGTCCACCGTTGCCAAACGCGACTTCCTCGAGACTTTCCAGCGCAACATCTTGGAACCCCGCGGCCTGGACTACAAAGTCCAGTTCCCCGGCCCGACCGGCACCAATGCCGTCGAATCCGCGCTGAAACTGGCTCGTAAGGTGACCGGCCGCGAAGCAATCATCAACTTCACCAACGCTTTCCACGGCATGACTCTTGGTGCGTTGTCCGTCACCGGCAACTCGATGAAGCGCGCCGGCGCGGGCATACCACTCGTGCACTCGACACCGATGCCGTTCGACAACTACTTCGACGGCGTCACCGAGGACTTCCAGTGGTTCTCCCGCGTCCTCGACGATTCGGGTAGCGGAATCAACCGTCCCGCCGCAGTCATCGTCGAGACGGTCCAGGGCGAGGGTGGCGTGAATGTCGCTCGCCCCGAGTGGCTTCGGGCACTCGCAACACTGTGCTCCGATCGCGAAATCCTCCTGATCGTCGACGATGTCCAAATGGGTTGTGGCCGTACAGGTCCGTTCTTCTCCTTCGAAGAGGCCGGCATCGTTCCGGATATCGTCACACTCTCGAAGTCGATCGGCGGCTACGGCATGCCGATGGCACTCACCCTGTTCAAACGCGAACTCGACGTGTGGGGCCCGGGCGAGCACAACGGAACGTTCCGCGGCAACAACCCGGCATTCGTGACGTCGAAGGTTGCACTCGATCACTACTGGTCGGACGACGCACTCACCAAGAGCACCCTGAAGAAGGGCGCGCGTATCAGCGAGTGCTTCGCCAATCTCGCCGATCAGTTCCCCGGTGAGGTCTCGACCCGCGGCCGGGGCCTGGTTCAGGGCCTCGTCTTCGAGCAGCCCGAGCGGGCCGGCAAGGTCTGCCAACTGGCATTCGACGAGGGATTGCTGGCGGAAACCTCCGGCCCGTCCGACCAGGTAGTGAAATTGCTTCCCGCGCTGACGATTACCGACGACGAGATCGAACACGGCCTGTCCATTCTGGCCGAAGCGACCGTCAAGGTATGCAGCTAGAGAAAGGAACTCCCCCATGATCGTGCGCACCACCACCGAGATCACCGACACCGATCGCGACATCACCAGCGAGGACGGCAACTGGCGCAGCAAGCGCATCGTCCTGGGTGGCGACCGCGTCGGATTCTCGTTCCACGAGACCACCATCAAGGCAGGATCGGTCAACACCTTCCACTACGCCAACCACGTCGAGGCCGTCTGGCTCGTCGAAGGCACCGGAAAGCTGATCGACCTCGACAACAACACCGAGTACGACCTCGCTCCCGGATCGATGTACCTGCTCAACGGGCACGAGCGTCACCGCGTCGAACCTGACACGGAAATGCGGATGCTGTGTGTGTTCAATCCGCCGGTCACCGGGCGTGAGGTACATGACGAGAACGGAATCTACCCACTCGTCGAGGTGCCCGCGTAGCGTCAAACCATGACGACTGACACCTCACCACGTGTAGCGATCGGCCCGTCCCCCGATGCACTGCTCGACAGTGCTGTGCTTCGGGGTGGCGGTTTGATCAGTCCGCTCGAGTCGGCCGACGCCCTGATCTGGGCCGGATCACCGGATTCGTTTCCGAGGGATTTGCCGCCGTCGATCCGGTGGGTGCAGCTCCCCTCGGCCGGGATCGAGGACTGGTTCGAGGCCGGGGTGATTCCGAAGGACACCTACATCACGTGGACGTCTGCTGCGGGCGCGTTCTCGTCGTCGGTGGCAGAGCACGCCCTGATGTTGCTGCTGGCCGGAGTCAAACATCTGCCGGCCCACATCGAGGCAAAGACGTGGCGTCAGTTCGAGTTCTTCCCGAAGGTCGGCACACTGCGGGGTTCCACCGTGGCCATTATCGGCGCCGGTGGGATCGGCCGTGCGTTGATCCCGATGCTGGCCGCACAGGGGGCGGACAGCATCGCAGTCAATCGCAGCGGCAGCCCCGTGCCCGGCGCCGTGTCGACCTACCCGGCAATGCGTATGAACGAAATCTTTTCTCGCGCAGATCACTTCGTCATCGCGGCCCCGGCAACGCCCGAAACCCGCCATCTCATCGGAGCGACGCAACTCGCCGCGATGAAGCCACACTCCTGGGTGATCAACGTCGCCCGCGGTTCCCTCGTGGACACCGATGCGCTGGTGGACGCGATCGCGACGGAACGGATCGGCGGCGCCGGACTCGACGTCACCGATCCCGAACCGCTACCCGACGGCCACCCGCTGTGGGATCTGACCAACGCCATCATCACTCCCCACGATTCCAATCCCCCCGGAGTGCGGCCGGCCGCGTTCGCCGATCACGTGTCCAAGAACGTGACGCGGTTTGCGAACGGAGAGACCCTCGCAGCACTGGTCGATCCAATCGCGGGCTACTGATCCTCAGGCTTCGTCAAGTCCGGCCAGGGCTACCGGCAACGGGCCATGATGCAGGACGCCGAGGCGTTGGGTGGCACGGGTGAGGGCTACATACAGTTCGGCTGCACCTCGGGAACCCTCGGCCAGGATCCGTTCCGGTTCCACCACCAGAACGGCGTCGAACTCCAAGCCCTTCGTCTCCGACGCCGGCACCGTGCCCGGCACACCGTGTGGACCGATGACAACGCTGGTGCCCTCGCGACCGGCTTCATCGCGTACGAATTCCGCTATGGCGGAGTCGAGTTCACCGTGGTCGACTCGCTTCGACCACGGGGCGACGCCACACGCCCTGACCGACTCCGGCGGCAAGACCGACGGCGCAAACTCCGCGAGCAGGGCCGCAGCGACGCTCATGATCTCGGCGGGAGTGCGGTAGTTCACCGACAGTGATCGGTAGACCCAACGGCCAGGCACGTACGGTTCCATCATCGCGCTCCACGTGATCGCGCCGGCTGCCGACCGTCGTTGAGCAAGATCGCCCACCACGGTGAAGGATCGGTCGGGGCAGCGACGCATCAACACCCGCCAGTCCATTTCGGATAGTTCCTGGGCCTCGTCCACCACGACGTGCCGGTACGTCCAATCCCGGTCAGCGGCAGCACGTTCGGCGAGGTCGCGGGTATCGAGCTCAACAAAGCGATCGGCCAGATCCTCGGCGTACAGCATGTCCTGAGCCAGCAGATGGTCCTCGTCGTCCATGAGGTCCTCGCGGCTGATCATCATGTCCAGCACGCCGGCGGCATAGGCGGCTTCCTCCTTGCGTTCGTGTTCGGCGGCCTGATCGACGGGTTTGTCCCGGCCCAACAGGTCGACCAATTCGTCGAGCAACGGCACATCCGAAACCGTCCACGCGTCACCCTGCGCGCGCAGCAGCACGTCGTCACCGCCCGCCGCCTGCAGTCGCGCGGTAGACGTATACAGCTCTGCAAGAAGCGTTTCCGGCGTCAGGATCGGCCACAGATCGTCAAGCGCGGCGATGAACCCGGCATGTTCCGTGAGCTCCTCGATCAGGTCCTCCCGCAATTGTTCCCACGCGTCGCGATCCGACCGGCTCAGCCAGCCCCGGCCGATCCGGGATATCGCGCGCTCGGTGAGCGCCCACGTGAGTACCTCGGTGAACACCGCCCGGGCGTCGTTGTGCGCGTGACCACTGGCGCGTGCCTCTTCTCTGGCCCACTGCGCAGTCTCGGCGTCGATCCGCACCGTAGCGTCCGCGAGTTCGATCACCACCGGTTCCGTGGGCAGTTGTTGCCGGTCGGCAACAGCAGCCGCGAGCACGTCCAGGAACTTCAGGGAACCCTTGATTCGGGCAGCCTCCGGAAGGTCCTCAGCCGTGACACTGCGACCGGGCACCAGATCACCCGTCGTCATGAACACCACGTCGGATTCGCCCAGCGACGGTAGTACCCGGCCGATGTGGGTGAGGAATGCCGGGTTGGGCCCGACCACCAGTACGCCGTGGCGTTCCATCCGCGCCCGCTGGGTGTACAGGAGATACGCGACGCGGTGCAGCGCCACCACAGTCTTCCCGGTTCCTGGTCCACCCTCGATCACCAGTACCCCGGGGTGATCGAGTCGGACGATGTCGTCCTGCTCCGCCTGGATCGTTGCCACGATGTCGCGCATTCCGTCGCCACGCGGTGCATTGACCGCCGCGAGCAACGCCGCGTCGCCCCGCTCGGTACCACCCGGCCGGCCGAGCACCTCGTCGGTGAAATCGACCACACGACGCCCGCGCGTGTGGAACTGGCGGCGTCGACGCATGTTTTCCGGGTGAGCAGCGGTGGCGACGTAGAACGGCCGTGACGCCGGCGCCCGCCAATCGAGCAGCACCGGTTCGTACTCGTTGTCCGCGTCCAGAAGGCCGATGCGACCGATGTAACTGTGCTCACCATCGAGACTGTCCAGCCGTCCGAAACACAGCCCGTTGTCTGCCACATCGAGCCGCTTTGCCTCGGTGGCAAGGGCGCGCACCTCGTCGTCGCGTTGCAAGAGGTTTCCGCCGTCTCCCCGCAATGCTGTGGTGTACCTCCCCTTCACTCGCGCACGCTCGGCATCGAGCCGCGCGTAAAGCCCCTCCACGTAAGCCTGCTCGGCGCTCAATTCGTCTTCGTACCCCTGGGTTGGCACGTGCCCCTCCACTTCCATGGCTCTTCCGATCCCTCAGTCACCTGGGATCGGAAGAGCCATTCTGCGGCACTGCCCCGGCCTTGCCGCAAGCCCCCCAGTCGGCTATATATTGAAAGTGGAAGCGCGCGCCTACTGACGCCGACGGCCTATCCTGGAATGGTGCCAACCAGTGACAGTCGCCTCGACGCCCTTACCGAGCTCCTGTCCGGGCGCCGACTCGCAATTTTGACCGGCGCGGGCATCTCCACCGACTCCGGAATCCCTGACTACCGCGGGCCCGATTCCCCGCCGCGCAATCCGATGACTTTCCAGCAGTTCATCGGCGATTCCGCGTTCCGGCGCCACTACTGGGCGCGCAACCACATCGGCTGGCGGTACATGGACAGCTCCCGGCCAAACCAGGGCCACCGGGCGGTGGCGACGCTGGAGCGCAGTGGCCGAGCCGTCGGAGTCATCACCCAGAACGTCGACCTCCTGCACACCAAGGCCGGAGCCCGCAATGTCATCGACCTACACGGCACGTACGCACAGGTTCGCTGCCTGAACTGTCAGCGTTTGATCTCGCGGACAACACTGGCCGAACAACTCGAGGAAGCCAACCCAGGATTCGCCGAAACTGTTGCTGCGGCAAAGGGAGTCGAGATAGCACCGGACGCAGATGCGGTCATCGAGTCGACCGCGCATTTCCGCGTTGTCGACTGCGGCGCGTGCGGCGGAATTCTCAAGCCCGACATCGTGTACTTCGGTGAGTCCGTCCCCAAGGAACGAGTTGCCCGCGCGTACAACCTGGTCGACGAAGCCGACGCCGTACTCGTTGCCGGTTCGTCATTGACAGTCATGTCGGGACTACGGTTCGTCCGCTACGCCGCGAAAGCGGGAAAGCCCGTTGCGATAGTCAATCGAGGACTCACCCGCGGTGACGAATTAGCCGCCCTCAAACTCGACATCGGTTGCACCGAAGCACTTTCCGCTCTCGCGGCGAGCGAAAGCTACAGCGCTACCAAGTCATCGGCGTGAACAACCGGACGCTGCATATCCGCCGGCAGATCCGCGGTGGAGCGTCCGAGGATTTCCTCGATCTCCGAGGCATCGAACGCGACAACACCACGGGCAACGGGCTTCTCCCCCGGCCCCATCAACGACACCACGTCGCCGGCATGGAAATCGCCTGAGACACCGACGATTCCGGCAGACAGCAAGCTACGGCGCTTTGTGACGACCGCCCGAACTGCGCCTTCATCGAGATGCACGTCGCCCTGTGTATCTGCGGCATGACGCACCCAGAACCTGCGGGCCGAGAGCCTGGTGGGCCGCGCGGCAAACGCGGTTCCCACATCGGCGCCGCTCAAGGCTGCAGCCGCGTCGGACGCAGCCGCAAGCAGAACGGGCACACCGGAATCGGCGGCCAAACGGGCAGCTGAGAGCTTGGACGCCATGCCGCCCGTACCCAGCGCGCCACCCGAACCGGCCACGACGCCGTCAAGATCCTCGGGGCTGTTGACCTCGGGAATCAGTGTGGCACTACCCTTCCGGGGATCACCGTCGTACAGACCGTCGACATCCGACAGGAGAATCAACGCGTCTGCTCCGACGAGGTGAGCCACCAATGCGGCCAGTCGATCGTTGTCACCGAAACGGAGTTCTGTTGTTGCGACAGTGTCGTTTTCGTTGACGATCGCCACCGCGTGCAATGCCCGAAGTCGATCGAGGGTGCGCTGAGCGTTGCGGTGTTGTGTCCGCCGAGCGATGTCGTCAGCGGTGAGCAGAACCTGCCCCACGGTTCGCCCGTAGCGCGCAAAGGACGTACCCCAGGCATGAGCCAGCGCCAACTGCCCGACGCTGGCTGCCGCCTGCTTTGTTGCGAGGTCGCGAGGTCGTTTGGTGAGCCCCAGTGGAGCCAATCCGGCACCCACGGCACCGGAGGACACCACAACGACGTCCGAACCCGCACGCATGCGAGCTTCGATGGCGTCGGCCAGCAGATCCAGCCGATGGGTATCGAGGCCCGCAACCAAACTGGTCAGTGCGGACGACCCGATCTTCACGACAATACTGTGAGCCGACGCAATCGACTCCCTGGTGGAACCGAGCACAGTCCCGTTCCCTCGCTTCTGGTTTCGCGTGTGTTAGCTGTCTTCGTCGAGCAAACCGCGGCGAACGCGTCGAGCGTGC
Organism: Rhodococcus sp. WS3; assembly: GCF_003797085.1. Lineage (NCBI taxonomy): Bacteria > Bacillati > Actinomycetota > Actinomycetes > Mycobacteriales > Nocardiaceae > Rhodococcus > Rhodococcus sp. WS3. The sequence goes on from NZ_RKMA01000002.1 coordinate 1,402,924, forward strand.
TTACGCTCGTCGGCGCCGATGCGCTCGACCTGATCGAGTCGCGGATCGGTACCGCGGCCCGTACGGGTCAAGTCGATGCCGGCCGGAGTCATCGGCTCCCACTCGAAGCTGACGTCACCGATCGTGACCGATGCCCCGGGCTGTGCGCCCTTCTTGACCAGTGCATCTTCGACGCCCAACCGTGCGAGACGGTCGGCAAGGTAGCCAACGGCTTCGTCGTTGTCGAAGGCCGTCTGACGGATCCACCGCTCCGGACGCGTACCGCGGACGACAAATCCACCGGGAATATCGGGGTCCTTCTCGATGGTGAAGCTGGAATCCTTGACCTTGATCGGCCTGATGACCTGACGCTTCGGCTCCGGCTTGGGGTTAGCCTCCTGGTAGTCGCGCACCATCTTCGCCAACGCGAATGTCAACGGGCGCAAACCTTCACGGCTCACGGCCGAAATCGTGAATACCGGCCATCCGCGGGCTTCGATCTCCGGTGTGACCATCTCGGCCAACTCCGCAGCCTCAGGCACGTCCGCCTTGTTGAGGATGACAACGCGCGGGCGCTTGTCGAGGTCACCGAGTCCCGAGTCGCCGGACAGCGCGGGCGTGTATGCAGCCAGTTCCGCTTCGAGGGCGTCGATGTCGGACATCGGATCGCGTCCCGGATCCAGAGTTGCGCAGTCGATCACGTGCGCGAGTACGGCGCAGCGCTCGATGTGGCGCAGGAAGTCCAGACCCAGACCGCGGCCTTCGCTGGCACCGGGGATCAGTCCGGGAACGTCTGCGACGGTGAACGTGGTCTCACCACTGGAGACGACACCGAGATTGGGAACCAGCGTCGTGAACGGGTAGTCCGCGATCTTCGGCTTGGCTGCCGAGAGGACGGAAACCAGTGAAGACTTACCGGCGGAGGGGAATCCGAGCAGACCCACGTCGGCAACCGACTTGAGCTCGAGAACCAGATCACGCTCGACGCCGTCTTCACCGAGCAACGCGAAGCCGGGGGCCTTGCGGGCCTTCGAGGCCAATGCCGCGTTGCCGAGTCCACCACGTCCGCCTTGAGCGGCGTCGTAGCGGCTACCAACGCCGACGAGGTCAGCCAGGACATTGCCGTCTGTGTCGAGCACGACGGTGCCGTCCGGAACCTTCAGGATGAGATCTTCGCCGTTGGCACCTTCACGGTTGCTGCCGGCACCCTGCTTGCCGTTGGTGGCCTTCGCATTGGGATGGAAGTGGAAGTCGAGGAGAGTGTGGATGTTCTCGTCGACGACGAGAACGACGTCGCCGCCGCGTCCGCCGTTCGCGCCGTCCGGGCCGCCGAGCGGTTTGAACTTCTCGCGGTGTACGGAGGCGCAACCATTGCCGCCTTTTCCAGCGCTGACGTGCAGCACAACACGGTCAATGAATCGGGACATGACTGCCGGATCCTTCCTCAGTCAATTGCGGGTCTCACGCGATGAGCTGAACTTCTGGTGAGCAGGGTTGCTCGGGGGGGTAATAGGTACTGCTTAAACAAACAATAGGGGCGGACCGGGTTATTTCAACCCTGGTCCGCCCCTATTGGGAGCTTGGAACGCGTCACGGCCTCACTGAAAACAGCAGCACCTGTGACACACAACTAGCGAGAGAGACTAGACCTCAGCCGCAACGACGGCCGGAACGATGTTCACGGTCTTGCGTCCACGCTTCTGGCCGAACTCGACTGCACCGGCAGCGAGAGCGAACAGGGTGTCGTCGCCGCCACGGCCGACGTTGACGCCGGGGTGGAAGTGCGTGCCGCGCTGGCGAACCAGGATTTCGCCTGCGCTGACGGACTGGCCGCCGAAGCGCTTCACGCCGAGGCGCTGGGCGTTTGAATCGCGACCGTTACGGGAGCTGGATGCACCCTTCTTATGTGCCATGCTATTGACCCTCCTCGGGTGAAATTAGCTAGAAAGAACTGGTTACTTGATGCCCGTGACCTTGAGCACCGTAAGCGGCTGCCTGTGGCCCTGACGCTTGTGGTAACCGGTCTTGTTCTTGAACTTGTGGATGCGGATCTTCGGGCCCTTGGTGTGCTCGACGATCTCACTGGTGACTGCGACCTTGGCCAGCTTGGCCGTGTCGGTGGTCAGGTCAGATCCGTCAACCACGAGAACGGGAGCAAGCGAGACAGCAGTGCCGGGCTCACCCTCGATCTTCTCGACCTTGACGAGGTCACCAACAGCGACCTTGTACTGCTTTCCGCCGGTCTTGACGATCGCGTACGTTGCCATCGGAGGGCTACCCCTTGCTTCTTCGAACTTGCTCGCGCTGCTGCCTGAGGCGTCAAATGCATCGCGACTGGTCTGGTTTATGTCACCTCGGCTCGATGCTGATGCATCGGGACATTCCCGCACTCTAGGCACACGGAATCTCTACCGCCGGGTGGCGACTATGCAAGGTTACGGGAAAGCAACCGTCATGGTCAAACCGCCCCGCCGAGGGGTGAAACGATCCTGCATTTACTGCGTCTACCAGCAGAAACTTCGGGTCATGGCTTCGGCGCCCGCCACAGCGGGTCGGGCACCGAAGCCAATTTCCGAAAGGAGGTAGTTCTTACTCGCCGTCAACCGGCGGACCGGCCGGACGTGCTGCTGCTCGGCGTCGACGCGGCCTCTTGACCACAACGACGTCGTCTTCGACCGGCGCCGCTGCGCCGGCAGCAACAGGCTCCGCTACGGCTTCCGCCACAGGTTCGGGCGTCGGCAGGACAAAGACCGTGCCGACCTCCGGTGCCTCGACACTGGGCGCTGCCGCAGCCCGAGACGCCCTGCGACTGCGACGACGACTCCGCGGAGCGGTCTCAACTGCTGCGGCATCACCAGCGCTATCTGCCTGCGCCGCAACACCATCCACAGCAACATCAGTAGCCCGGCCAGAATCGGCAGCGGACGAATCCGCGGCCACCGGCGTCGGCTCGGCACTTTTGGATGCATCTACCTCCGCCGGCACAGCGCTCTGCTCGTCGTGACTGTGCTCGTCGTGATGTGCAGCCATCGCCAACGCCACGGGATGTGCCCGCTTGACTGTCGCGTCGACGGCCGGAACCTCCGGCGTCGGCGCTTCGTGTCCGTTGGACTCTGCGGCGGCCGGCTTGTCCGAGCGGCCACGCTTGTTCTTGCGTGAGCTTCCGGATTCGCTGCGCTGCTGCGATGACCGTGCACCGCCGTCGTCAGCGGTCTTCATCTCGACCGGTTCGGAATGGACGATGATGCCGCGACCGTGGCAGTGCTCACAGGTTGTCGAGAAGGCCTCGACCAGCCCGGTGCCCAGCTTCTTACGGGTCATCTGGACCAAACCGAGCGACGTGACCTCGGATACCTGGTGACGCGTGCGATCACGGCCCAGGCATTCGGTCAGTCGACGCAGGACAAGATCGCGATTCGATTCGAGCACCATGTCGATGAAGTCGACGACGATCATTCCGCCGATGTCGCGCAAGCGCATCTGACGAACGATCTCCTCGGCAGCTTCGAGGTTGTTGCGCGTCACGGTCTCTTCGAGGTTGCCGCCGGCGCCGGTGAACTTGCCGGTATTGACGTCGACGACAGTCATGGCCTCGGTGCGGTCGATCACCAGCGTGCCGCCGGACGGCAACCACACCTTACGATCGAGAGCCTTGGCCAACTGCTCGTCGATGCGACGGGCCTGGAAAATGTCGATGCCGTTGTTCGGCGTGTACTTCTCGAGGCGCGGCAGGAGATCCGGAGCGACGGAGTTGATGTAGTTCTCCACCGTGCCGTGAGCCTTGTCGCCCTCGATGACCAGCTTGGAGAAATCCTCGTTGAACAGGTCACGAATAACCTTGACCAGCATGTCCGGCTCTTCGTACAGCGCCTGCGGGCTGCCCGACTTTCCGGAGTCCGCCGCGGCGGCCTGCTCTTCGATTCCCGCCCACTGAGCCTGCAGACGAGTGACGTCGCGCGCCAACTCCTCTTCGCTGACACCTTCGGACGCCGTGCGGATGATCACGCCGGCGTCGGCCGGAACGATGTCGCGCAGAATTTCCTTGAGACGCTTGCGCTCGGTGTCTGGCAGCTTGCGGCTGATACCGGTGGACGAACCACCGGGCACGTAGACGAGGAAACGTCCGGCCAGAGAGATCTGCGTGGTCAGACGGGCACCCTTGTGTCCGACCGGATCCTTGCTGACCTGCACCAGAACCTGATCGCCCGGCTTGAGAGCCTGCTCGATCTTGCGGGAATTGCCGCCGAGACCGGCAGCTTCCCAGTTGACCTCACCGGCGTACAGCACACCGTTGCGTCCACGTCCGATGTCGATGAACGCAGCTTCCATGCTGGGCAGCACGTTCTGGACGCGGCCCAGGTACACGTTGCCCACCATCGACGCGGCGGCCGAGTTGGTGACGAAGTGCTCGACGAGGACGCCGTCTTCGAGGACTGCTACCTGCGTCGTTGCGTGCGGCTGACCGCTGTCGGCGCGATCGCGTACAACCATCACGCGATCAACGGCCTCGCGGCGGGCCAGGAACTCGGACTCGGTCAGGATCGGCGGACGACGACGCCCCGCATCACGCCCGTCGCGGCGACGCTGACGCTTGGCTTCGAGTCGCGTGGAGCCACTGATTCCCTGAACCTCGTCGCGCACGACACGCGTCTTGCTGCGCGGCTCGCGCTCGTGAACGACCGTGTTGGGCGGGTCGTCCTCGGACGTCGTTGTGGCATCGGCTCCGCTGTCGGAGCCGGTCTTACGACGACGGCGACGACGGCGACGACGGTTGTTGCCATCCGCGTCGAGGTCGGAATCTTCGCTGCTCTCGGACTCTGCGTCGCTCTCGGCTTCTTCGGACTTGACCGCGACGTCCGTCGACGTGCTCTTGGCGGTATCAGGAGCCGACTCGGAGGTCGATTCGTCCGATTCGGACTCGTCCTCATTCTGTTCGCCTGCCTGCTCACCGCGCCCACGGCCACGGCCACGGCGTCCACGGCGACGACGACGCGGCTGGTCGTCGTCTTCCTCGTCGGATTCAGCCTCGGCGTTCTCGCCCTCAGCCTGCGGTGCGGTGACGGTCTCCGGGGTCTGCCTGGTTTCGACTCCAGCTGCTTCGACTGCCGCTTCGACTGCCGGCGCCTCGACGACAGCTGTTTCGGCCGGTGCGCTCTCGGTCTCGACCGGTGCGCTCGACTTCTCCTCGACCACCGGTGCTGCCGGTTCACGACGAGCCCGGCGACGACGCGGCGCAACCTCGACCGCTTCCATGTCAGGCTGCAGGAAGAGCGGGACCTGAGCCGGTGCCTGCTCCGCTTCGGGTGCGTGAGTCTGCGCTGCTTCGAAGGACGTGAAGAGATCCGACTGCTCGGGCTCGCTAACCTGCAACGCTGCGGCCGCATCAAGATCTGCGGCGATCTCGGCAACCGCGGGGTCAACCACAGCGGGCTCAACCACAGCGGGCTCAACCACTGCCGGCTCTTCTGCGACAACCTTCTTGCGTGAACGACGCGCACGGGCCGGCTTTTCCGCAACGGACGGAGCCTCAGGCGTCTCGACAGGCGTCTCGACAGGCTTCTCGACAACGGGGTCGATCAGAGCGTCGAGTTCTGCAGCTACCGGCTCGATGGCATCGGCAACAGCATGCAGAGACGCATGGATGCGCTCGGCGACATCACGGTGCACGCTCGACTGAGCGCTGCGAATCTCGGTTCCGAGCGCAGCAGCCTCCGCGAGGACCTGCTTGCTGGTGATTCCCAGCAACTTAGCCAGCGCATGTACGCGCATCTTGTCCGGAAAGACCGGAGTTTCGTTCGATTCTGAATCTGTTGGGGCTTGATCGGCCACGTAAGTCTCCTCAGCCCCCGGGCGCGTCCAACTCTGCAATCGAGTTGTCACGCGGCCACGCAGGGGCGCGCTGTGTGTACTCGCACTCAGAAGTGAGTGCGAGATTGTAAGGTCTCGCTCCGCATGGTCCGTAGTGCCCGTTATTCACTGCGTACACATGAAGTGCCTGGCTGGATGGCTGTTGTCCGTGAGGTTCGTGGCCCGAGCGCCTGATCATCCAGCGTGCAAAGGTCCAGGGATTTCCTGTTGACCGATAGCAGCGATGAAAGGGCATCGAGCGCAATGTCACGTCGAACCTGGTGTCACATCGAAACTTGGGTGTCATCCGGTTGAACACACGTAGAACAAAAATTGCGCTTCAACCAATAGCAGTATCCCACACCGATGCGCCCGTTACTTGCAAGGGCGCACCAATGTGGGACAAGTACTGCTCGGGGAAACGCGTCGAAGAGTCAGATGGACGACAGAGCCGGGAACCACAGCGCGATCTCACGCTCGGCAGATTCGACGGAATCGCTTCCGTGCACCAGGTTCTGCTGCGATTCGAGACCGAAGTCGCCACGAATCGTGCCCGGTAGCGCCTTCTCGACGGGGTCGGTACCGCCGGCGAGCTGACGGAATGCGGCGATGGCGCGAGGGCCTTCGAGCACTACGGCAACCAACGGACCGGACGTGATGAACTCCAACAAGCTCGGGTAGAACGGACGCTCGGCGTGCTCCGCATAGTGGCTACCAGCCACGTCTTCGGAAGCGGTGCGAAGGTCGAGTGCTGCGATGGTCAGGCCTTTGCGCTCGATACGACTCAGGATTTCTCCCACGTATCCACGGGCAACGGCGTCGGGCTTGATCAGTACGAGGGTGCGCTCAGTCACGTCGGCCAGCCTAAATGGTCAGTCGCGCTGGCCCGGAAGCAGGCCCTCATCCATCCGTCGCGCGATGTCCTTACGCAGGTAGACCAGGTACGCCCACACCAAGGCAAAGACGATTCCCATGATGCCGATGGAGTAGTGAACGAAGAACCCGAGGATCAGCAGGACCTGCAGAGCAATGTTGTACTTCATCGCCCACGGACGTCCCTGGATACCGCAGCCCAGGATCATCAACACTGCCAAGCCCAGAATGTACGTACCGGAGAACCAGTTCAGTCCGTCGCCGACAACCTGCACGACGGGGATCGTCAGCAGGACAACGATCACCTCGAGAATCAGGGTTCCCGACGCAATTCCGCGGAAACCCTTCCACGGATCCTTGGTCGGCGCGCCGAACTGAGATCGCCCGGACTCCGGGTTCGATTCTGACGGGGTACTCACGCTGGGTCCTTTCCGAACAATGTGCGGGCCGCGCCGGCTGTCACGACGGATCCGGTGACCACAACACCTGCCCCGGATACTGCTTCGCCTGGTTCGGCTACTTGTTCCGCAATTTCGATGGCCGTCTCCAAGGCGTCCACCAACTGCGGAGCGACGACCACCCGCTCGTCGCCGAACTTGGCGACGGCGATGTTCGCGAGTTCCTCGACGTCCATCGCGCGCGGGGAACCGTTATGCGTCACCACGATCTCGTCGAAGACGGACTCGAACGCGGTCATGATCGCGTCGACGTCCTTGTCCTTCATGACGCTGACAACTCCGACGAGCTTGCGGAAGTCGAACTCGGCCGCCAGCGCCGCCGCGAGTGCGCGCGCTCCGTCCGGATTGTGTGCCGCGTCGAGGAAAACCGTCGGCGCACTCCGAACTCGTTCGAGGCGACCAGGATTGACGACGGAGGAAAAACCGGCGCGAATGGCGTCCTGATCGAGTTGCCGATCGGGCCCCGCCCCGAAGAAGGCTTCGACGGCTGCCAGGGCTAGTGCCGCATTTCGCGCTTGGTGCTCACCGTGGAGCGGCAGGAAGATCTCGGTGTAGACGCCGCTGAGTCCTTGAAGTTCGAGCTGTTGTCCGCCGACGGCGATCTGGCGGCCAAGCACCTTGAACTCGGAACCTTCGCGGGCCACCGCAGCGTCGACCTCGACGGCGCGGCGCAGCAGCACCTCCATGACCTCGGGGGTCTGCTCGGCAATGATCGCGACAGTGTCGACCGGCACCAGGCTCTCGCGGCCCTTCTTGATGATCCCGGCCTTTTCCTCCGCGATTCCCGCGAGGTCGTTGCCCAGGTACTCGGCGTGATCGAGGCTGATCGGGGTGATGACCGCAACCTGGCCGTCGATGACGTTGGTGGCATCCCATCGTCCACCCAATCCGACCTCGACAACAGCCACATCGACGGGTGCTTCCGCAAACGCGGCGTACGCCATCGCGGTAAGCACCTCGAACTTGCTCATGGCCGGTCCCCCGGCGGCTTCGGACTGCTGATCGATCATCTGCACGTACGGTTCGATCTCGCGGAACGTGTCCACGTACAGACGCGGCGAGATCGGCGCTCCGTCGATGCTGATCCGCTCGGTCGCGATCTGCAGGTGCGGACTGGTGGTCCGGCCAGTGCGGCGATGCAGAGCGGTCATGAGCGAGTCGATCATCCGGGTCACCGAGGTCTTGCCGTTGGTTCCGGTGACGTGCACGGACGGATAGTTGTGCTGCGGCGAGCCGAGCACATCCATGAGGGCCTCGATGCGCGTGAGTGACGGCTCCATCTTGGTTTCCGGCCACCGCTTGTCGAGTTCTGCCTCGACCAGCGCCAACTCGGCGATGTCGACCGGAGTCGGCACCGAACTGATCGGCGGGAAACCGGACTCCCCGAATTCCGGAGGTTCTACCGAGCTCACTTGTCGCCCAGCTCCTTCAAACGGTTGGTGATGCGCTCGATCTCTTCGACGGCGATCTGACGGCGCGTCTTGATCTTGTCGACGACGGCGTCGGGAGCCTTCGCGAGGAAGGCTTCGTTGGCGAGCTTGTTGTCTGCGGTGACCAGTTCCTTCTGTGCTGCCGTCAGGTCCTTCTCGAGCCGCTTCTTCTCGGCGCCCAGGTCGATGGTGCCTGAGGTGTCGATGTCGACCGTGACTGTGCCCTTGCTCAGGCGCACCTCCACCGAAATGGAGGCGGTGAAGCCTTCTTCGGGTTCGGTGAGCTTGGCGAGAGCCTGCACATACGCAAACTGGCCGTCGAGACCAGCTTCGGAGAGACCGGAGGCGCGCGCCGGAACCTTCTGGGAAGGCTTGAGGCCCTGATCATTTCGGAAGCGGCGAACCTCGGTGATCAAACGCTGGGTGTCCTCGATGCGAGTAGCAGCATCAGCGTCGACAGCATTGCCGGATTGCGTCGGCCACTCGGCAACAACAACGGATTCACCGCCCGTGAGCACCTTCCACAGGGTCTCCGTCACAAACGGGATAACCGGGTGCAGCAGGCGCAGCAATGCGTCGAGCACGTTGCCGAGCACCGCGCGGGTGTTGGCGGCGACGGTTTCGTCGGCGGCAAACTGAACCTTCGCCAATTCGAGGTACCAGTCACAGACCTCGTCCCACGCGAAGTGGAACAGGCCTTCGCAAGCCTTGCTGAACTCGTAGCGATCGAACGCCGAATCGGCCTCGGCTGCAACGGTATCCAGGCGATCGAGAATCCACCGATCGGCGTCGGTGAGCTCACTGCGCGCCGGCAGCGGTGCCGGTGCAGCGCCGTTCATGAGTGCAAACTTGGTGGCGTTGAACAACTTTGTAGCGAAGTTGCGCGAGGACTGTGCGGAATCCTCACCGACGGAGAGGTCACTGCCGGGGTTTGCACCGCGGGCGAGCGTGAACCGCAGGGCGTCGGCACCGAAACGCTCGACCCAATCCAGCGGGTCGATACCGTTGCCACGCGACTTCGACATCTTCTTGCCGAACTGGTCACGGACCAACCCGTGCAGGAACACGTCCTTGAACGGAACTTGCGGACCCGTTTTGCCGGCTCCGGCAGTGATCGACTCGTCTTCGGAGACATACGTGCCGAACATCATCATGCGAGCAACCCAGAAGAACAGGATGTCGTAACCCGTCACCAAAACGCTGGTGGGGTAGAACTTTTCGAGTTCTGCGGTGCTCTCCGGCCATCCCATGGTCGAGAAGGGCCACAGACCGGACGAGAACCACGTGTCGAGAACGTCAGGGTCCTGGACCCAGCCTTCTGGTGCCGTCTCGTCAGGACCGAAGCTGGCAACTTCACCCTCGGGGCCGTACCAGACGGGGATGCGGTGACCCCACCACAGCTGACGCGAGATGCACCAGTCGTGCATGTTGTCGACCCAGTCGAACCAACGTGGCTCCTGGCTGGCCGGATGAATAACGGTGTCGCCGTTACGGACTGCGTCACCGGCAGCCTTGGCCAGGCTTTCGACCTTGACCCACCACTGCAGCGACAGGCGCGGCTCGATGGCTTCACCACTGCGCTCGGAGTGTCCGACGCTGTGCAGGTACGGGCGCTTCTCGGCGACGACGCGACCCTGCTCGGCCAGAGCTTCGCGAACCTTGACGCGCGCTTCGAAGCGGTCCATGCCGTCGAATTGCGTTCCGGTGTCGGCGATCTTGCCGGTCTTGTCCATGATGGTGGGCATGGGCAGGTTGTGCCGGACACCCATCTCGAAGTCGTTGGGGTCGTGAGCCGGCGTGATCTTGACTGCGCCGGTTCCGAACTCGGGGTCGACGTAGTCGTCCGCGATGATCGGGATCTGACGGCCCGTGAACGGGTGCTCGAGCGTGGTTCCGAGCAGGTGCTTGTAGCGCTCGTCGTCGGGATGAACCGCCACCGCGGTATCACCGAGCATCGTCTCCACACGGGTAGTGGCGACGATCACGTGCGGCTCGCTGTCGTCGAGTGAACCGTAGCGAAGGGAAACGAGCTCACCTTCGACATCCTCGAACTTGACCTCGATGTCGGAGATCGCGGTCTGCAGCACGGGCGACCAGTTGACCAGACGCTCGGCGCGGTAGATCAGGCCCTCGTCGAACATGCGCTTGAACACGGTCTGCACCGCACGCGAGAGGTTCTCGTCCATCGTGAAGCGCTCACGGCTCCAGTCGACACCGTCACCGATGCGGCGCATCTGGCCGCCGATGGTGCCACCGGATTCGCGCTTCCACTCCCAGACCTTTTCGATGAAGGCTTCGCGGCCCAGGTCTTCCTTCTTGGTGCCCTCTGCTGCCAGCTGCTTCTCGACGACGGACTGCGTCGCGATACCGGCGTGGTCCATGCCCGGCAGCCACAGAACTTCGAAGCCCTGCATCCGCTTGCGGCGGCTCAGAACATCCATGAGGGTGTGATCGAGCGCATGGCCCATGTGCAGGCTGCCGGTCACGTTCGGCGGCGGAAGCACGATCGAGTATCCGGGCTTGTCGCTGGTGGCGTCGGCGCGGAAGTAACCCGCGTCCACCCAGCCCTGATACAAATCAGCCTCTACAGCACTGGGGTCCCAGCTTTTGGGGAGGGCGTCGGCGGGGGTCTGCGGGTTCTCTGGAGCTGCACTGGTCACGCCTTGATCCTAATGACTCCCCCGTCCAGCGTGAATTTGCACCTCTCACCGCCGCAACTGAGGCTTCGCAAATCAGTAGACGTCACGCACGTAGCGTTTCTCCGCTGCCAGTGCCTTGACGTATGCCTCGGCGCTACGGGGTGCAAGCTTTCCGTATTGTGCGACCACACCGCTCAAGGCGCCGTCGACATCCTTGGCCATCCGCTCGGCGTCACCACACACGTAGAAGTGTGCGCCGTTCTGCAGCCACTCCCACAGCTGCGCACCCCGCTCACGCATTCGGTCCTGGACGTAGATCTTCTCCGATTGGTCCCGGGAGAACGCGACGTCGAGTTCTGTGAGGAATCCGTCTCTGCGGAGCTCTTCGATTTCTTCGCGGTAGTAGAAGTCGGTAGCGGCGTGCTGTTCCCCGAAGAACAGCCAGTTCGGTCCGGTATGCCCCAATGCTCGTCGTTCGTGCAGGAACGCTCGGAAGGGCGCGATGCCAGTGCCCGGCCCCACCATGATCATGGGCGCCGCAGGATCCGACGGCGGCCGGAAATGACTGGATTTTTGCACGTAGATGCCGATGTCGTCACTACCGGCGTAATCGGCCAGGTACGTCGAGCACACCCCGCGCCGCGGGACGCCCACAACGTTGTACCGGACGGCGGAGACGGTCAGCTGCACCTCGTTGGGATTCTCCTTCGGGCTCGACGAAATCGAATACAGCCGCGGTTGAAGAGGTTTGAGCACACCTAGCCAGTCGTCGACGGAAGCCCGAACCGGAGACTGGGCCAACACGTCGACGGATTGCCTGCCCCACGACCAATCCTTGAGCACAGCCTTGTTCTCCGGCTTCAGCAGTTCCGCCAGATCAGTGTCCCGGGTCCGCTGATGCACGAATCGCAGCAGATCACTGTTGACGCGCGTGATCTCGAGGCGTTCGGAGAGCGCGGTACGCAGCGTCATCGCGCCGTACTCCCCCAGTTCGACTGTGCTCTCGCCGTCGAGACCGGCAACCGAGAGCCATTCGTCCACGATCGGAGTGCTGTTGCGGGGCCAGACACCCAGGGCGTCGCCGGCCTCGTAGCTGACGGTGCCCTCCGGCAGATGAAAGCCCAACTGGCGCACATCTTTTGTCGAACCCGGGCGATTGAGAACAACATTTCGGGTCAGGCTGGTGATCAGTGGAGATTTCTTGCTGTACTGGCGCGAACTGTCCGGCGGTGAACTCACACGAGACGTTCCGACCACAACGGGGCTGGGCTGATCTCCTACTGCAGTCGCGTCCCCCACTGCAGCCGCGACTGCGTCCAACCAACCGGCAGCATCGTCCTCGTAGTCCGGTTCACAATCGACACGATCGACGATGCGGGTTGCGCCGAGTTCAGCCAGCCGAGCGTCGAGTTTGCGCCCGTGACCACAGAAGTCGTCGTAGTTGGAGTCACCGAAAGCGATGACGGAATAGCGGGTCCCCGCTAGCGAAGGCGCTTCGTCCCCGGTCAACGCGTCCCACAATCCGCTGCCATTGTCCGGCGGATCTCCGTCGCCGGTCGTGCTGGTGATCAGCAGCAGTTCATGAGTGTCCGCAAGATCGGCGACCGAGAACTCATCCATCCCGTATACCCGCACCGGCAAGCCGACTCCCCCCAACCGAGTCGCACAGGCTGCGGCAAATTCCTCGGCGTTGCCGGTTTGCGACGCCCAGAGCACAACGATCTGTTCCCGCTGCGCGTCGGGCTTCGGGGGGCCACCCGAAACGAGAGATCGTGAGTACAAGCCGGCCAGGACACCGTCGACCCACATCCGCTTGCCCGAATCGAAGGGCGCAGTCGGTGGCAAGGTCGGAACCCCAGGCGTACGGTCGGCATCCGATCGCAGCGCGGCGAGAAGTCCGGCGAGATACTGCTGTTCGAGTGGATCGAATGCTGGTGCAGGCGCATCGGTTTGACCGAAGACATCAGCGAGAACGTCGACCCTCGACACGTGCGTTGTCCTCTCGACGGGAGTAGCTTCCGGCGCTCTGACGGCGACCTTGGTCAAGGTGACAGCGCAGGCCTTGAACTCCGGTTGCTGCGACGCCGGATCGATTGCATCGTTGGTGACGGCGTTGATGGTCAGGTATTCACCGAATGCGTCGTTCCAGTGAAATGGCGCAAAGCAGTTCCCCGGGCGCACCCGGTCGGTGACCAGAGCGGGCAGCACCGCGCGGCCGCGGCGTGAGGCAACCTCGATCGCGTCCTTGTCGGCGATACCGAACCGAGCGGCGTCGTCGGGATGCATTTCGACAAATGGGCCGGGGTTGAGTTTGTTGAGTTTGGCGACCTTGCCGGTTTTGGTCATGGTGTGCCACTGATGTGCCAGACGTCCGGTGTTGAGCAGGAACGGGTAGTCGTCGTCGGGCATTTCGGCGGGCAGCATGTGTGGCCGGGCGAAGAACGACGCGCGGCCACTGGCGGTAGGGAACGCGAGGCGCGGAGTACTGCCGTCGTCCCGGACAAGCAATTGCTGACTGACACCGTCATTGAGGTATCGAATGGGGTGGCGGTCCTGATCACTGTTAGGTGGGCAGGGCCACTGGATCGAGTTCTTGCGGAGGCGCTCGTACGTCACGCCCCGCAGGTCGTAACCGGTCTTCGGATTCCAGAACTGCTTGATCTCCTCGAACACGTCCTCTGCACACGTATAGGTGAATGCGTCGGCATAACCCATCTCGCACGCGATCCGGGCGATGATCTGCCAATCCGGTAATGCTTGGCCGACCGGGTCCAACGCCTGCTGGAAGAGCGTCAGGTTGCGTTCGGAGTTGATCATCACTCCGTCGGACTCGGTCCACAACGACGCCGGGAGCAGAACGTCGGCGTATTCGTTCGTTTCGGTGCCGAGGAATGCGTCCTGTGCGATGACAAGCTCAGCTTGCTCCAGGCCGGCGAGCACCGTCTTTCGATTGGCCACCGTTGCAACGGGATTGGTGCAGATGATCCAGCACGCCTTGATCTCTCCGGCCGCCATCCGGGTGAACATGTCGATGGTCCCACCGCCGACGTCCGTGCGCAGCGACCCGTGCGGGATGCCCCACCGGTCCTCGACGAATTCACGGTCGCCGTCGAACATCACCGCACGCTGACCAGGCAAACCTGGCCCCATGTATCCCATTTCGCGGCCACCCATGGCGTTCGGCTGACCGGTCAGCGAGAACGGGCCACTACCGGTTTTGCAGATCGCGCCGGTGGCGAGATGCAGGTTGCAGATGGCGTTGGTGTTCCACGTTCCATGGGTACTCTGATTCAAACCCATTGTCCAGCAGCTCATCCAGTTGCCGGCCTCACCGATGAACCGGGCGGCGGCGCGGATGTCCGCCTCGGGAATACCGGTGATCTCAGCGACCTTGTCCGGCGTGTACTCCGCGAGGAAGCTGGGCATGACCTCCCAGCCTTCGGTGAACTCGGCGATGAACTCGGGATCGGTGTGACCGTCCTCGACCAGGAGGTGCAGCAGTCCGTTGAGCAGCGCAAGATCCGTCCCGGGTGCAATCTGAAGAAACAGGTCTGCCTTGTCGGCAGTGGCGTTGCGTCGAGGGTCGACGACGATCAGCGTCGCGCCCGCCTTGACGCGTTCCATCATCCGCAGGAACAGGATCGGATGGCAGTCCGCCATGTTCGCGCCGATCACGAAGAACACATCTGCGTGTTCGAAGTCCTGGTAGGAACCGGGCGGTCCGTCGGCGCCCAGGGACTGCTTGTAACCGGTGCCGGCACTGGCCATGCACAGCCGAGAATTGGATTCGATCTGATTGGTTCCGATGAATCCCTTGGCCAGTTTGTTCGACAGGTACTGGGCTTCGAGGGACATCTGCCCCGACACGTACAACGCAACAGCATCCGGGCCGTGCTCGTCGACCATCGCGCGCAGACGGTTCGCCGTCTCGGTGATCACAGCATCGATGTCCGCTGCCTCGATCGCACCGCCGCGACTGTGCCGTAGGTATGCGGACTCCATGCGCCCAGGTCCGGCCAACATGTCCGCAGTTGTGCTGCCCTTGGTGCACAACCGCCCGAAATTCGTGGGGTGAGTCTTCAGACCCGACGATTTTGCCGCTTTCCTACGTCCCGTTTCCGGATCGGTGATGATGTCGAGCACCAGACCGCAACCCACTCCGCAGTATGCGCAGAGTGTGTCGACACTAGTGGTTCCGAGCTGAGTAGTACCGAGTTGAGCGCCCATCGTTCCTTGCATCCCTTCGACCGAGAATCAAGGTCGATATCGATCATCGGATGCCGATGTTTCGGGCCTTCGTGTCCGACGTTGCGGGTCAATCACTCTTTCCTCACGGCGACGTTTGCCGCGATGTGAGGCGCCGACAGTCCTGATCAGCCGAGTATCTCCGGCAGGGAGACGTCCTCACCCAGGATGTGCTCGGACAGGAAAGCGATCACCACCTCGTACCAAATCTTGGTGTGAGTCGGTTTGAGGACCCAGTGGTTCTCGTCCGGGAAGTAGAGGAACCGGTGATCGGTCTTTCCGTCAGCGTCGGCAGGCAATCCGGACTCCGCAAGAAGTTCGTACCAGAGGCGCAGCCCCTCACCGATCGGAACGCGGTAGTCCTTGTCGCCGTGAATCACCAACATCGGGGTGTTGATATCCGCCACGTAGAGGTGCGGTGAGTTGTCGACGGCCATTTCCGGTGACATTTCCCGTTGCCAATACCACGCCGAATCCGTCGTCGGACCGAATTGATCCAGCGCCCACAGGCTCGCGTGGGTGACAATCGCGTCGAACCTGTCGGTATGGCCGGCAATCCAATTCGCCATGTAGCCACCGAATGAACCGCCCATTGCGCCGGTGCGGTTCGGATCGATCTCGGGAAGCGCCACGGCGGCGTCGGTCACAGCCATCAAGTCGGTGAAGGGAGCTTTGCCCCACTGGCCCCACCCCCGCTGCACGAAGTCCTGGCCGTATCCCGTGGACAAGGCCGGGTCCGGCAACAGCACCGCGTACCCCTTTGCCACCAACAGCCAGGGGTTCCACCGCCACGACCACGTGTTCCACGAATTCAACGGACCACCGTGCACCCACAACAACAACGGCACCGGCGCATGAGCAGCAGCACCGGTCGGCAACGCCAACCAACTCCGAACCTGTGTCCCGTCCTGCGCCCTGGCGCTGATCTCCGTCAGGGTGCCGGGCAGTTCCGGCAACGCGTCAGGCCCGCGCAACGGCAATACCTCACCCGAGCGAAGAGCAATACGCACCACGTGCGGCGGAGCCTCGTACGATGCGCGCAGCGCGTAGAGGAACTCACCCTCCGCAGACACTCGAATGTCGGTGTAGGCGGCAGCATCCTTGGTCAGCCGCACAGGCTGACCCCACAGATCGATGGTGAAGACGGGTCCGCGACCGCCATCGTCGGCAGTGACGACCAAGCCCGATCCGTCCGAGAGCCACGCGAGCGACGTCGGCCAGCGATCCCAGCCGTCGGCAACAGCGGTTACGGCGCCCGTCCGGAAATCGTAGAGCCCCAAGGACACTCGTGGCGCATGATCCGGAGTTGTGAGAGTTTCGCGAATGAACGCGACGCGAGTGCCGTCCGGAGACACGGACGGACTGTGCACGTCGGCCTCGGCATCGTCCACCAGTGTGGCTCGATCCCCACTCACCGTGTCGATCCGCACGATGGTCGAGCGACGGGCAGCGCCGGAATCTCCCACGGCCCACGTGGACACGACAAACAAACCGTCAGCGCTGATCGACATCGAACCCTCGCGCAGTGCCGCACCGGCGCTCGGTGTCACGTCGCGCAGAACAACAGCACCCTCCGAATCGGATTCCCCGACAACAAGATGCGGTTGATCCGGCCCCAGATCGTGATCCCAGTGCCGCACCGGATATCCGGTGTGGAGCATCGCCGTGACCTTGCCGTCCTTGCGGGCCGCGCGGATCTCGTCGTCGTGCTCCAGCCCACGCGCCGACGCCATCACCGGGGTGTGCGCAACAAAGGTCGGGGCCGACCGCGCGGCCGTCACCGACGAAACGCCGCTGCCGCGACGGCACACCACGCTCGCCTCACCACCGTCGGCAGGTAACCGCCACAGTGCCGGTTGCGGCGAGTCCTCCCCCGGCACGGAACGTGTTGCGGTGAAGAGGATGTCGCCGTCGAAAGCAAACGTGGCACCGGACTCGCTGGTTGTGCCCCAGGTCAATCGCCTGGCCTGCCGACGGCCTTGCGGATCGAATTCCCACAGCGACGATACGTATTCGGTACCGGTGTCGTCGAGAACCGCGCGCCCACAGATCAGCCTCGATCCGTCCACCGAGAGTGCCAGACCCGACAGTCTCGGCAAGGCGATGTAATCGTCCAACTCGTCGAACGGCGTACCGCCGTGCAGTTCAGGCAACATCACTTCTGCTCCCGCAACATCGGATAAACGGTAGGTCCTCCATCAGGTATCACGATTTCGTCGGTCACTACGAACCCGAAACGGTTGTAGTACGGGATGTTCTCCTTCTTACTGGATTCGAGATAAGCCGGTATCCGATCGCGATCGCACCGATCGAGTCTCGAGTTCAGCAGCGCCTTGCCGTACCCGCCGCCGCGCGCCTGCGCTCCGGTACCAATGGTGGCGAGATACCAGTGCGGCGCCTGTGGGTGAGCCTTCTCGAGGACCCCACCCACTTCGGCACCCACCATCATGCGGGTTCCCAATGCGCGCACCACCGCCGGAAAACTGATCACGGACTCCCACGTCGACTGCTTCCATCGCCCCGGCGGATCCCAGAGTGCCGCTCCCCCGATCACGCCGTTCTCGTCGACCGCTACTTCCGACCCACCTCCGGCCAGGTGGTGATAGCGAACTTCGGCGGCAAACAAACGTGCCAACCGCGCGCGGCGAGATTCCTCGTCGGGCAGTATCCACACCATCAGCGGGTCATCCTCGAACGCGTCTGCGAGGACTTCTGCAAGTGCTGGAATATCTGCGGTTTCAGCCGGCCGCACGTTCACACCCATCGTGCGAGCGTACCGGCAAGGCGACGCGACACACATTTCCGCTTTCATGGCATACCCGTCGCATTCGGGAGAGTATGGAGTCATGACGCGCAAGGGCCCCATCAAGGACATCGACGAATCCGACCTCGAGGTCACGCACCCGAAGGATTACGCCGCGGGCGTTCCCGCCGTCCTCGTCTCGTTGCAACGTGGTGTCGAACAGATGGGCGCTCTCCGGACCGCGCGCACCTTGGCCAGGCTCAATCAACGCCACGGTTTCGACTGCCCCGGTTGCGCGTGGCCCGAAACTCCAGGTCACCGCAAGCCCGCCGAGTTCTGCGAGAACGGCGCAAAGGCCGTTGCCGAGGAAGCGACTTTGCGCACCGTCACACCGGAGTTCTTCGCCGAGCACTCGATCGCGGAACTCGACGGCAAGACCGACTTCTGGCTCGGTCAGCAAGGACGCCTGACGCACCCGATGGTGCTCACTCCCGGGGCGACGCACTACCAACCCATCGATTGGGAAGGCGCCTACGCCCTGATCGCCGATCACCTGACGGGTCTGGCCTCCCCTGACGAAGCCGTCTTCTACACGTCCGGTCGCACCTCCAACGAGGCCGCGTTCCTGTACCAGTTGATGATTCGCAGCTACGGCACGAACAACATGCCGGACTGCTCGAATATGTGTCACGAATCGTCGGGCAGCGCCCTCACCGCGTCGATCGGCATCGGCAAGGGCTCCGTGACGGTTCCCGACCTCGAGAACGCCGACCTCATACTCATCGCCGGGCAAAACCCGGGCACCAATCACCCTCGAATGCTCTCGACACTCGAGAAGGCAAAAGGCAACGGCGCCAAGATCATCGCAGTCAACCCGCTTCCCGAGGCCGGACTGCGACGCTTCAAGGATCCGCAGAAGGTCTCCGGCGTGGTGGGTCACGGTGTCGACATCGCGGACGAGTTCCTGCAGATTCGTCTCGGTGGCGACATGGCGTTGTTCCAGGGACTCGGCAGACTTCTCCTCGAGGAAGAGGACCGCAACCCGGGCGCGGTCGTCGACCGCGCATTTGTCGACACGTACTGCGCGGGCTGGGACGACTACGAAAAGAACGTTCGCGCTGTTGATCTCGACACCGTTCTCGAAGCAACCGGGCTGACGATGGCGCAACTGACCGAAACAGCGTCGGCCCTCGCTCGTTCCGAACGCACCGTCATCTGCTGGGCGATGGGTCTGACTCAGCAGGCACACGGAGTCGCGACCATCGAGGAAGCCGTCAATCTCCTGCTGATGCGCGGAATGATGGGCAAGCCAGGCGCCGGTGTCTGCCCCGTTCGCGGGCACTCCAATGTCCAGGGCGATCGCACGATGGGCATCTGGGAAAAGATGCCGGAAGAATTCCTGGCCGCTCTCGACACCGAGTTCAAGATCACGGCGCCGCGAAAGCACGGCTGGGACACCGTCGACGCGATCCGGGCCATGAACGCAGGCAAGGCAAGCTTCTTCATGGCGATGGGCGGCAACTTCATCCAGGCCAGTCCCGATACCGCCGCCACCGAAACCGCGCTGCGCCAATGCGAACTCACCGTTCAGGTCTCTACCAAACTGAACCGCAGCCACGTTGTCCACGGGCAAACCGCGATCATCCTCCCCACCTTGGGCCGCACCGACCTCGACGTCCAAGCCGGCGGCAAACAGCTGGTATCCGTGGAGGATTCCATGTCGATGGTGCACCTCTCGCGCGGGCGACTGAACCCGGTCAGCCCGTACCTGCGCAGTGAAGTCGCCATCATCTGCCAACTCGCCCGCGAACTCCTCGGCAGTGATCACTCCGTACGCTGGTCCGCCTTCGAGGGAAACTACGACCTGATCCGCGACTCCATCTCACGCGTCGTGCCAGGCTGCGAGAACTACAACACCCGCGTCCGCCAACCCGACGGATTCCAATTGCCACACCCGCCGCGCGATTCGCGCGAATTCCACACGCACACCGGCAAAGCCAACTTCGGCGTCAACGAACTGAAGTGGCTGCCCACCCCTAGCGGCCGATTGATTCTGCAGACCATGCGAAGCCACGACCAGTACAACACCACGATCTACGGCCTCGACGATCGTTACCGCGGGATAAAGGGCGGCCGCAAGGTCATTCTCGTCAACGCCGACGACATCACCGCACTCGGATTCCGCGACGGCGATCTCGTCGACATCGTGTCCGAGTGGACAACACCTGACGGCACACTGGAAGAGCGTCGGGTCTCGGAATTCCGCATAGTCTCCTACGACACGCCGCGCGGCAACGCTGCGGCCTACTACCCGGAGACCAATCCCCTCGTCCCTCTCGAACATGTTGCAGCCAAATCGAACACGCCGGTCTCGAAGGCCGTCACGGTTCGACTCGAAGCATCAGGCGCCTGAGATGGGACGAGTCACCGCACGAACACCGGTCGTTCGAATCTCGGGTGACCGGGTCGTCACGCGCCCCGACACGCTGGCCGTCGAGGAACCACTCGAAATGAGGGTCGGCGGCCTGGTGCTGGCGGTGACGATGCGAACACCGGGCAACGACGTCGACCTCGTGCACGGATTTCTTCTCAGCGAGGGCGTCATCGCCACCCGTGACGATGTCAGCATCGTTCGCTACTGCGACGGCGTCGACGAGACCGGCGCAAACACGTACAACGTCCTCGACATCGCCCTGGCTCCCGGAGTGCCGTTGCCGGATCACACCACCGACCGCAACACCGTCATGAGTTCTGCGTGCGGTGTCTGTGGCAAGACCTCACTCGACGCCGTCCGGACAACCACCAAGCACCCGTTGGTCGGCGACACCACCACCGTCCGCTCGACCACGCTGTCGTCAATGCCGCTCACGCTTCGACGACGACAGCGCATCTTCGAGACCACCGGCGGCCTGCACGCAGCCGGATTGTTCACCACCACAGGCGAACTGCTTGCTCTCCGCGAGGACGTCGGCCGTCACAATGCGGTAGACAAGGTGATCGGCTGGGCCATCACCGACGGCCGAGTACCCCTGTACGACACGATCTTGATCGTCAGCGGCAGGGCGTCGTTCGAACTCGTCCAGAAGGCCGTCATGGCCGGCATTCCGATCCTCGGTGCCGTTTCGGCTCCATCGTCACTGGCCGTGGAACTGGCAAAGGAGTCGGGACTGACGCTTGCCGGTTTCATCCGCGGCGATTCGATGAACGTCTACTCCCACCCGCACCGAATCGAGGTCGTCGCTACTCCGCGCGCAGCTGAGCCGACAGTCGCACAGCGGAGTTGACCTCGCCGTAACCCTCGTACCCACCCACGCGTTGAACCACCTCGAAGAACAGGTCGGCGCCGACGGTCGGGGTGAAAAGGTGGAAGAACTCGCCGTGAGCATCCGCGTCGTAGAGGATTCCCGCGCCGCGCATACGGTCGAGCAGTTCGGCATTGAGACCGAAGCGCGCTTCGAGATCTTCGTAGTAATTCGGCGATATGGGAAGCGGCGCATAGCCCCAGTCCGCCATGGTGGCTGCCGCGGCAAAAATATTCTCACACGAGAAGGCAACGTGGCTGACGCCGCCGCGGCGTACGGTGGGCAACCCACTTCGGCTGCCGTCCACCATGTTCAGCGAGATGCGCAGAGTGTTTCCCGAACCGTCCTGAACGAGGGTGAGCGCCTGGCTCCGCATGAGTCCCACAGAATCGGTGACATCCAGCCCCTCGTGCGGATGCATCTCGAAGACAGAACGCAGGAGCAGCATGACGGAGTCCCAACTCTCGGCCGGGACGGCAAGGGCAACATGGTCGATGCCCGTGAGCACCGACGCCTCCGCGCGGTTGCGGGCGGCCGAGAGCGGGTAGATATCGAACGCCGATTCCCACGCCGCCGCACTGCCTGGGCCGCGTAGGTCGATCGACGTCGCGTCGGTGACCTTCAGGCGGACGACGTCCGGAACTTCGGCATTCTCGTCCGCCGAACCTGGCAACCGCACCTGTTCGACCGGCACCTCCAACGCGAGTGCTCGCCGGCCCCACACCTCGGGTTCAGTTGCGCGGATACCGATCTGAGTGAGAACCGGCAGGTCGGCCGGGAGACCGGGCGCGCTCCACACCGTCCCAGCCGTCGCGTCGACGGCGATGGTCAGAAGGCCGTGGCGCCACAACTGCAGATCGTGATCACGATGGCGTCCGACCAGGTGAAAGCCCACCGAAGACAGCATCGTGTGAAGCTGATCCTGCTTGGCCGGTCCGGCCGCGACGCGCAGCGAGACGATACCTTCGAGCGGAGTCCGCTCCGGTGCCGTGAACAACTCGGGTCCATCCCCGACCGACACGGCGGCGGACACCTGCTCCTCCAAGTGGAGCAGCGACCGGTGGGCGTCGACTGCCGTTCGCTGTGTGTCGGCCCGACGAAACACGTCGTTGAAGATTTCGAGTGACCACGGTCCCGTATAGCCGGCGGCGTGGACGTGCCCGGCAAAAGTGCTCAGGTCGAAGCTGCCCTGCCCCGGGAAGTTTCGGTGATGCCTGCTCCACTGAAGGATGTCCATCGCCATGAACGGTGCGTCCGCCAACTGCAGGAAGAATATCTTCTCACCGGGGATATCCCGGATTCCAGCGGGATCGTCACCGCGGGACAGGATGTGGAAGCTGTCCAAGCAGGTTCCGAGTGACGGGTGATCGACTTCCTCGACGATCTTCCACGCATGCCGGTAAGTATTGACGTGTCCGCCCCAGGCCAGCGCCTCGTATGCCACCTTCTTGCCGTGCTCGGACGCCAGCTCTGCCAGCGCCGAGAATTGTTCGACCAACTGACCGTCGTCATGGCTTGCCGTCGGCAACGGCGAGGAACACACAAGCAGTGTTTCGCAGCCCAGCTCTTCCATGAGCTCGAACTTGCGCTGCGCCCGAACAAGATTCCGGGCGAATTGATCTTCGCTCCGGGAATCGAAATCACGAAACGGTTGATACAGATCCAGGGTCAGCCCCAGATCCGCGGCCCGCGTGCGCAGTTCCTTCGGCGACCACGGCGAGGCGACAAAATCCGGCTCGAACACCTCAAAACCGTCGAAGCCCGCCGCGGCAATCGCAACCAGCTTTTCTTCGAGGGTGCCACTGAGTGACACGGTTGCTATCGACGTTCGAACCGGAGTGCTCATCGTGCTACCGCCGCCTGCTCACCCTGAACAAGGGCGGTCATGTGGGCGAGCATCCGATCACTGTCCGGCTCGATACCGGTGAAGATCCGGAAGGCGTCGACGGCTTGGAAAACGGTCATCCCGCCGCCACTGAGCGTCGGGGCACCGATCAAGCGCGCCTGGCGAAGGAGCTCTGTTTCGAGGGGGCGGTACACGATCTCCGCAACCCACAGGTCCGGGCGCAGAAGATCCGGGGAGAAGGCCATACCGGGGTGCGCGGCCATTCCCATCGGGGTGGCATGAATCAACCCGTCGGCGTCGGCAAGTGCATCGGCCAGGTCGTCGGTGTGCTTCGCTACCACGCTCTGAGTGGGAAACTGCACTGCCAACGTCCGCGCAAGTTCCTGCGCCCGAGCAAGACTCGAATCCACCAATGTCAGCACGCGAGCTCCGCGCGTCAGCGCCGCATACGCAACGGCAGCACCCGCGCCGCCGGCACCGAGCTGGACCACCCGGTCCAGCTTCGCGCCGGGGAGTCCCGTGTCGAAGTTACGTCCGAAGCCGGACCAGTCGGTGTTATGACCGATCGCTTTGCCGCCCTCGAAGAGGACCGTATTGACGGCTCCGAGTTTTGCTGCGTCAGGGGACAATTCGTCGAGATGCTCGATCACCAACTGCTTGCACGGGTGGGTGATGTTGAGGCCGCGGAAGCCGAAACGCTTGGCGTAGGTGAGCAGTTCACCGATATCCGACGGTGCCAGCCCCATCACGTCGAGATCGAGGATGCGGTAGACGTACGGCAAAGACTGCGCCCGTCCCTCCTCCTCGTGCATGATCGGCGTCAGGGACGCACCGATTCCTGTGCCGATAAGACCACAGAGAATTGTCTCGCTCATCAGTTCTCTTCTCCTCGGACGCACACGAACTCGACTGCGGCGCTGTATCCGTCGATCCCCAGTCCGCAGATGACGGCGTCTGCAATTCCGGACACGTACGAGTGCTGACGGAAGTCTTCACGACTGTGAATGTTACTGATATGGACCTCGACAACAGGAGCTTCCAGCGTGACCAGCGCATCCCGCAAGGCGACCGACGTGTGCGAATAGCCGCCGGGGTTGATCACGATGCCGGTAACTCGTCCGCGTGCTTCGTGGATCCAGTCGATGAGCTGACCCTCGTGATTCGATTGCTTTGCCTCGACGACGGCACCGAAGTTTGCGGCCGCGACCTCACAGCGGGCAACTACGTCATCAAGGGTGTCCCGACCGTAGAACTCCGGTTGGCGCTGCCCCAACAGATTGAGATTGGGTCCGTTGAGAACCAGGATCGGTCTTGATACTGCCATCGGGTCACCTCGAAGCTAATGTACGAACTAGTGAGTTAATTTATCGGACACTACTCCTCCGACGCGCACTCGACAAGGAACTCACCCAACTCCGTCGCAGATAGAGTGAGGTCCATGGTCTCCGAGCACTCCGCGAATGCACTGGCATCCAAGCCCGAGAAACGACGTCGAAACAGCGATCTCACCCGAGTGAACATCATCGCCGTCGCGACCGAGGAGTTTGCCGACAAGGGTTTCGCCGGAGCCCGCGTGGACGAGATCGCCACCAAGACTCACACCACAAAGCGCATGATCTACTACTACTTCACCGACAAGGAAGGGCTATACAAGTCGGTTCTGGAACACGCGTACAGCGTAATCCGGGCGCAGGAGCGTGAACTCGATCTCGAGGGCCTTGATCCGACGGCAGCTGTTCGCGCACTTGCAGAACTCACCTTCGATCACCACGAGCAGCACCCGAACTTCATTCGCCTGGTGGCCAACGAGAACATGCTGCGCGGCGAGTACATCGAGAAGTCCGAAGTGCTCAGCGGACTCGGCGCTCCCGCCGCGGACCTGGTGTCACAGATCCTCCTCGACGGCCAGAAGGCCGGCACGTTCCGAGACGACGTCGACGCTCTCGACGTGCACATGCTGATCAGCAGTTTCTGCGTCTTCCGCATCGCCAACCGCTACACATTCAAAGCACTCTTCGACCGCGACCTCATCGCCCCGACGCATCGCGAGCACCTGCGAACCATGCTCGGCGACATGGTCGTCGCTTTCCTGACGGCGCCTACCCCCGCCTGACCGACTACCAACTAATTGACTTCGGAGCACTCGCAACCGGGAGGACACACGTGACCGAGAACAGCGCGCACGGACTTTCACTCGAGGACAAGGCTTCCTTGACCTCGGGATCGGATTTCTGGCACAGCCAGGCTGTCGCCGGAATTCCGTCGATACTGCTGACCGACGGCCCGCACGGCGTTCGCAAACAACCGGAGGGCGGTGACGCACTCGGGCTCGGTCAGAGCATCCCGGCCACGTGTTTCCCGCCGGCCGTCGGACTCGGTTCGTCCTGGAATCTCGACCTCATCCGCCGCGTCGGCGAAGCGCTGGGCGACGAAGCCAAAGCCGAGCAGGTCTCGGTCCTTCTCGGCCCCGGTATCAACATCAAACGATCCCCCTTGTGCGGGCGGAACTTCGAGTACGTCTCCGAGGATCCCTTCGTATCCGGCCGCGTGGCTGCCGCACTGATCATCGGTATTCAGTCCCGCGGCGTCGGTACGTCGCTCAAGCATTTTGCCGCCAACAACCAAGAACACGACCGCATGCGAGTCAGCGCCGATATCGACGAGCGAACCCTGCGGGAGATCTACCTCGCTGGATTCGAGTACGCGGTCACCACGGCAGCGCCCACCACGGTGATGTGCTCGTACAACAAGATCAACGGCGTCTACGCGAGCCAGAACCAGTGGCTGCTCACCGAAGTTCTGCGCCAACAGTGGGGATTCGACGGCCTTGTCGTCTCCGATTGGGGAGCCGTGAACGACCGGGTTGCGGCGATTGCCGCCGGCCTGGATTTGGAGATGCCGCCCTCGGGCACCGACGGACAGATCGTCGACGCCGTACACAGCGGCGACCTCGACGAATCCGTCGTGACCACAGCTGCCGAGCGGGTGGCGACGCTGGTCGACCGTACCGCAGGCGCTCGGATCGAGGGCCACACCTACGACGCTGCGAATCACCATGAACTCGCCCGGACCGCTGCCGCCGAATCCGCGGTCCTCCTCGAAAACGACGGTGAGATCCTCCCCCTGACCCCGGGAGGGCAGACCGTCGCAGTCATCGGCGAGTTCGCTTGCAGTCCGCGGTACCAGGGCGCCGGCAGTTCGCAGGTAGTACCGACCACCCTCGACAATGCGCTGGACGCAATCCTGGCCATCGCGGGTTCCGACCGCGTGACCTTCGCTCCGGGATTCACCTTCGACGGCACCCCGGACAGCGACAAAGTCACCGAAGCCGTCGACGCTGCCCGCAGGTCCGACGTGGCCGTCCTCTTCCTCGGCCTCCCGTCAGCCACCGAATCCGAGGGGTTCGACCGCTCGGACATCGACTTGCCCGCCGACCAGATCGCCCTGCTGAAAGCAGTGCACAGCGCCAATCCGAACACCGTCGTGGTCTTGTCCAACGGTGGCGTCGTCTCGATCAACCCGTGGCGCATGTACGCCGCCGCCATCCTCGAAGGATGGCTTCTCGGCCAGGCAGGCGGGTCGGCGATCGCCACCATCCTGTTCGGTCTGGTCAACCCGTCCGGCCACCTCACCGAGACGATTCCCCTTCGGCTGCAAGACAACCCGTCATACCTTCATTTCCCGGGATCTGCGCAACACGTCCGATACGGGGAAGGTTTGTATGTGGGATACCGCTACTACGACTCCGTCGACCACGACGTTGCCTACCCCTTCGGCTTCGGGCGAAGCTACACCACCTTTGCCGTCACCGACACCGCAATCACCACTGGAGAAAATTCTGCCGAGATCACGGTGACCGTGCTCAACACAGGTGATCGAGCCGGCAGCACGGTTGTCCAGGTATACGTCCACGACGCGGGCTCTGCCGTCGACCGCCCTACCCAAGAGCTGAAGGGCTTTGCCAAAGTCCACCTCGAAGCCGGGCAATCGACAACCACGACGATCACACTCGACCCGCGCGCATTTTCCTACTGGTCCGCCAAGGACCAGGACTGGGCCGTCGAAGCCGGTGACTACGACGTTCGCGTCGGCTTCTCCTCGCGCGACATTGCAACCACGGACAGGATCACCCTGCCGGGAAACATCGGACCTCGCCCGCTGAACGCCATGTCGACCATCGCCGAGTGGTTCGCACATCCGGTCGGAGGCCCAGTTCTCGGCGCCGCGATGGCCGCTGCCGCCACCGAAGATTCCCCGCCGATAGCGCCCGAACTGATGGCCATGGCCGGTTCCATGCCGCTCGGCAAACTCGCGGCCTTCGGCCTCGGCATCACGCAGGAGCAGGTAGCCGAACTGGTTGCGGCCACACAGCGGCCTCAGCCATAGCTCTCTGAACTGGGGTTTCGATAACCAACCGAAACGTAGCTAGATTTTTATGAACTATTTGGTTAATAATCTTGTGTAGTCGGTGTGGTGTCAGTTACATTCTGTGTATCGCTCTCCGCACAAACGTTCAAAGTACGAACAAGTACGCCGAACACCACGTCGCGGATGTAGAGCCCTCCACTTTCGCTTCCACCAGGAGATGAGCATGTCAGCTAGCACGGTCACACCGTCGGGACCTGAGGCAGGGCACTTGCCCACAACAGACACCACCAAGGTCAAACGCGCCGCTACGTCGTCGTTCCTCGGCAGCATGCTCGAGTACTACGACTTCTACATCTACGCATCAGCCGCCGCGCTCATCTTCCCGACGGTGTTCTTCCCCGACAGCGGGCACGCGGCACTGCTCTCCCTCGCGACATTCGGAGTTGCCTATATCGCGCGTCCCGTCGGCGCCGTGGTTCTCGGACACTTCGGCGACCGCGTCGGCCGCAAGAAGATCATGCTGCTGACACTCATCATGATGGGCGCGGCCACCTTCTTCATCGGATGCATCCCGAGCGCCGACTCGATCGGAGTGTTCGCGCCGATACTGCTCGTCCTGATGCGCATCGCCCAGGGCATCTCCGCGGCCGGCGAGCAGAGTGGCGCGAGCTCACTCACTCTCGAACACGCACCGGAAGGCCGACGCGCCTTCTTCTGCAGCTGGACGCTCAACGGCACTCAAGCCGGATTCATCCTCGCCAGCCTGGTATTCCTCCCCATCGCGGCGCTGCCCGACGACATTCTCTACACCTGGGGTTGGCGAATCCCGTTCTGGGGCAGCCTGATCGTTCTCATTGCCGCCTACATCATGCGACTCAAGCTCGAAGAGCCCGAAGAGTTCATCGAGCAGCAAGAATCCAAGGCCGTTGCGAAGCTCCCCGTCGCCGACCTGCTTCGCACACACAGCGCAAATCTGGTCCGCGTCATCTGCTGCGCCTTCATCGCCGTCGTGTCGACCATCTTCTCCGTGTTCGGTCTTGCCTTCGCTACCACTGAAGAAGTGGGAATCCCCAAGTCCACGATGCTGTGGGTTGCCATTGCCGCAAACGCTGTCGCACTGATCAGCCAGCCTGCCTGGGCGATATTGTCCGACCGAATCGGCCGTCGACCGCTCTTCGTCGGTGGCGCACTGGGCAGCGCGGTCTTCATCTACGTCTACTTCGGTGCGATCGCCAGTGGAAACGTTCCGCTCATCTTCCTTGCGGCAATCGGCTTGATGTCCGTCTTCTACGCGGCACCCAACGCCATCTGGCCGTCGTTCTACTCCGAGATGTTCAACACCAAGGTCCGCTACTCGGGTATCGCAATCGGAACCCAGGTCGGATTTGCGCTCGCCGGCTTTGCACCCGCCATCGGCAACGCTCTGATGGGCGGCGACAAGACACACTGGATGCCCGTCGCAATTCTTACCTCGGTCGCCTGCGTCATCTGTGCGATCTCAGCCTTCACCGCCAAGGAAACCTTCCGTACCCCACTCAAGGAACTCGGCAACCCGATCTAGTCGAACACCCCACAAACAACTGTGGCCCGGCATCTCGCGAGAGATGCCGGGCCACAGTTGTTTTGACGTTAAGCCTGTTTTGACGTTAAGCCGTCTTATCGCGGCGTTCGCCGCGCTCCGGCTTACGCGGGACGATAGTCGGCAGAACGTTGTCGATGACGGTCTCGGCGGTCACCACAACCTTCTCGACGTCGTCGCGACTGGGGATGTCGTACATCACGGGGAGAAGAACTTCTTCCATGATGGCGCGCAGTCCACGGGCACCGGTGCCACGGAGGATGGCCTGATCGGCAATCGCGTCGAGGGCTTCCTCGGTGAACTCGAGTTCCACGCCGTCCATGTCGAACAGTCGACGGTACTGCTTCACCAGAGCATTCTTGGGCTCGGACAGAATCTGGACGAGCGACGCCTTGTCGAGATTGGTGACCGACGCGATCATCGGCAAACGGCCGATGAACTCGGGAATCAGACCGAACTTGATCAGATCCTCGGGCATGACCTCGGCAAAACGATCGACTGTGTCGAGTTCTGCCTTGGAGCGAACCTCGGCACCAAAGCCGATACCACGCTTGCCCACCCGATCGGACACGATGCGCTCGAGGCCGGCAAACGCACCGGCGACGATGAACAGCACGTTCGTGGTGTCGATCTGGATGAATTCCTGATGCGGATGCTTACGTCCACCCTGCGGCGGAACGCTGGCCTGCGTGCCTTCGAGAATCTTGAGCAGAGCCTGCTGAACACCCTCACCGGAGACGTCCCGGGTGATCGAGGGGTTCTCGCTCTTGCGAGCGATCTTGTCGACCTCGTCGATGTAGATGATGCCGGTCTCGGCGCGCTTGACGTCGTAATCCGCAGCCTGAATCAGCTTGAGCAGAATGTTCTCGACGTCTTCACCGACGTAACCCGCCTCGGTCAGGGCCGTTGCGTCCGCAATCGCGAACGGAACGTTGAGCATCTTCGCCAAGGTCTGCGCGAGATACGTCTTACCGCAGCCGGTGGGACCGAGCATCAAGATGTTGGATTTTGCGAGTTCGACGGTTTCGCCGCGGGCATCGCGGCCCTTGTCGCCGGCTTGAATACGCTTGTAGTGGTTGTACACAGCCACTGCGAGCGTCCGCTTGGCGGAGTCCTGACCGATGACGTAGTTCTCGAGGAAATCGCGGATCTCCGCGGGCTTCGGCAGCTCGTCGAGTTTGACCTCACTCGACTCGGCCAGTTCTTCCTCGATGATCTCGTTGCAGAGGTCGATGCACTCGTCGCAGATGTACACCCCGGGTCCTGCAATGAGTTTCTTGACCTGCTTCTGGCTCTTACCGCAGAAAGAACACTTGAGCAGATCCCCGCCGTCGCCGATGCGTGCCATCTCGTGAGGTCCCTACTTCCTTCGTGTACGTGCACTCGCCAGAACGCAGATCCAGAACCAGCCCGTGATGTGACGGTACCCGTTGTTCCGAACCACGGTCGACCTGTTGTCGGCGATTCGTCGACGGATTATCAAGAATATTGTCGGGGAAATAGTTCAGGCATGTCTTCCACCTGGTACTTCCCGACCGATCCGCCTCGCATCGCGCACCGAATTTCGGTGGTCGACACGAGGCGGAAAACGACTACTTCTGTGCGCTGAGCTTCCGGTACGCCAGAACGTCGTCGATGATGCCGTATTCCTTGGCCTGCTCGGCCGTGAGGATCTTGTCACGATCGGTGTCGACGCGGATCGTCTGCGGATCCTTGCCGGTGTGCAGAGCCAACGTGTTCTCCATGAGACGACGCATACGCTCGATCTCGGCTGCCTGGATCTCCAGATCGGAAACCTGGCCCTGGATACCGCCGGTGGCCGGCTGGTGAATCAGGATGCGCGAGTTGGGGAGCGCAAAACGCTTACCCGGCGTACCGCCGGCGAGCAGAACAGCAGCAGCCGACGCGGCCTGGCCGAGGCAGACGGTGGAGATGTCTGCACGCACGTACTGCATCGTGTCGTAGATCGCCATCAGCGCGGTGAACGAACCACCGGGCGAATTGATGTACATCGTGATGTCGCGGTCCGGATCCTGCGATTCCAGAACCAACAGCTGTGCCATGAGGTCGTTCGCGGACACGTCGTCGACCTGCGAGCCGAGGAAGATGATGCGCTCCTCGAAAAGCTTGTTGTACGGGTCGGACGTCTTGACGCCGTAGCTGGTCTGCTCCGTGAACTGGGGCAGGATGTAGCGCGACTGCGGGCCCGACGGCGCCTGGCCGCCCAGCGAGTTAGCTCCGAAAAGGTTTGTCATCAGTTCTCCAAAGTATGAATTGGGCAGCAATAGGACGGATCAACCGACTCAGTTGCCGGTGCCGCCGGCCTGATTCGCACGAGAGACGACATGGTCGACGAAGCCGTACTCGAGGGCTTCCTTCGCCGTGAACCAACGGTCACGGTCCGAGTCAGCGGTGATCTGCTCGACCGTCTGACCGGTGTGCTGAGCGATCAGCTCGGCCATTTCACGCTTGGTGTGCTTGAACTGCTCGGCCATGATGGCGATGTCGCTGGCGCTACCACCGATACCGGCGGACGGCTGGTGCATCATGATGCGGGCGTGCGGTAGGGCGTAACGCTTGCCCTTGGTGCCTGCGGAGAGCAGGAACTGCCCCATCGACGCGGCGAGACCCATGCCGAACGTCGCGATGTCGCACTCCGCGAACTGCATGGTGTCGAAAATCGCCATACCGGCGGTGACGGATCCACCAGGCGAGTTGATGTAGAGCGAGATGTCTCGCGTCGGGTCCTCGGCCGAGAGAAGCAGGATCTGCGCGCACAGCTTGTTTGCGATGTCGTCGTCGACCTGGGTACCGAGGAAAATAATGCGCTCACGGAGCAAGCGCTCGTATACCGAGTCGCTGAGGTTCAACCCAGCGGTGGCTGAAGTCATGGCGGGACTCTGCAAAGTCTCCAGGTGATTGGAAGTCACGGTACCTGCCTTCTATGTGGATCTTCTTTGCCAAATACGAATTGCTGACACAGACACTAACCAAGTAGGGCGGCACCGGAGTCCCGGTGCCGCCCTACTTCGCTCAAAGCGGAAAACTCATTGCAGCCGATCGCGGTGAAAACACCCGATAACCTGCTTTTTTACTTGTCTTCGCTCTCGGCAGAATCAGACGCCTCTGCGTCCTCGTCAGCCTTGCCGTTACCGAAAAGCTCAGCGGTGTCGACAGCAGCGCCGCTGCTGTCGGTGACGCCGGCAGCCTCGACGACGGCTGCGAGAGCCTTGCCGCGACGGACATCGGCGAACATCGCACCAAGCTGGTTGGCCTGCTGGATCTGCTGGATGAACTGCTCAGGAGCCATGCCGTAACGCTGCGCCTGGAACAGGATGCGCTCGGTGAGCTCGTCCTGGCCGACCGTGACGTCGTTGGCGTCCGCGATGGAGTCGAGCAGGAGCTGCGTCTTGACGGAGCGCTCAGCGGCCTCCAACGTGTCCTTGTCGAACTCTTCGCGGCTGCTGCCCTGCTCTTCGAGAGCCTTGTTCAGAGCCTCTTCGTCGTGATCGAGACCGTGAACGGCGTCGTGCAGCGCAGCGTCGACCTCAGCCTTGACGATGGCCTCGGGCAACGGAACCTCGACCGTCTCGAGCAGCTGCTCGAGAACCTTGTCGCGGATCTGGCCGGCCTGCTCGACCTTGCGGACGCGTCCGACGCGCTCGCGGAGGTCTGCCTTCAGTTCGTCGAGGGTGTCGAACTCGCTGGCGAGCTGAGCGAACTCGTCGTCCTCGTCCGGAAGCTCGCGCTCCTTGACCGTCTGAACGGTCACGGTGACAACGGCTTCCTTGCCTGCGAATTCACCGGCGACCAGAGTCGACGTGAAGTCCTTGGACTCCCCCGCCTTCAGGCCGATGATGGCTTCGTCGAGGCCCTCGATGAGCTGGCCCGAACCGACCTCGTGTGACAGTCCGCTGGCGGTAGCCTCGGCAACGTTCTCGCCGTCGACGGTGGCCGACAGGTCGATGGAGACGAAGTCGCCGTCCTCGACTGCGCGGTCGACGCCCGTGAGGGTGCCGAAACGCTGACGCAGCGAGAGCAGCTGCTCTTCGATGGCCTCATCGGTGATCTCGATCGGATCGACCGTGACGTTGATGGAGCTGAAATCGGGGAGTTCGATCTCGGGGCGCACGTCGACCTCGGCAGCGAATTCGAGGACGTCGCCGTCTTCGAGCTTCGTGACCTCGATCTCGGGCTGGCCGAGTGCCTTGACGCCGGCGCTGGTGACAGCCTCGGAGTAACGCGACGGCAGAGCGTCGTTGATGACCTGCTCGAGCACAGCGGCGCGACCGACGCGTGCCTCGAGGAGGCGGGCCGGGGCCTTGCCCGGACGGAAGCCTGGGAGACGAATCTGCTGCGCGAGGGCCTTGTAGGCCTTGTCGAAATCAGGCTTGAGTTCCGCGAAGGGCACCTCAACGTTGATACGGACTCGCGTCGGGCTGAGCTGCTCGACGGTGCTCTTCACGAAACTTCGCTCCTTCGTCTGGTCTTGCTCATAACTGGCTTACTGCAGGTTTTCGGTCTTGCTCGTGTGGTCTTGCACGACACTCCACTCCTGCGTGTGCAGTAGTGGAGTCTCGTATACGTACTTGTCGGGATGACAGGATTTGAACCTGCGACCCTCCGCTCCCAAAGCGGATGCGCTACCAAGCTGCGCTACATCCCGTTACTCACAAACATGCTTCTTACGAACACGCTCGCGAAAACAGCCGCGTACTTGCCGACTGCGCCAAACCTTATCGCGCTCACTACTCTCTCACGAACCCGCCCACCATTTGTACACGGATAGCCGTAAGCACGTGCAGCCTGCATCCGGCTCGAAACTCCGGCCGCACCGGCGCCACCGAGCCTCGACCACACACCCTCGCCGGAGATTCCCCTGGTGAGAACGCTTTCGACCCCCCGATTATGAAATCCGCGCCCGCATTGGGTACAGTTTCGAATCGCAGACGACGAACACGGCGATCCCGAGTTCGCGTGTGCACGGGGATGTAGCTCAATGGTAGAGCCTCAGTCTTCCAAACTGATCACGCGGGTTCGATTCCCGTCATCCCCTCCATCGGAGGGAAACTTCCACAAAGATCCGCATCGGCCTCGCCGGTGCGGATTTTTTGTTGCAGCGATCCGTATCCTGGAGTTGTCCGGATCGATACTGCTCGGAGGCCACCCGTGACCACGATTCTTCTCATTCTCGTCGTTCTGGCTGTTGTCGTGTTCCTGGTCATGAAGAGCCAGCAACGCGGTTCCACCCACAGCGCGACACAACTCGACGACGCCAAAGCTGATGCCAGGCAGGCAATCGAGCGTCTCGGTGGCCAGGTGTACAACCTCACCGGCACCGACGAACCGTCACGGCAAGCACTCGCCGACGCAGCCGAGCGCTACACAGCGGCGGGCTCGCAGATCGATCAGGCAGCTACCCCGGTTCAAGCGCGTCTCGCGAAACAGACTGCGCTGGAAGGGCTTTACTACATTCGCGCGGCACGAGTCGCCATGGGAATGGATCCAGGTCCTGACGTTCCCACCATCGACGGCCAGAAAGCCGCCGGCGCGGTGACCGAGTCCCGCGAGGTCGAGTTCGAGGGCCGCAAGGTCGCGGCATCGCCTACCCCGTCGTCGCGTACCCCCAACTACTACCCCGGCGGTCGCGTCGCCGGCCGGCCCGTTCCGGCCGGTTGGTACTCCGAGCCGTGGTGGAAGCCCGCCCTCGTCGCAGGCGCCTGGGGCCTGGGTTCGATGATGCTGTTCTCGACCATGTTCTCCGGGATGGCCGGAGTTCCTTACGGCGCAGAGGCTTTCGCAGCGGGCGGTGATCCTAACGCAGATCAAGGCGCAGATGCAGGTGATCAAAGCCAAGGCGACGCCGGCGATCAGAGCTACGACCAAGGCGACCAGGGCTACGACTCAGGTGACAGCGGATTCGGCGACAGTGGATTCGGCGACGGCGGCGGGATGGACTTCGGCGGCATGGACTTCTAGACCGCAGGGTCGTCTACACAGCCTGACACACCGGGCACCAGAACAGGTTTCGTGCCTTCATGACGGAATGAAGGACCGGTGACCCGCAGACCCGGCAGGGTGATCCCGCGCGCCGGTAGACGTAGGTGCGCGGACGATCCTTGGCGTAGGCCGGATCGCCGTTGTCGTGTTCGGCCCGCACGACGTGCATTTTTCCGCGTCGCACGCCGACCTTCATGAGTTCGACGAGGTCCGCCCACATGGCAGTCCATTCGTCGTAGCTGACGAGGTTGCCGGGGCGTTCGGGGTTGATGCCGTGACGAAACAGCAATTCGGCGCGGTAGACGTTGCCGACCCCGGCCAGCACTGCCTGGTCCATGAGCAGTGCGCCGATTGCCTTCTTGGACTTCGAGATTCGCGCCCACGCCTGCTGCGGGTCCGCGTCGCGGCGCAGTGGATCGGGGCCGAGCCTGGCTTCGACAGCGGCTACTTGCGGCGGCAGCAAGACTTCACAGGCGGTGGGACCACGAAGGTCGGTGCCGAAGCCGGCACCGACCATTCGCATCCGGACCTGCCCCACCGGTTCTTCCATCGGGAGGGCACTGTCGGTGAACTTTCCGTACAAACCGAGGTGTACGTGGACGATCAGACCGTTGTCGTACGTGTGCCACAGGTGTTTGCCCCAGGCATCCGACGACGTGAGTACATGCCCGTCCACCAGAGCCGCGTCCGTGGCAAATCGCCCCTGCGGGCTGAGTACGCGCACTGGTGAACCGACAAACTTCTTTGCATGCAACCGTGCCAGTCGATGCAGGGTATGACCTTCTGGCACGGGACTACTTCTCGATCAGGCCTGCGGCAATGCCGGTGCGACGCCGGTCTTCTCGTACTCCGAGAGGATGTCGATGCGGCGCTGGTGACGCTCTTCGCCTGACCACTCGGTGGCAAGGAAGGCGTCGACGATGGCAAGCGATTCCTCGAGGGAATGCATGCGTCCACCGATGCCGATGAGCTGTGCCTTGTTGTGCTCGCGGGCCAGCTTGGCGGTTTCGACGCTCCACGCCAGAGCGCACCTGGCGCCGGGAACCTTGTTCGCGGCGATCTGCTCGCCGTTGCCGCTTCCGCCGAGGACGATGCCCAGGCTTCCCTCGTCGGCGACTACCCGCTTGGCTGCCTCGATGCAGAATGCAGGGTAGTCGTCCACGGCGTCGTACTCGTGAGCACCACAGTCGATGGCCTCGTGGCCATTGGCTGTGAGATGTTCGATGATCTCGTTCTTACGTTCGAATCCGGCATGGTCGGCACCCAGGTATACGCGCATGGGGACAATTCTCTCAGGCTCATCCCCCGGCGCGCACCCGGCCCTCACACTGCTGGACTCAGTCGAACTGGGGGTCTTCGTTGCGCGTGCGCTTGAGTTCGAAGAAGTGCGGGTAGCTCGCCAGCGCAACTGCGCCGTCCCAC
The DNA here is from genome assembly GCF_003797085.1 of Rhodococcus sp. WS3. Taxonomy (NCBI): domain Bacteria; kingdom Bacillati; phylum Actinomycetota; class Actinomycetes; order Mycobacteriales; family Nocardiaceae; genus Rhodococcus; species Rhodococcus sp. WS3. Next base: position 1,439,655 of record NZ_RKMA01000002.1, read on the forward strand.
ACTCGTCCTGCGTCCTCGCCGCGCGGGATGCGCGAGAGAACCGGGCCGAAGAAGGCAACGCCGTTGACGTGGATGGTGGGAGTTCCGACGTCGGGGCCAACCGCGTCCATGCCGTGATGATGGCTCTCACGCAGGGCTTCGTCGTACTCGGTCGACTCGGCTGCGTCGGCAAGTTCAGCCGGGAGTCCGACCTCGTCGAGTGAACGCTTGATGACGTCGGCAAAGTCCTTGTTGCCTTCGTTGTGGATCTTGGTTCCCATGGCCGTGTACAGCGGCAGCAGGATGTCGTCGCCCTTCAGCTTCGCAGCGGCGATTGCGACGCGCACCGGTCCCCATGCCTTGGTCATCATCTCGCGGTACTCCTCGGGCAGGTCACGTCCTTCGTTGAGGACGGCCAGGCTCATGACGTGGAATTTCGCGTCGATGTTGCGCACCTGCTGCGCTTCGAGGATCCATCGCGAGGTGATCCAGCACCACGGGCACAGAGGATCGAACCAGAAATCAGCTCGGTCGGCACTCTTGTTCTCGACTGCACTCACGTAAACAACTCCCTATCGGTCACGATCCTAGCGGGAACGAAAAATTGCGTACCCCGCCATGGCAACAATCATCCCCCACCAATCCTTCCCACATACTCCCGAACCACCTTCTCTCACCAGTAATGTCGAAAGAACACGAGTGCGAAGGAGTGGTTCAACCATGAGCGCAAATCGGAGATTCGTCATCATCGGCGGCGGCTTGGCCGGAGCAAAAACTGCGGAGGCCCTGCGAGAGCGGGATTTCGACGGAGACATCGTCCTTCTGAGCGAAGAGGACCATCTGCCGTACGAGCGTCCACCGCTGTCCAAGGAGTTCTTTGCGGGCAAGAAGACCCTCCCGGAATTCACGGTCCACGACGGTGAATGGTTCCGCGATCAGCGCGTGGACCTGCGGCCCGGAACAACCGCAACCGCTTTCGACCCCGTTGCGCACACCGTGACTCTCCCCGACGGTTCCACGCTCTCGTACGACAAACTGGCGCTCGCCACCGGTTCGCGTTCTCGGCGACTCGACATTCCAGGGGCGGACGCCGACGGCGTGCACTACATCCGCACCATCGACCAGGCGTCGGCGCTGCTGAAGGCTCTGTCCGCGGACAAGAAACTGGTTGTGGTGGGCGCCGGCTGGATCGGCCTGGAAATCGCCGCGTCCGCGCGCGGATTCGGTGTCGAGGTGACGATCCTCGAGCATGCGAGCCTTCCCCTCGAAGCAACGCTGGGGCCGGAGATGGGCGAAGTGTTTGCGGCACTGCACCGCGCGAACGGCGTTGACCTACGAACGAGCACCGACGTGAAGTCCATCGCGGTGACAGACGGAGTTGCTTCCGGCGTCACCCTGGCCGACGGCAGCGTAGTTCCCGCCGACGCCGTCCTGATCGCTGTGGGCGCTCTCCCCAACACCGAGTTGGCCACGGCCGCCGGTATCGAGGTCGACGGCGGAGTCCTCGTCGACGCGGGTCTGCAGAGCAGCGACCCAGACGTCGTGGCGATCGGCGATATCGCGGCGGCGACGCACCCGATCCTGAACGCGCGAATCCGGGTGGAGCACTGGGCAAATGCTCTCAACCAACCGGCGACAGCCGCGGACACCATGCTCGGCAAACCGGCCGAGTACGTGCGGATGCCGTATTTCTTCACCGACCAGTACGACCTCGGAATGGAGTACGTCGGGCACGCTCCGCATGGCAGCTACGTCTCCGTGGTCACCCGCGGTGACGTCGACAACCGCGAGTTCCTGGCCTTCTGGCTCGACGGCGACAACAAGGTTCTGGCGGGAATGAACGTCAACATCTGGGATGCCGGTGACGCAATCAAGGAGTTGGTGGCGTCGAGTGCACCGGTGGATCCGAAGCGCCTGGCAGATCCCTCGGTTCCATTGACGGAGGCGTCCGCGATCACGAAGTAGTCCCCGCCGTGATGGGATGGACTCATAAAGATCCACACCATCGACGAGGAGATCTTCGTGGCCGCACCGAACCTGACACGCGAGACGGCAGCCGAACGGTCAGCGCTGCTGACCGTCGACAACTACCTGATCGAACTCGATCTCACCGACGGCAGTGATGCCCCTGGTGAGGAGACGTTCTTCTCCAAGACCACCGTGACCTTCTCGGCCACCGCCGGCTCGAGCAGTTTCATCGACATCATCGCTGCCCGAGTTCATTCCGCAGTGCTCAACGGCACCCCGATCGATATTTCCGACTACGACGAGGCCACCGGAATAGCCTTGACGGACCTCGCCGCGAGCAACGAACTGGTGGTCGAGGCCGACTGTGTGTACTCGCACACCGGAGAGGGTCTGCACCGCTTCGTCGACCCGACGGACAGCGCCGTGTACCTGTACTCGCAGTTCGAGACCGCCGACGCCAAGCGCATGTTCGCGTGTTTCGATCAGCCGAATCTCAAGGCGACGTTCGATGTCCGTGTCACTGCGCCGACCTCGTGGAAGGTCATCTCCAACTCCGCCGTCGTAGAGTCCCTGGCCGCCGATCCCGGCAAGCATGTCTTCCGCACAACACCGAAGATGAGCACGTACCTCGTTGCGCTCATCGCCGGCCCGTACGCCGTGTGGACCGACAACTACTCCGACGAGCACGGCAACATCCCCCTCGGAATCTTCTGCCGCGCCTCACTTGCCGAGTTCATGGACGAAGAGCGCCTGTTCACCGAAACCAAGCAGGGCTTCGATTTCTACCACCGCAACTTCGGTGTGCCGTATGCCTTCGGGAAGTACGACCAGTTGTTCGTCCCGGAGTTCAACGCAGGCGCGATGGAGAACGCGGGAGCGGTGACGTTCCTGGAGGACTACGTCTTCCGGTCCAAGGTCACTCGCTACTCGTACGAGCGTCGTTCCGAAACCGTGCTTCACGAAATGGCCCACATGTGGTTCGGCGACCTCGTCACCATGACGTGGTGGGACGACCTGTGGCTCAACGAATCCTTTGCGACTTTCGCGTCTGTGCTCTGCCAGACCGAGGCCACCGAGTACAAGAACGCCTGGACAACCTTTGCCAACGTCGAGAAGTCGTGGGCTTACCGTCAGGACCAGTTGCCGTCCACCCACCCCATCGCCGCCGACATCCCGGACCTGGCAGCAGTCGAGGTCAACTTCGACGGCATCACGTATGCCAAGGGCGCCAGCGTTCTCAAGCAATTGGTGGCCTACGTCGGCCTCGACCCCTTCCTCGCGGGACTGCGGGAGTACTTCCGTGAGCACGCATTTGGCAACGCCACCTTCGACGACCTCCTCGGCGCTCTCGAAAAGTCCTCCGGCCGCGACCTTTCCGACTGGGGAACCCAGTGGCTCAAGACCACCGGCCTCAACATCCTGCGCCCCGACTTCGACGTCGACGCAGACGGAAAGTTCACCCGTTTTGCCGTGTTGCAGGACGGCGCTGCCCCCGGTGCCGGTGAGCGACGCGTTCATCGCATCGCGGTCGGCATCTACGACGACGTCGACGGCAAGCTCGTGCGGAGCCGCCGCGTCGAACTCGATCTCGACGCCGCCGAAACCACCGATGTTCCTGAGCTTCTCGGAGTTCATCGCGGTCAATTGATTCTGCTCAACGACGACGACCTGACGTACTGCTCGGTGCGACTCGATCCGCAGTCCCTCTCGACGGCAATCGACCGCGTAGGCGACATCGCCGAATCACTCCCCCGCACTCTGGTCTGGTCCGCAGCGTGGGAGATGACTCGTCAGGCCGAACTCAAGGCCCGCGATTTTGTCGCTCTGGTTCAGCGCGGCATCAGCGCCGAAACCGAGGTCGGTGTGGTTCAACGCCTCCTGCTCCAAGCACAGACCGCCATCGGAAGCTACGCCGATCCGGTCTGGGCCTCGGCCGAAGGTTGGGCGGACTTCGCCAACCGGCTTCTCGAACTTGCCCGCGAAGCCGAGGCCGGTTCCGATCACCAACTCGCATTTGTCAACGCGCTCACCGGAGTTGCACTCTCCCCGTGGCACACCGAGGTCCTGAACGAATTGCTCGACGCCGACCCCGCGACCGTCGGTCTCGACGGTCTGGTTGTCGACACCGATCTGCGGTGGCGCATTGTCGGAGCTCTAGCCGCGGCAGGCGAGGTGGATGCCGAGGGGCTGGAGACCCCGTTCATCGACGCCGAGGCCTTGCGCGACCCGACTGCTGCAGGTGCCAGGCAGGCCGCTGCCGCAGCTGCCGGTCGACCGCAAGCTGCGGTGAAGGAGCAGGTGTGGGCAAAGGTGGTCGGCGACGATTCGGTGCCCAACATCACGGCGCGGTCCATCATCGGTGGTTTCGCCCGCGAAGGACAGGACGATCTCCTCGAACCGTTTGTCTCGCGCTATTTCGACGACATCGCCGGCGTGTGGGAACGCCGCTCGAGTGAGGTGGCGCAGACCGTCGTCGTCGGTCTGTACCCGTCGTGGTCGGTCAGTGAAGAGTCCGTCGCAGCGGCTGATCGTTTCCTCGAGGGCGACATTGCTCCCGCGCTGCGTCGCCTTGTCGTAGAGGGCCAGGCCGGTGTAGTTCGATCGCTCACCGCCCGAAAGTTCGACGCAAGCTGATACAAAAGGCCGGTGCCCGCCTCGAGGAAATCGAGGCGGGCACCGGCCTTACTGCAAGGACTGCGAACTACGGCGCAGAGGAACTACGGCGCAGAGATTGCTGCTGCCATGACACGGATTCCGCTGATCAGTCCGTCGATCAGGTTTCCTTCACTGATGGAGCTCACCGCTGCGGTTGCGCCGAGCTGCGCAACGCGGTCGGTGACCCGATCGGCAACGACGCGGCCACTGCGGACCTCGACGACACGCTGGTTGGGCGATACGGCGATGAGAACCGAACGCTCCGCCTCAGGTGTGGTCGGGAACAGTGCGTCGGCACCGGCTGCCGGGTCTGCGCCCAGGTCGCCGACGTACGCATTGAAACGCACCTTGGTGGAACGGGTGGCCTCGGTCAGCGCGACGTCGAGGGCTACCAGGTCCTTGGTCGTGAACGGAAGGTCGTCAACGAACGGCTCTCCCACACGATGCACGCCGGAGATACGGCCACTGGTCGTGATGACGCTGCCAACGGGCAGGTTTTCGGGCGCTACTGCGACCGCTGTCGAATGATCACCACTTGCCACTTGCGGTTCCTCCAATCAGATCAGCCGAGCCGGCTTCGATCGCGTGTGCGCTGCCGTGGTGACCGCCGCGAACGGTCACTTCGTCGACAGCACTCCACAGGATGGGGGCGTGATCCCACGACTCACCCAGATGGAACGCCGGCGGAACCGGACCCGGCGTCTTCTTCCCGAGGAAGGACGCACCCGCGAAGAAGGCGGTGATCAGGGCCGGGATCCCAACGTATATCAGTACTACCTCGAGAATGCTCACACCAGATAACGTAGCCCAGAACGCCAGGAAGGACAGCGTCAGGGCCACAAATTATCGAGCAATTTGTTCCGGGCAGTTCGAGTCAGGCGGCACCGACACCGAGATACGGCACCCACGACGGGTGCAGTTCCTTGGTTGCGGCCAACAATCGCCAGTGCGGACCGGAGGGCGGAACCAATTCCGCGCGCAGTGTCCACCCCAGTTCGCTGAGCATCTTGTCGGCTTTGCGGTGGTTGCACGGCGCGCAGCACGCCACACAGTTCTCCCATGAATGCCCGCCGCCGCGACTGCGCGGTACCACGTGATCGATGGTCTCGGCCTTTGCGCCGCAGTACGCACATCGGAAATGGTCACGATGCATCAGTGCCGCGCGGGTCATGGGAATACGGGCGCGGTACGGGACGCGCACATAAGTTCGTAGGCGAATGACCGATGGCACCTGCACCGACCAGTCCGCAGAGTGGACTATGGGTCCGAATTCGTCTTCGTGAACCGTGTCGGCTTTACCGCAGGCCATCAAGACCACGGCCCGTCGTGCCGGCAGGGCCGTCAGCGGTTCGTAGGTGACATTGAGTAGTAGCACTCGGCGTTTGATCCACTCGGGGACCACGTGATCCGTGGCGAACTCGGTGGTCTGACCGAATCCGTCAGGAACAACTTCCAGAACAGCCCCTGACGCGTGCTCATGCCGCGCGTCTGCGCGAGCGATGGCACCACGGCCGCCAGCGGGCTGAAGTTGTCGGTGATTTCGTGCAGCGTGTCGGTTCTTCATACGACCTCCGGGAGACTGCCCCCAAGTTGACCACGGATATTCCGGTTACGCACTCCCATTTCGCACAAAATTGCTCGGATTGCCGGTGAATTTCGGGTGAACGGACCTCCGGTCGACCCGGAAACCGACCACGTCCGCCATCAGGCACAATGGAACACGCCATGAATGACGTACAGCAGACCTTCTACGACGCCGTCGGCGGAGCCGAGACGTTTCACAAGCTCACCGCGCGGTTTTACGAGGAAGTCGCGAAGGACGAGGTTGTTCGCCCGCTGTATCCGGAAGAGGATCTCGGTCCAGCCGAGCGCCGCATGCGGATGTTTCTCGAGCAGTACTGGGGCGGCCCGCACACCTACTCCGACGAGCGCGGACACCCTCGCTTGCGGATGCGGCACAATCCGTTCGTGATCGGCCCGATCGAGCGGGACGCGTGGCTACGCTGCATGCACGTTGCGATCGCGTCCATCGACGAGAAGACCTTGGACGCCGCACATCGCCAACAGTTGATCGATTACATGGAGATGGCTGCAGCGTCCATGGTCAATTCCGCCATCTGAACCACTAGCGTCTGACCATTCGTCCGAGCTTGCGGACAGCCCGAACACCGAACGACACGCTCGGGTGCAGCGGCACGCTCAGAATCGCGTGTTTGCGGACGTAATCCTCGACGTGCCATTCCGACCAACTGCCGGCGCGGAAGAGCGCGGCGTCACCGACAGACAGAGTGCGCTTCTCGACCCCCGCGGACTCGACCGTCACCGATCCTTCGAGGATCTGAACGATCTCGTCGGCGCTGAAGTACCACCGGAACCGCCCTTTGGTGCAGTCCCACACGTGCGTTGTCGTGGTGCCGTCCTTGCTGGCAGACCATTGCGCGGCGCGGGCGACCGGATCCCCGGAAATGATCCAGTCCGCGTTGATCGGATCGTCGTTCAACGGAAGTTGGTCCAGACTCACTGCTTCGATTGCCGACAAACTCATGATTTTCCCCCCTCGAGAAATCGGTAGCGCAAAGATTGCCGACGGCAGAGTCTTCGCTCCTGGAAAGTACACCAAGGTGAGGTAAAGAACCACCAAACAGCCGTGTCCAAGTCGTGCGAGTGCTCGAGGTTTGGCACTATGAGAACTTGTGAGTAGCCCCGCGGATTCGACCGTTACCAACCCGTCCACTCCGCCTTGGTGGAACGAGGCAGTTTTCTACCAGATCTATCCGCGATCTTTTGCCGATTCCAACGGCGACGGCATCGGTGACCTCGGCGGAATCGAGGACAAACTCGGGTACCTGGAACTGCTGGGCGTCGACGCCCTCTGGTTGAGTCCGGTCATGCGCTCGCCGATGGCCGATCACGGGTACGACGTCTCAGACCCGCGTGACATCGATCCCCTGTTCGGCGACATTGCCGCGATGGATTCACTGATCAGCGCCGCACATGAGCGCGATATCAAGATCACGATGGACCTGGTCCCCAACCACACCAGCGACCAGCACGAATGGTTCCAAGCTGCGCTGGACTCCGCACCAGGTAGCCCGGAACGATCCCGCTACATCTTCCGCGACGGCAAGGGCGAGAACGGCACCGAACCACCCAACAACTGGCCAAGCATCTTCGGCGGTCCGGCGTGGACCCGCATCACCGATGCCGACGGAAAACCGGAGCAGTGGTACCTCCACATCTTCGCGAAGGAACAGCCCGATCTGAACTGGGACAACCCGGAGGTTTTCGAGGATCTGGCCAAGACTCTGCGCTTCTGGCTCAGCCGGGGTATCGACGGATTTCGGATCGATGTCGCCCACGGAATGGCCAAGCCGGAGGGTTTGCCGGACCATGACTGGGACCTCAACGAGCTCATGCGCAACGACGACGACGACCCGCGATTCAACAATCCGGAGGTCCACCAGATCCACCGCGGAATCCGCAAGGTCATGAACGAATTCCCCGAGGCGATGACCGTGGGAGAGATCTGGGTTCGCGACAACGAGCGCTTCGGTGAGTACATCCGTCCGGACGAGCTTCACCTCGGATTCAACTTCCGGCTGGCAGAAACCGAGTTTGCGGCGGAATCCGTGCGGGCAGCGGTGGAGAACTCCCTCGCCGCCGTAGCCGAGGTCGGCGGTGTTCCCACGTGGACGCTCTCCAATCACGATGTCGAACGTGAGGTCACCCGCTACGGCGGAGGCCAGATCGGAACTCTGCGCGCACGGGCAATGGCCTTGGTCGAGCTTGCACTGCCCGGTGCCGCCTTCATCTACAACGGCGCCGAACTCGGACTGCCAAACGTCGATCTTCCCGACGATGCCCTGCAGGATCCGGTGTGGGAACGCTCCGGTCACGCCGAGCGTGGTCGCGACGGATGCCGAGTGCCGTTGCCGTGGGAAGGAGCCGCTCCGCCCTTCGGCTTCACCACCGCCTCGAGCACGTGGTTACCGATGCCGCCCGAGTGGTCGACGCTGACCGTCGAGGCTCAACTCGAGGACGTCGATTCGATGCTCTCGCTGTACCGCAGCGCCCTCGAATTGCGTTCGTCCCGGCCGGAGATCTCGGGTGCCGATATCGACTGGTACGGGAGCCCTCCCGGGTGCCTGGCGTTTCGTCGACGGGGCGGTCTGATCTGTGCCCTCAACACGTCGGATGTGCCTATTTCCCTGCCCGCCGGCGACGTCATCCTCAGCAGCGCTCCCCTGGTCGACGGTCTGTTGCCCGTCAACACCGCTGCGTGGCTGATCTGAGTCGGACCTCAACTCACCGGGGATCGGTCCTGGCGGTTGTTGCCGCGGCCGTGCTGTTCGGAACCACCGGAACCGCACAGGCCTTGGCCTCGGAAAGCCTCGGATACGATCTCGATCCCCTGGCCGTCGGTTCCGCGCGGGTGGTTCTCGCAGGCCTGATCCTCGCAGCGTTTGCGTATGCGCGCGGCGGCCTCGGGTTCGCTCGCTCGACCAGCCGACCCGCCATCCTGGGCGGATTCGGTGTCGCCGCATATCAATTGGGGTTCTTCACCGGAGTGCAGGCGGCGGGAGTTGCGGCAGGCACGATGATCGCACTGGGATCAGGTCCGGCGTTCACCGGCGTACTGCAGTACCTGGTGGACCGCCGCATGCCCGGCCCGCTGTGGTTCCTCTCGACGCTGGTCGCCGTCGCCGGTATGACGCTCATCGTCGCCGGCCAACCCGGCGACGGATCGTCGAACGTACTCGCCGGCGCGGTGCCGGCACTCATCGCCGGACTGGGCTACGCGATCTACACCGTTGCCGGCGCACACATGATCACGGCGGGAGTGTCCACGCAGGGCGCGATGGGTCAGATGTTCGGCATCGGTGGGATCCTCCTACTGCCGATCCTGATCTGGCAGTGGCCAGGTGGGCTCGATACCGGCGCCGGGGCAACAGCGGTGGTGTACCTCGTTGTGGTTCCGACCGTGCTGGCCTACCTGCTCTTCGCGGCGGCACTGCGACACCTCAACCCGGCAACCGTCGCAACGCTGACGCTGCTCGAGCCGGTAGTCGCAGCTATTCTCGGCGCAGTGGTTCTCGGCGAGACCATCACCACCGTGGCCATGCTCGGCATGGCCACCGTCGTCGCGGCCCTCGGCTTGTTGACGGCAGGGACACTGCGTAACAGCTAGCTAGCGAGCCACCATCAGCGGAATCGACCCGCCGCGGTGGCGATAGATCGAACCGAAGCGCGCGTCGAGACGAATCCACGATCTACTGGCCCGAACCCGCACCAACTCCGTCTCATTGATTCGGTTCACATCGACGAATCCCATTGCGGTCAGCGCAAATATCGCCCGCATCGAGATCCCGGCCGTGATGCTCGGCCCACTGACCTCGAGCACCTCTTGATCGAGCAACGAGACGGGCGGTCCCGAACTGCTGCCGTGCTCCTGCGCCAAAGCATTTCCGCGCTGGGCCAATTCGATCAAGACGTGCGCCGGGACATCGTCGAGGTGCTCGAATCCTTCGGCCGGCGGCAGCGCTCCACGCCACGCCGAGTCCATCGAGAATCCCGGATCGATCAGTTCACCGGATGCGTGGGACAGTGCAGCCAACAAGGTATCCCCGGCCGCCGAGGTGTCGTCGGGATTGACGGTACCGACGATAGTGCGCGTCGCCAGGGCGTCGAACCCTGTTGCTGCCCACACACTCACGTGATCCGGGCCGCGTCGACGCATCCTGATGACGGCCGATTCGTCCAACCGCAACGCGTGCCCGATGAAGCCGGCCAAGTTCTTGCGCTCGGCTTCATCGGGCACGGTCAGCATTCGCTCATGCACGCTGCCAACGCTCCAGGTACCCACGCTCGGGACCACTGAGCCGCCGCAGTCGTTGCGTATCGATATCGAACGCCGCGATCTGCGTCGACGCGACGATGGACGGCGCGACCGAGAGTCCCGCGGACTTGGGGCGCACCTCGTATCCGATCGTAAAGTCCACGGCTCGAATCTTTTCCACCCACATCAACACGTCGAGCGGTGAATCGTCGTGCCGCAGCTGCCCCCGATACCGCACATGCAGATCCGCGACAACCGCACCGTCACGCAATGACACCGTCGGACATCCGTCGTGGAACAGCCACGGAATCCGAGCTTCTTCGAGCAGTGTCACCATGCGCGCATGGTTGACGTGTTGGAAGACGTCCATGTCGGACCATCGAACCGCCACGTCGGCATGAAATCCTTCGCTCAACGCCCTACCTCCGATCGGGTGCCCATGCTGCGCACCATGCTGCGAACCTGCCGCGCCGCTACCGAGAGCGTCGCGAGGTCAAGCGTCCCAGACTCGAAGATCTCGCCGAGAGCGGCCCTCGCCCGGCTCAGCCTCGACGCGTTGGTCGCTTCCCATTCGTCGATCTTTTCCTGCGGCGATTCTCCCGGCTCACCGCCGACGAGCACTTCCATCGTGAGCTGCCGCAACGAGCTGTACAGATCGTCACGCAACGCCAGCCGGGCCAGTGAATGCCAGCGATCCCCGCGCTCGAGTCCGGACACGGCCGTGAGCAGCCAGTCGATTCCGAGATGCGCGTCAAGCGCGTAGTAGAGCTGCGCGACTTCCGCGATGTCGTGCTCGGCGATGTCGGCGATATCCGCGATGTCGAGGAGGCAGTACACGTCCAGGAGCCGGAAGACTTCGAGCGCCAGAGCTTCGGGGGCCCCACGGTCGATGACTGATTGGGCCCGGGAAAGCAGATCCGTCAATTGATGGCCGGCAAGCAAATCGGGAACAAGGGGCGCCGTCGAACGGTAGGCCGCGGAGTAGCGAGACACTTCTGCCCCCACCGCGATGGGCTGTGGCCGATTGGCGAGAAACCACCGCGAGGCTCGGTCGAGGAGTCTGCACGTTTCCACGATCAGATCGTTCTCGAGATCAGCTGCGAGTCCGGCCGAACGAATCCGCCCCCACACGTCGTCGAGCGCAAACACCTCACGGACGGCTGCGTACGCCCGAATCGAATCCGTACTGCTGGCGCCGGTTTCCTCCGCAAGCCGGTACGCGTAGGTGATTCCGCCGTTGTCGATGACCTCGTTGACCAGCATGGTCGCCACGATCTGTCGGCGCAGTGGGTGGTCCTTGATCTGTGCGGCAAACCGATCGCGCACCGCACTCGGGAAATATCCGGGAATCTGTTGCGCGAAGTACTCGTTGTCCGGCAACTCCGTGGCGAGCAGATCGTCCTTGAGCGCGAGCTTCACATGCGCGGTGAGAGTCGCCAATTCCGGTGACGTCAAACCGGATCCGATAGACAGGCGCCGATCGATTTCCTTGTTGGACGGTAGTGCCTCCAGTGCGCGATCGAGTCCGCGCGAGGAGCTCAGATCGCTGATCTGCCGCCGGTGGACGGCAAGCATTTGAGGGGCGGTGACCCGCGAAATGCCCAGCAGAGCATTCTGGGCGATGTTGTCCGCCAGAACGAGGCGCGCAACATCGTCGGTCATCAAGGCCAACAACGGGTTCCGCTCATCTGCGGGTAACGCACCCGACCGAACCAACGTGTCGAGCAGGATCTTGATATTGACCTCGTGGTCGGAGCAGTCCACCCCCGCCGAGTTGTCGATCGCGTCGGTATTGATGTGTCCACCGTTGGCACTGAACTCGATTCGCCCCAGCGCCGTCACACCGAGATTGCCGCCCTCGCCGACCACCTTGACCCGTAGGTCAGCGCCGTCGACACGGACCGCATCGTTGCTCTTGTCGCCGACCTGCGCGTTGGTTTCGGCCGACGCCTTGATATAGGTACCGATGCCGCCGTTCCACAGCAGATCCACCGGTGCGGACAGGATCGCGCGCATCAATTCGGGCGGCGAGAGTTTGGTGACTCCCTCGTCCAACCCCAGGGCAACGCGCACACTTTCGGCGATGGGGACGGACTTGACGGTACGGTCCCACACACCGCCGCCGTCGCTGATCAGGCTGGCGTCGTAATCCGCCCACGACGATCGCGGAAGTTCGAAGAGTCGGCCACGCTCGACAAATGATCGCGCGGCATCCGGGTTGGGGTCGAGGAAGATGTGCCGGTGATCGAATGCCCCGACCAGTCGGATGTGACGGCTCAGCAACATACCGTTGCCGAATACGTCGCCGCTCATGTCCCCGACTCCGACTACGGTGAAGTCCTCGGACTGCGTGTCGACACCGATTTCCCGGAAGTGCCGCTTGACGCTTTCCCACGCGCCGCGAGCGGTGATCCCCATTCCCTTGTGGTCGTATCCCACCGAACCACCCGAGGCAAATGCGTCGCCGAGCCAGAAGTTGTACTGCGCAGCAACGGAATTCGCCAGGTCCGAGAATGATGCCGTCCCCTTGTCCGCGGCGACGACCAGGTATCGATCCTCGTCGTCGAGTCGCACGACCCGATCCGGCGTCACCACTTCCCCGGTCTCAGGATGAACGTTGTCCGTGATGTCGAGCAGACCCGAGATGAAAGTCCGGTAGCAGGCTTTGCCGGATTCGAGTGTGGCACTGCGATCGGTTGCCGGATCTCCGGTCGGGACCGGCGGGTTCTTCACGACAAATCCGCCCTTGGCACCAACGGGGACGATGACCGCGTTCTTGACCGCCTGCGCCTTCACGAGGCCAAGCACTTCGGTCCGGAAATCTTCCCGACGGTCCGACCACCGCAGACCACCACGGGCCACCGCGCCGAACCGCAGGTGCACTCCCTCAACCTCCGGCGAGTACACAAAGATCTCGAAAGCCGGCCTGGGCTTCGGCAATTCACTGATCCGAGAAGGATCAAGCTTGATCGACAGATACCCGCGCGAGCGCCCATCCGTATCCAGGACATAGAAGTTGGTGCGCAGCGTTGCCTTCACCAGCGAGAACATTCCCCGCAGGATGCGGTCGGCATCGAGGCTGAGAACTTCGTCGATCGAGGCCCGCAGTTGCGCCTCCAACTCCTCGATACGCTTCCCACCAGTCAAGTTCGGATCGAACTTCGCTTCGAAAAGTTCCACCAGCGCCGCCGCAGTCCGCGGGTGCGACAGTGCGATCCCCTCGATATGAAACTGACTGTACGGAAAAGTAGCCTGCCGCAAGTATTTTGCGTAAGCCCGCAGGATGACTGCCTGCCGCCACGTCAATCCTGCCCGCAGTACAAGTTCGTTGAACCGGTCAGCCTCGGCGCGCCCGAACCACACGGCACCGAACGCCGCGGTGAACCGCTTCTGCACCTCGGTCAGCGCTACCGTGCTGGTTTCGAGTGGCACTTGGGTGTCGAGATCCGGCTGCACGGATGCCCGCAATTCCGCCGGTACAGACAACCCGAAATCGTAGATCCAGCACTTCACCCCGTCGAGTCGCTGGACCACGTGTGGCCGTTCGTCGAGCACCTCGACACCGAGCGACTGCAGTACCGGGAGAACCTGGCTCAGCGAAATGGCGTCGCCGCCGACAAACAGCGTGAACCGCCACTGACCTGGTTCGGAATCCTCACCGCGATAGAGCAACACGTCGATCGAACCGGGAGCCAACGCTTCGAGCCGAGAGATATCGGACAACGCGCGAGAGGGCTCGAAGTCCTCCTTGTATCCGTCGGGAAGAACCCGGATGTACCGCTGCACCAATTCCAGATCGAGGTCGGAGCGCTCACGGACGAGATCGGTGATGCGGTCGTCCCAACTACGACTGACTTCGGTCAGCAGCGCCTGAACGCGTTCACGGTTTTCTTCGGACACATCGAGTCGAATCGCTGCGCTGCCAGGCTCACGCCGGATCGTCACATGCAGCAAAGCAAGGTCGTTCTCACTCACCCTGGCTGTGTAATCCACTGTGCCTGGACCGAATTCACTCCAGAGCGTGTGCTGCATCGCCAACCGGACACGCGTTGTGTAGCGGTCGCGTGGCAGGTACACCAGGCAGGAGACAAACCGACCGAACGTGTCTTCGCGAACGAACAGCCGCACCTGACGACGCAGGCCGATGCTGTGCACCGCGTGAACAGTCTCGAACAAGGTGTCGGTGTCGCTGGAAAACAACTCCGTGCGGGGGAAGGACTGAATGACCTCGAGCATCGCCTGGCCGGAATACGAATCGAGGTCGACACCGGCGCGGCTGATCACCTCGCGCACCCGGCGCTCGATCAGCGGAATGGCAAGAACGTTTTCGTGGAGGGCCACCACGGTGAAGACGCCGAGGAACCTGTGCTCCCCCACGATGTTTCCGTCGTCGTCGAGTATCGACACCCCGACGAAGTACGGATACACGGCGCGGTGAACGGTGGCGGGGAACGACCCCTGGGTCAGGACGAGCAGCGGCCGATCCGGGAGATCGGCAACCGGCGGCAGGCTCATCGGACCGTCGGTGACGGCGTCGGATCGGAGCACACCGAGTCCACTGCCGTCCACCGTGCGGGAGCCGTCTGCAGTGCCGACGAACCGTCGATAGCCGAGCACGGCATAGTTGCCGGCAGCCATCCACCGCAGGAGGCCTGCCGTGTCGGAGAATTCTTCCGACGAGACGCGGCCGGTAGCCGAGGCTGCCGACGCCTCGAGTTCGTCGGCGATACTCAATTGCAGGGCAGTCATGGACGGGGTGTCGTCGGCGACGACGCGGACATCGGCCAACACCTTGCCCAGGTGTTCTTCGATGGCGTCGAGTTCGAAATCCTGCGCTGCCGCGTCCAACTGCACGTGCATCCAGGATTCCTGGATACCGGTGTCTCCCAAAGACTTCAAATTGCCCGAATTGTCCCGATCCGCTCGAAGGATCGGATGGGCGTACTGACTGATACCCACACCTAGGCGATTGAGCAGCGCGGTGATGGATTCGACCAACAGCGACATGTCGTCGTTGACGATCTGGATCGCCGCACCCAACTTCGCCGGATCCCAGGGACGATAGACCCGCCACACCGCCGTGCCCGGCACCCGAGTGCGCCCGAGTTCGAGATGCGCTTTCAGTACGCGATTGGATCGGCCGTTGATCACATCGCCGCTGTCACCCTCGTCGATATGTGTGAAAAAAGCCTCGCGAAGGCGCGTGAGTAACGTCGCTTCGTCGAGGCTTTCGGAATTGTGTGGTGCTCGGTCGGTCATTCCTGGCTCACATCCTGTGGGTTCTGATCACCGCGGCCAATCTCATGCTCGAGACTAGCCGCGGTGACCGCTACCTAGGGTGAACTACGCCGGAACAAGCGCTGCTTCCAGCACCAAACGCTCGCTGTCAGCGAGGGGTCTGGACTTTTCGGACACAGTGTCGAATCCGACCATCAATGCGTCACCGGATGCGCACTCCGCACCGGTGTTGTCGCGGACGACGTGCCGGACCGTGAACGAGGAAGTCCCGACATGAGTCGTGAAGATCTCGACATTCAAAGGACCCGAACGATCCGTCACCGGCTTGAGGAACTCGATGGACATCTTCCGGACAACGACGTATCCCGGACGGCCACCATGGGCGGCAAGCTTCGACGTCAGGAACTGAATGCGAGCTTCCTGCATGTACTCGGCATACCTCGTGTTGTTGACGTGACCCAACCGGTCGGAATCACCCCACCGAACCTGAACCTCACACGTGAATACGTCCGACACCGATCAGTCCCTCGTGAGCTTGCGGTGCGTGACGCGGTGCGGACGCGCGGCGTCGGGGCCGAGACGCTCGACCTTGTTCGCCTCGTAGCCTTCGAAGTTGCCTTCGTACCAGTACCACGCAGCTTCGTTGTCGCCGAAGCCGCCTTCCCACGCGAGGATGTGAGTACACGTGCGGTCCAGGAACCAGCGATCGTGCGAGATCACGACGGCGCAGCCGGGGAACTCTTCGAGAGCGTTCTCCAGCGAACCGAGGGTTTCGACGTCGAGGTCGTTGGTGGGCTCATCGAGCAGGATCAGGTTTCCGCCCTGCTTGAGCGTCATCGCCAGGTTGAGGCGGTTGCGCTCACCACCGGAGAGAACTCCGGCCGGCTTCTGCTGATCGTGGCCCTTGAATCCGAACGAGCTGATGTACGCACGCGACGGGAATTCGGTCTGACCGACAACGATGAAATCGAGCCCGTCGGACACGGTCTCCCAGACCGTCTTCTTCGGGTCGATGCCGGATCGGTTCTGGTCGACGTAGCTCAGCTTGACCGTCTGACCGATCTTGACCTCACCGGCGTCTGGCTCTTCGAGGCCGACGATGGTCTTGAACAGCGTCGTCTTACCGACACCGTTGGGGCCGATGACGCCGACGATGCCGTTGCGCGGCAGGGTGAACGAAAGGTCCTTGATCAGGACACGGCCGTCGAAGCCCTTGTCGAGGTTCTTGACCTCGACGACGACGTCACCGAGACGCGGCGGTGCCGGGATCTGGATCTCGTCGAAGTCGAGCTTGCGGGTCTTCTCGGCCTCGTTCGCCATTTCCTCGTAGCGATCGAGACGAGCCTTGTTCTTGGCCTGACGAGCCTTGGCACCGGAACGAACCCACGCGAGTTCGTCCTTGAGGCGCTTCTGCAGCTTTTGGTCCTTCTTGCCGGCAACCTCGAGGCGTGCGGCCTTCTGCTCCAGGTAGGTGGAGTAGTTGCCCTCGTACGGGTAGAGGCGACCGCGGTCGACCTCACAGATCCACTGCGCCACGTGATCGAGGAAGTAGCGATCGTGGGTGACGGCGAGGATAGCGCCGGGGTATGCAGCGAGGTGCTGCTCCAACCACAGAACCGACTCGGCGTCGAGGTGGTTGGTGGGCTCATCGAGGAGCAGGAGGTCGGGCTTGCTCAGCAACAGCTTGCACAGCGCGACGCGACGCTTCTCACCACCGGAGAGGTGGGTGACCATATCTTCCGGCGGCGGGCAACGAAGCGCGTCCATGGCCTGCTCGAGCTGGGAGTCGATCTCCCAGGCGTCAGCATGGTCGAGCTTCTCCTGAAGCTCACCCATCTCTTCCATGAGCTCGTCGGAGTAGTCCGTAGCCATGAGCTCGGCGATCTCGTTGTATCGCTTGAGCTGAACCATGGTCTCGCCGAGGCCTTCTTCGACGTTCTCGCGAACGGTCTTGGTCTCGTCGAGCTGCGGCTCCTGCATGAGGATGCCGACGGATGCGCCGGGGGCAAGGAAGGCCTCGCCGTTGCCCGGCTGATCCAGCCCGGCCATGATCTTGAGGATGCTGGACTTACCAGCGCCATTGGGTCCGACGACACCGATCTTCGCGCCGGGGTAAAAGCTCATCGTGACGTCATCGAGGATGACCTTGTCACCGTGCGCCTTGCGCACCTTCTTCATCGTGTAAATGAACTCAGCCATGACCGCCAGCCTATCGGTGTTTGTCGCATTACCCACATTGCGTCGACGGGTTCACACGCTCTGCAGTTCGGTCGGCAGTTCCAAGGCTTCGCTGGAAGAAGCTGCGAGAAGCTGCGCGTACCGTCCGCCTTGTTGCACCAGTTGGTCGTGTGTGCCCTTCTCGACGACAACACCCTGATCCAGAACAGCGATCAGATCCGCGTCACGGACCGTGGAAAGCCTGTGCGCCACAACCAAAGTGGTGCGTCCGACCATCAGTTCGTCGAGTGCGTCCTGCAGCGCGCGCTCGGTGCGGTTGTCCAACGCACTCGTCGCTTCGTCGAGAACGAGAATCGGCGGATTCCGCAGGACTGTCCGTGCGATGGCGATGCGTTGCTTCTCACCTCCGGAGAAGCGGTAACCGCGCTCACCCACCATGGTGTCGTAACCGTCATCCAGGCCGGAGATGAACTCGTGAATCTGGGCGATCCGCGCAGCTTGCTCGATCTCCTCATCGGTTGCATCCGGCTTTGCGAACCGCAGATTCTCGCGAATCGTCGTGTGGAACAAGTATGTCTCCTGAGACACCACACCCACCAGGTCGGACACCGTCGCCAGATCGAGGTCCCGCAGATCGACGTCGTCGATCCTGACCGATCCTGCCGTCGGGTCGTACAGCCGCGCGGCCAGGTAACCAAGGGTGGTCTTGCCAGAACCGGTGGAGCCGACAAGCGCCAGTGTTCCGCCGGCCGGGACTGTGAGGTCGATGTTGTCGAGAGTCTTGCGCTCTGTTCCCGGATATGAGAAGTCGACACGATCGAATCGCAGTTCGCCCGACAGTGCCGATACGTCGAACTCCTTCGACTCTTCCGGATCAGCGATGTCGATCGGCAGGTCCAGGTACTCGAACACGCGACTGAACAATGCCATGGAACTCTGCACCTCGACGCCCGTGTTGAGCAGCATCATGGTGGGCCGGAACAACTGAGTCTGCAAGGTCGTGAACGCGACCAGCGTGCCGACGGTGATGGTGTTGCCGTGGTCGAGCGTGAATCCCGCAAACCAGTAGACCAGTGCCGGCATGGCCGCAAACGTGATCGACATCGACGCCATGCGCCACTTACCGGCCATCATCGCTCGAAGTTCGACGTCGGCGACCTCGGCCGAGCGTTCGGCGAAGCGGTCGGTCAACGCGGACTTCGCACCGGTTGTCTTTCCCAGCAGAATGCCACTGACCGAGAGTGATTCCTCAACTTGAACGGACAGATCGCTGAGCAACTTCTGCCGCTTGCCTGAGATCTTGCGGCGCTCGTTACCGATCTTGCGGGCGATCCGGATGAACACCGGCAGGATCGCCAGCGAGAAGATCGCCAGTCGCCAGTCGAGCAGGAAGAGCGCAACTATCGTCGCTGCAACGGTGGTCGCGTTCTGCGCAATCGACGTGGCTGTGTTGGTGACAACCGATTGCATTCCGCCGATATCGTTGGCGATACGTGACTGCACCTCACCGGTCCTGGTTCTCGCGAAGAACCCCAGCGACTGATTCTGCAGGTGTGTGTACACCCGGACACGCAGTTGGTGCATCAGTTTCTGGCCGATGCTGTTGGACATCCACGTCTGCACAACACCGAGACAACTAGTGATCACGGCAATCGCGATCATGCCGATTGCCAGGATGCTGACCAGTCCGAGGTCCTTGTCCGGGATTGCCTTGTCGAGCATTTCGCGCAGGAGCAGTGGGCTACCCAAGGCCACAATGGCGCTGAGCGTGATGACCGCCGTGACGATGGCGATCTGTGTCCGATACGGCGTGAACAGCTCGAGGACACGTCGTGGTGATACGGGGTCCGCCGGAGTGGTCTCGACAGCGGAATTTTCGAAATCTCTGATGTGATCTGGTTTCACGTTTACCTCCTGGAGGCTTTCTCACCTTAATTTCATATTGATGAGGTTACCTCACTATGAGGCTGACACCCACAACGCTAGACTGACGCCATGCATTCCCGAGAGCGCGAACTCACCGATGTCGTGTTGTCCGTGGCGCGAACCATTCGACGACGCCAGGTCGCGGCCCTCGAGCCATTCGGACTCTCCCCGTCACAGAGTCGTGCTTTGAGAGTGCTCACCCGAGTAGGCGAACCGGTCCGATTGGGCTTTCTCGCGGAAAAGCTGCGCATCGTTCCCCGCTCCGCCACGGATGTCGTGGATTCCCTCGAAGCGGCGGGATGGGTCAAACGCACTCCCGACCCCCACGACCGACGAGCAGTGCTCCTCGAGCTCACCACTGCCGGCGATGCCCTGGCAGCCGAGGTCGCACAGGCGCAACGGCGAGAATCCTCGGATATCTTCGACGACCTCGACGACACAGAACGGGTCGTTCTCACCGAACTGCTCGAGCGAGTAGACGCGGGGCACGACCACGGCCGCCCCCGCGACTGCCCGAAAACTCGCGCCTAAACCTACGCCGCCGCAGTCTCTGTCTCTGTCGGTTCGTCCCCTGACACAGGTTTGCTGTGCCGCTCGATTTTTGCGATGCACCGGGCAAGATCGGGCCCCACTGCAGTTGCTCTCATCTCCAGATCGGAACGAGCAATCCCCTCCTTCGTGGTGTATTCGTTGGTGCGCAACTCCCCCGTCGCCATCACCGGATCACCCTTCATGATGGATGCTCCGACGCCGGTGACAAGCCGTCGCCAACACGTGACCGTGAGGTAGAGCGTCGCGCCATCGGTCCATTCCCCGGTCACCGCATCCTTGCGTCGTGCGTTGCTGGCCATCCGAAAGCTCAGCACCTCTTCGCCATTGGTGGTTTGCCGCTTCACCGGATTGGTGATGACGGTGCCGACAACCGTTGCAGATGTCTCGTACATGTTTGATCCCCCTTGAATCTCTTTGCCCACTGAATCCCACCTAAAAGATTCTGAATCGAAACCAGGATTGCCGTCACAATCAAAATGAACCTGGGGATGAACACAGTGCCTGTGGAAAAACAGCACTGCCCGAACCAGTTGGTCCGGGCAGTGTCGGTGTGTGGTGCTAGGTGTTACGGCCGCCATTGACCCCGAGGATCTGCCCGGTGATGTAGCTGGCGTCGTCCGAGATCAGGAAGGCACAGGCCGCCGCGATGTCTTCGGGCTTGCCGACCCGACGGACCGGCGTCGTCAAGATATGGTCATCGACGCTTCCACCGAGTCGATTGAGTTCCTCGTCGCGTCGCAGCAACGGAGTGTCGACGAATCCGGGTGGCACTGCGTTCACCGTGATACCCAATGGACCGAATTCGAGGGCCAAAGATTTTGTCAGCCCATTGACCGCGGACTTCGCCGCAACGTAGTGCGCCATGTATGGCTGACCCGAATGTGCACTGGAAGAAGAGATATTGACGATCCGGCCCCACTTTCCCGCGATCATGTCGGGCAGCGCCGCCTGGGTGCAGTGATAGGTCCCGTTCAAGCTGACTCCGATGACCTTCTGCCATTCGTCGAAGTCGATGTCGACAAAGCGGCCGTTTCCGACGATGCCTGCCGCATTGACGAGAACAGTGATCGGACCGAGCCGTTCGCGAATCGCGGCCATTGCCGCATCGACCTGCTCGCGACTGGTGACGTCTGCGGTGTGGGCATTCTCGGAGTCACTTGGCGTCCAATCGATGGTGGCAACCTGATAGCCGTCGGAGTCCAGACGCCGAGCGATGGCCTGACCTATTCCCGAAGCCCCTCCGGTAATGACAGCAGTCTTTGTCATCAGGGCACCGGCTCGGAGATCGCATCCATGGTTGATGCGCCGGTATCCGGCACCCTCGGTTGCGACCAGGCCTCGATGGGAAACGACACGTTGATCAGCGAATAACACAGTTGCAGTAGCCGATAGGCGTCGTCAGGCAATGCATCGAGCGGGAACTCGTCGAGATAACTCCCCGCGTCCAACAATCGAGGCAAGGCTGCGTCGTAGAACGTCTGCAGTTCGGTCATATTGCTGGACAAGCGCTTTGCATAGCGCTCAGCTTCGGTGGGCAGTGCCCACTCCGCGAAGGGTTCGAGATCCGCGAAGGCAACGGGCAAAGTGTTGGGCATCTGTTTTCTCCTGATTCCTTTTACTCCGTGGCGAGTTACGTACGTAGCAAAATCTCGTCGACAAACCGCTGCGAGGCGGTGTGCAGGTGACGGACCAGCACTTCCTGATCGCACAGTAGAAAATGCGATACAGCTCTCGACTCGAGCATTGTCTGCGTAGCTTCGAGCGTGTTGCAGTCCTGGAGACCGAACTCCTTGAAGGTGACCGCAGCCATTTCCTGCCGCATACGCTCGGTGGCGTTCTTCGGTGGCGGCATGTACAGCGTGCCTTCAAAGGTGTGCTCGTTGTAGGCGGTTGGCCAGTAGTGGTAGGTGAGGTACCACCCGGGTTCCCACACCACGATCATGAAATTCGGGAACAGGACGTAGGAGTCGAGACCCCAGGATTTATGCTTCGTCGGATTGAGTCCGCTTGGCAGCGTGGCAAGTTCGGGGAAATCGGGTTTGTCCCATGGACCGAAGTTGCCACTACGCAACAGTCGCTCCGTCGGTTTCACCATCATCGGATCCTTCGGCGGAGCCATGCCTCCCCACGAAGACACCATTCCGTGTGGGCCGTCGATGTCGTACGCGAGCGCCTCGAAACCGTAGCTCTTGAGCTTGTTCGACTCGTCGGACACGTACTGCTTCGAATGAAGGATCGGCGCGTGATAGAACTCGGCGAATGCGTCGATATAGAGCTTCCAGTTGCTGCGCACGTGCGCCTGATACTTGTAGACCTGAGTCATCCGGCCGAACGGATAGCCCGTCATGCCGGCAGCGAACTTTCCGAGGTAGTCATCCAGCGAAATCGTGTTTGTATCATCGAAATTGACGAATACGAACCCTTCCCACACATCGACCTGCAGCGGAACCAAGCCGTTCCCGGCACTCGACCAGGCAGTCACGGACTCGTCGGCGCCGCGAGTAACGACTACTGACGCGCGGACTGCGTCGATCACCCGGATGAAGTAACTTCCGGGAACAGGCACCTGCTCGACTCGACCTACGTTGAGCCAGGTGTGGCCGAAGACGGCTTCGCGCTCGACTTCGAAATACTCGGGGCTGATCGAATCCTCGAACGTAATCGGCCCGGTATCCAAGCCGAAATGCTCAGTCCAACTTCCCTCGGGCGGCTTCGGAAAATGCGGCATCTGTGCGTCCCTTTCCAATCCCAACAACATGACCGACGGTCAACTTACGGGTTCCTGTAACATATGGACCGCCGGTCAACTTGTCAATCAAAGGCGTGCTCATGGGTCAGGAATTGAAACGGGAGCGCAGCGATGCAGCTCGAAATCGTCGAGCGATTCTCGACGTGACAGAGTCACTACTCGCGCAGTTCGGGGCCGAACACGTCTCCATCGACCAGATAGCCACAGCGGCAGGGGTCGGCAAGGGCACGATCTTCCATCGATTCGGAAGTCGTGCGGGATTGATGCGAGCGCTGGTTCTCGAGCGCGCTCAGACTCTGCGCGACGCGGTCAACGAAGGCGACCCGCCACTGGGACCAGGCGCACCCGCGTCCGACAGATTGCTTGCTTTTTTCGACGCGATGTTCCGGCTGATCGTCGACAACGTCGAACTGATGATTGCGTACGACAACGCCACCACCGATTCACAAGCCGAAGAAATCAATGCCTTCTGGCATCGTCACATCACCGAGTTGCTCAAAGTGGCCACACCTGATGTCGACGCCGTGGTGATGTCCAGAGTGCTACTGAGCGTTCTCAACCCCGACGTCGTCCTTCACCACATCCGAACGCGACAAACCGAGCGCCTCGCCGCTTCGGTTCACGGCCTCGTCGCAGCCGTGGTCGCGCAATCCTGAGGGATCAGCGCGGGTCCCAGCCCTCACGGTCGCGCCTGGCAAGTTCGGCAAACATCGCATTGTGCGCGGCCAGGTCTGCGTCGTGATCGCGTTCGGCTGCGCGGTCCGTTCGCACGGCCGTTTTCCGGTCGGAGCGTGACCACTGCACCAGCAGGGCGAGCATGACCACCATCAGCGGGATCTCACCCGTAGCCCAGGCGATACTGCCGCCCAACTTCTGATCACCCAGAAGATCGTCGTTCCATCCCAAGCCAAGTGAGCGGAAGAACTCGCCGCCCATGATCGTGGTGGTACTCATCAAGGCGATACCGAAGAACGCGTGGAACGGGAGCGAGCCGAAGACCATGGCCAGTTTGGTCACGGGTTGGAGTTGGCGCGGCGACGGGTCGACACCGATCGCCACCCAGTAGAAGAGATAGCCGCTGAGAATGAAGTGCAGGTTCATCAGCAGGTGCGCGCTGTGGGAATCGACCGTGGCTCCGTAGATACCGCCGAGGTAGAGCACGTAGAAGCCGCCGACAAAGAGAACCGCAGCGACAATCGGGTGAGTGATGAATCGCGAGAACGGACTGTGCAGGGCAACGAGAATCCACTCACGAATGCCGGGTACACCGTCCTTGCCCGCGGGTTCGAGAGCGCGCAACGCCAACGTGATGGGCGCGCCCAAAACCAGCAGAACGGGCGCCAGCATCGACAGCGCCATGTGTCCGGCCATGTGAACGCTGAACACCGCGGTCGCGTATTTGCCCACGCCCGACGAGGTCGCGATCAGCAGTACCGCGCATCCGATCATCCAGGAGATGGTGCGGCCGACGGGCCAGGAATCGCCACGCTTCGACAGCTTGCGCAGGCCGAGGAAATACAGAACCGCAGCGACGATCGCGGCTGTGCCGAACATCAAATCGAAACGCCACTCGGTCACGAATGCCATGAACGATGGCGGGTCCGGCAGGTTGTAGCCGAGTTCGACCTCGGGAATGGTCGGGATGCTCGTCGGCGGAGGCGGCGGTGTGCGGCCTAGGCCGATTGCCAGCCCGATGGTGGCAGCAAAGATGATGCCTTCGCCGCCGGCAAAACGGATCAGCGCCGAGCGGGAGTTCGGGTTCTCGGCGAGCGCAGGCAACGCGCGACTGCGCTGCAACCACCCGAAGAAACCGAGGACGATCAGCGCAACGATCTTCGCGACGATCAGGCGACCGTACGTCGTCGTGAACAGGTCGTCGAGTGGGAGACGCACAATCGCGTTGATGACACCACTGAAACCCATGACGACAAAACAAATGGTGGCGACCGTCGAAAAGCGCTGAGCAGCGACATCCGTGTGGTCACCGCCGCGGCGAGCGTGAGCCAGGAGCGCAAACAATCCACCAGCCCACAGCGACGCCGCAACGAGGTGCAAGATCAGGCTGTTGGTAGCAATGTCGTGCGAGCCACCCGACGACGAGTGCCCGGTGAGAGCGAGGGGCATAAGGCCGAGCAAGCCGACCACCAGCAGCAACGGCGTCCACCACCAGCGCAGTGTCAGCCGAGCCAGAATTGCCAGGACCACAGCTATGACGGCCGTCCAGCGCCAGGCACCGGCGATTTCCACCTGATCGAGTCCGGACCACAGATTTGCCGGTTTGATCGCTTCGGAGAACGGCTGACCCGACGTATCGGAGAGCGTCAGCGGAATCAGCACCAGCGAACATGCCGCCCACACGATCGCGGCGTGCGATGCCGTCCGGACCGCTCGATAGCCGTCGACGTCGAGCACACCGGACTTTTGTGGTGGCACGAAAAACGCCGCTAACAGAAGGGAGCCGATCGCGATGACAGCGGCAACCTCGGCAACAGCGCGAACTGCGGGCAGCCCATATGTCGTGATCGCGCCGGGGTCGGGAATGCCGAGCAGGGTCAACGCCTGAGATGCGGAAAACCCGACGACGAGAGCTGCGACCATCCCGGCAATCAGTCCACAGACCACAAAGATTGCGGTCGAAGAAGCGCGGACGCTCGTTTGTGGAGGGGACTGCGTCTGCGCAAGGTCGGGTGTAGCCATAGCTACCAGGGTAGGACCTATGGGATCGTCGACGACAATCCACCTACTACTGTGCGTCGGAGATGGTCGTGAACAAGGCCCGCAGAGCGGTCAATCGATCAGCCGGGAGCACGGTGTCGCAGTAGGGCAAGGCCGCTGCCATGGAACCGGTCAGGGGTTCGAACCCGGTCGCACCTGCACGCGGATTGAGCCACACGACCCGGTGGGCGCGGCGCCGGACTCGGGCCATAGCGCGCACGAGAATGTCGGGATCGTCACTATCCCAACCGTCGGAGGCGATGACGACTACGGCCCCTCTCAAGGTGTGTCCGTGATGTGAGGCGAGCAGTGACGCAACAGATGTTCCGATGTGGGTGCCGCCGTACCGATCGACAACTCGATTATTGGCTTCGGCGATGGCCGCGTCGGCGCTGCGATGCGCCAGGATCGGAGTGAGCCGGGTCAACGTGGTCGAGAATGCAAAAACTTCGGCGTCGCCGCGCCGGGCGGCGACTCGCATCAAATGCAAGTACATGTCCGCGTATCCGTGCATCGAGCGACTGACGTCGCACAGCACCACAATCGTGCGGGGCCGCTGCTGTGGGCGGGCACGGGCGAGGCGAACAAATTCGAATCCGGTGCGCCTCGCGATACTCATACTTGCGCGCAGGTCGACGGTTCCGCGCCGGCCGAGTCTGCGTCTTCTCCGGCGGCGCCGTGGCCAGTCCGACTCCGCTTGTTCGATCCACTGCCCGAGGAGTGCAAGATCGCTCGGGCTCAACTGAGCAAAAGGCTCCTCGGATTTCCCGGCAAGGGCGCTCGGGAGTAGTAGACCCGGCCGAACCTGGTCCGGCACGGCTTCTCGCCCACTCGACGTCGCACGCCCGATCCACGGCACGTCGATGATGTCCGCGCCCCCACTAGAAACACCAGCAACAGGAAGAGTCGCGTCGCCGACCGTGCGGTCACTGCCTACCCGCCGCGCAATCGGGTCCAGGCCCAGAGTCGCACCGACAAAAACTCGCTCGAACTGCGCGTCGAAAATCTCGAGATCTTCCTGACGGTTGATCAGAGTTATCCGCGCGGTCCAGTACAACTGTGTCCGGGTGCGTGGCGAGTGGACATGCACGGCTTCACTGAAGTTGGCGGCCCCGACGGCCGACACTCCAACTCCGTGCCGACGCAACAGGTCGACCAAGGCGGTCGCGAAGGCAGCAACATCCACACCGCGCAATAAAGTCGCGCCCGCGTCAGGAATCATCTGCTTCGGCGACGCAGCAACACAAATACGACGATCGCCGCAGCCACCGCAACAAGAAGTGGCAGAACACGTTTCGCGACGGACCCGCCGGCAAGTTCGACTAAGTCGAGAGGTTCGGCATTCGGCGTTTCCACAGCTTGTGCCGGTCCGGCAAGTTTCTCTTCCAACGATTCCGCGAACTCCCCCATCAACTTCTCCGATACCTGCGTGATCACGGAACTGCCGAACTGCGCCAGTTTTCCGACGATCTTCACATCGGTGTCCACACTCACTCGTGTCTGCGCTCCTTCGGGATGTAGCTGCGCGGTGATGGTGGCGCTCGCATTTCCGGATCCGCGCTTGTCACGGCCGCGGGCATTGATCACAGCCTTGTGTGTTTTTTCGTCCCTCTCCACGAATGTTGCGCGGCCGGCAAATTCGCTGAGCACCGGGCCTACTTTGACTGTCACGGTGCCCAGGAAATCGTCTCCCTCGCGTCCGGTCATCTGCGCGCCTGGCAAGAGCGGCGCGATTCCTTCGAGGTCGGTGAGGGTTCTCCATGCCTCCTCGACGGGTGCGGTGACGGTGAATTCGTGTGCGATCTTCATGGTGGCCCTTTCATCAACTCGCCGCGCAGTACCGCGCGATCGTCCGGAGTTTTTGCCAATGCACCCAAGCTGACAACGACGTCCTCCCGAACCAGATCAGCCACCCCCAAAGTCACAAGAGCCGATACCCAGTCGATGGTTTCGGCGACGCCCGGCGCCTTGTCGAGATCGGCACCTCGAATCTGTCCGACAAACGCGGTGGCGTGCTCGATCAATGCCAGATTCGCCGACGGCACCATGCGTCGTACGATCGCAACCGCACGCTCCGGTTCGGGATAGTCGATCCAGTGGTAGAGGCAACGCCGCCGGAGCGCGTCATGGAGATCGCGGCTGCGGTTCGACGTCAAGACCACTACCGGAGGGCGCATGGCTGTGAACGTGCCCAGTTCGGGAACCGTGACGGCCGATTCACCCAGAAACTCGAGGAGCAACGCCTCGAATTCGTCGTCCGCACGGTCGATTTCGTCGACGAGCAGCACAGGAGCTGCCGGCCCGCGGTGCCGCACACATCGCAGAATCGGGCGTTCCTGCAGGAACTCCTCGGTAAACAGATCGGCTTCGTCGAGCGCATCCCCACGCGCTTCGGACAGTTTGATCGCCAGCAGCTGACGTTGGTAGTTCCAGTCGTAGAGAGCTTCGTTGGCGCTGAGCCCTTCGTAGCACTGCAACCTGATCAACGGCGCATCGAGCGAGAGCGCCAAAGCCTTTGCCGCAGTGGTCTTCCCCACACCCGGCTCACCTTCCAGCAGCAGTGGCCGCCCCAGTTCCAGAGCAAGATACAACGCCGTTGCCGTGCCCACATCCAAGAGATAGTCATATGCGTCGAAGCGGCGGATCAACTCCGCGACATCGGAGAATTCGCCGCTCATGTCTTCTCGTACTTATGCCGACAACCCGGTGAACAGAACCACACGTCGACGCCGTCATCCTCGAGATGTGGTGTGTCAGCATTGATGGTGACAGTCATTCCACAGATCGGATCGAGGGCCGTCTTCGCCACCGGGTCATTCCGCGCAACACTCACACCATCGAGACGGATAGCGCGGACCACGTCGACAACGATGGAAAGTGCGATCTCTGCTGGCGTTTTGGCGCCGATGTACATCCCGACCGGGGTGTGAACTCGCGCTCGCTCCGAATCCGTCAACTCCAGTTGTTCGAGCACCGCGGCGCCCCGCACTCGGCTTGCGACCAGGCCGATGTACTGCACTCCGGCATCGAGCGCAGCGCGGATCGTCAGTGCCTCTTCGCCGCCGAGGCTTGCGATAATCACGGCTGTTGCATCCTCAGTCACGGCTTCCGCCGCAGAACTCCGCACAACGTCGAGGTCAAGCACACGGGCAAACTCGACCACCGCATCCGCGATCGGGGTATCGCCGTACAGAGACAGCACATGTGCCGGCAGCGTGGGTTCCAAGAATATTTCCATCGCGCCCCCGGACAGACACGGGTTGACCACCACGTCGGCACCGCTGGTTTTCGGAAATGGCGGCGCTCCATCGGGAAGTACTCGCAGCAGCACACTTTCACCGCTGTCCAAAGCACCTCTGGCTGCTTCGCGTACCGAATTCTGAGCACATTGCCCGCCGACAAATCCTTCGATTGTTCCGTCCGAGAACACTATTGCCGTATCTCCGGGATGCGCCGACGTGGGTTGCTGGGCCCGGACGACGGTTGCGGTCACAAAGGGGCGCCGCTCACCGATCAATTGCTCGGCGCGCAATCGCACGTCGTGAGTGGTGCCGTTCATTGCCCAACCCTTTCTCAGATCCAGCCTTTCTCAGATAGGTGGCCTACCTCGACCATTCATCGCTTCCCACACCCGCGACGGTGTCAACGGCATGTCCGCGTGCCGAATCCCGAAGGGCTTCAACGCGTCGACCACCGCATTCACGATGGCCGGCGGCGAGCCGACGGTTGCGCTTTCCCCAATTCCCTTGGCACCGATGGGATGGTGGGGCGACGGGGTCACGGTGAACCCGGTTTCGAGGTTGGGTACTTCCATCGCTGTCGGGATGAGGTAGTCCATGAGGGAGCCGCCGAGGCAGTTGCCGTCCTCGTCGAAGCTGATGATCTCCATCAACGCCATGCCGATACCGTCGACGATACCGCCGTGCACCTGGCCCTCGATGATCATCGGATTGATCCGGGTTCCGCAGTCGTCCACCGCGAGGAATCTGCGAACAGTCACCTGCGCGGTACCCGGGTCGATGTCGACCACACAGAAGTAGGCACCATAGGGATAGGTGAGATTCTCCGGGTTGTAACAGATTTGAGCTTCGAGACCGCCTTCGATCCCCTCGGGCAGATCGGCGGCACCGTGTGCCCGCATCGCAATGTCCGCGATGGTGACCGCTGCCGACGGATCGCCTTTCACATGAAAGGACCCCTTCTCCCATTCGAGGTCCGCGACGGACACCTCGAGCATCCCCGACGCGATGATCTTGGCCTTGTCGCGCACTTTGCGTGCAACCAGCGCAGCGGCGGCACCGGAAACCGGCGTTGATCGACTGCCGTAGGTACCTAGCCCGAATGGAGTGTTGTCGGTATCGCCGTGCACGACGTCGATATCGTCCGGCGGAATCCCAAGCTCTTCAGCCACGATCTGAGCAAACGTCGTTTCGTGCCCTTGCCCTTGTGTCTGAACCGAAATCCTCACTACCGCTTTACCGGTGGGGTGTATTCGCAATTCGCAACCGTCGGCCATTCCCAGCCCGAGGATGTCCATGTTCTTGCGTGGACCCGCTCCGACGGCCTCGGTGAAGAATGACATGCCGATGCCCATCAATTCGCCGCGCGAGTGCTTCTCGGCTTGCTCGCGTCGTAGGGCGTCATAGCCGATCATGTCCATCGCTTTGCGCATGGTTGTCGCATAGTCGCCCGAATCATATTTCCAGCCGGTCTTACTCGTGTACGGAAACTGGTCTGGCGTCAACAGGTTCTTCAATCGCAGTTCCGCGGGGTCCATGTCCAGGTCGAACGCCAGGCAGTCGACCAACCGTTCCACCAAGTAGACCGCCTCGGTGATCCGGAAGGAGCACGCGTAGGCAACTCCGCCCGGAGCCTTGTTCGTGTACACCGCCGTCATTGCGCAGTATGCAGCCTCGAGGTCGTAGCTGCCGGTGAAGACGCCGAAGAAACCGGCCGGGTATTTGGTGGGCGCCGCCGTTCCGTTGAATGCCCCGTGGTCGGCCAGCACATGAGTACGGATGGCCTGGATCTTGCCTTCCTTGGTTGCCGCGATCTCCCCGAGCATGATGTAGTCGCGGGCAAATCCTGTGCTGGTGAGGTTTTCGCTGCGATCTTCCATCCACTTGACTGGTTTCCCGGTCACGAGTGAAGCGACTATCGCGCACACATACCCCGGATAGATCGGCACCTTGTTTCCGAACCCGCCCCCGATATCCGGGGAAATCACCCGGATCTTGTGCTCGGGTAAACCTGCCACCAGAGCGTAGAGAGTGCGATGCGCGTGCGGCGCCTGACTGGTGGACCACAGGGTCAGCTTCCCGGAGACACGATCGTAATCGGCAACTGCCCCACAGGTTTCCATCGGAGCCGGGTGTACACGCGGGTAGACGATTTCCTGTTTTGTCACAACGTCGGCTGCAGCGAACACCGCGTCGGTGGCAGCTTTGTCACCGGTCTCCCAGTCGAAGCAGTGATTGTCCGTCTTGCCGTCGAGA
This sequence comes from Rhodococcus sp. WS3, assembly GCF_003797085.1. NCBI lineage: Bacteria > Bacillati > Actinomycetota > Actinomycetes > Mycobacteriales > Nocardiaceae > Rhodococcus > Rhodococcus sp. WS3. The sequence continues at coordinate 1,470,946 of NZ_RKMA01000002.1, forward strand.
TCGGTGCGGATCACCGGTGCGTCCGGCGACAATGCAGTACGCGCGTCGATCACCGGATCGAGGATGTCGTATTCGACTTCGATCAGCTCCAAGGCGTCCCGCGCCGAGTACCGATCCTCGGCCACCACAAATGCGACCTCCTGCCCTTGAAAGCGTACTTTGTCGGTAACCAGTACCGCCTGCACGTCGCTGGACAGCGTCGGCATCCATGCAAGACCTTGCGCGGCCAGATCCGCTCCTGTCACCACCGCTTTCACCTTCGGATGTTCCTGCGCCGCAGTGGTATCGATGCTCACCAGCCGAGCATGTGCCACCGGCGCACGCAGAATTGCGAGATGCAGCATGCCAGGCAGTTGCACGTCGTCGACGTAGTGACCCTGACCTCGAATGAAGCGGGGATCTTCCTTGCGGAGCATTCGCCCATGCCCGCACGGCTTTCCGTCGTTGACCTCCAACTCAGGCGCCGAGTCCACGCTGGTCATGACGCACCTCCTACCGGATGCGCCGCTGCCCATTGCACCGAGCGCACGATCGTCGTGTATCCCGTGCAGCGGCAGATCTGACCGGAAATCGCTTCCCTGATTGTTAGTTCGTCAGGGTCAGGATCGCGATCAAGGAGCGCTCGCGCGGTGATCATCATCCCGGGAGTGCAAAAACCGCACTGCAATCCGTGGCAGTGCATGAATCCCTCTTGAATGGGGTCGAGCACACCATCTCGTTCAAGACCTTCGACGGTTCCGATCTCGTGACCGTCGGCCATAACCGCGAGCATGGTGCACGACTTCACCGGTTCCCCGTCCACCGTCACCACGCAGGTCCCACAATTGCTGGTGTCGCATCCCCAGTGAGTTCCTGTGAGCTGCAGTTGGTCTCGCAGGAAATGCACCAACAACATGCGCGGTTCCACGTCTTCCGACACCGGCTCACCGTTGACCGTCATCGATACCCGCATATCAGTCTTCCCCAATCCTGGCCACAGCAGTTCGCAGAGTGCGGACGGTCAGTACGCCGGCGAGGTGGCGTTTGTAGTCGGCACTTCCGCGCTGATCGGTCACGGGATCGCAGGCCTGCTCGGCCATCTCACCAGCGCGTCGGTAGACCTCCTCGGACGGCGCCTTGCCACCCAGATACTCGGAAATCGCGGCCAGCGCCTGCGGATCGGAATTGACCGCAGTAAGGCCGAGCCGTCCTCTCCTAATCGCGCCGCCTTCCATCCACACCGATGCACCCGCAGCCGTGATCGCCCAATCCCCCACGCGCCGTTCCACCTTTGCGTACGCGTTCGAACTGTTGGCCCTGCTCGCAATCCGAACCTCGACCAGAATCTCGTTTGTGCTGAGGGCCGTCTCATAGGGGCCGACATGAAATTCCGCCATCGGAATGTCGCGGGTTCCCGAGGGACCACGTACGACGCACGTCGCCTCCAACACCGAGCACACGGTGCTGAGGTCTTCCGCGGGGTCAGCCTGACACAACGAACCGCCGATGGTTCCGCGGTTTCGCACCACCGGATCGGCGATCACTTTTTCCGCGTCCCGAAAGATCGGGAAGGCGCTGGCAAGGTCGTCGGATTCGAGTAACTGACGGTGACGCGCCATCGCGCCGATCCGAACGTGTCCGTCCCCGAACGTGATGTAGCCAAGTTCCTCGGCCAAGTCGTTGATGTCGATCAGATACTCGGGGTTTGCCAGTCGCAGCTTCATCATCGGAAGCAGGCTGTGTCCGCCCGCAACAACGCGCGCCTGATCGCCCAGTCGCTCCAGCAATCCGATGGCGTGGTCGATACCGGTTGCCCGCTCGTACTCGAACGGCCCAGGAACCTGCATGTGATGCACCCCACATTCGACTGTCATCTCAGCTTCTGCCGAGCGTCACAGCGAGTCAAGGGGCCCATCAGCTGCCTCACAATTCCCCAGGTCAGCGGCTCTCGGATTCCCCTGAACTGCGGTGAATGGGGCCCTCCAACCCGCTCAACGGCTTGCCCTCACCACCCCACCGAAGCGCGATGATCTCCGCCGCGATCGACACTGCGGTTTCCTCCGGCGTTCGCGCGCCGAGGTCCAGACCGATCGGACTCGCCAGCCTCGCCAACTCGAGGTCGGTGACACCTGCCGCCCGCAATCGTTCGAGCCTGTCTTGATGTGTGCGACGCGAACCCATCGCGCCGACAAACCCGACTTCCGGTAGTCGGAGCGCAACCTCGAGCAGGGGCACGTCGAATTTCGGATCGTGCGTCAACACGCAGATGACCGTGCGTGAGTCGATTGCGCCGGCCTCCGCCTGTGCTGCCAGGTATCGATGCGGCCAGTCGATCACCACTTCGTCGGCTGTCGGAAACCGTGACGGAGTCGCAAAAACCTCGCGGGCGTCGCACACCGTCACCCGGTACCCGAGAAATGAACCTTGCTTGGCAACCGCGGCCGCAAAATCGATGGCCCCGAATACCAGCATCCGGGCGCGGGGAGCGTAGCTCGCGACAAAAACCCGCATCCCCTCACCTCGACGCTCACCGTCCGGTCCGTACGTCTGCACTTCCGTACGTCCTGCCGCCAACAGGCCACGAGCGTCGTCGGTTACCGCGGAATCCGCGCGCGCCGATCCGATCGAACCGTCCGTGATGTCCGGTCGTATCACCAAGCGTCGGCCCACCCAGAACGGATCCGGGTGAGCAATGACTGTTGCTACCGCTACCGGGCGATGCTCCTCGACGTCGGTGGCCACACTCTCGAGACTGTCGAACGTCTGCCTCGACACAGCCTCGACAAAGACCTCGATCGTGCCGCCGCATGTCAGCCCCACCGCAAAGGCGTCGTCATCGGCAACGCCGTACCTTTCGAGGGTCGGTACACCGGATTCGATTACCTCCGTGGCCGTTTCGTACACGGCACCTTCGACGCACCCACCCGACACCGAGCCAGTCACCGAACCGTCCGGGGCCACCAACATCGACGCGCCCGGCATCCGAGGAGCTGACCGGAACGTCCGCACCACTGTCCCGACACCTGCCGTACCGTCGGCTCGCCACACCTTCATCAGTTCGGACAGAACATCCCGCATCTGCAGCTCCCATTCGGTGTCTTCTCCTATCGAGCGTATTCCAGACGGGGGTGATCGAGCGCTGTCACGCGGGAAGGTAATATCGTCTCCGCGCCTCCGTAGCTCAGGGGATAGAGCAAGAGCCTTCTAATCTCTTGGTCGCAGGTTCGAATCCTGCCGGGGGCACCATACTTTCTGGTCAGAACGGTGGTGGCTCGTTCACCACGTGAGATGGAATCGCAGCGCGAGCAAGTGGTCGCCGTAGCCGCCATCCCGCCACCGTGGAATCGAGCATGAACTCGAGATCTGCCTCGACACCCCGGCCATGGCATCGGAACAATCGCTCGACCACATGACTTTCCGTAAGCCGGAACCGCTCGACTTCATCGGACTGCACATCGGGATCACAAAACGCACCCCGCGGCTTCGTCACGACAAGAGAACCAGTCGGTGCGACCCATTCGAGTTGGCCACCTCCGATCTGCCGCACGGGCCAGTACCCCCAGGTCTTGAGCCGATGATGCTTGCGGCACACGGATGCCAGATTCTGCTCCGTGGTGAGCCCACCGCGGTCAGGATTCTCGTGATTGAACGCCACCGTGTGATCGAGATCGCAATTCTCGGCCCGTACAACACAATTCGGGAACCGGCACGTACCGTCGCGGGTCCGGACCGTCCGCGCAAGCGCAGCCGAAGGTCGATACGTCCGCGCCTCCCGGTACCGCTTCCGCGCTGCAACTGCGGCAGGCGACACTAACGGTGCGCTCGACCGCCTACCCACTCCGAGTACAGGTCCACCAGCCTTGAAACCATGTGTTCCCGTGAGGTTTTGGCAGAGAATCTGACGATCCTTCTCCGAGAGCGTCAGCACTTGCCGCCACACAGCATCGGCCGCAATTTCCCGCGCCAACTCCGCATCGATAGCACCGTACCCATGCAGAAAAGCCGGCAGATCATCAAAGCCGAGCAACGTGGAAACATTGACGCCCACCAGAATTGTCGCTTGCGACGGGGCTGATACCGGCTCCACATCCCGCCCGCAATCAGTGCCACATGCACAGGCGAGAACTGCTCGCCCCTCCGACAGCGCTACCAAGGCGTCGGCGCGACGTTGCGCCAAAGTACGAGGATCGCGCGCACATACCTGCCGCGACATCGTCTGCAGCTTTGCCGCCACGATGTGCGCACCAACCGCCGGCAGCACACCGTCGAGCGTCGACATACCGTCAACGCCTGCACTGATCCGCACATCGCGGTCTTCCTGCGCGCGCCGCCGCCGAGCGCGCACACCTTCCGGATCATGGCGTGCGATCAGGCTGCGCGCTCGGGCCTTGAGCCTGCTGCTGCTGCATTTGTCGGCGCCGTCCAGAAGTAACTGTTCAATGAGATCAAGTGCATCATCGGACACATTGGCCAGCGCATCCGAAAGCGCTGTCGCCTTACCGAGATCAATCTCTCCCGACGCAAATGCCGCAGACACCCGATGCAACCGCAAGCGCAGATCGCACCCCAACGAGATCATCCGCGTCGCCGCATACTCGGTGATACTCAGAACGAACGCAACTTCGACATGAACGAATTCACCCTGCACCGCGGCATTGCGACCGGCGTTCTCATCCTCGGAACACCGCTCGAAGTACAGCGACGTGACGGCATCAACTTCGAGGAACTGGGCGCGCGCAATGGACGCATGTCCTTCGACCAATGCATCCACAATGCCGCTCATCAACACCCCCCAGTTCGAACGTATATTCGATTCTAGCAGCAATCAATACCTATGGGAATATCTGCGTCACAACACTTTTGAATAAATCAGCGCCGGCGCGGCCTTCTCCAACCTGTCCAGGGCCGCAACCAACCGCACAAAATGATCGGTGTGCGTGTGAGCGTCCAGGTGTGCTTGGGATTCCCATTCCTCCACCAACATCAGCTCACCGGGATTGTCGCTTTGCTGCAGCAATTCGTAGCTGATGCAGCCGCTCTCCTTGCGGGTCTCGCGAACAAGTTCGCGATAGATACCTATGACCTCCGCGAGATTTTCCGGTTCGACCGCACTGCCCACCAACACCCTGATCGCTGACATTCGGCAATCCTGCCCGAACCCACCGACAAGTCGAGGGCAGGCGCAATGTCTGTGAAACATTCCCGATACAGAAGGTTCGTAAAGTGATCGGCAATCGGGTCGCAACAAGCTGCCCTGGGCCGCGCGAGGGGTACGTAGATGAGTGGAAATGCAGTTCGTCTGCAAGCGATCAAGGACGTCGAGGCCTACACACCTCCCGTCGTGAGTTTCTCAGGCGACGAAGCTCCCGGCGAGGTGTTCGGCGCCAACGTGTTCAACAAAGTGGTGATGCAGAAGCGCCTGCCCAAGCAGATCTACAAGTCCGTGATCGCCACGATCGAACAGGGCAAGCCCCTCGACCCGGCGGTTGCAGACGCCGTTGCATCGGCCATGAAGGACTGGGCACTCGAGAAGGGCGCCACCCACTACGCGCATGTCTTCTACCCACTGACCGGACTGACGGCCGAGAAGCACGACAGCTTCTTCGAGCCGGTCGGCGACGGGTCTGCGCTCGCCGAATTTGCGGGCAAGACACTCATCCAGGGTGAGCCGGATGCCTCGAGCTTCCCCAACGGCGGCCTGCGCAATACGTTCGAGGCTCGCGGATACACCGGCTGGGACGTGACCAGCCCGGCATACGTTCTCGAGAACCCCAACGGCAATACCCTCTGCATCCCTACGGTTTTCGTATCGATGACCGGCGAAGCGCTCGACCACAAGACTCCGCTGCTCCGTTCGCAGCAGGTGATGGGCGTGCACGCCGAACGCATCCTGAAGCTGTTCGGCCACACCGAACCCGAGCAGATTGTGTCCTTCTGCGGTCCCGAGCAGGAGTACTTCCTGATCGATCGGCACTTCTTCCTCGCCCGCCCCGACCTGCTCAATGCGGGCCGCACGCTCTTCGGCACCAAGCCACCCAAGGGCCAGGAGTTCGACGACCACTACTTCGGCGCCATCCCCGAGCGAGTCCTCGGTTTCATGATGGATACCGAACGTGAACTGTTCAAACTCGGCATTCCCGCGAAGACCCGTCACAACGAGGTTGCTCCCGGCCAGTTCGAGATCGCGCCGATGTTCGAGCGCGGCAACATCGCCGCCGACCATCAGCAGCTGTTGATGACCACGTTCAAGACCGTCGCCAAGAAGCACGGCATGGAGTGCCTGTTCCACGAGAAGCCGTTCGACGGTGTCAACGGCTCGGGCAAGCACGTCAACTTCTCGTTGGGTAACTCGGAACTCGGCAGTTTGCTTGTCCCCGGCGATAATCCGCACGACAATGCTCAGTTCCTGGTGTTCTGTGCAGCTGTGATCCGCGCCGTCCACAAGTACGCGGGACTCCTGCGCGCCTCCGTGGCGTCGGCTACCAACGATCACCGCCTCGGCGCCAACGAGGCTCCGCCCGCGATCATCTCGATCTTCCTCGGCGACCAACTGGCCGACGTGTTCGAGCAGATCGCCAAGGGTGCTGCGACGTCGTCGAAGGACAAGGGCACCATGATGATCGGTGCCGACACGCTCCCCGTTCTCCCCACTGATCCCGGCGACCGCAACCGGACCAGCCCATTTGCCTTCACCGGCAACAGGTTCGAGTTCCGCGCTCCGGGTTCCATGCAGACGGTCAACGGTCCGATGGTGACCATCAACACGATCATGGCCGAAGCTCTCGACTACATGGCAACCGAACTCGAAACGGCAGTTGCCGACGGTGCCGATTTCGACACCGCGGTTCAGAACCTGCTGACCGACATCATCACCAACCACGGTGCCGTCGTCTTCAACGGTGACGGCTACTCGGAAAACTGGCAGATCGAAGCGGAAGCACGCGGACTGCCCAACCTACGGACCACGTTGGACGCTTTGCCCGAACTCATCTCCGAATCCGCTTTGGAGCTCTTCGACAAGTACAACGTCTTCAACCATCGAGAGATGCACAGCCGCTACGAGGTCGGCCTCGAGCAGTACGCGCTGAGCATCGGCGTCGAGGCACGCCTGGCGGTTGAGATCGGCACGACGCTTATTCTCCCCGCAGCGGTCCGCCATCAGACCGAGATCGCGCAGAACTTCGTTGCATTGAAGGCTGCCGGCCTCGAACCGGATTCAGCGCCGCTGACCGAGGTTTCCGAACCCGTAACAGCTCTTCGGGCAGCGCTAGCCGCTTTGCGTGCAGCGATCAAGGTGATTCCCCACGACTCGCCGCTCGAAGCTGCCACGCATGCGCAGGAGGCTTTGATGCCGGCCATGGCGGATGTTCGCACCGCTGCGGATCTCCTGGAAACCATGGTTGCGGACGACCACTGGCCGCTTCCCACCTATCAGGAAATGCTCTACATCCTCTGACACCAAAGAATATGGCCTGCAACCGAATTCCGGTTGCAGGCCATATTGTTATGCCATATTTCTATTCCATATTGCTATTCCATATTGCTATTCTCCGGGCATTCTCATCTCCAGGAGCTGAGCCTCACCGGTTGTCGCGGGGTCCGGCCGGTCGCGCGAATCCGACGACGACATCTTCATGCCAGTCAGGTCTGTCTGCATATAGATCACGTTGTAGCGATCCCACGTTGTCGCGACAAACTCGAGCGTGTTGCCGGTTCGGGAGGTCCACGGGTGCATGAACCCGCCGTACAGGCTCGGCAGGGTATATCCGCTCAGAAGGGTCTGCGTGCCACTCCACGGCCCCTCGGGATGATCGGCCTGCCGAATCACCAGACTGCCGTCCGCGCTGGTGTACATCGCGACGTACTTGTCGAGATAGTCGTTCCATTGCACCGCGAGTTCACTGACCGGGGCCTTGATGACCTGCACCGCATCGTCGGAGTTCACGCTCCAACCCGAACCGTCCCAATACGTGTAGGCAAGGGGGTTTCGCAGTTCTGCACCGGGGACACGCGCCAAAACTGCCTTCCCGAAGCGTCCCGACGGGGTGCCGTACTCGTAGATATAGCCGTCGCCACCGTCGACGAACGCGCTCTGCTGAAAGTTCTCGTTGATCGAGGACACAGCCGGAATTCCCGGAATGTCGAGGCCAGGAGTGTTGGCGCGTACCGTCACGGGATCGATGTCCCAGTTCTCGCCGTTATCCGTCGAGTAGGCCAGCGCCGAGTAGTTGGTTGTCCAGGCGCCCGGCTCGTCCCACGTACGAACCGACATGAACCGGATGTATTGCACACCGCCGTAGGAGATGCCGGCCGTCGGGATCGTGGTGAACTCGAACGGGATGCCGAATCCGGGGATGATCTCCTTGGAGTGATTCGGAAGGTCTTTGGGTGAACTGTCGATCCGAAGCCGGTCCTGGAAATCGGTGTTACTACTGCGGAAGAGCACATTGCTGCGCCAGTCGTCGCCGTCGACCTCGCAGTCGCCGACAGTGTCACCGAATGCCATCAACACGTTGTGGTCAGCTCCGGAAAGCCCGTTGTCCCACATGATTCCAAGGTCTGTACCCGAGACGTTGAACCGGTTGATCGTGTCGTTCGGGCTGCCAGGGCCGGTCACCATTTCGATTGCCTTGGTCCGGCCGGTCAATACGGGCAATGCGCCGTTCGGTGCGCCCGTGATCCAGGGCAAAGAATTGACCAGCGATCCCGTGCCGGCAGAGCCAGAGAGGGAACCCGGCATCGAACCCGTCAGCGAGCCAAGCGAACCGGTACCGCCTGCCCCACACGGTCCACCTATCGCCGATGCCGCTGGGGCTGACGCGATGGTTGCCGCAATCGTGATTACACCTATGGACAACAACGCTGACACAGACCGTTTCGAGCGCACACGCATCCCCTCTGTCTATTTGTTCGCTCCGCCAGCAAACCACCAGCGCAGTGTTAATAGAGTGAAAGAAGAGCAAATCGTTATAAAACGGTCACTTGATTTCCAGGAAAAACCCGGTGTGGCGGATTTCACCTTCGCCCAACGGATGCCGGATTGGGCAACAAAGGCGCCTACTATGTAACGGAAATGTAAAAAAGTACTCACAATGTCAGGTAGGTGAGCGGTGTCCGTACGTGACCGCGTAGCGCAGATTTATGATCAGGTGTTGGTTCGCAATGCAGGTGAGCCGGAGTTCCACCAGGCTGCAGCCGAAGTTTTCGAATCTCTCCACGTCGTACTCGAGCGCCACCCGCGCTACGCCGACGCCGGGCTGATCGAGCGCCTGTGCGAGCCGGAACGCCAGATCATCTTCCGCGTGCCGTGGACCGACGACAACGGCAATGTTCACGTCAACCGTGGCTTCCGCGTCCAGTACAACAGCGCACTCGGCCCGTACAAGGGCGGCCTGCGGTTCCACCCCAGTGTCAACCTGGGCATCGTGAAGTTCCTCGGCTTCGAGCAGATCTTCAAGAACTCCCTCACCGGCCTGCCCATCGGCGGCGGCAAGGGTGGATCGGACTTCGATCCCAAGGGTCGCACCGACGCAGAGGTCATGCGTTTCTGTCAGTCCTTCATGACGGAACTGCAGCGCCACATCGGTGAATACACCGACGTTCCGGCCGGCGACATCGGCGTCGGTGGCCGCGAGATCGGTTACCTGTTCGGCCAGTACAAGCGACTGACCAACACCTACGAGTCCGGCGTTCTCACCGGCAAGGGCATCACCTGGGGCGGGTCTCAGGTCCGCACCGAGGCCACCGGCTACGGCGTTGCGTACTTCGTCGCCGAAATGCTCAAGGCCAAGGGCGAAGACCTCGAAGGCAAGAACGTCGTGATCTCCGGATCCGGCAACGTCGCCATCTACGCGATCCAGAAGATCCACAAGCTCGGCGGCGTCGCGATCGCCTGCTCCGACTCCTCGGGGTACATCGTGGACAAGAAGGGCATCGACCTCGACCTCCTCAAGGAGATCAAGGAAGTTCGCCGCGGCCGCATCAGCGAGTACGCCGACGCCGTTCCACACGCGCAGTTCATCGCCGGCGGTTCCATCTGGGACGTGCCGTGCGACGTTGCACTCCCCTGCGCAACCCAGAACGAGCTCGATGAAGACGCCGCAAAGACCTTGATCGCCAACGGCGTTCAGGCGGTTGCCGAAGGCGCGAACATGCCCACCACCCCCGGTGGCATCGCACTCTTCCGCGACTCCAACGTCGCGTTTGCTCCGGGTAAGGCCGCAAACGCCGGTGGCGTCGCCACCTCGGCTCTCGAAATGCAGCAGAACGCGTCACGCGATTCCTGGAGCTTCGAGTACACCGACGAGCGTCTCGCCCGCATCATGCGTGGCATCCACAGCCGCACCATCAACACGGCTGCCGAGTACGGCAAGCCTGGCGACTACGTGCACGGCGCGAACATCGCCGGCTTCGTCAAGGTCGCCGACGCCATGATCTCGCTGGGCGTTATCTAAGAAGTACCGTCTAACCGGCAAAGGACGCCTCCACTGAGTGGGGGCGTCCTTTGCGTTGCTGGATTAATGTTGCCGGATCAGTTAAGTCGGTGGTTCGGTTGTGTCGTCGGCGGCGGCTTTCTTTGCCGCCTCACGCATTTCGATACCGTCGGATACCCAGTCCCCGATTTCCCGGGTCACGTCGCGGACTGCACCGGCGATGATCATCGCGATGGATCCGACGTGCGTAGCCGCCGATTCCGTCAATTCCTGGACGGTGTCTTTGCGACGTTCAAATTTCCCGACCATCACATGTGGGCCTCTCAGGCTACGGTTCTCTGGCGTTCGACAATAACACCGGTAAGACTCTGTGACTTGATCATTCCAGGCGGCAAGGCAAACTTGAAGATCTTGCCCCATACCGATCCGATCTGCTTCCAGAAGCCACCCGTGTTGTACGGCAAACCGTACTGCGCGCACAGCGCCTCGACCTCAGGCGCAATCTGCGGGTACCGATGTGCGGGCAGGTCCGGGAACAGATGATGTTCGATCTGGTGGGACAAGTTGCCGGACATGATGTGGAACAACGGACTGCCTTGGATGTTGGCACTGCCGAGCATCTGACGGACATACCACTGCCCCCGAGTCTCCTCGGCCGTCTCGTCCTCCGTGAAACTCTGTACGCCGGTGGGGAAATGGCCGCAGAAGATGATCGAGTAGGTCCATACGTTCCGGACCAGATTTGCGGTGACATTTCCTGCCAGAGTGGTGACGAACAGCGGTCCGGTGAGAGCCGGGAAGATAACGTAGTCCTTGAGGACCTGCTTGCCTGCCTTCTTCCACCAACCCTTGATCAGCGGTTTGACGTCGTACCATTTCCGCTTGCCGGCGAGGACATTCTCGATCTCCAGATCATGCATCATGACGCCCCACTCGAAGAGCATCATCAGGGCAAACGCCCACACCGGATTACCGAGGTAATAGGGGTTCCATTTTTGGGCTGGGTCGATACGCAGAATGCCGTATCCGATATCCCGGTCTTTGCCCAGAATATTTGTGTAGGTGTGATGCATGTAGTTGTGCGAGTGACGCCACTGGTCCGACGGACACACCGTATCCCATTCGAACACTTCGGAATTGAGGCCTGGTTCACGCATCCAGTCGTACTGACCGTGCATGACGTTGTGCCCGATCTCCATGTTGTCCAGGATCTTCGAGATACTCAGCGCGCCCACCGCTGCGAGCCACACCGGCGGCAAGAAGCCCAGATACATCAGACCTCGACCGGCAACCTCGAAACCACGCTGCGCCTTGATGATCCGATAAATGTATTCGCGGTCCTCGGCGCCGAGCGATGCGACCGTGCGATCCCGGATCGCATCCAACTCACGGCCGATTTCCTCGACCTGGTCGTAGGTGAGTACTACCGGAGCGTCGGGGTCCTTATCAGGTCCGTTGCCCAGGAAAGGGAGTGTAGAAAGGGAAAGTCCAAACATGACAGTCTCCAAAAAGTGTAGGTGTCTTCGCTCAGATATCCACGGCGACATCGCCGACGGGTGCGCTGACACAGAGTTGGATCTTCTTGTCGGGTTCGTCGTCGGTCTCACCGGTGCGAATGTTGCGTGTTCGGCCGAGCTTCTTGACGGAGGTACACGAGAAGCAGATGCCCATCCGGCAGCCGTATTCCGGACTCAGCCCCGCGGCTTCCGCCTGTTCGAGGAGGGTTTTGCCTGAGTTTTCGGCCGCCACTCCACTTTTCGTGAACGCTACTTCGCCGCCTGCGTCGCCGGGTTCAGCTGCGGCGGGTGCAAACTCCTCGGTATGGAGCCGGTGCTCGATGTCGAGTTCACGAAAGACCTCGCGCACTCCGTGCATCAGTCCGGGTGGTCCACAAAGATATGCCTGCGCATCTGCCGTTTCCGGATCGGCAATCCAGGGCGCGACCGCGCTCAGGTGCGTGTTGTCGAAGAAACCGTCCAGGTCTCCCCCACCGGATTCGGTGTACACGAGTACCAGTTTCACATTCCGATGCCGCTCAGCGATGGCCTTCAACGCGTGGAGATACGACACATCCTTCTTGGTGTTCACGTAATGCAGGAACACGATCTCGCCGCGATGTTCTGCGTCGACGAGGGTGCGCAGCATCGACATCACCGGGGTGATTCCACTGCCACCGCTGATCAGGAGGATGTGGGAGGGCCGTTCGATGGGGAGCGTAAAAACACCGTCGGCCTGGGACAGGCTGACTACAAGTCCCGGTTCGGCATGCGCGTTCAAATACTGCGACACCAGCCCACCGGGATGGGCTTTCACTGTGAGTTCGATAAGGCCATCACGGCTGGACGCAGAACCAGCCGGCGAGTAGCAGCGGGTATGACGCACCCCGTCGATCACGACGCCTACCTGGACGAACTGTCCGGCAGAGAATCCGCGCCACTGGCGCGTCGGACGCAGGGTCAATGTCACTGAATCAGCGGTCGGATGGTCGACCGCTACGACCTGCGCGCGAATGTCGCGCACCGTCGCCATGGGATTGACGAGTTCGAGGTAACGATCGATCTGATGCGGAGCAGCCATGGCTTCGATCAGGGCCAGCCCGCGTCTGGCCAGAGTCTTGGAGGTTGATGCCATTGTCAGCCACTCCTTCCAGGTTGCATAATTTCAGTGTACAAATGTTCACTGATAATAGTGTGACAGGTGCACACAGGTATATGTCAAGATGAATGTGACGTGAGTTACGCGATCCACAGAAAGAGTCCACCGTGCCGATATCTACACTCGTACATCGTGACCAAGGCTGAGCCGGAAAATCGCGCAGCCAAGAAGGAGCGCACACGCCAAGCGCTGCTCGATACCGCGATGGATCTCCTCGCCGACCGGAGTTTTGCCGGCATCAGCCTCCGCGAAGTGGCCCGCGAGGCGGGCATCGTCCCCACGGCCTTCTATCGGCACTTCGCCTCGATGGAAGACCTCGGAGTCGTCCTGGTCGAGGAGAGCATGCGCATGCTTCGGCAAATGTTGCGCGACGCCAGGCGCGACCCCAGCCCCAAGAACGCCGGAACCTCACTCGATATCCTTGTCCGCCAGGTTCATTCACACGAGCGCGAGTTTCGCTTCCTCTGCCGCGAACGCTACGGCGGCATCAGCGAGATACGACGCGCCATCAACACCGAGATGCGATTGTTCGTCAGCGAACTCACCGTCGACCTCTCCCGAATGGCTGGGCTGGAAAACTGGCGAAACGACGATCTTGAAATTGCGGCCGACCTGATCGTCGGCGTGATGTTCACCGCCGTCGTGGCACTCCTCGACGCAGGCTCGCCGGGATATCCCAGCGAAGATGCTGTAATCGCGCGGGCCGAGAAGCAGTTGCGGCTGATCATTCTGGGTATGGCTACCTGGGATCCCTCTCGAACCTAGAAACAGAGTCGAACACTACGAACTCGCACACGAGGCGTAGTTCCGGTCAGTAGTGGATCCGGAACCCGCCGATGAATGTCAGGGTGTTGCCGTCAGGATCGCTGATACTCGACAACTGCACACCTTTGTTTGCATCCACCACCGCATCCAGCGTCAGCCCTCGCACACCGACCGCCTCACGGTGCGTCGTGAGGTCGTCCACGGCAAAGTTGAGCAGCGCCAGACCCGCGCGGCGAGTGTCCACCGTGACCTGCACCCATCCGGTGTCAGTCACACGCCATTCTGCCAAGTTCACCATCGGGCGATTGTCAGGCCCGCGGCCGAACAGACTCGAGTACCACTGCACTGCCTCTGCGAGGTCTCGAACGGGGACGACAGCAAGAACATGATCGATCGACATAAGGTTGTACCTCTCGACGTAAACAATGGCGCTCGTACTCAGATACTGACCTGGCAGACCGGGCTAACTCATCGGCGAATTGCTTCTCTTATCGCAGCGTTCGCGAACATTCCAACGCAGCACACACCTGTTCTGCCGCGATCCGTGAGACCCTCGACGCATGAGCGATGTCATCATCATCGGTTCCGGATTCGCCGGATTATGGGCCGCGCTCGGCGCTGCTCGGCGGCTCGACGAACTCGGGATACCGGCCGGGCAGGTGTCGATCACGGTGCTCAGCGCCCAGCCCTTCCACGACATCCGGGTGCGCAACTACGAGGCCGATCTCAGCGCCTGCCGCATCCCGCTGGCCGATGTCCTCAACCCGGCCGGGATCGCCTATGTCACCGCGGAGGTGACCGCAATCGACACCGGTGCGCGGACCGTCTCCGCAAACGTCGGTGGTCAGTCACAGACGTACGGCTACGACCGCCTCGTTCTGGCGGCAGGTAGCCGTGTAGCCCGACCCGATATCCCGGGTCTGACGGAGTTCGGGTTCGACGTCGATACCTACGACGGCGCAATGAAACTCGACGCTCATTTGACCCTGCTGGCCGAAGGACCCGTCACACCCGCCGCGGCGACCGTGGTGGTGGTCGGGGCCGGCCTGACGGGCATCGAAACCGCCTGCGAGCTGCCAGGCCGGCTCACTGCCCTGTTCGGCACCGACGTGACCTCGCGCGTGGTGCTGGTGGACCACAACCCCAACGTCGGATCGGATATGGGTGCGTCGGCGAGGCCGGTCATCGAAGCGGCATTGTCCAACACCGGAGTCGAGACACTGACCGGGATGAGTGTGACCACGGTGGACCAGGGCGGGGTCACGCTGTCTTCGGATGAGATGGTGCCTGCCGCGACGGTCATCTGGTGTGCCGGCATGAAGGCAAACCCGTTGACCGCGCAATTCCCGGTCGAACGTGATCGGCTCGGACGGCTCCCGGTCGACGACTATCTCCAGGTGATCGGCGTACCAGGCGTATTCGCTGCCGGCGACGTCGCCACCGCGAAGATGGATAATCAGCATCAGTCGGTGATGTCCTGCCAGCACAGCCGGCCGATGGGCCGCTACGCCGGGTACAACGTGATCGGCGATCTGCTCGGCAATCCGATGCTGGCCCTCCGCATCCCGTGGTATGTCACGGTTTTGGACCTAGGCCCGGCAGGTGCGGTCTACACCGAAGGCTGGGATCGGCAAGTTGTAGCGACCGGCGCACAGGCAAAGGCCACCAAGAACACCATCAATACCCAACGCATCTATCCGCCGTTGACCCGCGATCGGGCCGCCCTACTGACCGCCGCCGCCCCAGAACTACAGACACGGCCGGCCCGCGGACACCAGTAGTCCGCCTTTCGCACACCTTCCCCAAGCGTATCGCCTGCTGAGGCGACCGGCGGTCATCAATTCAGCCCGAAGTGTGGTGTGGATCCGGAGTTGCCTCGTACGGTGGCACCATGTCCTCCACGAATACGTTTCGGATTCCTGTCGGCGACCTGACCTTCGACGTCCTGATTTCCGGTCCGGACGACGGCGTCCCACTTCTCGCCTTGCATGGATTCCCCGAAAGCGCCGCGTCCTGGGGCAAAGTGACTCCCCTACTGACGGCCGCCGGATTTCGCGTCATAGCGCCGCATCAGCGCGGATATTCACCCGATGCCCGCCCCTCCGGCGTCGACGCCTATCGCATCGAGCACCTTGTTGCCGATACCGTCGGCCTGCTCGACGCCCTGGGGTTGCCCGACGCTCATCTTGTCGGCCACGACTGGGGATCCGCCGTGGCCTGGCAGGTTGCGGGACGGCATCCACAGCGAATTCGCAGCCTGACCGCAATCTCTGTTCCCCACCCCACCGCTTTCGGTTGGGCGCTGCGCGAAGACCAGGATCAAAAGGAACGCTCGACGTACATCCGACTGCTCCGCCAGGAAGGGAAGGCCGAAAAGGTGTTGTCGGAGGACAACTTCCGACGATTGCGGGCGATGTTCGACGGCCAGATCGATCCCGAGTTCGCCGACGAACATATTCGCATCCTCAGTGGCGATGGAGCATTGACCGGCGCATTGAACTGGTATCGCGCCATGACTCGCGATTTCGGAGACATAGCCCCCACCACTGTTCCGACGACGTACGTCTGGAGTACGGCCGACACCGCACTCGGCCGCGCCGCAGCAGAACGATGCGGTGAATTCGTGGATGCGCCGTACGAATTTGTGGTTCTGGAGGGCGGCAGTCACTGGGTACCCGAGGAACGCGCCGAGGAACTGGCGGACGCGATAATCCGGCGAGCGGGAGCCTGATCCGACCTACACCTGAGCTTCTATGTAGGTTGTCATACATATACTGACTGCCTACTACACCGATTTCACCGTCAGGAGCTTGTCGTGACCACAACCGTTGCACCCCCGCATCCGTTTGATGCCGCAGTCGACCTGGAATCCATTACGCCGGGTCTCTCTACCGGGCACACCAGTACCGCATACAACAACATGGTCGGCCCGTTCGGCGGAATCACCTCGGCCACGTTGCTGGCCTCGGTTCAGCGGCACCCCGAGTGCCTAGGTGAACCACTGTCGCTGACGGTCAATTTTGCGGGCCCGATCGCCGAAGGCCAGTTCGAGATCACTGCGCGTCCGGTGCGCACCAACCGAACGACACAGCATTGGTGGATCGAACTCGCTCAGAACGGCACCGTGGCGACTACCGCAACAGCTGTGTTCGGCCTCCGCCGCGATACCTGGGACTCCACGGAAATCGAGATGCCCGCGGTGCCGGCTGCAGAAGATGTTCCTGCGCAACCGTTCCCCGAGTTCATCGCTTGGGCTCAGAATTACGAAATGCGGTTTATCGAGGGCGCAATCCCCGATCTGGAATCCGGCGAGCATCCCGACTCCGTCTCGACTCTCTGGGTTCGCGACAGCCCGCCGCGCGCGCTTGATTTCTTCTCGCTGACCTCGTTGTGCGATGTGTTCTTTCCGCGAGTGTTCCTGCGCCGCGGCAAGATGGCTCCCGCCGGAACCGTATCGCTGACGATCTACTTCCATGCCGACGCCGCAGCGCTGGCCCGGCAGTCCGATCGCTCCGTCCTCGGAACCGCACGCACCCAGCGTTTCGGTAACGGTTACTTCGATCAGAGCGCCGAATTATGGGGCAGTGACGGCGAACTGCTGGCCACCACCCACCAATTGGTCTACTTCAAGGACTGACAGCCTCCGCACTGTCGCCTTCGGGCGCCTTGACCAGCGACAAGGCAGCCAGACCCACAGCAAGAACCACCAACAGTCCGACGATGCCAGCGCGATCCGCACCGAACATCCACGCAAACAGGCCGAACAGTGTCGGCGCAAGAAACGATACTGCTCGGCCTGTGGTCGCATACAGACCAAAAAGCTGACCTTCACGACCGGGCGGAGTGATGCGCGCCAGGAACGTTCGAGCGGACGATTGTGCCGGCCCGACAAACAAGCACAGCGCGAGTCCGAAGATCCAGAACATCACCGGCCCGGACACCGCGATCAAGATTGCACCGACCACGATCATCGACGCGAGCGATACGGTGATGACCTGCTTGGGCCCGATCCGGTCGTCGAATCGCCCTGCCACCAAGGCGCCGATGGCCGAAATAACGTTGGCCGCAACGCCGAACAACAGTACGTCCGCAGCACTGATGCCGTACACATTCACGGCAAGGACAGCACCGAAAGTGAACACCCCGGCGAGTCCGTCGCGGAACAAGGCGCTCGCGATCAAGTACCAGATAGTGCGACGGTCGACGATCCACAGTTCGCGCAAGTCGCGCCACAGCACGCGGTAGGAATCGAGGAACCCCGCCTTTGCCGCACCCGGATCTGCGTCGGGCGTAGGCAACTCGGGCACCTTGAAGAACACCGGGATCGCGAAGACGGCAAACCACACCGCCGCAAGCAGTGCCACCATCCGGATGTTCAGGCCGCCGTCGGTGGTCAATCCCAGAAAACCTCGCGTGTCGCCGTCACCGACGATGAACCCGAAGTAGCAGAGCAACAACAGAACAATTCCACCGAAATAACCCATGGCCCAGCCGAACCCGGACACGCGGCCCAAGTTCTCCGGTGTCGACACCTGCCGCATCATGGCGTTGTACGGAACTCCGGCCAGTTCGAAGATCACCGAACCGATGGCGAGGAGCACAAGCCCCAGCCACAGATACCGATAGTTGTCCTCGACGAAGTACAACCCAGCCATCGACAGAACGGTGATGCCGGTGAGGATCGCCAACGACCACTTGCGCTTGCCTGACGCGTCGAACCGCTGTCCGGTGACGGGAGCAAGAATCGCGATGAAGAATCCGGCGATTCCGAGTGCCCAACTGAGCCATGTTGTGGCCGACACCGAGCCGGGCAGATCGTCGCCCACGGCGTCGGTGAGGTAAACGGAGAAGACAAAAGTCAAGATCACCGCGTTGAATGCGGCCGATCCCCAGTCCCACAGCCCCCACGCAACCACCTGACTCTTGGTCGCCGCGGCGCCTATCCCTGCGGGCGGTTCCGCCTGCTTACTTGTCGACTCTGCGCTCATGATCGCGAGCCTATTCGAGCGAGAGGGACAAAACAGGGCAAACTTTTCAGGGTATGCACTTGGTTGCATATGGAACGAGGTGCATACATACTTCACTCATGGCACTCGAACACGCGCTCCTCACCTCGCTGACCGAGCAGGAGGCGTCGGGCTACGACCTGACCCGTCGATTCGACAAGTCGATCGGGTTCTTCCACAGCGCGACGCACCAGCAGATCTACCGCGTACTCAAGCGGATGGACGAAGCCGGGTGGCTCGAGGTGGAAACCGTCGCTCAGGACGGGCGCCCGGACAAGAAGGTGTATCGGGTCTCCGGAGCCGGCCGCGCCGAGCTGACGCGCTGGATAGCCGAACCGTCCGAACCCAGCCATCTGCGTAATGAACTGGCCGTGAAGATCCGCGCCGCCGGTAGCGCAGACATCCCCGCACTTCGAGACGAAGTCGCTCGCCACCGCGACGGCCACGCCTCCCGACTCGACGTCTACCGACTTATCGAGAAACGCGACTTCCCCAATCCCGCAGCCCTATCCGGATCGCCCCTGCATCAGTATCTCGTTCTGCGCGGAGGTATCCGCGTCGAAGAGGGCTTTGTCGACTGGTGCCAGGAAATTCTGGACGCCCTACCCCCTGCCGACAACAACTCTGCCGACAACAACTCCGCTGCCAGCAACTCGGAAGGACACCCGCAGCCATGACCACTCCGCAGTTCCCCCTCCTGTTCGAACCCCTCGACCTCGGGTTCACCACACTGAAGAACCGCGTAGTCATGGGTTCGATCCACACCGGTCTCGAAGACCGGGCCAAAGACATCGACAAACTTGCCGAGTACTTTGCCGAACGCGCGCGCGGCGGCGTCGGATTGATCGTCACCGGCGGCTACGCCCCCAACCGCACCGGCTGGCTCCTTCCGTTCGGAGCCAAGCTGACCAACAAGATCGAGGCGCGCCGCCATCGCCGGATCACCAAGGCAGTACACGACGCAGGTGGCAAGATCGCATTGCAGATCCTGCACGCCGGTCGGTACAGCTACCAACCGTTCAGTGTGTCGGCGTCGTCGATCAAAGCGCCGATCAACCCGTTCCGGCCACGGCGGCTCACTGATCGTGGAGTGCGCTGGCAGATCCGTAACTACGTCCGCTGCGCCAAGCTCGCCCAATCCGCCGGATACGACGGCGTCGAAATCATGGGTGGCGAAGGCTATTTCATCAACCAGTTCCTGTGCGAGCGCACGAACAAGCGTAAAGATCAATGGGGTGGTAGCTCCGAGAACCGTCGACGCATGGCCGTCGAGATCGTCAGACGCACCCGCCGCGCCGTCGGTCCGAACTTCATCGTCGTGTTCCGCCTGTCTATGGCCGATCTGGTCGAAGGCGGTCAGACGTGGGATGAAATCGTCACTCTGGCACAGGAAATCGAAGCTGCAGGCGCCACGATCATCAACACCGACATCGGCTGGCACGAGTCACGGGTGCCGACTATCGTGACCTCCGTACCCCGCGCCGCCTTTGTCGACATCACCGGCAAACTCGAAAAGCACGTCAGCATTCCGGTGGTCGCATCCAACCGGATCAACATGCCCGAGACGGCTGAGGAAATTCTCACCCGCGGCGACGCGCAATTGATCTCCATGGCCCGCCCGATGCTGGCCGATCCCGACTGGGCAAACAAAGCACAACGCGGAGCACCAGACGAGATCAATACCTGCATCGCCTGCAACCAGGCCTGCCTCGACCACGCCTTTGTGCGCAAACATGTGTCCTGCCTGCTCAATCCACGCGCGGGACGCGAGACGACGCTCGTTCTCTCCGCCACCCGCCGCAGCAAGAATCTTGCTGTTGTCGGCGGCGGACCTGCCGGTCTCTCTGCAGCGTTGAATCTCGCACAACGCGGCCACACAGTCACCCTGTTCGAGGCGTCGGACACGATCGGCGGCCAGTTCGGGATCGCGCAGTTGATCCCAGGCAAGGAAGAGTTCACCGAAACCATCCGGTACTACACCAGGCAACTCGACCTTGCCGGCGTCGACGTCAAGCTTGAAACACGCGTGACTCCAGCCGATCTCATCGGATCCTTCGACGAGGTAGTGGTCGCCACCGGAGTGACGCCGCGAGTCCCGAACATCCCCGGCATCGAGAATCCGAAGGTACTGACGTACGCCGAGGTGGTCCGCGAGGGCAAGCCCGTCGGCAAGACCGTCGCTGTGATCGGAGCCGGGGGTATCGGCGTCGACGTCAGCGAATTCCTCACTCACCCAACATCACCCACCTTGCACCTGAAGGAATGGAAGCAGGAGTGGGGCGTCACGGAACCCGAGATGGCACCGGGAGCGCTCACCACACCCATCCCGGAGCTTTCGGAGCGTGAGGTCTACCTCCTGCAGCGCAAGCCCGGACGCATCGGAGCCGGCCTCGGCAAGACAACCGGCTGGGTCCACCGCGCCGCGTTGAAGAACAAGGGTGTGCACGAACTCTCCGGCGTGAACTACGAACGGATCGACGACGCCGGCCTGCACATCACCTTCGGCGAGAAGCACGAGAAGCCTCGCCTCCTCCAGGTCGACACCATCGTGATCTGCGCCGGACAGGAATCCGTGCGCGATCTCGTCGACGAGCTGACCGTTGCCGGCATGGTGACCCACATCATCGGCGGGGCAGACGTAGCCGGCGAACTCGATGCAAAACGTGCCATCGAACAGGGCACACGACTGGCCGCGAAGATCTGACCGACTACGCTGACTGATCGTGAGCCTGCCGACACCCACCACCACAGCCCGCGCCGTCGTGACCGGTGCCTCCTCCGGAATCGGAGAGGCACTGGCCACTGATCTGGCCTCCCGCGGACACTCCCTGATCCTGGTCGCACGACGCGGCGACGTCATGGAGGGTCTTGCCGAGACACTTCGCGCCAAGCACGGCGTCGACGTCGAGGTTCGTGCCTGCGATCTCTCGGACAGCGCGGCCCGTGCCGTCCTGGTCGAGGAACTGGGCACGCGTGAGATCAGCATCCTGTGCAACAACGCCGGTATCGCCACCTTCGGGCCGGTAGCCGAGCTCGACCCGAGCTACGAGCGCGCACAGGTCGAACTCAACGCCGTCGCGGTGCACGACCTCACCCTGGCCGTTCTGCCCGGAATGGTCGAGCGCAAGTCCGGCGGCATCCTGATGGTCGGATCGGCCGCGGGAAACATGCCGATTCCCAACAATGCGACCTACGCCGCCACCAAGGCCTTCGTGAACACGTTCGCGGAATCCCTGCGCGGGGAACTCAAAGGCAGCGGCGTCAACGTCACTCTCCTCGCCCCCGGACCGGTTCGCACCGAGACCCCGGACCCCGCCGAGGCCTCGATCGTCGACAAGCTGGTCCCGGACTTCTTCTGGATCTCGAGCGAGTACACGGCCAAGGTCTCCCTCGACGGTCTGGCCGAGAACAAGATGCGCGTTGTCCCGGGCATCCTGAGCAAGGCGATGTCCGTCGCCGGCGGTTACACCCCGCGCGCAGTTGTCGCGCCAATCGTTGGCACGTTCTACAAGAAGCTCGGCGGCTGAGTCATCCGAACTTCTCGCTCGTTGGCTGTAGGGGCAATCCTTCTCACGACCGGAGGGTTGCCCCTACTGCTACCCACCACGGCAAACGCGTGCTCGTGTGTTTCCTTCGAGTCGCCGTAAGAGGCAGTGAGTGTCTCCAGCACAATCTTCCTCGGCACGCCCACCGAGAAATCCTCGGACGGGTTCGAGGACACCTATCTGTTCGACGTCAGTCGCGTCTACAAGGGTGATGTCGCGTCCGTGACGTCGGTGGGAACACTCGCAAACGGGAATGGTTGCGGCACAAGCTACGTACTCGGTACCGAACGACTGATGTTCCTGTCGGCGCCCTACGACGTCGACGCCGAATACGAGGGATACAGCTGCGCCCCCTATACCGGAACCGATTTCGACGTCCAGGCAACAGTTGAATCCGTCTACGGCGCAGGTTATGTTCCGGAAGCCGGCGGTACTCCGTCTATCGGCGTCTATATCGACAAAACAGCGGTCGTTGGCGGTGTCGCGGCGGTTGCGCTGCTGGCGGCGCTCGGTTGGTTCGGCTGGAAGCGACGACGAACGACATAAAAGGACGCCGTCAAACTCAGTCGTATCCCCGTCAAATACCCGTCAAGACAAGGTCCGCCGGCACTTTTCCGGAGTAGATCTGTTGGTAGCCCCGCACCGAGCGGGTCACCCTCAGGAGATCGACGTGACGCTTCTCGACATCTTCCCGTCCCTACGCAGCGCGATGACACCGCGCTTGGATCCGGCTTTGTGGCCCATCAGCACTCGCCACGATCAGAGCGGACGCATCTGCATCGGCGACGTCTCCCTCGAAGAGATCGCCGACCAGTACGGAACCCCCACCTATGTCGTCGACGAGGCCGACGTGCGCCACCGCTGCCGGATGTATCGCGAGATCTTCCCCGACGCGGAAATCGTGTACGCGGGCAAGGCTCTCATGATTCGAGCGATGGCAAAATGGGTCTCCGACGAGGGGCTCGGGGTAGACGTCTGCTCGGCCGGCGAACTCACCATCGCACTGACAGCCGGTGTGGACCCGGCACGAATCATCCTGCACGGCAACGCCAAATCTGTCGCAGAGCTGAGAGTAGCCGTCAACGCGGGTGTCGGGCGGATAGTTCTCGACTCCCACAGCGAAGCACTACGACTGGCCTCGGTCTGCACCCGGCCGCAGAAAGTACTGATCCGAGTCACGCCCGGTATCGACATTCACGGACACAAGGCAGTGGCCACCGGCATCGTCGACCAGAAGTTCGGCCTGCCGGCATTCTCCGAAGAATTGGATCGTGCGGTTGCCGCCGTCAGCGCAGCGCCTCACCTCCAACTTATCGGCCTCCATTGCCATCTCGGTTCGCAGATCACCGATCCCGAACATTTCCGCTCCGGGATCAATACGATGATCGCGCAAATGGACGACATACGTCGTTCTCACGGGATCATCCTCACCGAACTCGATCTCGGGGGCGGGCACGGAATCCCGTACGTCCCCGGTGACGCGCAACTCGACCTGACTCGACTGGCAATTGTCATCGACGAATCACTCGATGACGCCTGCACCCGAAATCGCTTTCCTCGCCCCGAAATCGTCCTCGAACCCGGCCGGGCCATCGCCGCTCGGGCCGGTGTCACGCTGTACCGCGTGGCGAACATCAAGACCATCAGCGGCGGCAGGACATTTGTCTCCGTCGACGGCGGCATGAGCGACAATCCGCGAGTGTCGTTGTACAACAGTCGCTACGACGTCGAATTGGTCAACCGACATTCGAATGCGCCGCTCGAGGAAGTGACCGTCGTGGGGCGGCATTGCGAATCGGGAGACGAAATTTCCGTCGGCATACAACTTCCCGCAGACCTTCACGAGGGCGATCTGTTGGGAGTGCCGTGTACCGGCGCCTATCACCACAGCATGGCATCCACCTACAACAGTGTGTGCCGTCCGCCGGTGATTGCCGTGCTCGGTGGCGTCGCACGACCATTGATCCGACGCGAATCGATCAACGACCTACTCGCCCGCGAGGTCGGCATCTGACACTCGCGGGCGTCGAATCGTCAGCGCCTACGGCGGCTACCGGTTCCGAAGATACTGCGCGAGATTTCCCGACCGGCAGCAGATGCCGCCGATTTGAGGAAGCTCTTGACCGCAGAATTGCCGAGAATCTGCTCGGCGATGTTGGGACCCTCCGGCTCGACCGGTGGCGGCGGCGGAAACTGCGACAGATCCGGTAACGGCGGCAGATCCAGCGACGGGTCTGCCGTTGGCGCCCCGGCCACCTTGGCCGTCAGCCTCTCGTACGCCGATTCGCGATCGATCGTCTGACCGTACTTCTGGTGGAGCGGACTCGACGCCGCCGCGGCTGTGATGGCGTCGTTGCCGATCGTGTCCATCAGGGAGCGAGGCGGACGAATCTTGGTCCAGGCCACCGGTGTCGGCGCACCCTTCTCCGAGAGGACGGTCACGATGGCCTCGCCGGTTCCCAACGACGTGAGTGCCTTCTCGAGGTCGTAATGCTCCGTCTTCGGGTACGTGCGGACCGTCTTGTTGAGCGCCTTCTGATCGTCCGGAGTGAACGCACGCAGAGCATGCTGCACCCTGGCACCCAGTTGCGACAAAACAGAATTGGGGATGTCGGTGGGCAACTGCGTGCAGAAGAACACACCGACGCCCTTGGAGCGAATCAACTTCACGGTCTGCTCAACTTGCTGAAGGAAAGCCTTCGACGCGTCGGCGAACAACAGATGGGCCTCGTCGAAGATGAAGACCAACTTGGGTTTCTCCAAGTCCCCTTCTTCCGGCAGGGTCTGGAACAGGTCTGCCAGAACCCACATCAGGAACGTGGAGAACATCGCCGGACGCGCGGCCTGCGCGCCGAGTTCGAAGAGTGTGATGACGCCGGCGCCACCGACGACCCGCAGCAGGTCCTCGGTTTCGAGTTCCGGTTCACCGAAGAAGGTGTCACCACCGTCGGCCTCGAGATTGACCAGCGAGCGCAGGATGACCCCAGCCGTGGCCGTTGACACGCCGCCGATTCCCTTCAGATCTGCCTTGCCTTCGGCACTGGTGAGGTGCGCGATGACCGAACGCAAGTCCTTGAGATCCAACAACGCAAGGCCCTGAGCATCCGCCCAGTGGAAAATCAATCCGAGCGTGGACTCCTGAGTCTCGTTGAGCCCCAGCACCTTACTGAGCAGGATCGGCCCGAAACTCGTGATGGTGGCGCGGACCGGAATCCCGATCCCGCCGGTTCCCAGCGACAGAAATTCGACGGGCATACCGGACGGAGTCCAGGAGTCGTCACCCGTCTCGATTGCCCGAGCCGTGATCTTGTCGTTGCTCTCCCCCGCTTTGGACAATCCCGAGAGATCACCCTTCACATCCGCCATCACGACGGGCACACCCGCGGCGGAGAGCTGTTCCGCGATGCCCTGCAACGTCTTGGTCTTGCCCGTACCGGTTGCACCGGCAATCAAGCCGTGACGGTTGACGGTGGCCAAGGGAATACGCACCCGGGCTGCCGGATCTGCCACTCCGTCGACAACAATCGACCCCAGCTCCAGCGCCCGCCCCTCCGACGAATAGCCCGCGGCGATCTCGGCTGCAGCACCCGATGGAGCCGGGGCCGTGGCTGCGCCTTCGCCGGCAGCACTCTCTGCGGCGAGAGCCTCACGCTCAGCGTCCTCGGCGGCCTGTGCGGCCTCGGCAGCAACACGAGCAGCTTCGGCAGCAGCGGCCTTGGCCACTTTCGCCTTCTCGGCCGGCGTCAGTGAAACAGCGCCGTCCTTGGGATCCACGGTCATACAAGGCCCTCCTCATTTGCACTACAAAAGAAGATCTACGCGCATCGAGATGTCACCGCAGACCTTATCCTTCCGGCCGCGCCCACTACTGTGTTCCTGGTGCAGGACAAATTGGTATGGATCGATTGTGAAATGACCGGGCTGCGGCTGGAGTCGGACAAACTCATCGAGATTGCGGCTCTGGTAACCGACAGCGAATTGAACATCTTGGGCGAAGGCGTGGACATCGTCATCCACGCCGACGACGACGCGCTGGCCGCAATGCCGGACGTCGTGAAGAAGATGCACGCCAAATCGGGTCTGACCGAAGAAGTTCGCAAGTCGCCGGTCACGCTTGCCGAGGCGGAAAAGGAGGTGCTCGCCTACATCCGTGAGCACGTGCCCGTCGCCGGCACCGCTCCCCTGGCGGGCAATTCCATTGCCACCGACCGCGGATTCATCTCGCGGGACATGAGCGCGCTGGACACCTACCTGCACTACCGGATGATCGACGTCAGCTCCATCAAGGAGCTCTCGCGTCGCTGGTACCCGCGAATCTACTTCGGCCAGCCCGAAAAAGGCCTCGCGCACCGCGCCCTGGCCGACATCAAGGAATCCATCCGCGAACTCAAGTACTACCGCAGTACCGCATTTGTCCCCGCTCCCGGACCGTCCAGCGCAGAGATCGCAGCCGTCGTAGAGGGCCTCGGGCCTGCCTGACCTGCCGATTGGCATCCTGGCCAACTTTCAGGCTAGTATCTTCTACGTCAAAGCAACCGGGTCAAACCGGTCGCCGAGGCAATGGTGGGCGTAGTTCAGTTGGTAGAGCACCAGGTTGTGATCCTGGCTGTCGCGGGTTCGAGTCCCGTCGCTCACCCAAAGGGAACCCCCGGAAATGTCGAAAGATATTTCCGGGGGTTCTTTTGGTTGGGTCCGCAAACACCACTGCGAACGAAAATGCCCCCAACCGATCGGCTGGGGGCATTCTGACGTTTCAGTACTTCAGGGACGCACTCAGACGTCCGCGTTACCGGCCTTCCACACGTTCCACGGGATGTTCCAGTCCCCCAGGCCGTCGGTGCCCGAAAGCGTGCCACCGACGGTGTTCTTCACGATGACGATGTCGCCGCGTTTGGTGTTGTCGTACACCCACTTGGCATTGGCGGGGCTCAGGTTGAGGCAGCCGTGACTGGTGTTGGAATAACCCTGCTGCCCGACTGACCACGGCGCCGAATGGAAGAAGATGCCGCTGTAGGACATTCGCGTCGCCCAGTCGACCGGAGTCTTGTATCCGTCAGCGGAAGTGACAGGCACTCCGTACGTCGAGGAGTCCATGACCAAGTTCGCGAACCTGTCACCGATGATGTAGACACCGTTGTCGGTGGGGGTGCTGTCCTTACCCATCGACGTGGGCATGGTCATGACAGTCTCGCCGTTAACCTGGAAAGTGACCTGTTTCGTGTTGTCGTCGGCAACGGCAATCACGGAATCACCGATGTCGAAGGATGTCGTGGCGTCCTCCTGACCGAAGACGCCTTTGCCCAGATCGCGGCCGTAGACGCTGACCTTGACGTCAACCTTGGTGCCCGGCGCCCAGTACGCCTCCGGACGCCACCGAACCTCGCGGTTGTTGACCCAGTAGAAAGCACCTTCGACAGCCGGCGTCGTCGTGACGGTGATCGACTCTTCGGCAGCCTTGCGATCCGGAATGTTCTCGTCGAACTGCACGGCGATCGGCTGGCCGATACCGACCACGGAACCCTCGCCGGGCATAACGTACGGCTTGGTGAGGTTGCCGGGCGCGCTGGTCGTGAACGACGTCACCGTGGTGCTGGCGCCGCCCAATCCGTAGGCCTGGGCCTCGATCTTGTACTTGCGGTTGTAGCCGAGGGGTTCAGCGGTCACCCACGACGCTCCGTCGGCCGCGAGGGTGCCGGCAACGGTCTTACCGTCGGCGTTGACCATCCGAACGTCGGACAGGCTGCCGTCGGCGACGTCGATGCGGACCGGATCGCCGGGGGAGAATCCGATTGCGCCGTCAGCGACGGTGGAGGTGACTTTCGGCTTGATGAGCTCGGTCAACGGGTTGGAATCGATCGGCGCGGCGCCCTCGTTGTCCACGGCAGCCCCACTGGACGTGCACGCGGTCACCAGAACCAACGCTCCCAACGACACGGCGGCCATGGCGGCGCCCCTCGAGATTCGGCCTGTCCCTCCACGCACGGACATGCCCCACCACTGACGACTCATTTGTTCGACTCCGCTTCACATGTTAACGACCAGCAATTGCGCCAGGTCAATGATGCCAGGCACAGTCGTTACTCACGGTCATGAAAACCCCGTCGAAGAGTAACGTTCGAATATCAATCGTTTCGTACCGATTGGAATGTTACCGATTTCGGTCAATGTCACAGAAACCACCCGTCCAACGACGGCCCACCAGGCGATTTGCTCCCGACGGAACGGTTCGGCTAATGTTCTGTCTCGCAAGAGCGAGCGCCTATAGCTCAGTTGGTAGAGCAAGTGACTCTTAATCACTGGGTCCGGGGTTCGAGTCCCTGTGGGCGCACTTGCAAAGATCCCCATCGTGGAAACACGGTGGGGATCTTTTTTGTGTCCGGGCGGCGAATACACTCCAGCGAACCCGACAAAATGGAGCGAGCCATGACTGATCTGCCCGATTCGGAAGTCGCATTTGCCGGTGTCGTCGGTCAAGCCGAACTGATCCGCAGCGGCCAACTGTCGGCTCGTGAATTGACCGAACATACACTCAGACGTATCGAACGCCTCAATCCCACACTCAACGCCTTCACCCGCGTCCTCGCCGACGAAGCAATCGCCGAAGCCACCCGACTCGACGAGCGCCAGGCCTCCGGCGACCCTGTCGGTCTCCTGCACGGCGTGCCCATCGCGATCAAGGACGAGAACGACGTAGCCGGAACACCCACCACCTACGGCGGTGCTGCAGTCACTCGGATCGCGAATTCGGACTCCGAGGTGGTACGACGCTTACGCGACGCCGGAGCAGTCATCATCGGAAAAACCACGATGCCGGAGTTCGGCATCTGGCCGTTCACCGAGACCGCCGCGCACGGCTACACCCGAAATCCCTGGAACACAACAGTATCCACGGGAGGATCGAGTGGCGGCACGGCAGCAGCTGTCGCGTCGGGCATGGTTGCCGCAGGAATCGGCGGCGACGGCGGCGGTTCCATCCGGCTTCCGTCGGCATTCTGCGGATTGTTCGGGCTGAAAGCGCAACGCGGCCGAGTAAGCACCGCACCGAACGGCAACCTGTGGCGCAGCCTCGGGACACTCGGCCCGCTTACCCGCTCGGTCGAGGACAGCGCACTCGTCTACGACGCCATTATCGGCACCACACCGGTGGACGACTACCGAGCCGAGCCACTCGGGGCCCGCTTCACCGAAGGTGCGGTGTCCCCGCCGCACCCCCTCCGTATTGCCGTGTCCACCCGCTGCCCCGTGCGCGGCGTCACGCCGGGCCCCGAAGTGGTTGCCGGGGTTCGTGCGGTCGCAGAAATGTTGAGCGCGTTGGGGCACCACGTCGACGAACATGATCCCCGATACCCCGATGCAACGGCGTCGTTCCTCCCCCAGGTACTCGGCGGCGTACGCGACGAAGCTTTGCGCGTCGATCGGCCCGATCTTCTCGAAAAGCGAACTCGCGCACTGTCTTCGATCGGCAGAATCGCGTCGCCCCGGCGCGTCGGCCGGGCGGCGTACCGGCGTGGCCAACGGATCGCGCACACCGTCAACCAGGTTTTCGACACGTATGACATAGTGCTGATGCCGACCACACCCGCCTTGCCGCGGCGGATCGGTCAACTCGAGGGCACAGGACTGCTGTCCGCCGTCCGCAAAGCTTTGCCGATCGCGGCGTACTGCTCGATCTGGAATGTGTGCGGCAATCCGGCGGCGGCCGTTCCGGCGGGATTTTCGACCGACGGGCTCCCCCTCAGCGTCCAACTGGTGTCGCGACCGAACGGCGAGCTGACAATTTTGTCGCTCGCACATCAGCTGGAGGGTCGGATCGGGTGGACGAATTCCCGTCCGCCGCAGGCCTGAAAGACACGTGCGATGTAACTGCCGTCACGATTACGACGACGCGTTTTGCAAACTGAGGAGCCCGTCGGCTAATGTTCTGTCTCGCAAGAGCGAGCGCCTATAGCTCAGTTGGTAGAGCAAGTGACTCTTAATCACTGGGTCCGGGGTTCGAGTCCCTGTGGGCGCACTTGCAAGAAGGCCCCCATCTCATCGAGATGGGGGCCTTCTTCATGTCCGACGCCGTTCGGTGATCAGCGAATGATCTTGCGAATGACCAGGAGTCCGACAACGGATCCCACGGCGATCAACGCGTACTTCACGTTCGGCTCGTTGAGCTTGGCGAGCACCGTCTTCTTGGTGTTCTCGACCAGCCGCTTCGGGTTGGTCCGTACCGTCAGTTCGTCGAGTGTGCTCGCGAGCTGGTTACGCGCCTTCTCGATCTCGCGCTCGATGCTCTCGGTGTCCCTGGGCACGTGTCCTCCAACTTGTCTGTGTGCTGTCGCTTGATGTTCGTTGCCGCTACGTCCGTGCAGACGCAAGGCGTCGACACCTGGTTCTACCGTAGAGGAGCAGATTGCCCGCGCGCCCACCTGGCGCGCAATTTCTCGACTAACCTCGATTCCCGTGACCGAGAACAGTAGATTGTCTGCCGGCGATATCGCGCCGGATTTCACGCTCCCCGACGCCGAAGGCAACGAAGTTTCGTTGCACGACTACCGAGGCCGCAAGGTCATCGTGTACTTCTACCCGGCGGCCAGCACGCCGGGCTGCACCAAGCAGGCCTGCGACTTCCGCGACAACCTCGCCGAATTGAACGGGGCGGGCCTCGACGTCATCGGTATCTCGCCGGACAAGCCCGCCAAGCTCGCCAAGTTCCGCGACAACGAGGAGCTGACCTTTCCGCTGCTCTCCGATCCGGACAAGGCGACGCTGGAGGCCTGGGGCGCGTTCGGCGAGAAGAAGATGTACGGCAAGACCGTCCAGGGTGTCATCCGATCCACCTTCCTCGTCGACGAAGAGGGAAAGATCGAGGTTGCCCAGTACAACGTCCGGGCCACCGGTCACGTCGCCAAGTTGCGACGCGACCTGTCCGTCTAGCTACTCGAACCGGCTCGAGACTCGAACCGACTCAAAAACAGGGCTTCCGCGTACGCGAGATTCTCGATCTCCGACGGGTCGACGCTCTCGTTCGGGGCATGGATGCGGCACTGCGGTTCCTCGACGCCGATCAACGCGATCTCCGCGTCGGGGAACTGCTCCGCCAGCGCGCTACACAGGGGAATCGAGCCTCCCTGTCCGGCAAATCCGACTTCGGCGCCGTACGCCGCACTCAGAGCCGCTGTGAGCTGCTTGAATCCCGGCCCACCCGTGGAAGCACCGAACGGCATTCCCGTCGCCTCCGGGTCCACGCTCACCCGCACGCCCCACGGCGCCGCAGCCAGCAGATGCCCGATCAGCAAGTCCTGGGCCTCGGCGGGATCCGTGCCGGGTGGAACGCGCAGGTTCAACCGTGCGGAAGCTCGTGGCGTAATTGCCGCAGCCGAGCCGACCACGGGCGGGCAGTCGATCCCCAAGATCGTGAGCGCCGGCCGCGCCCACACCTGGTCGGCCACAGAACCCGAGCCGACCAGATCGACCCCTTCGAGGACTCCCGCATCGCCGCGGAATTGTGTGTCGTCGTACTCGACGCCATTCCAGTGCCGATCGCTGACAAGACCGTCGACGGTGGTGTTGCCTTCTTCGTCGTGCAGGGTTGCCAGCATCTGCACCAACGCGGTCATCGCGTCGGGCGCCGGGCCGCCGAACACCCCGGAGTGCACCTCACCTTCGAGCGCCGAGACGTGGACGACCACATTGGCGATACCGCGCAATGACGTCGTGATCGTGGGCTCCCCCACTGCGGTATTGCCGGTATCGGCGATCAGCATGACATCGGCGTCGAACAGTTCGGGGCGCTGCCGCAGCAGGTCTTCGAGGCCTCCGGTGCCCATCTCCTCCGAGCCTTCGGCGACGATTCGCAGGTTGACAGCCGGCGCCTGCCCGGCTGCTGCGAGCGCTCGGAGTGCGGTCAGGTGCATGACGAGGTTGCCCTTGCAATCCGACGCGCCTCGCCCGTACCACCGTCCGTCGCGCTCGGTCAGCGTGAAAGGTGGCGAATTCCAAAGCTCTTCGTCTCCGGGCGGTTGAACGTCGTAGTGGCAGTACAGGAGAACGGTCGGGGCATCCGCTGGGCCAGGCCGAAATCCGATTACCGCAGCGGAACCGTCCGACGTCTCGACCGCCTCGGCGTCCGCAAATCCCTGTTCGCGGAACGCGCCAACCACCCAGGCGGCAGCTGCCGCACATTCTTCCGGCGGGAATTGCCGCGCATCCGCGACCGACCGCAACGCAACCAACCGCGTCAGATCCTCGTGCGCGCGGGGCATGAGCTCGCGTACTGCGGCTCGCAACTGTTCGGCCATTTTGGTCTCCTTTTCTCGCCGACTCCAGTGTGCCCGAATCACCGATGAGCAACCCTCTCCTGCAGCGCACCTTCGGTCACCTAGTATCGAAGAGTGGCAACGTCGTCGGATTTCCAGCAGTCGGTCGGGTGATCTTTCGGTGAGCCCGGATATTCCACAAGCGCCAAATTCTGCTGCAGATGCCGATAGCCTCGAATCTGTGCAGCCCTCTACCCGCAACCGCGTACGCCGTCGGCCGGACCCCGCACTCGAAAATTCTCAGAGCGACGCACCTCAGGAACTGCTTCCACGCAAACGTCCGACGCAGGAACGAAGCCAGCGCAAGTTCGATGCTCTTCTCGCCGCCTCTCGCGAACTTCTCACAGACGTCGGTTTCGAATCGTTCACGTGCGAAGAGGTCGCGGCGCGCGCTGACGTTCCCATCGGGACGCTGTATCAGTTCTTCGCCAACAAGTACGTCATCGTGTGCGAATTGAACCGTCAGGACCTCGTGGGGGTGCAACACGAACTGGCGCAGTTCGGCGGTGAGGTGCCGTCACTCGATTGGCTGCGGTTCCTCAACAGTTTTGTCGACCACATGGCCGGACTCTGGACATCCGATCCGTCCCGCCGCGAGGTGTGGTTGGCAATGCAATCCACGCCGTCCACGCGGGCAACCGGTGTCATTCACGAGAAGCAGTTCGCGGAAACCGTCGCCAAGATGCTTGGTCCACTCACACCGCGCTCACCGCGGGATCGCCGCATGATGATGGCGGAAGTGCTTGTGCACGTGGTGTATTCGATGCTGAATTTCTCCGTGCAGGACGGCCAGAGCCACGCCGACGCCGTAGTGGAACTCAAGCGTCTGATGGGTGCGTACCTGCTGGTGGCGGAGAAGGAATCTCGATTGAAGGGCCGCGGCACAGCCGACTACGAGGGCTGACGCCAGCTCGACCCTAAGTCGATTCGATCACGGCAAATGCGCCGGCCATGTCTCCGTCGTGCGTCAGCGAAATGTGAATCTTCACGTCGGTGAGGTGTTTCGCGACGTCGCCCCGCAATCTGATGCTTGGCCGCCCCCACGCGTCGGAGACGACTTCGATTTGATTGTGGATCATCTCCCCCAGCACCGGCGGGCTGGCGAAGAGAGCAGTGGACCACGCTTTGATCACTGCTTCCTTCGCCGCCCACCGGGCCGCGAAATGTCTTGCCGGATCGGAACTCCGAGTATTGGAATCCCGACGCTCACCCGGTGTGAAGTTGTCGAGCATAGCCGTTCCCGGCCGTTTCAGTTGCTCGGCGAACTCCGACACCGTGACGAGGTCGAAACCGATACCCAGAACTCCCATCCTGCGATTATCTACTTGCAGCCAGGCAGATTCGAGCGGTAACGCTGATCTTCACCCAGGCGTGCGTTCTCGCTGAGGAGAACATCCGCTTCGAGCTGACGCGAAGCCTTTGCGGGCGTTCCGTCGGCGCCGAGACGACGATCGGCGGGACGCTCGTACAGGCTGTCGCCACCGCACATCGCCTTGGCGAGGCGACGCTGACCGTCGATGGTGCGCTGCTGCGCGGCTGCAACATAGTCCGCACGCTTGTCGGCGGGCACCGACTCGACAAATGCCTGCGGGTGGACAACCGCGATCAGTCCGGAGACGTGACCGAAGCCCAGGCTGGTCAGCAGGCCGGCGCGCAGCGGGAGCTGCTCGCCGAACTTGAGCGGCTGACGTGCCCACACGAGGTGCTCGAACTCGGCCATCTTGTCGTCGACGCAGTCGAGGCTGCGGTTCGGCGGGATGACGCCCTGGCTGAGCACCTGGCACAGACCGATCAGCTGGAAGGCAGCTGCGCCGCCCTTGGCGTGGCCGGTCAGGCTCTTCTGCGACACCACGAACATCGGAGCACCGTCACTGCGACCCAAAGCCCCGGCGAGACGCTCATGCAGTTCTGCCTCGTTGGGATCGTTTGCCGCGGTGGACGTGTCGTGCTTGGAGATGACCGCGATGTCGTCCGCGCTGACGCCGAGGGCGTTGAGCGAGAGTGCGAGCTGCGAATCCGCTCCGCCGCGTCCGGCACCCAGTGCGCCGATTCCCGGAGCCGGGATCGACGTGTGGACACCGTCTGCGAACGATCCGGCCCAGGCGACAACGCCGAGAACGGGCAAGCCCATTTCCAGTGCCAGGTCACCGCGAGCGAGCAGGATCGTGCCACCACCGGCGGACTCGACGAAGCCGCCGCGCCGGCGATCGTTTGCCCGCGAGAAGCGGCGATCTTCGATGCCCTTGGCGTGCATGTCCGACGTCTTGGCCGTGGCCGACATGTCACCGAAGCCGATGATGCCTTCCGCGCTCAGGTCGTCGAATCCACCGGCAACAACCAACTGGGCCTTGCCCAAGCGGATCTTGTCGACGCCCTCTTCGACGGACACGGCTGCCGTTGCGCAGGCCGCGACGGGGTGAACCATCGCGCCGTAGCCACCGACGTACGACTGAACGACGTGCGCCGCAATAACATTCGGCAGAGCTTCCTGCAGGATGTCGTTGGGACGGTTCTCGCCGAGCAGCGTGTCGATGTACAGGCTCCTCATGGACGTCATGCCGCCCATGCCGGTGCCCTGCGTGTTCGCCACCAGGCTCGGGTGAACCCAACGCAGCAGTTCGCTCGGAGTGAAGCCGCCCGTGAGGAATGCGTCCACGGTCGCAACGATGTTCCACAGTCCGACGCGGTCGACCGAATCGGCCATGTCGGCGGGGATGCCCCACTTCGTGACGTCGAAGTTG
Organism: Rhodococcus sp. WS3; assembly: GCF_003797085.1. Classification (NCBI taxonomy): domain Bacteria; kingdom Bacillati; phylum Actinomycetota; class Actinomycetes; order Mycobacteriales; family Nocardiaceae; genus Rhodococcus; species Rhodococcus sp. WS3. Next base: position 1,506,374 of record NZ_RKMA01000002.1, read on the forward strand.
GTCGGAATCTGGCCGCCGACACTGCGGGTCAGCTTCATCTTGCGCGGAACACGGATCTCGGTGCCGGCGCGGCGCGTGACCGTCCAGTCACCGGACTCGGCCGAAACCGACGCCACTGTGTTCTCGGGATCGGATTCGACGAAGGCCTGAGCCTCTGCCTCGCTGCCGACCACGAAGCTCAGATCCTTGTCCAGGAACACGGAGGTGAGCAGCGGTGCGGTGTTGTCGATCATCTGGCCTTCGTCGACGTAGCGACGGATGCCGCACCGCTCGACAACTGCGTCATGGTACTTGTCGGCGATTTCCGCCTCTGGCACCAGATCGCCTGATTCGACGTCGTACCAACCCGGCTTGGGGTCGTTCTCCCAGACGATCAGTCCGGTGTTCCACGCCAATTCGAGAACGCCTGCGGCAGAGAGCTGCTCGTCGACCTCCATCTCGAAGCGGGTACGCGAGGAACCGTAGGGGCCGAGCTCTCCGGCGCCCACGATGACCACGAGGTCCGCGGGAGTGACATCGAGTTCGGGCCAGCTCGGAGCCTTGATCGAGGCATCGATGCGTGCCGGTGCGGACAGCGCGAGGATGGTGTTCTCGTCGACTGCTTCGTCGACTGCCTCGGCGATCTCTGCGGTCGCGGCGGCTTCCTTGGCGAGGGCGCCCAGGTCGAGGTTCGCCTCCGCAAGTCCACCGGTCAGGTCGACCTCGAGCGGAGCCTTGGCTGCGCTACGACGCGACTGCGCGGTAGCCGTCTTCAGCAGTTCGGTTGCCATTTCCTGGGTGGACCAGGTACGGACACCGGCAGCTTCGACAGCGTCGACGATCGGATCGTTGTGACCCATCAGGCCGGTTCCGCGGACCCAGCCGATGACGGCGTGTGCCAACGTGACTCGCTCGGCCCAGTTGCGCTCGGCCTTCCAGCGGTTGACCACGGCGATCAGCGAAGCCTTGGCCTCACCGTATGCACCGTCACCACCGAACGTTCCGCGGTTCGGCGAACCGGGCAGGACCACGTGCAGATGCGTGTCGACGTCGCTGTCGTAACCGATCTTCGACAGACCACCGATCAGGCGCTCCACCGACCACAGCAGCACGCGCATTTCCATTTCGGCGCGAGCGCCGGCGTCGGAGAGTTCTCCGCCGACGCGAGGAGCCGCGAACGGGAAGAGCATCGTCGGCGTCATAGCCGGCTTGATCAGCTTCTTTGCGCCACCGGCATTTTCGGTGGCCTCGTTGCCGATCCAGTCGATCAGTGCGTCGACGTCGGTGTACGACGCCATGTTGGCAGGAACCACCCAGAGAGCGGCACCGGCACGAGCGTTCTCGCGATACAGGTCACGGTAGAAGCCGAGACGCGAGCCGTCGAGACGCGACGTGGTGACGAATACCGTTGCGCCACCGGCCAGGAGCTTGCCCGTGACCGCTGCTGCGATCGAACCCTTGCTGGCTCCGGTCACGACTGCGACCTCGCCGGCCCACTCAGGTGCGTCGGATTCTGCAGTCACGGCCGCATCAGCGATGCGGGTGTAGACCTCGGCCAGCGTCGTGCGACCTTCGTCGGTGGCGCGGGTGGCCCACCACTTTGCCTGTGCGGCAACGGTGGAACCGGCACCGATGAAGTTCTCGACCGACAGAGTCTCACTGCCGAGCCAGATGCGAGCGAGATCCTCACGCGCACTTGCCCAACGGTCGTCGAGCAGGACCGCCTTCTGAGCGTCGAATGCCGGAGCAACCAGACGCGGCCAGTCGGAACCGAGTTCAGCCGAGACCAGGTCGACCAGTTCGGTGTCCTCGACCGTTGCGGCCGGAGCCTCTTCGCTGAGTCCGAGCTGCTCGAGCACGAGGCGGGCGGCCGAAGCCAGAACGCCGTTGCGGCCCGTGATGTTCTCGGTGAACTCACCCAGAGCGGCTGCGTCGACGGTTCCACCGCCGCCACCACCGGTTGCCGGCAGCGAAACGCTGGTGCCGCGAGCGGAGGCAACCGAAGCAACGGCGCTGTCGATGACTGCGTCGACTGCTGCTGCGTCGGCCAGAGCGCCGGAGGTCAGGCCGCCGAGGTCGCCGCCGCGGATGCTGGCACCGTCACGGGTACCGAGCGCTACCGCTGCGGTGACGTGGTGCGCCCAACCGTCGCCGAGTTCCCAGACCTTCTTGACACGATCGGCGATGTAGCCGGGACGCTTGCCCGAGGGGCCGAAGACCTTACGCAGGTGATCGTTGATCGAATCGGAAAGTACCGGTCCGAACGGCTTGTACGTACGGGCCAGCTTGTCGACAGTGGCTGCGAGCGAGCCCATGTCGGCATCCGCCGCACCGTCGATGGCACCGAGCGACAACTCGGATCCGAGGTCGACCAGAAGCTGGTTACGACGTGAGGACACACCGTCGCACAGTGCCTCGATCGTGTCGGCGGGGCCGACCTGATCGGGACGCAGCTTGGTCCACAGGCTGATCAGAACCTTGGTGGCGTCTGGCGCCTTGAAGGTGATGTCGTCCGGACGCGGTCCGCTGGACGTCGCGACGGGTGCAGCGGCGACCGGTGCGGCAGCGGCAGCCGCCGGAGTGGCAGCGGGTGCTTCCACCTCGTCGTCATCGTCGGCAGCAGCCGGATCGACATCCGTGCCGTAGACGATCGCAGCTTCACGCTCGATGTTCAGGACCTCGACCGGGTAGCCGAAGCGGCCCGGCAGCTTGAGGGTCTGCGATGCGAGGTTCGCGACGGTCGGGGCAGCGCCGAGGCCGACCTCGACAAAGCGCTCGACACCGAGTCCACCTTCGGACTCGTCGCTGAACAGCAGATCCTGGGTTTCGATCCAGCGGACCGGGCTGGCGAACTGCCACGCCAGCAGCTCGATCAGGATGATCCGGGACAGTTCGTGGCTGCGCGTTGCGTAGCTGTCGAAGTCAGCAAGGACTTCCTGCAGCTGCTCCGACGGCACCAGGTCGGCGATTTCCTGAACGAAGTCGCGGCTCAGCGAGAAGAGCCTCGGAACGAGGTTCGGGATGTAGCGGCCGATAAGGATGTCCGGATCGATGTCGTGCGGGAGCAAGTCCTGCAGGCATACGCGGAAGTCCGCCACGCCGCCGCGAAGGACGGTGGAGTGGAACGGCACGTCGATGCCGGGAACCTGGATGTAGGCGCGCTTGCCACCGAATTCCGCACGGAGACGATCGATCTCGACCTCGAGTGCGTCGAGGCCGGCAACGGATCCGGCGATGGCGTACTGGCTGCCACGCAGGTTCAGGTTGACGATTTCGAGGAACTCACCGGACGACTCGGCAACACCGGCGACAAAGTCCTGCACGTCGTCGTCGGACACACCGATCTGCGACGGGCGGATGGCAGCCATGCGGTAGTCGGAACGGCCCGCTGCGTCACGGGGAACCAGCTGGTGCATCGCGGATCCGCGCTGGAAGACAACTTCGAGAAGTGCTTCGAGCGGGAAGACCTCGGCAACAGCGGCGAGTGCGTTGTACTCACCCACCGAGTGACCGGCAAGGAACGAGCCTTCGATGAAGGTACCGGACTCGCGCAGTTCGGCAACCTGGGCTACACCGAGAACAGCCATCGCGACCTGGGTGAACTGCGTCAGGTGCAGAACACCGTCCGGGTGCTTGTGCTCGACGCCGCGGGCCTTGACGGTGACCGGGTTGTCGCGCACCACAGCAAGAATCGAGAATCCGAGCGCCTTGCGGGTGTGCTTGTCCGCACGCTCCCAGACGTCGCGCGCAGCCTTCGAGCGAGCGCGGGCGTCGAGGCCCATGCCCGGACGCTGGATGCCCTGGCCGGGGAAGGCGTAGATCGTCTTCGGTGCAGCAGTGCGTCCCGTCGCGACCATGACCAGGTCACCGTCGATGCGGCAACCGACCTCGACGATCTCGGCACCCTGATCGATACCGATGCGATCGACGCGGACGTCGATCTCGGCGCCGGGGCGGACCATGCCGAGGAAACGAGCGGTCCACGCGGTCAGGCGACGCGGAGGGGTGCGGGTCTCGTTGGGATCAACCGCGGTGACAACCTGCTGCGCCGCAGCCGAGAGCCACATACCGTGCACGATCGGGGTTCCGAGGCCCGCGAGCAAAGCGGCGTTGTCGGAGGTGTGAATCGGGTTGTGGTCACCGGAAACCTGAGCGAACGCACCCATGCTGACCGGCGCGAGGATCTTCGCGTCACGGCGACGACGACGCGAGGTGTCGACAGCCGCATCGCTGATCGATCCACCGGCGCGAGCCGGGTCGGCGAGTTCGCCAGCGCCGGTGCGTCCGCGGATCGCGAAACGCTCACTCATGGTGACGACTGCGGGGGCGTCGAGGCCCTCGCCGAGCATGGCACCGACCTCGACCTTGACCTCGACGACGCGACCGAGGTCGGTGTCGAGAACCGAGGCGACCTCGGCATTGACCACGAGAATGCTTGTCTCGGAGGGCAGCTCACCGACAAAGTCGACGGTGTGGTCGAGGTGGACCAGGTCGAGCATGCCTTCGATAACGGAAAGACTATCGAGCTTGGCTGCGCCGAGGACTGCGAACACTGCAGGCCAGCATGCTCCGACGACGACGTCCGGAACAGCCTTGCCGCTGACACTGAGCGTGGCGGGCAGACCCGAACCGGTGACACCGGCGTGATCGGCGATGCGATCGGGAACCCACGCGACGTTGAGGCGGGCCTTGCCGTTCTTGACGGTCGGCAGTTCCTGTCCTGCAGCAACTGCCAACAGTGCGGACATCGCGGCTTCAGCGTCGGCCTCGGTGACGACCGGGGCGCCGCCGTCGACAACGGAGCTGGGAATGGTGATCGTGATGTCGACCGACTTGTCTGCCACCAGCGGAACCGAGAGCAGGACGTGAGTCTCGTCGACAACCGTCAGGCTCGATCCGGTCGAGGCGTGAACAGCCTTGTCAACGGACTCGGCACTCCACTCTTCGAGGTCGCCGAGACGACGGACCGGGTTCTGGGTCAGCCGGCCGGCCCACTGGAGATCCGGTGCCGACAGAACGGCGTCGAGCAGACCGGGAGCGGAATCCTGGTGGCGACGGCTCGCGAGGACAACCGGAGTGGTTCCGGCAGCAACCAATTCGTCGTACGTGGCCTTCTCGAAACGATCGAGCAGGTCACCGACGGGCTCGTCGACACGCGTGATGCCGGCAACGGCAACGGTGCCGGGGATGACGCACACCTGATCTGCGGTGTACCGCGGATCGTGTGCCTGCCACAGGGAGTCACTGCGCCACCAGCGGCGCACGTCACCGTCGACGACGGGAACGAAGTTGACCGGCTTGCCCGGCGTCTTGCACAGCGAGATGAAGAACGAGACGTCTGCGGGATGCAGAACCGTGCTCGTGTAGTCCGGGTACGACGCCTGCAGTGCGCAAATCGCAGCTTCGGGACGCTCGAGGGTCTCGGCATCGCCGAACAGGGTCGGGATGGGGCCGCGGTCGACGGGGTGCAGACGAGCCTCGGTGCGCTGGAGCATCTCGCCGAAGCGAGCACGCCAGGTGATGTCGAGCCACGGGCTCGTCGTTGCCTCGGCGATAGCGTCCTGAAGGTCTGCGCCACAGTCGAATTCCTTGGCCGCGTCGATACCGACGGTCAGCTCGAGGTAACGACGCAGCCACTGCGCGTACGTCATGGTCTCGATGTCACCGAAGTACGGCTTGGCGGTGACGTCGAGTGCTGCGATGATCTCGTCGCGGCGCTCGGCAACGGCGTCGGCGTCGCCGGCAACCTCGTCGAGGAGGCGTCCGGTGCGCGATGCGGCGTTGTCGATCTCGTGGATGTCGGCACCGAGCTGGCTACGGCCCGAAGCCATTCCACCTTCGGCAGTGCCCGCACCGACCCAGTCCGGAGTACCCGGTGTGTCGACGAGGAGCTGCTTGACCTCGGGAGACGTGGTGGCCTCCAGCGTCGCCATGGCTGCCGTGCCGACGAGGATGCCGTCGACGGGCATTGCCGGGAAGCCGGCTCCGACAGACCAGCGGCCGGTCAGGTAATCGGCTGCGCGCTCGGGTGTTCCGATGCCGCCGCCGACGCAGATGATCAGGTTCGAACGCGTACGCAGCTCGGCGTACGTGTCGAGGAGCAGGTCGTCGAGGTCTTCCCACGAGTGGTGTCCGCCGGCGCGGCCACCTTCGATGTGAACGATGACGGGGAAGTTCGGAACCTCGTTGGCGATGCGGATCACCGAACGGATCTGCGCCACGGTGCCCGGCTTGAATGCGATGTTGGTGATGCCGATCTCGGACAGCTCTTCGATAAGCGCAACGGCCTCTTCGAGTTCCGGGATACCGGCGGTGACGATGACGCCGTCGATGGGTGCACCGGCAGTACGAGCGCGCTGCACGAGGCGCTTGCCACCGAGCTGCAGCTTCCACAGGTACGGATCGAGGAACAGCGAGTTGAACTGGACCGCGCGGCCCGGCTCGAGGAGCATCTTCAGTTCTGCGACACGGTCTTCGAAGATCTCTTCGGTGACCTGTCCGCCACCGGCAAGCTCGGCCCAGTGACCGGCATTGGCTGCGGCGGCGACGATCTTGGCGTCGACGGTGGTCGGAGTCATGCCGGCCAACAGGATCGGTGAGCGACCCGTGAGCTTCGTGAAGGCCGTCTCGACGCCGATGCGGCCGCCGGGAAGCGCTACAGGCTTGGGCGCGAATTCGGACCACGAAGGTGAGACCTCAGGCGCAGCACCGGGGGTGAGCAAGTTGCGATGTCCACCGCGGGTGGACGCGGCGATGATGCCAACACCCTGCCCACGCAGCGAGGACGACGTCATACGGGTCAGCTGGTCGCTGGGTCCGAGATCGAGAATCCATTGCGCGCCGGCGTCAATGGCGCCATTCACGGCCTGCACCCAGTTGACCGGGGCGACCAGAATTGCCTGCGCAAGTGCGCTGGCGCGATCTGCGTCGAGGCCGCAGCGCGCTGCCCAGCTGCCGACCAGGTCGACTGCGTCGGCGAGCGCCGGGTGGTGGAAACCGATTTCGGTGTCGAGGGCGTCGAAGGTGGGAGCGAAGACCGAACCGCCACGCTTCTTTCCATCGCGCTCGCGGGCTTCGTTCGCCTCGATCTGCTCGCAATGTTCCTGCACGCGGGCCAACTGAGCGGGCGGTCCGGCGAGGACAACACGGCGGCGTCCGTTACGAATAGCGAGGACTGCTGCACGATTGTCCGTCGTGGTCTCGGCAAGTTCGGCGACAATCGCGGCGAGGCGCTCGGGATCGACGTTGGACACGGCGACCATCGGCTTGCCCGACGCGCTCGCGATGATGCCGCGACGACGGCCGACCAGGCTGGCTGCGGCGCCGACGAGCTGAGCAACAGCAAGAAGCTCGCCGTCGTCGTTGCCACCAGCTGCAACTGCAGCAGTCGCGAGCACGCCCTGCGAATGTCCGATGACGGACACGGGCGGATGCGCTGCAATATCGAGACCCTGCGCAGTCAGCGCACGCAACGCCGCAAGTTGCGTGAGGAAGACGCCGGGGAGCGAAACGGGTGCTGCGGTGAGTGCTGCAGCAGAGGGACCTGCCGGCTTCTCACCTTCTTCTTCGTCAACGATCTCGGCTTCGAGAATCCACGCGACCGGATCGAATCCGATCGGGCGCACCACCACAAGATCCTGCGCGAGCGGAGCGAGGCGCGCTGCTGCGTCGTTGACCAAGTCGGTGAGAATCGGCTCGAGGCCGTTGTCGCGGCTGAGTTCTTCGAGCGTGCTGAGCCACGGGGCGCCCTGTCCACCGAAGGCAAGGGCGTACGGCAATCCGTTGTTCAGTGAATCGACGAGGGCACCTTTACTGTTCGTGCGGGAGGCTCCCCCGTCGACGCCGACGCGGCGTCCATCCTTCGAGTCGCGTCCGTTTCCTGTAGGTGTCGTGTCATCGATCGTCACGCGTACGTCCTCTCCTGGTCACCTCTGCGGCGAGGTGGGAATTGTGGGTCTGCCCGGGGCGCACGTTCTGCAACTCGACCGAAAGAATCGGCATGTCTGCGCCTGCCGTGCACGTTAAGGCTGACACAGGATCATGAGGATTTCCTCACGTTTGCTGACGGCTCGAAATACGGGACTTTCCACGCGGTGATCTTCCTCACGGGATGTCGAGAAAGTGACTCGCGAGTAGGTCGCAAACGTGCTGCCAGGGACTGTTACTCGGATTTCCACAAACCTGAGGAACTCCTCATATTTATCGTTACCAAATCGTTACCCTCTTGACGGTTGGCCCATCGCGTGCCTTTCACCCCAAAACCTGTCGGACTCCCGCGCTAGGTTCAGCGCGTCCGATCGGACAACTTTCTCGGGGGGAGAAATCATGGGTACCGACACCACAAAAATCGTCATCGACTTCATCGCACGCGAGCTGCCACAGTCCGCGTGGCCGCACTGGACCGATGGGTGGGCACACGAGGCCGAAGCAGCCATCCTCGACGCGGCCTTCTCGGCCCGCGCCGCGTACGGAACACCCACGACGGGCGTGCGGGCCGTCATCACGCGGTGGCGTCACCACCGCCAGTCAGACGCACCACTGGACAACCTCTCCGCTCTGGCAGCCTTTGCGGAGCGCGGCGACGAACTGGCCGTCATTCTCGGTAACCGTCAGCGGGTGCCGGGCAACTACTCCACCAAAGCGGAGGCTGCCGCACTGGGCGCCGCATCACTGGTTGCCGTCGGATGCACCGGAAGTGCAGATATCGGCAACACCGACGCGCATCGAGCGGCAATCATGTCGGTTCCAGGGTTCGGAGCGCGCACATTCGACATGCTGCTGTTCCTGTCCGGCACACTCACACCCGATTCGGTGGAACTACTGACTCGTTTTGCCACCGAGGCAGCCGGTAGCGCCGAACCGCTGGGCGGCGTGGAGGCAACGTCACTGCTCGCTGCAGTGGCTGCAGAATTGGATGTCCCCGCAACAACTCTCACGCACGCAGCGTGGCGGTACCAACGCACCGCCGAACAACCACGGCGACCGGCAAAATCGGACCCGGTTCCAGCCATGTGAGGGCCGTGTCCGCTGCATGTGAGGGCCGTGTCCGCCGTCGGGTCGGCAATCGCGTATCCTGTGAATTCCGCGCGCGAGTGGCGGAATTGGCAGACGCGCTGGATTTAGGTTCCAGTGTCTCAGGACGTGGGGGTTCAAGTCCCCCCTCGCGCACAACGCAGAGCCCCATCGAGATCGTTTCGGTGGGGCTCTGCTTTTTGGCGCTTTTTGGCATCTACGACACGCCGTGGCACGGCATCTACGACACGCCGTGGCACGGCATCTACGACACGCCGTGGCACGGCATCTACGACACCGTGTCGGAGATCGCAGGGCGCGGCACTATAGCTCTGCGGTACCGTCGTAGTGTGTCGAAGAAGCCTACAAAAAGCCGACCTGCGCTGATCCTGCTGGTTCTTGTGTCAGCAGCGGTCTGCTTGTCGCTCGGCTGGTGGCAGTGGGAGCGCTTCGAAGCTGTGGGCGGCAGCGGGCAGAACCTCGGCTATGCGTTGCAGTGGCCACTGTTCGCCGCGTTTGTGGTGTACGCATATCGCAAGTTCGTTCAGCTCGAGGATGCCGATCCGGACGAGGTCGAAGCCGAGGAAGCCGCAGCGGAGCCGCGTGAGATTCCGGCCGATCTGCTGCCGCAACGCCCCCGGGCACAGTTCGGCGACGCGGAACTCGATGCCGATGACCCCGAAGCACGCCAAATGCTCGAATACAACGACTACCTTGCGCAGCTCGCCGCTCGCGAGCCCGATAGGAGCACTACGTGAGTACCGGCCCGGAAGCGAGCACCGCTACCCCCTCAGACAAGGCCACCAAGGCGCAGGCCGAGAAGCAGAAGAAGGTTGCTTCTGCGCTTGTTCGCTACCGCGTTCTGGCGTGGATCACCGGCCTGTGGCTGCTGTTCCTGACCGGTGAGATGGTCTACAAGTACCTCATCCTGGAAAACTCCGCGGATGCTCCGTCGTGGCTGTTCTACATCGGCCAGATTCACGGGCTGTTCTACATGCTGTACCTGGTGTTCACAGTCGACCTGGCTATCAAGGCCCGCTGGAAGGCAGGCACGACGGTTGCCACGGCACTGGCCGGCACCATTCCGTTCCTGTCGTTTGTGTTCGAACACAAGCGGACCATCCAGGTCAAGAGCGACTACAACCTCTGATTCTCCGTAAAGCAAAGGCCCTGAACGTCATTCACGTTCAGGGCCTTTTCTCGTGTGTGCGATCAGTCGGCCAGTGCCGCCAGTGCCGCCAGTGCGGGCACCAGCTGCACCAGCGCTCTCCCGCGATGCGAGGCCGCGTCCTTCTCGGCCGGAGTCAGTTCCGCCGCCGAGCGGGTGTCACCGTCTGGGCGGAAGATCGGGTCGTAACCGAATCCGCCGTCGCCTGCCGGTTCCCGGCCGATGACGCCGCGCCATTCACCGCGGACCACGGTCTCGTCGCCGCCGGGGATCACCAGCGCGCAGGCCGAGACAAAGGCCGCGCCGCGCCGTTCGTCGGGCACGTCACCCAACTGAGCGAGCACCAGCGCAGTGTTGGCGCCGTCGTTTCCGTGGGTACCGGACCAGCGGGCAGACAACACGCCGGGCATCCCGTTCAGCGCATCGATCTCGACACCGGAATCGTCTGCGATACAAGGCATTCCGGTAGCAGCGGCTCCGTCACGAGCCTTCGCGAGCGCATTTTCTTCGAATGTCGCACCGGTCTCGGGCGCTTCCGGAAACGGCGGCACCTCATCGAGCCCGACCAGTTCGATTCCGCTCACACCGGCCGCGTCGAGAACGCGATGGAGTTCCTTCAGCTTCTTGGCATTTCTACTTGCTACCAGTACTCGTACGCTCACAGCTCAGGCACCGAACTTCTTCTTGGGTTCCGGGTTCTTGGGTTCGGGCAACACACCCGGATACGGCTCCGCCAATGCCTGACGCTGGATCTCGAACAGCTGCTCACAGCCCGCCAGCGCGGAGTCGAGAAGCTTGTCCAGGGTCGAGCGCGGGAACGTGGCACCTTCGCCGGTGCCCTGGATTTCCACCAAGGTGCCGGTATCGGTGGCGACGACGTTCATGTCGACCTCGGCACGCGAATCCTCTTCGTACGGCAGATCGAGGCGCACTCGTCCGTCGACGACGCCGACGCTGACGGCCGCGATGCCACACGAGATGGGCTGAGGGTCGCTCAGCAGATTGGCAGCGCGAAGATACGTCACCGCGTCGACGAGAGCTACGTACGCCCCCGTCACGGCGGCGGTACGGGTGCCACCATCTGCCTGCAGGACATCGCAGTCCAGAGCAATGGTGTTCTCGCCGATGGCCGCGAGGTCGATGCAGGCCCGAAGGGATCGACCGATGAGCCGGCTGATCTCCTGGGTGCGGCCACCGACCTTGCCCTTGACGGATTCACGTCCACTGCGGGTATGCGTAGCTGCGGGCAGCATCGCATATTCGGCGGTGAGCCAACCGAGCCCGGAACCCTTGCGCCACCGCGGAACACCCTCTTCGACGCTGGCCGTGCACATCACTCGGGTGTTTCCGAACTCGACCAGAACCGAGCCGGCCGGATGGCTGGTGAACCCGCGGGTGATCTTGATCGGGCGAAGTTCGTCGTCCGCCCTGCCGTCTTCTCGTGTAGTCACCTTCGTGAGCCTAGCGTCCCACCCCAGGCAACACGTCAGATGTCGTAGACGCTTCCCGCGGACACAGCGTGAACCGGCCCTGCGAACTCGGATTTCGCTTCGGCGATGACGTCCTCCCTGGACGTCCACGGCGGGATGTGGGTGAGGAGTAGTTCCTTCACTCCGGCCAACGTCGCGATCCGGCCGGCTTCCTTGCCGGACAAGTGAATACCTTCCGGCCGATCAGGACTGTCCGTCCACGACGCCTCGGAAAGGAGGATGTCGGCTCCACGAGCAAGCTCGACGACGTTGTCACACATTCCGGTATCGCCGGTGTACACGAGAATCCGTCCGTCGGCGTCCGTGATCCGGAATCCGTACGCCTCGGGCGGATGATTCATGCGGCTTGCCACGACGGTCAGTTCACCGAAGGTGACGGGTTCGTTCTCCGCCCACAACTTCAGATCGATGGTGTCGGAAATATCGTCCATCTCCCCCGCGCACTCGGCGGACGACGTTCCGATCCTGCACGCCGTGTCTGTCGGGCCGTACACCAACGCTCGCCCCTCGGGGCGGTTCGGATGATAGCGACGCCACACGAGCAGGCTCGGCATGTCGAGGCAGTGATCGGCGTGCAGATGCGAGAGCAGAATCGTCGCGTCCCCTGGGTCCGCGTACCGCTGCAGAGCCCCGAGCACTCCGGGACCGAAATCTATGACGAGCGGCGGGGTACCCGGCGCTGTGAGCAGGTAACCCGAAGCCGGTGAATCCGGCCCCGAGACGCTGCCGGAACACCCCAGGACGGTCATGCGCATAAGGTCATGCTGCCACGTCGACCCATTAACAAAAAAGCTCCCGGTCGTTTTGGCGAGTCGAAGTCACACCGCCGGTGGGGTGTGACCCACGTCCGATCAGAAAGTTGCTGGTCGGGCTGGTGTTGTAGCGCCGGCGCGGTTCGCTCGATCGCCGGAGGAGAGTGCCCACGCCGCTACGACGCCGCCGACCGCACCGAACAAATGCCCCTGCCACGAGACACCCGGCGTGCTGGGCACCACGCCCCACAGGACTCCGCCGTAGATCACGAAGACAACAACGCCGATCAGAATCTGGCCGAAACTCCGGGTGAAGAATCCACGCGTCAACAGGTAGGTCACCCACCCGAAGATCAGCACCGACGCCCCGACGTGATTGGTATTCGCTCCGGCAACGAGCCACGTTCCGACCCCGCCGATCACCCAGATGATTCCGGTCGCAGCCAACCCTCTCGATATGCCAGACACCAGAACGAGATAGCCGAGTATCAGTACGGGGATGGTGTTCGCGATCAAGTGTGCCCAGTCGTCGTGCAACACGGGCGCAAACAGGATTCCCCACAAACCGTCGAGCGTTCGCGGTGAGACTCCGGCGTTCTGGACGTTCTGACCGGAAATGACGTCGATGATCTCGATGACGTACAGCGCTAGTACAAATCCGCCGACCAGCACCGCGGACTGCTTCCACACCGACGGCGGTTTCGGCGCGGGAACCGGTGCCCGTGAACCGAAATCAGGACTGTTGAAATCCATCGTCATCGCGTGCGTCCTCACAGTAGATGTGTCTACTTCGAGGTTACCGGCGCTCGCCGGGCTAGACGAAAGCCGACGGGAACAGGTCTCGGTAACTCGGGATCCCCGCCACCGATGTCGCGTCGAGAATCGCCTTGACGATCGCGCGTTCCACGACCTGGGCGGCAGCCGCACAGACAGCGTCGAGGATCGGCAGATCCGCCGGGAACGCTGCAGGTACGTCGATCGCCGATTCCGGCGTGTGCGTTCCGGTAGCGAGCGCAAAGATCGTGTCGCCGTCCAACGGCGAATGGGCCGGACGGATTGCCCGGGCCAAACCGTCGTGACCGGCAACTGCAACGCGTCGGCACCCGGCTTTGGTCAGGGCCGCGTCGGTAGCGACGACGCCGATGGTGGTGTTGAGCACTGTCCCTTTGGCGCCGATTGCGTTGGCTGCGTCGAGCTCGCACGGGATCGGCATGCCGATCCCGAAGGACGCCTCCCCCTCGGACCCGACGCCCCACGGCAGACCGGTACGCGGATCGAAGACCGAGCCGACCGGGTTTGCCACGATCAGGGCCGACACAGTTGTCCCCTTGGCCGGTCCGTCTGTGATCACGACGCTGGCAGTTCCGACGCCGCCTTTGATCCCACCGGCGCGGGCACCGACACCGGCGCCCACTGTTCCGGTCGCACATTCACGCGACGCGGATTCTGCTGCCAGATATCCGAAATCGGCGTCAGGTCGAATCTTCCAGTCCCCGACCGGAAGATCGAAGATGACGGCGCCCGGCACGATCGGCACCACCTGGCCAGGCAGGCCCATCGCGATTCCGTGGCCGTGTTCCTCGAGCCAGCGCATGACACCGTCGGCGGCAGCGAGGCCGTACGCACTTCCACCGGTCAGGAGCACGGCATTGACCTGCTGAACCGAATGGCTCGGGTCGAGGAGATCGGTTTCGCGAGTACCCGGCCCGCCGCCCCGAACATCAACTCCCGCAACCACTCCCGCCGGGGCCAGCACAACGGTGCATCCCGTCGCGGCCCCCGCCCCCAGAGCAGCGTCGTCGTCGAGCCGATGATGATGACCGACAGTCAAACCGGCGATGTCGGTCAACGAATCCGTGGGGCCGGGCGCCGTGGTGATCACGGCATGAGCGCCTGAACGAGCGAATCCTGCATCCACGTCAACCAGTGATAGACATCAAGATGCGGTGCTCGCGGATCATCCGGATCCAAACTTTCCGGAGTGTCTGCGTCGATACCGAGATTGGTGCCGAGAGCCAGACGAACGTCGTTGAGCGCGGACAGCCACGCGTCGGCCTGCTCCTGGGTCAGGAGGATCTTGCCGCCGTCCGCGGGAAGCGAGGCCAGCAAAACCCTGCCGGCAGCCTTCTTCGCGTCGATGATCTCGGGTTCGTGCAAACTCCGCAGCGCTCCGTTGACATTGGCGCCGGCGTCGTCGAGATCATCGGAATCCGGGGACGCTTTACTGGGGTCGGTTCGCTGAAAATCTGGGAGCAACCGCGCCAGAACCGGATTGTCGGGCGATTCCGAATTACCGGTTCGAAGACCGGTGAGCGCCGCCAACTCGTCCTGCGGTGCGCCGGACTCACGATCTTCCAGCAGTCCGATCACCGACTCTACGAGCGAACTCAGGACGGTCACCTCATGAGCGTCCATCTCGGATTTGAACTTCACTCCGGAAAGCGAGTTCTTCTTGATCCACGTCCGCACGCGTCGGACTCCCCTCTTGTGATCGGATCGAACTTGTCGAAGGTGAGCGAGCCCTAGGTGTCGTCGCGCTGCATCGTGGCCCACAGTCCCGCCGCGTGCAGACGCCGAACATCGGCTTCCATCTTGTCGCGCGAACCACTGGACACGACGGCCTTGCCCTCCGAATGCACCTTCATCATCAAATCGGTGGCCTTGGCCTTGCTGTACCCGAACAGTTTCTGGAACACGTAGGTCACGTAGTGCATCAGATTGACCGGATCGTCCCAGACGATCGTCACCCAAGGCCTGTCAACAGCTTCGATGATTGCAACAGCCTCCGACTGCTCCGGGACCGCGCGCGGCGCAGAGGCAGTTGTGGAAACAGTCGCAGAGCCGAAAACCATGTCTCCAGGGTACGGCGCGATCCGAGGTGACAACACCCACCCTCGTGGTCTCCCGCCTAGAGTTATGTGCGTGCCTACGCAAATCTCCGACACCCGTGACGCCGCCGCGAGTACCGCTCTGCTCACCGACCAGTACGAGCTCACCATGCTCTCTGCCGCGCTTGCCGACGGATCTGCTTTCCGTACCTGCAGTTTCGAAGTATTCGCGCGCAGACTTCCCGAGGGGAGGCGTTACGGAATCGTCGCCGGCACGGAGCGATTGCTCGACGCTCTCGAGCACTTCCGTTTCGGGGAACCCGAACTGGCGATCGTCTCGAAGTTCCTGGACGACACCACCGTCGAGTGGCTGCGCAATTACCGGTTCTCCGGCGACATCGACGGTTACCGCGAAGGCGACTTCTACTTTCCCGGCTCGCCGATCCTCTCCGTCCGCGGATCGTTTGCCGAATGCGTGTTGCTCGAGACACTGGCCCTCTCGATCCTCAACCACGACAGCGCGATTGCGTCGGCTGCGGCCCGCATGGTCAGTGCCGCAGACGGTCGAAGGCTCATCGAAATGGGCTCACGCCGGACCCATGAGCAAGCCGCAGTCGCGTCGTCCCGCGCCGCGTACCTCGCCGGATTCGACGCCACGTCCAATCTCGAAGCTGTCCGCCGCCACGACGTTCCCGGCGCGGGTACCAGCGCCCACGCCTTCACCCTCCTGCACACCACCGACAACGGAACCGACGAGGCCGCGGCCTTCCGCGCGCAGGTCGACGTACTCGGTGTCTCGACCACATTGCTGGTCGACACCTACGACATCACCGAAGGCGTGAAAACCGCTATCGCCGTAGCCGGAACCGAGCTTGGCGGGGTGCGTATCGACTCCGGAGAGCTCGGGGTGGTCACCCGCCAGGTGCGTCGACAACTCGACGACCTCGGCGCCACCAAGACCCGCATCGTGGTCTCCGGCGACCTCGACGAATATGCCATCGCAGCGCTGCGCGCCGAACCCGTCGACACCTACGGCGTCGGCACGTCCCTCGTCATCGGCTCCGGCGCTCCGACGGCCGGCATGGTCTACAAACTTGTCGAGGTGGACGGAATTCCCGTCGAGAAGCGCAGTACCAACAAAGCGTCGCGCGGCGGAGCGAAGAAAGCACTGCGCATCGCTCGCCAGACCGGAACACTGGTCGAGGAAGTGATCTATCCCGCCGACGCGCCCTCGCCGATCGCCGCCGCGGACGGCGCGACCGAGCTGATGATTCCGTTGGTACGCGGCGGCAAGACCGTCGACGGCGTCCCCACATTGGAAGAGAGCCGAGCAGTCGTGAAAGCCGGGCTGCTCAGCCTCCCGTGGGAGGGCCTCAAGCTCTCACGCGGAGATTCCGCGGTACCGGTCCGATTTGTCGGTGGAGGTCACTGATGACTGCACGTGCATTGATCGTGGTGGACGTCCAGAACGACTTCTGTGAGGGCGGCGCCCTAGCCGTCGACGGCGGCGCTGCCGTAGCTGCGGCGATCAACACCTTCGTCGACTCTCACGAGTACGACGCCGTCGCAGCGACCCGCGATTTCCACATCGATCCCGGTGCTCACTTCTCGGAAAACCCCGATTACGTCGACACGTGGCCGGTGCACTGTGTGGTCGGAACTTCAGGCGCCGACTTCCACCCGGCTTTCGATGCATCGATCGCCGGATCTGCCGTGTTCTCCAAGGGTGCGTACAGCGCCGCGTACTCCGGGTTCGAAGGGTTTTCCGAGGACGGCACGACCCTCGAGGAGTGGTTGCGGGCACACGACATCACCGACGTCGACGTCATCGGCATTGCCACCGATCACTGCGTGAGGGCCACGGCACTCGACGCGGTCCGCGCCGGCTTTGCCACCACAGTCCTCCTGCCACTCACTGCAGGTGTGGCAACCGCCACGATCGAAGCGGCTTTGACGCAGATGCGCGAGCACGGAGTGCAGCTCAGCGGCCGTGACGAACATGCGCCTTCGAGTGGCGTCGATATTTCTGACGTAGGTATCCACTAACCTGCTTCAGTGGCCGATGAACTTCCGAATGTCCCCGAACTGCTTCGCACGGCGGTGCAGGCGCTGGGCGGTGCCGAGCGGACCAGCCAGCTCACGATGGCGTCGGCGGTAGCGCATTCGATCGATACCGGTGAGCATCTTGCCGTCCAGGCCGGCACCGGTACGGGTAAGTCGCTGGCCTATCTGGTGCCGAGCCTGCGTCATGCCGTCGAGTCCGGTCGCACCGTCGTCGTGTCGACGGCCACCATCGCCCTGCAGCGGCAGCTGGTCGATCGTGATCTCCCCCGCCTGGCCGATGCACTGAAGAAGCCTCTCGGGCGTCGCGCGGAATTCGCAATCCTCAAGGGCCGCAACAACTACCTGTGCATGAACAAGATCCACACCGGCGCCTCCGAGCAGCCACCGGAGGACGAACTGTTCGATCCGTTCACAGTCTCCCGGCTGGGCCGTGAAGTGGTGCGCTTGACCGAGTGGTCCTCGGACACCGACACGGGCGACCGCGACGAACTGGTGCCAGGCGTGTCCGATCAGGCGTGGCGGCAGGTCAGCGTGACGTCCCGCGAGTGCATCGGAAAGAACCAGTGCCCGGTCGGCGAGGACTGCTTTGCCGAACGCGCCCGCGTCGAGGCGTCGAAAGCGGACGTCGTCGTGACCAACCACGCCCTACTCGCGATCGACGCCATTACAGGCATCCAGATTCTGCCCGAGCACGACGTCGTTGTCATCGACGAAGCCCACGAATTGGTCGACCGCGTGACCGGGGTCGCGACGGACGAGCTCACCGCGGCCGCCATCAGCGCAGCCGCTCGTCGCTGCGGCAAGATCGTCGAAGAACAGGACGCCGATCGTCTCGAGGCCGCCGGCGAAGGCTGGGCCGGACTCCTCGAAGAACTTCGCCCCGGACGCTGGGACGGGCTTCCCGACGGCGCTGCTCCCGCGCTCGCAGCCATCCGCGATGCCGCGTGGGCCCTGCGCACAGCCATCGGCCCGGCCAAGCCCGGCATGATGGCAGCCGATCCCGAAGCCGCGGCCGCCCGCAATGCGGCACTCTCCTCGGTGGAAGACATTCACGACAGCGCCGTACGAGTCCTCACTGCTTTCGACGAACCAGATCCCGCCCAGCGCAAAGATGTGGTCTGGCTCTCGTCCGACGAGTTCCGCGGATCGGTCCGCCGCTCCGTCCGGATGGCCCCACTGTCCGTCGGCGGTTTGCTGCGCTCACGCCTGTTCGCGGAATCCACTGTGGTGTTGACGTCCGCAACACTCACCGTCGGAGGTTCCTTCGACGGTCTTGCGATCAACTGGGGACTACCCGCGCAGTCGTCGGTTCGCCCCGATTCCGGAACTGCGATCGGAAGCGAAGCTCCTTCCGATGCCAACGCATTTCGTTGGAACTCGGTCGACGTCGGATCGCCGTTCGACCATGCGAAAGCCGGAATCATCTACATTGCCCGCCACCTGCCCACACCCGGCCGGGACGGCTTGTCCCCGGTCTACCTCGACGAAATCGCCGAACTCGTCGAGGCTGCGGGTGGGCGCACCCTCGGACTGTTCTCGTCGATGCGCGCCGCCAAAGCCGCATCCGAAGCCATGCGTGATCGCCTCGACACACCGATCCTGTGCCAGGGCGACGACGCCACCGGCACCCTCGTCAAGGCCTTCGCCAAAGATGAACCCACATCACTGTTCGGGACACTGTCCCTATGGCAAGGCGTCGACGTTCCCGGCCCGTCGCTGTCCCTGGTGATCTTGGACCGCATTCCATTTCCGCGGCCGGACGATCCGCTGCTGATGGCTCGTCAACAGGCCATCGAGGCACACGGCGGAAACGGCTTCCTCAGCGTCTCGGCCAACCATGCAGCGCTGCTCCTCGCCCAGGGAGTGGGCAG
The DNA here is from genome assembly GCF_003797085.1 of Rhodococcus sp. WS3. Taxonomy (NCBI): domain Bacteria; kingdom Bacillati; phylum Actinomycetota; class Actinomycetes; order Mycobacteriales; family Nocardiaceae; genus Rhodococcus; species Rhodococcus sp. WS3. The sequence continues at coordinate 1,525,538 of NZ_RKMA01000002.1, forward strand.
ACTGTTGCGTAGCGTCGACGACAAAGGTGTTGTGGCCGTACTGGATCCGCGTCTTGCAACGGCCCGGTATGCCGGATACCTGCGGGCGTCATTGCCACCGTTCTGGGAGACGACCAAGCCCGAGGTCGTCCGCAAAGCGCTGACCCGGATCCGCGATTCGCGGCCCTGACGCACTTCTGCCCCGGACCTTGTCGACAAGGTCCGGGGCAGAAAGTGGGTTTACACAGCCGGGGTCGTGACCAATCCCAGCTCTGATGCGTTCACCAGCAGACGGTGATGCGGAAGAACCCGAACCGTGTAGCCGACCGATCCCGAAACCGGAAGCGCTACTTCGGCTTCGAAGATCTCGATGCCGTCCTCCGAACCGAAATGTGTCATCGGGAAGGTGACCACATCGGTCAGTTCCTCACCCGGAGTGACGCGTCCGATGACGGCCTGCACCTCGACGTCTGTCACCGACAAATCACCGAGACGAACCTGCGCCTTCAGCGAGAGGGTCGCACCGATTTCCGGGGTATCCGGCAACCCGGAACCGTCAACCTGCACAACGCTCACGGACGGCCACTGCGATTCGATCCGCCGACGGAACTCGGCAACCTCACGCGCTCCGGCGTAGTTGTCCGCCACCACAGCCCGAGCAGATTCTGCCGACGGCGCGTAGTACTGCACTGCGTAGTCACGAACCATGCGTGACGCCAACACCTTCGGGCCCAGATTCTCGAGTGTGTGGCGAACCTTCTCGACCCACCGCGTCGGCAGGTCGGCAGCGTCACGGTCGTAGAACGTGGGCAGCACCGCGTGTTCGAGCAATTCGTAGAGCGCGCTCGCTTCGAGATCGTCACGGCGAACGTCGTCGAGGACGCCGTCGGCGGTCGGGATTGCCCAGCCGTTCTCACCGTCGTACATCTCGTCCCACCATCCGTCACGGATGGAGAGGTTGAGTCCACCGTTCAGTGCAGACTTCATACCGGAAGTTCCACACGCCTCGAGCGGGCGCAGCGGATTGTTCAGCCACACATCGCAACCCCAGTACAGGTAGCGGGCCATCGACATGTCGTAATCCGGCAGGAAGACGATGCGATGACGGACATCCGCCTCGTCGGCGAACCGCACCACCTGCTGAATGAGCGCCTTGCCACCGTCGTCGGCGGGATGCGACTTTCCGGCCACCACCAACTGCACTGGCCGCTTTTCGTCGAGGAGCATCGCGCGCAGTCGATCGGGGTCGCGCAGCATCAGGGTGAGTCGCTTGTACGTCGGCACGCGCCTGGCAAACCCGACAGTCAACACATTCGGGTCGAAAACTCCACTGGTCCAACCCAGTTCGGCTTCGGTGGCGCCGCGCTCGAGCCACGACGCCTTCACACGTCGACGCACTTCGTTGACGAGTTTGCCGCGCAAGTCGTTGCGCGTTTCCCAGAGTTCGGTGGCGGACAGCTCGTGCAAGCGCTCCCAGCCGCGCGATTCCTCGAGCTGCTCCTGTCCGACGATCCGGCGGGCGACGTTCATCCATTCCGGCGCCGCCCAGGTGGGCGCATGGACACCGTTGGTCACCGAGCCGATCGGAACCTCGTCAGCATCGAATCCCGGCCAGAGACCGTTGAACATGTCGCGACTGACGATGCCGTGCAGCTTCGACACACCGTTGGCACGCTGGCCGAGTCGAAGGCCCATGTGCGCCATGTTGAAGATCGACGGATCCGATTCGCGGCCCATCCCGACGATGCGATCGACCGTCAGGCCGGGAAGAAGCGTCGATTCGTTCTCGCCGTTGGAACCGCCGAAGTAGTGGCGAACCAGATCTGCCGGGAAGCGGTCGATTCCGGCGGGCACCGGAGTGTGGGTCGTGAAAACGGTACCGGCGCGTACAGCCGCCAACGCCGAATCGAAATCCAGCCCGCTGGTGGTGACAAGTTCACGAATTCGTTCGATACCGAGGAAACCGGCGTGGCCCTCGTTCATGTGGAACACCTCGGGATCGGGCAATCCGTATGCCGCGGTGTACGCCCGAACTGCACGTACGCCACCGATACCCGCAAGGATTTCCTGCTTGATGCGGTGATCCTGATCGCCGCCGTACAGACGGTCGGTCACGCCCCGGAGATCGGGATCGTTCTCAGCGATGTCCGAATCGAGGAGAAGCAGGGGCACCCGGCCGACCTGCGCGATCCACACCCGCGACCGGAGAACTCGCCCACCGGGCATCGCAACGTGGATCACTACCGGCGATCCGTCGTCGGACGACGGGCCGGCATCCGTCAGCAAACGCAGGGGCAACCCCTGCGGATCGTGGGGTGGGTAGTGCTCGGCCTGCCACCCGTCGGCTGTCAGGGACTGGCGGAAGTAGCCGGATCGATAGAGCAGTCCGACACCGATCAGCGGAAGTCCCAGATCCGATGCGGCCTTGAGATGATCGCCGGCCAGAATTCCCAGGCCACCCGAGTAGTTCGGCAGGACTTCGCTGACGCCGAATTCCATGGAGAAGTACGCAATTCCCCCAGCCAGCGACACCCCCTTTGCCTGCTGCGACTGGTACCAGCGCGGAGTGCTCAGGTAGCTGTCGAGATCGGCGGCTGCGGTGTCGAGGTCAGCGAGGAAGTCGTCGTCGCTGCTGAGCTCGTCGAGTCGGGCGGGATCGACCTCTCCGAGCATTCGAACCGGATCGAACTGAACTGCTTGCCAGAGTTCAGGGTCCAGGCGCGAGAACAGATCCTGAGTCTCGGGATGCCAGGACCAACGCAAGTTGGTGGACAAGGGGCCGAGCGCTGCAAGGCGCTCCGGAAGGTGGGCTCGGACAGTGAACCGACGCAAGGCTTTCACCCCGCGAACCCTAGTCGAGTTGAACCACCGTGTCCGCTGGAGCGACGACAAGGCGCTGTACCCACTACGGTTGAACTCGGCCACACCAGTAACACTCCACCATCAGAAATGGAGCTTCCCGTGACAGGACGCCTCGGTATCGACGACGTGGTACCCGCGATCTCGGGTAACTATCCAGCCAAGGCCGTAGTGGGTGAAGTGTTTCCCGTACACGCCACGGTATGGCGAGAGGGCCACGACGCAGTTGCAGCCACCCTCACCGTGCGCGGACCCCGCGGAACCAAACCGATACGCATCCAGATGGACCCGGGCAGCGAACCGGACACCGTCGACGCTGTATTCGTTCCGTCCACCGAGGGACTCTGGACGTTCCGGATCGAAGCGTGGAGTGATCCCGTCGCAACCTGGAAGCACGCCGTCGAAGCCAAACTGTCCGTCGGGCAAGGCCCGGCAGAGCTAGCCAACGACCTCGAGATCGGCGCGCGACTCTTCGAGCGCGCCGCCCAGGAACAGCCCCGCGCCAACCGCTCGAAGTTGGAGGCGGTGACGGCGTCGCTGCGCAGCACCGCGCCGGTGACAGCCCGGGTCGCCCCGGCATTTGCGTCGGACGTCGCCGAGTTGCTCCGCGCGCATCCCCTGCGCGAGTTGGTCACCAAGGGCGAACCGCACAACGTGCTGGTCGACCGCAACCGAGCACTGTTCGGTTCGTGGTACGAGTTCTTCCCCCGCTCCACCGGTGGCTGGGACGAGAACGGGGTGCCGAAGCACGGCACGTTCAAGACCGCGTCCGAGGATCTACCACGCATTGCCGCAATGGGTTTCGATGTTGTCTACCTGCCGCCGATTCACCCGATCGGTGAGATCAATCGCAAGGGCCGCAACAACACGCTCACTCCCGAACCCGGGGATGTCGGATCGCCATGGGCCATCGGCTCCGCCGAAGGTGGGCACGACGCAGTCCATCCGGAACTCGGAACGCTCAAGGATTTCAAGGCGTTCGTGTCGCGGGCACGCAAACTCGACCTCGAAGTGGCACTCGACCTCGCACTGCAATGTGCACCCGATCATCCTTGGGCAGCAAAGCATCCCGAGTGGTTCACTGTTCTGCCCGACGGCACCATCGCCTACGCGGAGAACCCGCCGAAGAAGTACCAGGACATCTATCCGATCAACTTCGACATCGACCCGGACGGGTTGGACAAGGAAATCCTGCGCGTCGTTCGCCACTGGATCAACGCGGGGGTCAAGATCTTTCGCGTCGACAACCCCCACACCAAGCCGCCCAACTTCTGGGAAAAGCTGATCTCCGAAGTCAAGAAATCCGATCCGGACGTTCTCTTCCTGGCCGAGGCGTTCACCCGGCCTGCCCGCATGTACGGCCTGGCCCGACGCGGCTTCACACAGTCGTACACGTACTTCACGTGGCGCGTCGCAAAGTGGGAACTGACGGAATTCGGCAACGAACTCGCAGCCAAAGCCGACGAGGCGCGCCCCAATCTCTTCGTGAACACCCCGGACATCCTGCACGAGTCGCTACAGCACGGCGGACCCGGAATGTTCGCGCTGCGGGCAGCTCTCGCCGCAACACTCGCACCGACGTGGGGCGTCTACTCGGGGTACGAACTCTACGAGCACCAGGCGGTGCGTCCCGGTAGCGAAGAGTATCTGGACTCGGAGAAGTACGAACTACGTCCGCGCCGGTTCGCGGAAGCCGCTGCGCGCGGCGAATCCCTCGAACCCTGGATCACCACGCTGAACCGCATCCGCCGCGCGCACCCCGCTCTGCAACAACTCCGCAACCTGCATTTCCACCACATCGACAATGACGCGATCATCGCCTACTCGAAGTTCGATCCGATCACCGGCGACGCCGTACTCACCGTCATCAACCTCAATCCGTTTGCCGCGGAAGAGGGAACGATCTGGCTGGACATGCCGGCACTCGGGCGCGAATGGCACGACCACATGAGCGTGCTCGACGAAGTGAGCGGCGAGCAATATCAGTGGGGCCAAGCAAATTTCGTTCGCCTAGAGCCATGGCGGTCCGTCGCCCACATTCTTGCGCTACCGCCAGTTCCCTACCCCGCCAGAACTTCCCTGGCATACCGCGGAGGTAAATGATGGTCGCCGAACTGCCTGCCGGGGTTGCTCCGGCACCCCACGATCTGGAATTGCTTGCCCGCGGCGAACACCACGATCCGCACAGCGTCCTCGGCGCGCACGCACACCCCGACGGAACAGTGCTGCGTACCCTTCGGCCACACGCCGAGTCGGTCGACGCCGTCATCGGCGGAAAGGCCTTTCCCCTCCACCACATTTCGGGTGGGGTCTTCGCCGCACTGGTCCCCTACCCGGAACTCATGGACTACCGGTACTCGGTCACCTACCCGGGTGGGCATACCGTCGTCGTCGCCGATCCGTACCGATTCCTCCCCACACTCGGCGAACTTGATCTCCATCTCTTCGGTGAGGGTCGGCACGAACGCCTGTGGGATATTCTCGGCGCCCACCCGCGCAGCTACGAAACGCCGGACGGAGTAGTCGAGGGAACCTCGTTTGCGGTGTGGGCGCCCGCCGCCCGGGGAGTCACCGTCATCGGCGACTTCGACGGCTGGGGTGGGCAATTCGCGCCCATGCGCGTCCTCGGTTCGACAGGAGTCTGGGAACTGTTCCTGCCCGGAATCACAGCAGGTGAACTGTACAAGTTCCGCGTCCACGGGCGAGACGGTTCGGTAGCGGACAAGGCCGACCCGATGGCCTTCGCCACCGAGGTACCGCCGGCGACGGCGTCACGCGTGAGTACCAGTTCCCACATCTGGCACGACGCCGACTGGCTCGAGGCCCGCGCGCACGTCGACCCAGCGCAGTCACCGATGAGTGTGTACGAAGTGCATCTCGGATCCTGGCGCCCTGGCCTCGACTACCGGCAGATGGCCGAGCAACTCGCGCAGTACGTCACCGAAACCGGGTTCACACACGTCGAATTGCTCCCAGTCGCCGAGCACCCGTTCGGCGGATCCTGGGGATATCAGGTCACGTCGTACTACGCTCCGACGGCACGATTCGGGACACCCGACGATTTCCGCTGGTTTGTCGATCACCTCCATGCCGCCGGCATCGGTGTCCTCGTCGACTGGGTTCCCGCTCACTTCCCCAAGGACGAGTGGGCACTGGCCCGCTTCGACGGCACACCGCTCTACGAACATGCCGATCCGCAGCGCGGCGAGCAGTTGGACTGGGGTACATACGTATTCGACTTCGGTCGACGCGAGGTCCGCAACTTCCTCGTCGCCAACGCGCTGTTCTGGCTCGACGAATTCCACATCGACGGCCTACGCGTCGATGCTGTCGCATCGATGCTCTACCTGGATTACTCCCGCCCGGAAGGTGGCTGGACCCCCAACATTCACGGCGGCCGCGAGAACCTGGAAGCAGTTGCGTTCCTTCAGGAGATGAATGCCACCGTCCACAAGAAACACCGCGGCGTTGTCACCATTGCCGAGGAATCAACCGCGTGGCCTGGAGTCACCCGCGCGACCAATGTGGGCGGCCTCGGATTCAACATGAAATGGAACATGGGGTGGATGCACGACACCCTGGGATTCCTGGGCCGCGACCCCGTCCACCGCACGTACCACCATCACGAGATCACCTTCTCGCTGATGTACGCGTGGAGCGAGAACTACCTACTGCCCATCAGCCACGACGAGGTCGTCCACGGCAAGGGAACCTTGTGGACACGTATGCCCGGCAACGATTTCGCGAAAGCCGCGGGCCTTCGCGCTCTCCTCGCCTACATGTGGGCGCACCCGGGTAAGCAGCTTCTGTTCATGGGCCAGGAGTTCGGCCAGACGGCCGAGTGGTCCGAAGAACGAGGCCTCGACTGGTGGCAACTCGACGACCCGAACACCGGCAATCTCCACCGCGGCGCGATGCAGCTGGTCAGCGATCTCAACTCTGCATACCGCCGGCATCCGGCAATGTGGACCCTGGACACCTCGCCTGGCGGGTATTCGTGGATCGACGCCAACGACACCGAGAACAACGTCCTGAGTTTTCTGCGTTACGGTACTGACGGCTCGATTGTCGCCTGCCTCTTCAACTTCTCGGGCAGCGAACACTCGAGCTACCGCGTCGGGCTACCGGAGCCCGGCCGATGGGTCGAAATCCTCAACACCGATGCGCAGGCGTACGGCGGCTCGGGGGTGGGCAACCTCGGTGCGGTCACAGCGACGTCGCAGTCGTGGCACGGTCGGCCGGCGTCAGCTCAGGTCGCACTTCCCGCCAACGGTGCGATATGGATCAGTCTGGAGCGTTGATGGTGGGCCGGCGAGCAGCACTAGTCACTTCGTCGTTGTTGGCAACTGCTGCCGTGTTGTCCGGCTGTTCGCAGACCTCCAGTGGCCAGGCCGTCTCGATCTACCACGACCCCTTCCGCGTTGCCGGCCTCGACGCGTCGTCCGGTCCTAGTGGCCTGCGACCCGGTGCGCCCGACGCCGAACGCGACATCGTCGGCACCGACGGCGGTTCCATCGACGCACTCGCCGCCAACGCGATCACCGACATCGAAACCTTTTGGAACACGCAGTATCCGACACTGTTCAACGAACCGTTCCAACCCGTCGACACGCTGATCTCGTGGGATCCCACCGAATCGAACGGCCCGGACTTCTGCGAGGAGACCACAGAAGACCTCATCAACGCCGGCTACTGCAGCCTCGACCACACCATCGGGTGGGATCGCGAACTTCTCCTTCCCGAGGTGCAGGAAAAGTTCGGGGACGTCGCCGTCGCGTTCATCTTCGCGCACGAGTACGGCCATGCCGTCCAGCGCAAAGCCGGAATCGTCAAAGGTGGGTCCGAATCGGCCCTGGTGCGTGAACAGCAGGCCGACTGCTTCGGTGGCGCGTTCCTGCGGCACGTTGCCGAGGACAAGGCAGCACACTTCACCATGAACACATCCGACGGCCTGAACAAGGTGCTCGCCTCTGCGGTCGCTATCCGTGACGACGATCCCAACGATCCCGACTCACACCACGGTTCCGCGTTCGAACGCGTCACCGCAACACAGATCGGGTTCACCGACGGCGCGTCCGCCTGCACGCGTATCGACCAGGAAGAAATCGAATCCCGGCGGGCTGAACTGCCCCAGCAATTCGACTCCGAAGGCGATTCAGGAGAACTTCCCGTCACCGAGGAAACGCTGCAGGAGTTCCTCACGACATTCCAGTCGGTCTTCGAATTGGAGAATCCGCCGACAGTCACATTCACCGGCGCGGACACCGGATGCGCCGACGCCGTCGCTACCGAACCGGTCTCGTTCTGCCCCTCGACCAACACCATCGGCATCAATGTCGACGAGTTGGCGGAACGCGGAACACCGGGACGGGTCGGTCGACGCGAATTGATGCAGACCGACATCACCGGCGACTACAACGCATACGTACTGCTCGCGTCGCGGTACACCCTCGCGATGCAGCAGCAACGTGGTCAGGCACTCGACACACCACAGACCGCGCTGCGGGCGGCGTGCTTGGCCGGAGTGATCACAGCCGCACTGAGCCCCTCCAATGCAGCCGAGTCCGGAGCACAGGTCACCCTGTCGCCCGGCGACCTCGACGAGGCCGTCTCCGGCTTGTTGACGGACGGGTTGGCTGCCAGTGACGTCAACGGCGACACCGTCCCGAGCGGCTTCGCCCGGGTCGACGCCTTCCGTACCGGTGTGTTGGGTGGGCAGGTGTCCTGCGACAGCCGCTATACGGAGTAGCGGCTGTCTCGAGAGACCTAGTAGAGCGCTGCCGCCAGTTTGCGGCGGGCGGCCATCACCATGGGCTCGGCGGGATCGAACAATTCGAAGAGTTCGAGCAGACGCGTCCGCGCCGCGGCCTTGTCGTCTCCTGCACTCCGTGACACGACGCCGATGAGGCGAGCAAAAGCTGCTTCCGGTTGCTGGCCGGCCATCTCCAGGTCCGCTGCCGCGAACTGCAGTTCGGCATTCGACGGATCTGCGTCGGCCGCCGCCACGGCGTCGGGTTCGGTGTTCTGGGCACGCGCCATGAACTTGACCTGGCGAACAGCGTTGAGGGCCTCGGCGTTGGTCGGCTCGGCGTCGAGAATCACCTGGTATGCCGCAATGGCACCGTCGAGATCACCGGCGTCGAGGGCGGTTTCGGCAGCAACGAATCGTGGATCTTCCACTTCTGGTTCGTCGCGCTCAGCAGTCGGAACGGGACCGCTGAGCTTTCCGGCGGTAGCTTGCAGAACGGCGGCAAACCACTGAGTCAACTGCTCTTCGGGCTGTGCACCCTGGAAATCTGCCAACGGCTGACCGGCGGCAACGGCAACAACCGTCGGCACCGACTGGATTCCGAAGGCCTGCGCGATCTGGGGGCTGACATCGACGTCGACGTTCGCAAGAATCCACTGACCACCTGCCTGCGCGGCCAAGCGCTCCAGCACCTCGGTGAAGACGACAGACGGCTCGTACGCGCGCCCACCGAGGTTGACGATCACGGGCACCTGGCTCGACTTGACCAGAACTTCGGCCTCGAAGTTCGCTTCCGTCACCTCGATGACAAAACCATTGGCAGCAGAAACGGCCCCATCGCCGCTGGGATTACGCGGAGGTGGGGCCGTGGCCCGCTCTTTGAGAGCGGACAAGTCGACTGCGCCGCTCATAGCGGCTGCAACTGCTGACGAACGCGCTGGGGGCCTGGATCCTGGTCGAGTCACAAGTCCCAGTTTGTCACGAGTTGCCGGAACCTTCGAAGAGGCCTACTTCACTTAAGCGAGCGCGGGGTCTGCAGCGGCTGTGTTCACCTTGGACAGTTCCGCCAACTTGCCTGTGCGCGCGGCCCACGCCTCGAAAACAATCGTGCCGAACGGCGGGATGCTGGCAAACAGTGCCCAGAACGTGGTGACCAGGTTCCACTTCAACTGCTTTGCAGTCCAGAGCGCAACCAGGATGTAGATGACGAACACAGCACCGTGGAAGGGACCGAAGATCTTGACGCCTGCCACCATTCCCTCTTCGGGGATGTACTTGAAGGCCATTCCGACCAACAGTCCGAGCCATGTGAAGGCCTCGAGGACGGCAATGAAACGGAACCGCTTTGCGGTGGTACTGAGATCGAAGACGTTCGCCATGAACCCCATTGTGCCCGAACAACTACGACGCCCCGTAGTGGTGTGAGGAATACCACGAGGCGTCGTAGAGCGAACTGAGGTGTTCAGGTGTATTTAGACTCTCAGGCCTTGGGTACGCGGACGATCAGTGCGTCGCCCTGCCCGCCGCCGCCGCACAGTGCGGCCGCGCCGATGCCGCCG